>JAEXNR010000007.1 GCA_023439505.1 Bacillota bacterium
AAATTAGTCTGCTTATGCGATGTGGATAACCTACCTGAGAAATGGCAAAACAGAGGATAGATTTCCACAATTACTGTTTTGAGCAAAATCAGAGAAATATAAAGAAGTTTACCTTTCAGAGCTGGCATTCCATGTTATTCGCTTGACAATTTGTAAGGTACATATTATCATTTAAAGGATGTAAACGGATCATAATGGACAAATATTTAAAAAATATAAGGGATAAAAGGAGCTATATGCTTAGAAGGCCGACAGATTGCCCCTTTTATCAGTCAGGTGAAGGTATGCTGAAAAGAAATGATATTATATTAATCGGAGTAATTGTTCTTTTGGGATTGACTGCATTCTTTGTTATGAAGATGACAAGATCGGACGGAAGTCAGGTTCTGGTTACGATTGACGGCAAAAAATATCAATCTTTCGAGCTGAATAAAGATATGAAATTCACCATTCATCTTGAGAACAAAGAAGAAAACACCTTTGAAATCAAGGACGGTTATGTAAAGATGGTGGATGCTACCTGTCCCGATAAATTATGTGTACAACATAGTGGAATACATTACAATCATGAGACCATTGTTTGTCTGCCCCATAAAGTAGTCCTTCAGATCGTAGGTGGGGAAGAGGATGATGTCGACTTCAAAGTGAAATAAGGAGCTGAGATGAAAACTAAAAAAATAGCAACCTACGGACTTCTTGTTGCGCTTGCCTTTATTCTAAGCTATTTGGAAACATTAATACCCATTCCCATACCGATATATGGTATTAAACTTGGTCTTGCCAATCTTGTAGTGATTGTCGGACTCTATGGCATGGGAATAAAGGAAGCCTTTGCATTATCACTGATTCGTATTGTATTGGTTGGATTTACCTTCGGTAATCTCCAGATGATGTTATTTAGTCTCTCTGGGGGATTGTTAAGTTGGTTCTGTATGGTAATGTTTAAGAAACTAAAGTTTTTCAGTATGGTAGGTGTCAGTGTAATCGGCGGTATTATGCATAATGTGGGACAAATCCTTGTAGCTGTCTGGGTGGTAAATAATATTAACATCGTTTATTATCTGCCGGTTTTATTGATTTCAGGCGTCATTACAGGGGCCCTGATCGGGATGCTTGGTTCTCTCATTTTAGTCCGGTTGAACAAATTTCTTCGGTAATTCATAGGCAGAGGAAATGATGATTGATTACGAAACGAATTCATTCAGATAGAAATATGTAGCCACAGCTACATATTTCTTTTTGGTTTTATAGTAAGATGTAATCAATAAGTCGGTGATTACCTATTAATATCAACAGATTAAATCGGAGGATATCGTATGATCAGAAAAATAATAAAAATCAATGAAGAATTATGTAATGGCTGTGGGTTATGTGTCAGTGCCTGCCATGAATCAGCCATCGGGATCGTTAATGGAAAAGCAAAATTATTAAGGGATGATTATTGTGACGGATTGGGAAATTGTCTGCCGGTTTGTCCTACCAATGCCATTCACTTTGAAGAAAGGGAAGCATTGGAGTACAATGAAGAAGAGGTATTAAATAATATGAAACATAAAATGCAAAAGAAACAGCCGGAACACGCGATGGGCTGCCCGGGCTCCATGGCAAGAAACCTTTCCCCAAAGGAAAAGGAGAGCGATAAGAAGGAAGAGATAACCGCCACAACTTTGTCTCAGTTGAGACAGTGGCCGGTTCAAATCCAGCTGGTTCCAGTCAATGCTCCTTATTTTCACAATGCTGACCTTTTGATTGCAGCAGATTGTACCGCATATGCTTATGGAAACTTTCATCAGTTTATGAAAAATAAGATTACCTTAATCGGCTGTCCCAAGCTCGATGATACGGATTATTCAGAAAAACTTGCACAAATTCTGATACAAAATGAGATAAAGAGTGTTACGGTTATTCGTATGGAGGTTCCTTGCTGCGGAGGGATTGTTCAATATGTTAAAAGTGCACTGTCTAAGAGTGGAGAAATCATCCCATGGAAGGTGATCACAATTTCAACAGACGGTCAGGTATTGGAAGATTAATTCCGTCAGTTGCCGTTACCACCTGTAGCACAAGCGCATAATCTGTCATATGATTTAGTATTAAGCTTTGAAAAGGGGATTATTATGGAAGACAGTTATGCAGTTCATATGCCGCTTATTGGTGAAATGGCACCTTCATTTCATGCTGTGACAACACAGGGAACGATTAATTTCCCGCAAGATTTTAGAGGCAGGTGGGTAATATTCTTTTCTCATCCAGCGGATTTTACTCCTGTCTGTACTACTGAATTCATGACCTTTGCATCAATGATGAAAGAGTTTGAGGCATTAAATACCCAATTGGTCGGTCTGTCGATTGACTCGATTTATTCCCATATTGCATGGCTGAGAAAGGTCAGAGAGTTTTCCTGGAAGGATATAAAACATGTGGATGTTACGTTTCCGCTGATTGCTGATATCAGCATGGACATCGCCAGAAGTTATGGGATGCTTCAGCCAAGTACGTCAACAACCCAGACCGTAAGAGCCGTATTTATTATTGATCCGGAAGGTAAAATCAGAGCCATGCTTTATTATCCGTTAACTCTTGGCCGTAATATGGAAGAAATAAAACGAATGATTATCGCGTTACAGACAGCGGATAACGATAATGTTGCCACTCCTGCAAACTGGATGCCCGGGGATGATGTGATCCTTCCGGCACCCGGAACCTGCGGGGCTGCAATGGAGCGCATGGATCGCCCCGATGCGAATACGTATTGTCTGGATTGGTTCTTATGCTTTGAACAGAGAGCTTCGGATAATTATTATTCCATGGAACCGGAATGGAATCCTTATCCCGGCTGTCTTTGCAACAGAAATTATAGTGAATAATTACAGGAGATGTAAGAAAGCAATCAGATTGATGGTACTGATTAAGATCAGATCGTATCTTAAGTTTCGAAAATTACAGCTGATGGAAGCAATCATGTCCGCCATCAGCGATTACATAGAAAAAGTCTTTCTTATTTTTGCTGGCAAAAACAAGGTCTTTGTTCGTTACATGTCTTGAAGTTTCAGGACATGCATGATTCGAATGGAAAAATGATAAGCAGGAGTTCGGTATCCTATGCAGCATGTCCGTGTCAGCAACTACAAGAGAAAATATTTATGGATGATCTCTTTTACACCATCTTCTTTGCAGGAGTAATCACTGATGGTATCAGCAACGGCCTTGACTGATTCCAGACCATTCTTCATTGCAATCCCAAGACCGGCTTTCGAAAGCATGGAGATATCATTTTCACCATCACCGACCGCTATGGTTTTTGAAAGCGGCACCTGAAATAAATTACATACATATTCCATTCCAAGTCCTTTACTGGCATGTATGGAGGTGTACTCAAGACTATAGATGCTGGAAAACTCAGCATTTAGTACTTCCTTTGTCGAGTCTGACATTTCTTCTTTGAATTGCCTTAATTTACTTTTGTCTTTGCTCAACAGAAAGAATTTTAATGGCGCTTCTTTTAATCCAAAATCCTCACGTTCCAGATCAATGAGCTCGCACTGACAACCGCCTTTTTGATACCATTGATATTGATCATCATGATAATTAAATACAACATAATTCTCCGTGTAAACATGACAGGTGATCTCATGTTTATTCGCATTATGAAATAATTGCTTCACCAAATGCAGCGGTATTGGTATGGTTTGCAGCGTTTTACCGGTATTATTATCGATGATATGTGCACCGTTTAGCGCAACTGTATAGGAATTGCCATATTCATAAAGGCCTAATTCTTTTACTGTTGTAAGGAGTAAATCCTTATTTCTTCCGGAAGCTATGGATACCTTTACGCCTGCTTTACAGGCCACGCGGACAGCCTTCTTGTTATTTTCTGATATATTGTAGGGTTCCTGCTTTAATGTTCCGTCTACGTCTAAAAAAATCATTTCATATTTCATTACTATCATCATTCCTTCTGGTTCAATCTCTGGTTCATCTATCAAATTCATTATACAGAACGTGACTCCGTTTTGCTATCGGGAAAGTGTATAAACAAATCAGAATAATGAAATATCCTTTGTAATAAATTCCTGAGGGACCGGTGTGAGATTGAAAATGTTCAATTGAGAGATATCAGAAAAGTTGACAAAAAGGGAAACAGTGAGTTGAATTCCTATCCGCCCTATGTTATATTAATGTAAAATGCGGAAAAGTTGAGTATGTTCCGCATCCAATGAGGAGGATATGATATGAAAATATCAACAAAGGGAAGATATGCCCTGCGTCTTATGCTGGATCTGGCATTAAATAATACCGGTGAGTATATTACGATCAAAAGTATTTCTTCCAGACAAAATATCTCTGACAAATATTTGGAACAGATTATCTCTTTGCTCAATCGTGCCGGTTATGTCAAAAGCATAAGAGGGGCTCAGGGTGGTTATAGACTGGCAAAGGATCCTCGTGAATATACTGTTGGAATGATTTTACGCCTTTCAGAGGGGAGCCTGGCACCGATTGATTGTATACAGGAAGACGATGACTCTTGTACGAGAAGAAATGGCTGTGTAACCAGAGACGTATGGATTGAAGTATATGATGCCATCTGTGGAGTGGTAGACCATATTACCCTTCAGGATCTGGTTGAAAGACAATTGATCAAGGACGAACAGAATCGCGTGAATTAGGTGGCTTTTTCACACAAAAGTATATCCTGTGAAATTAGTTCAGATGTTAAGCGTATTGTTATTGACAGGGAATTGTCAAACCGTTTCCTGTGTTATAAATAATTAATATACCCACTTGACAAAATCTTCAATTGAGTATATTATTATTTTAACAGAATTCATACTATATAAATATGAATAGTATGTTATAGAAAGAGTAATAAAGTCCAGGAAAATTTACATAATAAAATAATAAGAAAAGTGAACGGAGGAAAGAAATATGTCAGACAAAAAATTCAGATTTGAAACACTACAATTACATGTAGGACAGGAAAATGCAGATAGTGCAACGGGAGCAAGATGTGTTCCCATTTACCAGACATCATCCTATGTATTTGAAAATTCTGCCCAGGCAGAAGGACGGTTCGGATTAAGCGAAGGCGGAAATATTTATACCCGTATTATGAATCCTACCACAGACGTATTTGAACAAAGAATTGCAGCGCTAGAAGGCGGAGCCGCGGCTTTGGCAACCGCATCCGGTGCGGCTGCGGTAACTTACGCGATCCAAAATATCGCACATGCCGGTGATCACATTGTATCGGCTCAGACAATTTATGGCGGTACCTATAACTTATTTGCCCATACGTTGGTGGACTTTGGTATTACCACAACTTTTGTTGATGCGGATGATGTAACAAACTTTGAAAAAGCAATTCAGCCAAATACGAAGGCAATCTTTATCGAGAGTCTTGGTAATCCCAATTCCAGTATCATTGATATAGAAGAAGTAGCAAAAATCGCTCATAATAACCGCATTCCGCTTATTGTTGATAACACCTTTGCCACTCCTTACTTATTACGACCGATTGAATATGGTGCGGATATCGTTATTCATTCTGCCACCAAATTTATTGGAGGTCATGGCACATCCATTGGTGGTGTTATCATTGACAGTGGTAAATTTGATTGGGAAGGATCCGGCAAATTCCCTTATTTGACAGAACCCAACCCGAGTTATCATGGGGTTAAATTCACCCAGGCAGTAGGCGCACTGGCTTATATTATTAAAGCAAGAGTTACCTTATTAAGAGATACCGGTGCAACGCTCAGCCCCTTCCATTCCTTCTTATTCCTGCAGGGACTGGAAACGCTTTCCTTACGTGTTGAACGGCATATTTATAACACCTTAAAGATTGTTACGTATCTGAGCAACCATCCTTTGGTGGAACAGGTAAATCACCCTTCCTTATCCGACAATCCTTATCATGACTTATATGAAAGATATTTCCCCAACGGTGCAGGTTCCATATTTACCTTTGAAATAAAGGGGGATGCGCAAATAGCGAAAAAGTTCATAGACAATCTGGAGATTTTCTCCTTACTTGCCAATGTAGCCGATGTAAAATCACTGGTAATCCATCCGGCAAGCACTACTCATTCCCAACTTTCAGAAGAGGAGCTTGTTTTGTCCGGAATTAAGCCGAATACCATTCGTTTATCCATCGGTACGGAACATGTGGATGATCTGATTGAAGCGCTGGAACAGGCATTTAAAACACTGGATTAAACAATATACAATACAGAAGAGTTAAGAATAGAATTATTGTTTTTCTCTGATTTTTATAATTAACATATCCAATAAAAGGATATCATATCTTCATTGCAAGGTATGATATCCTTTTTATACCGGGAAACAGGTTTTCATAGATGGCCCGCACTAAATTACATAAATATTAAGGAAAGAAGTCCGGATTAAAGTGAAATATATTTTACTTCTTCATATAATAGAGTAAGAGTATGCTGAATCTAAAGATGCAGAAGGAACGACAACAAGCACTGCAGCTTTGGTATTCATAACAGGCAGGGGGAAGTCTTTTGGCAAAGGTTATATTGGATGCCGGACATGGCGGCAATGATCTCGGAATGGTCAACGATCACCGATATGAGAAAAATGATACGCTGGATTTGGCAATGGCGGTGGGCGAACTTTTAAAAAAGAACGGTGTTGAGGTGGTATATACAAGAGACAGGGATATCTATATGTCACCGCTTAACAGGGTAATGAAAGCTAATAGCGAAAATGCAGATCTTTTTGTAACGATCCATCGAAATCACAGTCCCATCAGCGGAGAGTTGGAAGGGGTCCGTGGTTGTCTGGGTGAAAGGGGAGGGGTTCAGGAAGATGCCGCGACAAAAATTCTGCTGGGAATGGAAAAGCTAGGATTTCGAAATGCCGGTATCACGGAATTAACGGAGTTAATCGATCTGACGGATACGAAAATGCCCTCTTTATTATTGGATATTGGTTATATTAACTCTGATTCGGATAACGAAATATTCGATAAGAAATTTGACGAGATTGCACAGGTGATTGCCTCAGGAATTATGGAGGTATTGGGGGTAGAGGAGGAGAAGATGAATACAGAGGAAGTATTGCCATCAATGAATAAGGATGCCCTTTGTACAAATCAGAATTGCAGGGATTTCCCGGTTAGAATTGATGAAACTTCAGAACATACAAACAGACATTATATGGTTCAGGTGGGGTTATTCCGCCAATATAACAATGCTTTTCAGATGCAGTATCGGATACTCCAGTCAGGCTATCAGGCCGATATCGTGAACCAAGGGGATTTCTATGCCGTTCATGTAGGTGATTTTCAAGATATGGATGATGCGGTAGACTTTGAACGGGTTTTGCGAAGGGCAGGATATAATACACTTTTAGTATCTGTTGAGGAGTAATCCGGTGGAAATAACTCAGCAGCCAACGCTCAGAAAATCAGGAGATAACGAGAAAGAAATGAAGAACGTAAAGTAATACGATCCTTCTTTCAAGACTTGACTTGTCATATTATTTCCTTTATAATAAAAAGGATGAATTAGAAAGAGCATTCCATTGTTCAGTAGATATCATATAAATATAAGCAATCATGGCGGCTGACTGCCGCCTTGATTGCCGATTATGAAAGAGTGGGCATCTATGTTAAAAAGTATGACAGGCTTTGGAAGAAATGAAATCTCCACAGCAGAACGTAAGATTACCGTGGAAATGAAAGCAGTGAATCACAGATATTGCGATATTTCTACTAGAATGCCTAAAAAGCTGGGATTTTTTGAAGCTGGGATTCGTAATGTATTGAAACAGTATATCGGGAGAGGAAAAGTAGATGTATTTATTACATATGAAGATTATACTGAGAATAATGTCTGCGTAAAATATAATGGGGACCTGGCAAGAGAGTATTATAACAATTTAGAACAGATCAGTAAAGATTTCGGTATTGAGAATGATATTAAAGTATCGTCTCTATCCAGATATCCTGAAGTATTTACGTTAGAAGAGCAGACACTGGACGAAAAGGTACTATGGGAATTGGTAGAAGAAGCAGTGCGAGGCGCCGCGAAGCGCTTTGTGGATACCCGTATTGCAGAGGGAGAGCATCTGAAACAGGATATTGTAGCAAAACTGAATGGAATGCTTTCACTTGTGGAATTTATTGAAATCAGATCTCCTGAAATAGTAGCACAATATCGGAATAAGCTTATGGCTAAGGTTACGGAGTTACTTGGTGATACCAGGATGGAGGAAAGTATTATCGTTACAGAGGTTACCGTATTTGCGGATAAGATCTGTGTTGATGAAGAAACCGTCAGACTGCGCAGTCACATTTTAAATATGAAGGCCGTATTAGATGACAGTGACAACATCGGACGTAAGCTGGACTTTATAGCCCAGGAAATGAACAGAGAAGCAAATACGATACTATCCAAAGCCAATGACTTGGAAGTAACCAATAAAGCCATCGATTTAAAGACTGAAATTGAAAAAATCAGAGAACAAATTCAAAATATCGAATAGAATAGGTTGAAATGAGGAATAACTTTGAATAAGCTGGTGAATATTGGATTTGGCAACGTTGTTAATTCCAGCAAGATTATAAGTATAATCAGTCCGGATGCTGCACCGATTAAGAGAATGGTTCAGACAGCAAAGGATGCGGGAACGGCAATTGATGCGACCTGTGGAAGAAGAACAAAAGCAGTTATTGTTACCGAAAGCGGTCATCTGATTTTATCCTCGCTACTGCCTGAAACAATAGCAGGAAGAGTAAATCAGAAAGAAATTGCAGATAATCTGGATATTGTTACTTCAGATTAAGATATTTGTTTATTTTAATTTTATAATAGATCAGGAAGGAGTGAAGTATATGTTACATCCGTCATATACCGACTTAATGAAAGTAGTAAACAGTGAGGTGGAACCGGGAGAACAACCGGTAGTTAACAGCAGGTACTCAATCGTAATAGCGACAGCAAGACGTGCGAGACAAATTATTAATGGTTCCGTACCCATGGTAGACGTTACTTATCCAAAGCCTTTATCCATTGCAGTTGAAGAACTAAATCAAGGTAAGGTTAAAATCGTAGGAGATGAAGATAAGAAAGAGGATTAATATTTATTTCCTTATGAACAATATCAGCACTTTCATATGATATATGAAAGTGCTTTATCGTTTCTGTAAGGATAGGAATTAGAATAGGGAAAGGAAGTTTATATTACCTATGGATCATGACGAACATGAATTGCAAAGAAAACAAACGAAAAGTGACAATGACACAAGTACTGGAAATCCTCGGGAACGTGATGATATGATAGAAGATGAGAAACCATTTGATGCGACTTATATAGAAGAACAAACGAACACAAAGAAGGCTTCGCGGAGTTTATTCTATGATTTATTATTTTATGCTCTGCTCATCTTTGTTTGCATTTATATTATACCGAATTATGTAATACAACGTACCATCGTGGATGGTACTTCTATGGAAAATACCCTGATGGATGGCGAACAGCTTTATGTGGAGAAAATATCCTATCATTTTAACCTCCTGGATCGATATGATATTGTCGTATTTTATCCTTATGGACGTGAAAATGAAGAATACTATGTAAAAAGAATTATTGGTCTGCCGGGAGAAACGGTGCAGATTATCGGAAGCGATATCTACATCAACGGCAGTAAACTGGAAGAGCATTATGGTAAGGATCCGATTGAGGACCCGGGAAGGGCTGCTCAGCCTATCACTTTGGGAAAAGATGAATATTTTGTAATGGGTGATAACCGGAATATCAGCAAGGACAGCAGGGAAGAAGTCGTAGGAAATATTAAGCGTGGGAATATCGGCGGAAAGGTATTTTTAAGAATTAAACCATTCAGTAAATTTGGATTTGTCAATTAATATTAGATTTCTGCTTTTTTCTATTGCAATTTACATACGAATTAGGTAGAATAGATAATGTTCTGAAAAACTGGAGGGGACGTAGCATCCAACGATATCTTTCCCGCAGCGTTTGAGAAGAATGGAGGATCTGTGTGAAAGTTATCAAGGAGCATATTAAATCCGGTAACTTCAAACCGTTTTATCTGTTATATGGAAGTGAAGATTATCTAAAGAAGCTTTACCGGGACAAATTAAAAAAAGCAATTCTCGGTGATGGCGATGATATGAATTATTCCTATTTTGAGGGTAAAAGCATTGATTTGAGAAATGTATCAGAAATAACACAGACATTGCCCTTCTTCAGTGACAAACGACTTCTGATTATAGAAAACAGCGGATTATTCAAATCACAGAGTGAGATGAGTGAACTACTGAAACATACACCTGACAGCAGCATCCTTATATTTATAGAATCCGAAGTGGATAAGCGGAATAAGCTCTATAAGCTGATCAAAGAGATGGGCGTTATATCAGAAATGAATGGTCTTGATGATAAAAATCTTAAGTTATTTGCCGCCTCCTTACTGGAACAGAATGGGAGACGCATAACGGAGAATACCATCTCGTATTTTCTCGATAAAACCGGACCCGATATGGAAAATATCCGCAATGAGGTAGAGAAGCTTGTCGGCTATACGATGGGGAAGGAACTCGTCACAATAGAAGATATCGATGCGGTGGTAACCATCCAGATCACCGGCAAGATTTTTCAGATGATAGATGCAATTGCTGCAAAACAGCAGAATAAAGCACTTGCTTTATATTATGATTTATTGGCATTGCGGGAGAAACCAATGTCTATCCTGTTTCTTATGGTAAGACACCTTAACATCTTATTACAGGTTAAGAATTTACTTGCCTTAAGCCGCAGTTCGGCTTCCATCAGCGAGACCGTAGGAATTCCTCCTTTTGCAGCCTCTAAATATATAGCACAATCAAAGAATTTTACAACCAAGGGTCTGATACAGGCACTGGAACTTTGCATCGATGTGGAAGAGCAGGTAAAGACAGGCCGTCTGGTTGAGAAAATCGGCGTGGAAATGCTGATCGTAAGTTTCAGCAAAAGATAAGATTCATGAAGAAGTTCCTAAGTGGCCATAACGAAAGCGTGGTCGAAGGAGCCGGGTCTGCGTGAGTTAGAAATTTAGTTTTATATTTATTTTTGTGGTTTTTCTACACTTTGCCTCGACTATTATGAAAGGCAGTGTGTATTAAAATATATAGGGAGGCGTATCGAAGTGGTCATAACGAGCCTGACTCGAAATCAGGTTGTCCTCACGGGCACGTGAGTTCGAATCTCACCGCCTCCGTCAGAAGATCAGGTCAAAATAGATACAGGGCTGAAAAAGCCTGTGCTTATGCGGTCTGATGAGGGTTTTGAATGAAAATTCAAGACCCTCGTTTTTCATTGATGCAGCTTGTCTGCATCTTATGCACACCCTGCTTTTTAATAAGAAAGCAGGGTGTTTCTCGTTTTAGGCTAAAAGCACAGCACAAGTATTCCGGCAAGGTGACATTAGAACAGCCCCACGATCGCAGTTGTTTTAGAAAAATCACTATGAGGAAGTCTTTGCAAAGACAGAAGTTCCTGTTCAAAAGTAAATCAGTAGACTAATTGTAATTATTTTTTGGAGAAAGGTCATCTGTCAGGTTGAAATTTTGATTAAAACCTGTTATACTGAACATGTTCAATTATAGTTCAGTTAGGATGATTTTGATATGAATTCCAAGGAACAAGTAACACAGCAGCTCATTATTGATACGGCAAAAGCCCTGCTGGAGGAAACAGATGATGTGGAAAAGATCACAATTCGCCAAATTGCAGAGCGTGCCAATGTAGGGATCGGCCTTATCAATTATCATTTTAAGAGCAAAGACAATCTACTTTCCATTGCTATTGGCGATACAATGGCAAAGCTCATCACAGGATTTTCTAAATCCGACAGCTATGCAGATTTATCACCCACTCAAAAATTAAAAACAATGCTGAAAGAGCTTTATACCCTGTCAGACCAAAAAGAAAAGCTGATGCGCTTTATTGTATCCAGCGACATTGTGAATGGAAATATGCAAACACCCTTGCATCTCATTCCGCTGTTAAAGCAAATTTTCAGAGATAAGAAAGATGATATGGAGTTGCGCATACTGGCGTTGCAAATACTCTACCCCATTCAAGTAACTGGCTTAAACAAAGAAGCGTTTTATATGTACAGCGGCATAGATGTGTCTAATGAAGAACAGCGTAACCGATTGATAGATAACCTGATAAACAATTTGACAGCTATAAAATAAAAGGAGGTCACTGCAATGAAAAAAGCAACTATTATAAGTGCCGTTATTACGGTATTGCTCCTGCTGTCCACTATGATATGCGGGCTATGGTTAAGAGCAAATAACATCAGCAATCCCGGCTCGTTTAACTTTCATATAAACTGCGGAATTGCGGCTGTTGTTTTTTCCGTTATTACCTTGTGCTTGGCGATAGCCACCTTCTCTCGAATGAAGAAGAAAGGTTAATACTATGAAAATACTCATTGTATACGCAACAAAATCTGGTGCAAGTCGGGAATGCGCAGAATTGCTGGCGGCTAAGCTCACAGACTGTTCCCTTGTCGATTTGTCAAAGCAAGTGCCGGATATTGCAAGCTATGATGCGGTCATTTTGGGTTCCGGCGTGAGAATGGGAAAAATTTATAAACTTATGAAAGGTTTTATCGAGAAAAATCGGGATGCATTGCTCTCAAAGAAAATAGCGATTTACTTATGTAATTCGTATCCTGATACGTTTCAAAAGACCATTGAAAAAAATATACCAAAAGAACTGACAGATAGATGCCTATGCATAGAATCCCTTGGTGGTATCCCGCCTTTCACTTCACCGAAAAATAGGGATTGGATTTTACTGGAGCATGTTGACCGGCTGGCTAAGGCAGTCGCTGTAAAAGGATGAGGTATATGTATGACAAAGCGATATTCCAATATAAAGATTGCCTTTTATTCCGGCACGGGTGGTACCGAGTTGGCGGCAAAGAGCTTTCAAAGTCATCTGGAAACGGCAGGCTGTACATGCACGATTGAAAAAATCACCCACAGAATAGGAAAAGATCAAAGTAGCTGCGACCTGCTGCTCTTGCTGTTCCCGGTTTATGCGTTCCATGCACCAGATGCTGTGTACAAGTGGATGGATGGCCTGAATACTGTAAGCCAAGTCCCCGCAGCGGTTATTTCTGTTTCCGGAGGCGGTGAGGTTTGTCCCAACACCGCTTGCCGGGTTAGCAGCATTAAACGTTTGACAAGGAAAGGTTACCATATAGTATATGAAAGAATGATTGTCATGCCTTCTAATTGGATAGCTCCAGCCCCAAGTCCTTTCCCCTATCTTTTAATGCAGGCATTGCCCATAGTGATTGCCCAAATCACAAGTGATCTGCTATCCGGAGCCTGTAGGAAAGCGAAGCCCTTGTGGATTGACAGAATTTTCTCTGTCATAGGAAAGCTGGAAACATTAGGCGGACATTACTGGGGTAAGCGGATAAAGGTGCTGGAGCATTGCACTGGGTGCGGTTGGTGCGCTATACACTGCCCTGCCGGTAATATCACAATGACGAACGGAAAGCCAACCTTCGCTGATGGGTGTCATATCTGCCTAAAATGCATCTACGGCTGTCCAAACAAAGCCTTACAGCCGGGAATCTGTAAGTTTATTTTGATTCAAGAGGGATATTGTCTGAGAGAAATTGCAAAACAGCTTCCGCAAAATCCGCAAACGCCTGTTCAAGATTTAAAAGTAGGATTTTTCTGGCTGGGGGTCAAGAAATATCTTATGTCAGTTAGCGACAATCAAAGGGATTTGTCTTTATAAAATACGGTCTATGTCCATAAGAAAATCTTCGAAACCTGATTATGAAAAAGCAGGCCCACGTCCAACACCAAATTATGAGGATGGAAGATTGTTATATTTTCAGGGGTTTGGCAGTAGAGAATGTATGATATGTATGAAAATATCATTAATATATGGAGGTGCTGTTATGCTTGAGAAAATACCAACTAACGAAGAAATGATTGCTTTAATTGGACATCCGTTATTCGATGTATGGACAAAGCTTGTTGTCTTGATAGAAGCAAAATATGAGATGGATACGTTGTGGAATAACGGCGGAAAACGCTGGGTTTATGAGTATAAATACCGAAGGGGAGGTAAAACGCTGTGCGCCTTGTACGCAAAAGAAAAGGTATTTGGCTTCATGATTATTTTCGGCAAGGCGGAGCGGGAAAAGGTTGAAGCGATTCGCAGTGAACTATCGCCTGAAACACAGTGTATTTATGACGAAGCGACCACCTACCATGACGGAAAATGGGTTATGTTTGAACTGACTGATACTTCTCTGTTTCCTGATATAGAAAAACTACTGCAAATTAAGCGTAAGCCCAATAAAATGATTCAGACTGATTGAGGAGGGAGCGTCCATTGTATAAAAACGATCTAGTTTGGAGGAAAGTACAGGACTATCTTCCTCCACAAAACAGGTTAAGCATAGAGATAGAACCAAAAGAATATTTTTTAAAATTAAACAATGGCAACCGAATTCATCTGGATCTATACTCTCCACGCACACCTAAAGCTACTATCATCCTTTTTCATGGGGTTGGAGGCAATGGGAGACTGCTTTCCTTTCTGGCGGTTCCACTTTTTAAGAATGGTTATCAAGTGATTTGCCCCGACATGCCTTTATATGGATATAGTGAATACAAAGGTGCGGTCAACTATGATATGTGGGTAACAGACGCTGCTGAAATAGCGCAGCATTACACAGAAGAAGAGCTTCCCGTATTTCTATTTGGCCTTAGTGCCGGGGGAATGCTGGCTTATCAGGCCGCCTGCCAAGTCCCTGACGTACGGGGGGTATTAGCTACCTGCATTTTGGATCAACGATTACAAATCGTAAGAGAGAAAACGGCATCAAATCCGCTCTTAGTTCGAGTAGGACTTCCCTTAACAAGACAGCTTAGAAAGGCAATCCCGCGTTTTCGCATACCCATGAAATGGGTTGCCAATATGAAAGCGATTGTGAATAATCAGAAGCTAGCAAAGCTACTAATGGCGGACAAGAAATCATCCGGTGCAAAAATCACATTGGATTTTTTATACACCATGCTACATCCCAATATTATGGTGGAGCCGGAAAATTTCACAATCCCTTTTGCACTCCTCCACCCGGACAATGATCTATGGACGCCGCCCTCATTGAGCCGCTTGTTTTATGACCGGCTTAAATATGAGAAAGAAATGCACTTGCTTACAGGGGCAGGACATTTCCCAATAGAAGAACAAGGATTGAATGTTCTGACGGAAAAAGCCGTGACATTCATAGAAAAGCACCGATTCTAATATTTGAAGCACATAATAGAATGAAATTGAAGAAAGAGGACACATTATGGTACATTTAGTTTACTGCGATAACACAGGTAAAAAGGGTGAGCACATTTTAGATAAAATCTTATCTGGCACAAAAACAATGGTTGTCAGAGGTGCGGCGGGACGAAAAATTCCGCATAGTCGTGTTATTGAGGGTGAAGTGCTGTACTTTATGGAAAAAGGCACAGCGCTTATCGCCGGGAAAGCAGCTGTAAAATCCGTGCAAAATTATGTGAAGCTGACGGAAGATGAGATTGTAAAAATCTTTGATGATCATCAGAACAAGCTGGATTTAACTGATAAGCAGCGTACACGCTGGCATAAAAAATGCCTGTGTTTGGTGGAATTTGAACAGGTGGAAGCGATTGAGCCTGCACTGGCATTTGACCATCAGGGCAACATGGACGATTGGCTGATCATCGAAAAAATTGAAGACGTGGTTGTCGGAACCAGTATCCCATATAATTATGAGAAATCCAAGTTTTAATCGAAGTGACCGGAAAACTGAATCAGAGCAAGTAAAATCAAGCCGCACTCCTTCTGTTCTTTTATAATAAATGCAGGGCAGTTGAAACGAGGTGAACAGACGAATGTACGAGTGGCACAAGCAAATTCAAATCATCGTGGATGAAATAGACGAGTGTATCAGACATTATCATGATGAAGTATTAACATTGCGGCTTCTTTCCCGAAAATTAGGCTATTCTGAATTTCATACCTCCAGAAAATTCAAGGAGATATCGGGTATGCAGCTCAGGGAATATCTACGGCTTAGAAAGCTTGCCTTTGCTCTAAAAGAGGTTCGGGATAGTGAAAGAAGCCTTTTGGATATTGCGTTTGATTATGGTTTTTCATCCCACGAAGCATTTACAAGAGCTTTTAAGGGAACCTATGGCGTAACGCCAAGTGAGTACCGCAAAAAACCTGTGCCTGTCGTGCTTCGTACAAAAATCAACCCTTTCGACCGCTACTTTTTAGGATTCGGAGAGATTGGCATGGTAAAATCAACAGATGATGTTAAAATTTATTTCGTAACCATTCCGGCACACAAATTTCTGCACATTAAAAATTATGAAAGCAACGGGTATTGGGATTTTTGGCAAAAGCAGAGCCAGATTCCGGAACAGGATTGCGAAACGATCTGCGGTTTGCTGGAAAGCATCAAGGGAAAGTTGGATGATGACGGAGGGAGTGATGCAAACAGCGGCAGCGGCCAGCTTATGGCGTATATCAGTGATCCGGAGGGCAGGCTCTGCGATTGGGGATTTCCACGTACAGAGTGCTATGGAGTACGTCTGCCTGCTGATTATCAGGGCGAAGCACCTTCGCAAATGTTGATGATAGATATTCCCGAAGCAGAGTACGTCGTTTTTGAACATGGGCCGTTCAATTATGAACAGGAAAACCATAACGTGGAAGAAAAAATAGAAACTGCCATGTCAACTTTTGAGTCTACAGGTACAGGGTATGACTTTGACACATCTCCCGGTAAAATCATCTATATGTATCATGATCCGGAACGTTATTTTAAGTATGTCAGACCAATACGCAAATAAATCAAATTGACGGATTATTAGTGAAAAGAGCGATCACAACAGTTGTCGTTCTTTTCTTTTACCCGTAGGAGTTCCCAGCATTTTAATGCCAGAAGTCCCCTTTATTTATAGCCCACCCCCCAGACTAAAAACCTGTCCCGCATTCATTGATAAAAGGTCAATAATTTCAAATTTCTTCTTTGTAAGTGAAATGTAATATCCAGCAAAATTATATCCGGGTTATGTGCAACCTTTTGCAGTGCTTCCGTTCCGGCCCTTTTCATCGTCTACCAATAACACTTTCTTATTCATATGCAAACCTCTTTTCGCAGAATGTATTTATTATTTCAATAAAATCTCAAGATTTTCTCAAGATCGTTCTTCCCCGGACATTTCTGATACTCCGTAACAACCTAATGATCAAAGTTACTCATTTCTACTTGCCTGCATAGATGATAAAGCGCTGACATTCCCTTGATCTGAGCCTTGTTCACGTTATTCAAATAGTGCTCGGTGTCATTTGCCATGGCAATGATTTTATTTCTGTCATTATAATCAAACCGCTTCAAGTCCTCACGTATCCGTTCAATTGAGTGCTTTTGATGAGCGGCGTAAACAGAGAACTTTAATGCATATATCGTCAGAATTAGTTTGATATGTTCAGGAGTAAACAAACGGTAATTATTTTCTTTAGAGCGCTGAACAGAAATAAGGCCAACCTTATCCCAATATCGAATCGTGGTAGTTGGAACTCCCGTTTCCTGACTGATATCATTGATCGTCAGTTTCCTGGGCCCCACGAGAATCTTCTCGTTATTCTTATGAAGGAGGGTCTTCACTATTTTTTCAGCGATTATCTTTTCTCCATGCAAGTCTGCCTGTGCTTTGTTCACTATCCATAACGCTTCATCTGTTTTTCTTTCCATGACTGATTTAAAAATTTGTGAAATTTCTTTCGTGGAAAAGGCCGATAGCATGTTTCTTGCGCAAGTAAGATATGCGACATGCTCATCGGTATATGATCGATATCCGGTCACGGAGCGTGGTACAGGCGGGGTAAGTCCAAATTCTTCATATTTTCTTAGTGTGGTGGTGCTGATGCCAAGTTTACGGGCGATATCTACCGGACGCATTGCCATTTCATTCCCTCCAAAATCAAGATATATACATTATACTATAGGTATAAACTTTTCACAATAAAACGGCTTATTTAAATGGATTGTAACGATATAAAGTTTACTTATTGCATTAATGTTATATAATAAAGATATATAACTATTCAGAAGTTATGGGAGGTTTAGGTATGTCTAATATTATCATTCGTGGGGCCAGACAAGGAAATTTAAAAGATATTTCACTTGAGATACCCCGTGAAAAGTTGATCGTTTTTACAGGACTATCAGGTTGCGGCAAATCAACATTGGTGGTTGATGTTATTTTTCAGGAATGCCAAAGGCAGTATTTGGAGGCATTGGGCCTTCAGGGGATCAATAAGCCAAAAATCGATTGTATCCAAAACGTGTCACCTGCAATAATTATTACGCAAACGCAAGCAAATAAAAACCCGCGCTCGACCGTCGGAACACTTACCGACATTTATACCGACCTGCGAATGGTTTATGAAAAGCTGGGGGTAAGGACTTGTCCTCATTGCCACGAAATGATATCAGCAGCAGAATGTATCGAAGAACTTGAAAAAGCGGATGGAGATTTTACAGTATTTATGTATTGCAGCCAGTGTAATTACAGGATGGAGAAACTGACCCGAACACAGTTCTCCTATAATACAAGAGAAGGCGCTTGCAAAACCTGTGAGGGATTGGGAAAGATTCTTACGGTCAATAAGGAAAATGTAGTGCACGAATCTCTATCATTGGAAAATGGTGCGGTTGATTTTTGGGAACAAAGATATAAAGAGTATCAGATTACTTCACTTTACAATGCCTTCCGGCACTATCAGATTGCGATTGAAAGTAATATCCCGGTGAAGAATTTCAGTAATATTCAAAAATCCATTCTCTATCATGGCGTTGACAATGATGACGTAAAAAGAGCATTTCCCGGAGTCCAACCTCCAAAGACCGTTGCTGCCGGTAGATTTGAGGGTATATTGCCAACCCTTTGGCGGCGAATGACGGAAAAGGGTGGAGATGCCGGGCAACTAAATCAGTATTTTGACTTTCAGGTTTGCCCGGATTGTATGGGAGAACGGCTGGGGGAATTAAGCCGCAGCACGACGGTAAATGGAACACGTCTGCCAAAACTGTCTATGCTCTCTTTGGAAGAATTGTATGGATGGTTGCAAACGCTTCAAAACGCGTTGAGTAAGTCTGAACGCAGCCTTATAGAAGTCTATTTACTGGATTTAAAAACAAAAATACAAAGAATTTTAAATGTGGGGCTGGGTTATCTTTCCCTTGACCGCCAGACCATTACCCTATCAGGCGGGGAGTTGCAAAGGGTGAAAATGGCTGCGACTCTCGATTCAGATTTGACAGGAATTATTTATATCATGGATGAGCCAACGATTGGTCTTCACCCCAAAGATACCGAGGGAATGATAGCTATACTCAAAAAGTTACGTGATATGGGCAATACCGTTATCGTGATAGAGCATGATCCGGACATAATGGCTCAAGCTGATGTAATCGTAGACATCGGTCCCGGCTCCGGAAAACATGGAGGTAAAATTATCGGTACAGGAACATTAGAAGAAATTATGAGACAAGAGACATCTGTAACGGGAGCCTACCTGCGAAAAGCCAAGTTGGAAAAATTACAATTCAGAAAAGGAACCGGAGAAGTAATCGAAATCAAAAAAGCGAATTTGAATAATTTAAAGAACGTTAATGTTAGTTTCCCGATCGGTTGTCTGGTTAGTGTTACCGGGGTATCTGGTTCCGGCAAATCCACGCTGGTATTTGAAGTACTTTCTACAGCTAGAGATAAAAAGCAAGCCATAGACAATATGGTGTTTGGTACAGAACAGTTTGACCAGATTGTCACCATAGAACAGGCTGCAATTACGAAAATGAGACGTTCAAATGTCGCTACCTATTCCGATGTATACACCGAGATCAGAACCATCTTTGGAGGTCTTCAAGAAGCCAAAGACAAAGGATTATCCTCTAAGCATTTTTCCTTCAACACACAGGGAGGACGCTGTGAAAATTGCGAGGGATTAGGATATGTCACCAGTAATATGCTGTTTTTCAAAGACATTGAGATTGCCTGCCCGGTTTGTGGTGGAAAACAGTTTAATAATGATGTGCTATCCGTAAAGTTTAATGGCCACTCAATAAAAGAAATTTTACAAATGTCTGTCGAGGAGGCATATTCTGTATTTTTCAAGTATCCTAAAATCGAACGGATTTTAAAGCTGCTTACGGATGTGGGATTAGGTTATTTGGAACTTGGACAAACATTAACAACACTGTCAGGTGGAGAAGGGCAGCGCTTAAAATTAGCCAAAGAACTGATCAACAATCATGGTAAGCATAGTCTATATCTAATGGATGAACCTACAACCGGATTGCATCCGGTAGACGTTGAGAACTTTCTTACCCTTTTGAATCGGATGGTGGATTCCGGGAATACAGTCATTGTCGTAGAACATAATAAGCAGATTATCAAAGCTTCCGACTGGATCGTAGACCTTGGTCCCGAAGGAGGTGACAATGGAGGACAAGTGGTATTTGAAGGAACCCCGGGTCATTTAAGCGACTGTAAACAATCTGTAACAGCGGAGTATTTGGCATTATAGGGGTGTCGCTGATAGGAGAAAGAAGTAATGCATTATCGCTTCCTGCTATACCTCATTGGTGCTTTTTTCAAAAGATATTTTTCTGTATTCTCCGGGTAATAAGCCGGTGCATAAACGGAATAAATGGGCAAAGCGACCGGCATTGGAATATCCGACAGTCTGTGCTACCTGCCCGATGCTCAGGGTTGTGGCGGAGAGCAAATGCTCCGCCTGACTCATGCGTCGTTGCTGGATATATTCCGTAATTGTGCAGTTGTGATAAAGCTTGAAGCTTGATTTTAACTTTGTTGTTCCCATACAGCCAATCCTTGAAAGGCGCTCCAAAGGCAAATCAAACGCAAAATGATCATTTATGTAGGATGTGACTGTTTCCAGCTGCCGTAAATCTTGTGATGAAAGGTTATAGGAGGATTTTGACCTGCTCTTTTTTTGCCGTTCAACAACCAGGGCCACAGCTTCGGCTACCTTGGCCTCATAGAAGAGATTTGCAGAAAATCCTTCTTTCCGATAATTTTTCACCTGAGATAAAAGTTTAACCATTTCAGGAAAATCAGTCGTCTGGTCTACACAGAGAAAGGCATCGTGTGGATTGGAATATTCACCAGGGTACTGCCTTTTCAAATAATCTTCATAATAAGCCGGCATAATTTCAATGCCGATGCATCGGACAGGAATTTTCTTGTGTACTAAGATCTTATAAGGCGAATCCCCGCCGATTACACTTTTTACGCAACCTGCCGTTAACCTACGGTAAGGAGTCAGTTCTTCACCGGAAACAGAATCATATTGTGTGATGCTTAGACATTCCGGGAGATTAAATTCCAGAAATGAATCCTCATGAAAATAAAAATCATGTATTTTGATATCGAAAAGGTCCTTTTGACCATAGATCCAGTAATAGCCTTCCCCTATTTCTTTTGATAATTTCCAACATAATCCCGCCGGCCCAAATCGGTCATCACCCGGCATAAAGGTAAACCCGTTAGCAATCAGTAACGGTGTGTAAAAATCTTGAATTATATCATGCAATTAAAAACCCCTCCAATATCACGATCAGACGAAGAATTATACGGTTAAGACGAATAGCGTCTTATAAGATTGACGTAAATATTCGAGATAAGGTATACTCTTTCATGAAGTTAGTCTTGACTAACCAAATAATAGCACGTCTTTTTCGTCCTGTCAACATGAGGGCAGAAGCAAAAACAAGGAGGAAGTAAGTTATGACGAAACAAGTAAATCTCAACAAAAAGGGTTTGACGGTGAAGGATCTTGTAGCAACAGGTATATTTAGCGCAATATTCTTCGTGTTTACTATGATCGGGGGTGTTTTCTTTGCCGTAAATCCGGTTCTCACATTTTATATGCCAATGGGAAGCGCACTTCTATGCGGTCCGGTATTTCTTTTATTAGTAGCCAAGGTACATAAACGCTGGAACATCACCATCCTTGGCGTTATTCTGGGGATTATATGGTTTGTGACCGGGATGCACTGGGCGCTTTCCCTGGGTTATATCGGTATGAGTATCATCGCTGACATTGTAGCGGGACTAGGGCAGTACAAGAGTAAAAAATTAAATATACTGGCCTATATGTTGATGTCACTTGGCGGTGTGTTTACCTATGTTGTATTTTTTGTTGATCCCCAGGGTTGGACCGGTGCAATGCTTAAGAACGGCACTGAGCAGTCTTATATTGATGCGATGAGCACGGCAGCTCCGTCATGGCTGCCGGTCGTCATTATACTTGGTACTCTGCTGGTTGCCGCATTCAGTGCATGGGTAGGCAGCAAAATGCTAAAAAACCAATTTGAAAAAGCAGGGATCACTGCATGAGCGCCGGTTACCAGAAAAAGGGGCTTTGGCTTGATCCGAGAACAAAAATACTGCTGCTTTTATTTTCTGTGCTTTCTGCCATGTTTGCACCCTCTCTTAGCTATGAGCTTTGGCTTGTAGGAATGATTTGTATTTTTGGGGTAATATGCGGGAAATGGAAGTACAGTTTAAAAGGCATCGCCTTTTATCTGTTAATTTATCTTTTTACCATATGGACAATGAAGAACATGACAGGAAGTCTAAGAGCAATGTTTATTGCTTTTCTTGGGTTGTTTCATAAAGTATATCCATGCGGGATATTGTCCGGAATTGTCCTTTCTACTACCAGGGTCAGCGAATTTATATCCGCTATGAATCGAATACATGCGCCGAAAAAGCTAGTAATCCCGCTGGCGGTCATGCTGCGTTATATTCCAACAATTCGAGAAGATTGGCGCTATATTAAAGATGCTATGAGAATGCGTGATGTGTCACCCACCATAAAAGGGCTTATCACCAATCCCGGAATGATCGTTAACTGCATTTACGTCCCGTTGATGGTGGCAGCCTCAAAAGCTGCTGATGAGCTTTCCATAGCTTCGATTACCCGTGGAATTGAAAACCCGAAGCCGCGTACTTGCCTGGTTCAAATCAGATTTGGTGTGGCGGACGCGGTTGTGGCGCTCTGTTTTCTTTCCATTTTTCTTAGAGGGCTATACTTGAAAGGAGGAATCGTTTAGATGATTGAATTGAAAAATGTATCATTCTCCTATGATGGGCAGGGAGAAGGCAGTCTTCACCATATCAACCTGAAGATTGCGGACGGAGAATGTGTTCTGTTTTGCGGAAGAAGCGGATGTGGAAAAACCACCGTTATCCGACTGATCAACGGTTTAATTCCCAACTTTTACCCCGGAAATATAGAGGGGGAAGTGTTAATGAATGGCCAGCCCGTTGAAGCAATCCCGATGTATCAGTTATCCAGCCGGGTTGGTTCGGTGTTTCAGAACCCTCGCACCCAGTTTTTTAACGTGGATACCGACAGCGAAATAGCGTTTGGAATTGAAAATGAAGCACTTCCCCCGAATGAGCTATGGCAACGGGTCGAGAAGACCACAAAAGAGCTGCGGATCGAAAAGCTGCGAGAGTGTAATATTTTCGAACTTTCCGGAGGTGAAAAGCAAAAAATTGCCTTTGCCTCTGTGTATGCAATGAATCCCGGCATTTACCTGCTGGATGAACCGTCTTCTAATCTGGATATGAAATCTGTTCTTGAGCTGCGAGAATATCTGCGGCTGATCAAGGAGCAGGGAAAAACGATTCTCATTGCGGAGCATCGCCTGTATTATCTTATGGATGTGGCAGACCGCATCATTTATTTGGAACAAGGGAAAGTTGCCGGTATTTATAACGCGGATGAATTCAGAAGGCTGACCGGCACGCAGCGCAGGCTGATGGGGCTGCGCTCAATTGATTTGCAGGACGAAAAGCCGGATTACCTGACTGTTTCTGCATCCTTTCCGATGCTGGAGTTAAAGGATGTAACACTTCGCTATAAAAAGAGCAGAATTCTGGAACATATCAACCTGAAAGCCGGGCAGGGGGAAGTAATTGGCGTAGTTGGACACAATGGTGCTGGAAAAACCACATTCTCGAGAGCACTGTGCGGGCTTCATAAAGAGTGTGTGGGCACCTTTCTCTGGTGTGGAAAACCGCAAAACCGTAAGTTGCGGTTACAAACATCCTATCTGGTGATGCAGGATGTTAATTATGAGTTGTTCGCGGAAAGTGTTGAAGCAGAGTGCTCCTTTGGTATTAAAAATCCGGATCGTGGACTGGTCGAACATACAATGAAAAAATTGGGATTGATTCCTTTTCGGGAACAACACCCAAATACTTTGTCAGGTGGTCAGAAACAGCGGGTGGCTGTGTCGGTCAGTCTGATAGGAGGCAAGGAGTTGTTGATCTTTGATGAGCCTACCAGTGGCCTCGATTATAACAGTATGAGGCAGGTAGCAGGAATAATCAGGGAACTTGCTGCTTCGGGGAAAATAATTTTTGTTGTTACACATGACTATGAATTTGTCTGCCGGACCTGTACCCGTGTATTGCATTTTGCTGAAGGTGAAATGCCGGACGACTTAGTAGTAAGTCCGGAAAATGAACTGCAGTTACAAGGGCTATTTGAAATCGGGCAACAAGAGGAGGAAGCGCGTTGCGTATAAAAAAAGAAAATTCTATTTCTCTGCTGCTTCAATGGGCGGGACAGGACAAATATTACCTTTATCTCTCCATATTATTTGCACTGATTAGCGGATTGTGTACGACGGGTCCGTATTTTGCGCTGTACCGTCTTATGGATGCAGTTCTATCGGATACATGCACGCGAACTGAAGTCGCACAGTGTGCTCTGATCGTTGCAGTGGCTGTAATCGGGCGATTTACGCTTTTTGGTCTGGCGGGCATATTTTCTCATAAGGGAGCTTATGGGGCATTGTTCCGGGTGCGGTGCCTGGTCACAAAACATCTGGCACGCGTTCCGTTGGGAGCGATTGGAGAACGCAGCACCGGTGAAATCAAGACTGTATTAAACGAAAATATCGAAAAGCTGGAGCTGTTTCTGGCACACAATCTGCCGGAGCTTGTGTATTATCTTGTGGGGCCCGCTGCGATATTTATTTATCTGATGACGGTCAATATCCCCCTTGCACTGATTTCACTGATTCCGTTTATCCTTGCGGCCGCAGTCATGGGGAGGATGCTTCATCGTGCAGGAGACTTGATGTTACGGGCCGGCCATGCTATTACAAACCTTAATTCTGTGATGATAGAGTACATCGGCGGTATGAAGCTCATCAAGGCTTACAATATGGGCGGACGATCCTATCAAAAATTCTCAGATGCCATTCAGGAGGAGAATGACGTTTGGAATGAAATGTCACGTAAAATGGGGCCATTATATGCATCCTTTGTCGTCATTGTGGAATGCGGTATGCTTCTCATGGTGCCTGTCGGCGGTATGTTCTTTTTGAAGGGGTCCTTTGCTTCCAGTGTCTTTCTTCTATTCGCATTTGTGGGCTCCCTGTATTTAACTGAGCTTCGACCTTTGCAGGAGCTGGGCAGTGGTCTTGCAGAGGTGTTGAACGGACTTCACAGGGCAAAGGAGGTTTTGGATATTCCTGCCTTTGAAGGGGGAGGTGCATTTTTAAAAAGCTATGAGATTGAACTGAGAAATGTTCGTTTTACCTATGACGGTCAGACCGATGTGTTGAGAAACTGTAACCTCAAGATTACCCAGGGACAGAAACTTGCACTGATAGGCAGTTCAGGTGCGGGAAAAAGTACAGTTACCCAACTGATTTCACGTTTTTATGATGTGCAGGAGGGAGAAGTGCTGATCGGAGGAAAAGATGTTCGGGATATTAATTATGATACGCTTCTTAATAACATTTCTATTGTATTTCAAAAAACCTTTCTCACCCGCGAAAGTGTATTAGAAAATATCCGAATGGGCAAGCAGGCTTCGCTGGAGAAGGTGCGGGAAGCGGCAAAAGCAGCACAGATCGATGAGTTCATTATGTCATTGCCTGATGGCTATGATACAAAGGTGGGCAGCTTCGGCTCTCGATTTTCCGGTGGTGAAAAGCAGCGGATTGCTATAGCCAGAGCTATTCTGAAAAATGCTCCGATCTTGATTTTGGATGAGGCGGTCTCAGCAGCCGATCCAGAAAATCAGGTTGAGATCGACCGGGCCATTCAAAACCTTTGTAAAGGAAAAACTGTGGTTATCATTGCCCACCGATTGAATGCTGTACGCATGTGTGATCAAGTCGCTGTGGTAGAAAATGGAACGATTTCCTGTGCCGGTACTCATGAGGAAGTATTGGCTGCCAATGCCTATTACCAAAAGGCATGGAGTAGCTATGAAACGGCGAGGAGAATTGAATACCGTCAGGAAGGAGGTGTAGTTCATGCAAACTGAGATAAATCCCATGAGAAAAAACCGGGACTTTAGAATGGGATTGTTGATGAATGTTCTGGAGGGAATCTTATCCGGCAGCAATTTCATGTTGCTCTATGCAGTGATGCAGGCACTAGAGGCTGGAACACTTGATATGAACAGGATCGGGCTGCTTACCGGCGTATTGACGGCGATTTTTCTATTGCGGATGATTATTTATAGTACAGGCTATGTTTGGGCGCAAACTGGGGGTGCATCGGTCAGCAGACAGGTGCGTCTGTTTCTTGGTGATAAACTGCGGCGTATCCCTTTGGCCCGTTTCTCGCAGGGGCAGATGGGAGAGTATATCAATACGCTGACGGCCAATGTGAATAACTACGAGAAAATTCTGACTCATAAGACAGGAGATCTTGCAAAAAATATCTCCCTAAGCATCATGTTAATCGCATTTGTGGGAAGCATTTGGCTTCCTGCCGGAGGAATCCTGCTTCTTGGAGGACTGCTGCTGATACCGGCGCTGCAGCTATCTTTTCGCGCGGTAAAAAAATACGGAAACCAAAAAAATGAAATTTGCGCGGAAGCGGTGAGCAGCATTGTGGAATATATCTCGGGAATTCAGACGCTGCGTGCCTATGGCGTTGGCGGAGCCCGAAATAAGACTACTGTCGCGGCGATGAGGGCATATCGCGATATCTGCTACCATTATGAGGCAAAAGTCATTCCAATTGGGTTTGCCTATTCCATTTTGCTTTGGATGACTCTGCCATTCACCATGTGGATAGTTTTTGGCCCATGGACAAGGGGAACATTAGACACAGTCTCCTATTTACTTTTGTGTATGTTCCCTATATTCTTTGCTAAGCTATGCGGAACTATTTTTATCGACTTAACCAGTTATAAAAACCTGATGATCTCTAAAAAGCAGATTACCGACATGATGCGGGAGCCGGAGGAATCTGGCAGTGATATCAAGTTTTCACCTGATTCCTATGACATAGTCATGGAGAATGTTGGCTTCTCCTACCATAAGGGCGAGCCGGTACTCAAGGACATCAGCTTTACAGCGGGAAATGGGAAGCTCACTGCGGTCGTTGGAGACTCGGGGTCTGGTAAATCTACTATTTTAAATCTTATCGCTAAGTATTATGAACCCCAAAACGGCAGCATTTCCATCGGGGGGCAGCCGGTGAAGGATTTACAGGCAGCACAGGTGCTGAGTCTCGTCTCTATGGTGGATCAGGACGTTTTTCTTTTTGAGGATACTGTTCGCAATAATATCCGTCATGCCCGCCCGTCTGCGACAGATGCTGAGGTGGAGGCCGCCTGCCAAGATGCAAATTGCGATGAGTTTATTCTAAAGCTTCCAAAAGGGTATGATACGAGTATTGGTGAGAATGGGAATTTTCTGTCCGGCGGAGAGTGCCAGCGGCTTTCCATAGCCAGAGCGATCCTGAAAAACAGTCCAATTCTTCTCTTGGACGAAGCAACTGCAAATTTGGATGTTGAAAATGAATTGGTGGTGAAACAGGCAATATCACGACTTCTCTCCGCCAGAAAAACAGTTGTCATGATCGCTCATACACTGTCTGTTATACGCGGTGCAGATCAAATATTGGTCATTGGCGAGGGGAAAATTCTTGAATCCGGTACACATGAAGAGTTACTTAGGAAGAATGGTAAATATGTTAAAATGTGGAATGCGGAAAATACTTGAGCATGATATGAGCTTTTGTAAACCCTATGTGAGATGAAAAAGGCTACGAGCTGATTCAAAGAAGTAAACCAGGTAATAAAAATACATTTTATGTATATTTTTACCTGGTTTTTATGTTATACTGAATAAAGCTAATCTATATGTAAGGTAATTTATGGTAAGTTAGTAAAGGAGGTTGTTCTTATGAGTCAGGTAATACTTCGATCATTTGGTGATGACGATGTGGCATTGTTCAAACAGTGGTTATATCTGCCCCATGTAGCCAAATGGTATCATGACCCGCTGGATTGGATTGACGAAATTGAAAAAAGAAATAGTGATTATGTATGGCTGCATCATTTTATTGCGCTTGTTGATGAGAAACCGATTGGGTTTTGTCAGTATTATGAGTACTGCAACAGTGGTGAAGATTGGCATGGCAATGCGGAAATTGAAGGTACCTATAGCATCGATTATATGATTGGTGATTCAGCTTATCTGGCAAAAGGTTATGGAAAAGCAATGATCCGCTTACTGATTGAGATGATTAAGTCCGTAGAAAGTGCGGCAAGTATCATTGTTCAGCCGGAGCAGGAAAACAAGCCTTCCTGTAATACACTGTTGTCCTGCGGTTTTTATTTTGATGAGGCAAACGAAATTTATAAAATTAATTTATGAGTCCAAACACTAGAAGGTGGAGGAGTAATGATTAAAATAACTTTGTTACTATTTCTTGTGGTACTTATTCTGTTTGCAGTTGCGATCATGATTGGAAAAATGATCAATGCTCAAAAATATAAAATTCGCTCTGAAACAGGCATTCAAACAGCAGATTACATAGCCATTGGCGGCATCAGGCAGTATGTACAAATTCGGGGACAAGATGTCTCCAATCCGATTATTGTGATGCTGCACGGTGGACCGGGCAGCAATATGGCGTATTATTCCTACGTCTGGCAGGCTAATTTAGAAAAAGAGTATACCATTGTTCACTGGGATCAGCGTGGCTGCGGGAATACGTATTACTATAATCAAATGGCTGAAAAACCAACTGTGGATTTGTTACTTTCGGACCTGGATGAGTTGGTGGAGTACATCCGTCTCACCTATCACAAGGAAAAGGTTATCCTCATGGGGCATTCCTGGGGGACATTTCTCGGGGGAATTTATTCCGGAGAGCACCCTGAAAAGATATCTGCTTATACGGCCATAGGGCAAATGGTAGATTTCAGAAAATCCGAACAAGTATCGGCACAGGAGGCAATTCGATTAGCGAATATGGCGGGTAAGGTCCGGCACGCACGAGAAATAAATGAGACTCTTGAATTGATTATGACCTTTCGGGAACTAGACAAATCAAAAGCAATGGCGTTAATTAAATTTCGTCAACGTAAGGAAAGATATCTGCCGTCACAATATGGCAGTAAGATGGGGATTCTTCGTTTACTTTCCCCGTACATGACATTCCATGATTTTAAATGGATGATGAGTTTTGACAAACTTATCGAATCCAACAGTTCCCTTTATGAAGTGCTTTTCTCGGACGGAAAATTGTCAATGTACAATTATAATATGAAATTTGAAGTTCCGGTAATCATCATAGGAGGAGATTGGGATTGGACTACACCGTATCATATGGCGTCTGATTATTTTCAGGATATTACCGCGCCAAAGAAAGAGTTTATTACCATCGAAAATACAGGTCATATTCCGTTTGTTGATAAACCAGAAGAATTTTCCAAGGCATTGTCTAATACATTATCTAATGCATTGAGTTAGACAATAGCAATTTACATTCTCTCTATTATCAATGCTTTTCTATCAAACGCCGTCTGTCGTGTAAAGGACAGACTCAGTTCCACACTCTGAACCAGCCTGATCAATTACCCCGAATACACGGGTAGGCTGTTTTTGGGGTGTGGTTTTTATTTACTGAAGTTCATTGTTTTATTACATTATTTTTGACATTATTCTGATTTACATCATATTATTACATAAATTACGTTTACATAATTAAATTATGTAAATTTATACAGTAAAAAATTTGGTAAATATATTCAATAAACACTAATAATTTTGTAGGAATTACTAATATTAACAATTGATACTAGAAATATATTGCAGATAATAGTAATAAATGGTATTTTATATATAGAGGAAGAAAAATATGTCGTTTTTGAAAGACACATCTGTAACATTCTAAGTTATTTCTTGACTATATGCTTTAGAGAGAATTTATAATTCTAGAGCACGTATTCTGTTTTTTTCTATTCTTGGTATTACATATTTTACAATTCCTCATACATAATTTATTTCATCTGTTCTGATGGATATAAAGTTCTATTGAACAATAGAATGAAGTTTGAAAAGTGGATAGGTGTTTTCTGATGAATTCAGAAAGCACCTTATCCCTTTCCAACACCAATTACGGACAGATGGTCGTTACTGAATAGTTACGATTTTGCGCAGGCAAATTTTAATATAGATGATCATGATGAAAAAAATCAAGTAGAATAAGGGAGAGAGTACGAATGGTGAATAAATCAGGACAAAACAAAATGATATCGATAGTATTGATTTTAATTATTTGCTTTACAAGCTTTAATACCTTAAAGCCGTCTCAGGCATCCGCTGCAACAACGTACATAAAACTCAACGATTATATAAAAGCCATAATCACAGAATTAAAGATACCGGTAGATACCGGTATCAAAGACCCCTATATTGATGCAGCATTAAAGGGGGGATTGTTAAAGGAAGGTGAATTCTCAATTTATACCGGATATCTAACAAGGGCAGATGCCGCCGTATTACTTAATCGGGCAGACGAAATTATTTACGGTAATACCTCCACTCCCGATCAGGTTTATTACGTAATGGAGAAAAAACGGATTTCAGATATTGGAAAAATTAATAAGGGAAAACAACTGGATGTCGCTAAAGCCTTTCTAAAGGGGTACATCAAAGGTTTCAGCAACGGGACTTATTCCCAGAGCAGATCATTTAAAGGAAGCAATAAATTTCCCAAGGCAGATGCTCTTAATTGTATTAAGATGATAAAGAACAAATCATTAAGAGCAAAGATCAGTCCCGATGGACAGCTGATTAGAACAACCAACCTTCCGAAGAATGCAAAAGATTATGATTATATTTTAGCGAGCTTTCCAAACAAGTTTTATGAGAGACAATTTGAATTCATGATTAATGACAAGTGGAAAGATCCGACTTATAAACCTTATTTTGCATTTCCGGTAGATATGAAATATACAATGTTTAAAACGTGGAATGATGAATGGTCGTTCAAAATAGAAATGAACAAGTATCTCTATGACTGGCAAGAGAAAGCAGAAACATACTTGAATTATCTTTTCAACGTAGATTATAGAACGGTAGATGATAAATGGGTAGAAGGACTTGCTTCCTGTTATGCTAAGAGCAATCTTGATGAGGCTGAACGGATTCGCAATTACTATTTGATACACATGAAAGAAAACAAAGTCATTGTTAAAAGCACAATTATAACGGTAGATCCGTCTACTTTATATTATGATAATGGTTATTGTATGAGAGCTTATGTAAAATATCGTATTACAGCAAATGATATCAATGTGAAACAAAATAGATTATTGCGTAGCTCATATCCATTACTAGAGTTTTTAAAAAGTGGAGTGTGGAGAGAAGGAATTTTTGATATTCGTTTTGGAACAAACAATGGATTTAATGGAGATGGAGCATATTGGGCAATTGATCCTTTGACAAATTTTGTTGATGAATTTAATGTACCTATAAAATAGGGAGGATTTAATGGAAAAAAAAGTGATTCTTACAAGAATTACAATAGTATTAATGAGTGTAATTATTTTATTAGGAATAAGGTTATCTTTATATAATGGTGTAAAAGCTGCTGTTGTTAATAACTCAGAATCTAGCTATACAATAACGAATTCTGATGATGAAGAAGTATTAGTAATTACAATGAGAGCAGGGCAAATAACGATAGTTACCAAAAATCATGCAGCAACATCAAATATACGCTGGAGAACAAAAGGTCTTACCATAACAAGAGATCCTATTAATTCAACTGATTCAATTAAAGGAAACAATGGCCCTGGTCCTGTTAGTGATGCATATGGCCATGGGAAAGCCACTTTATGGTTTAAAGATGGATATAAATCTCCAGATATTAAAATAGGTGATATAGTTACGACAACTATTAACTTTAGTGCCGACCAGGTGCAAAAAGCATTAGGCGAGGATTTTGAGGATATCACAAAAAACACAAAAATTTATCTTCATGGGATTTTTGAAACTTATGACAATGATACAGGAAATGTAAGAAAAGGTGCAGGAGATATAAATGGATTAAGAGACTGGGCAAGTATCATGAATGCTGAAATATGGGGTTCCAATACCTTGAAGGATTTTAAAAAGTATTATAATATGCCAATCGAATTTCAGCCAGCGCTTCAGCCAAATACACTTATCTATATTACGAAGGAGGGGAAAAAATTTGATTCCAGAGAATTAGATTCTGTTCTTCCCAATGACCCGGTTCCATGGAATGAAAAAACGAGTAACCAGCTGATTGGAAAGGCAAAGTACGATCTGACTGGATATTACATCACGAAAAAGACAGATAGTACTCAAAAAAAGTTAGTATATCATTATATTGGTGATAGTGACGGCTGTAAACTTTCAGACATTCAAAAAAACCAAGTGCAGCATTGCAGACTTGGGGGGATGAACGTTTATCTGGAATATACAAAATATGATCAACCTACGCCAACTCTAACTCCTACTCCAACCCCAACTCCTACAGGACCAATAACCCCGTCCCCTACAATTACCCCGACGCCTTCGATACCAGAGATTGAAATACCGTCTTATGAATCAGTAAGTGAAAGTTTCCCTTCTGTATTGGTAACCGGATTTATTCAGGCAGACAACCGGGGTAGCGAACGGTTTCTCGCTGCCTATGCCGTCCCCACCACAGAAAGTCTTTACACCCAGGTAAGAGGCAAAGAGTATTTATTAAGTTATCAGTTTGAGCGAAAGGTTGGAATTTATCAATACAAAGTTAAGGTAAAGAAGAATTTCATCTTAAAATGGAAGAGTGCCACCCCGGATACGGCAGGAGGCGCCAAAGATATTACGCAGACTGTTCCCGTGGAGTATGAAGTCACGGTACCAAGGGCTTATGGCTATTGGGTTATCTCAAATCTCGAATGCTACAAAATCGGTAGTGCTACCATCTATAACTATTCTCTTCCGGGCGGTTCTGTCACCCTGTATCCCAATCCTTCTTATTATTCACCACCCACCATCAATTATATCCATTCTGACCAGCTGGAGGATCATGTTCTAAAACCGGAAGAAGTCACCAACGGAATTACGCTTCCCCCAGAAACCATAAATGCTTCCGGGGATGAGACAGCAAAGCCAGAGCTGCCCATGAGCCAGTTTATCTCCGATGCAAAGTATAAAGCGCTGACCCTGACGGGAGCTGCTCCGGTAAAAAGTGATTACCTGTCCTTTAATGGTACGACGGTAATCAGCGACAGAATTATGGGAAGTATTGCCCCCGACATCAATCCGTCGGCAATTCCTCAATGTACGAATTACATTAATCAGAACGTTCTATATGAGAATAACATGATCATCGAAGCCACCAAGAATAACGGGGTCAATCCTTCCAGTGGTTCCATTACCTATCAACCCGTTGTACGAATCAATTCGGGAAGAACAGAGCGTCCTACGTATCCGGTTCAGGGCATCAATGATGTGGTAATCCATACGCCGGTGGTCTGCAACCCCATCATTTCTGCTGATAATGATAAATATGTGCAGCTGGTTAAACCGAATAACAACTGTGTACAGCTGGTACTGGACCCGAATTCTGAATTATCGGATTTTATCCTCACCATATCAAATACGGGTTATCACAGCGATAAGGCAGGATATTTTACAAGAGATTTCTCAAAATCTCTGAGAGATCCTGAGGTATCCTATCTGGCCGCGAAAAACGGAATCCTGAGAAATGAAGTACAGTTTCCCTTTGATGTATTTCTCGATACGGGGAAGGATTATGATCCCGAAAATGATGAATACGTAAAGGCAGGTACCTGGGTGGTCATCGGAAGATCCTCCCTGAGATTTTACCTTCCAACCTGGATACAGGAAGGAATTTATACAGCGAAATTCAGAACAATCGCGGTAAACGCAGCAGAGAAATTAAACAGTACACAAGAATTTGCCAATTCCGACCGGCATAATTATGTGGCAACCAACACCGTGGATTTTGAGGTTTCAGGAAGAATTTACGGACTGAGTGTCTATGATCTTAGCGATTACCCCATGTGGGAGGAAGCCTTTCGGGTACCCAAATCTATGGACCTGAAATATTGGGAGCCCTCCAAATATCCGGATGGGACATACCGATCGAATTACAGTAAAGACTATTCCTATCGCTATACCCTTGGTATCAATGATCAGTACGGGAATGCCACGGGCAGAAATATAAAGTATACCTTTCCGCTGGTGAATGGCAGCCACCCCTTCTATAAAAATCAGGGAATATTAAAGACAGGGTATATGCTGAGATTCTCCCTTGACACCGTAGGCAGCATGTTCTCTGACGGCAGTACGGTGGTGTTAAAACCAAGCTTTTACTTTGTAGATAAGAACGGAAAGAACCGTAAGGCAGTGGACTTATATTATACGGAGGAGATCAACGGGAAATCAAGACATCTGGTGAAGGTGGGAAGTGCCCTGGATCAGATCAATATCAAATCCTACCGGATTGGAGATTTAAACCTTGGCATACCGATAACAGAATTAAAGAATACCGCAGCGTTAAGAAACATCCGTTATCAGGATATGATATGGCAGTATGAACCCATGTTTTCCTTTGAAAAGATATGGCTTGGAAGTGCATTTCGTACATATGTGGGGCAGGATTATGCAAACAGTATCAAAAGACTGGGATCCTTCTCAAAGATCATAGAGGCAGGGATCAGGGAAATGGATGCCAGTCAGTCTATGCAGCGCTGGTATGGTCAGTATTACATACCAAACAAGGTGCAGGTGGCACCAAAAGGCTATGATGTCATGGGCTATGCTGATAAATATGGGGTTGACAGTAAATCCCCCTTTTGGCTAAACGGCGGATATATTATAATAAATCTGAATATTTATACACTGGATGAGAGAGGGAAGCAGAGACTCAGTTATACCAATTCCGCAAATTACAGCAACAACGGAAATTGCAGTATGTGGGTTCTGGAAGGACCGGCAATGAAGAAGGAGAGCTATAAAGGTCCGGTATTTGATCTGTATGCAGGGGATTTCTTTCTATATTATTCAAGCAGGAAGGCAAGTGATGATTATTCTCCGGGTGCCATTTACTAATATTCATGCCAATTAAATGGAAGGATATTTAAATATTACATTGAATTATTACTGAATCGGATTATAATAAAATAATGAAGCGTAATAGAGTTGATCCTTTTATATTATGAGAAATACTGGGAAGTAGATCAGGCTATTAGATGAGAAAAGATTGTTTCGTGAAATAAATGAGTCATTTCATGCTTTGAGCTTGTAGTATCTGCTACTTTGATGGAGGAACAGAAAATTGAAATCTATCGTTGAAAATCTGCTTTCTGAGATCATCCAAAAGAATTCCATGGAAGATATATCAAAGGAGGCGCAAATAAATTGCTATAATTTATATAAAGTTTTAGGTGTTCAAAATGATGAACGTAAGTTATGCAGATTTCTGGCGGATTTATTGAGCCCATCCGGACAACATAATCAAAATGCACTTTATTTGAATTTATTTGTAGAAAAGATATTAATTAATGGAGATCACTTTCCAAAATCATATTTTGGAACCGATAACTATTCCAATGCAAGAGTTCATACAGAAATAAATATATCGAATCAAAATAGTGAGAATTATGGATTTATTGATATCGGAATATGGATTGGCAAAAGGTTTATACCTATGGAAGTAAAAATATATGCGAGGGATCAAGAATATCAATGTTATCGATATTATACTTATGCACATGATTTTGACCCGGAAACTAAGGTATGTTATTTAGGCAGAAAAGCATGTTCAAAGCCCAGTCAAATTAGCATTGTAAATGAAGAGATAGAGTTATTGCCAGATAGTTGCTTCTTTCAGATTTCGTTTGAATATGAAATATTGCACTGGCTTTCCATGTGTCTGGATGTCAGTAAATCCAGGGGAATACCATTGGTAATCAATGCTATAAAACAATCGATGGAAGTGATCAGGGGATTTACGAAAGATTCGATTGAGGAGAAAAATATGGATGTAATTAACGCTATTATGAGTTCCCCAAATAATATCCAGGCAGCCTTTTTAATTGAGGAACAGATCCAAACGGTACGAATTATGATGATTGAGAAGGTATTGAAATCTCTGGAAGAAGCAGTTGATGATCAATGTACAAAACGAATGCTAATAAAAGATACGCAATACTACTATTATTTAGATAAAAAAGATTCATTTTATAACAGTAAGTATACCTCTTCCTATCCAGGTATCAACTATCGTTGTAACAGTGTTCAATTGACGGACGGTTTAGAGTTATGGTTTCGAATCGAAATAGATTTTCGTTTGTTCGCGGGTTACTGCATATATGATACAAATATGCTTACTCAAAAGGATGATTATAAAAGCAAAACGATAAATGAAATATGCAGCAGGATTCCTGATATGGAAATAAACAGAGAAGACTGGTGGATTAGCTGGAAATACTTGCCATTTGGAATGAGTGAAGCAAATGAGGAATGTCCTGATTTTAAGGATTTTAGTGATAGATATGCGCCGGGATATCGTGCGTATACAAGTTTGTTTAATGAGGAATATTTCTGCATGTTCATCGACAGATGTCGGCAACAGATAAATCATATGCTTGATATACTCCCCAGTTTATACTCCTCAGATATACAAGATTTATGATATACAGATGTTAACAATTACATATGGTCTCATGGAACCAATGAAAATCTCGCTGGCAAAATCATTATTATGGAAAGGATAAGCAACTATGGGCAATCAATATGAGATAATTGATGAAACGAATTGGAAAAGAGCATTACACTGCCAGATATTCAGAAACAGTATCGAGCCTTCCTATTGTGTCACCTTTGAATTGGACATTTCTAATTTTTTGGAAAGAATCCGAGGCTTAGGATTTTCTTTTACATTTTCGATGATCTATGCCGTTACAAAGTGTGCGAATGAGATCGAAGAGTTCCGGTACCGTTTCCTGGACGGACAGGTGGTTCTTTATGATAGAATCAATACGGCCTTTACCTACCTGCATAAGGATACAGAACTTTTCAAGGTGGTAAATGTTGAAATGCAGGATACACTGGAGGGCTACGTAAAAGCTGCGGGGCAAAAGGCGGCCGGTCAGCAGGAATATTTTACAGGACCGCTTGGCAATGATGTATTTCAATTTTCACCCATGCCATGGGTATCCTATACTCATATTTCACATACGAATTCCGGTAAAAAAGAGAATGCTACCCCGTTGTTTGACTGGGGAAAATACCTTGAGAGAGACAGTAAGCAAATACTGCCTTTCTCTGTCCAGGTTCATCATTCTTTTGTCGATGGCATACATATTGGTAAATTAGCTGATTCCTTGCAACAGTACCTGAATTGTTTTTAAATAATGTTGTTTCCTTTTATGGAAAATTAAAAGAAACTTTTAAAATTTATGAAACCTTGGCATTTTTTTCATCGTCTAATGGTTGAAGAGTAGGAAAAAGAGTTTGTGTCAGCGTTGCGTCCCACAAACAAACAGAAAAAACAGCAGCGCAGAAAGAGGTATAATTATGAAAAAAATTCTCACATTGATGTTAAGCGGTATCGTTTTGGCTGCTTCAATTCCGAGTTCTTCTCAGGCGGCGATGGTTTCCTCCGATACAGTGGCAGCTGCTCCTTCCATGAATGTGTCCGGTAGCATCCCGATAGCAGTAACAGAACCTACCAACCAATCTTTGGAGGCTGCAATCAAAGCGGTTAAATCCAAAATAACAATTCCAAAGGAATACTCAGAGTTTAATTACTATTTTAATACCTATAGTACGAATTCAGTTTCCTTTTGGTCATTTAACTGGAGAAACCCCGATACAAACAGTTATATTGAAGTAAATTGTGATACCGATCATCATATCACTTATTTCTATCAATATATCAGCACGAAGGAAGCTGACCGGACATTGCCACAGTATTTGAAGAAAGAATTAAAGGATTCGGCTGACAGCTTTATCAAAAAAATTGCACCCGAAGTTGCAGGAAAGCTACAATATATGGATTCCTCTTATGATGGAATCTACAGTGGATGTTATACTTATGTATATCAGAGAGTAGAAAATGGGATTCCTTTTCCTGAAAATACAGTAACCGTAAGCGTCAATAGTACCACAGGTCAGATCAGATCGGCGTCTGTTCAATGGCTCTATGATGCGAAAATCCCAGCCTCTGCAACTAAAATTTCCAAAGATGATGCTGCTAAAATTATAAAAGATAAGATGAAAATGGAACTGACTTATCGTACGGACTATATGAACATCTATGTCAAGGGCCCCGGCAATGACAATGCCACCAAGAATGCATATCTGGTATATCAACCCGCTAACAGCTATATATCCGTGGATGCCAATTCAGGTGCGGTATATCTGAATAAATCGGAGTGGCAGGAAACAGATTATAATGGTCAAAAATCAATGGCAACCGCTGATACGGGTTCTGAAGGAACAGGCAGTTCCGGTTCATTAACGGATGAGGAGATCGCGAAAGTTGAGGAATTGAAGAACCTGATCTCCAAGGAAGATGCAATTAAGAAAATTACCGGTAATAAGTCCTTATATCTGGATGCTAATATTAAGGCATATTCAGCCACCCTGAATAAATGGACCATCGGAAACGGTAAATCAACCTATGTCTGGAACATCAGTTTATCTGATCCGAGACCGATTGACAATAAAAAGGGATCAGATAATTACAGAGCTTATGCGAATGCAACGGTAGATGCAGAGACCGGTATCATCCTGAACTTCAATGCCAGCACAAAAAGTTATTACGATGAAGTAAATAAAAAATGGAATACGGTTAAGATCGCATATGACAAAGCCAAAGGGCAGGCGATCCTGGAAAGCTTCTTGAACGCACAGATAAAGAATAAATTCTCCAATACAAGACTTACAGATCAGTCAGAAGGATATATTGCTTACTATAAAAATGATAATACACCCGTTTATGGCGGTTATTCTTATCGGTATGAAAGAGTATATCAGAACATTCCTTATTCTTATAACAGTATTTACGGTTCTGTGGACGGGGTAACAGGAAAAATCTATAACTATTCCTATAACTGGGATGACAATGTTACATTCCAATCCCCATCCGGAATTATTTCAGCTGATAAGGCTATGGATGCTTATCTGAGTAAAGATGGATACCAGCTTCAATATGAAATTAATGTAGTCAGTGTTTATAGTTCTAACAAAACCTCAGGGAAAGATCTGTATGAGAGTACGGATGCAGTGAAAGTGGTCAATGAAGTTCGTCTGGTATACAGTCCGCAGATTAACCCGTCCTTTATCTCCCCGTTTACTGGAGAACAGCTGGATAACAACGGCAAGGTATATGTGAAAGATAAACCTTATACTTATCTGGATATTGCGGATACCAAGGAAAACAGAAATATCCTGTTGTTAGCAGATATGAACATTGGTTTTGAAGGAGAGAACTTTGAACCGGCAAAGGCGATTACCAAGGGTGAGATGAATTCGATATTTGATAAAATCGGTTACGGGAACCTTTCGGATACCGGCAGTACCTCCGGTCAGCAAATCACCAGACAAGAGCTTGCCAAGTTCTTTGTAAATAATCTCGGACTGGAGAAAATATCCAATATCCCGGGAATTTATAAGACCGGATATGACGACGAGGCGAGTATCGGTAATGAATATCTGGGTGCAGTAGCATTGGCCAAAGGATATCATCTTATCACCGCTGATTCCGGTAACAATTTCAATCCGACAAAGAGTATTACCAGAATGGAAGCAGTAAATTTAATTCTTAACTATATCGCGGTTCAGCAAAAGGGAATTTATTAACTCATTATTTTATGTAAAAGTGTGACTTGCGGGCCCTGGTAATGCCCCTCATGGAATTTGCACTCTGATAAAAACAGGTTTCACGCTTGAATGTGAAGTGTGGAATCTGTTTTTATTATTGATACGACGATACAACTGAGCTGTTCACTTACACGGATAAACGAAAGCTCTTGTAAACTGAAGTATAAAAATTGAAGCACAAAAATTAAAGTATATCAATAGAAGTGTAGTAGTAAGGTGCAATAATAAACGCTCTAATAAGTGCTCTAATAAGTGCAGTTAGAACGTGTGCTCCAATGAGCAGACATATAAAAGGCTGTCCGACAGGACAGCCTTTCTATTAATGAATTTAATTAAGCAATATTATTAACAGCTTTGGTTAAACGGGAAACTTTTCTAGCAGCTGTATTCTTGTGATAAATACCTTTGGAACAAGCTTTATCGATTTCAGTAACAGCGTCAACCAGACTGGTTTTTGCTATTTCTTTGTCACCTGTAGCAACTGCGGAATCTACCTTCTTAATCATCGTCTTAACCTTGGACTTGATGGTTTTATTTCTAGCTGCTTTGGTTGCGTTTACTAAAATTCTTTTTTTAGCAGATTTAATGTTAGCCAATTCGTACACCTCCAAATATAATTTAATTAACGAACCATATCACAATATGCAGCTTCTTGAGAGTGGGCTGGCAAAGAGGAATCTGGTTGCTTCGAATATTTTGTTCCCATTAAATCCGGACACGGACGTTCTAATGTAAACATACTATTACATATTAGTATATCCGATTACTTATGTCAATACATAATTTTGGGTTTTTTGAAGAAAATAAAAATGATTTAGCATATAAGCAGAATAACTACTATATCATAACATAAGATTGGATTTAAGAGAAAGAAATGGAGAAGGAGCTTATCAAATGGAGCATAACATCAGAACAGATCTGGCACTTGAGGTTAGAGAAAGTTTTCCTGAGGATAATGTAGAGATCAAGGGAGTAATACTTACAGAGGATTATGATGAAAAGAATCATATCAGGGTATCCACAGTAGAAATTAAAGATGAGAAGGGTGCCAGGGCGATGCAAAAGCCCATAGGAACTTATATTACCATAGAAGCCCCTGAATTAAGTCAAGCTGATGAAGACTATCAAAAACCAGTTTCCAATGAGATTGCGAAACACTTAAGGAAACTTGCCGGTAATTTAAAGCAGGAAGAAATTCTGGTTGTTGGGCTGGGCAACAGAGAGGTAACACCGGATGCTCTGGGCCCTCAGGTAGTGGACAACCTGTTTATCACCCGTCATTTGATCAGAGAATATGGAGAGAAGTTTAAATCAAAAAATAAGCTGGGCAGCGTCAGCGCTATTTCCCCGGGTGTGATGGCACAAACGGGGATGGAGGCCGTTGAAATAATCAAAGGTATTATAGAGGAAACAAAACCAAAGCTGTTAATCGTAATCGATGCCCTGGCCTCAAGAAGTGTAAGCAGACTGAATACAACGGTTCAATTAACCGATACGGGGATCAGTCCCGGTTCCGGAATCGGTAATAATAGAAAAGCATTAAATAAAGAAAGCCTTGGTACCAAAGTGATCGCCCTTGGAGTTCCAACCGTTGTAGATGCTGCGACCATTGTATCTGATACAATGATGAATTATATGCAAAACACAGGCTTTGGAGAGGAGGATATTCAAAAATTTATATCAGAGATTAATGAGCATCAGATGAATAACATGTTTGTCACGCCCAAAAATATTGATGAATCAATTAAGCGAATCAGCTATACTGTATCAGAAGCCCTGAATTCCTGCTTTGCGCAGACAGTATGAAAGATATTCCGAAGTTACGATAAACGAACCAGGAATTCAAAGGTTATAAAAATATTCCTTCCGAATATAATGAATTAACATCCTGTAGTATTCACCAATACGTTATTTCATATGGATTGTCCAGGGTCGGGAGGCAGCTATGAAACGGTTTCGCTATAAAATAAGAAAAAATATATATCCGATTATATGGTCGCTCATCATCATTTGTTCCATTTATTTATTTTCACGCTTTGTCATTGTCGTATTTCAGAATAATGAGCAATCAGATTTCAGTATAAAAGAAAAAATAGCGCAGGATCTATGTATCAGAATGGTAAATTCCAGTTCACCCCTGATCAGCTATTATAGGAAGGAAGAAGAGGAAGCAAATTCTTTTCCCATCAATTTTATGTCCGACCAGTTCGTTCTGAGAGAATTTACAAGTAACAACCCAACTCGAACTGTGATGGCACAGGAGAATGCTTCCTCTTATCATGACCTTATCAATCAGAATGAGGACAATCCGGTTACACAGGATTCCAAGACCCAAGCTGCATCCAGTGCAGGGATAGGATTTAAAAATCTGGCAGAAGGCTATTTGTCCAAAGAATATATCTTAACCAACGGTGTATCATTTAACAGCAAGGATTTTAAGGCAGAGGGGATGGATACTGATTCGGAAGATGACCATGAGAATCAGTTACAGATCGGATATATCAAAGGGGATGTATATGAAGAGGGAGAGGAAGGGAACGAACAGTCCTCTGTTGAGGCCCTCCAGAATAATAAAAGCATAAAATACACCATGGATCAGTTAATGGACATTAATTTTCTGGTCAGAAATTTTTATATTGTAGATCCTTCTACGAAGGTTACGGATGATCTGTTTAACGCTAAAAAACTTCTGGGTGAAGATATGACGATGAAGCAAACCAATGACAAACCACAGATTTTAATCTATCATACCCATTCCCAGGAAGCTTATAAGGATAGCAGAAAGAATAAGGAAAAGGATACCGTTGTAGGCGTCGGTTCCTATTTGACGGATATCCTGGAGAATACTTATGGATATCAAGTACTTCATGACAAGACAAAATATGATCTGATGGAAGGTGTTCTTGACAGAAATAAAGCATATAATTATGCAGAGAATGGAATAACGAAGATATTAAAGGATAATCCCTCCATAGAAGTGGTAATTGATCTACATAGAGACGGCTCCAGCAAGCGGGTGACCATGATTAACGGACAGGAAACTGCACAGGTCATGCTGTTTAATGGTTTAAGCCGCGATGAGAACGGTCCTATTACCTATCTTGATAATCCTTATTTACAGGATAACCTGGCATTTAGTCTGCAGATGCAGATGAAATCACTGGAACTGTATCCGGGCTTATTTTATAAAAATTACTTAAAATGTTATCGCTACAATCTTCATGTCAGACCCAAGAGCCTCTTAATCGAGCTTGGAACCGATGAGAATACGCTTCAATCTGCGATGAATGCCATGGAACCTCTGGCTAAAATTCTGGATTCTGTTTTAAAAGGCTCAAAAGGAATGGATATAAATTAAGATATCTGCCCATAACCGTGATATCTGATGCATTCAGCTTGTCACTGAGATTGGGGTATGCTATAATACCAAAAGAAAATATGATGTTTGTCATACGCAGGAGGAGTAAGATGGCCTTAGACCAAAGTAAAATAAGGAATTTTTGTATCATCGCTCATATAGATCACGGTAAGTCAACCCTGGCAGACCGTATTATTGAAATGACCGGATTGCTGACAAGCCGTGAGATGCAGGCACAGGTTCTTGATAATATGGATCTGGAACGGGAGCGTGGCATCACCATTAAAGCGCAGACGGTTCGAACAGTATATAAAGCGAATAACGGAGAAGAATATATTTTCAATCTGATTGATACGCCGGGACATGTTGACTTTAACTACGAAGTATCCCGAAGTCTTGCAGCATGTGAGGGTGCTATATTAGTGGTAGATGCTGCACAGGGAATAGAAGCACAGACTTTGGCAAATGTATATCTGGCATTGGACCATAATCTTGACATTATTCCTGTTATTAATAAAATTGATTTACCCAGTGCCGATCCACAGAGAGTAATTGCGGAAATTGAAGATGTTATTGGTTTGGAGGCTCAGGATGCGCCGTTGGTTTCGGCAAAACAGGGTCTTAATATTGATCAGGTGCTGGAACAAATCGTAGCCAAAATTCCTGCACCCAAGGGAGATCCCGGAGCACCTTTACAGGCATTGATTTTTGACTCCCTATACGATTCCTATAAGGGGGTTATTATCTTCTGTAGAGTAAAGGAAGGTACTGTAAAGAGAGGAACAGAGCTTAGGATGATGGCAACCGGAGCTACTGCGGAAGTTGTTGAGCTTGGAATCTTCGGACCGGGCCAGTTTATCCCCACCGACGAACTGTCAGCCGGAATGGTTGGCTATATCTCAGCCAGTCTTAAAAATGTGAAGGATACCCGGGTGGGTGATACGGTAACAGATCATAAGCGTCCCTGTGCAGAGCCGCTGCCCGGTTATAAGAAAGTTAATCCAATGGTGTATTGCGGAATGTACCCGGCAGACGGTGCCAAATATCCTGATCTTCGGGATGCGCTGGAAAAGCTGCAATTAAATGACGCTTCCCTGCAATTTGAGCCGGAGACTTCCGTTGCCTTAGGATTTGGTTTTCGATGTGGATTTCTGGGACTTTTGCACCTGGAAATTATCCAGGAGAGACTGGAACGGGAGTACAACCTGGATTTGGTAACTACCGCACCCAGCGTTATCTATAAAGTGCATAAAACAGACGAACAGATTATTGAAATAACCAATCCTACCAATCTGCCCAATCCATCTGAAATTGCTTTCATGGAGGAGCCGGTTGTCAGCGCGGAAATCATGGTAACCACTGAATTTGTGGGATCTATTATGAGTCTGTGTCAGGAGAGGCGCGGCGTTTATCTGGGAATGGAATATATGGAAGAGACCAGGGTACTTCTAAAATATGATTTACCGCTGAATGAGATCATCTATGATTTCTTTGATGCCTTAAAGTCGAGATCCAGAGGGTATGCATCCTTTGATTATGAACTTAAAGGATATGTTCAGTCTGAATTGGTGAAGTTGGATATTCTGATCAACAAAGAGGAAGTAGATGCTCTGACCTTTATCGTGCATGCCGAGAGTGCCTATGAACGCGGCAGAAAAATGTGTGAAAAGTTAAAGGACGAGATCCCACGCCAGCTTTTTGAAATTCCCATTCAAGCTGCAATTGGAAGTAAGATCATAGCAAGAGAAACCGTTAAGGCTATGAGAAAGGACGTACTTGCCAAGTGCTACGGTGGTGATATTACGAGAAAGAAGAAGCTGCTCGAGAAGCAAAAGGAAGGCAAGAAGAGAATGCGTCAGGTTGGTAATGTGGAAATTCCGCAAAAGGCATTTATGAGTGTTCTGAAATTAGACGAGGATTAGTAAATTAAAATAAATCAACCGGAAAGCTGTTTAACAACTATGGATTTCACCGGGAAAATACCGGTACAATATTTTAATTAACCTGACATGAAACTTGTCCGTCCTGTTATTTAGAAGTTGTACCGGCTATCTGACGGTGAAATCATTTGTTTGTAGAAACAGCTTTCTGCTTATCAAATCAAAATACTGCGATCAAGACAGTGAGAACTTTCGATACGATAGGGATGCCACTACTACGATTGTGACTTCAAATACAATAGGAATAATCTCGATATCTACATTATTATAATAAGAAAGAAGTGATACAACCTTGGTATCAGACCATCCGCTGTTACATCCTGCCAATGACAAATCAAAACAAGATCTGGGCATTTATATCCATATCCCCTTTTGTGTGAAAAAATGTGATTATTGCGACTTCCTTTCCGCACCTGCCAGTGATGAAATAAAGAAACGATACATTTTGGCGATCCTCCAGGAGATTTATAGTTATAAAGATCTTGCTACCGACTATCAGGTACCGACAATATTTATCGGAGGAGGAACACCTTCCAGCATAAACGGAAGTTATATTGAAGAAATTATGCGTGCCCTGCAAGCGGTATTTGATATCAACAAGAGCACATTGGAAGCGACGATAGAGATTAATCCTGGTACGATTGATAAGGAAAAACTCCTTTCTTATCAAAGGGCCGGATTGAACCGTATCAGTTTCGGATTGCAGTCTTCGGTGAAGGAAGAGTTAAAATCACTTGGAAGAATTCACTCTTTTGAGGATTTTTTGAAGAATTATCATTTGGCAAGAGAACTGGGATTTGACAATATTAATGTTGATTTAATGTCTGCGCTGCCCGGGCAGACCATTGATTCCTGGGAACGAACCTTAGCGCATATGATAGCGCTGTCCCCGGAGCATATCTCAGCTTACAGTTTAATCATTGAAGAAGGAACCCCCTTTTTTGACCGATATCAAAAACAGGATAAAACCCAGGGTATTGCCAACGATATCCTTCCTGATGAAGATACGGACCGGTATATGTATGAACGAACGAAAGAAATACTTTCGCAAAACGGATTTGAGCGCTATGAGATTTCTAACTATGCGAAAAGGGGATATGAATGCAGGCATAATAAAGTTTATTGGAGTACTACCCAGTATCTAGGGATTGGATTAGGCGCGTCATCCCTGATTAACCACACAAGGTTTCATAATACCACGGATTTAAAAGAGTATTTGTCTTTATGCAATCAGGAAGAGAAAGAGGGGGATAATCTTCGGACACTTTCTTTACCGGGGTCCTTAAGAAGAGATATGGAAATACTTTCAGTTAAGGAACAGATGGAAGAATTTATGTTTCTTGGCCTGAGATTGTGTGAAGGAATTGAAAAAAAAGAATTTTTTCACCGGTTTCACAAGAGCGTGGAAGAGGTATACCCGGATGTTATAAAATCCCTGCAGGAAAAACAATTACTAATTGCAAAAGGGGATAGATGGTATCTTTCGGATTATGGAATTGATATCAGCAATGTGGTCCTGGCTGAGTTCCTCCTACCTGAATAATTCCATATTTGTCCAGGATATGAAATCAAAACTTTTGAAAAGAATGCAGGATAACGTATGAAAAATTAATTAATTTTTCAAAATATTCTTGACAAAAGAAATTGATAGTGCTATTTTATATGTAGATATTAGCACTCTATTAAGGTGAGTGCTAACAAAAAACAAAGTCAATGATAATCATGGAGTGGGGTGGCTTATGCAGCAGCTTGATGAAAGAAAATTGAAGATTTTACAGGCTATCATTCGCAACTATCTTGAAACCGGAGAGCCTGTCGGTTCAAGAACCATTTCCAAATATACGGATTTGAATTTGAGTTCCGCCACCATTCGTAATGAAATGGCCGATTTAGAAGAGCTTGGATTCATTGTTCAGCCACATACCTCCGCAGGAAGAATTCCATCCGATAAAGGATACCGTCTATATGTTGATATCTTATTAAGGGAAAAGGTTCAGGAAGTTGAGGAGATGAAGGAACTTCTGATTCAGAAGGCCGACAAGCTTGAGAGTATGCTTCAACAGGTTGCAAGACAACTGGCTGTAAACACAAATTATACAACAATGATTACTACCCCTCAATATAGAAAAAAAGTAAAGTTTATACAGTTAACGGAAGTGGATGAGACCCAATTACTTGCCGTCATTGTATTTGAAAGTAATATTGTTAAGAATAAGATCATCGGGATAGCTGCTCCTTTGAATAAGGAAACGATATTAAAGTTAAATATTGTTTTGAATACATTCTTACAAGGTCTCGATCTTGCAGAAATTAATTTACCTGTGATCACCAAACTTAAGGAACAGGCAGGAGAATACCGTACTTTAGTGAATGATATCCTTGATGCCATAATGCAGTCTGTATCAGACGAAGAGGATATTGAGATATTCACCTCGGGAACTACCAATATTTTGAAGTATCCTGAATTATGTGACAGGGATAAAGCCACCGAACTTTTGTATACCCTGGAAGAGAAAAAGATGCTGACGGAATTTATTCAGGATAAGATTGAAGATGAAGATGAAAGAGGTATTCAGGTATATATCGGAGATGAGACTCCGGTAAAATCCATGAAGGATTGCTCCGTGGTAACCGCAACCTATGAAATTGAGGAAGGGGTTTATGGCAAGGTAGGAATTATCGGACCAAAACGAATGGATTACGAAAGGGTTGTCAGTACCTTACAAACACTCATGGTTCAATTAGATGATATATTTAAAAAGAAAACATAACAAAATCCCTCTTACCCCTAAAGAAAACTGAACAACGCAGCTGGGAGTTTGAACGGAAAGGTTGGTATTTAATTGGAAGATATGGATAATACAATTGAAATTATGAAAGCAGCCATGGCGAAGGAAAAAAACATGAAGGAGATGTCAAAAGAATCTTTTGAAGAAACAGTAGATCTGGAGACAGAGAAGATGACAATGGAAGAAAATAAGAAAGAGAATGAAAAAGAAGTTAAAATGGCAGAGATGCCGGAAGAGATGACAGAGGAGATGGTACCGGAACAGCAGGATATCATAGAGGAGTTCATGGAAGAAGCTTCCGAAGATGAGACCATTACTCCCAAACAGGCAAAGGGAGGAAAATCTCTGTTTAAGAATTTAAAATCCAAAGACCTGGCAGCCAAGGATCAGAAGATCGAAGAGTTAACAGATCGTCTGATGAGAACTATGGCAGAGTTTGATAACTTCAGAAAGCGCTCTGAAAAAGAAAAATCCCAGATGTATGATATGGGTGTAAAAAGCATCGTAGAGAAAATACTTCCTACCGTCGACAATTTTGAACGGGGTCTTGGTGCCATTACTGAAAAGGAAAAAGAGAGTTCTTTTGCACAAGGTATTGAGTTGATTTACAAGCAGTTTATTACTTCACTGGAGGAAATCGGTGTAAAGCAGATTGAAGCTGTTGGCAAAGAGTTTGATCCGACCCTTCATAATGCAGTAATGCATGGGGAGGATGAAAATCTTGGGGAGAATATTGTTTCCGATGAATTTCAAAAGGGATATATCTACCGGGATATCGTAGTAAGACACAGCATGGTGAAAGTAGTAAATTAGTAATTTTCAATATGATAAAATCACAGAATAATAATTCATCATCTGCTATCATTATTATATCGAGTGATTGAGAATAAATGTAACATAGTAAGCAAAATTTATTTTATATAGGAGGAAAAAACATGGGAAAAATAATTGGAATTGATTTGGGTACCACAAATTCATGTGTTGCCGTAATGGAAGGCGGAAAGCCCGTAGTTATTGCCAATACAGAAGGTGCCAGAACAACACCTTCCGTAGTTGCATTCACAAAAACAGGAGAACGTTTAGTTGGTGAACCTGCAAAACGTCAGGCCGTTACCAATGCAGATAAAACTATCTCATCCATTAAAAGACATATGGGTAGTGATTACAGAGTAAAAATTGATGACAAGAGATATTCTCCTCAGGAAATTTCTGCAATGATCCTTCAAAAACTGAAGGCAGACGCAGAATCTTATTTGGGAGAAAAGGTAAACGAAGCGGTGATTACCGTTCCTGCTTACTTTAATGACGCGCAGAGACAGGCAACCAAGGATGCCGGTAAGATTGCAGGTCTTGATGTAAAGAGAATTATCAACGAGCCTACCGCCGCTGCTTTGGCTTACGGTCTTGATAATGAGCATGAGCAGAAAATCATGGTATATGATCTTGGCGGCGGTACATTTGATGTTTCCATCATTGAAATTGGGGACGGTGTTATTGAAGTATTGGCAACCTCCGGAGACAATCGCCTTGGTGGTGATGACTTTGATGAGAGAATTACCAGATACATGATTGATGAATTTAAGAAATCCGATGGTGTGGATTTGTCCTTAGATAAGATGGCACTTCAAAGATTAAGAGAAGCTGCAGAGAAAGCAAAGAAGGAATTATCTTCCGCCACAACATCCAATATTAACCTTCCTTTCATTACTGCAACTGCAGAGGGTCCGAAACATTTTGATATGAATTTAACCCGTGCTAAATTTGATGAATTAACCCATGACTTGGTAGAAAGAACGGTAGTTCCGGTTCAGAATGCTTTAAGAGATGCCGGTATTTCCACTTCCGATTTGAAAAAAGTATTACTCGTCGGCGGTTCAACCCGTATGATTTCCGTACAGGATAAAGTAAGACAATTAACCGGTCAGGAGCCTTCCAAAACCCTTAATCCCGATGAATGTGTTGCCATTGGTGCATCAATTCAGGGTGGTAAATTAGCTGGTGATGCAGGTGCCGGGGATATTCTTCTTCTTGATGTAACTCCGTTGTCCCTTTCCATCGAGACCCTTGGTGGTGTTGCTACCAGATTAATCGAGAGAAATACAACGATCCCTACCAAGAAGAGTCAGGTATTCTCTACAGCAGCCGATAACCAGACAGCCGTAGATATCAATGTGGTTCAAGGGGAAAGACAGTTTGCCAAAGATAACAAGAGTCTCGGACAATTCCGTCTGGATGGTATTCCGCCGGCAAGAAGAGGGGTTCCTCAGATTGAAGTTACCTTTGATATCGATGCCAACGGTATTGTTAATGTATCAGCAAAAGACCTGGGTACCGGGAAAGAACAGCACATTACAATAACAGCAGGCTCCAACCTTTCTGATTCCGATATTGATAAGGCAGTGAGAGAAGCGGCAGAATACGAAGCGCAGGATAAGATCCGCAAAGAGGCTGTTGATGTAAGAAATGATGCGGATTCCATGGTATTCCAGACAGAGAAGGCGCTGAGTGAAGTAGGCGACAAGATCAGTGAAGGTGACAAGTCAACAGTAGAAGCTGATTTGGCAAGATTAAAAGAGCTGGTAGAAAAATCCAATCCGGAGGTTATGTCGGAAGGAGAGGTAGCCGATCTGAAAGCAGCCAAAGAAAAATTAATGACCGGTGCACAGGCTTTGTTTGCAAAACTATATGAGCAAAGTGGAGCTGCAGGTGCAGGACCTGATATGTCCGGAGCTGCAGGCGCAGGTGAAGGAACAGCATATGACGGCGATGTAGTAGACGGCGATTACAGAGAAGTGTAATGAATAAATAATCAATAGTTCCATTCAGCGATACCGGCGGTATCATGTTCAGAAGCAGTAAGGGATGTTGTACTAAAGTTGATGTTGATGTAAATCAATAATCCCTTTGAGCAGCATCCCTTCCTTATATAGAGTCTGCAAAGTAGCGGACTCTAAAGGTGTTTCACAGGATCACACCAGGGTATCTGTAAATGAAATATTCCTATTTTATTCCTTCCATATCAGATCACATCTTGACGAATCAGAGATATTTGGTTAAGATGAAGTTTATTGTGATATTAAATTATGGATGAATAAGCAGTTTTGGCAAATCAGCTGCTTACCTATGATAAAATGAGAAGCTGTAGTAATGAAAGGTGAAGGAAAGATGGCAGATAAAAGAGATTATTATGAAGTCTTAGGTGTCAGCAAGACAGCGACGGATGATGAATTAAAAAAGGCATATAGACAGCTTGCAAAAAAATACCATCCTGACACAAATCCGGGGGATAAGACCGCTGAAGCAAAGTTCAAAGAAGCTTCAGAGGCTTATGCTGTACTTAGTGATGCCGAAAAGCGCAGACAGTATGATCAGTTTGGTCATTCTGCCTTTGATGGCGGTGCTTCCGGAGCAGGCGGTTTTGATTTTAGCGGTATGGATATGGGTGATATCTTTGGTGATATCTTTGGCGATCTTTTTGGCGGAAGCCGTACCAGGCGATCCGGTAACGGTCCGATGCAGGGGGCAAATTTACGTACTTCCGTTAGAATTACATTTGAAGAAGCGGTTTTTGGCACAGAGAAGGAATTGGAGCTTACGTTAAAGGATGAATGTAATTCCTGCCACGGTACCGGAGCTAAACACGGTTCAAGTGTTGAGACCTGCGCCAAATGCGGCGGAAAAGGACAGGTCGTATATACCCAGCAATCTCTCTTTGGCATGATACGAAATGTTCAGACCTGTCCCGATTGTAAAGGAACAGGAAAGATCATAAAAGATAAGTGTCCGGAATGTTACGGTAACGGATATGTCAACAGCAAAAAGAAGATCAAGGTTTCTATCCCGGCCGGTATCGATAATGGTCAGAGTGTGAGAATTCGTGAAAAGGGTGAACCTGGAACAAACGGGGGACCCAGAGGAGATTTACTGGTAGAAGTTACTGTCAGCAGACATCCTATTTTCCAGCGTCAGGAATATGATATTTTTTCAACGGCACCCATTTCTTATGCGACAGCTGCTTTGGGCGGTGACGTAAGAATCAGCACCGTGGATGGAGATATCATTTATAATGTGAAACCAGGCACCCAGACAGATACAAAAGTCAGATTAAGAGAAAAAGGTGTCCCAACTTTACGTAATAAAAATGTCAGAGGCGATCATTATGTGACTCTGGTAGTACAGGTTCCTACAAGTTTGAATGCAGAACAGAGAGAACTTTTGATGAAATTTGATGAGGCAATGGTGGGAAAAAAAGAAATCATCGAAAATCAGGAGACAGAAAAAGAGAAAAAGAAAAAGTTTTGGAAATGAAGAAAATAAAGAATCAGAACAATGCAATTTCAAACGAATCGTCTTATTCTGATGGTTAGGCGGAACTATGAAATGGACAAAATTTACCCTTGATACCACAACCGAGGCGGTTGACTTAATCAGTGACCTGTTAAGTGAGCTGGGAATTGAAGGGATAGAAATCAGTGATAATATTCAGATTACAGAGGAAGAGAAGAAGCGATTATTTATCGACATATTACCAGAATTAAAGGAAGATGACGGGATCGCAAAGGTAAGTTTTTATTTGGACAGCGAACAAGATGCCCATGCGCTGCTTGAGCAAATCAAAGAAGGACTTAACGAAATCGCAGAATATGTAACCATTGGTGCAGGAACAATTACCATATCCGAAACAGAAGATAAAGATTGGATTAATAACTGGAAGCAATTTTTTAAGCCGTTTCGAATTGACGATACCTTAGTAATTAAGCCTACCTGGGAGAAATTAACCGATTGTAATGAGAATGATCTTGTTATTGAAATTGATCCGGGGACTTCCTTTGGCACCGGATCTCATGAAACCACAAAGCTATGTATCTTAAGTATCAAAAGGCATATAAAAAACGGGGATATTGTTTTGGATGCCGGCAGCGGCAGTGGTATACTTTCCATCATTGCTAAGAAACTGGGCGCAAAAGAGGTCATTGGCATAGATATTGATCCTATGGCGACCTCGGCTGCCATAGAAAACTCAGAAGTGAACAAGCTGAGTCTTTCTGATGATAAGCTAAGTTTTTTTACAGGTAATATCATAGAAGACGAAGAGCTTCGTAAGGAACTTGGCACGGATCAATTTGATCTTGTCGTGGCGAATATACTTGCCGATATCATTATTCCTTTGTCTAATGTGATTGGTGAAAACCTGAAGCCCGGTGGTATCTTCATAAGTTCCGGAATCATCAATATGAAAGAAGATGCGGTGAAAAGTGCATTATTGGCTAACAAGTTTGAAATTTTGGAAGTGAATCAAATGGGAGACTGGGTATCCTTCACCGCCAAAAAGCCCAATGAAAATAACGTCTTAATATAAATTTTATTTTGATCAATCTTCAAGAATGAAATCAAATTTAATATTCCTGTATGGGTTATGCTCATACAGTTGGAATAGGAGCTGTGCGATCAATGATTGCTGCAGCTCCATTTTGATGGATTTTCCTTAGCTGATATTCGCCCGTAATGCGTCAAAAACATTAAATACATCAAGAATACCGTAGCCCCAGTCACGATTTGGATAATCCAGATTAGAACTTCTTCTGGCACCGCGGATCAGATAATTGGTCATCTCCATCGAATCAATATTCGGTCTGTTTCCTCTAACAACACCCCATTCTAATATCATGGCGACGATGCCTGCTGTATGGGCGCAAGCAACGCCGGTTCCGGTATAAGGAACAAATTCCCGGTTTTGATTCGGCGCGATATAATTGACTCCAGGTGCTGCCAGCTCCGGTTTTATATTATTGGATCTGGTATAGCCTCTGCTTGCATTTACATACAAATTATTATTTGCGGTATTATAAGCCGTAACTGTAATTGGTATAAGTGCACCGCCCGGTGACAATATGGTTGTATAGATATCCGGCTGAATAAATCTTGTACTGTCTGTAATCATATCCCCCATGGGAAGCCATATATTAAAAGAGTTTGTGAGATTCCCCTGTCCATATACATTAAATCTCCAGATTCCGGGGGATATATTATGAAATCGCAGTAAAATCAACTGGTCCCCGGTTTCTGATTCTATGATCATGTAGTCAAGATAGATCACTGTTGTCTCAAAGACAAAATTAATCACGCGATTTACTCTGATGCCGGAGGGAATTCTGGCAATATATTCTCCTGAAGGTGATAAAATATCAATCGAATAAATTCCGGGCGAAGTACCCCATAATTCCATCGAGAAGCCTCTTTCAGTTTCTCCTACATTAAGTTCCACAGTATTATAACCGATGGCAGGATCGATACTTCCGAAATAATGTCTGCCCCGGTTGCCTTCATTTCCCGCGGAGATCACAGCAATATTACCCGGTAAATCCGAATAAATGGTTAAGAAACGAGCTAACAGGGAGCTACCGTCATGGGAACCCTGGGAAGAGCCGATTCCCAGACAGATTACCAGCGGTCGATGCAGATCCTGTGCCTTTCGAATGCAATATTGAATTCCCCACATGATGACATCCTCCTGAAAGCAGATAACATCTTCAGGAACTACATAAAAGCGCTTGAGATATGCCTTTGCCAACTGTAGTTTGACAACCAGAAGCTCAGCCCCCGGTGCCACTCCTGAAAAGGCTGCGTCTGCATCCGGATTTCCGCAGGCCACGCCAGCCATCATGGTACCATGCCCATTCTCATCCCTGCTTGGAACGATATTATAGGGTTGATTGGAAGCAAGTGCCTGATTAATCATATCTGCATTATACTCTGATCCGAACCGGCTCTCATAAGGATACGTGCCTGTCTCAATGGTCTGATCCCAGATTGCGGCTATTTTAGTGGTGCCGTCCGAATGAATAAAGACGGGATTGGTATAATCGATACCCGTATCTACCACACCGACCAGCACACCATTCCCCAGCAGATTTAAAGCCGGTATATTTCGTAATCTTGTGACCCCTGACGCCTCTAAGCTGATCGTACTGGTTAATCCGAATAACCGTGGTATCGTAGAATAACCATAAGTGCCGACCGTTTCTACATTGAGCGATGCCACCGGCACATGCACAATTGCAAAAGATTCATTCATATAACTGATCGGATACTCACGAAATTGATCTAAAACACCTGGATTATTAAGGTAAAAAACGATTAAATCCGCATATTCTTCCCGGTTATAAGCGACTCTTTCCTGTCCTGTCATATGCCACTCCAATCATGCAATCATATTAATATATATTTTTAAATCTCCAAATATATGAAATGATGATACTGATCCTATGAAGAGAGACCAGTTCTCAGACTATCAAATATATTATAGACATCTAAAATCCCATACCCCCAGTCCCGGTTTGGATATTCCAGATTTACATCCCTTCTGGCACCTCGTTCCATTAGTTTCTTCATTTCTATAGAATTTAATGTGGATAAATTGCCTCTTACAATTCCCCATTCCAGGAGCAGGGCTGCTACCCCGGTAGTATGAGCCGCTGAAACACTGGTACCGGTAAATTCGGCAAAGGTCTTTGTCACTGTGGGACCAATGATATCTACGCCCGGTGCCGCAATCTGGGGTGTAACATAACCGATTCTGGAATAACCCCTGCTGGCAGCCAGGTAGAGACTGTCATCCACATGATTATAAGCAGTTACCGTAATTGGCGGGATGGTAGTTCCCAGCGTCAGTACGGTTGTATAAGGATCTGATCGGATAAAAAAAGTATTTGTAGAGATAAAATCACCCATGGGAAGCCAGATATTAAAACTCAGGCTCAGGTCAATGCGTTCATAAACATTAATTCGCCATATCCCCGGTGCCGGATTTACAAAACGGAACAAGATGAGCTGATCGCCACTCTGAGACTCCACCAGCTGATAATCAAGATGAATGATGGTCCGCTCAAAGACAAAGGAGATTTCTCTATATATGTCAATTCCTGATACGATTCTGGGGATGTACTCTCCGGAAGGGGATTGAATATCAACAGAGAAGATGCCGGGTCTGTCTCCCCACAGTTCCATGGTAAAGCCCTGTTCGTTTTCACCCACATTCAATTCCACCGTGTCATAACCGGGTCTGCTACTGATTGTACTAAAATAATGTCTTCTGGCATTCCCTTCATTACCCGCAGCAATAATCATTGCAATCTCCCTTGTACTTGCCGCTAACGATAGAAAATTACTTAACGTGCCTCTGCCGTCATGCGCACTGGCAGAGGTATTTACAGCAATACAGATTGCCATGGGTCTTGCCAGCTCATTTTTTACTTGTAATATATACTCCAGTGCAAAGGATACATCATTTTCCTGATAACAAAATACCTCCTCCGGTATCAGGAAAAAATCTTTTAAATATTGCTTTGCAGGCTTAAGTTTAACAACCACAAATTCTGCATCCGGAGCAACTCCATAGAAATTCTCTTCCGGAACTTCTTTACCCCCTGCAATTCCTGCAAGCATGGTTCCGTGACCAACCTCATCCATACTGGGAACGACGCTTAAGGGATCATTGCTTCGCAGGGCGGTGTTGATTTGCTCACGGGTATATAGGGTACCGTAATCCAGTCCTTGGGGTGGCGAATCACTCTGAATGCTCTGATCCCAGATGGAAACAATTCTGGTACTCCCATCGGCATTTTGAAAGATGGGATTGGTGTAGTCAATGCCGGTATCTATGATTGCGATCAGCACACCCTGCCCGCGAAGATTGAAATTGGGGATATTTCTAATTCTGATAATTCCGGATGCTTCCAGACTGCCCAGTGTGACCAGACCAAGTAAGGATGGCATTACCTGATATCCCAATGTCACGATTGTCTGATTTGTTATTTGTTCAACCGGAACATGGACAACAGAAAGCAGGAAATTAATCGGTCGTATCGTAGCATCGGTTAAGGATTCCAGGATCGTATTGTTCGGCGTATTTTCTATCAATAAATCGGCATATTCTTCACTGACAATTCTGTTTCTTTCATCCGCTGTCATATTGTCGCTCACTTATTCCATATCTTATTATATATATATCATTTTTAAAGAAAAGTATGTTGTATAGATCAAAAACCATGAATTCATTTAAACATTCAAAACCACGAATATGATTTTGACAAATGATTGCGAAGCGAGCCGCTCTCTCAAACATAAAGAAAAGTTCCGCTTGAACATATGTTCTTTTTGATATATAATTAAAGTAATGGAAAAATATATATAGTGAGAAATACGGATCTGACAAGGAGAAATCAATGCATCGCTTTTATGTTACCAATGACCAGATAGAAAACGATATGATCACGATTACAGGCCCTGACCAGAATCATATCAGGAATGTTCTTCGCATGAGGCAGGGGGATGAAATTGTAATTTGTAATGGACAAGGAAAAGATTGTTATTGTATAATGAATAAAGTATCTGAGAATGAAGTAATTGCCAGGATAATATCTATTCAGGATACGGATACAGAACTTTCTTCCAGAATAATTTTATATCAGGGGCTTCCCAAAAAAGATAAGATGGAATTAATTATTCAAAAAGCAGTGGAATTAGGCGTTTATGAGATAGTACCTGTAATGACCAAACGGGTTATCGTAAAATTGGAAGACAAAAAGAAAGAAGAGAAGAAACTGGAACGTTGGCAGGCGATCGCTGAAAGTGCCGCAAAACAGTCTTTTAGAGGTATTATACCCAGAATCAAACCCGTGCAGTCTTTTGGTGAGGCCATCGGGAATGCAAAGAACAGCGGGTTTGGGATCATTCCTTATGAGAATGCAAAAGGGATACAATATACAAAAGAGGTTATGACCGGTTTGGTTCAACATCCTTATATCAGTGTTTTTATCGGCCCGGAGGGCGGCTATGAAGAAGAAGAAATCAAACTCGCTGTACAAAACGCAATCCTGCCGATTACTCTGGGAAAAAGAATATTACGGACAGAGACAGCAGGGTTAGCGGTATTATCCATGATGATGCTGGCTTTAGAACAGTAGCGGTTTTATTATTCTTTGGCCTTGAAAAGCGTTTGGGAGGTAATGTATGGAGATACAACTTTGGAGAAAAATACTTGATCCATATCATATGGCAGTGAACGAGTTAATTGTAAAGTTTAATCATATCATTGATGAATATCGAAATGTTGGAGCTTATTCTCCCATCGAGCAGGTTACAGGAAGAGTAAAAACCATCTCAAGCATTTTGGAAAAATCGCAGAAGAAAAATATAGATCTGGAATTATTCGAAGAGAAAATCGAAGATATTGCGGGCATAAGAATAATCTGTCAATTCGTAGAAGACATTCATAAGGTGGTAGATATTATAAAAAAACGTTCTGACATGAGGGTGAAAAGTGAAAAGGATTATATTATTAACGCGAAGAGAAGCGGTTATCGTTCCTATCATCTGATTATATTTTATAATGTAGAAACCTTACAGGGAACCAGGGAATTACAGGCAGAGATACAGATACGAACGCTGGCTATGAATTTCTGGGCAACCATTGAACATTCCCTGCAGTATAAATATAAGCAAAATATCCCGGAGCATATCAGAGAACGACTCTCTTCCGCTGCAGAAGCGATCTTGATCCTGGACCGGGAGATGTCGGTAGTTCGTGATGAGATTCTGGATGCACAGAATTCATTTACCATTAAAGCCAATATTGTAGCAGATATCTTAACCAATATTCAGAATTTATATAGTGTAGCAAATAAACAGGAAGTTATTAAAATTCAGGACGAATTTTTCAGAATTTATCAGGCGGGAGATCAGAATGAACTGGAGCAATTTAATAACGAGCTCGATCTGATATCCCAGCGCTATCGTGCGCAGAGTCTGAGATGAATTCTGAAATTATTTTTGAGTTCAATCAATAAAAATACCAATGGAGTGAAAAAATGAAATTTCCAAAATTATTTGAGGACAGAATGAAAAAACTCTTGGGGGAGGAATTTAATGAGTTTTCACAGTGTTACTCGAAACCACATTATGGCGGTTTAAGAGTAAATACGTTAAAAATCACACCACAAGCGTTTGAAAAGATCTGTCCTTTTCCTATTACAAGAATCCCATGGATTTATAACGGGTACTATTATGATACTAGTCTACAGCCGGCAAGACATCCTTATTACTATGCCGGACTTTATTATATTCAGGAACCAAGTGCAATGACACCTGCCAGCCTGTTACCCATAAAGGAAGGGGATAAGGTGTTGGATATTTGCGCTGCGCCGGGTGGTAAAAGCACTGAGCTTGCAGCAAAATTAAACGGAAGCGGTATTTTGGTCTCCAACGACATCAGCAATTCCAGAGCGAAAGCGCTGCTAAAAAACCTGGAGCTGTTTGGTGCAAGAAATTCTCTGATTTTATCGGAAGCACCAAATAAGCTGGCGGACTATTTTCCCTCTTTTTTCGATAAAATCTTAATTGATGCTCCCTGTTCAGGAGAAGGAATGTTTCGTAAAAGTCCTGCTATCATGTCAAACTGGGAACAATACGGCGTTGATTATTATAATAAACTGCAAAAAGAAATTATTCTCTTCGCGGCTAAAATGCTGAGGCCCGGCGGATTTATGCTTTATTCCACCTGTACCTTTTCACCGGAGGAAAACGAGGGTACGATTGCGTATCTGTTAAGGGAATGCCCGGAGTTTCGTGTGGTGAATGCCATTCCGGATGATCACATCCGGCAACGGCTGGGAATTACTTATGAGGGATTTGATTATGGGAAACCGGAATGGATTAATGAGGAGAATGCACAGCTTCGCCACTGTATCCGGCTATGGCCGCATAAGATCAACGGAGAAGGACATTTTATCACATTGCTGCAAAAGGGCGAAGGAACTACAGAGAATGTGCCCGGTGGCAGTAATGAAATTCTCCGTGTGAGGGACAAGAATGAAATATCCAGAGAAGCGACAGCGTTTATCAATGACATAAGACTCTCCCCCGAACGAACGGGTTCTGTTAACGGAAAGCCCGGTATTGACATTAGCCGGCTTTTGGTTCGCGACACCCGGTTATATTATCTGCCGGAGGGGTTGCCTGATATAAAGGGACTTCGGATTTTAAGACAGGGTTTATTGCTTGGAGAGATGAAAAAACAGCGTTTTGAACCTTCTCAGGCCCTTGCGAGTGCACTTTCAAGTGAAGAGTATGCGAAAACGATTCACTTTAAGAAAGAAGATCCAAATGCCATCCGGTACTTAAAATGTGAATCCCTTGAACTTAAGGACCAGTATGAAGATGGCTGGTATTTGATCTGTGTAGATCAGCATCCGCTTGGCTGGGCTAAAATTTCTAAAAATAACTTCAAGAATAAATATCTTCCCGGATGGAGATGGGTATAATGGAAAAGCCAATAAGACTTGACAAATATCTGGCTGATATGGGGATTGGAAGCAGAAGTGAAATCAAACTCTGGATCCGCAAGGGAAGTGTGTGTGTAAATAATGAAATTTGCAAAAAACCTGAGTTAAAAGTTTACCTGAACCAGGATCAGGTTACATTTGACGGACGGGAGATTCTTTATCATCAATTTAGTTATTATATGCTCTATAAGCCGGCGGGTGTGGTCTCAGCGACAACGGATTCTATCAGTAAAACGGTGATGGACTTATTACAGGAGAAGGAAGGAAAAGATTTATTTCCTGTGGGTCGTCTTGATAAGGACACCGAGGGGCTGCTGCTTATCACCAATGACGGAGATCTGGCACATCGGCTTCTCTCACCTAAAAAACATGTAGATAAGGTGTATTATGCCAGGGTAAAAGGGAAGGTAACAAAAGAAGATGCGGATCAATTTCTTGCGGGTGTTTCGATTGAAACGGATGATATCACACTTCCGGCAAAACTTACAATTTTATCCTCCGGTATCATTTCTGAGATTGAATTAACCATACAGGAGGGGAAGTTTCATCAGGTAAAGCGCATGTTTGAAGCGGTGGGGAAGGAAGTCCTGTATCTGAAACGCTTATCCATGGGAGGATTGGCACTGGATCAATCCCTGTTACCAGGGGAATATCGTAAACTGAGGGAAGATGAGATTAGCTATCTACAAAATATAAATATTAAGGAATGCTGATATTGGCATACCTTTTTGATTGAAGGAGATGTTATGTTAAAAGATATTGATGCGGTAATATTTGATTTAGACGGTACCCTGGTAGATTCCATGTGGATGTGGGAGAGCATAGATATTGAGTATCTGCAGCGTTTTGGCATCCCCCTTCCACATGATTTGCAGAAAAATGTCGAAGGAATGAGTTTCTCCGAAACTGCCCTATATTTTAAAGAGACCTTTCGACTCTCTGACAGTCTGGATCAGATCAAGAGTGATTGGAATCAGATGGCATGGGACAAGTATCTGAATGAGGTACCCATGAAAAAGGGAGTGAAAGCGTTGCTGGATTACTTAAAATCACACCGGATCCCTGCGGGCATTGCGACAAGTAATTCAAGGGAGCTGGTAGAATTAATTATTAAAAAACATCAGATCCAGGACTATTTTACCTCCATTCGAACCTCCTGTGAAGTTGCCAAAGGAAAGCCTTCTCCGGATATCTATCTTTTGGTTGCAGAGGATTTAAAAGTAACCCCATCCGGATGTCTTGTCTTTGAAGATATCGTTCAGGGGATTATGGCAGGAAAAAACGCCGGAATGAAGGTTTGTGCCGTGCATGACGAATATTCTGTCCATACTACGGAGCTTAAGAAGGAATTAGCGGATTATTATATTGAATCAATGGAAGACATAGTACCTGAGGAATCTATCTGGGAGTAGCGTAATGAAGCAGTTTATCGTAAATCATAATGAGGCAGGACAGCGCTTGGACAAATTATTGTTCAAGCTTTTAAATAAAGCACCGAAAAATTTCATCTATAAAATGCTGCGTAAGAAAAATATCGTACTAAACGGTAAAAAGGCGGATGGTTCCGAAAAGTTAAATCTGCAGGACGAAGTTAAGTTGTTTCTTTCTGATGAAACCATAGCGCAGTTTCAGGAGCATGAAACTGCCATTCATGCTGAAGCTGATGTTGATATCATCTATGAAGATCAACATATTATAATTATGAATAAGCCTTTGGGGATATTATCCCAGAAAGCAGCTCCCAATGACATATCCATGGTAGAAGCCATGATTTCATATCTGATATCTACAAAACAGATATCAGTGGAACAACTTACCAGCTTCAAGCCGGGAATCTGTAATCGGCTGGATCGCAATACCAGTGGGATCCTGATCGGAGGAAAGTCCTTACAGGGATTACAGAGAATGTCAGAAGTAATAAAAGATCGTTCTGTAAGTAAATATTATTTGTGCATCGTCAAGGGAGCGCTAAGGGAGAATAAGAGGATTGAAGGATACCTTACCAAAGATTCTCTTAAGAATAAAGTCTCCATTTTTACTCATCCAAAAGAGGATACAGATTATATTTGCACAGAATATCATCCCCTGGGGATCAGCACGGCAATTAACGCTGCAACAGGAACCCTTGGTGTATTTACACTCCTGCAGGTTAAATTAATCACCGGTCGTTCCCATCAGATCAGAGCGCATCTGTCCAGTATCGGTCATCCGCTGATTGGGGACTATAAATACGGTGATCATCAGGTAAACTATTATTTTAAAACAAGCTATGGTTTGGAACATCAATTATTACATTCAAACCGAATCGTTTTTCCAAAGATGGAGGGTGATTTCTCTGTGATATCAGAAAAGGAGTTTAAAGCCGGATTACCGAAACTCTATGAAAGCATAGGGGCCCAGCTTTTCGGAGCTCGTTTTACAAATATTATGTAATAAGTTCGGGAGGTGTAGGATATGCCATCGTGGAATTCCAGGGGTCTTCGCGGCTCCATGCTGGAAGAGATGATTAATATTACCAATACGAAATATCGGGAAAAGCAATTGGCTTTGATTCAAAAGGTGCCTACCCCGATTACTCCGATTAATATAGACAAAGAAAACCGCCATATAACACTGGCGTATTTTGAACAGAAAAGCACCGTTGATTATATCGGGGTGGTTCAGGGGATCCCTGTTTGTTTTGATGCCAAAGAATGTGCGGTGGAAACATTTCAGATGAATAATGTTCATCAGCATCAAATTGATTTCATGAAAGCATTTGAGGAACAATCAGGAATTTCCTTTCTGTTAATCTATTTTAAAAAGCTTGAAATTTATTATTATCTTCCCTATGATCAATTGCTTTTCTTCTGGAACAGGGCAAGGGACGGGGGCAGAAAAAGCTTTCGGTTTGAGGAACTTGACTTATCTTACCGGATTCCGGTACAAAACGGAGTATGCATTCATTATCTTGAAATGATTAAGAAAGATCTGGAACGAAGAGAAATTAACGGTTGACAGCTGTTATGGAATAACTTATAATGTTAAAACATATCAGTGTGGTAGCGAATTATCACGTTACCATGATGAAGCAATGGCTATTTGAAAGAAAGATGGTAACTATAAATTAATTGATAGCAGCAAGCAGCGCGGAAAAGAGGTAGATTATGAAGGATAAATTATTACATACGCCGGAAGGAGTCAGAGATATCTATAATTCGGAATGTGCAACCAAGATGTTGCTGCAAAAGAACCTCCATCATGTGCTGGAGCATTACGGATTTCAGGACATTCAGACACCCAGCTTTGAATTCTTTGATATATTCAGCCAGGAGCGTGGAAGTGTATCCTCTAAGGATATGTATAAATTCTTTGACCGTGATGGAAACACGCTTGTATTAAGACCGGATATTACACCTTCTATTGCCCGTTGTGCGGCTAAATATTTTAAGGATGAAACGCAGCCGATTCGCATGTGTTATATCGGGAATACGTTTATCAATAACATCAGTTATCAGGGAAAATTAAAGGAAGTAACGCAACTTGGTGCGGAGTTAATTAATGATGACAGTGTGGAAGCCGATGCAGAATTATTGGCTTTGACAGTGGAATGTCTTCTAAGTTCCGGTCTGAAAGAATTTCAGCTGGAGATCGGCAATGCGGATTTCTTTCGTGCACTGATCGAAGAAGCCGGATTTACAGAGGAAGATGAAATTTCTAATGTAAGAACTTTGATTGAAAATAAGAATATGTTTGGCGTAGAAGAAATTGTGTCAGGCAAAGAGATGAATCAGGATCTAAAAGCAATCTTTTTAAAGCTGCCGGAACTATTCGGATCGCTTGAGATTCTAAGCCTGGCAAAGGAGCTTACGAAAAATATCAGGGCAATAAAAGCCATAGAACGTCTTTTGCAGCTCAATGAAATACTTACAGAATATGGATATGAAAAATATGTATCCTTTGATCTTGGAATGTTAAGCAAATATAACTATTATACCGGAATCATTTTTAAAGCATATACCTATGGTACCGGAGATGCAGTTGCCACAGGCGGCCGCTATAATAATCTGGTGGGACAATTCGGTATGGATGCACCTGCCATTGGTCTTGCGATTGTTGTGGATCAGCTGATGATCGCCTTATCGAGGCAAAAACTGTTACGGGAGCCGGAAACACAGGATACCCTGATCCTGTATCATCAGCCCTATCGAAAAACTGCGATAGCACTGGCCGGGCAATTTCGCAAAGACGGTATGAATACCATACTGCAAAAAGCCGGGATAGATACGGATATAGAGGTGAGCCTGGCATATGCAAAGCGAAATAACATCGGAGGAATCTTATATCTGGCAGACCCTGACGAAATTAAAGTGATAGAAGCGGCGACGGGTAAGATTCAGATTGTAGCCATCGGTGAGTTTATGCATTCTTAATTCAATGTTCCGAAGCACACCGGGGATATAGAAATGAAATATGAATTGTGTGTGATGATGAAAGCATGTACCCGTAGAACGTTTTCACCAGCGGATGGCGGGAAAGAATCATGAATGGAAGGTCCTTTGATAAAATGAAGGATACTGCAGGAAAGGGTGGAATTGGATGAGATATCTTACAATGGCTTTGGCAAAAGGCCGCCTTGCCATAAATACGTTAAATGTACTGGAGAAAATCGGTATCAGCTGCGAAGAGATTAAGGATAAGTCTTCAAGAAAGCTGATCTTTATCAATGAGGAGTTAAAATTAAAATTCTTTCTTGCAAAAGCAAGTGATGTACCTACCTATGTGGAATATGGTGCAGCGGATATCGGTGTCGTAGGAAAGGATACCATTTTGGAAGAAGGCAGGAAGATGTATGAAGTGGTTGATCTCGGTCTTGGAAAATGCAGAATGTGTGTGGCCGGACCTGCTTCTGCAAAAGAACTGCTCCACCATGGAGAACTGATTCGTGTTGCCACCAAATATCCCAATATCGCCAAAGACTACTTCTATAATAAAAAACATCAGACGGTGGAAATTATTAAATTAAACGGTTCCATTGAACTTGCACCGATTGTGGGTTTATCCGAGGTGATCGTAGATATCGTTGAAACGGGTTCCACTCTCAGGGAGAATGGTTTGGAGGTATTAGAGGAAATCTGTAGTCTGTCAGCCAGAATGGTAGTGAATGAAGTCAGCATGAAGATGGAACATGAGCGAATTACAAAGATGATCCGTGATCTCAAAGAAGTTTTATAGTTTGCAGGCGATAGAAAGGGCATGGTTATGATGATGAGAATAGTTCAATTAACGAAGGAATCAAAGAAGAACTTATTAGAGGATTTATTAAAGAGAAGTCCAAATCAATATGAGCAATATGCAGATGCAGTGGCAGAGATTCTGGAGAATGTGAAAAAGCAGGGGGATCAGGCTGTATTTTCCTATACGGAACGTTTTGATAAGGCAACATTGTCAAAAGAAACCATTAAAGTGACGAAAGCAGAGATTGATGAGGCATATACCAAAGTAGATTCCGCTCTTTTAGAGGTCATCAGAAAGGCAATTGCCAATATCAGATCATTTCATGAAAAGCAGAAAACCAATAGCTGGTTTGATACCACAGAAAGCGGTACCATCCTGGGGCAGAAGATTACGCCCATTGCTAGTGTGGGAGTTTATGTGCCGGGAGGTAAGGCAGCCTATCCTTCTTCTGTTTTGATGAATGTGGTACCGGCAAAAGTGGCTGGTGTGACAAGAATTGCCATGACAACCCCCCCGGATAAAGAGGGTAATATTAATGCCGGAACCTTGGTTGCAGCCAACGAAGCAGGGGTCACAGAAATTTATAAAACCGGCGGAGCTCAGGCAATTGCAGCACTGGCCTACGGTACGGAGAGTATTGCAAAGGTAGATAAAATTGTGGGGCCCGGCAATATCTATGTGGCTTTAGCAAAGAAAGCAGTGTATGGTCATGTCAGTATTGATTCCATCGCAGGGCCCAGCGAGATTCTTGTACTTGCAGATGAGTCGGCCAATCCACGTTATGTAGCCGCAGATCTCCTCTCCCAGGCAGAACATGACGAACTGGCTTCCGCAATTCTTGTGACTACCAGTGAAGAATTAGCTAGGAAGGTTTCTGTTGAGGTGGATCAGTTTGTTGCTCAACTCTCCCGTAAGGATATTATTCAGAAATCTCTTGATAATTACGGATATTTATTAGTAGCCCAGAACATGTCCGATGCCATTGAAGCTGTAAATGAAATTGCTTCCGAGCATCTGGAGATTATGACAAGGGATCCCTTTATGACGATGACAAAGATCAGGAATGCAGGCGCAATTTTCATTGGTGAATATTCCAGTGAGCCTCTGGGTGATTATATGGCGGGGCCAAATCATATCCTGCCAACCAACGGAACAGCGAAGTTCTTCTCACCCCTTAACGTTGATGATTTTGTGAAAAAATCCAGTATTATCTCTTATTCCAGAGAGGCCCTCGAACCAATATATAAGGACATTGCCGTGTTTGCCAATTCAGAAGGTCTGACAGCCCATGCCAATTCGGTAACGGTCCGTTTCGAATAAAATGTGATTTGACATTTATTTCACTTATTGTATAATGAAATAAACATAAGAAAGGATGATACGGAATGAATAATCGTATTGCGCAGTCTGGCCGTATTACCAAAGAAACAGATATTTCAATGGAATTTAATGTGGACGGAAGCGGAAACTCTCAGATTGATACCGGGATCGGCTTCTTTGATCATATGCTTGACAGCTTTACCCGTCATGGTTTCTTTGATCTTAAACTCACTGTCAAGGGGGACTTGCACGTTGATGCCCACCATACGGTGGAAGATACCGGGATTGTACTTGGTCAGGCAATTAAGAATGCGATTGGAGATAAGGCTGGTATTAAGCGTTATGGTTCCTTTTTGCTTCCCATGGATGAAACCCTGGTCATGTGTGCAATTGATTTATCCGGTCGTCCTTATCTGTCCTATGATTTGAACTTTTCCACTGATCGGGTTGGATATATGGATACAGAACTGGTAAAAGAATTTTTCTATGCAATTTCCTATAGTGCAGGCATGAACTTACATCTAAAGCATATGAACGGTGACAACAATCATCATATCATAGAAGCAGCGTTCAAAGCGTTTGCCAAGGCATTGGATGAAGCGACAGGATTTGACCCCAGAATTCAGGGTGTCTTGTCTACAAAAGGAACCATATAGCATAGACACATCGGAGAAAGGCATGGTTGATTATGAAATTATTTCCTGCAATTGATATAAAGAATGGACAGTGTGTGAGATTAAAACAGGGCAGATTTGAGGATGTACTGGTGTACTCGGATATCCCCTTAAATATTGCAAAACAATGGGAAGCGAAAGGGGCTTCCTTTATCCATATTGTGGATCTGGACGGCGCGCTGGTCGGGCACTCTGTCAATGATGAAGTGATCAAAAACATTGTTTCAGAGGTTAAGATCCCGATTCAGGTTGGCGGCGGTATCCGAAGCATTAAAGATATTGAGAATAAGCTGTCCCTTGGTGTTAACCGGGTGATTATCGGAACGAAAGCGGTTAAGGATCCGGCATTTATTAAAGAAGCGATTTCGTTATTCGGAGCGGACAAAATTGTCATAGGAATAGATGCGAAAGACGGTATGGTTGCCATTGAGGGCTGGGAAAAAATCAGTACATACCAGGCAGTGGCTTTGGCGATGGAGATGAAGAGCTACGGGGTAAAAACCATAGTATATACAGATATTTCCAAGGACGGAATGCTCCTTGGACCTAATATTTCTCATACGAAGGAGCTGGCACAAACAACCGGGCTGGATATCATTGCCTCAGGTGGTGTTTCTTGTATGAAGGACCTGGAAATGCTCCGGGAAATCAATGTATATGGTGCCATTATGGGAAAGGCATTGTATGAAAACAGAATTGAGCTGAGCAAAGCAGTTCAGATGTTTGAACGAAGCTGAAAACAGGCTTGAATCAACCAGCTAATATTTTAGGAGGTAACCTGATGTCAAATAAGAAAATAATACCCTATATCAATGCTGAAAGCGAGAAATCAGAGCAGGTTCTGGCATTGGCAAAGAAATATTCCAATCATGGTGCGGATGAACTGTTACTCTATCATTTTGCTAAGGATGAGAAATCCAGAGAAGAATTTCTTGCCCTTGCTAAGGAGTTATCCGCGGCGATTGATATTCCTTTTATCATTGGATGCTATGTGAGCCGGCTGGAGGATGTGAAGAAGGCATTGTATACCGGTGCGACGGCGGTGCTGATAAAATATGGTTCATTGGAACATAAAGAATTATTAAAAGAGGCTTCCGAACGTTTTGGATCAGATAAATTAATTGTTGAACTTGATATGATTGAGTATCTGGAGGAGAAAGAAGAGGACCTTTGTACCACTCTTGAGCGTCTTGGCGTAGGGAGTATACAGCTAAAACATGTTGTGCCCTCACAAAAGGTGACGAATAAAATTCAATCTCATTCTATTTCTGTCATCATAAGGGACAGTTTGGTAAGAAATGATTTAAGCACCTTAATTTCGATACCGAATGTGATCGGCGTTGCAACCAATTTCTTTGAAGATAAAGACATTATGAAGGCAAAGCATACATTGAAAGACAATGGCATTGAGGTAAATACCTTTGAAAGCAGTATGGCATTTTCAACGTTTAAATTAGACCGGAACGGGCTGATCCCTGTGATCACACAGGATTATAAAACAGGTGAAGTTTTAATGCTTGCGTATATGAATGAGGAAGCATATAATAAGACTGTTGCGGATGGCATCATGACGTATTATTCCAGAAGCAGAGGAAAACTCTGGATAAAAGGTGAGACCTCCGGGCATTATCAATATGTAAAGAAGCTGGTAATTGATTGTGATAAGGATACGATTGTGGCAAAGGTTCTTCAGATTGGACCTGCCTGTCATACGGGAAATCAAAGCTGCTTTTTTACCGACCTTGTGACAAAGGAATATTCCGATACCAATCCATTGCATGTATTTCAGGATGTCTATGATGTGATTACAGACCGTAAGAAGCATCCCAAGGAAGGTTCCTACACCAATTATCTTTTTGATAAGGGAATCGATAAGATCTTAAAGAAATGCGGGGAAGAAGCAACAGAGATCACCATTGCGGCCAAGAACCCCGGCAGTGAGGAACTTCGTTATGAGATCGCCGATTATTTATATCATGTTATGGTACTCATGGCGGAATGCGGACTGGACTGGAATGATATCACCACAGAACTGGCTCACAGGAAATAATTTGGAAAGAGATAAAGACATATAGGAGGCAAAAGAAAGTGCAAACGTACGGTGTAAATGAACTTAGAAAGATGTTTTTGGATTTCTTTGAGAGTAAAGGACATTTGGTATTAAAAAGCTTTCCTCTGGTACCACATAATGATAATAGTTTACTTTTGATTAATTCCGGTATGGCTCCGTTAAAGCCATATTTTACAGGTCAGGAGATTCCTCCGAGAAAAAGAGTAACAACCTGTCAGAAATGTATCAGAACAGGTGATATAGAAAATGTAGGTAAGACAGCCAGACATGGAACGTTTTTTGAGATGCTCGGTAACTTCTCTTTTGGAGATTATTTTAAACACGAAGCCATCGCCTGGTCATGGGAATTTCTGACTAAGGTAGTCGGGTTGGAGGAAGATCGCCTCTATCCGTCCATCTATCAGGATGATGAGGAAGCGTTTGATATCTGGAATAAAGAAATCGGGATTCCTGCTGAGCGCATCTTTCGTTTTGGTAAGGCGGATAATTTCTGGGAACATGGCGCAGGACCCTGTGGACCATGTTCGGAAATCTATTATGACCGCGGTGAAAAGTATGGCTGTGGTAAAGAGGGATGTACGGTAGGCTGTGACTGTGACCGTTATATTGAAGTTTGGAATAACGTATTTACCCAGTTTAACGGGGATGGTAACGGTAATTATACAGAGCTTGAGAATAAAAATATCGATACCGGAATGGGACTCGAGCGGCTTGCAACGGTTGTACAGGATGTCAGCTCAATTTTTGATGTGGATTCTATAAAGGCAATCCGTGATAAAGTCTGCCAGTTGGCAAGAGCTGTATATCAGACCGATGCGAAGAAAGATGTGTCCATCCGTTTGATCACAGATCATATTCGCTCCGTTACCTTTATGGCTTCTGATGGTATTATTCCGTCTAATGAAGGCAGGGGTTACGTATTCCGAAGATTATTAAGACGTGCGGCAAGACACGGAAGACTGCTTGGAATTGAGGGCAGCTTTTTAGCTGAGCTGTCAAGTATTGTAATACAGGAATCCAGGGACGGATATCCGGAACTGGAAGAGAAGAAGGAATATATTCTAAAACTTCTTACGCTGGAAGAAGATAAATTTAATAAAACCATTGATCAGGGATTGAGCATTCTGACTGAAATGGAACAAACGCTTACCCTTAATAATACAACGCTTCTCTCAGGAGAGGATGTATTTAAGCTATATGATACCTATGGCTTCCCCATTGATTTAACGAAAGAAATCCTGGAAGAGAAGGGGCTTGAAGTTGATGAAAAGGGCTTTAAAGAGGCGATGGAAGTACAGAGAGTAACCGCAAGAAGCGCCAGGGGAACTTCCAACTATATGGGTGCCAAAGAGACAGTTTATCAGCAGATCGATCCTGAAATCACCTCTCTGTTTGTAGGCTATGATCATTTATCTTATTCTTCGGATATTATTGTATTGACCACGGAAACAGAGCTTACGAAAGAATTGGTGGCGGGTCAGAAGGGAACTATAATTGTTTCGGAAACACCTTTTTACGCTACCAGCGGTGGTCAGTCAGCGGATACCGGTGTAATCATTACAAAGGATTCGGAATTTGCCGTAGAGGATACAATCAAACTTCCCGGCGGCAAAATCGGCCATGTAGGTATTGTGACAAAGGGTATCTTTAAATTGAAGGAGCAGGTTACCCTTGAGGTGAATACCACGCAAAGATCTTCCACAGCAAAGAATCACAGTGCAACTCATTTACTGCAAAAAGCACTTCGTACCGTACTTGGAATGCATGTTGAACAGGCGGGTTCCATGGTAACAGAGGATAGACTGCGTTTTGACTTTACGCATTTTTCTGCGCTTACGCAGGAGGAATTGATTCGTGTGGAAGCAATAGTGAATGAAGAAATCTCCAATTCGCTGCCTGTCGTTACGAAGGTTATGAATATTGAGGATGCCAAGAAAGAAGGCGCAATGGCACTGTTCGGAGAGAAATACACGGATCATGTCCGTGTTGTAACCATGGGGGATTTCAGTAAGGAGCTTTGCGGAGGTACACATGTCAATAATACCGGTACCATTACCGTATTTAAGATCATTTCCGAAACCGGAATTGCAGCCGGCGTAAGAAGAATAGAAGCATTAACAGGCAAAGGTGTCTTTGCATATTATAAAGAAATCGAAGATGAATTGAATAATGCAGCGAAGGCGGCCAAGGCAGAGCCGGCATTACTAACCGGAAAAATAGAAAGTTATCTGGAAGAAATCAAAGCACTTCGTTCAGAAAATGAAAAATTAAAAAGTAAATTGGCCAACAACTCCCTTGGAGATGTAATGAATCAGATTGTGGAAGTAAAAGGGGTCAAATTACTAGCTGTCAAGGTTCCTGAAGTTGATATGAACGGTCTTAGAACGCTTGGGGATCAATTAAAGGACAAATTAGGGGAAGGTGTTATCATTCTGGCATCCTCCACAGCACCGGATAAGGTTAGCTTACTGGCCATGGTGACGGACAGTGTCATGAAACAGGGCGCTCATGCAGGAAATTTAATCAAAGAGCTGGCAGTTTTGGTCGGCGGAGGCGGCGGCGGAAGGCCGAATATGGCTCAGGCCGGAGGTAAATCTGCAGCAGGTATTGATTCCGTAATTGCAAAATCGAAAGAAGTATTGGAAAAGCAGCTCTAAAAAATGAAAAAGCAGTTGACGAAAATGAAAAATATGCTATAATCTTAGTAGTGCTATTCAAAAAATACCCAAACAGTTGTATAGGCACAATACACAACTGGAGGGAGGTTAGGTGTGAGACTATGTCAAATGTAATTGTAAAAGACAATGAAACGTTAGACAGTGCTCTTCGCAGATTTAAAAGAAATTGTGCGAAAGCCGGAATTCAACAAGAGATCCGTAAGAGGGAGCATTATGAAAAGCCCAGCGTTAGACGTAAGAAAAAGTCTGAAGCGGCTAGAAAACGTAAATATTAATATTAATATTTGAGGGAGACTTCCAATGATTATCATTGGAAGTTTTTTATTGCAAAAATATATTCCGGAATCTTCTCTTTGCCCCTGTCCGCTTCATCCGAAAAGAATTCTATTAAATCAGTCTACATACCCAAAAAAAATCATATATTATTAACAGTATTTGCAAAGGATTTAAGGGGGTCACCATGAGCAGCCGCATGAAATCTTCCCATGAGAAATTTAAAAAGGATGCGAAGAATACATTATATCAGGGTTTGAATAAAAAAAATAAGAAAACCATACATAAACCGGATTATTTAGAAGAACTGTCCAATCATTTGCATCTGCCGTCGGATATTCTGGCAGGTGCACCCATCATCACTGCTACCGGTAGAAATGAAATCTGCCTGGAAAATTATAAAGGCATTATAGAATATAACGGTAATCTGATTAAGGTACAGACAAAAGCCTGTAAAATCTGCATTGAAGGAAAAAAGCTTAACATATTGTATTTTACCGAAGACGAGATGAAAATTACCGGCTATATTCAGGCTATTTACTACCAATGATGGGATAGAATACTTACTTTGGAGGGATCAAAATGTTAAGGAAGCTGATGAATTGGCTTCACGGTTATCTGATTGTACGGATTCGGGGAAGTGCGCCGGAACGGTTTATCAACTTATGCAGTAATAAAAAAATATTTATTTGGAATTTAAATCGAATAGATGAAGATTATCAATTCCTGATATCCATTAAAAACTACAGAAAACTTCAGCCTGTCTCCAGAAAAACCGGAATTGTTCCACGAATCATTAAAAAACGCGGCTTTCCCTTTATCTTACATCGATATCGAAAAAGAAAAGTTTTCTTTGCCGGTATTCTGATTTGTATTTTTCTTGTGTACATAATGTCACTTTTCATCTGGAACATTCATATTCTGGGAGGTTCCAAATATACCCCGGAAGCAATGCTTAAATTCTTGGAAGAAAACGATGTTTATACAGGAATTAAAAAGAATCGGGTCAACTGTCAGGAAATTGAGGAGACGATTCGTCTCGCCTATCATGATATTGGTTGGGTCTCAGCAGAAATCAGAGGTACCAGACTCATCATAAAAATAACAGAAACCAATATGCCTGCTCCGGCACAAAAAGCCATGATGCCAAGTCATATGGTGGCAACCAAGAATGCCATTATAGAGAAAATCATCACACGAACGGGAACACCCCTGGTAAGACCGGGTGCGGTAGTAAAAAAAGGCGATATCCTTGTATCAGGAGTGCTCACCATCAAAGATGATTTTGGAGAAATTCTGGAACAGAAACCGGTGGTTGCCAGCGCGGATATTCAATGCAAATCCTTTTATGATTATAAGGATTCCTTTCCTCTGGAGTATACGAAAAAAAATTATACACAAGATAAACTCAGCGGGTATTATTTCTCGTGTTTTGGCAAAAAATTATTTTTATATAATCCTAGAAATTCTTATGACAAATATGATATAATTGTAAACGAAAATACGCTCCATATAACAAGCAGCTTTTATTTGCCGTTTCGATGGGGTGTGGTGACAAAACATGAATACGAAGAGCAGGAAGCTGCGTATTCGCAGGAAGAGGCAAAATCCATTGCACTGGACAAATTAAAGCGATACTTTGACCGATTAAATAAAAACAATGCAAAAGTGATAGAGAATAATGTTAAGATTACAATAGAGAATAATACTTGTACTGCCAAAGGAAGAATCATTGTAGAGGAGCCTGCCTGGGAATATCAAACGGTACAAGAAAGTGAGTGGAGGATCGAGCAGACGGATGAGCATAATGGAGACGATCATTGACATACCTGCAGAACATGAGAAGAATGTGTTTGGCGGTTTTGATGCTTATGTTAAGATTATTGAACGGGCTTTGAATGTTACGTTAATCGCCAGAAATGGAGAAATAAAGGTAATCGGTGCAGCCGAAGATGTTACCAAAGCAAAAAGTATATTCCTGCAGTTACTGGAGCTGTCAAAGCGTGGGAATACCATTACAGAACAGAATGTAAATTATGCTTTGTCACTGAGTTATGAAGACAAGGAGAGCGCTATTGTTGAGATTGATAAAGATCTGATCTGTCATACGATTAACGGTAAGCCCATCAAACCAAAAACCCTTGGACAGAAATCCTACGTTGATTTGATTCGTAAGAAGATGATTGTATTCGGTGTCGGACCTGCAGGTACGGGCAAGACCTATCTTGCCATGGCAATGGGAATTACTGCGTTTAAAAATGATGAGGTGAACCGGATTATTTTAACCCGTCCCGCAATTGAAGCGGGAGAAAAGCTTGGATTTTTGCCGGGTGATCTGCAAAGCAAAGTAGATCCTTATCTGAGACCGCTATATGATGCCCTCTATCAGATTATGGGGCCGGATGCCTATCTTAAGAATACGGAAAAGGGCCTGATTGAAGTTGCTCCTCTCGCCTATATGAGAGGAAGAACACTGGACAATGCTTTTATTATTCTGGATGAAGCGCAGAATACCACTCCGGCACAGATGAAGATGTTTTTAACCAGAATTGGATTTGGATCAAAGGTTGTCATTACAGGAGATTTAACGCAGAAGGATTTACCCAACGGGACGAAATCCGGTTTGGATGTGGCCCTTAAGGTACTCAATCGAATTGAAGATATCGGATTTTCTTATTTAACCAGTCAGGATGTTGTTCGTCATCCTCTGGTACAAAAGATTGTAAAAGCATACGATTCCTATGAAGAACGGGTTAAGAAAATGGATCAGAAGGACCGGGAGAAAGGGAGCAAACCACATAAAGTTAATTTTAAATCCGAAAAAATCAGGGGTAACCGTTATGAGAATAAATAAAATGAGAGTAAAGCAAATGCTTTTTCTTCATTTATTACCATTCCTCTCCGTGGCAATCATCATTTTGTCGGGAAGCCTTATTTCACTTCCCTTTATTGAGCTTGTCAAAATCAGTGTCCTCACTTTGATTTTGACATCGATTTTCGATTTTTATGTAAGCTGGAATGTAGAGTCTATCTTAAAATATCCCTTTGCAAAAACCATTCTTATCCTTAGCTATCTTATTTCTCTGCTGCTTCTGATGCTGATTCCTGATGCAAAAGTAAACAGTCTGTGGATGCTTGGCGGATTAATGGTTTCTATGATGATAGATTATCGTCTGGGGCTTCTAATTCATTTTAATATGGCTTTAATTCTTGGAATAACATTTTTTGTTGCAGTACAAACCATGATTTTGCTTCTGGTAATCAGTGTTTTATTATGCTTGTTATCCGGTGCACTAAAGCAGTTATCCATGGCGGTTTATGCGGTCATTATTATTTTGTCCACGAATATGACACTGTCATTTGTGATCAATAATTTTATGATAGATTCGAAGGAAGTATATCCATACTTTAATTCCTTATTCAGTTTATTTATTATATTGGTAGTATCTATTCTATCTTATCTGCTATATCAGAAATTTGCTGTTGATCCGGTTCCTGATCTTTTACAGTTCGTAGAAGCTGCACAGGTGAAAGATCCTGTACAGGTAATACCGATGGAGGATACTGAAAATTACAATGTACGGGAAGATATAACAGATGACGATGGACAGGAAGAAAGCGAAGATATTCTGCCTTATGGTGCACAGCTACGGACAAGTTTTGATCTTCTGATTCAGGAAGAGAATGACCTTTTGTTAAAATTAAAGGAGGTTTCTGAACAGTTATATCAGCACGCACTTTATATCGGGGATATCTCATTACGAGCTGCCGCCGCCATAGGCGCCAATGAAATGATTGCCAAAGCCGGAGGACTGTATCATGAAATCGGTAAATTGAACAGCAATTCCAATTATATTGAAGAGGGTTTAAAGATAGCACAGGAGTATGGGTTTCCCAGAGAATTGATTGTTATATTAAAGCAGCATAACATTAAATTTGAAAAACCAACTTCCGTGGAAGCCGCCATCGTCATGTTATCTGATCATGTAATATCCACCATAGATTACATAGAAAAATCCGGAGATAAGAAATATACCACAAGCAAAATTATTGATAATATCTTTCAGATGAGAATGGACAAAGGAACCTTCGACGAAGCCGGTCTTTCTGTCAGGGACTTTAAGAATCTGAAGATCTTTTATCTAAACGAATTTAATAGGAACTCTATATCAATTCCTTGATCAGGGATTTGCAAGGTCATTGTCAGCAATATCCCATTATGATTTTTATTGTTTTGGATGCAGAGACAGATTTCATTGATAGAAGAGAAAGGCGGAATCAGGAATATGACATTTCACATTGATTATGAAGCCAATGCCCAGTTGAACTTTGATTATGAGAAATTAGTCGGACAAGTTATCGAAGCATGTCTGGATTATGAGGGATGCCCTTATGAGGCTGAGCTTAGTGTTTTGTTTACGGATAATGCAGAGATACAAAAAATCAATCAGGAATATCGGGGAATCGATGCAGCAACGGATGTATTATCTTTTCCGGCGATTGAATATGAGATTGCGGGAGATTTTTCCCGGCTGGAGGATGCTTCCATGGATAATTTTCATCCGGAAAGCGGAGAGCTTATTCTTGGAGATATCGTAATCTCCGTTGACAAAGCGCAGGCACAAGCGGCAGAGTACGGTCACCCCATCGAGCGGGAGATTGCTTTTTTGACAGCCCATAGTATGTTTCATCTATTTGGATATGACCATATGGAAGATGAGGAACGGGTTCGTATGGAACTAAAGCAAAATGCGGTCCTGGAGAAGTTAAAAATTCAAAGATAATGCGAATTTTTTTGTATGATAAGATGGATTGTGGAGAATAATCTAAAGAAATTTATCAGGAAATCACTGTCAATACGATTTTCATAATCGTAGGATGAATTTGATATAAGGAAAGGGTATTGTGAAATGAAAAAATATATGCTTTATTTACTGTTACTGATTGCAGCTTTTGGTATGCTTGGATGCAGCAAAAAAAAGGGGAACAGCAATGATCAGATCAAAGATCTGGTTATGAATGATACTCCGATCATAACGCCGACAGAAACACCTACCCCTACCGAAGTACCTGTTGTCAGTCATGACGGTGAAATGAGAAGCACGTTATCCGGATTATGGGTTCCGATAGAGATCGGGAACAAACGTCCTTATGCTTATGTGTTTAATAACTTTAAGACTGTAAGAAACCAGTGGGGGATCGGACAAGCTGATATCGTATATGAAGCGCTGGTAGAGGGCGGAATCACAAGATTTCTTGGTATCGGTGAGAATTTTACTGGTGACAAGCTTGGTTCGGCTAGAAGTGCAAGACATTATTTTGTCAGCGTTGCTGATGAATATGACGCCATCTATATCCATTTTGGTAAAACAAAATATGCCACCGCCAAATTCAAAGCCCTTAAAATGGATCATATGGACGGATCAGAGGGGATCGGAGATACCGTATTCTATCGTGATAAATCCATACCGGCTCCCCATAATGCATTTGCCAGCCTGGAGGGTATTCTTGCAGGCGTGAAAAAGATGAAGTTTCGAACGGAGCATAACGATGGTTATGAATCTCATTTCCGGTTCTACGAAGAAGATACGAATCTGACCGCAACGACACCGGTAAATAAGGTTTCCGTACATTTTTCTTCCTATAGTGATCCTTATCTGGAGTATCATGAGGATGACAAATTATATTATCATTTTCAATTCGGTGAAAAACATGTCGATTCATTAACCGGTGAACAGATAGCCTTCAAAAATATTATTATACAATTTGTAAAGGAACGTGATATTGACCATAATGGTTATCAGACCATGGATTTTGAGAATGCCGACGGAACAGGATATTATATTACCAACGGTAACATGCGTCCGATTACCTGGAAGAAGAATGAGTCCACCAAATACATGCGTTATTTTGATGAAGCGGGAGAAGCGCTGACGATAAATCCGGGAAAAACGTATATCGCATTATTTCCTGATAATCGTAAGGATGACATTGTAATTAAGTAATATCATTCTGAAATAATGTGATCGTAATACGAAAGAAGAATAGAGGAGTTTACTATGTCTGCGAAAAAAAACAGCAATCACTATCTGGTACAGGGAACAATCCTGGCAGCCGCATCTCTATTGGTGCGTTTTATCGGTTTAATTTATCGAATCCCCATGAATTCCATCGTTGGGGATGAGGGCATGGGATATTATTCTGTGGCTTTCGATTTATATAATATTGCGTTGATCCTATCTTCTTACAGTCTGCCTATGGCTGTATCCAAGCTGGTTGCAACAAGAGGAAGTAAAAAGGAATATAGAAATTCCTATCGTATTTTCTTATGTTCCATGTGTTTTGCATTAATTATTGGTCTTGCAGCATCCTGTATTTTATTCTTTGGAGCGGATTTTTTTGCTGCCGTCATCATCAACAATGAGAATGTTGCGCTGCCCTTGAAGGTATTGGCTCCCACCATATTTGTCTTTTCTGTTATGGGGGTATTGAGAGGATTCTTTCAGGGTAAAAATACCATGGTCCCCACCGCTGTATCACAGGTGCTGGAACAGATTGTGAATGCCGGTGTCAGTATTGGCGCTGCCTATATTCTGGTGAAGAATTTCGATGCAAATAAAAATGTGGCCTCTTATGGTGCTGCCGGCGGAACCCTTGGTACGCTTGCCGGTGCAATCTTTGGTCTCATCTTTCTGATCTTTGTTTTTATGATCTATAAGCCCGTTTTAAATAAGCAGATTCGTCATGACAAGACATCTTACAGAGAATCTTATCCGGAAATATTTCGGCTTTTGATTCTTACGATAGCACCGATCATATTAAGTCAGACCGTATTTCAGATCAGCGGTATTATAGACAGCAGTATTTTCGGACATGTTATGGTAAATAAAAAGATCGTGGGCTTTGAGTTATCCGCCTTACCCAATGCCATTGCAGGACAGAATTATACCATAGAAAACTGCGGTTCCCTGCTGGGGATTTATAGCAACAAATACCGCCTTCTTACCAATGTTCCCATTGCCGTATCAACCGCGCTTGGAGCCGCCATCATTACCAGTCTCTCTGCTGCCAAAGCAAAAGGTCTGGATAGTGAAATCAGGAGTAAGATAAACTCCGCTACAAAATTCAATATGATCGTTGCCATTCCTTCCTTCGTTGGAATGTCGGTACTGGCATCTCCCATATTACAATTGATATTTCATGACAATAAAACGCTGTCTGCTAATTTTTTGATGTTTGGTTCCGTTTCCATTGTATTTTATTCCCTGTCAACGCTATCTTCCGCCATATTGCAAGGGATTAATAAATTGCATACACCGGTTATTCATTCCGCAATCTCATTGGGAATTCATATTATTTTGGTATTTTGTCTTCTGACATTTACACCGATGAATTCCTATGCTTTGATTATTGGAAATGTAACCTTTCCTCTCGTGATCTGCATCCTGAATTGGATTTCCATCGGCCGAAGCTTAAATTACCAGCAGGAGATCAGAAAAACATTTCTTATTCCGTTCCTCTGTGCAGTAATTATGGGTATCGTTGCTTACTTCTCCCATCGGGGACTGTATCTTATGACAAAAAGCAATCTCATCAGTGTTATCCTTGCGATTTTGGTTGCAGTTATTTTATATTTTATTCTGCTGATCCTCATGAAGGGTGTGAAAGAAGAAGAGTTTGCGTCCATGCCAATGGGAACTTCCATCATTAGGCTCCTTAGGAAAATACACCTTATGTAATTGTATAAATAAGTTAATCTTGGAGAATAATATATGTCAAAGGAGTTGTTTCGCATGAAACTGAGAAAGACATATATTTATCTCATAAGCTTTATGAGTCTTACCGTGATGTTTACCGTCTGCTATTATATGAGCTACCGGCACGCGCTCAATCAATTTAATAAAAATGCAATTGAAAGAAATGGTCAATTTGCAGGAGTAGATATTACGTTGGCGCCCACCCCTCTTTTAACTGCGGATGATAATAAGGATAACAGTATCTCTACTGATACCAATACATCAAATACAATATTGCCATCCACAAAATACGTGCTGGAGACTTATGATATGAAAACGGACACGCTTACTTCGGAAGAACTCAATCCGCCAGGGTATCTGGTAGGGCTGACAAGGGAAGAGGTAATTGCTTATCTGTCGGATTACATGAAAGATTTACCCTTACCTGAATGTAATAAAGGATTATTCGCTTATGAACTTCTGTCATTTTCACCGGAAAGAGTAGTGATTAAGAAAAGTTATAATGCAGATATGGTTCCCTTCCGTTTTTATGTTGTCGTTAGAAATGGCTACGTCGTTGTATATAACAGCGATTTAAAGAGTGTTTACAGTTATACGCATATAGAGGCAAAGAGCCTGCCGGAAGATGACAGAATTAAATTAATTCAAGGAATTTATATCAATACGCTGGATGAATTATACAGTCTGTTGGAAAGTTATTCGAGCTAATCCATTGAAAATTCATGGCATATGAAATATAGCTTGAAATTATTTCCCGGGTAAAATATAATGAAACATACATTATGATACCATTGGGAGGCTGTTTAAGTGAATTATGATGTGATTATTATCGGTGCCGGTGCTTCCGGACTCATTGCTGCCATTACAGCAGCACGTAACGCAAGCACCGTACTTATCATAGAGCATAAAGAAAAAGCAGGAAAAAAAATATTGGCAACCGGCAACGGAAAATGTAATTTTACAAACACTTACCAGCAGCCGGATTGTTATCGATCCAATGACAGCGCATTTGTTACAAAGGTGCTGTCTTGTTTTGATGTAACAAAGACCATCGAATTCTTTGGTGAACTGGGTATTGCCCCAAAGAATAAGAATGGCTATTTGTATCCGTATTCAGAGCAGTCACAAAGCATGGTTACTGTGTTGTTGATGGAATGCAGAAGACTTGGCATCAACATTGTATATCAGGAACATGTGACGCAGATCTCAACCCCCAGGTACACGGTCATAACCAAACACACAACACTTATGACACAAAAGAAATATAGTGCAACGCATCTGATTCTGGCAGCCGGGGGTTGTGCATCTCCAAACCTGGGGTCCGACGGCAGCGGATACGAACTGGCAAAGGAATTTGGACATACAGTAATTAAGCCGCTTCCTGCCTTGGTTCAGTTAAAATCTCCGGAAAAATTCTGCAGAGTACTTTCCGGCGTTCGTATTCCCGCCACTGTAACCCTCTTCTCCCGTAAAGATAATCAGCAAAGACGCAGAGATGGGAAAGCACAGTTTCTGGTCAAAGAAACAGGGGAGATACTATTCACAGATTACGGCATATCCGGTATTCCAATTCTCCAGATCAGCCGGTTTGCTGCAAAAGCGCTGGAACAAGGGAACGAGGTATTGTTGTCCCTGGACTTTTATCAGGAGATATCTCCTGTGGAACTGACAGGGTTATTAAAACAAAGGCGTGCAAATAGCCGGGACAAATCAACAGAAGAAATGATGATCGGCCTGTTACCCCATAAATTATCCTATATCTTACTTAAGAATGCGAAGCTTGCAATGGAAAATCCGGCCCGCTCTTTAACTGATCAGGAGCTTGATAATCTGGCTGAGCAGATTAAGTTCTTTACCATGCGAATTCATGATACCAATTCTTTCGAGAACGCTCAGGTTAGTGCAGGGGGAGTCTCATTGAAAGAGATTTATCCGGATACCATGGAATCAAAGCTGCGATCCAAACTGTACTTTGCCGGAGAACTGGTGGATGTGGATGGCACCTGCGGGGGTTATAATTTGCAGTGGGCGTGGAGCTCCGGATACCTTGCGGGTCACGCTGCATCCCTAAAATAAAGAGAATCAGAGGAATCTTATGATCAGAATAAATCAATTAAAACTTTCTATCCGGCATACAAAAGAGGAGTTGTATCAAGCGGTTGCTAAGACATTAAAAATCCCCTCCGACAGGATTGAAGAGATTACCTTCATAAAAAAGTCCATTGATGCCAGGAAGAAGGAGGAAATTAAATACATCTATACGGTGGATGTAAAACTTAACAATCTGCAAAAGCTCTCACAGGAGGATATCATCAAGTATTCAAAGAACAGCAATGTGATGAGAGCCGAATCTGACAAATACGATTTTACTCCCAGCGGCTCAGATAAATTAAAGCATCGTCCCGTTGTAATCGGAACCGGTCCGGCAGGCTTGTTCTGTGCCTGGCTGTTAGCAAAGTATGGATTTCAACCACTGGTATTAGAACGGGGAGCACAGATTCGACAAAGAGTAAAAGATGTGGAGTGTTTTTGGAGTACCAATGAATTAAATCCGAACAGCAATGTCCAATTTGGAGAGGGAGGTGCAGGAACGTTTTCCGATGGTAAACTTAATACCATGGTAAAGGATGCCTTCCACCGCTCCCGGCTGGTGTTGGAAACCTTTGTTGCCTTTGGTGCACCGGCTGATATTTTATATCTGAATAAACCACATATCGGTACAGACAAGCTTCGAGGTGTCGTAGAAGGCATGAGAAATGAGATTATCCGGCTTGGGGGTGAGGTTCGTTTTCATTCCATGCTTACCAATATCAGAACGGATCATGGCAGACTTGCGGAAATTGAAGTGAATCATAAGGAAGTAATTCCCTGCGAGGTCCTAATTCCAGCCATCGGGCATAGTGCACGAGATACGTTTGAGATGCTTTATCATAATGGTCTTCAATTGACTCCGAAAGCATTTGCCATTGGTTTGAGGATTGAGCATAAGCAGCATATGATCAGTACCTCTCAATTCGGGAAAGACGCAGGTCTGCTGCCCCCCGCTGATTATAAGCTGACCCACCAGACAGGGTCCGGAAGGGGTGTTTATTCCTTTTGTATGTGTCCCGGCGGCTTTGTGGTAAATGCTTCTTCTGAAGCAGGTCATCAGGTTGTGAACGGGATGAGCAATTATCTTCGTGAGGAGGAGAATGCCAACAGTGCCATTGTGGTAACTGTGCAGCCCGAGGATTTTGGTGATATTACAGATCCGCTTTGCGGTATTGCTTTCCAGAGACGATGGGAAAGAGCGGCATTTCTGGCGGGAAAGGGAGCGGTCCCGGTACAATTATTTGGTGACTTGTTAAGGAACAAAGATAGTGTTACAATAGGAAAGATTAAACCTTCGATAAAAGGTTCCTATCAGCTTTCCAATCTGACCCAATGTCTTCCGTCAGATGTCATTGCGGCCATGAAAGAGGGAATCCTTGCTTTTGATCACAAGATCAAAGGATTTGCTGATGAAGAAGCCGTGCTTTCCGGTGTAGAGACAAGAACTTCCTCCCCGGTACGAATTCTCAGGGATGAATCACTGGAAAGTAACATTACAGGAATCTATCCCTGCGGCGAGGGCGCGGGATATGCCGGTGGTATAACCTCTGCGGCAATCGATGGTATCAAGGTATTTGAAGCCATTGCAAAGCAATACGCAATATTCAGATGGAAATAAGGCAGGAGGAAATTATGAAGTGCAGAGACGACTTACAACACAAAAACAGAATCGTTGTTAAAATAGGATCATCTTCTTTAACACATCCGGAGACAGGAAGTCTTGATCTGGATAAAATGGAACGTCTGGTTCGTATCCTCACCGATATCAGAAACCGGGGAAAGGATATTATTCTGGTTACCTCCGGCGCAATTGCCGTTGGGAGGAAGGCACTGGGACTGACAGAGCGGCCTTCGGAACGTTCCATTAAACAAGCCTGCGCAGCTGTGGGTCAGGCCAGACTGATGATGGTTTATCAAAAATTATTTGCCGAGTACAATCAATATGCCGCACAGATCCTAATGACCAAATACACCATGATCAATGATGTCAGCAGGATGAATGCACAGAATACCTTTAACGAATTATTCCGTATGGGCGTAATCCCGATTGTAAATGAGAATGATACCGTATCCACGGATGAGCTGGACTTTGGAGATAACGATACATTATCCGCAATTGTTACTGCACTGGTATCCGGGGATCTGCTGATCCTGTTATCTGATATCGATGGACTGTACACGGATGATCCACGGGAGAACAAAGACGCAAAGCTGATTACCTGCGTGGAAGAGATTGATGAGCACTTATTCCGGATGGCAAAATCCTCAACCAGTTCTGTAGGAACAGGCGGGATGATCACCAAGATCTCAGCCGCAAGAATCGCAACCGCTTCCGGAGCGGATATGGTGATTTCGAATGGGGATAATGTGCACAATATTAATGATATCTTACAAGGGAAGGATATTGGCACCTTATTTACAGAACATAAAATAGAGAATTTTAACATACTGGATTATATCACCTCCAAACAGTATCAAAAATAATAGAAGGGCAGAAAGAATGGATCAGACACAGATTAAAAGAATCAATGAATTATATCATAAGTCCCAGAATGAGGGCTTAACGCCCCTGGAAAAAGAAGAACAGGCAAAACTACGTAAAGATTATATTACTTCCATCAGAAAAAACCTGCGGGGAACGCTCGATCAGGTCTCCTTTGTGAATCCGGATGGTTCCATAACAAATCCCAAAGATAATATAAAAGAGAATTAATCAATTCTTTATAGAATTTTCATTGCATTCTAATGATGATATGTTAGGATATTGATAATTCAATTTAATAAAGAAGGAAGATGTCATGACAAAATCAGAAATACGAAAGGAATTGTCAGTAAGGAGAGATCGGATATCCCTAGAGGAAAAGGCTGTTTATGACGCCAAAATTCATCTTAGTCTATATGATACCTTGGCATATCAACAGTGCTCAGCCCTGTTTGCCTATCTTTCCTTCCGTTCGGAAATCGATACCATCACCATTCTTTTAGCTGCCCTGAAAGAACATAAGAAAGTTTATGTTCCAAGGGTGGAAGGGAAGGAGATGAACTTTTATGAGATCCATGATCTGAATTCCCTGATACCCAGTTCTTATGGTATTCTTGAACCTGCCGGCGGCGATTTTTACCGTTGTCAGGAGGAAACAAAGTCTTTTGGTCCGGATCAGAAGAATTTGCCCAATCAATTGATGTTACTTCCGGGGCTGGCTTTTGATCCCTTGGGAAACAGAATAGGTTATGGCGGCGGATATTACGACCGTTATCTGTCCAGATTTCCAAAGGATTACTTTTATAGGACAGCACTTGCCTATGATCTTCAGATCCTGGACAGAATCGAAAGTAAAGATTATGATATGACGGCAGATGCAATTATAACACCCACCCGTACCATGATTTGTTATCATGAGGGCTTAGTGTGAATTATGAAGAACTAATTCACACGTTGAATTTATGCGTGCGAGCAAGTAGCACGCATGGACGCTAGTGTGAAAATTAAAATTTTCACACGGCAAATTTGTGCTGATGCCCAAATTCGCGGGCATTGGCAGCATGGAGGATTCATATGTAATTACTTCATATTAAAATGAGATTTTAAGAGGAAAGGAAGGAGAAGTAACATGAATTATTTGGAGCAGATTGGAAGCAATGCCAAAAAGGCGGCGACAAAATTAAATCTGATGCTGCAGGAACAGAAAAACAATGCCCTGAAAGCTTGTGCCGATGCCTTACTTCAGAGTGAGGAAGCAATTCTAAAAGCAAATGAACTGGATGTTGCCAATGCACAGAAGAACGGTGTTATGAGTTCCTTGATTGACCGGCTGCGGTTGAGCCATACCCGTCTGGAAGGAATGGCAGAGGGCTTATTACAGGTTATGGCATTGCAGGATCCCATCGGAGAAGTACTTTCTATGACCGTTCGCCCCAATGGATTAACCATTGGCCAGAAGGTAGTGCCTCTTGGTGTGGTGGGAATGATTTATGAATCCCGCCCGAATGTTACCTCGGATGCCTTTGCATTATGCTTTAAAACCGGCAATGCTGTTATTTTACGAGGCGGAAGTGATGCGATTCATTCCAATATTGCAATCGTTCATGCCTTGAAAAGCGGATTACTGATCAGTGGCTGTCCGGAAGATGCGGTTCAATTGCTGGAGGACACAAGCAGAGAGACGGTAAAAGAATTTATGCGGTTAAATCAATACATAGATGTATTAATTCCCCGCGGCGGTGCAGGACTAATCAAGTCAGTCGTTGAAAACAGTACCATTCCTGTCATTGAGACAGGAACCGGGAACTGTCATATCTATGTTGATGCGTCTGCAGATTTTGAAATGGCACTTGATATTATTGACAATGCGAAGACACAGCGCCTTGGGGTATGCAATGCCTGTGAATCTCTGGTGGTGCATTCGGCAATTTACGAAGAATTTCTTCCTTTGTTATACGAAAGACTTCATGCCAAAGAAGTGGAGATCAGAGCAGATGAAAGAGCATGCTCCGTTTGTAAGGACTTTGTACCGGCAACAGAAGAAGATTATAGAACCGAATATCTGGATAAGATCATCTCTTTAAAAATAGTGGATCGGATAGAGGATGCCATCGAGCATATTAATTATTATAATACAAAGCATTCGGAAGCGATCATCACTAAGGATTATGATCATGCTATGAGATTTTTGAACGAGATTGATGCAGCGGCTGTCTATGTCAATGCATCTACCCGCTTTACCGATGGCAACGAATTTGGTTTTGGTGCCGAGATCGGGATCAGCACACAAAAGCTTCATGCAAGAGGTCCGATGGGCTTAAAAGCTTTGACGACAACGAAATTTATTATTTTCGGTAACGGGCAGATCAGAACGTAATTTTCTGTATTATGTTTATAACCGAAATGTTTTGAAAGAGAGGATAACGAATGGCAAATATGTATGAGTTTCCATCAGGAGATAAGCTATCGGGAATGTTTAAAAAAGCCCGTATCATAATTCTTCTGGTTATTGTGTTAATTATAGCACTTGTACTGGGATTAGGATCCTTTTATACGATTAAGGAACAGGAACAGGCGGTTGTTACAACCTTTGGCAAGGCAAAGTCGGTAGGCAGTGCGGGTCTGCATTTTAAAATACCTGTGATTCAGAAAGTACAGAAGGTAGATACGACCATTAAAGGGTTTTCCATAGGGTATGATTCAACGACGGATGATAAAATCGAGACGGAATCCATGATGATTACCTCTGATTTTAATTTTGTTAACGTTGATTTCTTCGTGGAATATAAAGTTTCCGATCCGGTTAAGGCACTGTATGCGGCAGAGGATCCGGTAACCATATTAAAAAACATTGCCCAAAGCAGTATTCGGGCAACGGTTGGAAGCTATGATGTGGATAGTGTCATTACCACCGGTAAATATGAAATACAGTCTGTTATCAAGCAAAGTATACTGGAAAAGCTCATGGAACATGATATCGGCCTTCTGCTTGTGAATATCACCATACAGGATTCAGAACCTCCTACAGCGGCTGTTATGGAAGCTTTTAAATCTGTTGAAACTGCAAAGCAGGGAAAAGAAACCTCAGTAAACAATGCCAATAAATATCGGAATGAAGAACTGCCAAAGGCAAATGCACAGGTTGACAAGATCATGCAGGAAGCAGAGTCAACGAAGACGGAACGAATCAATGAAGCCAATGCAGAGGTGGCCAGATTTAATGAAATGTTTCAGGAATATATAAAACATCCGCTGATCACGAAACAACGTATGTTTTATGAGACAATGGAAGATGTGCTGCCTTCTCTCAAGGTTATCATTGACAGCGGTGAGGGTGATGTTCAAAAACTACTGCCCCTTGATCAGTTGCTGGAAGGAGGTACGAAATAATGACAAAAACTACCACAAAAAGAATAACCGGAGTATTTATCATATTGCTTATTATTTTTGCCCTCATAGTATTATTATCCTCCATGGTGGTTACCAATGAAAACGAATACACCTTAATCAAGAAATTCGGCAAGATCGAACGGATTGTAAACACCGCAGGACTTTCCTTTAAGACACCATTTATTGAAACAGCGGATCAATTACCCAAGGAAATCCAGTTTTACGACATGAAAGAGTCCGATGTAATTACTATGGATAAGAAAACCATGGTGGCCGACAGCTATGTATTATGGAGAATCAATGAGCCGTTATTGTTTGCTCAGACGCTTAATTTGTCAGTGAACCTGGCGGAGACTAGAATTGATACCACAGTTTACAATGCCATGAAGAATGTAATCAGCAGCCGTTCCCAGACCGATGTGATCAGTGGACGTGACGGTGAATTGAGTGCCTCTATCATGGAAAACATCGGTGATTCCATGGATCAATATGGAATTGAATTGATTTCTGTTGATACAAAGCATCTGGATCTTCCCAGTGATAATAAATCGGCAGTATTCGACCGTATGATCTCCGAAAGAGCGCAGATGGCTGCTACCTATACCGCAGAAGGTGCATCAGAAGCTCAGATAATTCAGAACAAGACGGATAAAGAGATTGCCATCAGCGTATCCAATGCCAAAACTGAAGCAGCAAAAACGACTGCCGAAGGGGAGGCAGAATACATGAGAATTCTTGCGGCAGCTTATAATTCGCCAGAGCGCAGCGAATTTTATTCCTTCATTCGTTCCCTGGAAGCAGCAAAGACGTCTTTGACCGGGACGAATAAGACTTTGATTTTATCAAAGGATTCTCCGATTGCACAGATTTTTTATAACATTGAGTAAATGTAATTCATTATTGTTCATAAAAACTCCGACAAGACCATATAAATATTTCGATGGAAAGATTTTCAAGGAGTTATAATAATGATACTTCATATGCAGGATGAGCTTTATTCCTACGAGACTTTAATCTCTGATGCCAAAGCTTTATCAGAGTATTATCATCATATATTAAGCTGTGTCACGATTGGTCATTCCCATGACAATCGTGACATCGTTTTGCTTAAGCTTGGACAGGGACGCAAAACTATGATATGTTGTAGTGGTGTGCATGGAAGGGAATCCGTAAACCCCATTATTTTAATGCGCATGATTGAATACTATGCCTTGTTATATACCGGCTATAAATCACAAAAGGAAAAGCTGAATCAGCAGCTGGATATTCAAAAATATCATTTGACCAACGAGTATGAGCAAATGATATTTGGTGCGTGCATTTATGAATTACTGCAAACCTTTACCATTCTTGTTATTCCTTTGCTTAATCCTGACGGATATATGATATCCTTATCCGGATTTGATATTTTGAATAACAAAACACTGAAGGATCAATGCAGGAATATGAAGGTTCCATATCAGGAATGGAAATTTAACGGCAGGGGTGTGGATATTAACCGCAACTTTCCCTGTAAACTGTGGCGTCCTAAGAATGCTTCGGACTATGCGGCAAGTGAAAATGAAACAAAAGCTTTGATATCGGTATTTCATTCCTGCCATTCCAAGGGGTTTCTGGATATTCACTCCCGTGGCAGGATGATCTATTATCATCGTAGTCAAATGACGGATAAATACAATGAGCGGCAGCGACAGATTGCCGACAGACTAAAAGAGATTACCGGTTATACGATTGTTCCTCCTGAAAATGAAATAGATGCCGGTGACACGGGAGGGAATACGGTACATTATTATTCGGAACGTTTTAACAAACCGGCACTTACCATCGAGACCGTTGACGAAGATGCTTCCTTTCCATTGGACCCAAGATACCGTGAAGATACTTTTGAAGAACTGAAACACGTGATATTTGAATTTGGAAGCTTAATTATATAACAGATTAGAATAGGAGTAAGCATGGAAAACCAAAATACGAATGTGAATGAACTGGAAGCAGCAAAGCAGTTGGAGATAATGAATGAGCTTAAGGTGCGATATGCAATGGAGCAGGAACGTACCGGCCATCAAAAGACTTATCATATTGAAACCTTCGGATGCCAGATGAACAGCAGGGACTCAGAGAAAATATCAGGAATTTTAAAGCAAATCGGTTATGTGGAAACAGATACCGAGGATGCGGATTTTGTATTATATAATACCTGTACCGTCAGAGAGAATGCCAATAACAGGGTGTACGGAAGATTGGGGTATCTTGGTAAATTAAAGAAAAGCCATCCGGGAATGATCATTGCACTCTGTGGATGCATGATGCAGGAAGATAAGGCAGTAGAGAAAATAAAAACAAGCTATCGATTTGTGGATATTATATTCGGTACGCACAATATATTTAAGCTGGCACAACTTTTACAGACAAGACTGGATTCCGATCGTATGGTACTGGATCTATGGAAAAATACGGATATGATTGTTGAGAATCTGCCCAATGACAGAAAATACAGCTTTAAAGCCGGAGTAAATATTATGTTTGGCTGCAATAATTATTGCAGCTATTGCATTGTCCCTTATGTAAGAGGCAGGGAGAGAAGCAGAAATCCGGAAGATATTATAAAAGAAATCGGTGATCTTGCAAAAGATGGCGTTGTTGAAATTATGCTGTTGGGCCAAAACGTCAATTCCTATGGAAAGAATCTGGAGAAACCCATGACCTTTGCGGGTTTATTAAAAGAGATTGAAAAGATAGAAGGGATAGAACGGATTCGATTTATGACTTCTCATCCCAAGGATTTGTCGCAAGAATTAATTGATGTAATGAGCGAAAGTACAAAAATATGCAAACATTTGCATTTACCCATGCAATCCGGAAGCTCCCGACTGTTAAAGGTGATGAATCGGCATTATACCAAAGAAGTGTATCTTGATCTGGTGGAACGAATTCGACGTGCTGTTCCGGATATTTCTCTCACAACGGATATCATCGTCGGTTTTCCCGGGGAGACACAGGATGATTTTCTGGAAACGATCGATGTAGTCAAGAAGGTGGGTTTTGACAGTGCGTTTACTTTTCTGTACTCCAAACGGACCGGAACGCCTGCGGCTGCCATGGAGAACCAGGTAGAAGAAGCAGTAGCAAAAGAAAGATTTGACTGTTTATTAAAAGAGATCCAAACAAGTTCTGCCAATGCTGCCGTCAAGGAAGAGCATACCGTACAAAAGGTACTGGTGGAAGAGTTGAATACACAGACACCGGGATTGCTTACGGGAAGACTTAGTAATAATCTGCTGGTTCACTTTCCCGGCAATGAGAATTTGATTGGTAAAATTGTAGCGGTAGATCTAAAGGAGAGCAAAGGATTTTATTATCTTGGACAGCTGCACAAAGGGGCAGATAACTAGGTGAAATAACCTGATGTTATCAGTATATTTAGCGCTATATTTAGAAATGAATGCAGTAATATCCAGTAATGGACACTATATTTTGTCATATTAGATAAATTATTTGTTCGTATACTTGACATATTAGTAAAAACAGTATAAAATTTATATGTTGTATTATTCTATACAGTTACTATTTGAAATTTATTTTTTTACCTAAAATTTATAAATAATTTACTGTATTGTACAATGAAAACTAAATAAGGAGGTGCTCCTGTGCCAAAAGAGGCTTTACAAATTGTTGGTATTATCATTGCATTTGTTATTACCTTGGTAATTGTAGCTATTCTTGTATGGAAATTTGCTATTGCTTATCGCATCAAAGTATATGAAGCGAAAGTAGGCAGTGCAGATGAAAAGGCAAGAGAGATCATAGATGAAGCTTTAAAAACAGCTGAAACTAAGAAGCGAGAGGCCTTACTCGAAGCAAAAGAAGAATCTTTGAAATCAAAGAATGAATTCGAGCGAGAAACTAAGGAACGAAGAGCAGAGTTACAACGTTATGAAAAGCGTGTTCTAACTAAAGAAGAAACTTTAGATAGAAAAACCGAAGCACTGGAAAAGAAGGACGCCAGACTTTCTGCAAAGGAATCCGAGCTTGATAAAGTCAAGCAGGAAGTGGAAGAGTTCCACGAAAGACAATTGCAGGAACTGGAAAAAATTTCCGGATTAACCTCCGAACAAGCTGAGGAATATCTGTTAAAGACTGTTGAAGAAGAAGTAAAACATGAAACCGCAATGCTCATTAAAGACCTGGAAAGTAAAGCGAAAGAAGAAGCGGATAAGAAAGCAAAGGATTATGTGGTTACAGCCATTCAAAGGTGTGCCGCAGATCATGTTGCTGAGACAACAATTTCAGTTGTTCAGCTTCCTAATGACGAAATGAAGGGAAGAATCATCGGTAGAGAGGGTCGTAATATTCGGACACTTGAAACCATGACCGGCGTCGATTTAATTATTGATGATACTCCGGAAGCAGTTATTTTATCAGCATTTGATCCAATCAGAAGGGAAGTGGCAAGAATTGCCCTTGAGAAACTGATTGTAGACGGCAGAATTCATCCTGCCCGGATTGAAGAGATGGTAGAAAAAGCGCAAAAAGAAGTAGAAGTTATGATTAGGGAAGCAGGAGAAGCTGCTTCATTAGAGGTAGGAGTTCATGGAATTCACCCTGAACTGATTAAGCTTCTCGGCAAGATGAGATTTAGGACAAGTTATGGACAGAATGCTTTAAAGCATTCCATCGAAGTGGCTATTTTATCTGGACTTCTGGCAGGAGAAATCGGAGTGGATGTTAGACTTGCGAAACGTGCCGGATTATTACATGACATCGGTAAATCGGTGGATCATGAGATGGAGGGAACCCATGTACAGATTGGTGTGGACTTATGTAGAAAATATAAGGAATCACCGATTGTGATCAATTCAGTTGAGGCTCATCATGGGGATACAGAATTCCAATCACTGATTGCATGTATCGTACAGGCGGCTGATACAATTTCAGCAGCAAGACCCGGTGCAAGACGCGAAACTTTAGAAACATATACCAACAGACTAAAACAACTTGAAGATATTACCAATGGCTTTAAGGGGGTAGACAAGTCATTTGCCATTCAAGCTGGCAGGGAAGTCAGAGTTATGGTTATACCCGAACAGATCAGCGATTCCGATATGGTATTGCTTGCACGTGACTTATCAAAGAAAATTGAAGACGAATTAGAATATCCTGGACAAATTAAAGTTAATGTTATTAGAGAATCAAGAGTAATTGATTATGCAAAATAAAAAAGAGTGTATGACAAGTGGAAACATTTGTTATACACTCTCTTTTTTTATATCAGTGAAAAGCAGGTAAGCCCGAACTGGACTCAATAATTCCGATACATGATATTACTTTTTCTGTCATCGTATCACCATTGTTCAGGTACTTACGATAACTGATCATAGTAAAAATGTTTTTTTTATGTGCCATTATTCACGAAAGTATTTCTGTGGCGGACAAATGACAGTCCCACAAAAAAATATTTGCTTTTTTTATTGCATTTATAAAATATTTATATTACAATGTTAAAGAAATTTCAGGCAAGCATAAAATGTAGATTAAGGACGGTGCAAATAATGTCATTAACATTATCAAAAAAAGCTCAGGGGGTAAAACCTTCTTCAACTTTGGCAATTACTGCCAAGGCAAAGGAATTAAAAGAGAAGGGAATCGATGTTGTCGGTTTTGGTGCAGGAGAACCTGATTTTAATACTCCTGATAATATTTGTGAAGCTGCAATTAAAGCAATTCATGATGGATTCACCAAATACACGCCTGCGGAAGGTACTCTGGAACTTAGAAAAGCAATTTGTAAGAAATTTCAGGAATTTAACAATATTGCCTATGAGCCTGGTCAGATCGTTGTCAGCAATGGAGGAAAACACTCCTTAACAAATATCTTTCAGGCGATTTGTAATCCTGGAGATGAAGTAATCATACCCGCTCCTTATTGGTTAAGTTATCCTGAAATCATTAAGCTCGCAGATGGTATCCCGGTATTTATTAAAGCGGCAAAAGAGCAGAATTATAAGGTAACCGCTGCCCAGATTGAAGCAGCCTGTACGGATAAGACAAAAGCAATTGTGTTAAATTCCCCAAGCAATCCCTCCGGTATGATTTACACAAGAGAGGAATTGGAGGCCATCGCAGAAGTTGCGGTAAGACGTGACTTTTATGTGGTTGCGGATGAGATGTATGAACATTTGATCTACGGAAGTGAAAAGGCAGTCAGTATTGCTTCCCTGAATGAAGAAATTTACAAACGTACCATCACCTGCAGTGGTGTGGCGAAAAGTTATTCCATGACAGGATGGAGAATTGGTTATACCGGTTCTTCAAAGGAGATTGCAAAATTGATGGGTAGTGTACAAAGTCATCAAACCTCCAACCCGAACTCAATTGCTCAGAAGGCTGCTTATGAAGCACTTGTTGGACCGCAGGATTCTGTATCCATTATGCATGCAGAATTTCAAAAGAGAAGAGATTACATGTTCGATAGAGTTACCGGCATGAACTTAATCTCTTGCTTAAAGCCTCAGGGTGCATTTTATATGTTTGTTGATATCAGCAAAACACTGGACATGGCGTATAAGGGGGCTAAGGTAGGGGATGTAAGCAATCTGGCAAAAATTCTGATTGAGGATTATAACGTTGCAGTAATAGCATGTGATGATTTCGGATTTTCCGACCATATTCGCTTATCCTATGCCATCTCGATTGAACAGATTCAAAAGGGTCTTGATCGTATCGAAGCCTTTCTTAACGGTCTTGCATAATATAACATAGTACATGATTCGTTACTGGTCACCATTTATCACATTCATTGTGTCTTATTATGATGTGGGAAGTGAAAAGTAACACTCATTCAGGTAGTGTTTTTCGGATTTTCGCAAAAACACTACCTATTTTTTTTATTTTATGATAGAATATCAATAATATTTTTCTGATCTTAACCGATGAACAATCCATCCCCGAACGGAATGCTTCTATTAAATCCGGGACAAGAATACAAAAGACAAGGAACGAGATAACTCATTGGTAATAGCTAACGTTAAATGTTATTGACAGAAGTGAACTTATTTTAAGAAAGAAGGATGAAATATGGCGTTATTTGGTATGATTGGTGTGGGAAATATGGGATACCCTTTGTTAAAAGCTGCAATTCAGACGTTTGGTAAAGAGGAAGTGATCTACACGGACGCCTCTTTGAAGCGTTGTCAGTTCATTATGGAAGAGACCGGTGTTTCGTATGCTGAAGATAATTGTTCTGTAGCAGAGCAATGTAAATATCTGGTACTTGCGATCAAGCCGCAATATTTTGGCGGAGTCATGGCTGGAATTAAGAACTACGTTACAACGGATCATGTGGTAATTTCTATCGCAGCAGGCATCACCATTGATGCAATCAAAACAGGAATTGGGGAAGCAGCCAGGATTGTAAGAGCGATGCCCAATACTCCAGCCATGGTTTCCCAGGGTATGACAGGGATATGTTATTCCGATGCCGCTTTCACTCCTGATGAAAAAACTGAAGTAGAGCGCTTTTTTGGAGCTTGCGGTAAATTTGAAGTATTTGACGAGAATATGATCAATGCTGTAATCTGCGCTAGCGGAAGCTCTCCGGCCTATGTCTATATGTTTATTGAAGCTTTGGCGGACAGTGTTGTAAGCTACGGTATTCCAAGAGATAAAGCGTATACCCTGGCAGCCCAGACAGTACTTGGTTCTGCAGCAATGGTTCTTGAAACAGGGGATCACCCGGGTAAATTAAAGGATAACGTTTGTTCTCCCGGTGGCACCACCATTGCGGCTGTGAAAGCCTTGGAGGAGTATGGATTTAGAAATGCCATTATGAAAGCATCTGATGCATGTTATGAAAAAGCGGTGGCATTAAGCAATAAGAAATAATAGCTTGAATGAAATTATAGAAATACGAGGTGTATCATGGACCAATATAAGCGCATTAAGCGGGATTTAGTACAAAAAGGTCATATCATTGATTTTTATAATGACACCATTGAAATTAACGGCAGCAAGCAGGCCATCTTTGATTTTGTTGGTCATAAAGGCGCTTCGGCCATGGTTCCGGTTGATCCGGATGGTAAGATCCTTATGGTCCGTCAATACCGGAACGCCATTGATCGAGCTACCATAGAAATTCCTGCAGGAGGATTAAATCAGGGGGAAGATAACCGCTCCTGTGCTATCAGAGAGTGTGAGGAAGAGACTGGTTATCGTGCAGGTGAGGTGCATCATCTGATTGATCTCTATACAACGGTTGCTTTCAGTAATGAAAAGATCTGCATCTACTATACAAAGGATTTAACGCCAACCAGACAGCATCTGGATGAAGATGAATTTGTCACGGTGGAACGTTATTCTGTGGAAGAATTAACAAAGATGATTTTAGACGGTACCATTGAGGATGCTAAGACCATCGCGGCAATTCTGGCCTATAAAGCAAAGTTGGGGTTGTAGATATGATTGGCTTGTTCTATTTTTATTTTATTATCATATGATGCAATATAATATGATAAATGAAAGACATTAAGAATGGAGCAGCTATGAAGCATATCAAATTACAGCTGAAACGGCTCAGCGCAATTCAAATAGCGGTTATAATATTAATTATCGGGTTGTTTACCGGTATTTTATTTGCTAATATTTTGAAAGATTCCTATGCCAATCAGCTGATTGATTATCAAAAAAGTGTTTTTCCGGATATTTCATCCGGAACAGTTGATTATTTTGGACTTTTCCTATATATTTTAATTAATAACTTAAAGGAATTTTTTATCTTCTGGCTTTTGTGTATTACCATACTGGGTATTCCCTATATGGCCTTTAAGATCGTATCCTTTGGATTTGTCACCGGTTTTTTTATTTCCGCTGTTACAATGCAGTATGGTGCGAAAGGTATTCTGCTGGTATTGGTTTATAACTTTCCCCATGGTCTGTTTTATCTTCCTGTGGCTTTGGTTTGTTTATACAAAGGATATTATCTTTGCAGAGCAATTTATCATGAGAATAGAAATCGCATCAGTAGTTTGACAGGTTTATTGAAAGCCCATTTCATTATTATATTATTGCTGGCATTCCTTTTATTGATCGGAAGCTTTCTGGAAGCATATGCCGGTGCCTTTTTACTTAAAAAAACACTTGGTTTATTCATATAGATCAGTTTTATCACAATTGTTGCTTCATTCACAATAGGAATGGTAAATAGGAGGTTGGAGATGGAAGAATATATGATGGATTTCCTTACATATCTACGGGAAGTTAAAAATGCTACCAGAAACACCTTGCAGGCTTATCAGAATGACCTACGCAGACTCTGCCAGTATCTTGAAAAACAAGAGATCAGTTCCATTACGAAAATCAGCGAAACAAGTTTAAACTCCTATATTTTATCTTTAGAGAAGGAAGGATTTTCTCCTGCCTCCGTTTCTCGTAATATTGCTTCCATGAAAGCGTTTTTGTTGTATTTGTTGAAGCAGGGGAAGATTGGCGGCGATCCCTCCGAACGTATTAAATCGCCAAAAGTTACGAAGAAATCACCACAGGTTTTAGAATCAAATCGAATTGAGCAGCTTTTGCAATCACCTGATATTATGACCAGAAAAGGAATCAGAGACAAAGCAATTCTGGAATTAATTTATGCTACAGGGATCAAAGTCTCGGAACTGATTTCTCTTAAGGTGGAGGATGTTAACCTGAAAGGCAGATTTATCACCTGCGGCCTTAAGCGTGAGAGGGTTATTCCTTATGGCAAGAGTGCTCACGAAGCCTTAATGAATTATCTGTCGGTCAGAGATGAGGCCTTTCAAAAAGAAAATAAAAAGAATGATATAGTATTCTTAAACCCTTCCGGGGAGCAATTAAGCAGACAGGGCTTGTGGAAGATCTTAAAAACCTATGCGAATGCTATCGGACTTAGAGACATTAATCCCAATATGATACGGCATTCCTTTGCCACTCATTTACTGGAGAATGGTGCTGATTTGAGCAGTGTACAGGAATTTCTGGGTCATTCCGATATCTCCACCACACAGCTGTATCTACCGCAAAATCATAAAAACAGCAGAGAAGTGTATCAGCACTCCCATCCCAGGGCTTGAAATATGGACAGGAATTGAATAACACAATAACAGCGGCGACCGTTACCCTGATCAGGGAAACGGTCGCCGTAGTGATTACGTATAATATAATAGAACTGGATTTTTTCAGAACTATATCAATAGAAGGAATGTGAGACTATATATTATCAGCAATGGTATAGATCAATCTTTCTGAATCTTCCCAGCCGAGACAGGGATCCGTGATGGATTTGCCATATACATGTTCATGAACCTTCTGACTTCCGCCTTCAATATAGCTTTCTATCATCACACCCTTAACAAGGTTTGCAATATCTGGGGAGAGCTTACGGCTGTGGAGTACTTCTTTCACAATACGAGTCTGTTCTTTGAATAATTTATTGGAATTGGCATGATTGGCATCAATTATCGCTGCTGGATTTTGTAAATCTCTTTCTCCGTACATGGCCACCAGACGAATTAAATCCTCGTAGTGGTAGTTGGGTATGGATTGACCGTGCTTATTCACCGCTCCTCTTAATATGGTATGAGCCAGGGGATTTCCGGAGGTCTCCACTTCCCATTTACGATATAAGAAGGTATGACTTGCCTGAGCTGCAACGACAGAGTTGAGCATAACCGAATAGTCACCACTGGTGGGATTCTTCATTCCGGCGGGTACATCCATACCGCTGATGGTAAGCCGGTGCTGCTGATCTTCAACAGAACGAGCCCCTACCGCAACATAAGAGAGGATGTCCTCAACATAAGGCCAGTTTTCCGGATACAGCATCTCGTCCGCAGCAGTTAATCCGCTTTCTGCAATGGCACGAAGGTGCATCTTACGCATAGCTATCAGCCCTTCCTGCAAATCAGGCTCCTTCTCCGGATCAGGCTGATGAACGATCCCTTTATAGCCTTCTCCAGTCGTTCTGGGCTTATTGGTATAAATACGGGGAATTATTAAGATCTTATCCTCCACCTTTTCCTGAACCTTTGCTAATCTGGAAATATAATCACAAACAGCATCCTCATTATCCGCGGAGCATGGTCCGATGATTACAAGAAATTTGCTGGAACTCCCTGTTAATACGTCTTTAATCTGTTTATCCCGATCTTTCTTATTAAGAACATCCCTTGCAGGCATTGGATACGCTTTCACAAGCTCCTCCGGAGAGATTACTTCCTTTATAAATTTAAAACTCATTATTTTACATCTCCCTTTAATTTAATTGATTTATTTTATCCCTTTTTTTAGAATCCGTCAATGAGGTAATCGCTATAAAGGTAAATAATGATATATTTTATCGCAACAATGGTATATAATAAAAATATGATATGGACTCGTGAGTATGGATCAGGATGAAACGGCCAGCTCCTTCACTTGTCGTGGTAGTTATAGGTAGGATGAGGTGAATTCAGATGCAAATGTATGATTTAATCAAGAAAAAGAAAAATAATGAGAAATTGACAGAAGCAGAAATTCGGTATTTGGTAAACGGCTTTACAGGGGGAGAGATTCCTGACTATCAAATGTCTGCATTCCTGATGGCAATCTGCTTAAATGGTATGGATCATGAGGAAACGGCAGCACTAACCATCGCCATGGCACACAGCGGCGATTTATTGGATCTTTCCGGGATTCAAGGGATTAAGGTGGATAAACACAGTACCGGAGGTGTGGGAGATAAAACATCTCTTGTACTCGGACCTATGGTAGCAGCCCTTGGCATTCCTATGGCCAAGATGTCCGGCAGAGGACTCGGACATACCGGAGGAACCATCGATAAATTAGAGAGCTTTCCCGGGTTTTCCACAACACTCTCTGCCGAGCAGTTTATTGATAATGTGAATCGGATTAAAATGGCAATTGTCGGGCAGACAGCAAATCTTGCCCCGGCGGATAAAAAAATATACGCGCTGCGTGACGTAACAGCGACAGTGGATAATATATCCCTGATTGCCAGCAGTATTATGAGTAAAAAGCTTGCAGCAGGTTCCGATGTAATTGTATTGGATGTGAAGACAGGCAGTGGCGCATTCATGAAGCGTCTGGAGGATTCCATCGCACTTGCAAAGGAGATGGTTCAGATTGGTACCATCGCCGGTAAGAAGACGTTTGCGGTGATTACCGATATGAATCAGCCCCTGGGAAATATGGTGGGCAATTCTCTTGAAATTATTGAAGCAATACAGACACTGAAGGGAGACGGACCAAAGGATTTACTTGAAGTGAGCCTGACACTGGCTTCCTTTATGGTATTCGGTGCAGGAAAAGCCGATTCTGTGGCTGAAGCAAGAAGGTTACTGGAAGAGACCATCAGAGACCATCGGGCACTTGATAAATTTGCAGAATTTATCAGGGGACAGGGAGGAAACAGCGATGCCATATATGATACCACCTTATTTCCGGGTGCTTCCCTTACGGATGTGATCACTGCTAAAACTTCCGGTTATCTGACCGAGATTAATACGGAGGAAGTAGGAATGGCTTCCTTGCTTTTAGGTGGTGGAAGAGAGACCAAGGATAGTGTCATTGATTTAAGTGTGGGAATTCAAATCCACAAGAAAATTGGCGATACGGTACAAGCGGGAGAAGTACTAGCAACCTTATTGGCCAATCATCCCGACAAGCTGCGTGAGGCGAAGGAAAGACTTTTCGCTGCTTACCAAATCAGCAGCGAAAAGTCACTGAAAAAGCCTTATATCTATGCGGTTATTACCAGTGATGGAGTCACTATGCAAAGCGAAATGAATTGATTCGAATGATATCATTCTTTTATTTGAAGAAAATTCTTATTCAATATTCGGTTAGTTTCCTCATACACTTAACCAAGAGGCCATCATTTTATGGGAGAGAGGCTGTATGAGTAAGAAATGTGGTAATAACAAGGATTTATTTGGTGGTAATCTATTAAAAATTATTCTGGTGGCAATTATCACAGTTATGATGTTACGATTTGTGATCACGAATACTTCACTATATTTTAGAGATTATCCGGATCTACCCTTTTCACGCCATTTAAATAAAAAAAATCTTATATTAGTCAAAGGGGAGGAATATAAATTATCCGTCTTTGGAATCAATGTCCGTGTTACCTATTCCTCCACGAATTTCAGGGTGGCAGGGGTAAGTTTCAACGGCAAAATCCGAGCCTATCGGACGGGAAAAGCTATCATTATCGCTAAGACGGGCAAGAAGGAATTAAAATGTCTCGTCAGAGTAATTGATCTAAATAAATCCGATCTGGTACTGCAAAAAGGAGCGACCTATGATCTGGACATAAGGGGTGTCACCGCCTTAGCTTCCTTTAAAAGCAGTAATCCAAATGTAGCTACTGTAAACGCGTTCGGTAAAGTAAAGTCCAAAGGAAAGGGACGTTGTACAATTACTGTAAAAGTAAAAGGCAGGACACTTAAGTGTAGTGTGCTTGTAAAATAATTTCTAAGACAAATTTCTTCTTAGGTTGGTCTAAAAATCTAAGGCATGGATTAAAATAGTAATAATACTTTTTTATGGAGTATGTATGAAAAAATTAGTTACTATCTTTGTAGTATGTACCATGGTTTTTCTTTTTATATTTCCTGAAGTGATTGAGGCAAAATCGGACATTCCTCTTCCGGATCCCGGGGGATCCATCATGGTAACTGCCGCGACAGAGGCTCAATTGGAGTTGACTTCTCCTTCGGCGGTATTGATTGAGGGATCGACGGGTACTGTAATTTACGAGAAAAATAAGGACGATAAACTCAAACCAGCAAGTGTTACAAAGGTTATGACCCTGTTGTTGATCTTTGAAGCACTTGATTCCGGAAAAATCAAATTGACGGATCAGGTCAGCGTCAGTGAACATGCCGCTTCCATGGGAGGATCCCAGGTCTTTCTGGAACCAAACGAAACGCAGGATGTGGATACCATGTTAAAATGTATCTGTATTGCCAGTGCCAATGATGCTTCGGTTGCAATGGCCGAATACATTGCAGGTTCTGAGGAAGAATTTGTTGCAAGAATGAATCAAAGAGCAAAAGAATTGGGAATGAACAATACGCATTTTGTTAATTGCTGTGGCCTGGATGTCGATGACCACTATACAACAGCCTATGATATCTCCCTGATGTCACGGGAGCTGATTACAAAGCATCCGCAGATCAGTAATTATTCCACAGTTTGGATGGATACTTTTGTACACACGACGAAAAAAGGTCAGACAGAATTCGGGCTGACAAATACCAATAAACTGATTAAATCCTATAATGGTATTACAGGACTAAAAACCGGTTCCACCAGTCTTGCAAAGTATTGTCTGTCTGCAACTGCCACAAGAAACGGAATGGATCTGATTGCGGTAATCATGGCAGCACCGGATCCAAAGACACGATTTGGGGAGGCTGCCAAACTATTAAATTACGGTTTTGCAAACTTTGGTATATTTAAGGACAGTAACACGGATACTGCTCTAACACCTGTAAAAGTAAAAAAAGGGGTAAAGGATAACGTTGCCGGTAACGTTGGCACAACCTTCTCTTATCTTTGTACAAAAGGTGTTTCACCTGCGGACATTCGAAAGGAAGTGGTTCTTTTTGAAGAAGTTCCTGCTCCCGTTGCACGAAATGATAAAATCGGGGAAATTGTATACTATCTCAATGACAAGAAAATTGGAAGTATCGATGTTGTGGCTTCTGAAGCAGTGGATCAGGCGAAATTTAAGGATTGCTTTGTGAAGGTATTGAAACGATACTTCATGGGCCTGGCGCCAACGACCTGAAGAACTTACACATAAATTTATATGGATAAACAGATAGCCTCTTGTATATGCCTCACATAAGCTCGTGTATTCGAATTATGTATGAGATGCATATCCGGGAGGCTTTTTCATAGCTTCCCCCTTCCTTTTCACAGCTGTCCTTTCTAACTGTTTCGTTTGGACCTAAAGTCTATTTCATTTGGAAGATTCGGCTGTTTTTATTGGCATTTACCAATTTTTTCAAATATTTTTCATAATTTATTCCGGTGTGACCAGGTAGCTTATTGACACATCATTATCGACCTAGTATATTATAATAGGTATTGATCGGCTGGATGAGATTATTTCATAAATGATAAGGTCTGATACCGGGAGGAGCAGAAATGATCTTAATTATACTAATAGCAGTTTGCCTGTTGTGGTCGCTGATTGAGCAGAAGCTTCTGATGACATCAAAATATTTTGTCTCTGCGTCTGCCAAAGAGAAGTTACCTGCCCCTGTTTCCTTTGTTGTTCTTTCGGATCTTCATAATCATACCTTTGGAAAACAAAATCAAAAACTGATACAAAGAATTGATCAGTTGGGTCCGGATTTTATTATTGTCGCAGGTGATATTATTACAAAAAATAAAGTCAGTATTCCAAGCAATGCATATTCTATCATGGAAGCTCTGGCAAAAAGATATCCCATCTATTATGCTTACGGAAATCATGAACAAAAGTTTGATCAAATGAAGGTTCTGAAAAGGGATGATAAGGCAGCAATTGATTCACAAAATTTATATACTACATGGATAGAATACAAGCAGAAATTATCTGATCTTGGCGTTAAGTTTTTGATAAATCAAACAGTTACCCTTCAGGTAAAAGGAAAAACCCTTCACATTACAGGCGCTGCGCTGGATAAAAGGTTCTATGAGCGTGGTGAACTTGTAACGATGGAAGCGGACTATATGGAATCCCTTATAGGGAAAAGAAAGGATCACAACTATCAAATCCTGATTGTTCATCATCCTTTATATTTTAAGGAATATTTAGACTGGGGAGCGGATTTAACAATTGCAGGTCATCTCCACGGAGGACTTGTCAGGCTTCCTTTCCTTGGCGGAGTGCTTTCCCCCCAGGCCCGGTTTTTCCCCAAATACGATGCAGGGTGCTTTCGGCAGGAGGGAAGACAGATGATTGTTTCCCGTGGGCTGGGTACCCATTCTTATATGCCCCGGCTATTTAATATCCCTGAGCTGGTTTATATCCGTCTGGAGTAGTCCTGTTAGGTATTTTATATGTTTGGCAAAGAATGAGACGATATGAGAAAGGATAATACGCCATGAGTATTCCTGTCAAACTGGAGGCATATGAAGGTCCGCTGGATCTATTGCTTCATCTGATTGATAAAAGTAAAATAAATATTTATGATATCCCGATTGTTGAAATCACAGAACAGTATCTGGAATATATTAAGCTGATGCAGACCAAGAACCTGGAAATTATGAGTGAATTTCTTGTCATGGCAGCAACTTTAATTAATATAAAGTCCAAGATGCTTCTTCCGATAGAAGAAGAACAAGATGAGGAAGCGATGGATCCGAGAGAAGAGCTGGTGAAACGCTTACTGGAATATAAAATGTATAAATATATCTCGGAAGAATTAAAGGACAAGCAGACAGATGCGGCCAGAGTCCTGTTTAAGCCACCAACCATACCACCTGAAATCTCTGATTTCAGAGAAGAGATTCATGCGAAGGATTTGCTGGGGGATCTGACTTTGTCAAGACTTCATGAGATTTTTAAGTCCATTGTCAAGAAGCAGGCAGATAAGATTGACCCCATTCGCAGTAAATTTGGCAAAATTGAGAGGGAAGAAATTAATCTGTCAGCAAAACTGATCCAGATTCAGGAGTATGGTCTGCTGCATAAAACCTTTCGTTTTACAAATCTGTTGGAAGTATCTCATAGTAAAATGGATTTGATCGTCACCTTTCTGGGAATTCTGGAACTGATCAAAATCGGAAGAATTCGTATAGAGCAGGAGCTTGTATTTGACGATATTCATATTACCTATCTGGCAACAGATGTTATACAAATGGAGGAGGTCGGATTTTAGTGGAGATTAAGCTTTTGGAAGCACAAATTGAAGCAATCCTTTTTACCATGGGGGAGGCAGTGGAATTGGAACGGCTTGCCGGGGCTGTGGAGCATGATGAAGAAACCACCCGAAAAGTAATACATCATATGATGGATGAATATGAAAGGGACGAGCGGGGTATCCATATCATTGAGCTGGACGGAGCATTTCAGCTTTGCACCAAGCCATCCCTTTATGAAGCAGTTATAAAAATAACCCATATACCGAAGAAGCATATATTAACTGAGGTGCTATTGGAGACGTTATCCATCATCGCCTATAAGCAGCCTATTACCAAGCTTCAGATCGAAGCGATTCGTGGCGTAAAGTCGGATCATGCAGTAAATAAGCTGGTAGAATATAATCTGATTTGCGAGATGGGGCGATTGGACGCACCGGGAAGACCCATCTTATTCGGTACAACAGAAGAGTTCCTGAGATGTTTCGGGCTGAATTCTCTGGATTCCCTGCCTATATTAAATCCGGATAAAATTGACGACTTTAAGCTGGAGGCAGAAGAAGAGGCACAATTAAAACTGGATATTTAATACAAATCATATCATATTAGATTAATCAATCCTCCAATTGTTAATTTCGGAACAATTGGAGGATTATGTGTTTTAGCCAAAAAAAGCTCATAAATAACACCAATACTAAACTTATGGTTTACATATATTAAAAAAAATGCTTGCATGTTGGATGACATTTTTGTATAATAATCAATGCTGTTAATGGTTCACTGGGAATTGAAAGTACATAGAAAACTCCGTCTTAATTAGGAAGAGCAAAGAGATTTTATGATTTGGAATGAGTATTTTAGTGAAAGAACAGTAATACTTTAAATGGAAAGGTTGTGATGTTAGGGTGGATACAAAGCTTACTCTTTACGGTTTTAACAACCTCACGAAAACACTTAGCTTTAACATTTATGATATATGCTATGCAAAGAGTGAGAGAGAGCAAAAAGATTATATCGCCTATATTGATGAACAATATAATTCAGAGAGATTAACGAAAATATTAGTTGATGTTACCGAGATGATCGGTGCACATGTTCTAAATATATCAAAACAGGATTATGATCCACAAGGTGCCTCTGTTAATATACTGATTGCCGAGGGATCCCTGAATGCAGATCACATTGATGAATCCTGTAACCAGGGGAAATACAGATCATCCCAGAGAGATACCGTTCATGCTCATCTGGATAAGAGCCATGTTACCGTGCATACCTTTCCCGAGCACCATCCGGATAATTCCATCTCCACCTTCCGTGTGGATATCGATGTCTCCACTTGTGGTGAGATTTCTCCTTTGAATGCCCTGGACTATTTAATCGGAAGTTTCGACTCCGATATTATTACCATCGATTACAGGGTCAGAGGCTTTACCAGGGATTTGCATGGCATGAAATATTTTATTGATCATGATATTACCTCCATTCAGGATTATATTGATGATGTAACACTGACCAGATATGATGCAATTGATGTTAACGTTTATCAATCCAATATCTTTCATACCAAAATGCTGATCAAAGAGATCGAATTGCAAAATTATCTCTTTAACAAGGATGTATATGAATTGCCTCCGAAACAGAGACTGGATATCACCAATAGTTTACGCAAGGAAATGATTGAGATTTTCAGCGGCATGAACATTTACTAGAGGGAGGATGTAGTGTGAATTATGAAGAACTAATTCACACGGCAAATTTGTGCTGATGCCCAAATTCGCGGGCATTGGCAGCATGGAGGATTAATATGGAATACACACAGAAGAATTCACCCTTACACGAAGCACTGTTACAGCATAAGTTGGATCGTGTGGTTCATTTTGATGTGCCCGGTCATAAGGGAGGAAGAGGAAATCCTGAGCTAACCGAATTCCTGGGCGCCGAATGTTTAAAACTTGATGTAAACTCAATGAAACCACTGGATAATCTGATCCATCCGGTTTCAGTTATTAAAGCTGCAGAAGAACTGGCCGCAGAAGCGTTTGGTGCAGACGCGGCTTTTTTTATGGTAAATGGTACAACCGGTGCGGTTCAGGCTATGATTATGTCCACCTGCAAGGCAGGGGACAAGATTATTATGCCAAGAAATGTTCACCGTAGTGCTATCAATTCTATGGTAATTTGCGGTGCGGTACCGGTCTATGTTAATCCGGGAGTAAACCATACGCTGGGAATTCCGTTGGGGATGTCGGTGACAGATATTCTGGATGCCATGAAAGAGCACCCGGATGCCAAAGCAATTTTTGTTAATAATCCCACCTATTATGGTATTTGTTCTGATCTAAAGGAGATTGTCCGCATTGCACATGAACGCGGAATGAAAGTATTGGTGGATGAGGCTCATGGGGCACATTTTTATTTTGGTGAGAATCTGCCTGACAATGCCATGGGAGCCGGTGCCGATCTGTCTGCTGTAAGTATGCATAAGACAGGAGGCTCTTTAACCCAAAGTTCCTTTTTGCTATGTTCCAAAGATGTGGAGGCCGGATATGTCAGACAGGTAATCAATCTGACCCAGACCACCAGCAGCTCCTATCTGTTGATGTCGTCCCTTGATCTTGCAAGAAAGCGCATGGTGCTTGAAGGGAAGGGAATCGTTGCAAAGACATTGGAATTGTCTGAATATGCAAGAAAAGAGATTAATAAATTAGGCGGTTATTATGCCTTCTCCAGCGAATTAAAGAATGGTGATACCATTTTTGATTTTGACCGGACGAAATTATCCGTCCATACGGCAGAGATTGGACTGGCAGGTGTAGAAGTTTATGATCTGTTACGGGACGAGTATGATATCCAGATTGAGTTCGGGGATATTGGCAATATTCTTGCCATCGTCTCCGCCGGAGACCGTGCCTTTGAAATAGAGCGTCTGATTTCAGCATTGTCAGAAATCAAGCGAAGATACTCAAAAGATAAAGTAGGTATGTTAAATCATGAATACATCAATCCTGATGTGGTCGTAACGCCGCAGAAAGCATTCTACAGCTGTAAGAGATCTGTTTTATTAAGGGATGCAATCGGTCATATCGCAGGAGAATTTGTCATGTGCTATCCCCCGGGAATTCCCATACTTGCACCGGGCGAACGAATCACCGGGGACATCATCGACTATATCATTTATGCAAAAGAGAAGGGGAGCTCACTTACAGGGCCCCAGGATATGAAAGTGGAGCACATTAACGTAGTAGACAATTGTAGAACGAATTAATTCCCGTTTTTTATAGCATACAAAGCAGAGAAAGGCCGGTGATTTACATGGAGTTATGGTATACAGAACATCATTCTGATTATGTGAGATTTTCTTTGAAGGTAAAGGAGCAGCTCATCGGGAAACAAAGTGATTTTCAACATATTGCGGTATTGGATTCAGAAGAATTCGGTCGTATTCTTACTTTGGATGGTTGCCTGATGGTAACGGAAAAGGATGAATTTATATACCATGATATGATTGTTCATGTTCCCATGGCAACCAATTTAGGAATCAAAAAGGTACTGGTAATCGGTGCCGGAGACGGCGGAACTATAAGAGAACTATGCCGATATGATTCTATCCGGCACATTGATATGGTTGAGATTGATTCCATGGTTGTTGATGTCTGCAAGGAATATCTGCCTCAGACAGCCTGTAAACTGGATGATCCCAGAGTACACATCTATTTCGAGGACGGATTAAAATTTGTCAGGCGAAAATCTGATGAATATGATCTGATAATTGTTGACTCCACGGACCCTTTTGGACCGGGAGAAGGATTATTTACGAAAGAATTTTACGGGAACTGCTATCATGCATTGAATGAGAACGGTATCCTGGTCAATCAGCATGAAAGCACTTATTATAAGCCTTATATTGATGCCATGAAACGGGCACATCAGCGCATTATGGAGACCTTTCCCATCACGAAGGTATATCAGGCCCATATTCCCACTTATCCGTCAGGGCATTGGTTGTTTGGCTATGCGTCTAAAACCAAACATCCGGTTCATGATCTGGAAGAAGCCCGGTGGAATGCGCTTGGGTTAAGGACAAAGTATTATAATACAAGGCTTCACAGAGGAGCTTTTGCGCTTCCGAATTATGTATTGGGACTGTTGGAAGATGTAAAGTAACCGCCAACATAATAAGATAGCATACTTCGGTATCATAAATCGTTCCTATCGTTCATAACAGACAATCATCGTAAATGAGGCAGACGTTTGAAACCAGGAATGTGTTCGAACGTTGACATAAAACCAGGAAATGTTTGCTTGGCAGACACTTTCCCCCAATTAAGATAAGGAGGAATTTAAAATGGGAAAAGCTTTAATTATCGGCGCAGGTGGCGTCGCAAGTGTTGTTGTTCATAAGTGTGTTCAAAATCCGGAGGTTTTTGAGGAGATTTGTATTGCGAGTCGTACCGTTTCCAAGTGTGATGCTCTGAAGGAAAAATTACAGAGCGGTAAGACTAAGATTACGACCGCTCAGGTTGATGCAGACAATACAGATGCGTTAATTGCTTTAATTGAACAGGTAAAGCCGGATATTGTAATCAACGTAGCACTTCCTTATCAGGATCTTACAATTATGGATGCCTGCCTTGCTACCAAGGTGGACTATCTGGATACGGCAAACTATGAGCCTCTGGACACGGCCAAATTTGAATACAAATGGCAGTGGGCTTACAGAGAGAGATTCGAACAGGCAGGGATTACCGCCGTACTTGGCTGTGGATTTGATCCGGGCGTAACAGGTGTGTTTTCCGCACATGCCCTAAAGCATGAATTTGATGAAATCCATACCATTGATATTCTGGATGCCAATGCAGGCGATCATGGTTATCCCTTTGCCACCAACTTTAATCCTGAAATTAATATTCGTGAAATAACCGCAAACGGAAGCTACTTTGAGAATGGAACGTTTATCGAGACAGAGCCATTGTCCATCAAACGGGTTTATAATTTTCCTGAAATTGGTAACAAAGATATGTATCTTCTTCATCACGAAGAAATGGAATCTCTTGCCATTAATATACCGGGAGTAAAGAAGATCCGTTTCTTTATGACCTTTTCCGAGCGTTATCTGACCCATCTGAGGGTTTTAGAGAACGTTGGAATGACCTCTATAGAACCCATAGACTATGAAGGTCATAAGATCGTTCCGTTACAGTTCTTAAAGGCAGTTCTTCCTGATCCGGCCTCCTTAGGTCCGAGAACCAAAGGAAAAACCAATATCGGCTGCATCTATACCGGATTAAAGGATGGAAAAGAGAAGCGCTATTATATTTATAATGTTTGTGACCATGAAGAATGCTATAAAGAAGTAGGCTCTCAGGCAATTTCCTATACCACTGGCGTTCCTGCTATGATCGGCGCAATGATGGTACTTACAAAGAAGTGGAAAAAGCCTGGGGTATATAATGTGGAAGAGTTCGATCCCGATCCCTTCATGGATGCCCTTAATCAATATGGCCTGCCATGGCAGGAAAGCGATCAGCCGGATATGGTTGAGTAATCAGAGCTGATTCATAACAAGGAAACGGCTTGCCGGTTCGTGTTTTTGTTAGAAATGGAGTTTCAATGAAGAAAGAATATACCAGCGTACCCACTCCCTTCTACGTCGTTGAGGAGCAGCTGCTAAGAAGAAACCTGGAACTGTTAAAATCCGTAATGGATCAGACCGGCTGTGAGATTTTACTGGCGCAAAAGGCTTTCTCCATGTATACAACATATTCGCTGATTGGCGAATACTTAAGCGGTACTACGGCCAGTTCCCTGTTTGAAGCAAGGCTTGGACGGGAAGAGATGGGGAAAGAAGTTCATATCTTTGCACCTGCCTACAGGGATGACGAATTTGATGAGATCCTTTCTCTTTGTGATCATATTGTATTTAACTCGTTGGAGCAATGGGATAAATATAAGGATAAAATTATAGCAAGCGAAAAAAAGATCTCCTGCGGATTACGGATTAATCCCGAGTATTCAGAGATAGAAACAGATCTTTACAATCCCTGCTTTGCAAATTCCAGATTTGGTATTACCTTGTCAAAACTTTCCGGTGCTGATCTTACAGGAATAGACGGGCTGCATTTTCACACCATGTGTGAACAAAATTCCGATGTGTTGAAAAGAACCCTGGCTGTAGTGGAAGAAAAATTCGCACCCTGGTTAAAACAGATGAAATGGATTAATTTTGGCGGCGGACATCACATTACCAGAGAGGATTATGACATCAATACCTTAATCAGTTGCATTCATCATATGAAGAAGACCTATGATCTGAATATTTACCTGGAACCGGGAGAGGCAATTGCATTAAATACGGGATTTTTGGTCAGCAGTGTTCTGGAAGTGATGGAAAATGGAATGAAAATTGCGATTATGGATACCTCCGCCGCATGTCACATGCCAGATGTACTGGAGATGCCGTATCGACCCAACATCATCGGCAGCTTAAAACCGGGGGAAGCACCTTATACCTATCGACTGGGAGGCCCAACCTGTCTGGCAGGGGATGTGATCGGAGACTATTCTTTTCCTGAACCGCTAAAGACCGGTGACCGGCTAATCTTTTGTGATATGGCCATTTATAGTATGGTGAAGAACAATACTTTTAACGGAATTAATCTGCCTTCCATCTATTGGCTTCAGGAAGGTAAGGCCGGTGATACAAAAGAAGCGGGCAGTTTACAGTTAATTAAAAAATTTGGTTATGAAGATTTTAAAAGCCGGTTATAGTCCTCACAAGTCAGGTGCGAACGACAGACTGGCAGTAATAATAGAACAGGAGAATCGCTGTATCGGTTTAGCGATTCTCCTGTTTTATAGGGAGAAAGGTACAGCAAAGGTACCGGTAATACTCTATTCTACAGGTGTATACCACTTGGCCTGTCCCTGAGATAACGCTTCCTCAAAGGTAGCTGGAAGTTCCGGTGCTTTTCCTCCGAACCTGTAATACCAGGTATAAGGATAATACGGTTCCTGATTCTCTGTTACACTGTCAACGGCTACGGCGGGGTCTTCGCCATCCCTCACCTTACGGGCGACGATAACCAAACGATAATCTTTCACCTCATAGGTACAGGTGGAGAGGGTCAGCAGCTGGTCCTTCTCATTGACATCCACCGTATCCAACTTATAAATGGAACGTATTCTCAATTGATATACAAAATTCAAAAAATCGGAGGAATCAGAAAAATTTGCCTTCGTATAATCAAAGACCGGTTCTTTTTTAGAGGATCCGTTGGTAAAAAAGACAGAGAAGATCTTCCATTGTCCCTTCTGAAACAAGGTATCAAAGGTGAATACCGGCCGTTCTTTATAATAATCCAAATCCTTAAATTTCATCAAATAATGAAACATATTATTTGTTGAGGTCATATTATGTCCATGAATCGTAAGATTCTGTGAGTTGTATTCCACAGAGGCATTTTGATCAAGGAAGAGACATCCGGCTTTATCATCCTGACGGAACATATTATGGTGAAGATAATATTCCTGATCCTTATCCTCTGTCTGCATTACCACATAATCTATATTGGAATCCGGGATACTGATCCAGCCCTTAACATCAGGATTGACCCGGAGTAAATCACTAAATTGCAGCAGACGCCCCTGCTCGTCCCGGGTGATGTCCTTTGCGTATACCGGTGTATCCTCCTCAGCCATATCAGTGACAGGCGTGGGAGTCGCAGTGATCGCTTCGGGCAGATACAGTTCCTTCGTTTTTTCAATGGCTTTCCTTGAGAAATAGGGCTGTAGTACTGACTCATATAGAAACATACTGCCAAAGATAATAAAACCAGCCAAAAAGATGCCGCTTAACAAATGATACAGATGTCTGTCTATGAATTTCTTCGTTTTGTTCTGCTCCTGATGTATGACAAGGTTGTCCTCCTCTGTCGGAATCACCACTGCCTTCCCTTTTTCCTTATCTTTCCCGGTGTTTTTTCCCTTCTTCATAAATTCTCCTTTATTTCTCCTGTGTATCATTATTATAGTACGATAACAAAGCTCCGTAAAGAAATTTTTACGGTTTTGCTCTGCGATACAAGCAGATCTGTGTCAAACCTTTATACTAAACAGTTTGTTTAATTTTTGCTGGAAAAGATGAATATTCTGCTTATTTAACAATAAATTTAAGTAAGAACAAGTGATGGGTAACCGATAATGAAACAAAAAATTCTGCAAATTTTGCCATGCCTTGCTTTTTTGATTTTGTTCACAGTGGTGAATTTTCATAAGATTTCTTCTTATTACGATAAACTCCTGGAAAGTTCGGGATTGGCAATAGTAAATATGAAAGAAGAATTGAAAAAAGAGAATGAGAGAGCAATTGATGATCAGAAAGAATACGAAAATATGATAGGGATCGAAGAGACAAAAGATGAAACTTCCGATGCAAAGGAACATTCACAGGAGGAAAATAAGCTTAGTCTGCACGCATTGTCATCCCTGCTTCTGGATGCTTCCAATAATCGGGTTCTTTATGATAAAAACGGTTATCAGGAGATGCCAATGGCCAGTACTACAAAGATTATGACTTGTATCGTAGCACTTGAAAATTCCAAACCGGACGAAGTTGTTACCGTATCCTCCTATGCTGCTAAAATGCCGGATGTTCAGTTAAATATCAGACCGGGAGAGAAATATTATCTGGGTGATCTGCTTTACTCCCTGATGCTGGAAAGTCATAACGATGTTGCCGTAGCCATAGCAGAGCATGTGGGAGGCAGTGTGGAAGGGTTTGCAAAAATGATGAATCAAAAGGCCAGGGAACTGGGGTGTGACCATACCTGTTTTGTCACTCCGAATGGTCTGGATGCCAAGGAGCATTATACCACAGCAAGAGATCTCGCTGTGATTGCCAGTTACGCCATTAAAAACGATGATTTTATTAAAATTACCAATGCCACTTCCCATGCATTTTCAGAAATTAATAAAAAGAGAAGCTTCACAGTATCCAACAAGAATAGATTTTTATATATGATGGACGGTGCAATCGGTATCAAAACCGGTTTTACCAATGGAGCAGGCTATTGTTTCGTCGGTGCTATTAAACAGACGGATAAAGTGTTGATCTCCGTGGTACTTGGTTGTGGATGGCCGCCAAATAAGAGCTTGAAATGGTCTGACACCAAAGAATTAATGACCTATGGGATTGAAAATTACACCAGGAAACAAATCTTTCAGGAAGTGACCCTGGATCCCCTGCCGGTAAAGGATGGTCAGGAAAAATATGAGAACTTGACGGTGGAAGGAGACTTGCACCTTCTGATGAGGGAGGATGAGAAAGTCAAAATTGAATATGACCTTCCCAAAATGCTCGATGCTCCGGTTCAGGAAAAATCAATCGCAGGATATGCCAAATATTATATTGACGATCTTTTATATGCCAAACTGCCAATTTATACCGTGGATGGAATCGATAAAATAGACTATAAATTCTGTATTAATAAAGTCTTCAAACTATGGAGTATCCAGTATTAACCTTTGTACTGCTTCTTATTACTTCCTATATAACAGTGTCGTTTCTCTCTCCGGTAATCTCCGGGTGAACAGCGATGCTGTTATTTTATATAGAGGATAAACAGGTTTTCTTGCCGGAGTAATGTAAAATATAATGATATATAATCAAAGGATTGCTTTCTACATGGATTATAAGTAGCAGCATTTATTAAAGAAAAGGGAAATATTACAATGAATTTTTGCTATTATATTCTTTCAATTTTAGACTTATAGATATAGTTGCTTCTATTAATATAAATCTTAAGAAAAAATTAAAAAAAATTTCAAAAAAATGCAACTATTTTCATACATACATCGTTTATATAGTATAGGAAAAGATTTGAAAAAGGGAAGGGGATTTTATGAAAAAAATTGTTTGTAAATACAAAATAAGTAAGTTTAAACGTTTCATGAACGGATTAATGTTCGCTATCATTTCAATAATTGCATTGTCCTTGTGTATTCGTGGCATTTCAAATACAACAGCATCACAAAGTGAGATAATGCTTTCATTTTTAACAGGAATTATCAGTTTGCTCATGGGGTTCATTTCCATGTTTCATGAGAATGGTCTTTCGACAGGTGAAACAGAATTTTAATACATAGAAGATGTTAGGACTTCAATATGCGAAGACAGAAAATGGGCAGTTTATCCATTTTCTGTCTTCGTATTATTTTATCCATGTCAATGCGGTCCTTCGAAACATGACTTGCCGGTTCAACCTGTTTTATCAGCTGTTATAGATATTAATAATGGTTGTCAAAAGACCCGGAAAGCGTTCCTCCAGTTCCTCATAACGAATCGAAAGGAAACGCTGCTTTCCTTCAATCCTGACATAAATCAATCCTGCTTCCCTCAGCACCTTAAAATGATGGGAAAGCGCCGACTTGGTCATATCCACTTGACAGCAGGCGCAAGTCGTTTCCGGCTTATTCGCAAGATTCTTAATTATTGTCAACCGGACAGGATCTCCCAGGGCATTCAGTATGCTAGATAAGGATAACTGATCCTTCGCCGGATGAAATAATTCGCGCATAGAAACACCTCCTGTAAATTTTATTTTAACATAGAATATATTCTTGAATTATAACATATCTTATGCTATATTAAAATAGTTAAATGTTTGTTGAACTATTGAACTAACTGTGCCATTGCATTATCCTGCCCGAATCGATTTGATCCGATATGATTTATGTGACTTGGCACCATGACATAGCCCTGAGCCAACGAATAGGCTTCAAGAAGTGAGGTAAAAAGATGAATGATGTATTACGTGTTATCAAAAGCAGAAGAAGTGTGAGGAGTTATACAGAAGAACAAATCCGACAGGAAAATTTGGATGCCATTCTGGAAGCCGGCATGTATGCTCCAACCGCACATAATGAACAGCCCTGGCACTTTACCATAATTCAAAACCAGGAAATGTTGAACTTTATGAACGACAAAACCAAAGAAGGAATGTCTGCTTCCGATGTGGAATGGATAAAAAAAATGGGTTCAAAACCGGAGTTTCACGTTAGCTATCATGCCCCAACATTAATTGTCGTATCTGTCAAAGAGAATCATCTTACCTGGGGGAGTGCAGATTGTGCTGCCGCGGTTCAAAATATGATGCTTGCAGCAAAGAGTTTGGAGATTGGCTCAGTATGGATTGGATTTTATCGTTTTTTCTTTGAACAATCACAGGCGGTAGCGAAGTTAAACCTGCCCGAAGGCTATGTGCCTTTGTATGCTGTTGCCTTCGGACACAGTCGAACAGAATTTGCGGCACCAAAAAGAAATGCGAATGTTGTGAATTACATCCGATAATCCGTATCAAAATCAGTGGTGATTCATGAAATCCTGCATTATTGCAATATGAAATCACATTTTAAATGGAACCAGGAGGCGATTAGTGTGAAAATTAAAATTTTCACACGGCAAATTTGTGCTGATGCCCAAATTCGCGGGCATTGGCAGCATGGAGGATTACAATGAATGTTCTTGCAGTAAATGGAAGTCCCAGAAAACACTGGAATACCGCAACATTACTGAAATACACCCTTGACGGCGCGGCTTCAAAGGGAGCACAAACAGAATTAATTCATCTTTACGATCTGAATTATAAAGGCTGCACCAGCTGCTTTGCATGCAAATATAAGGAGGGCAGCAGTTACGGCAAATGTGCGATGCGGGATGATTTGTCGTCTGTACTGGATAAGATTACCCGTGCGGATGCCTTAATTATTGGAACACCCATCTATTTTGGAATGCCCACCGGAGAGACGAGATCCTTCCTGGAACGGCTTTTATTTCAATATCTGATTTATGACGCCAGGTATTCCTCCCTGTTTCAGCGTAAAATGCAGACAGGTATGATTTATACAATGAATGTTAGTGATGCTTATATCGATAAAGCAGGGTATCTTCAGATGATACAGGGGATAGAGAACACCATGAAACGCATCTTCGGCGCATCGGAAACATTAGTGGCTACCGATACAAAGCAGTTTGAGGATTACTCCAAGTACGATACCTCAGCTTTTGATGCCGCTCAAAAGCTGAAACGTCATGAGGACGTATTTCCTTCTGATTGTAAGAAAGCTTTTCAAATGGGAGCAGATTTTGCCGAGAGATTGGGGTAATCCATGTACCGTCCTTTTCTCATTTTAATTCTGTATAATTATGTATTCGTGTGATTAATCAAACAATTTCCTTTTCCAGCTATGGCAAAGGATACTATAAAGACACATTGCCGATTTGTACTTTTGAAATGGAATTTTCCATTCAGGAATACATATGCGCGATGTGTCTTTTGTAAAATAGGACTTGATTATTTTTTCTGAAACCTTTATTATTAGAAATATCGAATTTGAGCCGATGAATAAATATCAGATATCAGCTCTTGTTTAACCCTAAATATTCTGATAATGAGGAGGAGAAATCCTCCTAAAAAATAGGGGGATACCATTCTCCCGATAGAATTGGAATAGAATATTCCAAAAACAAATCAACAGGGAGGAGAAATCCTCCCAAAGAACAGGGAGGAGAAATCCTCCCAAAAACAGGGAGGATTAATATGATTAAATTATATGATCATGGTGTGTATCTGATGAACGGCAGACATATTTTTGAGGATCATAAGGAAGCCGTTGAAGAGATCAAAGCAAAAACAGGGATAACAGCTGTAGAAAAAGAAGAAGCTAAAAAGGGGACAATTGGCTATGGTATTCTGGAACGTCATAACACTTCCGGTGACAATAAGAAATTAAAGGTTAAGTTTGATAAGCTTACCTCCCATGATATCACATTCGTTGGTATTATTCAGACTGCAAGAGCCAGCGGTCTCGAGAAATTTCCTGTGCCCTATGTTCTTACCAACTGTCACAATAGTTTATGTGCCGTAGGCGGTACCATCAACGAAGACGATCACATGTTTGGATTATCCTGTGCCAAGAAATACGGAGGCATCTATGTTCCGCCTCATCAGGCTGTGATTCATCAATATGCAAGAGAAATGCTTGCTGCCGGAGGTGCTATGGTCCTCGGTTCTGACAGTCATACCCGCTACGGTGCTCTTGGAACCATGGCAATGGGAGAGGGTGGTCCGGAGATTGTAAAACAGCTGTTAAACAGAACCTATGATATCAATATGCCGGAAGTAATCGCCGTATATCTTACCGGAACACCAAGAAAGGGCGTAGGTCCTCAGGACGTGGCACTGGCGATTATCGGCGCGGTATTTTCCAATGGATATGTAAATAACAAAGTAATGGAATTTGTCGGTGACGGTATTGCAAATTTAAGTGTTGATTACCGAATCGGAATTGATGTAATGACAACGGAAACCACCTGTTTATCCTCAATCTGGGAAACAGATTCCGCGGTAAAGGAATTCTATGAAATTCATAGAAGACCGGAAGATTATAAGGAATTAAAACCGGCTCAGACAGCTTACTATGATGGCATGGTATATGTGGATCTTTCAGAAATAAAACCGATGATTGCTATGCCTTTTCACCCCAGTAATGTCTATACCATCGACGAGGTGAATGCCAATCTTTCCGATATTCTGTCAGAGGTTGAGAAAAAGGCTCAGATTAGTCTTGATAATAATAAAGTGAAGTATTCCTTACAGGATAAGATTAAGAACGGAAAGCTGTATGTGGATCAGGGAACCATCGCCGGATGTGCGGGCGGAGGATTTGAAAATATCTGTGATGCTGCCGACATACTGGATGGCAAGTATATTGGGTCCGATGAATTTTCTTTGAGTGTATATCCTGCCAGCCAGCCGGTATTTATGGAGTTGGTGAAGAACGGCAGTATTGCGAAATTAATGGAGACCGGTGCAACCATTCGTACCGCTTTCTGCGGACCGTGCTTTGGTGCCGGTGATGTTCCGGCCAACAATGGCTTTAGCATCCGCCACACCACCAGAAACTTTCCCAACAGAGAAGGTTCCAAGATTACCAGCGGTCAGATTGCTTCCGTCGCTTTAATGGATGCAAGATCCATAGCTGCAACTGCTGCCAATCAGGGCTATCTGACTTCGGCTGAAGATATCGATGTAAATTTCAAAAAACCCAAATATTACTTTGACAGTAAGATATATGACAACCGTGTATATTATGGTGTTGGCAAAGCAGACAACAGCCTGGAGCTGAAATTTGGTCCCGGAATCGTTGATTGGCCTGCAATGACAGCCTTGTCAGAGGATATTATATTAAAAGTAGTGTCGGTGATCCATGATCCGGTTACCACTACGGATGAGTTAATTCCTTCCGGTGAGACTTCCTCCTATCGTTCTAATCCACTGGGACTTGCAGAGTTTACCTTATCCCGTAAAGATCCTGCGTATGTGGGACGTGCCAAGGCGGTTCAAATGGCAGAGAAAGCCAGAATTGCAGGGGAAAATATCATAGAGGCAAATCAGGAATTGGAACAGGTCTATGAAAAAATCGCTGGAAAGTTCCGGATTGATATTACAGCAACCCAGGTAGGCAGCACCATCTATGCTGTTAAGCCCGGGGATGGATCTGCAAGAGAGCAGGCTGCCAGCTGTCAGAAGGTACTTGGAGGATTTGCCAATATTGCCAGGGAATATGCGACCAAACGCTATCGCTCCAACTTAATCAACTGGGGTATGCTTCCCTTCCTGTTTGATGGTGAGCTTCCGTTTGAAAATGGGTCTTATATTTTTGTAAAAGATATCAGGAAAGCAATTATTGATAAAAGTGCTGAAATCAAGGCCTATGTTATAGCCGATGATATGAAGGAATTTACCTTAAGACTTGGTGAACTTACCGATGATGAAAGAGAAATCATTTTAAAGGGATGTCTGATTAATTATTACAGAGGTTAAATAAATATTGACTCATCATTCAAAATGCGACCGATAAACGGTCGCATTTTAAAGTTATATCAGGTGAAATGACTTTTTCGGTAATTCCGGTTGCTATGTGCGATACGTCAAATAGGATTCCTGATAAATACTCCTTGTGATATTGAAAATAATATATTAGAATAGTAATGATTAAATATGGAAAATAAAATGAAGCAAGTCGATTCGCCGAATCGTTTTCTTGTTATAAATTCAAATTTCCGGGTATTGTCCGGAAACAAAGATCCTTCCTGTCTTTGGGAAGGATATGCCAGGATTAAACATAGGATGGGAGAGAAAAATATGGCACTGATCATTGATGGAAAGAAAATATCAGCAGAAATAAAGGATGAATTAAAAGAGAAGGTGACACAACTGGGGCAGGACGGGGTTTCTATTACCTTAGCCGTGATTCAAGTGGGCAATGACCCCGCTTCTTCCGTATATGTTGGAAATAAAAAGAAAGCATGTGAATATATCGGGATTCAATCCCGGTCATATGAATTGCCGGAGGAGACCACGCAGACGGAACTTCTGGCGTTGGTCGAACAATTAAATCAGGATGCTTGTGTCAATGGAATTCTGGTTCAGCTTCCCCTGCCGGGTCATATTGACGAGGATCTGATTATTAAATCGATTGCTGTGCATAAGGACGTAGACGGATTTCACCCTCAAAGTGTAGGTGCCTTGAGCATCGGACAAAAGGGCTTTATCTCCTGTACTCCAGCAGGTGTCATACAGTTGTTAAAAAGATCCCATATTGACATGGAAGGTAAGGAATGTGTGATTGTCGGCAGAAGTAATATCGTCGGCAAACCAATGGCTTTGCTTATGCTAAGAGAAAATTCCACCGTAACCATTTGTCATTCCCGAACAAAGGATCTGAAACAAGTGGCAAAACGTGCGGATATATTGATTGTTGCCATAGGAAAACCCCGTTTCATTACAAAAGATTATGTCAAGGAAGGCGCGGTTATCATTGATGTTGGAATTCACAGGGATGAAAACAACAAGCTGTGCGGAGATGTTGATTATGACGATGTAATTGATCAGGTGGCGGCGATTACGCCTGTGCCCGGCGGTGTTGGTCCGATGACCATTGCCATGCTGATGAACAATTGTGTGATTTCTGCACTTGAGTCCTGCTAACGATGAGACGAAAGGTGTTTGACTATGTTAATTGATCAGAAACTTAAGTATTTGGATCAGGATTTTACCATACTGGCAGTTGAACAGGAATTTATCATACATCCAGTGGTGTTTGACATCCTGATGTGCTCCAAGGATTCTCTGCAGCAGCCTTTCTCCTGTTCCTTCCAGGTGAATCATTATAAGCTTGAGCTGACCCTGTTATCTTTGCTGGGAAGAGAGAACTCTGATTTCATCCTGGAAAAGTACCATTTTAATCAGGAAAGTATCGCCTACAACGGCGCTATCCTCATCGGGGATACCCCTGTGAAAGAGTATTCGTTTCAGGAGGAGAAGATCGCTTGTTTTTCTTATAAGAATGTATATGAGCTGATTTTTGAAGATGGAAGCCTGATTACTACCATAGATCTGAGCAGGGCCATGCTTCGAATCCGAAAGAATATTGAACTGGGACTGCGCAGTTTATCGAAAAAGAGAGATATCAGGTGCATCAGTCGTTTTATGAATACGTCTTTTGTCGGAGACTATAGAACCTTCTCTTCAACGGGGAAGAGATTCCGCTATCTGAAGGAAATGAAGGCTGACTATAAAAATAAAACAGTTTCTTTTTTAAGAGAAAACTGATACAATGTTTTTTGGCAATCGCCAAATGACGAAAAAGGAGTTTTACTATGAACATTTTCTTTATATCCCTGGGTTGTGATAAAAATCTGGTGGATAGTGAACATATGCTTGGTATCCTTCATGAGAGCGGACATCGCATTACCGACGAGGTTGAGACGGCTGAGATTATTATCATCAATACCTGCTGTTTCATACACGATGCAAAAGAAGAGAGCGTTAATACCATTCTTGAAATGGCGGAGTATAAGAAAACAGGTGTGTTAAAGGCATTAATTGTAACCGGCTGTATGGCAGAACGCTATAAAGAGGAAATTTTGACGGAGATTCCAGAGGTAGATGCGCTGCTTGGAACAGCAAGTCTGACGCAGATTCTTCCTGTGATAGAAGAGATAACAGACGGAAAACAGCACGTTCATTTTGAACCTTTGGATCAGCCGGTGAATACGGATACAAAAAGAATCCTTACCTCCGGTACCTACTCGGCTTATTTAAAAATAGCTGAGGGCTGTGATAAGCATTGCACTTATTGTGTGATTCCTGCGGTTCGCGGTAATTACCGCAGCATTCCCATGGAGAATTTATTGGAAGAAGCCGCATATCTTGCAGAACAGGGGGTCAAAGAATTAATACTTGTGGCACAGGAAACAACCCTCTACGGATATGATCTTTACAAAGAGAAATCTTTGCCCCGACTATTGAGAGAATTATGTAAGATCGATGACTTACAATGGATACGAATCTTATACTGCTATCCGGAAGAAATTACAGAGGAATTAATAGAGGTAATCCGTCAGGAGCCAAAGATCTGTCATTATCTTGATATCCCGATTCAGCATGGTTCTGACCGGATACTAAAACTGATGGGCAGAAGGACCAGCCAGGAGGATCTGATTCGCATCATTAACCAGTTAAGGGAACAGATTCCGGATCTCATTCTCCGGACGACTCTGATTACCGGTTTTCCTACCGAAACGGAGGAAGATCATGAAGAACTAAAGCGATTTGTGAATCTTATGAGATTTGACCGTCTGGGCGTTTTTACCTATTCAAAAGAAGAAGATACGCCCGCTGCCAAATTAAAACCGCAGATTACAGCAAGAATAAAAAAGAAACGGCAGAAGGAACTGATGCAGCTTCAGCAAGCCATTGTTTTTGATCGCACAGAACAATCTGTCGGCAAAACCTACGATGTATTGGTGGAAGGAAAAGTTGCAGATGAGGAGAATGTCTTTATCGGAAGAACTTACATGGATGCGCCTCAAGTCGATGGAATGATCTTCTTTTCTTCTGAGACTGAACTGATGTCAGGGGATTTTGTTAAAGTTATGGTAACCGGTTCAAAATATTATGATCTGATCGGAGAATTGGAGAAAGGAAGTATAATTCCATGAATTTACCAAATAAAATAACCATATTCAGAGTATTGATGATTCCTGTATTTCTAATTTTTATGCTTGTGCCGGACATCCCTTATGGAAGGTATATTGCAGCGGCAATTTTTATTATTGCTGCCCTCAGTGATTTTGTAGACGGGTATCTGGCCCGAAAGTATCACCTGGTTACAAACTTTGGCAAGTTTATGGATCCGCTTGCTGATAAACTGCTTGTTTCCAGTGCACTGATTTGTTTTGTGGAACTGCATATTCTTGCTGCCTGGATTGTCATCATCATTATTGCCAGAGAATTTATCATCAGTGGTTTCCGGCTCGTAGCATCCGATAAAGGAGTTGTAATAGCCGCCGGATGGTGGGGCAAACTAAAGACGAACGTACAGATGATCATGAGCGTGATGTTAATTATCAATCTTGACAATCCTTTTATCAATGTACTGGAACAGATCGCAATTTATTTATCCTTAATTTTAACCATTGTTTCTCTTGTGGATTATATCTATCAGAATCGCAGTGTATTAAGGGATACAAAATAAGCCACGAAGGTTGCCCGAGCATCCACTTTGAAATTATATTCCGGAAAGGAAGTCTTCCAAATGATTGTCGAAATAATCAGCGTAGGTACGGAAATTTTACTTGGAAACATTGTAAATACAAATGCAAATTATCTTGCAAAAAAATGTGCCGAGCTTGGTTTGTCCTCCTATTTCCAAGTTGCTGTCGGAGATAACGAGACCAGATTAAGCAGTGTAATCGAAACAGCACTTAATCGAAGTGACATTCTGATTTTGACTGGAGGTCTTGGTCCGACACAGGATGATATGACCAAAGAAGCGACAGCAAAGGTACTTCAACGGCCGCTGATGATGGATGAGCACTCCAGAGAACGGATTCTGTCCTATTTTCATGGTATTGATACGTCAAAAAGAGGTTCTGACGGTCTTGCCGCAATTACAGAAAACAATTGGAAACAGGCGATGAAGATAGCCGGCTGCCTGGTAGTTGATAATGATAACGGAACCGCGCCCGGTTACATTGTAGAAACCGGACAAAAAAGGATTATCTTATTACCGGGACCTCCCAGTGAACTGATTCCCATGTTCGAAGTGTCCATTTTCCCATACCTGAAAAAATTGCAGAACAAAGTATTTCTCTCAAAGATGGTTAAGATTACGGGAATCGGAGAGAGCAGAGCAGAAACTTTGATTCTTGATTTGATTGAAGGACAGACCAATCCGACCATAGCTCCATATGCAAAAAGCGGAGAGGTGCACTTTCGAATTACGGCTTCTGATGAAAGTGAAGAGGCGGCACACCGGCGCTTACTTCCCTTATTAGAGGAATTAAATAGCCGTTTTCAGGAGAATATATACACCACAAAGGAGGAAGAAACCTTAGAAGATGTCGTTGCTTCCTTATTAATAAAACATCATCTGACCCTGGCCAGTGCAGAATCTTGTACCGGCGGATTATTAACCGGTCGCATCGTGAACGTTCCCGGGGTGTCAAAAATCCTGCGGGAAGGTTTTATTACTTATTCTAATGAAGCAAAAATGAAGTATCTTGGTGTTTCGGAAGGCACGCTGAACCGATATGGTGCCGTAAGTGAGCAGACTGCAAAGGAAATGGCCGTGGGCGCGGCCAAAGCGGCCAAAGCCAATGCCTCGCTTGCTATTACAGGAATTGCGGGTCCTGATGGCGGAACAGAAGAGAAACCGGTGGGACTCGTCTACATCTCCTGTTATCTGAACGATCAGGTTATTGTAAAAGAGTGCCGGTTTAGAGGCTCCCGGGAAAAAGTCAGAGAACTTAGTGTGATTACGGCACTGGATTTGCTGAGAAGATGCCTTTTGAAGTTTTATGGCTTGTAATTGCGTATTAATAAAGATCGTATTTTGGGCATTTCATTTTATACTTTCATAAAAATGTTATTAAATATGTATAATTTATGAATCATAACATAGAAATGACACAGTTGTATCTTATTGTAATATCAATAAAATTTTATTATTGTTCTTCGATTTTCTAAGGAGGTTATTATGGAACGATCCAATAAAAAATTGATATTGATTACAATATTGATCTGCATCCTTATGCTTTCCGGATGTAATAAAATTCATTTTAGTATTGATAAGAATTCTGATCAGCGTATTGATAATACAAATGATGATCAGAAGGAAGACAAGATAGATGAGAAAAAGACTGACAATCAGGAAAAACCGATCCAGACATCTCCCGGTGATTCCACATCCCCGGCACCATCAGCGATTCAACCCAATGCCAACACGGAATTAATGATTTATACGATTAACTCCGAAGGAGAGATCAAACCTGCTACAGCACTTATTGAGCAGGGAACAGAGATTACACCGCAAGTAATTGTAGATCAGGTTGTAGAGTCGATGGCTGATAATTCTCTCACTGTGGGCATCCAAAGTGTGACCACGCAGGACGATGCTGTTATCGTTAATTTTTATTCCGATCAGCCGCCTCTCATCAACGTAGGGGCAGGAATAGAAGCTTCTGTATTAGATGCGATTGCCCAGAGCCTGATAGATAATCTGGATGATTACAGTAAGGTTATTTACAGGATGGATGGTAAGGCGTATGCCAGTGATCATATAGCATTAAAATTAGATGAAGTATATCTGGGAGATAATTAAGGTTAAACAACAGGGATTACGAAACAGGTAATTGTGGTACATGTATATGTATTCTGCAATTACCTTTCTTAACGCATATGAGGTACGTTCCTGATTGAGAAACTTATCGCAGGTTTTATATCCTTGCGACTCCTGGCATTCAATATCATTGAAAGGTATAAATACCATTATGAGTAAAATTTTTATAGTTGGCGGAGGTGCCGCCGGAATGCTTGCTGCCATCATCGCGGCAAAAAACGGACATCTTGTGGAGCTGTTTGAGAAGAATGAAAAGCTTGGCAAGAAGCTTTTCATTACAGGTAAAGGAAGGTGTAATCTGACCAACGCCTGTGATCAGGACACTTTTTTTGGACAGATTGTTACCAATCCTAAATTTTTGTTTCGGGCTTTTCATGAATTCAATAATTTCGACACCATGAACTTCTTTGAAGAACTGGGTCTGGCGTTAAAGACAGAACGGGGTGACCGTGTATTCCCTGTTTCCGATAAATCTTCCGATGTAATTGCGGTGTTAAAAAGAGAATTGGACAGACAGAAGGTAACCATCCATTATAACAGCGAAGTTACAAAAATTCATTATGCCCGCGGGGTATTCACAGGGATCAGCCTGTCTAAGAATTCAGCTGTTCTAAATGCAGATGCTGTAATGATCGCTACAGGAGGCCTATCCTATTCCTCTACCGGCTCTACCGGTGACGGCTATACCTTTGCAAAAGCAATGGGGCATAGCATCACCGAATTATCTCCCTCGCTGGTACCGCTACATGTCAGAGAAGATTATGTCAGAGAGTTAATGGGATTGTCGCTAAAAAATATTGAAATCACCATCTCTTCCGGGCAAAAGCAGATTTATCGGGAGTTTGGTGAGCTTTTATTTACCCACTTCGGTGTCAGCGGCCCATTGATATTAAGTGCAAGCAGCTATATAACCCCTTATCTGAAAGAAAAAAAAGAGCTGGAGCTTTCCATAGATTTAAAGCCTGCGCTATCACAAGAGCAGTTGGATGCTCGAATATTACGGGATTTTGATGAATTTAAAAACAAACAATTTAAGAATTCCTTGGAGCACCTCTTGCCAAATAAACTAATTGATGTTATCATTCGACTAAGCCTAATTGATCCAGAAAAGAAAGTAAATTCCATTACAAAAGAAGAACGTATCCGATTAATTTCATTACTGAAAAATCTAACCTTTCATATTACGAAACTAAGCGATTATAATCAGGCTGTCATCACGAAAGGCGGCATTAATATAAAGGAAATTAATCCTTCTACAATGGAATCCAAATTCATCAAAAATGTATATTTTATCGGAGAAGTCCTGGATCTGGATGCACTTACCGGCGGTTTTAATCTTCAGATTGCCTGGTCAACGGCATATCTGGCTGGGTCCTCCCTATACTAAAATCTGACAAATGCATTACAACATATCAATCAATTACGGAGGTTAATCACAATGTCATATTTTAAAATTGCCATTGATGGTCCTGCCGGTGCAGGAAAAAGTACAATTGCCAGAAAAATTGCCAGAAGTCTTTCCTTTGTCTATGTAGATACAGGTGCAATGTACCGCGCGATGGCCTTATATTTTATCAGAAATCATATCCGTTTTGATGAGAAGTCAAAAATTGAATCTGCCTGTTCCAATGTAGATATTACCATAGAATTTAAAGACGGTGAGCAAATTGTTATTTTAAACGGTGAGCCGGTGAATGCCTATCTCAGGACAGAAGAGGTCGGTAATATGGCCAGTGCTACCTCCGTCAATAAAGCCGTTCGTTTAAAACTGGTAGAATTACAACAAAACTTAGCGAAGAAAGAAAATGTGGTAATGGACGGGAGAGATATCGGAACCTATGTTCTTCCCGATGCACAGCTTAAGATATTTTTGACTGCCAGCACTGAAGAAAGAGCCCGAAGAAGATGGGCAGAGCTTAAGGAAAAAGGATTGGATGCCGATATTACTAAAATCGAAGATGATATTAAGGAACGGGATCACAGAGATATAACAAGGGAATTTGCGCCGTTAAAGCAGGCCCCGGACGCCATATTGCTTGATTCCTCCGAATCAACCATTGATGAAGTAGTTGAAATGATTATGAAATACTATCATACTATAAAGGAAGACTGATTAAATTGAATATTACGATTGCTAAAAGTTCCGGATTTTGTTTTGGGGTAAAACGGGCAGTCGACTTAGTTTATGAAGAAATTGAAAAAGGCGGATCAGTCTATACCTTTGGTCCCATTATTCATAACGAGGAGGTTGTCGATGATTTAAATCGAAAAGGCGTTAAAGTCATTCAGGTCATAGAAGAATTAAAAGACCTGCCAAAGGGTACAATAATCATACGCTCGCATGGTGTTTCCAAATCCGTTTATGATGAAATTGCGGCCTATGGCCATAAAATTTTGGATGCAACCTGTCCTTTTGTTTTAAAAATCCATAAAATTGTCAGTGAGCAGAGTAACGACAACAAACATATTATTATTATCGGTAATCGTTCCCACCCTGAGGTAGAAGGTATTACCGGCTGGTGTAAGGATGATTTCACTGTGATCGAGAATACCTCAGAGGCACAGGAATTTTCCCTTCCTCCGGACCGAAAAATCTGTATTGTAGCCCAGACGACATTTAATTACAAGAAATTTCAAGATTTAGTTGAAATTATAATGAAAAAGGGGTATGATATATTTGTTTTAAATACAATTTGCAATGCTACACAGGAAAGACAGACGCAGGCCTTTGAGCTTGCAAGGCAATCAGATGCCATGATCGTAATTGGCGGAAAACATAGCTCTAATACGAGAAAGCTCTATGAAATTTGCAAAAAAGAATGTGAAAATACTTACCATATACAGAAACCGGATGATCTGGATTTAAGACTGCTTAAATCTTATCGTAATGTAGGTATTACAGCAGGGGCATCAACCCCAAACAATATAATCAAGGAGGTTTATACCGTAATGTCAGAAAAAAGTTTTGAACAATTATTAGAGGAAGAAAAAGTAGTCGAAATAAACAACGGTGATGTTGTAGAAGGAATTGTCTTGGGTGTAAAAGAAGATGAAATCATCTTAAATATAGGCTACAAGTCGGAAGGTATCATTACAAGAAACGAATACACAAACACCCCCAATCTTGACTTGACAACTGTTGTTGCTGTGGGAGACAAGATGCAGGCCAAAGTCCTTAAGGTAAACGACGGTGAAGGACAGGTTGCGCTGACCTACAAAAGACTTGCCGCAGAAAAGGGCAATAAGAAATTAGAAGAAGCATTCAATAATCATGAAGTATTGTCTGCTAAGGTTGCTGCTGTTTTAAACGGAGGTTTAAGTGTTATCATCGATGAAGCAAGAGTATTTATTCCTGCCAGCCTGATTTCCGATTCCTATGAAAAGGATCTTGCCAAATATGCAGGGCAGAAGATTGATTTCGTGATTACTGAGTTTAATCCGAAGAAGAGAAGAATTATCGGTGACCGTAAACAACTCATCGTTTCTCAGAAGGAAGTATTAAAGAAAGAATTATTTGATAGAATTCAAGTCGGAATGACAATTGAAGGAACCGTAAAGAATATCACCGATTTTGGTGCATTTATTGATCTTGGCGGAGCAGATGGTCTCCTTCACATCTCCGAGATGTCCTGGGGCAGAGTTGAAAATCCGAAAAAGGTATTTAAGATTGGCGATACCGTAACAGCCTTTGTAAAAGATATTCAGGGCGAGAAGATAGCGCTCAGCTTAAAATTTGATCATCAGAACCCTTGGCTGGATGCTGAAGTAAAATATGCTGTAGGCAATGAAGTTACCGGTTCTGTGGCACGTATGACAGATTTCGGTGCATTTGTTGAATTGGAGCCTGGAATTGATGCATTATTGCATGTATCCCAGATTTCCAAAGAACATGTAGATAAGCCCTCTGATGCTTTAAGGATCGGACAGGAAATCACAGCAAAGGTTGTTGAATTTAATAAAGATGAAAAGAAGATCAGCTTAAGCATCAAGGCTTTAGAAGCTTTTGATAAAACAGAAGAGCCGGAAGAGACAACAGAGGAAGCATAACAAAACGAAACCAATGATAGAGGAGACTTATGGTACAAGGGAGTTATGAAGCATTTAAACAATCCATTTTTGAGCTAACCAAGATTGATTTAAATTCTTATAAAGAACGTCAAATGAAACGCCGTATTGAAGCGTTGATCACGAAGCATGAAATAATCTCTTTTACCGATTACGTCCATAGGCTAAAGACGGACAAGATAGCATATGAAGAATTCATTAATTATATTACGATTAATGTCTCTGAGTTCTTTCGAAACCCGGAACAATGGGCGCTTTTAGAAAAAGAAGTATTTCCTTATCTTTTTGAACATTTTGGGAAAGAGATTAAGATTTGGAGTGCCGCCTGTTCTACCGGTGATGAGCCTTATTCACTGGTCATGCTTCTGTCCAAGTTTCTGCCGATGAATAAAATTAAGATATACGCTACCGATATTGATAAAATAGTACTGGAGAAGGCTCAGGTAGGACTTTATAATGAGAAAAGTCTGAAAGCCTTACCTGAGGAATATCTTAACAAATATTTCAATAAGATTAACGATAGAACATATCAGATTTCAGACAGTGTTAAGTCCTGCGTTACCTTTAAGCAACACGATTTATTAAAAGATGCTTATCCCGGCGGCTGTGATCTCATTGTCTGCCGTAATGTATTAATTTATTTTACGGATGAGGCCAAGAATAAGATATATGAGGGATTTCACTCCTCTTTAAAGAAAGAGGGTCTGTTGTTCGTAGGCAGTACAGAACAAATTATTCAGGCCCATCAGATTGGCTTCCATAATTATAAATCTTTCTTTTATAAGAAGGCTTAAATTAACATAATCATAATTTGGGAAATGATGAAGAATCATTTCCCTTTTTTATCATTTTCAATCAGGACAGGTGAAACGTTCTGTCTGGTTACTTGTTTCTTAATTCAATTCAATTAAAAAATAAGTTGTATCATAATTTTGTAATCAAACCACAACCTGTCTCATAATAATTGATATGCTATTAATTAAAATAAGAGAGGATTATGCCTATGAAGCCTCCGTGATTTTTTCACAAAATGTGGTTGATTTTTAGAATGATATCGAGTATATTGATTAATAGGTTAGCTTGCTACCTCATTTTCCTACTATTTCTAGTAAGTAAATGCTACGAAGGACGCATCATCATGTATCCAGAAGAAATGAACAAAGCGGTTTGTTTAAGCAATCACTTTGTAAATATTGTGCCGGTATCGGATACGGTAGTTTGGCAGAATGGAGATTGATATGGAAAAATTAATAACGGTTGCTGTAGATGCAATGGGTGGTGACAATGCCCCCGGAGAGATAATTAAGGGCGCTGTTCTTGCGGTCACGGACAAAAAAGATATCAGAGTCGTATTGGTTGGCCAGGAAGAGGTTATTAAGAAAGGCTTAAGCGAGCATGATTATGACAAAGAACGTATTACAATTGTACATGCCGAAGAAGTTATTACCAATTGTGAAGCCCCAGTTATGGCAATTCGCCGTAAAAAGAATTCCTCCATTGTTGTTGCATTAAATATGGTAAAAAACGGTGAGGCAGATGCATTTGTATCAGCAGGAAGTACCGGAGCCGTATTAGCAGGCGGACAATTGATCGTTGGAAGAATTGAAGGTGTAGAACGTCCTCCGCTTGCTCCATTGATTCCAACCATGAATGGTGTATCTTTATTAATCGATTGTGGTGCTAATGTTGACGCACGTTCCTCGCATCTGGTTCAATTTGCAAAAATGGGTTCAATCTATATGGAAAATATCCTGGGATTAAAAAATCCAAGAGTTGCCATCGTAAATAACGGTGCAGAAGAGGAAAAGGGCAATCTGTTGGTGAAAGAGACCTTTCCTCTGCTAAAAAACTGCAGTGATATTAATTTTATCGGGAGTATAGAGGCAAGAGATATTCCTACAGGCGGGGCTGATGTCATTGTCTGTGAAGCATTTGTAGGTAATGTAATCTTAAAGTTGTATGAGGGTCTGGGTTCCGCACTTGTGAACAAGATAAAGGCCGGACTGATGAGTACAACAAAAAGCAAAATCGGTGCATTACTTTGCAAACCTGCATTAAAGGAAACCTTAAAAAGCTTTGATGCTACCAAATACGGCGGTGCACCGCTGCTTGGATTAAAGGGCCTTGTGGTAAAAACACATGGAAATGCCAAACATACTGAGGTTCGTAATTCTATCTTGCAATGTGTTACATTTTCAGAGCAGAAGATTAATGAGAAAATCAAAAATAATCTAAGCAATAATGAATAAATCTTTTAAAAGAAGGGTGAATGAATATGGAATTTGAAAAATTAAAGAAAATAATTGGTGAAGTACTTAATGTTGATGAAGATGAGATTACTATGGATACTACATTTGTAGACGATTTGGGTGCCGACTCCCTTGATGTTTTCCAGATCATTATGGGTATTGAAGAAGAATTCGACATCGAAATTGCGAATGAAGAGGCAGAGAATATCATTACCGTTGCTGATGCAGTGGAACAAATTAAGAACGCAATGAACTAATTCATTTTATAATTCATCAGTTTTATTGAAAAGCCCTGTGAATAAGGTTCGCCTTTATTCGTTGGGGCTTTTCATATAAGCTCCGGTCAGTTGCTGTAACTGTGACCTTGAATGGAGCGTGAACAATCACCAATTGATCATATGGATGTCTTTTTTTATTTCACCGGTTGAATAAAACGTAAGAAAGTATTATGATGGATTAATGTTTGATATGGAAAGGAATAATATGAAAAATTACAGGATGAGTGAATCGCAGCTATTGATTATGGAAGAGAAAATCCGGTATCATTTTTCTGAACCTTCTGTTTTGACCCATGCTTTGACCCATAGTTCCTATGCAAATGAGATGCGTCTAAATAAGGAAAAGAATAATGAACGCCTTGAATTTCTGGGAGATGCCGTACTGGAGCTTGTAACCAGCGAATATGTGTATCAGGAATACACCAATTTGACAGAAGGTGATCTTACAAAGCTAAGAGCAAGTATTGTATGTGAACCTACCCTGTCTGCTTGTGCCAGAGACTTAAATATTGGGGATTTTCTGCTTTTAGGCAAGGGGGAGGATCTGTCAGGGGGAAGAAACCGTGATTCTATTCTTTCGGATGCTCTGGAAGCGGTGATCGGTGCAATCTATATTGACGGTGGTTTTGCTAATGCAAAAGATTTTATTACCTGTTTTATTTTGGAACATGTAAGTAATAAAGATCTCTTTTTCGATAGCAAGACTATCTTACAGGAAATGATACAAAATGATAATAATAAACAAAAGATACGTTATAAGCTGCTCTCTGAGGAAGGACCGGATCATAATAAAACCTTCGCCATTGCAGTTTATGTTGGAAATGATGAGGTCGGGACCGGGACAGGCAGAACAAAAAAAGCGGCGGAACAGGAAGCCGCCTACCAGGCAATCAAATTATTGAAGAAGAAAGATGAAAGAAAGAAATAGGGGGAAAGATGGGAGAAACTAGATGCATTTAAAAAGTATTGAAATCCATGGTTTCAAGTCCTTTGCAAATAAAATTATTCTGGAATTTCACGATGGAATTACCGGTATTGTAGGACCAAACGGAAGCGGCAAGAGTAATGTTGCCGATGCCATGAGATGGGTTCTGGGGGAGCAAAGTGCCAAGCAGCTTCGCGGTGCTAAAATGGAGGATGTCATTTTTGCCGGAACCCAGACCAGAAAACCGCTTGGCTATGCCTTTGTTGCTATCGCTTTGGATAATTCGGATCACAAGCTGTCCATTGAATACGATGAAGTTACCGTAACAAGAAGAGTATATCGTTCCGGAGAAAGCGAATATTTGATTAATGGCGCTACCTGCCGTTTGCGTGACGTTCAGGAGTTGTTCATGGACACAGGTATCGGTAAGGAAGGTTACTCCATTATCGGACAAGGTCAGATTGATAAGATTTTAAGTACAAAGCCGGAGGATCGCAGGGAACTTTTTGATGAGGCCGCAGGTATAGTTAAGTTTAAGCGCAGAAAATATGCAGCACAAAAAAATCTGGAGGAAGAAAAATTAAATTTAAGCCGTATCACAGATATTGTGAAAGAAATTGAGAAGCAGCTGACGCCTCTCGAAAAGCAATCTGCTACTGCCAGAATATATCTAAAGTTAAAAGAAGAATTAAAAAGTCTGGAAGTGAATCTCTTCCTGAAAGAGTATGACAGACTACGCACAACGAAGGATCAATTAGAAGAAAAGCTTACGATTTCTTCTGACGATCTGGATAAAGCGAAAACTGATTATGAGAATACCAAGGAGGAATATCTCCGATTAGAAAAACAGCTGGAAGAATGCGACAAGGCAATGGAAGAAGACAGGAATTCCTTAAGCAGTCAAAAGCTTCAGAAAGAAAAATCAGAGGGCGAGATAAAGCTTTTGAATGAGCAGATCAGCTCAATTCTTCAAAATGATGAATACTATCACAATAGAATTATTGCCAATGAGACTGATATTCTCACCAAATTAAAGGAAGAAGAAGGATATCTTGCTGAGAAATCGGGCATAGATCAAAATATCCGGGAAATTCAGAGTACTTTGACAACTGCTGTGGAAGAGCTGGAGCAAGTGAAAGGACGGATTCTCTCCCTGACAAGAGAAATTGAAGACTGCAATAACGGAATTTTTGAACATCTGAATATTAATTCCGGGATTAAAAGTAATATGCAGCGTTATGAAACTATGCTGGAGCAGAACACGCTACGTAAAGCAGAGTTAAATCAACGGATCCTGAAAATAAAAAGTGAGGAAAGCCAGTATGAGGAAGCTATTAATTTTTCAGCAAAGCAGTTAACTGACATTTCGGAGGGAATCATCAAGGCCACCGATAACAGCACCGCACTGGAACAGGAAATCACCGTTACCCAGACACTAATCGAACAAATTAATTTAGAATATAATGACATTCAAAATCGGTATCTGGGAGAAAAATCCCGTCTGGAGTCGCTGATTAACTTAACAGAACGTTATGAAGGATATGGCAACAGCATCAAGCGTATTATGGAGAGAAAGGCACAGATGCCGGGTATCATCGGTGTGCTTGCAGATATTATTAAGGTGGATAAGGAATATGAAACAGCCATTGAAACCGCACTTGGAGGTACGATACAAAATATTGTAACAAAGGATGAGAAGACTGCCAAGGACCTTATTACATATCTGAAGCAGAACAAATTCGGCCGGGCAACCTTCTTACCCCTGACCAATATCAATTCCAACGCTGACTATCAGAATGAAAAAGTGTTAAAAGAGGAGGGTGTCATCGGCTATGCAAGCCGTCTTGTGGACACCGAAACAAGATTTCATGAATTAATTCAGTATTTACTTGGTAAAATTATTGTGGTGGATCATATGGATCATGCTGCAGCCATTGCAAGGAAGTACCACTATTCCCTTCGAATTGTAACGCTGGAAGGAGAGCTTTTAACGCCGGGCGGTGCCATCTCCGGAGGTGCTTATAAGAATGCCAGTAATCTTCTTGGACGGCGCCGTGAAATCGAGGAACTGGAAGAGCAGGTGAATTCCCTTGATATAAAGATCAGGGACTTGGTGTTAAGCAAAGAATCCGAGAGAGAAAAACGGATGAAACTCAGACAGGATTTGGAAGACATCAGACAACTCTTACAGCAGAAATTTCTGGAGCAGAATACGGCAAAGATGAATCTTGAGAGAGAGAAGTCAAAGAAAGCGGAAGCGGAAGCGATTTATCAGGAATTCACAAAAGAATTGCTGGAAATAGAGCTCCAGGCCAGAGATTTAAGAAGTAATTTGAATGATCTGAACGAATCTTTGACCCGGAATACAGAGCAGAATAAAGAGATAGAGCTTCTGATCGAACAGTTGAATCAACAGATGAATTTGGAGAAAATCAGGGAGGACGAAGCTTCAGAAAAAATAAACGAGCAGAGAATGCAGATTTCTTCTCTTGAACATAACAACCAATTTCTTTTGGAAAATGTCAAAAGAGTCAGGCGTGAAACGGAACGGCTGGAGCAGGAGAAAGCTGCCTTTGCGGCAGATATAGAAAAATCCGCATCCACAGTGAAAGAAAAGCGTAAACTGATTACCGAAATGGAGGCGTTCCTGCAAATCTGTCAGAATTCTATTATCGAATTGGTGTCAGAGATAAACAAACAGACACTGCAGAAAGAACAGATTACAGCAATTCATAAAAACTTCTTTCAAAAACGGGAAGAACTTTCATCATTGATGAACGAACTTGATAAGGAGTGTTATCGATTAAGCAGTCAGAAGGAAAAGCTCCTGGAACAGATTGATACCCAGATGACCTATATGTGGGAGGAGTATGAACTGACTTATACTTCGGCTATGACATATCCCGTGGATAACGAACTTAGCCTTTCCCAGGCGAAGAAAGATATTACGGAAATTAAGGGTAAGATTAAGGCACTTGGTGATGTCAATGTAAATGCCATTGAGGATTTTAAAAATCTTACCAGCCGATATGAATTCCTGCAAACCCAGCAGGAAGATTTAATCAAAGCAGAAGCGGCATTGGTGCAGATTATTGGAGAACTGGATGCAGAAATGCGCAAGCAGTTTGAAGAAAAATTCAGGGAGATAAACGAGCAATTCGATCTTGTATTTAAAGAATTGTTCGGCGGGGGCAAGGCTGATCTTGAACTTACGCAAGGAGAGGATATTCTTGAGGCCGGTATTCGAATCAATGCTCAACCGCCCGGGAAAAAGCTTCAGAATATGATGCAGCTCTCCGGCGGAGAAAAGGCATTGACTGCCATATCCCTTCTGTTTGCCATTCAGAATCTCAAGCCCTCCCCTTTCTGTTTACTGGATGAGATTGAGGCGGCACTGGATGACTCAAACGTGAAGCGCTTTGCAAAATATTTGAATAAATTAACACAGGATACCCAGTTTATCATTATTACCCATAGAAGGGGAACAATGGCCGCCGCTGATATCCTATATGGTATTACAATGCAGGAGAAAGGCATTTCCACCCTGGTATCCGTAAATCTGATTGAAAACGAACTGGATAAATAAAATATTCATAATGCATAGATTGAATCACTTAACTTTGGAGGTTTAGAAATGGGAGAAAATAAAACAGGCTTTTTTGGACGATTGGTTCAGGGGTTATCAAAGACAAGGAATAGTATTGCCAACGGTATTGATGCCATCTTCAGCGGATTTTCCAGTATAGACGATGATTTTTACGAGGAGCTGGAAGAAATTTTAATTATGGCGGACTTAGGCATTAATACGACTACTTCAATCATAGAAAATCTTAGAAAAAAGGTAAAAGAAAATAAAATCAAGGATCCCAGTGAATGCCGTGAGTTGTTAATGAACAGCATGAAAGAACAGATGGGGTTGGAAGAATCCGCTTATGATTTTGAAAAAAGAAAATCCGTGGTTCTTCTCATCGGCGTCAACGGCGTAGGTAAGACTACCTCTGTTGGCAAACTTGCAGGTCAACTAAAGGATCAGGGGAAGAAGGTAATGGTCGCAGCGGCGGATACCTTCCGTGCAGCAGCAATTGAGCAGCTGACAGAATGGGCCCACAGGGCGAATGTTGAAATCATTGCCCAAAAGGAAGGCTCTGACCCGGCAGCGGTAATCTATGATGCCGTAACAGCAGCAAAATCCAGAAATACGGATGTTTTAATCTGTGATACTGCCGGCCGCCTCCATAACAAGAAAAATCTTATGGAAGAGTTAAAGAAAATCAATCGCGTCATTGAACGGGAATATCCTGATGCATACCGTGAAACATTGGTTGTTTTGGATGGTACGACAGGACAGAATGCGCTTGCTCAGGCAAGAGAGTTTAATGAAGTTGCAGATATAACAGGAATTGTACTCACAAAGCTTGACGGAACTGCAAAAGGCGGAATTGCCATTGCCATCCAGTCCGAGCTTGGAATTCCCGTCAAATATATCGGAATTGGTGAAAAAATTGATGACTTACAAAAATTTAATGCAAGTGACTTTGTAAATGCATTATTTCAAAAAAACGAATAGGAGACGATGATATGATGACCTTAGATAAGTTTGAGGAAGCAACAGAAGCGGTCAAAAAGGTAATATTACGGACAAAACTGGTTTATAGTGACTATTTTTCGGATGCCACCGGTAACAAGGTTTATTTAAAACCTGAGAATATGCAATTTACCGGAGCCTATAAAGTTCGCGGAGCCTATTATAAGATCAGTACCCTTACACAGGAGGAACGGAAAAGAGGCCTGATTACTGCTTCTGCCGGAAACCATGCCCAGGGCGTCGCTTACGCGGCAAAACTTTATGAAGCCAAGGCAATTATTGTAATGCCTTCTACAACACCCTTGATTAAGGTAAACCGTACCAAGAGCTATGGTGCGGAGGTAATCCTGTATGGCAATGTGTATGATGAAGCATGCCAGTATGCAATGCAGCTTGCCGAAGAACAGGGCTATACATTCATTCATCCATTTAATGATGAAGTTATTGCTACCGGTCAGGGAACCATTGCAATGGAAATTTTTAAAGATCTTCCTACAGTGGATATTATCCTTGCCCCCGTGGGAGGCGGCGGACTGCTGGCCGGAATTGCGACGCTGGCAAAACAGTTGAATCCCAACATCAAAATCATCGGTGTGGAGCCCGCAGGAGCAGCCTGCATGAAGGAATCCTTAAAGGCGGGACATATTGTTACCCTGCCCCATGTGGATACCATTGCGGACGGTACCGCAGTTAAGACACCGGGAGATGTTATATTTCCCTATGTCCAGAAATATGTGGATGAAATTATCACCATTGAAGATCAGGAATTAATTGTAAACTTCCTGGATATGATGGAAAATCATAAAATGGTAGTTGAAAACTCAGGATTACTTACGGTTGCTGCCCTGAAGCATCTTAACTGCAAGGATAAGAAGGTGGTATCCATCCTTAGCGGCGGTAATATGGATATTATCACCATATCCTCTATCGTGCAGCATGGATTAATCCAGAGAGGACGTGTATTTACCGTATCCGTCCTGCTGCCGGACAGACCGGGGGAATTAGTAAATGTAGCTTCCATCATTGCTAAAATGAAAGGAAATGTCATCCGTCTGGACCATAATCAGTTTGTCAGTATCAACCGGAATAGTGCGGTGGAGCTTACCATTACCATGGAGACCTTCGGGCATGACCATAAACAGGAGATTGTTCAGGCGCTCATTGACGCAGGTTATACTCCGAAACTTTGCCCGCCGAATAAGCTCTATGAGTGTTAATCATAGTAATCCTCCCTGCTGCCAATGCCTGTGAATTTAGGCATCAGCACAAATTTGCCGTGTGAAAAAATTTTTTCACACGAATGTCCATGCGTGCTGCTTGTTCCCACGCTTAAATTCAACGTGTAAATTAGTTTTTTAACATTCCCACGAAGCACTCATAAATCTAACAAAAAACAAGATAAAGTTTGGGAATTATTACAAACGGATAAATATTTACAATAATTAGAAAGACTGTTATAATATAGTTGTCTCATTCATCTGCAGTTTATCTATTCTGATTATTGTATCGGCATGTAGTTTCGCTTTCAAAACTTTTCTTTTCTTTCCCTGTTTTCCTGGAGAAAGCCATGATTTATCACGTCTGGCATCCACAATCTGTGACTGATTGTAACTTACCCAAGCGTGCTGTTTTTAAAAGCATTGGAAAAACGATCACACTTTGCAACTGGATAACAATGATTATCATGCCTTAACAACCATGAACTGAACTTCATACGATGTGATGAATTTTACGACGCTGCAGAAAAAGTATTGACATCATAATTTAAATAAGTTATGATATTACAAGAACATAAGTTCGTGTCGGGAGGGATAAGGACCTCCTGAATGAAGGAGGATTATTATGGCAAAGGATGATAAAATCCGAGCACTGGAATCTGCTCTGGCCCAGATTGAAAAGCAGTACGGAAAAGGATCTGTAATGAAACTGGGTGACACCAGTGCACATATGAATATTGAAACTGTTCCCACAGGTTCCATCAGCTTAGACCTTGCACTCGGACTTGGCGGCGTACCCAAGGGAAGAATAATGGAGATCTATGGTCCGGAATCCAGCGGTAAAACAACCGTTGCATTACATATGGTTGCAGAAGTTCAAAAAATAGGCGGAATCGCTGGTTTCATCGATGCAGAACACGCACTGGATCCGGTATATGCGAAGAATATTGGCGTAGATATCGATAATTTATATATTTCACAACCGGATAACGGAGAGCAGGCCCTTGAAATCACAGAGACTATGGTACGTTCCGGTGCTGTTGATATCATTATTGTTGACTCGGTTGCAGCCCTTGTTCCAAAGGCTGAGATTGATGGTGAAATGGGTGATTCCCATGTGGGATTACAAGCCAGATTGATGTCCCAGGCACTGAGAAAGCTGACCGCTGTCATCAGCAAATCCAATTGTATTGTTATCTTTATCAACCAGCTGCGAGAAAAGGTAGGTGTCATGTTTGGCAGTCCGGAGACAACTACCGGTGGACGAGCATTAAAGTTCTATTCCTCCATCCGTTTAGATGTCAGAAGAATAGAGTCCTTAAAGCAAGGCGGAGATATTGTTGGTAACAGAACAAGAATTAAGGTGGTAAAGAATAAGATTGCTCCTCCGTTTAAGGAAGCTGAATTTGACATTATGTTTGGCAAGGGAATTTCAAGAGAAGGAGATGTTCTTGATCTTGCTGCAGATGTTAGTATCGTTAACAAGAGCGGTGCATGGTATGCCTATAACGATGCGAAGATCGGTCAGGGTCGCGAGAATGCAAAGCAGTATTTAATGGATAATCCTTCTGTTTTTGCAGAAATTGAGGAAAAAGTTCGTGAGAAATTCATGATAAGCTCCGGCAAAAGTTATACGGAATCCTTAGAATAAATCTATTGATGTATTAATAACAGGCTGTCCAAAGAGGTAGAGTCGTAATGTATACTCGGGACAGCTTCTTTTATGTCTAAGTATGTTATTTTTTTAACTTTTGGCTCTGTGATGTTTGACCCTTCCTGTTACAAAATAATCCCGGGAATCTAACCATTGTAATCAGAATGTGAGGTGATTTTATGATGATAACGAGACTGGAACCTATGGATAAAAGTAAATTCAAAGTCTATCTGGAGGATGAATTTGCATTCCTTTTGTATGACAAGGACCTGAAGCATTATCAGTTAGAAGAGGGGGTGCAACTTTCAAAAGCCTGCTATGAGGATATTATGGAGCATGTTATTTACCGGCGCGCCAAGCAGAAAGCACTTGCCATTTTAAAGCATATGGATCGTACGGAATATGAGTTAAAAGGTAAACTTTCCGATGCCTGGTATCCAACCTGTGTCATCACCCGTGTTATGGAATATCTGAGAGAATATCATTATCTGGATGATGAACGATTTGCAGCGTTATATCTGAAATCCCGGAAAGAAAGTAAATCTAAACTTGTTATTTTGTCCGAATTAAAGAATAAAGGGATCAAAAAAGAGTTATTGGAAACTCTAATTCTAACCGAATATCAGGAAGTAGAAGCCGACCCGGAGGAAATCGCAATTAAGAAAGCAATTGCGAAGAAAACAAGAAATATCAGTGGACTTAGTCGGGAAGAACGGCAGAAATTATGTGCCTATTTATACCGGAAAGGATTTGGAATGGATAAAATCAAACATTATTTAAAGGATATAGAATAAAAGTACCAAAACAAACCAAATAAAGTGAAATTATCCTTGCAATTTTTCGTTAAAAGTTATACAATTATAATCGGCAGAAATTTGGATTTTCAAATTACAATAGAAAAATGGAGGGCTGAAAATGAGTAGTACGGCACAATTGTCAGCAAGAGAGAGAATAGCATCTTTGCTTGACGACAATAGTTTTGTTGAAGTCGGCGCTTTCGTTACAAAAAGAAGTACAGACTTTAATATGCAGCAGATGGACATCCCTGGCGATGGTGTTATCACCGGTTATGGAGTAATTGACGGTAATCTTGTCTATATATATAGTCAGGATGCATCAGCAATGGGTGGATCGATCGGAGAAATGCATTCTAAGAAAATTGCACATATTTATGACTTAGCACTTAAAGTAGGTGCTCCTGTCGTCGGGTTGATTGATTCAACCGGAATGAGATTACAGGAAGCAACCGACGCCTTGAACGGCTTTGGAGAGATCTACCTGAAGCAGACTTTAGCTTCCGGTGTTATCCCTCAGATCACCGCAATTTTTGGTAACTGTGGTGGCGGTTTAGCTGTTATGGCTTCTTTAAGTGACTTTTCTTTTATGGAGGGAAAAAGCGCAAGATTATTTGTAAATTCCCCCAACGCGATTCAAGGTAATTACAAGGAAAAACAGGATACCGCAAAAGCAGTATTCCATGAAAAAGCAGGCACAGTTGACTATGTGGGAGAATCTGAGACGGATGTATTAGATAAGGTTCGAGAATTAGTATCCATCCTGCCATCAAACAATGAAGATGATGCATCTTTCGATGAATGTACAGATGATTTAAACAGAGTACTTCCGGAATTTGAGACAGAATTAAATGACACAGTGAAAGCTCTAACTGATATTTCTGATCATCATTTCTTCTTTGAAGTAAAACCTAATTATGCCAAAGAATTAGTAACAGGCTTCATTCGACTGAATGGTGTTACCGTAGGTGCAGTAGCAAATCGTACCGAAGTACTTGATGAAAACAATAAGGCTGTGGAACACTTTGATGGTTCCCTTACAACAGAAGGCTGCAATAAAGCTGCCGATTTTGTGAACTTCTGCGACGCCTTTGAAATTCCTGTATTGACCCTTACCAATGTAAGCGGTTATGGTGCAACACTTCAGGAAGAGAAAACAATCGCAAAGGCTTCTGCGAAATTAACCTATGCATTTGCCAATGCGACAGTTCCTAAAGTAAATGTCATCATAGGCAAGGCTTTTGGAAGCGCTTATATCACCATGAATTCCAAACACATCGGAGCTGATATGGTTTTTGCTCTTCCCGGTGCAGAAATTGGTATGATGGATGCTGACTTAGCAGCTCAGATTATGTACAGTGGAAAGGACATGAAGGAGATCAAAGAGAAAGCGCAGGAATATGCCAGCCTGCAATCCAGTGCAGAAGCAGCAGCCAGACGCGGTTATGTAGATAGTATTATTGAACCCGCTGCTGTAAGAAAGCATGTGATCTATTCCTTTGAGATGTTATTTACAAAGAGCGAGAGTCGCCCTGCTAAAAAGCACGGTTCAATATAAAATGAGGTGAAATTATGGGTACATTACAGTACGGATTAATCAGCTCCATTGTGGCTATGCTTACCGGAGATTCATTGACGGAACAATTGGATTCCATTTCCTTAAGTACCGTTGTAATAATGTTTACCGTATTTGCCGCATTAGTCTTGATTATTCTTTTTGTTATCTTATATAAACTTAGAGATATCAACACAAAACCCTCTGCTGTCAGTACATCGGCAGAGACAGTGGTATCTCAAATTGCAAGACCGGAACCATCCCTGATGGATGATTCTGAGCTGATTGCAGTTATTACCGCAGCAATCCAGGCATCTATGGGAAGCAATGCTCCTGCCGATGGTTTTGTTGTGAGATCCATTCGTAAAGTAAGATAAGCGCAATAAAATGTGTAAATGCAGAAAATAAGTAAATGCATAAGAAAAAGATGAACCGGCAAGCTGTTACGCTTGTCATAAAATATAATAGAGGCATCAGATTTGCCTGATTAATTAAGGAGGATTTTCAAATGAAATATTATAATATTACAGTTAATGGTCATTTGTATCAAGTTTCAGTAGAAGAAAGTAACGGGTTTGCCATGGCACCTGTAGTTGCTGCTCCGGCTCCTGCACCTGTTGCGGCTGTAGCTCCGGCGCCTGCTGCACCTGCTGCTGCACCTGCTGCGGCTGCGGCTCCTGCTGCAAGCACTGGTTCCGCCGGCAGTGTAAAGGTTTCTTCTCCTATGCCCGGTAAGATTCTTTCCGTTAAAGCAAGCATTGGCCAGACCGTTAAGAAGGGTGACGTTATTTTAATTCTTGAAGCCATGAAAATGGAAAATGAAATTGTATCTCCTCAGGATGGTACTGTTGCAAGCATCAATGTAACAGCCGGAGAATCAGTAGAAGCCGGCCGTCTGTTAGCAACATTAAGCTAATGTGAATTATAAAAAATTAATTCACACGTTGAATTTATGCGTGGGAGTAAGTAGCACCTATAGATGCTGTTGTGAATTATAAAATATGTGTTTAAATAATTACAGGAGGTAGAGTAATGGCAGAACAAGCAAAAAGACCGGTTAAAATAACCGAAACGATATTACGTGATGCACATCAATCCCTGATCGCCACCAGAATGACAACAGAACAAATGCTTCCCATTGTTGATGTAATGGATAAAGTAGGTTATCATGCAGTGGAATGTTGGGGCGGTGCAACATTTGATGCTTCTTTACGTTTCCTTAAGGAAGATCCCTGGGAAAGATTGAGAAAGCTCAGAGCTGGATTTAAAAATACAAAATTACAGATGTTATTCCGTGGACAAAACATCTTGGGTTATCGTCATTATGCAGATGACGTAGTTGAATACTTTGTTCAGAAGTCAATTGCAAACGGTATTGATATCATCAGAATTTTCGATGCTTTAAATGATATTCGTAACTTAGACTGTGCCGTAAAGGCAACGAATAAGGAAAATGGACACGCTCAGGTTGCAATTTCCTATACCCTGGGTGATGCATATACACCGGAATACTATATTACCATGGCAAAACGAATAGAGGAAATGGGCGCATCTTCCATTTGTATCAAGGATATGGCAGGTCTTCTGGTTCCGTTTGAAGCAACCAAATTAATCACTGCAATCAAATCTGCCGTAAGCATTCCGATTGATCTGCATACCCACTATACCAGTGGTGTCGCAGGTATGACATACTTAAAAGCGGTTGAAGCAGGCTGCGAGATCATTGATACTGCAATATCACCCTTTGCAATGGGAACCAGTCAGCCAGCTACCGAAGTTATGGTTGAAACCTTTAAAGGTACTCCCTATGACACCGGTTATGATCAGAATTTACTTGCACAAATCGCCGACTATTTCCGTCCCCTTAGAGACAGTGCTTTATCAAGCGGTCTGTTAAATCCTAAGGTTATGGGTGTTGACATCAAAACCCTGTTATATCAGGTACCGGGCGGTATGTTGTCCAATCTGGTTTCTCAGTTAAAAGAAGCCAATGCGGAAGATAAGTACTACGACGTTTTACGTGAAGTACCAAGGGTTCGTAAAGATTTCGGCGAGCCTCCGTTGGTAACTCCTTCCAGCCAGATCGTAGGTACGCAGGCCGTACTTAATGTACTTGGCGGAGAACGTTATAAGATGGTGACCAAAGAAACTAAGGCGATTCTTTCCGGAGAATACGGACAGACCACGAAGCCTTTTGATCCGGAGGTTCAGAAGAAAGTTATCGGAGACAAGAAGCCCATTACTTGTCGCCCCGCAGATTTAATTGAGCCGGAGCTTCATAAGATCGCAAAGGAAATTGAAGATTGGAAAGAGCAGGATGAAGATGTATTAACATATGCATTATTCCCGCAGGTTGCCATGGATTTCTTCAAATACCGTCAAGCTCAAAAAACGAAAGTTGATGTAAGTGTTGCCGATAGTAAGAATCAGGCTTACCCGGTTTAAAAAGCTCAAATTAATTATTTCAGAAGCTGTAACACTCCTGTCCCACGTCATGGAGGGATTGTGTTACAGCTTTTTTCATGTTATTTACGTGTGTTATTCTTGTTTTATCTGTTTGATTCAATGAAGTGCATAATGTCTATTAATTTCCATGTATAAACATTATTCGTAATAATATTGACATATTTTACATTTTTTGATATATTTATAAATATGCATTTTTAAATATATCGATTGCAGACGGAATATCACAATAGAGTGTATTTTACAATAAACGGAGTAGTCTGCGATTTATTGTTATAAAACGCTCAATATTATTACAACTGTTTCATCTTTACTATAATTTAAAAAGGAATCAGTGATTATCATTGGCAAATAATTTACTACATTATCAATGTCAAATTATTATCTTGTTCATAAGTATCCTGATTATTATAATCGCGGTACTACTATTTTTATTGTATAAAATCACAGTCGAAAACAGGTCCCTTACTACACATAATGAAAATTTATCGTCCTTTATAACAAGGGTAGATGATGTATTTGTAAAGTTTAAATTAGCCAATCAACATATTGAATTTATTTCTCCCAATACAAAACATATCATAGGAATTGATCGGGCAATCTTATTAGCAAACCCTGGTATCTTCTTTCGGTACATCGATGACAGCAGCAAGAGATCACTGATAACACTATGCTCTTTTCCCTATATATCTTCCAATTATCAGCTGGAATGCCAGTTAATGAAACCTGATTCTGACCAAAACAGCTGGTTAAATATCCAAATCTATCCCCTTCATCAAAATAATAAACTAACTCATTATCTATTTATGATCTCTGATATAACTAATTTTAAAAATTCACAGCTAATTCTTAAGAATGCTTTGTGTGACCTTCAAGGGAGTAACACTTCCAGAAAAAATTTCCTTAATCATATGAGTCATGAGATAAAATCCCCTATTCATGCTATCCTTAATCTGGTTCAACTTACCACCCGGTCTCTCCAACAGCAGCAGAAGGTGGAAAATTATCTTAAGAAAATAACCTATACCTCTAACAATCTTCTTGCTTTGGTGAATAACATACTAGACATGGCAAAGATTGAATGTGATAAATTAATCCTTAAGTCAGAGCCTTTTCGTATGATACAGACGTTAGATTCCCTGACTTCTGTCATTCATGCACAAACAGAGCTAACCATGCAGAAGTTTATATTTAAAATAAATCATATTACAGATAACGAGCTGATTGGTGACTCCCTTCGGTTATGTCAAATCTTAAATAATTGTATCTCTAATTCCTTTCGCTATACACCTAAGGGAGGGACTATACGACTTATCGTTATGGAAATTGAGCGCACCCCGGAATATGCCATCTTTCAGTTCATTATTTCAGATAATGGTGTCGGTATGAGCGAAGAATATCTGAAGCATATTTTTTATCCCTTCGAACAGGAAGGAAACCCTCAGATAAAATGCTGCGACAGTACCGGTGTAGGTATGACAATTGTAAAAGAACTGGTTTCTTTAATGGATGGCAATATTCAGGTCTCCAGTTCCCGTGGGAGTGGTACTATTATAACAATTCATCTTCGTTTTAAAATACCTGCTTTAGAGGAAGGATTACCTTATGATATAGCTGCACATGCGAATACTGCCAATTGCAGCCTTTCCGGACATCGAATACTGGTGGTAGAAGATAATATTATCCATCAGGAAATTATGCATGAAATATTAGATATTGTAAAAATCAAAGTTCATATTGCTTCAAACGGTTATGATGCCCTTCGGTTATTTCAAACTTCAGAGCCGGGTTATTATGATATGATCATCTCAGATCTGTATCTGCCTGAGATAAGCGGTATTGATCTGGCGGCCAAAATTCGCAGTTCGGAGCATCATGATGCAAAGAAGATCTGTATTATGGCCATGTCTGCAGAATTTAATGATGGGAATACCGTGTCTCATGTTCCTGAGGATATCAATTACCGAATTGAAAAGCCGATTAATATTCCAAAATTTTATCAACTATTGAATCATATTTTTCTGCTTGACAAATCAGTTTAAATTCGTTATACTGACCACTGTAAAGAAAATCACTTTACAGGGCAAAGAAAATCACTTTACAGGGCAAAGAAAATCATTTTCAGGATTATGAGAATCACTTTACAGGGTAAAATTTATGAATAGGTGGTGTTTTTCAGATGAGTCAGAACAGTACGCAAATTGAAAAACTGGAAGAAATTGTTCAACTATCTATTTTATATGATTTTTACGGGGAATTGTTATCCGCCCATAAAAAACAAATTTTTGAAGATTACATTTTAAATGATTTATCTCTGGGAGAGATTGCTGAAGAGCAGGGAATCAGCAGACAGGGTGTATATGATATTGTCAGACGCTGCAGTAAGGAATTACGGGACTATGAAAGCAAATTATCTCTTGCTCGTAAGTTTCAAACAGTAAAAGATAAATTAAATAGTATTAAAGAAATCATTTCAGATACCAAATCAACGGGCGAACTGGCCCGCATCAGTGAAATTGAAACATTGACCGAGGATATTATAAAGGAGCTGTAATCCATATGGCATTTGATAATTTATCTGAAAAATTGCAAAATATATTCAAAGGCTTAAAAGGGAAAGGAAAACTTTCCGAAGCTGATGTCAAGGCAGCTTTAAAAGAAGTTAAGATGGCGCTTCTGGAAGCAGACGTTAACTTTAAAGTAGTAAAAAACTTTGTCAACGCTGTCACAGAAAGAGCAATAGGACAGGAAGTATTAACCAGCCTGACCCCTGGTCAGATGGTAATAAAAATTGTAAATGAAGAAATGGTAAAATTGTTGGGAGAGCAAACGGTTGAAATCCAGCTAAGACCCTCCAACGAAATTACTGTCATTATGATGTGTGGTCTGCAGGGTGCCGGTAAGACAACCACTGTGGCAAAGCTTGCAGGAAAACTGAAATCAAAGGGCAGAAAACCTCTGCTTGTTGCATGCGATATCTACCGTCCTGCAGCAATCGATCAGTTACAGATTAACGGAGATAAGCAGGGCGTCAGCGTATTTTCCATGGGAGATAAGCATAAGCCCGTTAATATCGCAAAGGCAGCGATGGAACATGCTGCAAAGAACAATTATAATGTGGTAATCATTGATACCGCCGGACGGCTTCACATTGACGAAGCTATGATGGAGGAATTAAAGGAGATAAAATCCACACTCACTGTTCACCAGACCATATTGGTGGTTGATGCCATGACAGGGCAGGATGCGGTTAATGTATCCGAGATGTTTCATGAAAAGCTCTCCATCGATGGTGTGATTCTTACCAAGTTGGATGGTGATACCCGTGGTGGTGCTGCATTGTCTATTCGTGCTGTAACCGGTCGTCCCATACTGTATTCCGGAATGGGAGAAAAGCTTTCTGATTTAGAACAGTTCTATCCGGATCGTATGGCTTCCCGTATCCTTGGAATGGGCGACATTCTAACCTTAATTGATAAAGCTCAGGCTGACTTTGATGAGGATAAAGCCAGAGAGTTACAGAAAAAAATTAAAAAAGCGGAATTTGACTTTAATGACTTCTTAGACCAGATGCAGCAGGTAAAGAAGATGGGAAATCTTACAGACTTACTTGGTATGATCCCCGGTATGGGAAAACAGGTAAAGGATGTGGAGATTGATGAGAAAGCACTTTCCCAACCGGAAGCAATTATCCGTTCCATGACCAAGGAAGAACGGGCCAACCCTGATTTACTCAACATATCACGAAAGAAGAGAATCGCTGCCGGTGCCGGAGTGGATCTCAGCGAAGTGAATGCTTTGGTAAAGCAGTTGGAGCAGACCAAGAAGATGATGAAGCAATTTTCCGGTATGATGGGAAAAGGCGGTAAACACAATAAGTTTCGTTTACCCTTTGGTTTATAATTTCAGTCATTGTTGTGTTATATCAGATATAGCATTTACAATATAAACATATATTTTTAAGGAGGTGAAACAAATGGCAGTTAAGATCAGATTAAAGAGAATGGGACAGAAGAAGGCTCCTTTTTATAGAATCGTTGTTTCTGATTCCAGAACACCTAGAGATGGAAGATTTATCGAAGAAATCGGTACCTATGATCCTACCCAGAATCCAAGTGCTTTTAAGGTAAATGAGGAAGCAGCAAAGAAATGGTTAGCTAACGGCGCTCAGCCAACAGATACTGTAGGTAAAATTTTCAAAAATGCTGGTATTCTTTAAGCATCGGAGGTAGCTGAATGAAGGAATTAGTTGAAGTTATCGCTAAATCACTCGTTGATCATCCCGATGAGGTTGTCGTTACGGAAAAAGAAACCGAAAAAGCAATTGTTGTGGAGCTCAAAGTCGCTTCTGAAGATATGGGTAAGGTGATCGGCAAACAAGGTCGTATTGCCAAGTCCATTCGTACCGTAGTCAAAGCAGCCGCAACAAAGGATGACAAAAAGGTTATAGTTGAGATTTTGCAGTAAGTCCTATCCCTGTAGATGTCCTATGCCTGATCTGGGAAGCTGTCTGTTATGTCTGCAAGGCATAGTAGCACAGCTTCTTTTTTCAAACGTGCATAACATCATTTCAAGATAATAAAACTGTACTTATCGTTTCTCTTGAAAAGGTGAACAAGGTACTATCATTGAACGACAACTTATTAACAATAAATCAGCAGAAAAGGAATTCTCGATGGAAAATTATCTAAGAGTCGGTGTCATTTCGACAACCCATGGTATCCGCGGTGAGGTAAAAGTATATCCTACCACGGATGATATCACCCGTTTTAAGGATCTGAAAGAAGTCTTCCTTGATACAGGTAAAGCTTTGCTGCAGCTGGAAATAGAAGGAGTTAAATTCTTTAAGCAGACGGCAATTTTAAAATTCAAAGGAATAGATAACATTAATGATGTGGAAAAGTACCGGGGGAAAGATCTTTTGATCAACAGAGATAATGCAGTTGATTTAGAAGAGGGAGAGTATTTTATCTTCGACCTGTTGGATTCCATGGTCGTAACAGAAGACGGGAAAGAGCTTGGTATTCTGACAGAGGTTCTGACTACCGCTGCCAACGATGTATATGTGGTTAAAACACCGGAAGGAAAAGAATTATTAATTCCATATATCGATGAATGTGTTTTAAATATAGATATTGAAAACAAAAAGATTCTCGTGCATCTGATGGATGGACTATTATAAAGTGGAAAGGTACGGTCTGACAATGAATTTTCATGTACTTACACTATTTCCCGATATGGTATTGCAGGGCTTGAACACCAGCATCACCGGAAGGGCTATGGAAAAAGGATTAATTTCAGTAAATACCGTTAATATTCGGGAGTTTAGTGAGGATAAGCATAGCAGGGTGGATGATTATCCTTACGGCGGTGGTGCAGGTATGGTAATGCAGGCGGAACCCATTTATAAAGCTTACGGCTATCTGGCAAATCATATCAAAGAAAACAAAGAAGGGCCTGCTCCCTTCCAAAAACCCCGCGTCATTTATGTGACGCCCCAGGGAAGCGTATTTAACCAAAGTATGGCAAAGGAACTTGCAGTAGAAGAGGATCTTATCATTCTCTGCGGTCACTATGAAGGAATCGATGAGAGGGCGCTGGAATTGATTGTCACAGATTATGTTTCAATCGGAGATTATGTCTTGACTGGCGGAGAATTGCCTGCCATGGTTATGATTGATGCCATATCCCGTCTGGTTCCGGGCGTCTTAAATAACGATGTTTCCTCTGAATTTGAGTCCCTCGAAAATAATTTGCTGGAATATCCCCAGTATACCCGCCCCGAAGTATTCCTGGGCAAACGGGTTCCCGAGGTCTTATTATCCGGCCATCATGCCAATATTGATGCGTGGCGAAGACAACAGTCCATTCTTCGTACCTATGAGCGCCGTCCGGATCTATTAGAGCATGCCGACCTGACCGAAGAAGAGGGAGAGTTTCTGACAAAATTAATCTTTCAGAAAAATTATGATGTAGTTACTGTTCACTCCCCATATCATAATGAACACATTGATTTCGATCAATGAATCATTTGTCGAAATCATATTCATGGACTTGAATGAAATGAACTGTAACCTGATGTATTCTAAAGTAGCGGAAATAGAAAAAATCACTTGCAATCCCCATGATTCTATGGTATAGTACTTTATTGTGAGATGGGATGGTCCTCTGATACAAGCACGAAATGCAGTAAAACTGCCTGCAAATTCGTATTAAGAACACCCGAATAAATAGGAGGTCACAAAATGAACGATATTATTAAAAGTATTGAAGCAGAACAGTTAAAAGAGAACATTGTTGATTTCAATGTAGGCGATACAGTACAGGTTTTCGCTAAAGTAAAAGAAGGTAATCGTGAAAGAACTCAGGTATTTGAAGGTACAGTTTTGAAGAGACAGAACGGTGGAGCAAGAGAAACATTCACTGTAAGAAAAGCTTCCAACGGTATCGGTGTTGAAAAAACATGGCCCCTGCATTCTCCGATCATCGAGAAAATCGTTGTAATCAGACACGGTAAAGTAAGACGCGCTAAGCTGTTCTATTTACGTGATAGAGTAGGTAAGAAAGCTAAGGTTAAAGAGTCAATCAGATAGTACAAAACGAAGGGACAATACTTATGTGATTGTCCCTTTTTTAAACAAATTTGTAGTACAGGTTTTCCTATTTCTCAGTATTTATAAAGAAGTATATCATTTGTTTCTTAACAGGAAAGGTTTGGTGACGCAATGGATTTTGATTTTGAAAGAGAAAGCAAAAAGCCGCTCATCATGAAAATACTGATTGAAATCTTCATATGGGCAGCTCAAATCGCTGCCGTTATTTTTCTGGCCTATTTTATCGTTAATTATACGGTTGAAAAGACAAGTATGAATGGAATTTCTATGGAAACAACGTTAACAGATGAAGATCCCATCATCATCAATAAATTTTCCTATCGTTTTCATGAACCGAAACGCTTTGATGTCATTGTGTTTAAGCAAAGCGGAGCCGAACATGATTTTTATAATATCAAGCGGATTATCGGACTGCCAACGGAAACGATACAGATTAAGGACAATGTCATCTATATTAATGGAGAGCCCCTTAAGGAGCATGTGAATGTGGAAGCCATGGCCAATTATGGTTTGGCGGAAGAAGCAGTCACATTAGAAGAGAATGAATATTTCGTTTTGGGTGATAATCGTAATAACAGTGAGGATAGCCGTTTTATCAGTATCGGTAATATCCGAAGAGATGAGATAATTGGTAAGGTATTCTTGCGTTTATCTCCATTCAATTTTGTTGATAAATTAAATCTGCTGAAAGAAGACCCACCCGCAGACGAGGGTAAATAATAACTGGTATGATACTGTCACCAGATACAAATTCGGAAATGAGGTTTCCTATGCAATTACAGTGGTATCCCGGCCATATGGCCAAAGCAAAGAGAATGATGCAGGAAAATATGCAGTTGATTGATGTGGTAATCGAACTTGTTGATGCCAGAATACCCAACTCCAGCAAAAATCCTGATATTGATAAATTGTCCGGCAGTAAGTCAAGGGTTATTTTATTAAATAAGTCCGATATGGCTGACCAAAGATATACAAAACTCTGGAAAGAGCATTTTGAGTCGAAGGGTTTTTATGTAGCACTTGTCAATTCCAAAAACGGTAACGGGGTAAAACAGGTGCAGGATATCGTAAACCAGGCCTGTCAGGCCAAGATTGAACGCGATAGAAGAAGAGGCATTCTAAATCGTCCCGTCCGTGCGATGGTGGTGGGAATCCCCAATGTCGGGAAGTCTACCTTCATAAATAGTTTTGTAGGAAAAGCAACCGCCAAGACCGGTAATAAACCGGGTGTTACCAAGGGGAAACAATGGATTCGTCTGAATAAAAACATAGAACTTTTAGATACACCCGGAATACTCTGGCCCAAATTTGAGGATCAGGCAGTGGGATTAAGACTGGCCATGATCGGTTCCCTGAATGATAATATCATTAACACCACAGAATTATCCCTTGAGCTGCTCTTATATCTATATGAGAATTATCCGGATGCCATCAAAAGCCGGTATGGCTTAGAGGTTGAAGCAGCACCTCACAATCAGGCGGAGGCAGAGAGAGTATTAGCACAGATTGCCATCAAACGTTCCTGTCTGATCAAGGGCGGTGAACCTGATCTGGACCGTATGGCCAATATTATATTAGATGAGTTTCGCAGTAACAAGCTTGGATTTATTACCCTGGAGCTGCCGGAGAAAGAAGACAAGAACCTACAGTAATATGCCAAAGATAAATTGATATGGAGGGAAGGAACCATGGAGAATGGTAGTATGATACAACACGGTCAGAAGACAATTGCCGTGATAAAGCTGGAGTTCATGCAGGCCGCTGCATCCGATCTTCCGGCTTTATTACATACATATCGCAACGATCCTCGAAGCGGCGTCATGACCATCTGTAAGATGTATCAGAATAAGCTGGATGAGACCACCAAAGAATTGGAGCGCCTTCAGGATATGTGTCGCTATGAAACCGAATATGCGGACTATGAATATATCTGCGGGATCGATGAGGTTGGCAGAGGCCCTTTTGCCGGACCGGTAATGGCTTGTGCAGTGATCCTGCCGAAGGACTGCAGCATCTTATACATCAACGATTCCAAACAATTGACGGAAAAGATGCGGGAGGAATTATATGATGAAATCATATCAAAATCCATTGCTTATGGTATCGGCAGTGTACCGCCAAATCAAATCGATGAGATGAATATCCTGCAGGCAACCTACGAAGCGATGCGCAAAGCCATCCGTAATCTGTCCGTAACACCGAATTTATTATTAAATGATGCGGTGACCATTCCCGGAGTAGAGATCAAACAGATTCCCATTATCAAAGGAGATGCCAAGAGTATCTCTATTGCCGCAGCCAGTATCGTGGCTAAGGTAACCCGGGACCGTATGATGGTAGCTTATGATAAGGTTTTTCCCGGTTATGATTTTGCCAGCAACAAGGGCTATGGTTCAGCAAGACATATTGATGCCATCAAAAAGCTAGGGATCACCCCCATTCATCGAAAGAGTTTTGTAAAAAACTTTCTGTAAAGAGAGGCTGTCTTATGAAAATGGAAGAGGATAAGAATAAAAAGAAAACTGCAGTCGCCATTTCCTATGATCCAAGCGAACCTGCCCCGAAGATTCTTGCCTCCGGCAAAGGATATCTGGCAGATAAGATCATTGAAAGAGCAAAGGAATCGGATATCCCGCTGCACAAAGATGAGAAACTGGCACAGACGCTGTCTAAGCTTGAGATCGGCTCTCTGATTCCACCGGAGCTTTATGATGTCGTAGCTGAAGTTCTCGTGTTCGTAGATGAGATGGACCATATCAAAAGTAAGGTAAAGCCCTATGATCAATAACAGAGAGACCGGAACCAAATATGAAAACAGAGCCGCAGAATATCTGGAGCTGAACGGTTATCAGATTCTGAATAAGAATTTCCGGTGCAAAATAGGGGAGATTGACCTGATTGCCCGCAAGGAGCAATACCTGTGCTTTATCGAAGTCAAATACCGCAGCGATACGAAAAAGGGGTTTCCCGCGGAAGCAATCACACCGACGAAAATCAGGAGAATAACGAAAACCGCCCAGTTTTATATGCTGACCCATCATTTATCGCCGGATCTTCCCTGCAGATTTGACGCGGTAGTAATTTTAGGTGACAGGATCGAACTGATCCAGAATGCATTTGATGCCATTTGAGTATTTTATCAATTATTTGACTGAAAAAGTATACATAATTTTATTATGTATACTTTTATACATTGAATGTTATCCATGATCATAGGTTCAACCTAAAATGGTGCGTATACAGTAGCAATAATTCCATAGAGGAAGAATACTATTTAATATAGCTCCCTGACACGCTAGAGAAAGGCAGATCATTATGAATTTTAAGAATACCCCCAATGCACAACTTGAATCGTCAAAATCAGTCCCTTACTTATCTTTTCCCGTCCTGTCAGCCATTCCCTTTCTTTTGCACGGTTTTTCAACAAAACTCGGTGGCATCAGCAGTGGAATCTTTGAATCCATGAATTTAGGCTATGATGCGGCGCCAATAGAAGATCCTCTTACTAATGTGGAAGAAAATTATATCAGAATTGCAAACAGCATCGGCGTTGACCCTAAAAGTATTGTAATCTCAAAACAGGTTCATAAAACCAATATCCGGCTGGTGGATGCAAAGGATCGGGGAAAAGGCTTATTTTTACCGCGGGATTATGATGAAATAGATGGTCTTATTACCAACACCCCCAATGTTACCCTGGTCACCAAATATGCCGATTGTGTTCCTCTTTTTTTTGTGGATCCTATAAAGAAGGCCATCGGTTTGACCCATTCCGGATGGCGGGGCACCGTAAAAAAAATCGGTAAGGTGACCGTGGAAGAGATGGGCAGACAGTTTGGATGTTGTCCGGGGGACATCATCGCCCTGATTGGTCCTTCCATCTGCCGTGATTGTTATGAAGTGGGGGAGGAAGTTGCAGCCCGGTTTCAAACTGCATTCTCTGATTACCCTGCCATAATTACACAAAGAGATAACGGGAAATATCTTTGTGATCTATGGGCGGCCAATCGCAGCGTATTATCGGAAGCCGGATTATCGGATGATAATATTCATACCAGCGGTGTCTGTACCTTATGCAATAGCGATCTATTATTTTCCCATCGAAAGAACGGAACCAACAGAGGAAGTCTGGCGGCTTTTCTGGCAATCAGCGACAAATAGAGCTTAATAGGATATAATTTATGATATCTATCAAATGATGCATGATAAAGAGAGAATTGGTGTATGATATGAAGAAAAAAGCACACATTATTAAAGAGATCGAAGCAGGCAGTATTGCAGAAGAATTAGAGCTTACGCCCGGAGATGAGTTGATCTCTATCAACGGGAAAGAGATCAAAGATGTCTTCGATTATCATTATTTTATAAAAGAGGAAGAACTCACTGTATTGGTTAAAAAACCTGACGGCGAAGAATGGGAACTGGAAATTGAGAAGGAATACGATGATGATCTTGGTATTGTATTCGAAGATGGTTTGATGGATGAATATTGTTCCTGTCGTAATCAATGTATTTTCTGCTTCATCGACCAGATGCCCCCGGGGATGAGAGATACCCTTTATTTTAAAGATGATGACGCAAGATTATCCTTCTTACAGGGGAATTATGTGACCCTCACCAATATGAGCGAAGAAGATATCAACCGTATCCTCTTTTATAAGCTGTCTCCTATTAATGTATCCATTCATACAACCAACGAGGCACTGCGTTGCAAAATGCTTCATAACCGGTTTGCCGGCACCGCCCTGGACAAAATGAAACGTCTAAAGGACGGCGGTATTACGATGAATGGGCAGATCGTATTATGCAAGGGCTGGAATGACGGCGAGGAATTGGAGAAAACACTCCATGATATTTCTGTTTATCTTCCTGAGCTGCAAAGTGTTTCTGTGGTTCCCGTGGGTCTGACGAAATTCAGAAAAGGGTTGGAACCGCTGGAGGCTTTTTCGATGGAGGATTCTCTGGAGGTGCTTCATATCATTCACCGCTGGCAGGATATTTTCTTTGCGCACTACGGGACCCGCTTTGTCTATGCAAGTGATGAGTGGTATATTAAAGCGAAACTCCCCCTTCCGGATGCCGCTGTTTATGAAGGGTTTCCCCAAATTGAAAACGGAGTTGGAGTAATTCGTTCTCTTACAGATGAGGTAACGGAGTATCTATCCGGGTTATCCCCGGATGAACGCTCCAATGATATCTCGATTGCCACCGGTGTGCTTGCCGCACCTTATATCCAAGGGCTATGTGACCTTGTGACAGAGAAGTTTCCCAACATTCAGGTTCAGATCTACACCATCATTAATCATTACTTTGGAAATGAAATTACTGTCGCAGGATTATTAACCGGATGTGATATCATTGCCCAATTGAGGGGACAGGCACTTGGCCGCCGCCTTTTGCTTCCCTCCGACGTTTTAAGAGCTGGTGAGCCTGTTTTACTGGACGATGTCACCACCGCAGAGATTGAAAATGCTTTACAAACCACTATCCATATTGTACAATCAGATGGAAAGTCCTTTGTAGATTCCATACTTTTCTAGTTAACGAGGATTGATTTAACGGCGTAAAGCAGCGCCTTCGCCTTCCGTACCGTTATCTGGATTTTCAAATAATGTTATACCGATGAATTAGGAGATATATTATGAGCAGACCAATTGTAGCCATTGTCGGCAGACCCAATGTGGGAAAATCAACCCTTTTTAATGCCCTTGCAGGAGAACGCATTTCCATTGTTAAGGATTATCCGGGGGTTACCAGAGACCGCATTTATGCTGATGTTACCTGGCTGAATACACAGTTTACAATGATTGATACCGGTGGCATTGAACCAGACAGCAAGGATCAGATGTTATCCTATATGAGAGAGCAGGCACAGATTGCCATTGATACCGCCGATGTTATAATTTTTCTGGTAGATGTAAGACAGGGCCTGGTTGATGCGGACTTTAAAGTGGCAGATATGCTAAGACGCAGTGCAAAACCTATTTTACTTGTCGTGAATAAAGTAGATTCCTTTGAGAAATTCATGCCGGATGTGTATGAATTTTATAATCTTGGAATCGGCGATCCGCTTCCCATTTCCTCTTCCGGAAAGCTGGGCTTTGGTGATATGTTAGATGAAGTTGTGAAGCATTTTACTACAGGTAATACAGAGGAAGCTGTGGATGAACGCCCCAGAATTGCGATTGTGGGCAAACCAAATGTGGGCAAATCCTCCATTATCAACAAATTGCTGGGTGAGACACGGGTAATCGTATCTAACGTAGCCGGAACCACCAGAGATGCCATTGATACCCCCATCAGACGCAACGGGAAAGAATATATTCTGATTGATACCGCCGGACTTCGCAGAAAAAGCAAGATTAAAGAAGAACTGGAACGGTTCAGTATCATTCGTACCGTCACAGCTGTGGAAAGAGCTGATATCGTGGTTCTGGTCATTGATGCCAATGAAGGGGTCACTGAACAGGATGCCAAGATTGCGGGAATCGCTCATGACCGGGGAAAAGGTATGGTGATTGCCGTGAATAAATGGGATTTAATTGAGAAGAACAACAAGACGGTAAAGGAATTTCAAAATAACATCAGAGAAACCCTCTCCTTCATGCCCTATGCAGAAATTATTTTTATTTCCGCTGAAACCGGACAGAGAATGCATAAATTATTTGAAGTTGTTGAGGTCGTAATACAGAATCAGAATCTTCGTATCGCTACCGGTGTTTTAAATGAAATCATGACGGAGGCAGTGGCACTTCAACAGCCGCCTTCGGATAAAGGCAAGCGGTTAAAGCTTTATTATATCACACAAGTATCCGTAAAGCCGCCTACCTTTGTTATCTTTGTTAATGATAAAGAGCTGATGCATTTTTCTTACACCAGATATATTGAAAATAAGATCCGGGAGGCCTTTGGGTTCGCCGGAACTTCATTGAAATTCGTTATTAGGGAGCGAAAGGAGAACGAATAAATGATCATTCATATTATCCTGTGTTTGGTGATAGGTTATATTTTTGGTTGTTTTTCCACCGCATATGTGATTGGAAAATTGAATAAGGTTGACATTCGAAAATATGGAAGCGGCAATGCCGGTACTACGAATGCGTTACGAACACTGGGTGCGAAGGCAGGTGCAGTCACTTTGCTGGGAGATGTATTAAAGGCCGTAATTCCTATTCTTTTGATTCGTTTCCTGATTTTCCCTGATGTTGAATATGTCCGTTTGTTGACCGTATATGCCGGTCTTGGCGTGGTTCTGGGGCATAACTATCCCGTTTGGCTTGGTTTCAAAGGCGGTAAGGGGATTGCAGCAACAGGTGGTGTCATGCTGGCTTTTGATCCCTGGATTGTGCCTGTGGGCCTTCCCTTATTTATTCTGGTGGTGGCCATCACCCGATATGTGTCCCTGGGTTCTATGCTGGTAGCCGTATTATTTCCGATCTGGATTGGGATTCGGTTCCCGGGCAATTTACATATGCTGATGGTATCTTTGGTCTTTACAGCATTGGCATTTATCAAACACCGTACCAATATCATACGATTGTTAAATGGAACGGAGAATAAAATTGGGCAAAGAGTTAAAATAGAGAACAAAGATAAATAGTACGTTAAGGAGGTAGTAAATGAGCAGAATTAGTATTTTGGGAGCAGGGACCTGGGGTTGTGCCCTGTCAATATTACTTACCGGCAACGGACATGACGTTACCATATGGACAAAAATCGAACAGGAAGCCCGTTATTTAAATGAGAACAGAAAAAATATGAAAAACTTGCCCGGTGCCCAGTTACCGGATCAGGTTAAAATAATACTGGATCTTGAGGAAGCCTGTACTGACAAGGATGTGATCGTTATGGCAGTGGCTTCTCCCTATATTCGTCAGACTGCCGCAGCCGCGAAACCTTTTATAAAGGAAGGCCAGATCATTGTGAATGTATCCAAGGGAATTGAAGATGGTTCCCTGAAAACCTTATCTCAGGTGATCAAGGATGAAATCCCACAGGGTGACATAGCCGTACTTTCCGGTCCCAGTCATGCGGAGGAAGTAAGCCGGGGAATTCCGACTACCATCGTTGTAGGTGCCGAAAGTAAGGAAACAGCTCATTTTATTCAGGATACCTTTATGAGTGAAGTATTTCGAGTCTATACCAGCCCGGACATCATCGGAATCGAACTTGGCGGTTCCCTTAAGAATGTCATCGCATTATCCGCGGGTATTGTAGACGGACTGGGATACGGCGATAATACCAAGGCTGCCTTAATGACCAGAGGGATGGCAGAAATCAGCAGACTCGGCTTGAAAATGGGGGGTAAATTAGAAACCTTTGCAGGCTTATCCGGTATCGGAGATTTGTTCGTTACTTGTACCAGTAAGCACAGCAGAAACTGGAATGCAGGTAATCTCATGGGAAAAGGTCTCAGCATGGAAGAAGCCATGAAGGAAGTGAATCAGGTAGTGGAAGGGGTAAACTCAGCCAGCGCAGCATTATCTCTTGCCAAAAAGTACGAAGTTGAGATGCCAATTGTGGAACAGATCAATATGGTGCTGTTTGAAGGCAAATCACCCTATGATGCAGCCTCCGACCTGTTAATGAGAGACAAGCGCATTGAGTATCATACATTGGAATGGGATTAGTCTAAAATATTACGATAATTATGGGAGCATCATCCTTGAATCTTTCTTATGAGCCTTGTTTTGATTAGCGCTGATCAGATTGATTCGGTGATACTCCCTTTTACATTATATATATATTTATTACATATCAACCTAATACGGAGGATCACCGGATGCTGGAAGACATCAAACGAATTGTGAGAGAAGCAGGAAAGATCATGCTTCAGGCAGATGCTATAGAAAATGAAATTGAGAGCAAACAGGGCAGTGCCAATTTTGTAACAAAATATGATAAAGAGGTGCAGGATTTTCTTTTTGATCAGTTGTCGGCCCTGTTCCCCGATGCGGGATTTCTGGGAGAAGAAGACTTAAACAAAGGAGATTTGAAAAATTCCTCCTGCTTTATCATAGATCCCATTGACGGGACAACAAATTTTATCTTCGATTACAAATACTCCGCCATATCCGTGGCTTACCGCAAGGATCAGGAAATCTACGCAGGGGTAGTCTATAATCCTTACCTGGACGAATTATTCTATGCACAGAAGGGTAACGGTGCATTCTTAAATGAGAAACAGCTTACGATTAAAAATGTTGCACTCAAGGACGGGATTGTAGGCTTTGGAAGTACTCCTTATTACAGGGACAAAAGCAAAGCAACCTTTGCACTGGTGGAAACCCTCTTTGCCAATGCCCTGGATATCCGAAGGAGCGGTTCGGCAGCACTTGATCTTTGTTCTGTAGCGGCCAACCGTTTTACCATGTTCTTTGAAGTGCTATTATCTCCCTGGGATTATGCGGCTGCTTCCTTAATTATTGAGGAAGCCGGAGGAAAGGTCTCTACCATGGAAAGGACAAAGCTTCCCCATCTTGCACCTTGTTCCGTTATCGCAGCCAATCCGGTGGTGTATGAGGAGTTTTTTCAATTGAAAAACAATTTAATTCAGACTTAGAAAATCTATGAAACAAGTACATTTAACATATCATAGATTAGAACTGCCCTGCATATCTTTAACTATAACCATAAGGAGGTCGACATATGTTAGGGCAGTTTGATGTTTATAATGATATTCAGGCTAGGACAGGCGGTGAAATATACATAGGTGTGGTAGGACCGGTCAGAACTGGAAAATCCACCTTTATTAAAAGATTTATGGATCTTTTGGTAATACCGAATATTGCAGATGTCCATAGCCGGGAAAGAGCGGTCGATGAATTGCCACAATCGGCTGCAGGCAAGACGATCATGACTACCGAACCAAAGTTTATACCAAAGGAAGCTGCCGTATTATCCCTGGATGATGAAACAAAGGTGAAGATTCGCTTAATCGATTGTGTCGGATACATGGTGGAAGGCGCGTCCGGCCACATTGAAAATCAGCATGAGCGGATGGTGAAAACACCCTGGTACGATCATGAGATTCCCTTTACCCAGGCTGCGGAAATCGGCACGAAAAAGGTAATCAATGATCATTCCACCATTGGGATAGTTGTTACAACCGACGGAAGCTTTGGTGACTTACCGAGAGCCAATTATAAAGCTGCGGAAGCCAAGACAATTGAGGAGTTAAAGCATCTTGGGAAACCATTTATCGTTTTATTGAATACCAACCGGCCATATTCCAATGAGACGCTGAAGATAGCAGAGGATATTTCAGACGAATATGATGTTACTGTAATGCCTGTGAACTGTGAACAACTCAGAAAAGAAGATATCAATAATATCATGGAAAATGTTGTCTCCGTATTTCCGATTACAGAGGTTGATTTTTATATGCCGAAATGGGCAGAGATGCTGCCGCCGGATCATTGGTTGAAGGTTGATCTGATTCATGCAGTAAAAGACCTGTTTGACAACATAACACAAGTGAAGGATGCAAGAAATGCGAATTTGAGTACGGACAGTGCATATGTCAAACGTTTTAAGGTTGACAATGTAGATATGCAATCCGGTGCGGTTCAGGTATCGGTAGAATTTGATGATCTTTATTATTATCAGATTCTCAGTGACCTGATCGGTGTTCCCATCTCCGGAGAATATCAGTTAATCTCTACGCTGCGGGAATTGGCTGCCAAGAAAACTGAATTCGAAAAGGTCTCGGCTGCGGCCAGCCAGGTAAGAGCCAAAGGTTACGGTGTTGTATCTCCGCTAAAGGGTGAGATTACCATCCAGGAACCGGAGGTTATGAAACACGGCAACAAATACGGTGTTAAAATTAAGGCAAGCGCTCCTTCCATCCATATGATCAAGGCTGACATTCTTACTGAGGTGGCCCCCATTGTAGGAAGTGAAGAACAGGCCAAAGATCTGATTCAGTATATTACCGAGAATGCCAAAGATAATCCTGAGGGTATCTGGGAGACCAATATCTTCGGTAAAACCATACGACAACTCGTTGATGACGGGATTAATGCAAAAATTAATAAATTAACCGATGAGAGCCAGTTGAAGCTGCAGGAGACCATGCAGAAGATTATCAATGATAGCAACGGTGGACTCATCTGCATTATCATATAATGATCCGTTTTGAAAGCTGCCATGTTACGATATTGTTTCGTACTTCGGTAGCTTTTTTTTATATTTTTATTCATTTTGATGTATTTGACGTTATTTTAAAAAACTTTTGCCATATAGTTGACAAATTTACCAGGGTTTGTTATAATACTCACGTAATATATTTAATATTTGTGTAATAATTAATTTAGAATTCCATCACAATTAAGAATCTCTTGCATAAAGATTTTCCTGAAAAGTTAAACTAATAGCGTAACTTTTCAACGGTAATAAACCGATTGTGATGAGACGTGTTTTGTTTCAGTTATCAAGCACGAACTTACTTACATAGGGGATTATATTAAATATTTCGTGTGATAAAACAAGAAAATATTTGGAGGACAATGGAATGGATCGAAAGCTTCTGAAGTTTTCCTTGGTTTGTGTAACAGGAGTCCTGGTACTCTCGGCAAATCCCAAACCTGCAAAGGCATTTGATGAACCTGTAGCCGGTTATACGTATGATAAAGTTTTAACCATTAATAATAGCAGTGGCAGCAATATAAACCTCTCTACCTTATCTTCGGACAATACGCCGGTTCCCGGATTCAGTAATATCGGTATCGCCAATGTTGATACCAATTTATTGATTCGCAAAGGTCCCGGGGAGAATGAAAAAGTTCTTGGAAAGTTACCCAGACATGCCGGATGCAGCATTTTAGATACCTCCGGTGAATGGACGAAAATATCTTCCGGTAAAGTAACCGGTTATGTAAAAAGCGAATATCTTATTACAGGAAGCGCTGCATCCCAGATGGCGTTAAAGGTTGGTAACCTTCTGGCAAAGGCAAATGAAGACGGTTTACGTGTTAGAAAATCAGCTTCGGTTGATTCAGACATTTTGGATACCGTGGCAAAAGGAGAAGATTTACTGGTCCTTGACTCTCTGGTTGTAAATTACGGTGAAGATCATAACAAATGGGTAAAAGTAAGCCTTGATGGTGACGACAGTGAGAATGGAACCGTAGGGTATGTGGCTAAGGAATATGTAGATATTGCTTATGAGCTGAAAAAGGCAGTTTCCCTGGAAGAACTGGAATTTGGCAGCGGAGTTTCTTCCTTACGTGCCAATCTGGTAAATACCGCTAAGAAGTATCTGGGTAATCCTTATGTATGGGGTGGTACCAACCTGACAAACGGTGTTGACTGCTCAGGATTTACAAGAGGAATATATTCCAAATTCGGCTATTACCTGCCTCGTGTATCAAGAGATCAGGCAGTGAGCGGTACAAAAATTTCCAGCTCACAATTAAAACCCGGCGATTTGGTCTTCTATGGAAATAATTCTTCCGGATACATTGATCATGTGGCAATGTATATTGGGGATGGAAGAATTATTCATGCAAGTAATCCAAGAGATGGTATCAAAATTTCCAATCTGTATTACAGACAACCGATTAAATGTGCAAGATTTATTAATGAATAATCTATTGAATTTGAAAAGCTGAAACGTTTGGGTTTCAGCTTTTTTTAGATTCTCATTGATAAAAAAAAGATACCGCTTCTGCAGACGAAAGAGGATACGTTCCTGTATCGGTTGACAAATATAGAGCACAACTTTATAATTACCATGATATGTCACAATGAAACAAAGGAGCAAATTAGTTTATGCAATATGTATTTTTTATTTTGGTTACAGTATTGGGTCTTGTTATATGGAGTATCATGAATGAAAGAATGCTCATAAAACGGTTAAAGATACAATTAAAGGAGGAGTGGGCAACACCGCCTCAACAGGAATATACAGCGGAAAAATTCGAGTCTTTACAGTCCTTCTATCACTCTGTTCAGAATAAGGATATGGACATCGATAATATTACATGGAATGACCTTGATATGGATGATATTTTTATGTTAATGAATAATACACAATCCGCCATCGGAGAAGAATATCTGTACGCCCTTTTAAGAAAACCCTGTTTTTCAAAAGAAGAGCTTGAAGAAAGAAACAGATTGATGAATTATTTTAAGGAACATGAAAAAGATCGTATTCTACTTCAGTCACGGCTTTATCAGATCGGTAAGTTAAGCAATATTTCTATCTATCAATATATAAACCGGTTGGATGATACGGAAACCAAAAGTAATGTTCCCCATTATCTTATGGCCTTTGGTCTGATAGCCTCCATCGGAACCATTTTTGTTCATCCGCCGTTAGGAGGGATTCTTACCGTATTATTTGTTGTAAACAATATTTATCGCTATTATATGCGAAAGGCAAAGATCGAGAAGTATTTTACAGTATTTTCCTATATCCTGCGGTTGCTGGATGGAAGCAAAGTGATATCTGAACTTAAGCTTGCGGAACTTGAGCAGTATACCCGTACGTTAAAGGAAGACATTAATTCTTTTAAATCCTTTAAAAAAGGTGCAACCTTGCTTACTCCCAAAAACGTCAGCGGTGACCCAGCCGGTGCAGTTCTGGATTATTTTCGTATGTTGTTTCATTTTGACCTGATCAAATTTAATACGATGCTTCAATTTGTGAAAGATAACAAAGACACCTTAAATAGAATCTACCTCACAGTAGGGCTGTTGGACAGTATGATGGCATGCGCTTCCTTCCGGGACATGATGGGATATTATTGCGAACCGAATTTATCCAGGTCAGGTAAGCCTTTTCTGGAAGTTGAGGATTTGTTTCACCCGTTAATTGATGCGCCTGTTGTGAATTCTATATCAGAAAAGCAAAGTGTTTTGATCACCGGTTCCAATGCTTCCGGTAAATCCACGTTTATCAAAACACTGGCAATCAATGCTGTTTTGGCACAGACAATCTATACCTCATTAAGTAAGCGCTACAGAGCAAGTTATTTTATGATTTATTCTTCAATGGCGCTTCGGGACAATCTCTTTGGAAATGAGAGTTATTATATTGTGGAAATCAAATCCCTGAAAAGAATTATGGATCAGGTCAATTCCAACGTACCGATCCTATGCTTTATTGATGAGGTTCTTCGCGGTACCAATACCCTGGAGAGAATCGCTGCCTCCTCCAGAATTCTCTCGTCCCTTGCGAAAGATAATACGATGGTCTTTGCCGCGACTCATGATATTGAATTAACACATATTCTGGAGGATTATTACTCCAATTATCATTTTCAGGAGCGTATCCTGAACAATCAGATCAAATTTGACTATAAGCTCTACAAAGGAAGAGCGATATCCAAAAATGCAATTAAACTTCTCGGCCTTCTGGGATATTCCAAAGAAATTATTGATACCGCGGAAAAAGCAGCGGAAGAGTTTTTGATCACAGGAGAATGGAAGAAGATTTAAACTTGGATAGAAAGGGCATGGTTATTCATATGGAGGTATCAATCTACACAGACGGAGCTGCCAGAGGAAATCCGGATGGTCCCGGCGGTTACGGAACCATCCTTGTATATGTTGATTCAAAAGGAACCGAGCATCGCAGAGAATATAGTGGAGGTTATCAAAAGACCACCAACAATAGAATGGAATTGATGGCCGCAATTGCCGGACTGGAAGCGCTGACAAGACCCTGTCAGGTCCAGCTTTACTCCGATTCCCAGTATTTGGTGAAGGCTTTTAATGAACATTGGCTGGAGGGCTGGATCAAAAAAGGCTGGAAGCGGGGCAAGAATGAACCTGTTAAGAATGTTGACTTATGGAAACGGCTGCTGGAGGCAACGAAACCGCATCAGGTAACGTTTCACTGGGTCAAAGGTCATGCCGGACATCCAATGAATGAACGCTGTGACGAGCTGGCCACAACTGCTGCAGACGGCAGCGATTTATTAGAGGATACCATTCTTGAATAACACGGATGAGGTTACTGTTCCCTCCTCATATAATAATGAACACATTGATTTGTCGAAATCATATTCATGGCCTTGAATGGGGAGTGAACTTAACCGGATGAGGGATATGAACCTTATTTACATCAATGTATCCATTGCAATTCACTTATCTTATGTTATAATTGTTATGGTTTCTTAACAATACAAAGGAAAGGATCGTTCATAATGACACAATTAACTCCCTTGATGCAGCAATATATGCAGATTAAGGAGCAATATAAAGATTGCATTCTATTCTATCGCTTAGGTGATTTTTATGAAATGTTTTTTGAAGACGCGCAGGTTTGTTCCAAAGAACTGGAAATTGTTCTTACCGGAAAAAGCATCGGTCAGGAGGAAAGAGCTCCCATGTGCGGTATCCCCTATCATGCTGCAGAAAATTATCTGAGTAAACTGGTGGGCCGCGGTTATCGTGTGGCAATCTGTGAACAGGTGGAAGATCCAAAAGCAGCCAAAGGAATCGTAAAACGGGAAGTTATTCGCATCGTAACGCCGGGAACAAACTTGAATACCCAGGGATTGGACGAAACTAAAAACAATTACCTGATGGCAGTAGTACATACAACCAATGCTTATGGAATCTCCATCGTAGATGTTACGACTGGAGATTATTATGTTACAGAGGTAGAACAGGATCGCAAATTACTGGATGAAATCTATAAATGGGCGCCCTCGGAAATCATATGCAATGACACCTTCTTCGTATCCGGTATTGACATCGAGGGTTTAAAAACCTATCATAATCTGACCTTATCTCCGCTGGAACCCTGGTACTTTGACGATGAACTGTGTATCCGCGTCTTAAAGGAACATTTTAATGTAGCTACGCTGGACGGACTTGGTCTAAAGGATTATTCCATTGGGATTATTGCCGCGGGATGTATCATGCAGTTTTTAAGAGAGACCCAGAAAAACTCTCTTTCCCATATAACTAAATTAACACCCTATACCTATGAAAAATATATGCTTCTGGACAGCTCAACCGTCCGAAACCTGGAGCTTACCGAAACCATAAGGGAGAAACAAAAGAAGGGTTCCCTTCTCTGGGTATTGGATAAGACAAAGACTGCCATGGGTGCCAGACTGCTCAGAGGTTATATGGAACAGCCCCTGATTGATGAACAGTTGATCAGCGCAAGGCTGGATGCAGTGTCACAGCTTAAGGAGAATATGATCACCCGGGAAGAGATCCGGGAATACTTAAATCCCATCTATGATCTGGAACGTCTGATGAGTAAAATCAGCTATAAAAGTGCCAATCCGAGAGATGTCATTGCTTTTTCTTCCTCTCTTTCCATGCTCCCGCATATTAAATTATTAATGGAGGGATTTGATTGTACCCTTCTGTCCGGATTATATGAAGAACTGGATCCCCTTGAGGATTTATCCGAATTGATTCAACGTTCCATTGCCGAAGAACCGCCGATGAATCTGAAAGAAGGCGGTATCATAAAGGAAGGGTATCATACTGAAGTAGACCGGTTAAGAAGTGCCAAAACGGAAGGGAAGGATTGGCTGATGGCACTGGAGGCGAAAGAGCGGGAAGCCACCGCGATTAAGAATCTTAGAATCAAGTACAACCGGGTATTCGGTTATTATTTTGAAGTAACCAACTCCTACCAGAATCTGGTTCCCCAGCACTGGATGAGAAAACAGACACTGGCCAATGCAGAGAGATACACCTCCACCGAGTTAAAAGAACTTGAGGATATTATTCTTGGAGCAGAAGATAAATTGTTTTCCCTGGAATATGATCTGTTCTGCGAAATCAGAGAGCAGATAGCCTTAGAAGTAAAGAGAATTCAAAAAACTGCCAAGGCCATAGCCGGTATCGATGTATTCGCTTCCCTTGCTATGGTTGCGGAACAGAATAATTATGTTAAGCCCTCATTGAATACAGAAGGTCATATTATGATTAAAAACGGCCGCCATCCTGTGGTAGAGAAGATGATTTCCCACGATATGTTTGTCTCAAATGATACGCTGCTTGACAATTGCAATAATCGTGTCTCTATCATTACCGGTCCGAATATGGCAGGAAAGTCGACCTATATGAGGCAGACCGCCTTAATTGTTCTCATGGCACAAATTGGCAGCTTTGTTCCTGCCGAAACGGCGAAAATCGGGATAGTGGACAGGATTTTTACCAGAGTCGGGGCCTCCGATGATCTTGCCAGCGGCCAAAGTACCTTTATGGTAGAGATGACGGAGGTGGCCAACATTCTGCGCAATGCAACAAAGCACTCCCTTTTGATTCTTGATGAAATCGGAAGAGGCACCAGTACCTTTGACGGTTTGAGCATAGCCTGGGCTGTGGTGGAACATATCAGCAGCCAGTCTGTTCTGGGCGCCAAAACATTATTTGCCACCCATTATCATGAACTGACGGAGCTGGAGGGCAGACTGGAAGGCGTTAATAATTACTGTATTGCTGTAAAGGAACAAGGGGAAGACATCGTATTTCTTCGTAAGATTGTAAAGGGCGGTTCCGATAAGAGCTATGGAATCCAGGTAGCAAAACTGGCGGGAGTACCAGGTAGTGTCTTACGTCGTGCGACAGAAATTGCTGCCGAGTTGAGCGGCAATGATCTTGCACTTAAAACAAAGAATTTAAGTGAACCATCACCAGCAGAAGAAGAATTTGTACAGGAAGCGCTTCCTTTCATTCCTGTAACAGATACGGATTCATTCAAAATGGCAACCGGACGGAAGGATAAGAAGGCAAAGAGCAGCAATCAGCTTTCCTTATTTTCCGTATCAGGGAATGAAGATATCATTGCAAAACTGAGAGATCTGGATATCTCAAGATTAACACCCATAGAAGCAATCAATCAACTGGACCTGATGCAGAAAAAGATTAAACAACGAATTTAATAATAACTGACGTATTCTCATTGTTGATTCCATAGGGAAGGAAGTCTGAGATAAGGAAGGGAGGTTTTTATGTCTCTGATACAAGTATTAGATGAGTCAACCATCAATCAGATTGCGGCGGGGGAAGTGGTGGAGCGTCCCAGTGCCGTAGTCAAGGAGTTGATCGAAAATGCAATGGATGCCGGAGCGTCTGCCATTACCGCTGAGATAAAGGAAGGCGGTCTTAGCTTTATCAGAATTACAGATAACGGTTTTGGCATCGCCAAAGAAGACGTCCCTTTGGCGTTTCTTCGACATGCCACCAGCAAAATTCGCTGTGCACAAGATCTGCTCTCTGTAACCAGCCTCGGCTTTCGCGGTGAAGCACTCTCCAGTATCGCCGCTGTTGCACAGGTGGAACTGATCACAAAGAAACAGGATGCACTGACCGGATATCGTTATCTCATTGAAGGCGGAGCAGAAAAATCCTTTGATGAAATCGGGTGTCCCGGTGGTACTACAATTGTCGTAAGGAATTTATTTTACAATACCCCTGCCCGCAGGAAATTTTTAAAATCTGCAACCACGGAAGCCGGCTATATCAGCGATCTGATGGAGCGCCTTATGGTGTCCCATCCGGAGGTTTCCTTTAAATATATTGTCAATCAGCAGGTGAAACTGCAATCTTGTGGTAACCGCAGCAGTAAGGATATTCTTTATCAGGTATATGGCAGAGACATCTCCAGGGAATTGGTTCCGGTTACCTATGAAGAACAGCAGGTTCAAATTCACGGGTTTATTGGAAAGCCGTTGATTAACAGAGGAAACCGTAATTTTGAAAATTATTTTATCAATGGAAGATACATAAAGAGTAATATTATAACAAAGGCAATTGAAGAAGCCTATAAGCCATATCTGATGCAGCACAAATATCCCTTCACTTCTCTGTATTTTACCATTGACCCGCTTTTTATTGATGTTAATGTCCATCCGCAAAAGCTTGAAGTGAGATTAAAAAATGCAGATGAGATCTTTCAAAGCACGCTGCAGGCAATTCGAACTGCCCTGACCGGAAAGGAACTGATTCCGAAGGTGAGTCTGACTCATGAGAACAACCCTCAGAAGCAGGAAGTGATCACGCCGATACCGGAGCCTTTTGAAACAAACCGCATAAGGCAAATGCATGCGGACAACGTTCTGAAAGAATCAAACAGTCAATATTTCCCTTCTGATAAGCGAGAGCTGATGCCATCTAATTCGACATCCGCTAATTTAAATCCTGCTGCCCGGACTTATGTTCAGGATTTTGATGATCAGTCTTATGATACTCGGCCATCAGCCTCTGATATTGCAACTCATGCTACGCTAAATCTTGATGCTGCAGCTTCTGATTCTCTAAATCATAATGTTACAGCTCCTGATTCTCTGAATCATAATGTTACAGCTCCTGATTCTCTGAAACATGATGTTACGGCTGCTGACATCTCAAAAACATTTGTTGCCATGGAACCTGTTACCTTAGATCCTGCTGTTATACCGGACACTGAGCCGAAGCAATTCAGCCTTTTTTCTGAAGATGCCGGACCGGACGCCAAAAAAACCGATCTACAGAAGGGGGATCCGGTATTCCTGTCAAAGAGAGCGCTGGAAGAACATCGGATTATCGGACAGATTTTTTCCACCTATTGGCTGGTGGAGTATAAAAAAGAGCTTTATATTATAGATCAGCATGCTGCACATGAGAAGATTCTGTATGAATCCATTATGGAAGCCGCCAGAAAAAAGACGGCCTCCTCCCAGCTTCTGCTGCCTCCCATTGTTCTGACACTGACGCTGCGGGAGCAGGAGGTCTTAAAGAAATACGTAACTGTTCTTGAACAGCTGGGATATGAGATCGAGCACTTCGGGGGAAACGAATACTCCGTACGGGCGGTTCCTGCCGATTTATACGGCTTATCAGAAAAGGAGCTGTTGCTGGAATTCATAGATAAACTGACGGAGGATTTCTCCGGTTCAACCCCGGATGCAATCCTGGAACGGGTGGCCTCCCTATCCTGTAAGGCTGCCGTGAAGGCAAATCATAACTTTTCACTGTCGGAAGCCTCTGCTTTGATCAGCACCTTGCTGACCCTTAATAATCCTTACCATTGCCCTCATGGGAGGCCTGTTATCGTCTCTATGAGCCAATATGAATTAGAAAAGAAATTTAAACGGATTTTATAGATATTATATATACAGTTAACTTCAACCGTATCCTTCTGCAAAGGAAGGAGAGGCACATATGGCCTCTGTTTACAATTGCTGAATTTGAACATAATGATAGAAAACAGGAACAAAAGGATAGAAAGGTACCTTATGCAAAAGAAACCCCTCATTATATTAACCGGTCCAACCTCTGTCGGGAAAACCGCTGTCTCCATTGAACTGGCTAAAGCCATTGGCGGGGAGATTATTTCAGCCGATTCCATGCAGGTGTACCGTCATATGGATATTGGAACTGCGAAGATATCACCGGAAGAAACGTCCGGTATCCCTCATTATCTTATCGATGAATTTGAACCCGATGAAGACTTTAATGTGGTAAAGTTCCAGCAATATGCCAAAAGATATATCGAACAAATTCATGGTAAAAATAAGATTCCTATCCTTACGGGCGGTACCGGATTCTATATTCAGGCCGTATTGTATGATATTGATTTCACCAGAAATCAAGAGGATGACACGTACCGTGAGGAGCTGGAGCTATTGTATCAGGAGAGAGGGTCTGCATATCTTCATCAGCTGCTGCAGACCGTTGATCCTGAGAGCGCAGCCGCAATTCATCCCAATAACAGCAAACGGGTCATTCGCGCACTGGAATATGCAAAGCAAACCGGAGAGAAAATATCCTCCCACAACGAGGAGCAAAGACAGAAATCTTCACCGTACAACTACTGTTATTTTGTACTTCATAAAGACAGAACAAAACTTTACCAAGCCATTGATACGCGTGTTGATCAAATGATGGCAAAGGGTTTGTTGGATGAAGTAAAGTTCCTGGCGGCACAAGGCTATCAAAGAGAGCTGGTATCCATGCAGGGACTCGGATATAAAGAAATCCTTGCTTATCTTGCAGGGGAATGCACGCTGGACGAAGCGGTTTATATCCTAAAAAGGGATACCAGACACTTTGCCAAACGCCAGCTGACCTGGTTTAAGCGGGAACGGGATGTTATCTGGATAAATAAAGATGACTTTCTTAAGGAAGAAGAAATTATAACGTTTCTTTCAAATCAATTGAAAGAACATCAAATAATATGACATAATTATATTATGTAAACATTTAAGGAGGCAATATCATTGTTAACGAAAGAGTTGGATCAGGCGTATCTGAATCTGGGGATCGATCAGAAGGTCATTGATTTTTGTACTGTAATTGAAGATAAATTAAAGGAACGTTTCTTTGCCCTTGACCGGGTTGCAGAGATGAACCAGTTAAAAGTATTAAAGGCCATGCAGGATAACCGTCTCAGCGATATTCATTTTGCCGCTACCACAGGCTATGGGTACAATGACATCGGCAGGGACACGCTGGAAAAGGTATATGCGGATGTCTTTCATACAGAAGATGCCCTGGTAAGACCTCAGCTAATCAGCGGAACACATGCATTAACCATTGCTTTATCAGGCAATCTGCGCCCCGGTGATGAGATCCTTTCTCCGGTAGGAAAACCATACGATACCTTAGAAGGTGTGATTGGAATTACTGAATCAAAGGGTTCTCTGGCGGAATACGGTATTACCTATGCACAGGTGGATTTGCTGGCTGACGGCAGCTTTGATTATGATGGAATTCAGACTGCTTTGAAGGACAAAACAAAACTTGTGACCATTCAGCGTTCCAAGGGATATGCCAGCCGTCCTACCTTATCCGTAGAACGTATCGGGGAATTGATTCGTTTTGTTAAGCAAATCAAACCTGACGTAATTTGTATGGTCGATAACTGCTATGGCGAGTTTGTAGAGATAACGGAACCGACGGATGTGGGTGCCGACCTGTGCGTCGGTTCACTGATCAAAAATCCCGGCGGCGGACTTGCTCCCATTGGGGGTTATATTGTAGGTAAGAAGGAATATGTGGAAAATGCGGCTTATCGTCTGACTGCACCCGGCCTGGGAAAAGAAGTAGGTGCATCCCTTGGTCTGAATACCTCCCTGTTTCAGGGTCTGTTCTTGTCTCCGGTAGTTGTGGCGGGAGCAATTAAAGGAGCCATCTATGCAGCTAATATCTACGAACTTCTGGGCTTTCCGGTAGTTCCCGACAGTACGCAAAGCCGTCATGATATCATTCAGGCAGTTACCTTGCATTCCGCAGACGCGGTGATTGCTTTTTGTAAAGGAATACAGGCTGCGGCACCTGTTGACAGCTTTGTGTCTCCGGAACCTTGGGCTATGCCCGGATATCAGTGTGATGTAATTATGGCCGCAGGCGCATTTGTACAGGGTGCATCCATCGAGTTATCTGCAGACGCTCCGATCAAGCCTCCTTATACCGTGTTTTTCCAGGGTGGGCTCACTTGGTTTCATGCAAAATTTGGTATTTTGATGTCGGTACAGAAGTTATATGAGAAGAATATCATCCTGCTTTAACTTGTTTTTTATAACAATAACAGTTTCTTATATGAGATTTTTACTGAAACACCAGTAAGCAATATGCCTAATTGCTTACTGGTTTGTTCCATTTTTTGTGTATACAAATAGTAAGTATTGTGCTAAAATGTTACTTGATTATTGATCTGATTTTGTGTGATCAATGTTGTATTTACATGCAAAGTAAGGATTACCGGGTGTTCGGAGAGGAGTAGAATTGAATGGGTCGAACGGGGAAAGCATATGGTAAAAACAACTGGGCGTTATTTTTATTAATTCTTGCAGGTTTTGTCTTGGGGAGCTTTGTTGGCCACCTGACCAAAGATGTTAATTATCTATCCTGGTTAAATTACAGTCTTGATTTTTCCATTGGTGACACCACGAAGAATAATACTGTATGTCTTAACCTTGGGGCTCTTGTGCTGCAATTCGGATTATTGGTCAAAATTTCCATCGGGAGTGTAATTGGAGCAGTTGCCTCCATATTTGTCTATAAAGCGCTCTGATCATTATCGTACATATTCCAACTGATTTCTTGGAGAGAAACGTATCGTTACATCATGTAAATGATACGGAGTTTTATCCTGTCACAGGATAAAACACAAAGAAGGAGGATGTATGAATCAAAAATTCTTAACCGTTAAGGATCTGCCCCTATCCGAACGTCCCTATGAAAAGTGTGAACGATATGGTGCGGGGATCTTATCCGATGCTGAGCTTTTGGCTGTGATTTTAAGAACCGGCACCCAAAAACAAAGGGCAATTGACCTGGCTGTGAATGTACTGAATTATTCCGAGATCTGTCCGGGATTAAAGGGACTCAATTATTTGTCTATGGCTGAGCTAACGAAAATCAAAGGAATAGGAAGAGTAAAAGCAATTGAACTGCTTTGCCTGACAGAACTCACCAAACGGATGGCAAGGGAGATAGGAAGAGAAAGTTTAAAATTAGTCACACCCCAAAGTGTTGCAGATTATTACATGCAGGATATGAGACACCTGACCAGAGAACAGATTATCCTGATCATGTTAGATTCCAAGAATAAAATCATCAAGGATATGATTATCTCCTCAGGAACGGTAAATACTTCTATTATGCCGGCAAGGGAAGTATTTATACAGGCATTAAAATATGAAGCCGTTAATATTATCTTACTGCATAATCATCCCAGCGGTGATCCGACGCCGAGTTCAGAGGATATCAGAGTCAGTAAAAGAATGTTGGAGGCCGGTAATTTAATTGGGATTTCACTTATGGATCACCTGATTATTGGTGATAATAGATACATAAGCTTAAAAGAACAGGGATTGTTTTAATGAAGAATGCCCGGTCAAAATACGGACTGTACTATGCTTATAAAATACTTTATATTAATTAACTTACAAGAATGACTGCTTATGCGAAATTGATAGGAGGTTTACAGACAACATGGCTTTAAAAGCATTTGGAATAGATTTTGGTACCAGTACAATTAAAATTTATAAAAAGGGACAGGGTATTGCCTTAGATGAACGTAATATCATTGCCATTCAGGATAAGAAGACCATCATTGCTTCCGGCAATGATGCCTTTGATATGTATGAAAAAGCACCATCCAATATTCTTGTCACATATCCTGTCAGGAATGGTGTGATTGCGGATGTTGCCAATATGCTGGCATTACTTCAGCATTATATGTATCGCATCACCGGTTCGAAAAGGCCCGGTTCTGCTGATTACATCGTTGCCACACCCACAGATATTACAGAGGTGGAACGCCGTTCCTTCTTTGATCTGATTGCCAGTTCCAATTTAAGAGTTGGCAAAATCAAAATCGTTGAAAAGCCCATTGCTGATGCCGTTGGCGCAGGTCTTGATATTATGACGGCCAGAGGTGTTATGATTGTAGATATTGGCGCCGATACGACAGAGGTTTCCATTCTTTCTCTGGGAGGAATCGTATTGAGCAAATTAATTCCCATTGGCGGAAACCGACTGGATGAATCAATTAAAAATATTGTGAAAAGAAAATACAATCTCTACATCGGGGATAAAACAGCGGAGAATATTAAGAAACAGCTTTCCAGCGCATTTCCTACGGTAGAGGCAACGGTGAAAGTCTACGGAAGAGATGTTGTCTCAGGGCTTCCTATTGAAATGGAGGTTAGCTCCGATACCGTTTATGAAGCAATTTCCGAATATCTTTATACCATTATAGATGCCATTAAAATTATTCTGGAGAGGACACCCCCTGAAATATCTTCTGATATTATTGACAGCGGAATCTACATTACCGGCGGATCGGCGAAGATTTTTGCCTTAGACGAACTTCTTCATAAAGAAACTGATTTGAAGATTAACATATGCCCGGATTCAGCTAATACCGTAGTCAATGGTTTGGGAAGAATAATGGAAGATCATAAATTATCCTCCCTTGCAGATGTATTGAAGCCAAAAACCTTTGTGAATTAATGATTCATCTCTACGGCTGATAAGCCGCAATTATTAATCCGTTAAAATTGTAAGGTTTTAACAGACATGGAGGTTTTTATGAGACGAAGGACAAAAATAAATATCAATCCCAAGCATATTTTTATTGCCTTAATTATTTTATGTATTGCATTGATGATTCTATCGTTCCGCTTTCAGAACATGATGTCTCCTGTAAGAGAGGGCGTCGGCACAGTGATCGCCCCCATGCAGGAAGGAATTAATTCAGTAGGTTCCTTTATTACAGATAAACTCGATCGTTTAAAAAATATAAATGATCTGATTGAAGAGAATACTTTACTACAAAAGCAGGTCAATGATTTATCCTATCAAAACAAGTTGCTGCTGCAGGACAAGTATGAATTAAACGGACTGCGGGAACTCTTTGAATTAGACCAGAAATATCTTGATTACCCAAAAGTAGCAGCCAGAGTGATCGGAAAAGATCCCAACAACTGGTACAATGAATTTACCATTGACAAGGGGACAAGAGATGGTCTTGATGTGAATATGAATGTTCTTGCGGGTAATGGTCTTGCCGGAATTATTACAGAAGTTCATTATAATTATTCCATCGTTCGCTCCATTATCGACGATAACAGTAATGTCAGCGGAATGTTTATCAAAACTTCGGATACCTGTGTTGTGGAGGGGGATTTAAAATTGATGGATGAGGGCAAAATCCGCGTGAAGTTTATCAGTAAAGATGCTGATATAAAGGATGGATATGAGGTTGTCACCTCCCATATCAGCCCAAATTTTCTGCAGGGAATTTTAATCGGATATGTCAGTGATATACAATTAGATTCCAACAATATGACAAAGACTGCTTATCTGACTCCCGTCGTTGACTTTGGACGATTGGATGAAGTTTTGATTATTACACAACAAAAGGAGCCTTTGATCGATTAGAAAAGTAGGTATTATCGTGAAACGAATCATAGTTTATTTATTGGAAATCATCATATGCTACTTAATTCAAAGTGCTATGTTTCATTATTTCAGTTTAGCGAATATCATGCCGAACATGCTGTTAATCCTGGTGGTTTCAACCGCATATATGCGAGGCAGAATGACAGGTCTGTTACTCGGTTTTTTTAGCGGACTTCTTGTTGATATCATATTTGGAAATGTAATCGGACTATACGCGATGTTATATATGCTGATCGGCTATCTGATTGGTTTTACCAATCGTTTTTATTCCAATGATGATTATACCTTTCCAATCATCCTGGTAGCCATCAGTGATTTTCTATACGGATTTCTTTATTATGTATTTGAATTCCTGTTAAGAGGCCGGCTTAGTTTCCTGTATTATCTCAGAAGATTGATATTACCTGAAGTAATCTATACCGCTGCGGTCTCCATCTTATTATATAAATTGCTACATATAATAAACAAACACCTGGACCGCAAATTAGATGAGGAGGCATAATATTGCTTGACATTATATTAGACTATATTAAGAAAATATTAAAATCAAGACTATTTCCAATCACCATTGTGTATGTAGTCTTGTTTTCCCTTGTCATCCATCGATTATTTGTATTACAGATTGTTCAGGGTGAAACCCATGCGGACAATTCAGAATTTAAAGATATAAAAAACAGAGAAATCAAGAGTACCCGTGGAAATATTTATGATCGAAACGGAAAATTACTGGCTACCAATATGCTGTCTTATTCTATTGTAATGGACGACAGTACGGAGATCAATTCATTAAATGAAAAGAATGCCATGATATACAGATTAATTCATATCATTGAAGGAAACGGTGATACCCTTGATACGGATTTCTATATCAGACAGAACAATCAGGGTGACCTGGAATTCACCATTGATGGTGCAGCACTGACCAGATTTAAGAAGAACGCCTTTACTTATGTACTTGACAAGAAAAAGGAATTGACCGAGGAACAAAAGAATGCAACACCCCAGCAGGTATACGATTTCTTAAAGAACGGCACCGGTGATAATTATACTCATATGTTCGGTATCTCAGACGAATACTCCGTAGAAGATACACTGAAGATAATGAGTGTACGTTACGCGTTATTTTGCAATTACCCGAAATACGTTCAGATCGCCATCGCTTCCAATGTCAGTGATACAACCGTGGCCGCCATCATGGAGAACAGTGCTTTATTGCCCGGCGTAGAAGTACAGCAGCAGACCCACCGGGTATATAATAATAGTATTTATTTCGCTCATATTCTGGGATATACAGGTTCCATCAGTTCAGATGAGCTGGATGAGTTAAACAAGGATTCTGATTATTATAATTCAACTGATATTATCGGAAAATCAGGACTGGAACAGAAGTATGAAAGCTATCTGGGCGGCAAGAAGGGCAGTGAGATTGTAACGGTTAATAATTCCGGTAAAAAGGTGGGGGTATTAGACCGAATTGATCCGGTAGCCGGTGATGATGTGTATTTGACCATTGACAGCGATCTTCAGATAGCATCCTACCACGTGTTGGAGAAAAAGATCGCCGGAATTTTGCTGCAAAAAATTGTTCCGGATATGAATTACGGCAGCAAGGGAGAAAATGCGGCAGATATTACCATTCCGATTTACGAAGTTTATAACGCGCTTCTAAATAATAGTATTGTGGATATCAATCATTTTACTGCTTCTGATGCCAGTGCACTGGAAAAACAGGTATATAAGAAATACCAGGATAATCTGGAACGGATCTTTTCCGAACTTGACACTTTGCTGTCCCTTGAGAATAAAGTTACCAACGATAAAGCCGGTACGATGGAAGAATATCTGAGCTATTTTTACACTGTTTTGGTAAAGCAGAATATATTAATGAAAAGTGCTATTCCAAGTGATGACCCAACCCTTCTTTCTTATACAAGCAACAAAACAAGTTTAAACAGTTTTATCCAATATGCCATAGCAAAGAATTGGATTGATTTATCAAAACTGTCTGTCGGTGATGAATATTACAGCGCGGAAGAACTTTATGGCAAATTAATCAAATATATGAAAAATATCTTGAAAGAAGACAGCATATTTAATAAAAAAATATACCGGGATTTGGTATTTTCGTACAAATTGTCCGGTAGTGAAATTTGTCTTTTATTATTCGACCAAGGTGTGTTAAAATATAATGAAGATGAAATTAACCGACTAAAAAATGGTAATATCTCTCCGTATCAGTTTTTGACAGATAAGATCAAAACCCTGGATATCACCCCTGCCATGCTGGCCCTGGAGCCTTGCAGCGGTTCGCTTGTTGTAACTGATGTTAATACCGGCGAGGTTCGTGCACTGGTGACTTATCCCAGTTATGACAATAATAAACTGGCGAATAAGATCGACCCGGATTACTGGAAAAAGCTGAATAATGATTTATCATATCCGTTAATGAATCGCCCGGTTCAACAGCGTACAGCGCCGGGATCTACCTTTAAGATGGTTACCTCTTTTGCGGCTTTGCAGGAAAACGTTGTTGGACCGGAAGACACCGTGTTGGATCTTGGTGAATTCAAGAAGATTAAGCCTTCTGCAAAATGTCATATATTCCCCGGTTCCCATGGAAGCGTTAATCTTTCGGAGGCACTGGAGGTATCCTGTAACTATTATTTCTATGAGATGGGCTGGCGCCTGAGCGTTGATAGTACAGGAAGATTCCAGGAACAATTGGGACTGGATCGTCTGAAAGAGTATGCCACATTGTTCGGACTGGATCAGAAATCAGGTCTCGAGCTTTACGAAGTATCACCGGAGATCTCTAATGATGACTCTGTGCGTTCTGCCATCGGTCAGGGTACCAATGTCTATACGCCTGCACAATTATCACGTTATGTTACCACCTTGGCCAATAACGGAACCTGCTATAATCTGACGTTATTAAGTAAAATTGTGGACAAAGACGGCAATGTGGCAGTAAGTAATAAGCCGGCTGTTTTACATGAGCTAAAAGATATTAAGCAGTCCACCTGGGACAGTGTTCATGATGGATTGTATGATGTTGTGAATAATCCAAAGGGCTCCGTATATAATCTCTTTCGGAATTTCGGTGTTACTGTGGCCGGTAAGACAGGAACTTCTCAGATCAGTAAGGTTAAGCCGAATAACGCTTTATTTGTTTCCTATGCGCCTTATAATAATCCTGAGATTTCTATAACAGCAGTTATTCCAAACGGTTACACATCGACAAACGCAGCCGATTTATCCAAAGATATCTATAAACTATATTTTCATTTACAGGATTCACAGGATATCATCAATGGAGAAGTTATTACACCTGACGCTAGTGTCGATGCACATATCGAATAGAACTCATGCGTTTTAAAAGTAACAATATGATAGATCAACTACCTGAATTGACAGACGTAGGGCGTGTTGGAATGGACAGATACAGGAAAGGGGCATGGTAATTACGATGAATAATTCAGTAATGATTAAGGGAAATAAATACGGAATTATCGTGGTTTTGAGTCCGGATGAAGAATTTGAAGTTTTAAAGCAGCTTACCGCAGATAAATTCAGGGAATCCAGTAAGTTTTTCGAAAATGCGAAAATGGCAATCAGTTTTGAAGGCCGTAAATTGACCAACGAAGAACAAAAAGAGATTCTTGACATTATTGATGAAAATACGGAAATGCAAATTGTCTGTGTGATTGAGCATGATACTGATACGGAAGAAACCTTCCGTAAAACCTTGGAGCAAAAATTAATGGATTTATCCAATAATACCGGACAATTCTATAAGGGAATTCTGCGCAGCGGTGCATGTGTTGAATTTGAAACCAGTGTCATTGTTATTGGTGATGTGAATCATGGTGCAAAAGTCGTATCAAAGGGTAATATTATTGTCCTTGGCTCCCTGAAAGGAAATGCATTTGCAGGTGCCTGCGGGAATACCAATTCCTTTGTGGTAGCACTTGATATGAGTCCGACGCAGATTAGAATTGCCGATGTGATTGCCCGATCACCGGACAAGCCTGTGAAAAATGAATTGAAAGAGACAAAGATTGCTTTTCTTGAAGATGGAAATATATATATTGAACCTCTTAACAAGAATATCCTTCAGGATATTACGCTCTGACATGTGAATTTCCACAGAAGAATAATAGTAAGAATCAGGAGATTCCACTTCTAGGTCATAAGAGGCAGAATTCTCATTCAATACAAGGAGGAAAACAATGGGAGAAGTTATAGTAGTAACATCTGGTAAAGGCGGTGTTGGCAAAACTACTACCACTGCAAATGTTGGTACCGGTTTGGCAATGCTGGATAAAAAAGTAGTATTAATCGATACAGATATCGGATTAAGAAATCTTGACGTTGTTATGGGCCTGGAGAATCGTATTGTCTATAATCTGGTGGACGTAATAGAGGGAACTTGCAGAATCAGAAATGCACTGATTAAGGATAAGCGATACCCAAATCTTTATCTATTACCCTCAGCTCAGACCAGAGATAAAAATGCGGTTAATCCTGAACAAATGAAGAAGCTCGCTCAAGAGTTAAAAGAGGAATTTGATTACATATTAATGGATTGTCCTGCCGGAATTGAGCAAGGCTTTAGAAATGCTATTGCAGGCGCGGACAGAGCATTAGTTGTTACTACTCCAGAGGTTTCCGCTGTAAGAGATGCCGATCGTATCATCGGATTATTGGAAGCAAATGACATGAAACAGACTCATCTGATTGTGAACCGTCTCCGTATGGATATGGTAAAACGCGGAGATATGATGTCAAGCGAAGATGTTTGCGAAATATTAGCTGTTGATCTAATCGGGATTGTACCGGATGACGAGAATATTGTTATCTCTACAAATCAGGGCGAACCCCTTGTTGGTTCAGATTCATTGGCCGGAAAAGCATATATGAATGTTGCCAGAAGAGTAGCAGGACAAGAAGTGCCATTTTTGGATTTAAATGAAAGGAACAGTATATTTGGCAAGCTATTTGGGAAACGTAAGAGGAATTAAAGGGGGGTAGCAGGATGGGTTTTTCAGATTTTTTTAAGAAAAAAGGTACCGGCAGTATCGCAAAGGACAGATTAAAACTTGTCTTAGTGTCTGACCGGGCAGGTTGCTCGCCGGAAATCATGGAACAAATTAAGAACGATATCATTGTTGTGATATCAAAATATATTGAAATTGACTTAGACGGACTTGATATCAAGATCACTCAGACAGAATCAGAATCCAATAATGGTACGGTTCCGGCTCTTTTTGCCAATATTCCGATTAAGGATATGAAGACCCCTAAGAAATAAGGAAGATAACCATATGTTCAAATTCAAGCAATACGATTTTAAACGGTATCATATCTCATTGGTAATTGTTGTACTGATTTTGGGTGCAATCGGTTCCTATTTAATTCTACAGGTTCAGGCAACAGGAGAGAATCTCTTTATCAAGCAGATTCTGGGTATCGTAGGGGGATTATGTATAGTAGCTTTCGTCTCTCTGGTTGATTACCATTTTATATGCAGCTTTTATATCGTTTTATATCTCATTAACCTGATTCTTTTGGTTTTAGTGAAGTTGATCGGTGTAAGTATGAATGAATCACAACGTTGGATTGACATCAAAGTAACGATGTTTCAGCCTTCCGAATTAACAAAAATTATCATGATTTTATTTATTGCCAAAATATTTTCCATATTCCGGGCAAAAATAAATAATGTACTGGTTCTCTTATTTGCGGTTGCTGCCACCGCAGTTCCGACTTTTCTGATTTTGATTCAGACAGATTTGTCCACCAGCATGGTCATCATGTTCATTTTTGTCATGATGCTGTTTGCGGCAGGATTAAGCTGGAAGATCATCGTGCCGGTACTGGTCGTCGGAATACCTGCTTTTATGGCATTGTTCTGGTATGTACAACAGGACTATCAGGTAATTTTAAGCCCATATCAGCAGGAACGAGTATTATCCATTCTGGATCCCGAAGCACATCCGGAAACCATGTATCAGCAGTTGAACTCCATAGATGCCATCGGTTCAGGACAGCTTTACGGAAAATTAATCACAGATAACGATTCCCAGGTGCGTGGATATAAACATGTACCCATATCAGAGAGTGATTTTATCTTTAGCGTTGCCGGAGAAGAATTTGGCTTTATCGGCAGCTGCGGAGTGATTGCGTTATATGCAGTAATTATTTATATATGTCTGGTGACAGCTCGAAAGGCTCCCGATTATATGGGTATGCTGATATCGGTTGGCATTGCATCCATGTTTATGTTCCAGGTCTTTGTAAATATTGGTGTGGCAACCGCTCTGTTACCGAATACAGGATTACCGTTACCATTCTTAAGCTCAGGACTTAGTTCTCTTATGAGTGGCATGATATCCATCGGAATAATCCTGAATATTAGATTACAACCAAAAAAAATAAGGGGGTAAACAACATGAATATTGGTATGATTGCTCATGATGCGAAAAAGAAGTTAATGCAAAACTTTTGTATCGCTTATCGTGGTATTTTAAGCAAAAATACCCTTTATGCAACAGGGACTACCGGACGTCTGATTGAAGAAGTAACCAATCTTACCGTTCATAAATATCTGGCGGGTCATCTTGGCGGAGTACAACAGCTGGGTTCTCAAATCGAACACAATCAAATTGATATGATTATCTTTTTGAGAGATCCGTTAACGCCGAAATCCCATGAGCCAGATGTTAACAACATCTTTCAGCTATGTGACAAACACAACATTCCGCTTGCAACAAATCTGGCCACTGCTGAACTATTAATTAAAGCATTGGATCGCGGTGATTTGGATTGGAGAGAAATTTTCAAATCCTGAGACAGGCATTTTGATTGACCGGACTTATTCCGGTTGTTTTACGTCGGCCCCAATATGTTTTATGAATTTACAAGGTAGGAGAAGATTGATTCCTATGATAAAGAAATTGCTGTTATTTGCTTTTACAATTACTTTTCTGCTCACCGGCTGCAGCAACAATACAGAACAGCCGCTGGCTTTTCGTGACAGAAATTATATCTCCGATAACAACAGTTCCAGCCATCTCTCTGAAAGTAGCTTTTTTGCGGCTAAATTAGCCGTCATTCCCAAGGATCAGGCAGTCGGAGCAGACTCCCAATTATCTGCCTCTGCTTCCCTGCTGGTAGATATGAATCAAAAAAATTTTCTCTATGCCGATCAAATATATGACAAACTTTATCCTGCCAGCTTAACGAAGCTTATGACAGCACTTGTGGCCTTGGAAAACGGAGAGCTTACCGATACCGTTACCATAAGCCATGAGGCATCTCATATTTCCGAACCAGGTGCAAAGCTTTGCGGTTTCAAGGAAGGGGATACCATGACCTTGGAAGCGCTGTTAAACTGTCTTTTGATTTATTCCGGTAATGATGCGGGAATTGCAATAGCAGAATATATCAGCAGCAGTGTAGAGGCCTTTGTAAAGAAAATGAATGAAACAGCAAAAGAAATCGGTGCTGTTCAGACCAACTTTGTTAACCCTCACGGTCTTCATGATGAAAATCATTATACCAGCGCATATGATATCTATCTGATTTTTCATAGGCTGCTTCAGTATGATACCTTTCGCTCAATTATTCAAAACAGCTCCTATAAGCTATCCTACTCAGATGTTAATGGAAATCCAAAGGAAAAAACATTTACTTCAACCAATCAATATTTTACAGGTAAAAAAACGCCTGTAGAAGGGCTTTTCATTGAGGGAGGTAAAACAGGGACGACAAGTAAAGCAGGTTATTGTCTGATCTTACTATGTAAGGATCAGGCCGGGAATGAATATATCGCCCAGATACTCAACGCTGCGGATAATAACGAGCTATATTCTCAGATGAATCATTTGTTATCCTATATCAAGTGATGCTTATGCTTAGAGGAAATTCCTATCTATGGAATTTTATCCTTGTTTTTTCGTGATACCTGTACTATAATTAACATATATTTAAGGTGTTTACTAATTCATTTTAACATTTGGCACCGCACAAACTTTCGTTGCGCCCATCTTAAGGAGGAGATTACAATGATACAGATTATTGCAGGTGAGAAAGGTAAGGGAAAGACCAAAATCCTTATCGAAAAGGCTAACACCGAAGTGAGATCCGCTAAAGGAAGCATTGTTTATCTTGACAAAAGCAACAAGCATATGTACGAACTAAGTAATAAAATAAGGCTGGTTAATGTTCGGGATTATTTTATTGAAAATCAAAGTGAATTTATCGGTTATATCTGTGGTATCATTTCCTGTGATCATGATTTACAATCCGTTTATTTGGATAGTTTCTTAAAAATCGCATATACTGATGTTGATAGCATTACTGCGATATTCCAAAAGTTAGAAAAGATTTCAGAAAATTTTGAAGTAAATTTTGTAATCAGTGTTTCATTGAATTTAGAAGAATTACCTGAAAATTTGAAAAAGAATGTCATAGTGTCTTTATAACTAAATTAGAATAATCTATAACGTTTTATATAAATGACGAAATACGGTGTATCAGTTTCTGTGATTTAGCCAGAAAGACTGATACACCGTATTTTTCATTTAGAACCATTAAATAAGGCTGCTTTAATCCTCGTTTCTTAATCTGCCAAAATAACTCAATGCATACAAGCCGGCAATACCAACCAGCGCATAAATTATTCTGGATACTAAGGTCATTGAACCAAAGATAGCACTTACCAAGTTGAAATCAAAGAAACCGATCAGTCCCCAATTTATAGCACCTATTACTACCAGAACAAGTGCAATATAGTCCATCGTTTTCATATTAAGTTCCTCCTTCTACCATAATACCCTTAGAATCTCAAGCAATGCCTAAAAGCTTAAAGAGACATATTAAGAAAATTATTCTCTCTTTATAGAATTACCCTTTTTCTTGTTATTATGCATGCAATATCAGTAGCTGAAAATAACCATTGAATGTTTTCTTAATATATGCTTCAATATAGTATCAATCAAAATTTATGATAAAAGGGGTTTAAAAAAATATGAAATGTAAGTATAATATATTGGAATAGCAAATAGGAGGCGAAAGCTTGAGTGACAATAAAAAGGTAGTTCGTTTTAAAAAACGAAAAGGTATCAATATAGGGATTGTCATTTTTTTTATTATTTTTATATATATTGCAATCAATGTCACCATATATTTTACAAAAGATTCTCTTTCCATTTATGAGGTTCCGGAGGGTGCAAAAGCAGAGGAGAATATCATGACTGCTTTAATCATAAGGGATGAGAAACTTATTAACTCGGAGAAGGCCGGATATATCTCTTATCTGCAGAAGGATGGGGCGAGAATTGCAAAAGGGTCTTCGGTATACTCTGTAAATGATAGCACAAGGCTCACGGAACTTGTAACCAATGGGGATACGCCAATTAAATTAACAAAAGATAATTACGCCCAAATCAATCATGATATACAGGACTTTAAGAATACATACCGGGATGATAATTTTTCATCCGTATATCAGTTTAAGGAAAATATTAAGGGAACAGTTCAGGATTTACTCAATTCTGCTATCATTGATCAGGCTAATATATCACAGGAGGACAGCAGCACTTCCTACAACATTGTTCAAAGTAATGAGAGCGGTATCGTTTCCTTTTATACGGATTCTCTCAATGGTATTACGAAGGATATGGTTACTTCAGAGATGTTTCAAACGGATCAATATAAGAAAACCAGTCTTCGTACTTCTGATATGGTTACGCAAAACAGTCCGATTTATAAATTGGTTTCTTCCGATCAGTGGTCCTTAATTATAATGCTTACGAAAGAGCAGTATGATCGACTGTCCGATCAAAAAAAGCTTACTTTTCTTATGAAGGGAGATAATATTGAGATCACTGCCCAGTTGTCCCTGTTTCAGAAAGGATCGGATTATTTTGGACAGCTGAGCATGGACAAGCTGATGTCCAACTATATAAATGAACGTTTTCTACAGATTGAAATTGATTTCAATACGGAAAAGGGGTTGAAAATCCCTTTATCTTCCATCGTTGAGAAGGAGTTCTACCTCGTTCCTCTTAACTTCTTTACCAAGGGTGCAAATAGTGATAAGGACGGCTTAAATATCGAAGTTTATAATAAAGCCGGAGAGGTTTCCTATCAATTTGTCCCAACTGACATTTACTATAAAGATGATACGTATGGCTATGTGGATACCAACATGTTTGAATTGAATACCTGGGTGCACTCGACGGAAAATTCAGATCGCATTCAATTGTCCCAAAGGGATAAACTAACCGGTGTCTACAACGTAAATAAAGGCTATGCCGTATTTCGTATGATTGAGATTCTTCAAAAAGATAAGGAATATTGCATTATTAAAAATGGAACACCTTATGGACTGGCCGCATTTGATCACATCGCACTTGATGGTGAAAAAGCCGTCGATCAAAAAATTATATATTAATTGGCTAATATAAATTACATTGCCGGGAAATAACACTGAAAGCAAAAAGAGAGGAGCCTTATTAAGATGATGAAGGACAATATTATAGAAATAGAACAACGGATTCAGGCTGCCTGCGACAAAAGCCACAGAGATCGTTCTGAGGTCACCCTGATTGCAGTGAGTAAAACCAAGCCTGCCGCCATGGTGAAGGAGGCATATGAGCTTGGAATGAGGCATTTTGGTGAAAATAAGGTACAGGAATTGGTGGATAAATACGATACCTTCCATGATGCATATGGTGACACCATATACTGGCATCAAATCGGTCATCTTCAGCGGAATAAAGTAAAATATCTGATGAATAAATCAGTTCTTATTCACTCTGTAGACTCCCTGCGTCTTGCACAGCAGATTGAGTCAGATGCAGCAAAACAGGATCTGGTATGCGATATCTTAATTGAAGTTAATATTGCGAAAGAGGATACAAAATTTGGCGTTATGGAGGAGGATGTTCTCCCCTTGTTGATGGATTTGTTAAAACTTTCTCATATCAGGGTAAGAGGTCTTATGACCATTGCTCCTTATACGGAAGATCCTGAAAAAAACAGAGTGTATTTTAAGAAATTACGAGAATTATATATTGACATCAAAACAAAAAACATCGATAATATGTGTAAAGGGAATATAATCCATAACATAGGCAAATTAACGGTTGATACAAAGGAAAACCCACTCTTGGATAACGGTAGTACGGATTTGAAGAAAGAAGCGGGAACCAGCTTCATAGAATACTTTGACACTCTTTCTATGGGCATGACAGGTGATTTTGAGATTGCGATAGAAGAAGGTGCCACGATGGTTCGTGTAGGGACAGGCATCTTTGGCGAACGTAATTACCATGTATCCGTTTAGAAATGATAGATAGGAGATAGGTTTCAATGGCTAATATTTTTAAGAATTTCTTAGACTCAATGAAATTAACCGAAGATGATGAAGAATATGAGGATTATTTAAACGAAGAGCAGGAAAAAGTAAGCAAGAAGGCACTAAAAGCGGAAAAGAGATTTTCGAGAAACGATGATTATGAGCCGATTCCAAAAGTGCAGGCAAGTGTTACACCTGTAACCCAGGATTTTAAAAAGGAGAGGATCACCAGAATGGAAAAGAGTTCTTCAGGTAAGGTTGTGCCTATTCGTACGACTCCAAAAGGACTTGAGGTATGTATTATGAAGCCTACCTCCTTTGAAGATTCCCAGGAGATTTGTGACATGCTGTTAACCGGAAGGGCTACGGTAATTAATCTTGAGGGTTTTGATGATAAATTGGCACAACGAACCATGGATTTTATCTCCGGTTCTGTCTATGCCATCAACGGAAAACTGCATCGCATTTCCAACTGCATCTTTATTGTATCTCCTGATACTGTTGATATATCGGGAGATTATCTTGATCTGATTCAGGAAAGTGGTTTTGAACCACCTACTTTCCATTCCAAATTCTAGTCCTATGATGAATCTGGATAAGGAAGAACTGATATTGCAAAGACATCTTTTGGATCTGGCGAATACTGCAGACAAACGGGGAATATGTATCTATTCAGATTTTCTGAATTTAAATGAACAGAATATATTTTCCGGTTTGATACATGAATTACCCAGGATAAAGTATTTTACTTACGGCGGTTTTTCCTGTGCCGAGAGAAAAATACTTTGTTTTTGTGGAGATGACCAAATAGCAGCTTATGACCTGGGTACAGCTTATGACCTAAGTACAGCTTATGACCTGGGTACAGCTTATGACCTAAGTACAGCTCATGACCTAAGTACAGCTCATGACCTAAGTACAGCTTATGACCATCTTGATTTTCCGATAGACTGTATTAAAATCGTACCCACCAGCCATAAATTCAGTGATAATTTTTCCCACCGTGATTTTCTGGGTGCAGTATTAAACCTGGGAATTGACCGGAGTAAGGTTGGTGATATCCTACTTGAAGAAAATGAAGGATATGTGTTTTGTTCGGCTTCAATCAGCGGCTTTATTCTTGATCAGTTGGTGAAAGTCAAACATACGAATATACGTACCGCTGTCATAGATCAGAAGGATTTTTCCTATCAGCCAAAGCTGAAGGAAGTGGTTGGTACTGTGTCTTCGGTTCGTTTAGACAGCATCCTTTCTGTGGCATTTCACAGCTCCAGAAGCAGTTTAACGGGTTTGATTGCCGGTGGTAAAGTATTTGTAAACAGCAAAGAAGTCCTGTCCAACAGTTATATCTTAAAGGAGAATGATGTGATTTCTGTACGGGGATTCGGTAAATTTATTTTTTCCGGTACTTCCTATATGACAAAAAAAGGACGATACAGTGTGAAATTATTATTGTATACCTAATACGAAGGTTTTCCCTAAGGACAATATTTCACCGGTAATGGGTTTTTTTCGGCAAATGATACTTTATTGATAAGACATTATGTATTACAAAAATTTACTGAGTAGATAAGGAGGATGGCATAACTTCGTCTTAACCGATAGCAGGTTATGCATTTTTTATGAATCATACATTAACTGTAAATTATGAAGGTAAACCGGCTTACGACATTATGCTGCAACCTGATTTTACTGCCCTGGCTGAGGCAATAACCTCCATTGATATGAAGAATCGAAGATTTATGATCATTACAGACAGTACCGTAAGCAGCTTTTATTTGCATGAATGTACTGCTATTTTGCAAACAATAGCTAAAACTGTCCTAAGTTTTGTGTTTCCCGCAGGGGAAAAGAGTAAGAACCTCGATACAATAAATGAATGCTATGAAAAACTAATCCAGTCAGGTTTTGACCGAAACGATGTCCTGGTTGCCCTGGGCGGGGGTGTTGCAGGTGATATGACAGGATTTGCGGCTGCGACTTATCTTAGAGGCATTCGATTTATACAGATTCCAACTTCACTGCTTGCTATGGTAGATTCCAGCATCGGAGGAAAGACCGGCGTCGATTTCAAAGCATATAAGAATATGGTCGGTGCCTTCCATCAGCCCAAGCTTGTCTACATGAATCTTGCTACCCTCAATTCCTTGAAGGACTCAGAATTCTTCTCCGGCATGGGGGAGATAATTAAGCATGGACTGATTAAGGATAAGATATATTATCAGTGGTTAAAAGATCATACAGCGCAGATTCTTAAGAAGGATTATGAAATTCTAAGAGAGATGATCTTTCGGAGCTGTCTGATTAAAAAGGCTGTTGTGGAGGAGGATCCTAAGGAGCAGGGGGAGAGGGCACTGCTAAACTTTGGACATACCATCGGCCATTCTGTGGAAAAGTTAATGAATTTTCAATTACTCCACGGAGAATGTGTTTGTATCGGGATGGCTGCCGCCTCTTATCTGTCTCTGAAAAGAGGCTTTCTTCGTGAAGAAGATTACGAGGATATCCTTTCTGTCATTAAGAGTTTTCGTCAGCCGGTTCAGGTATCCGGACCAGACTGCGACCAGATCTATTCTATTACCAGACTTGATAAAAAAATGGATAACGATGCAATTAAATTTATTCTGCTTCAGAACATCGGTCACGCTATCATTGATAAGACAGTAACCCAGACGGAAATGATCAATGCAATTCAGACCATTTTAATCTTATAACACAGGATCAGGATCATGAACAAAATCATGAAATTAATATAAAATACTGTGCTGCCACCATAGTTCATAAGAATTGATGGAGATGCGGCTGAATGGAGATTGTTATGAAACAAAAAATCAGACACCTTATTTACTTTATCATTTTAGTTGCCCTGGATCAGGTTGTTAAATACTGGGTTAGAACAGATCTGAAAGAGAATGGACCTATGGATATCATACCCAAAGTATTAAAGTTGGAATTTCATCAGAATACAGGTGCCGTATGGGGGACTTTGAGCGGCAAAGTACAGATACTGGCTATTTTCTCAGCAATCATCTTTCTGGTGATTCTATATCTTTATTTTAAAATTCCGAATCATAAGAAATTTACGGCATTAAAATTGATTTCTGTATTTATTATGGCCGGTGCAGTCGGTAACATGATCGACCGTTTTGTGCTCCATTATGTCGTTGATTACATCTATTTCGTTATCATTGATTTCCCTTTATTTAACCTTGCCGACAGCTATATCACAGTATCTGCCTTCCTGATGATCTTTTTGATCTTATTTTATTATAAAGAAGATGATATGGTTTTCTTGAATCAAATGTTTTCTAAGAAGAAACCTTCCATAGACCAAACAACACAGGATTCTGTGAATGATAAGGACGCAGATCATGATACAGAACAGGAATAAGGATTTAGCTCAAGACAACAACATAGAAATAGAGGATGATGACATTCTGGATTTAGCCGATCAGGATCAGATTCTGGAGTTTACCATAGATGAGGCATACAACGGTATCAGAATCGATAAATATTTGTCCCAGGTTCAATCAGATATATCCAGAAATTATATACAGAAATTAATCGATGACAGCAAGGTCTTTATTGAAGATCAGCCCGTAAAAGCAAATACAAAGGGGAAGACCGGCAATCATGTCTTTCTGTCGGTGCCTATGCCCAGGGAAGCACAAATTGCAGCCCAGGAGCTCCCTCTTGATATTCTCTACGAGGATCAGGATATTATTGTTATCAATAAGCCGAAGGGATTGGTTGTCCATCCTGCCGCCGGTCATGAGAGCGGCACTTTGGTGAATGCATTATTATACCACTGCAGAAACGATTTATCGGGCATTAACGGGGTTTTAAGGCCGGGTATCGTACATCGTATAGATCGTGACACCACAGGCGTTCTGGTGGCCTGTAAGAACGATAAAGCCCATCAGTTTATAGCAGAACAACTGAAAGAGCATTCCATCACCAGACGCTATCATGCGATCGTATATCAGGCCTTTAAAGAAGAGAGCGGAAGAGTGGAAGCACCCATTGGAAGACATCCGAAAGAACGTAAGAAAATGGCCGTAAATTATAAGAATGGCAAATACGCCGCAACCAATTATAAAGTATTAGAGGATTTGAGCCATCAGTATTCCTATATCGAGTGTTCCCTGGAGACAGGCCGAACCCATCAAATCAGGGTTCATATGGCCAGTATTCATCATCCTCTGGTGGGTGATACCGTTTATGGTCCGACGAAAGATCCATTTCATCTGGAAGGACAGGCCCTTCATGCCGGAGTCCTTGGATTTATTCATCCGACCACGAAAAAGTATATGGAATTTGAAGCACCATTACCGGAATACTTCACAAATCTGTTAGCCAAATTAAGGCATAAGAGGTAACTATCGTTGAGAAGAAAAGCAATAGAAAACCTAATCAAATGGAAAGAATACGAAAATAGAAAGCCGGTAATCATTACCGGAGCGAAGGGCGTTGGTAAAACATATCTTGCATATGATTTTGCCAAGTCCTTTTTTCAGCATATCCATTATATTAATTTTGAAAGGGACAATACACTTAAGGGTATGTTATCCGGATCAGATTCATCGAACGCGATCAGCACACTCAAGCGATACACGGATTATATTGATGAAAGTGAACCTATGAACCATATCCTTATATTGGATGAAATAAGCCATTGCCAGGATATCAAGTATCTTATGAACCTATTGACAGCTTCAGATTTATTTCCTTATATCATTGCAATCTCAAGTAATCCGGTTCCGGTAAATGTAGGAGAGGAATATATCTCCCTCACCCTCTATCCATTGGAATTTGATGAATTTCTTCTTGCCACAGCAAATGAATGGTATATTGAAGCGATTATAAACACCTTTGGTTCCAATAAAGAATTGCCGGGAATCGTACACAAAGAGCTGCTGGACTTGCATCAATTGTATCTGCAAATTGGTGGTATGCCAGGCATCCTGAATGAATATTTGAACTTATCGGGTACGATTAATATCCGTGAGCAGCAGAATATGTTGATCAGTGCTTACCATGATTATATTTTGAAAGAAGGATCGGATGGTGATTCCGTAAAAATGAATCAGGTTATCGACTGCCTCGCACAGCAATTGACCAAAGAAAACCGTAAATTCCAATATAAATTAATTCGCAAAGGAACAACCCATGCCATGTACAAAGGTGCCATACAAAAGCTGGCAGAGCGTAAATACATCCTAAAATGCTGCAAACTGGCAGATGAGGAGCTTAATACCATGCATAAAGCAATCACCGATCAGGAATGGAATTCCTCCAACAGCAACTTCAAATTATATTATTCAGACACCGGCCTGCTATCCTGTAAGATAGCAGAAGAGGAATCCCTTCAAATAAGCCCCTACCGCACAACTGCATTACTGGAAAATTACATTGCCCAGTCTCTGCAGACAAAGGACTATCCCTTTGGTTTTTGGGAATCAGGCTCCATGGCTAAGATAGATTTTATTTATGAAAAGGATCATACCATCATTCCCATTGAGCTTTTTGACAGTGACAATACAAGATCCAAAAGTATACATATTCTGAAACAAAAATGTGATTTTCCTTACGCAATAAAAATATCCTCCAGGAATTTTTCCTCTTCAAATAATATACGATACATCCCTTATTATGCTGTATTCTGTCTATAGATACCATTATTTAACTATTATCTTAAGGAATTCTAAATAAATAGGTTGACAAATCTATTCTATTAATATAGTATATTAATACGGCTGAAATCTACTATTGTAGATGTTTTCCATTTATTTTGTTCTACAGCAGTAAGCCGCTTGATATATGCTGTATTGAGAAGTATATAAGAATTTGATTTATTCAATTATATTACTTTGGCATTTGTTAATAATTATGAATGATGTAAACTACAATGATCTAAACTGATTATAAATATGGGGTTTTTAATCAGACTACGGATGTAGAACACTGTTGAGAAGGGGTGTGTACGTACATGTCATTGCCAGAAATACGTCTCCACGAAGGGGAACTTAATATTATGGAATTATTATGGTCCAATAAAGCATTGGCTGCTAAGGACATTTCAAAAATTATTAAGGAGTATATCGGTTGGGAGAAAAACACTACCTATACAGTAATCAAGCGCCTCATCGAAAAAGGCGCCATTAAGCGTGAAGACCCAGGGTTTTTATGCAAGGCCGCCATATCGAAACGAACCGTACAAAGCATTGAAACAAAAGTCTTATTAAATAAATTATATAATGGTTCCCTAAGTAATTTTTTAACGGATTATATTAAAAATCAGGATTTATCCAGAGCGGAAGTATTAGAGATGGAACGGATAGTTGGAGAACAGAGGTTTTAATAATCTCTGTTTTTTATTTCTTCATACTATTCGCAAAACCAAAGTTTAACGAATAGTTCTATTGATTATATTTTATCCGCATGAAAATTATTCAAGAAAACCTCATATCCCTTTGTTTTCGCATGTTATCCAGTTTTCTTGACATCTCGCGGGGAAAAATCATTAAAATACTTATTCATTTCTTTCCTTCCTTTCTTTTTTGTATTATTGCTATTACACGCTTATTCAGTATAATATAAACATAAAGGGAAGTTCGGTTTATTTCGTAATTGCTAAATATGGTGATCAAGTTATATGTTTTTGGTGTTTCTGCCTGTCATAAATACCATGAGTTATCGTGAACACCAAATCCCCCCCTAAGTATATCGTTGAAAGCATTAAAAATATGCCCAGTCTTCCACGTTAAGTCCTTAGTAAGAATCCTATCAATTTCGCAATAAAAACCTTATAAATCATCAAAATTATTACTGTCAATTACAATTTCCGTATGTATATCCCTGCCCTTTCTGAAACAATAAAATTAACAAATTTAATTATCTTCTTGCCTTTGAGCAAAATACAATCCGGTCTTAGTAAGTTCCTCAATCATATTATATATATCTTTTTCATTATATTTTACAGACATTCTAGAGGCAGGAGTATCGATAGAGACATTATCCCATACAGTTTTTAATACCTCTACTCTTGGAATTGATAATTCGATTAATGTATCTATATACTTATCAATTTCATTAGTATATAAAGTAAATATCTTATATGGACCTACAAAGACTTCATCCGTACTCTTATGTGAGCCATAACCATAATTTATAAATCCATCATTTATTAATAATTCTTTATATTGATCATATAGTTGCAAAAAAGATTCCGTTTTTAAGCCATCAAGATAATAAATATCCTTATGAAACGGATCAGTTTCGCATTCTCGTAGACTCTCTTCAATTGCAGCATTTGTTCCATGTTCTAATACTAAAAATGCAGGAGTATTGATCTTCGTACACAATGCACTAAAAACATCATCTATATTCTCAGCACTTACATTGATTGATAATTGGTAGTATTCATTTATCTTTCTTACAATATAACCTTCTTCGATACCATCAAGGCAAGTGACATGGCATCCCTTCACAACGTTAAATGGTTTATTCAAAAATCTTCCCCCTTATTTTTCGATTTTATGCCCTCAATCTTCCATAACCTCATTTGGAGATGGTTTTGTTATTGTCCAAGAAGTTATAAAATCCAGTTTAACAACAATCTCGCCGGTTGACCTAAAACGATATTCTCCTTCTGGAGCCACCTGAACAGAATCTAAGTTAAAGCGTTCCACATTTCATCCTTTATTACTACAATTCCACTACCTATTTTAAATATAATGGGAAGTTCAGAATTAACTACAAATTGGAAGTTTACTTCATATTCTGCAAATTCTTCAAAGGTCAGTTTTAGAGTTTATCGATTGAATAGCAAATAGCACTCTGCCCATCTCCAAAAGGATGTTGTTTGTCTACTCCACCAAACCATTCATAGTCCTTATCACCTTCGCCTTTGGTTTCTATTAAATCAGCAACGCCATCTCTTAATGCAGTTATCAAAGAAATATTGTCAACACCTTGTGCATGACCATGTAGAATATAATCAGCCTCTTTAGTCACATACATAATTTTATCGAGATTATTCAAAAAGTCCTTTAACATTTTACTTTCATTAAGCTGCATCCAAAGTCCATGGTTAATACCGTCCCCTGTAAACAAAATTCTATCCTCTTTTAGTAAAAGACAGATACCTCCAGGTGTATGTCCAGGTAACGATACAATATCAAGCGTCAGCCCACCAAGGTCAATAACATCGCCATCCTTAATAGGTTTAAATGGTGGCATATATAAATTACGTTTCTTACACGATTCAACAAATTCCTGAAACGCCATATGTTCTTTAGCAACCTCACTGTCCTCTGGATTCATATACGCCTCGTCAAAAAATACATTTCCAAATATATGGTCACAGTGACCATGAGTATTTACTACCATGAGAGGCAAATCTGTCAAAGTACGAACCATATCATACACATTCTCATATCCGTTCATTGTATCAATTACTAAAGCCTTTTTGTCTCCTACTACCAAATAACCAGTAGCTTCGCCATTATCATCCATTAGATAAATATGATCATTTAATTTCTTAACTTTAATTCTTTCAAACATTTAACTTCTCTCCTATATATTATTATTTGTCTATGTACTGCCCATGACTTCTAAACTTTATGAGAAATATCATAACCTCTCAGTTTGCTCTATAAGTAAAGTATAAATCAGATCTTCACCTTAACAAGGTGATTTAAATTTGAATCAAATATTATCACAAACATAACTCATGAGCAGCTCAACTAATTCTCTGTCCATAAAATCATAATCATCGTTGATATTAAGGCAAATTACCTTTTTATCTGCAATCATATCAGTATATTTTTCCTTTATTCTTCTTAAATGTTTTTTTTCCATACAAAATATGATATCAGCCCAACCAAGAAGCCCACCCGTAACTTTAATCCGAGCATTCGATTCTGTTCCTGCTGAACGTGCTTCGTGCCCATTATACCCATCAAATATATATTCAGCTGTTAAACTACGTCGTTTATTTTGACTACACAAAAAAAGCAACTTCATCTTTTCTACCTTTTATCTTAATTTTCAAATCGGAATTTGTTTACTTCACATTATGCTTGTTAGGTACATTGAATTACTTTATCTTTTTCCGCATGACAACTTCAATTTCACCGCTTTCAAATGCTTTATGCAAAACAAAGCCGTGTTCCTTATACATCTCGATTGGTCCCATGAAATCGCGAGCCACATTTATAAATTCTCTCTTGGGATATGCCTCAACATAATCAAATCCCTCATCCACCGCGTCTTTGCAGACGCGTTCTAATAACTGCGTGGCAATGCCTTTTCTTTGCATTTCAGGCGCAATCACAAAGCAGAATATGGACTTCACTTTGCTCTCAGATTCGACACATAAAGACTTCATCAGATACAGCCAACCACCGCAATGTAAACAGTCTGCTCTTGTATTCGCGTTGCACCAACCCACGACTCGCCCCTCATGATACGCCAAATAACCCTTTATGATACCCTCGCAAACATATTGCTCGGCTAACTTTCGTCTTTTTTCCGGTGACGAAAAGTCCGTTTCGATTCGATGGTCAGCGCTACACCAACCTACACAATAACATTTGCTTTCATCTGTGTTGTCGTCATGAGGAGTTGTATCAAAAAAGTTCACATAGTCCATCAATAGCCGGGACGTCAATTCTTTGATTTCTATATTCATTCGTACCTCCAATAATATAAATAATCTTCACTTCACTTTTGTGAAACAATTATGAATTACACAACTCAATGACAAATTCAAATTTTTTATTCTTCTACCACCTGAAATATATCACTTGGTGTAAGTATATACATCAACTACAACTTTTTCCTGACCGCCCCAGTTTTCTTTCTCTGCTTGCTCATTCTGTTTTATAAAGCCATTTCTAAATAACGCTCTTGCTGAATAAATATTCCCCTGCATCACATAGGCAAATAATGTTTGAATTCCTATTTCTTTCGTCAAATAATCCACCATCAAATTTATTACATTTGATGCAATCCTACGATGCCAGTATGATTCGTTCAAACGATATCCAATAGTTATTTCATTTGTGCGTTTTTTATAATCGAACATCTCTGCAAGTCCAATCAGATGTTCCGGATTACTCTTTAAGTAGATACCCGCTAGTATAAGTTTTTTCTTGTTAAAATCACGCTCGCCAAGATTTCGTATAGCAGCGAAAAGATTTCCTCTGCTCTTCTTGTAAAGAAAAGCAGGAATATAGCGATATACATTATCATTATTTGTAATATCTGAAAGAGCGTCAATGTCGTTCTCCGTCATTTTCCGAACAATAATATAGTCGTTCTCAATAACAGGAAATACATAAAACAGATACATAAAACGCCTCCACAACTTCAAATTTGTAAGCCTCATCCTTCTATTGTTTCATTCATTTCATAAACATAATAGGAAGTTCTATTCTGGAGAAAATTGTACATTAAAATCTTCTGCTAAATCCAGTAATGGATGTGACTGTAAATAATATTTAGTTTCAAAAATATTTCCCTCCTTTAATCTCGTTTATCATTATTAATCTGCATTATGTTTTCTGTTTTCTTTTCCAAAGTTTTTGTACTCAAAACGTATTCAGAGTAATCCAAGTTTCATCTGCACCTCGTTGACAACCTTTCGCACTACATAGTTTGTATCTACAGTTGCTTTATTAATAATATATTTCAAAGTTTCGAAATCAATATCTTTTAGTAAATGAACATTCCTTAATATCTTGTTTTTTATGTAGACATTGTCTGAGTCCATTAACTTGACTAATTGATTGCATACAATATTCTTATTCCCAATGTTTCTCAATAATAAAAAAAGAATTTGGACTGCATTCCATCGAATATCCAAGTCGGATTCAACACACCACCCTATCGTCTGTTGTAATATTATATGTTCTATCTGAATATCAGACAAGGCAGCGTTGTTAGCTTCTAGATAATTCAGAATTGCTGCACTAGCATTTCTATTTGACAGAATATCGTCTCCCATATCCGCCAATATATTAAGCAGCTCTACCGTTATGTCTTCGCCTAAGCAATTATACAAAAGAGAAATAGAAAACCTCAGATTTGTCTCGCTAAGGTTCGTCATCATCGAATAAGCGCTTTCTAGTTTATGCTTATTTAATAATAATTCCTTTATCTTAGTTCTGTTACGCTCTTTAATGTTAGGTCGAGATTTTAATAGATAAACCAGTAATTCTATAGCATCCATTTTTGCATCAATAGTCTGGTTCTCCCTTAATAACGTACCACTTGAAACTTCAAATGCAGAATCAATTAAGTCATTAGAAAAGTCTGCCATGCTTTGTTGCAAGATATTCTTGATGGTAATATGTGGCCTATTTCCGCGACCAAAATATTTTCCATTTTTTCCTTGTTCTTCGTTATCATTTTGCACTTGATTTATAAACGATTTCAGAAAATCAGGCATATCCGCGTTCTCTTCGATGGTTGTCTCCAAACGGTAAGTACCATTATAGAAATCAGGCATTTCATAAGCAATTAATCTATCCAGTTCTTCTGTTAGCTCCCTATGTTTTTTCCTAAGTGTAAATAGCGCTGCTTCTAGACTATAAATATGTGACCTTTCATCTGGATTTCGTACGATATTTATAATGACTTCCAATAGATTGGCTGTATTTTCTGGGGACACTTGGTCAAGATTTACGCATTTGCGAATCAGTTTAAATATTTCATCATAAAATCGACGTTTATTATTATGAATACATTTACAAATGATTTCAACAAGTTGATCTTGTGAAATACGCAAATAGCTTCCCTCAAGGGCAGAAAATATGTGACTACCTATAACGACTGTCGATTTTTCATCTTCAACCCATTGGCAAATAAGCTCATATAATTCTGCCCATATAAGATTGAATTCTTTTTCATCCATATAATAGCTGGTAATTCTAAATGCTTCTAGTTTGGAAATAAACCGTTGATGAGCAATTGGTCTATTGTTTGCAAAAGAATAAATCTCATATGCATCGTCTCCATTCATTTTACAGAGTAAATCACCAAAGCATCGGATTATTCCATCAATTTCTTTTTGTTTTCTTTCAATAATTGTAGATTTCAAAAGCATTTTTTTTATGCTCCAATTTGAATACTTTGTTGCACAATAGAAAGTAATGTATTTTATTTGCGAATATAATAATTGTATATGTGTGAGTGAACCGTTGTACATTGCTAATACATAGATTCCTGCAAGTAACTTAATATGTTTACCCAAGCTGTGACCAAAAGTAATCGTATCGGGAGTCTGCATTTTATATTTAATTTCTTCTTCAATAATCCCCTCATAGTAGTTACTGTCAAACCTGTCCAATAATGGATAACAAATTAAAGTTTTACTATTATCCAGTTCGTTTTGATATTTTGGCTCAAACGAATACGTATTTTGGCTTTCTTTTAAGAATACATCTTGGTTTCGTAAGTCGATAAGAATATCTTTTATGAGCCATTCTGCTAGGTTGTTATGTTTTGCTATTTGTAAGGCTTCGTTCAACTTTTCAATACAAGCTTTTTGGTTACCGAAATAATATTCCTTGATAGCCTCGTATCGTATTTTTGTTACTGAGAAATACTGGGAGGTTTGATGTTTCTCCAACTCTGACAATAATGAATTTAAGCTATTTTCATTGATGTTAGAACCTTCAAATAGTACTGGGAGAAAATCGGCACATAGTTTGTCAAAGTTCCCCATCTTTTTCTCTTCTTCAAATGGAAGTTCAAGAATCAACTTTGTAAAATATTCATAGCAACCGTCTATATTAGTAAGTAAATCTTTTTGTACAATACTGTCAGAATAAATAGATAATTCAACACTTAACATATCAGCGGATTGCTCTGTCAATGATTCTTCATGCCATGTTAAGCGCCCTTTGCAGTAATGCTTATATATCATTACTAAATCATTAATTAAATCAATTGCGCCTCTTTTAATAAGGTCTTTAAAGTCATGTATGGTTTCACTTTTTGCGTAGTTTGCGCCCTTCAAGCTTTTTTGCAATGGTGTTTCTGCCTTTGAGGATTGGTCGCAAAAATAGAAAAGGGATTTAATGCCATGCTTTTTAGCTGTATCAATTTCCTTTTGAACCCCTATCGGAACACCATCGCTATTATCAATTAGGAATATGCATACATCGCAATCTTCTAATGCAAATGTATAGTGCTGACCCGCTGAAGTGGTAGAAGCCCCTTCAGATTCAAAGACATACGCTTTTGCAAAACCTGTTGATTCAATTAAAACTTTAAGTGCTTCACGTACGAAATTATATTTATGTTTTTCGGGCTCATTGCCACATGCAGAGCTTATGAATATATTTATTTTTTGCTCAGGTATAATCATATCACACCTCCTACCAAATTAAATTTAACATATAATTTAAAGCGGCTACCACTCATGCCGAAATATAGTAACCAACAAAGACGATGAAATGTGTTACCAATACATTTCATTTATTTAAAAATCTATCTTCATAGAAGTCTTGCTAAGTAAAAGGATCTTATATTCACAATTTAAACCAATATAGAGTTGATATTCCCGGATCAGCATTACTACCATCGTTCTTATTAAACTTCCCATTATTGCTATAATAAGTAGTAAATTATTATCATTATAATATTATACCATATTTTGTCATAAATAAAGTTAATTTTAATAATTTACCAAAAAATAAGGAACAGAGATAATTCTCCATTCCTTAGAAAACTTTATAATTATGCATTATTCATTTTTTAATTTTATTCATTTTTCTATAATCTTATAGAATATTCAAAAGCACTGGAAATAAAGGGATTACTAAAGATATATTTCTTGTAATATAATTTTCTATAAATAGATTAAGATAAATATTGATTAATCAATTAATCTAAGTCATACATCCTTTTTTAATAAACAAAATATCTTAAATTTCTTCATGAGCTTTCCCCTTTGATGATTCCTCCAAGATAAGATTTCTTGTTTGATCCTGTATTCTCTCCTATAAAACCTGAAGGTGATAGGAAAGTATTTTTTCCTCCCCTTGCCCTAATATGATACTATATGGCTTATCTCTAAGTTCTTCCCCATCCTCCTCGAAGGCTGGAAGACCATGCCAGGGTTCCAGACAAAGATAAGGAGCCTGCTTTTTACCCATCGTCCATAAAGCCAAAACAGGAAAGCCCTCAAAAGTATAACCCACTCCTATTTTGCCTGCAGGATTAATTAGCTTTAGGGTGTGTTCCGATATCTGATTGAATATTATTGGCCCCTCTTTAAACAAATCATAACTGAGTGTAAAATGGTCCTCTTTTTCCAGGAACGAATATTCTGATGCTGTCTTGACTGGATCATCGCTGACAGGACAAAAGGCCTTTAAAGAAACCGGCCGTTCAAATTGAATTTGATATTCATTAAAGGATTCTCCCTCTATAATTGGGCATCTGATTCCCGTATGCCCCCCCACACAAAAAGGCATCTCTTCTTTGCCTTCATTAACGACCCGGTAAGTCGTAGTAAATCCCTCTGTCTGTAAGGTATGCGTCACATAAAAAGAAAAAGAAAATGGATACTTTTGATAGGTTTCTTCTGTATCCTTTAGCAAAAAGGTTACGGCTGCTTTTGTCTGCTCCACTACCTCATAGGAACTATTTCTGGCAAATCCATGCTTTTCCATAAAATAGCACCTGCCGTTAATTCTGGTTACTTGATTTTTCAAAGTACCGATTATTGGAAACAGGTGGGGAGAACGCCCCACCCAATAGGCTTCATCACCGCCCCATAAATATTCCAGTCCGTTTTTATCCTTCAGCGAAATCAATTCTCCTCCGTACGTATCAGCAATCCCTTGAAAAAAACCATTTTCTAATTGAATCAGCATGCTTATCCCCCTTTTTTCCTGTTTTGAATTGTTACTTATCTGCTCAAAGCACCGGCTTCTCAAGAATTTTTTCGTAACTTCGAATCATATCAAAAAAAAGCTCCTGCTTCATCTGTCCGGAATTAATCAGATAGATATAATCATAGATGTTTGGCAGTTCCTCTATTTGCAACAATTCCTTTGCAAAAGCATGTGCTGCAATCTCACTGCACCGGTTGATACTTCTTTCTATTTTTAGGCCAAATACCTGTAATGGAATGATTTTGGGTAGTATCTCAGATACAAATCGATTTTGTTGGTATTCCAGACAATGAAAGAATTCATGACTCAAATGAATCCGAAGGGCATCCTGATAGGAAATCTGCTTTCTGCCAGCAAATTTGCTGTTTTTCGCCAGGTTGTCCAATGAACCTTCATAAATCCAAATTTTTGTCTGCTTTTGACTCATCTCTACCTGCGCGCGAAACGATACGCCGTACGTTTTTTTGCTTTCTTTTATAAACTCAATTTCGACCCCACTTGCTTTACAAACTTCAATGATATCCATTCCATTATAAGACTGGGCAGCACTTTTACCAATCTCTAGCGATTCTTCAATATAAAAGCGAACCTTGTCCTTTGGTATCTTATGATACTGTAAATCATTTGTGAGTTCGCATAACCCCAATACTTCATCTCGAATCATACCTGCGCTCCTTACAACCTCTGTCATCATTTATATGCTACTGCAATGATCTCTTCCTGCTCGGATAGTGCCTCTGTTTCCAGATCCAGTATGGAATACAGTTGATCAGCTGTTTGCATTCCCGTTAGATCCAGCATCTTCTCACGATAAAATACATATACTTTTGGGATGGTAGCATTTGCATCAGAATAGATGGTGTGTTCATCCAAAAAGCTGTTAAAAGAAGAAGGTCTATTCCCTTTTTTATAAAGTAAGCCAAAGGCTTTATCTTTCTTTAATCGAACCACGCCCTCTCTGTCAATGACGCAGATGCTTTCTTTATTGGCTGGAATGATTCCAAAAATTCTTTTCTTGACAGTTGCTTTATATACATTCCATCTGCCTGTCTCCATGAGAAACTGTGTTTCCTTTTTTTCTGCTCCTAATGCTTCCGCCGAAATTTTTTGTAATTCTTCTTTAGCTAATGCCTGACTACTTAAATCTTTTTGTCTCAATTCCGTAGCTCCTGTGGCGATTGCTCTTAATATATTTTTCTGAGTATCAATTTCTATCGAAACATCTACCGTATCTTCCTGTGCACCGGACTGTACAATTTTTTCGATTACTTCCATTCTGATTTTTTTAATATCATCTTCCGTGGGGTTTACGATTGTACGTTCCATCTGCTCTCTAACCATAGCTAATGCTACGCCGATGGTGGAGATGTAGGGTGCATTTTTTGCTAATTTCCATTTAAAGCCCATACGCTCTGCCAGTGCATTGACCACTACAGTACCGCTTCCGCCGCCTCCCACCAGAGTAATAAATTTACGATCCAACTCGTATTCCTGAATTAAATCGTTTACCACTGCAGCCAATTTTTTCATAGCCAGATCCATAACCTGCTTCGCGGCTTCTTCTGCCGATAGTCCCAGGTATTCTCCCAATACCTTCCATGCCACCTTGGTGGGATTTTCATTTCCCTTTGCGTAATCTCCCTCTGGAATGTATCCCAAAAGGTTGGCTGCACCTGCCAGCGTATAGGAATAACAATTACCATCTTTTGCCAAGATCAGGACATACTCACAAGGATCATCTTTTCTGGGGCTTACGAATTTAACTTCTCCGTCTTCTATGGCTTCGTCTTTTTGGAAACACTCATATTCCACACCTGCAATATGTGCGCTTCTCGGTCCGATATCTACGATTTTTTTATCTTTCAGACGAATCATACTACCACCGGCAACACCAAGAGTTCTTACGTCTAAAGACTGCAGATATGTCTTATGACCGCCAACCTGGGCATACTTGATCATAACCTTACCGTTTTTGATGACGGAAATATCAACACTGGTTCCACCTACTTCAAAAAAGATACCGTCCGATATTTTCTCATACATCAAAACGCCCGCTACTCCGGCTGCCAAACCAGACAGCATCGTAAGGATGGGCCTTTTTCGAACTTCATTTATACTCATAACACCACCGTCGCACCGCATAATCATCAAGTTCGATTGAATTTTCATATCCAATACTGCTTGTTCTGTCATATTGGCTGTTTCCATCATTTTGGGTATCAGACTTGCATTGACTACCGCTGTTCTGGTTCTCATCTTGAGGCCGTACAATTGGGAGATCTCATGTCCCCCCGTAAAATACAGTTTTCTATCTTCTGCTTTTTTCATGATCATCAATTCTGCTGAGGGATCATCCACACTATATGCTCCCGAAGCAACGATGACATCTGATTTTCTGCCAAGTAACGTATCAATTGCTGTATCAGCGCTTTCCTCTGACAGCTCCTTCGTATCCAGGAAGACATGCTCTGTGTGCAGATATTTACTGGGTGCCAGTTCAATTCTCTCTACATTGGTCTCCACTTTAGCACTTCTTGCATCTAATCCGGTTCCCATTCCGATGACTCCTACGGAAGCCACATCACCTTCTAACAGTGCATTGGTCGCCTGCGTCGTCCCATGCGCTATGAATACTACGTCCTCTGGCGAAATATTATTTTCATTCATCAATTCAGAAATAATTTTCACGATTCCGATTGCAACACCCTCTTTGTGGGTAGTTGGTATCTTTCTTTTAGCAATAACATCATACGTTGCATTATCAATGATTACCGCATCTGTAAACGTACCTCCTACATCGATTCCTATCCTGACTTTCTTTCCCATGTAAGCACCTCTTTCAATTGTAATCCTTTAAGTTTATTTTCAATCTATATAAAGTTCCTTGTTTTCTAATTTAAATAAAACGGTTGAGTAATCCAGCTCTGATTTGAAGTGAGGGCTGCGAAATTCTGTTAGATTTACGCAGCCCAGACTAAAGATTTATTATAATGAAATAAGAAAACTTGCTACGATCAGTCCTACGAAAGTAGAAACCATAATCCATAAAATATTCTTTTTCGTGAATTCATTCACGTCTATTTTGGTAAAGTCAGCAATCCAAACATTGTGTGAGTTTGTTGGGTCACATACAGCCTGTACATTAGAATCAAGTCGCAATGCCACCATTGCTGCAACAGGATTCATACCACTGGCAGCCAGTAATGCTACGATTCCGCTTCCTAATCCCCAGACATTTAACGGTCCACGATAAATTGCCAAGGGTGACAATAATCCAAAAATTAAAATAAATGTAATACTATTGGTGGGAATGATTGCATTTACAAGTGGAGCTAATATATTGGAAACTTCGGTTGCCGTTACTGCTTTTAATACCATACCAATCCCAATCATAAGCCCTGCTGCTCCGGCAGTTTCCTGAATTCCCTCTACAAAAGAGCTGGAAACTACCTGCACTACATTTTTAGGAGTAGAAAGGATTAAAGTTACAATGATACCGATGATAATGGAAGAAATCAATGGTAAATGCCATACAAAAACCAATACAACGGGAATAATCGGGCTTAATAAAGCAATTGCTCTTACATTTTTTTCAGCTGCCAAATCATTAGAAGAAGGCATAGCCCAGGCCTTTTTTGTCTTTTTGCTGAATTTTGTGAAGTAAAGAATCATTGCCAGCCCTACAATAATCAAAGGAATTCCGCAGAGTAAAGAATAAGAAGTAACCTGGTCCTGTGTTAATCCTAATACATCAATATAGACCGCTAAGGTACTTACACTAAAAGTAACTCCGATTCCGTTAGCCAGCAGAAGTACAGTTCCGGCAACCAAAGGGCTTAACCCTGCACTGATCATAATTGGTATGATAATAGTACCAACTAAGATAACCATACCAAGTCCATTGGAGGCTGCAAATATCACGGAACAGACAACCAGAAATGCCAGTGCAATGGGTAATGGCTTATCTCCTGCCATTTCTGCTGCTTTACGAATAATAGTTTTCGTTACGCCAACCTTTGACAATACTTTACCAAAAAAACCTCCAAAAAATAAACCTGCAATTGCGGTACTCATTCTCATGGAGCCAGCTTCAATGACATCTTTCGTGATGCTAAATTCCCCACCTGTAAAACGAATTCCCGCAATTAGGGCAATGCCAATTGCCAGAATCGGTAAGGCCAGAATCGTTGGCAGCTTTCGTGTCATCATAAGAACTACCATGATAAGAAAAAGTCCCATAATACTAATAATTTGTAACGTCATAAAAAATCCTCCTCTACTAAGTTTCGCGTTGTTAATTATTGTATATCACTTGTAAATAAGCGCCTTCCTTCAACAATTGCTTCTGAAGTTTTTCTACGCTGATTTTCCTTGTATCACCCCCTTCTTTCACAGCCAGGGCTGCTGCTGCTCCACATGCATGGCCGAGTGCACCTACAGTTGGTGTTGTCCGTATCGCCGCCTGCGCTTCAAAAGTAGCGGATATACATCTTCCTGTAACCAATAAATTGGAAATCTCATTGCTGACCATGACCTCATATGGAATACTATAAAAAGTTCCGGGTTCTGAAACAAATGCACTATTCGTACCTTCTCCGTTGGGATTATGTATATCAATTGGATAGGCAGAATGAGCAATGACCGTTGAAAATTCTTTTCGTTCCAGGATATCTTCAGCAGTTAAAGTATAAATCCCCTTTAATTGTCTGGATCCCCGTATTCCAATAGATGGGCCTGTAAACTCTAAAATTGCATTCTGAAATCCCGGTACGTATTTTCTTAAAAAGAGATCCAACTCTCTGCATTGTTTTCTTCCCAGAAATTCTGCTTCACTAAGGGATGCCGCATTGGTTCCATCCTTACCCAATACTCTTGTAGTATTTATAATAAATTCACCCGGCGTATTGGTCTCGAAGCCAAGAACTTCTTCTCTTAAAATTTCAAGTTCTCCTCGTTCTCTTGCTTGCCTAAATTCTTTTTGAAAACCTGCAAAAGAAAGTCTGGAAGTCTGAAACATGAGCGCAATGTTATTCACCATACGAGGAAACTCTTCCGCATGTGCCTCCATGTACTTCTTCAATTCGTCAGCGTCCACATTGCAATACTTCATATTCATGGTCATTGGCTGCATTGCTCCGTCGCTTTCTCTTCCCTTAGTCATAGGAGCATCTGCCCAAGCTGCAACATCACCGTCACCGGTAGCATCAACAAATACAGTCCCTTTTACTCTGTGCAATCCATCTTTATTGCAGACAATTAAAGAGCATATTTTACCTCCCTCTACTGCGACCTCACCGATGGAAGTGTGAAATAAGACATCGCAGCCTGCCTGTTGAATCATTTCATCCAACACAAGTTTTAATCCTTCTGATTGAAACGGAGTCAGGTAGTTTATATACTGTGTGGTATCTTTAATGTGACCCGGCGAATACCCTTTTTCCACCATAGCCTCCACCACTTCCTGCATAATTCCTTTAATAACCTGCTGTTCTCCCGCATGAAATGTCATCATAGGCCCGACACCGCAACCGGTTAACGATCCCCCGAAGTACCCTGCCTGCTCAACAATTAATGTACTGGCTCCGCTTCTGCCTGAGGCTATAGCAGCAATTGCACCGGAAACACCTCCTCCAGCGATGACTACATCATATTCTTTCCCATAAGAAAAACGTTCCATCCAAACCTCCCACTTCTAATTTTTGAAAAAGCAAAATAATTTTATCATTTTTGAAAATTATTTTCATTTAATTTGATTGTTTTTTACAGCCCATTTTGCTTTTTTTGTGTAAATCCTATAGTTATTCGTATATATTACTTGTTTTTACGTTATTATGCTAACATACTTTTCATTACCTGTCAATAATCCTGAAGCTAATTTGAAAGTTTTTGAAGATTATTTTCATTGATTTTGTTTGGAATTGCATTTATTGATACAATATCGTATAATATCATTAATAAATCATAAGGAGTCCTCAATATGGTATCTACTGTAATTTCGAAAATAGTTTCCATGCAACACAATTTTACGCTGAGCGAAAACGAAATTAGTCAATATGTAATAAACCATCCAGATCTGGTTGTTTCCAGCACCATAACTACAATTGCGAAAGAAACAGGCACATCGGAAGCAAGCATAAACAGATTCTGCAAAAAAATCGGATTTAAAGGTTTCAACGGATTTAAAATCGCTTTGGCCCAGGAGAATTTTTACAATAACATGATGAAACAAAATACAAATTCAACGGATGGTGGCTTTATTTCTTCCGTAACTGCTGATTATCGCCAAATGCTGATTAATACATCCGCTATTATAGACGAAAATATAGTTCTGAAAGCCGTGGAGGCGCTTAAGACCGCAAAAAATATTCATATTTTTTCTCTTTCTAATTTATCGATTATAGCGAATGAATTGCAATTTCGATTCGATCAAATCGGATATCACTCCAAGGCATATACGGATATTTTGGAAATGAGAATTCAGGCAACCAATATTACATCCGATGATCTGTCGATTATCATCGCACCTTCAATAACCATGCGTGATATTTTTCAGATTGCAGGTGCTTCCATTGAACGTGGTGCTAAAAACTTAACCATAACCAGCTACGATTCGCCAAAATTAAATGATATATCCGATTATAAATTTGTAATATGTGATAAAATTGTAGCAACTAATTCTATTTCCTTATCCAATAACATCATGTTCTTATATGTCATTGACATACTTTTTACCGCATTACTCAGCTCTGATAAGTCCTTGCGTCAGAAAAAATTAAATAGCGATGCTATTTCCAGCAACTATCAGATGTCAAATTCTTTTGAATTAGAATATTAATGGGGATAATCTGATGATCGTAATTATACTCCTGTTAATACCACAGATTTATCCGGCGCCATTGCTCTTCATTTGACAATACAAAAATACTGTAAATTCTATATTCATCAGCCGGAGGTAATCCCCCATTGACTTCCATGGAATTTACAGTATTCCTCTTTAAAATCAGTTGACTAAAAACATCCACCTTCATCATAAAAGTATCGAGTAAGTATGAAGGCCTACTTTTAAGATTTTTAAAATACTATAGCTCTATTTTTTTCTCAATGCATACCAGATTTACATCCTGGATTCCGTTGAAAGTACAAGGAATAATGCCGATTTCTTTATATCCGAATCTCTGATACATTGCCCGTGCACGTGAGTTTATCATGTTAGTATCAATTCTTAAATAAGGACAATTGTTCTCTCTTGCGTATTTCTCATAGAACTCCACCATTTTCCTTCCGTAGCCGCGTTGTTTTACAGAAGGATCCACCACAAGGGTGTGCATCACCATGACCTGGTCATCCTCTGCAGGATATTCCCACTGGCAGTTCTTGTATTCAGGAACCTGCTCCTTGTTCAGACGCATTGCAGCGACAATCACGCCATCCTCTTCCATAACAAACAGATCCTTATTCTCCAATGCCGTAACAGCTGTATTCCTGGTTGGATATACATCTCTTCTCCAGCCGATGCTGCAATTGCCCTTTTCTTCTTCTTCAATAATATGTCCAAAGATCAGTACCACCGCATCGATATCTTTTGGTTCTGCTTTTCGTATTTTATTCATACCTTGCGCTCCATTTAACTATAGTATCTTATTACCATTTGCCTTGCTTCCCTCAGAATTGTATATATTAATCTCCTGCTTTCGTTGGCAATTGGTTATTGTATTATTGCTAATCGTTGCATAATTCGCTCCATATACAAAAACGCCCCGATTATTTAATGTAGAGCCGGTGTTTCCAGTAATTTTATTATATGAAATCCTGGCATAGTTACTATTTAAATTAACTGATATTCCATTATCTGATGATCCTGTAATAGTATTGGCGCGAATGGAACAGTGATTACTACTGTTATAAAGGAAGATGCCATTTTTAGCTGCATCCTTGACTAAATTCTTGTATACCACCGATTTGTCGGATGAAGAAAGTCCAATTCCACCATAGTTACTTAAGGCCTTCCCAGTCGAATATAACTTGTTGTAATATAATTTGCTATGATAAGATTGATCCATATATATTCCATGCTGTTCCGTTCTTGTTACAATGTTATTCCCAATATAACCTTCTGGCGCATCTGAAACAAAAATCCCACTTCTCTTAGCATCCGATATTGAATTGTTCTTGATTGAAACTCCTGACAAAGGACGTTCTTTATTTCCTATTATACGAATCCCATCTCCCCATAGAAAGGCTTTACCGGAATTATACTGATGAAGGTTTTTAATCATATTACTCCTCCATGCTGCCAATGCCCGCGAATTTGGGCGTCAGCACAAATTTGCCGTGTGAAAATTTTAATTTTCACACTACCCTCAATACTTATATGATAATTCTCTGGCAGACCCTCCTGAATTGTACCGGGAAGAGGATTCATATAATGTATCCCACTGTCATTGATATACGTGTATACTATAACTCCTGCACTTGCATTTGTAATTATGTTATTGCTAATTAATACATTCACATAATGATAGGCTTTAATCGCAGCTTCAGTTATATCATGGAAATTATTATTGGAGATTGTAATATTCTTATGAAAGACTCCCTTAATTGATGTATGTGAACCGATCGCTCTTGGATAGTCATAAACCTCATTATTTGTTATGGTGATGCCATCACAGGGTAAATCGTCGTAATGGATCTCATTCATTTGCATAGAAGGAACCAAAACATCATCATGAACAATATCTAATTGGATCGCTTCTTTTGGCGTACTACCTTGATAACCATACAAAGTACAGCCATCAACTATACTATTTCTTACACCTGCAAAGAGAATTAATTTACTTCCTTCCGGAACATTACATATCGTTGCATTTTGGATCGTAATATCAGAGGCATGAATAAACCTGAAACTTTCTGACAGGTCTCCTATCAAGCATTCTATCTGTTTCGTTGTTGTCATAAAATGCAACTATTGTTTCATAGATCCAGTAATTAACTCACGCTTTTTAGCCTGATTGCCATTGTTAATCATTTCCTGTATTCTATCATAATATCAGATATAATACCATCCTCTCCTATTCCAATTTCCCATCGATTGATATCGTAATTAGAACATGTGCTCACCGGACAGAAGATGTTTTCTACAATACCGGTGTTTTTATGCCGAAATAACCATTTACTGCCGCCAGAATCAGAATAAAAAACCCAATAAGAATAAATGCCCCCACCAGATTGCCCCGTTTCAGTTCTGCCACTTCACGCAGGTAAATGATATAAAGTATTGTTTTCCAAAGTAGAATCCCAACAAATACTATATTAAATACCATTCCCCAGACAACGCTGTTCCAAAAGAGATAAAAATAAGCTTCTGTAATTGCCACTACAATAGAACAAAGTAGTGTTGGCACATAGGTAAGCCCCCATGTTTTGGTATAATTCATAAAGGATGTTCTACTGCCAAAGCACTTACCTGCCAGCCAGATTACAACATTGATTGCTAGGTAAGTTGCAATACTTAAAACCACTGTCAACGCGGTTTTTGGTAAATCAAAGGTATCATGCTCCTTATCGCTGATATATTGCAGCAAGGGTTCCAACACTGAATTTACCAGGATGGTAAGAATGACCAGTCCCCATGCCACTTTAGTATTTCTTGCCCGAAAGGCATCTACGGGCTTATTTAACACCTGCAAAACTGTTTCCATTTTCTCAGCCTCCAAACATGCTTAGGAGCAGATTCGTATATTCTCTCCCAAATAGTAAGGTAAACACAATTGCTTGCATTGCCGCTGTACCAAATGCAAATCTCCAGGGATATACCGTAATCCAACTGCCTATTTTATCAAAAACCGAAGGATCCTTCGCCTTTCCTTCCATCAATACATACGTTAGCATTTGATCTTTTTGTTTTTGCGTAGGTAGTGTTTTATCTGATAGGCTGTCAAATATGGTTTCAAACGGGTCATTTGATTTATTCATAAAAGCGCTCCTCCTTTTCTTTCATCGCTTTATATTCTTTCATAAAAGCACCTTTCGCCCTTTGCAGCATACTTTCAATGGCTTTCGGCGTTTTATCAATGGTTTTTGCAATTTCCTTGACACTCCTCTTATCCACATATTTCATTAACAGAATCATCCGATAGTGAGTCTCCAACTTGTTCAGACATTGGCGGATCTCTTGATTTTCTATGGATTTTACTATCTTTAAATCCAGGTTTTGAAGCGGATCTGATATTTGATCCGCATGATCAATATCACAGGTGTCAAACTTTTGTCCGTATTGCTTACGGTAATAATCATTCAGTTTGTTTCTTGCAATACGAAATACCCATGTGCGCTCTGAACATAATCCTCTGAACTGATTTAACCCCCTAAAGACATCAAGGAATATATCCTGGGAGATATCCTCTGCCACAGCAGAACGAAAGCCTGTACGCATGAAAATAAACTGATACACTTCGTCAATATATGTCTTATAGAGAAGGATAAATCGTTCTTCCTTTTCATTTCCCTGTGCATCCATAAACCTACCTCATTGAACAATCAATTCTTTAGAAAGCAGAACATCCTCACCATATACAACTTCGAATTTTGCTGTACCGGCGGTTACTTTATCTGCATCCAATGAAAAGACCATAATACCGCATTTATCTGTCTGCATAGCTTGCGTTTCAGTTTTAACTTCCTTATCATCCACGGACCACTTAGCTGTGTATTCTGTTCCCAATGGTGACTCTATAAAATAAACACTTGCATAAATTGCCTGATTCTTATCAAACTGATCCGGCTGTACTGCTTTTTCCAGAGCTTCTTTTTCGGTATACTGCTCATGAGATATCACACAGCTTTGAATGGTATTCGTATTCCCATTGCATCCGGTTAAAGCAGCAACAATAAACCCAACGATAAGAAACCGTACGATCCTTCTATTTTGTTTCATAATAAATCCTCCCTACTCACCATAATTTAATTCATCCTGTTTACAAAATGAAATGAACGCAATAGCCAGAAACACGATAATACCGGTTGTAAATACAGCAGTCACTTTGATGTATTGTGCAGTTCCCTGATAATGAGCAAGTGCTTCCATCATAATGCCCGGTGCTATGAGGCTTATACTCTCCTTAACCTTCTGAGTCCAGTGAAAAGCTATCCCGAAACCATCTACAATTAAAACGAAGAATCTGGGCATCAGGATCAGCCCACAGGCCAGGCTTGATATCAGTGCAGTTTTAGTAGAACGTGCAAGCACTGATATTGCAATGCCCATTGAAGCATACACCATAATATACCCCCATAGTGGCAGAAAATATTGAACCACTACCATCCAATGTGCCATATTGTGACTAGTAGATACAATGACGGCGGTTACCGGGATCAGATAAGTCAGGGACAGTACCAGAGATACCATAACCAGGGTGACTAGTTTACCGCAAAAGACCAGAGGTTTTGAGATACCGGTACAAAGAATACAATCTAAAACATTATGCTGGCGGTCAGAGGATATCAGGTCAAAATAGATGGACAATACCGCCCATGCACCAAAAATAATTTGAGGTAAAAACAGCGCCATAAAATCGATATCACCTTGTCTCATTAACGTCGTTTTTCCACTTGTGGCAAAAAAGAAAAATACACCAAGTGCCGCCAAAGTGCCCCAGATCATCAAAGTACGTAAATTAAGAGCTTTTCTGGTATCGCGAAGCGTAAGTTTAAACAAAGCATAATTCATCCTGCGCTCTCCTCTCCACGCATATCCAATTGTTGATGGACAATCGTTGTAAGGTTAGATGCTGATACCTCAAAGACAGAAATAGAATGAAGTGCAAGTTCCTTGACTAACTCGGAGACCGTATTCTTATCTCCATTTACGGTCAGCATTGTATGATCCCCATTTATTTGAATGAGATATCTGCTTTGCAGCAAGGTCAGTATTTCATAGGGAACCGGTGTTGCTTTTACAATATAACTGTTCTCCAGCTTTTGATAGTGTAGCAGTCGTCCTTTTTCCATTATGGCCACATGACTGCATATTTCGTTTAAATCACCCAGAATGTGTGATGATACAAGGATACTCTTTCCGTTTGAGCGGATTGATTTAATAATCTCCATTATTTCAAATGTGGCTTTGGGATCAAGTCCGGCGGTGGGTTCATCCAAAATATAAAAATCAGGATCACCGGACATTGCTATGACAATCTGAAGTTTCTTTTGCTGTCCCGGTGAAAGATGTTTCACCTTCTTTGATACATCCAATTCCAACTTTTTGCACAATGCCAGACTCTCGTTTAAATCAGCATGTTTCATCCCGGCAAAAAATCGAATGGTATGGTTAACACAACTGTTATCGTCGAATCGGCAGCTCTGCGGCATATATCCAATAAACTTCTTATTTGTATGCCTTATGATCCTACCGCCCGATGGCCTCATAAGACCACTGATCAATCGAAGAAGCGTGGTTTTGCCCGCACCGTTTTGACCAATCAATCCATAGACTGATCCCTTCTCAACTGTTAAATTGATGTCATGAAGTATTTTGGATTTACCAAAGGATTTATCCAATTTTATCACTTGTAATGCGTAATCTTCCATAGGATACCTTTCCTTTCTGAACGTCTTTTTGTTCAATAGGATAGTCGTATCATAAAGTAAAATCCTTCGCATCTTTAAAAAAATTCTTTTTTTATAAGGGAAACAGCCCGAATGAGCTTAGAAGTGTCTGGTTTTGGCCCAAGGAATCTGCTTTCAGAACTCACTGCCCTGTCTAAATTCACCTTCATGAGATTTAAAAAAATCATAATAAGTGCGAACATTGTCCAGATTTGTCCAACGTTCTACTTCAACAGGATTGTGATCAAGATTATATATTCTGGCTCCCCGCATGGCAAGAAGGAACGGGGAGTGGGTGGATATAATAAATTGGCAGCCAAAGAACCTGGCTGAATCCTCAAGAAAGCGGACTAACTCTATTTGTCGCTTTGGAGAAAGGCTGTTTTCCGGCTCGTCCAACAGATAAAGTCCATTTTCTTCGATTTTCTCTGTAAAGTAGCGAAATCCACTCTCACCGTTGGAATACTCCCGGACATTATCAATCAATTCGCCTCTTACATAACGGGACTGGGTTCTTCGCCTGGAATTATTTACTTTCTTCAGCTGTTCATAATCTGCCATGGATTTCAGCTGAAACTTTGAGTATTTTGCATCCAAATATTCCTCAAAGATCTCTTCTCTCTTAAGATCAATTCCCTCGTTTAAGTTCCGAATATTTAACATATAATCAAACACATCATCGCTTGTTATGATTCTGCTGTTTTGTGTAATCTTCTCTTCTAAGCTCATACCGCAGTAGTTAACGTAATCTGAAAAGAAATTCGATTTGTTATAGATAGAATCACGACTGATACCGGCTTTCTCTGCAATCACATTCAAGGCCGTCGATTTACCGGAACCATTTCCCCCATACAATATGGTTACCGTGTCAAAATCCAGCCGGCTCAGATCATTTCTTGACAGAATCTTAAACGGATAGAAGGAATCATAGCAGGTTCTTATAATGCTTTGAATAAAACTGGTTTCTGTATCATCACACGGAAAGGTAAAACTTCTTAAGTAAATCATCCCAAACTCCCATCTATCTTCAGATCACACCTTCTGCGGTTCTCTATCTACGGCCAACTCTCACGATCCCCGGTATCACTCATTTTAAATTCCTTTTATCTGCAATAGCTAACGTTCAGGCGTTTTGAAAGTCATAATCGCAGCAAATGCAATGGAAATATAAAATGAGTCATACCAGTTGTTAAAACGATGGGAAAATTATACCATAAAACCAATGAGAACACAAGTTCGAAAATTGGGCATTTCGTCTATTCCCATTGAAAGAAGCGAAGGCTAACGCAAGTACAGATTATCGCAATTGCTATCATCACGATCACCGGAAGAATTACTCCCTCCGTCGGCAAGCCAAGCGAAAGGGCTTTGAGGAGCTTAATCCCCTGGGTCAGGGGTAACAGGTTTGCTACCTTTTGAAGTGCCCCAGGCATCACCTCATACGGGAGTGTTGTGCCGGAAAATAGAAGCATGGGAAAATACAGCAGACTGGCCGCGGCGCCTGCAGTTTTTGTGTCCGGTGCTATCCCTCCAACCAAAAGCCCGATGCAAAACATAGACAGCATCACCAGCAGGTACGCGCTCAGAAACAAAGGCCATGATCCTCTGAACTGATAACCAAAGAAAATTGTACCTGCCAGATAAACCAGGAGCAGAGATACCATCGAATACAAGGCATATATGATTACCTGCACAGTAAGAAGAAGTGCAGGGCTGATGGGGGTTACCCGGAACCGCTTTAATATCTTTTTGCTGCGATAATCCGATATTACCAGCGGTAGCCCCATTACACCTCCGGCACAGATAGCGATAGTTGACATTGCACCAAAGGATTGCTCCAGGAAGGTATATGCTGCACCGTCAAAAGCAGGCTTCCTTCCGTAAACAGCGCCCAGGATAATAAAGATAACTACCGGCATGCAGATCGCAAAAATAAACATATCCAATCCGCGCAGGGATAATCTGATCTCTGTTTTTAACAAGGCTCTAAATGCTTTCATCTTCTACCTCCTCATCTGTGTACCACAGATATGCATCTTCTAATTTATCATAGGGGCTGGCTGCAATTGCTTCAGAAACAGTACCGTCAAAGACCCTTTTCCCATTTTTAAGGATCAGAATTCTGTCACACAACGCCTCCACCTCGTCCATAAAATGTGAAGTTAATAAGATGGTAATCCCTTCTGCTTTTAATTGCAGAAGTCCCTTCCATACCTCCCGTCTGGCCCTTGCATCCAATCCCGTGGTTAACTCATCCAGAAATAAAACCTTGGGATCCGGTATCAGTGCCAATACAATAAAGAGGCGCTGCTTCTGACCACCCGACAGTTCACTCACCATACTTTTTAACTTGTCAGAAAGTCCGAATTGCCGGAGAAGGGCAGGATAATTCTGTGAGGACTTATATAGGGAAGCTGATACCTCACACAGCTCAGCTACCCTTATTTTCTCCTGATAGTTTCCTTCCTGGAATTGAACTCCCACCATTTCAAACAGCTTTTTCCGGTCCCGATGGGGATCCATTCCCAGGATGGTCACCATTCCCTCATCCTGTCTCTTCGTTCCCAGCATACATTCAATTGTGGTGCTTTTGCCCGCACCGTTGGCACCCAGCAAGCCAAATACCTCTCCCCGGCCTACCCTGAAGTTGAGATCTTCTATGGCTTTGACCTGGCCGTAAGACTTGCATAGCTGTTTTACTTCAATCGTTGTTTCCATATAATAAACCCTCCTTTTTTGTTGTGGATCATGTGCCTGCCGACTGTTATGGCTTGGCTTCACAGGATACATGCGCCACTGGAAAAAGAATAACACCAGAGCAATGTCTGGTGTTAAAGTGTAGGGTTTGTTTGAAATTGTTGTTTCATCTTTTCAAGGTGCGCTATCATACGAAGCGCATTTTGTTCTGCATGTTTCAATGCGGTCTGCAATTTGTCACCTACAGAAATAATGTCTTCGTCTTCCTGTGGGGTATCAATCGTCTGCCGGATATTCGCCATAGGGTTATGTGACAGGGTATTGAGCATTCGCAATATAGCAGAGAGAGAATAATTTGCACACCGCAGGGATCGTATAATTTTTAGCCTCCGGATATCATCATTGGTATAAATACGATAACCATTTTGTTTACGTTTAACTGTCAGCAACCCATTCATTTCCCAATTTCTTAACGTATCCATCGAAATTCCGAGATGATCAGCCGCCGCTTTTCTGGTGAATACGGTGGTGTCAGTTTCCCCACAATCTCCTGCCATCAGCTTTTCGGTAAGTGTTATGGCTTCTTCCGCATGACCTTGTTCCCTTCTGATCTGTTGCAGATAATCCTGTGCCAGACGAATGGCCCCATTAAGATCCCCAAGAGCGGAAGTCTTAATGATTGTAATTACCTGCTTTCTTAATCCGTTTTGTAGGACTTCGATCTTAAGCGCCATTCTGACAAGTCTCATCTGCTCCATATGGAACTCAGTAAAGATACGATAACCATTCTCCTTGCGTTTTGGCTTGGGAATAAGCTTGAGTTCTTCATAAAGCCTTACAGTATTGGGGTGAATCCCAGTGTGATATGCGATTTCTGAAGTTTTGTAACTGCTCATTATTCATCTCCTCCATTTCTATTACACCATAATAACTCTATGTCAAAGTCTGGTGTTATAGTGGAGGGTTGATAAGCCAATAAACCAGAAGGTGCAGATCAAAATCATATTAATCCTCCATGCTGCCAATGCCCGCGAATTTGGGCATCAGCACAAATTTGCCGTGTGAAAATTTTAATTTTCACACTAATCCTCCATGCTGCCAATGCAGTGTGAAAATCACTTCAGACAATCAAATCGTTCTGCTATACGAATAAGCACCATCTGACCCCATATTTGTCAATGAAATCAGCCATTAATGGACTAAATTCACAGGGAGCCAGCGGCATCAGAATCTGGGCATCTTTTTTTAAAATATCATATGCTTGTTGAACTTTCTCCTCGTTTCCTTCACCGTAATGCAGACAAAACTGCATTGTGTTGCCTGTCACTGTTTCCTTGCCAACGATAGCATATTCGGAATTTCGTTCTGCAACAGCTAAAATTTCTCCTTGAATATCAAGCTCTGAATGAAAAAACGTTCCGTCCTCATTTTGAAAGCTGCTGATCAAAACAGCATCAAACGCCTTCTGATAAAGAGCCACCGCCTCATTACTTCCTGTAACATAGGCCTGCATCATTGATCGTTTCATACGTAACTACCATACCCTTTCTTTGTTTTATCAAGTCTGAGCTGAGGAAGACGCACTTGCACTTGCTGCTGTACTGGCAGCGATTGCGGCACACATTGCTGCTTCCTGTGCTATGATAAGTGAGATTGTACTATTTACCGCTGCGGACTGCATGGTATCGGTATTAATATAGTCTCGTTGTGCAATAATTCCCGCATACATCAGCTTCTGCTTTGAAGTAACGGAGCTGAAGAAACCAAATCCTTTTTGGACCGAGAGCCAGTTATTGATCTCTATCATCTCTTGTATTATTTTTTCTTTTGGTTCCTCGGATAAAGCCAGAACCCCAAGTGTAGGAAGTTCATAAGTGGTTCCATACTTGTAACCTGCTTCCTTCAAACCATCAAACAGCTGCATGGTTCTCCTGCATTTTTCCTCAGCTGTTCCCTGACCCATTGCCAGTACATGACTGAGGGACTGAACCGCATTGGAAGAGAAGAACTTTGATTTTAACAGCTGATAACAGGATTCTATGTCATGAATCAATGCCTGGTCGGACTTCTCAGTTAATGCCAATAAGGCACAATTTGCGCTGTCCTCTCCTGAGGTCAGGAAGGGATGCTCTGTCTTAATCAGGTGAAAGATTCTGCTTGTTCTTGCTGCTATGGCTTCATACTGGTCAGGCTCTGCCAGCTGCGCGATAATCATCGCCGTCAGGGGTAAATACGTGGAAGACCAGAATTCCTTTTTCAGTAACTGGTATACCAAAAGTCCCCGCTCCAGTGTTACTTCCGGGTTTTCACTAACCGCAAGCATAGAGATAATCGGAGTCTTGGCAGTACCCTTAAAATTAGAGAAAAGTCCTACTTTTTGCTTCAGCAGATCTTTACAGTACGACAGAACGGATACCTGTACTTCTTTTTCTTTCGCCACATAAATCCCTGCACAGGCCAAATGGATCAGTCCGCTGTCCCATCCAAATACTGTTTTTATCTGATCCCGGTTATTTAACAGCAAGATACAATTTTTCAACATATGATCGTTCATCGATGACACGCTCCTTATCTTTCCTATGGTGGAAATAAGATATCATTAACATTACTTCGTAGTTCTTAGCTCTATCTTACTACATTGCATGCCATATTTCAAAGATTATATTACTATTGAATTCCAGAATCCTTCCTCTGCTTACCAATATCATAAAAGTGCCTCAAATGATGATGTCTTTGATTCAACCCTGAACGGGTATCACCGATCCTCATCACTTGAAGCACTATAGTTCGAATAGCGATTTATTAATTAGTTTTTCATAAATTGCTAACTATTGCAAGCAGACTGGCGAGTCTTGCCGATTTGCTTTATATCCTAATTCATTTATTTGATTGTCGCTGCAGCTTCCTTACCTGCTAAACGCCCGGAGGTGTATGCCCATCCCTGAGCAGCACCGCCATAGGTTACATAAGCCTTTGCCTCGGAGAAAAGAACACCCATGCTGTCCGTACCAACGGCATACAGACCGCTAATCGGAGTCTTGCCGTCAGCCAACAGTACCTGGAAGTTCTTATTAATATCAAGACCGCCGCATGTTGAATAGCAATAAGAAGAACCTACAATACCGTAGTAAGGAGCACCCTCTACCGGTGCCAGATACTTGGCATCCTTATTGAATTCTTCATCCTTGCCTTTGGTGCAGAATTCATTATACTGATCTACTGACTTACTCAGTGTATTGCCGTCCAGACCCATTTTCTCTGCCAGCTCTTCCAGTGAATCTGCTTTATAAACATAGCCTGCCTTAATTGCAGCTTCCAGAATCTCTTCTGTCTCCGGCATCGGCGTATTGGCAGGTATGCTGCTGCCATAGCCAAGGTAGCTGGTGGAAACACCGTAAGGCTCTTCAAAAAAGCCTTTCTCAATGAGTGTCTTAATCTGGCTGTTACCCCAGATGCTATAGAAGTGAGGTCCTGAAATCCATGGATTAAACATGGAAAGGGCATTCTCATTGGTAAAACGTTTTGCAGTTGCGTCAACAGCTAATGTGTTGGTGGAAATTGCCATGTTTAACGGAATGTCTGCAATAGACCAAACTGCCTGGCGTCCGGTCCCGCGGCTGATTGCACCCTCAATCTTATTGGAAGGATAACCGGAAAGGAAGCCGTCAGAACCGCCTACATGCACCATAGGTGCAACACTTATGTTAAAAGTACCTGCTCCGTCATCGATGGCGGCTTGCAGCATAGTACCGGTATTTTGCTTCATACCAAATTGTTTCCAGCTGCCCTTAAGCGGATAATATGTATTTGACAGATAGGTTTCTTCCATTTTACCACTACCTGCAAACCCGCCGGTAGCAAGAATAACTGCCTTGGCATTAATGATGTATTCCGTTCCGTCCACGATGTTACGTGCCAGAACGCCGGTAACCTTGCCATCCGTTACGATCAAATCATAGGCTTCTGTTTCCAGCATGTATTTCCCTGCTAATTTGTTGGTAAAATTGTCATAGGCAGCAGCATAAAATTGTTCTGTCATTTGCTTGGCACCGGTAATAGGCGTGTAAGCTGCCCAGGAATTTCCTGCAAAACCGGTTGCAGGCTCAAAGGAAAATCCGTAAGTTGTTAACCAGTCAATGGTGTAACCACTTTCGTCCATCATAAGACGGATCATTTCCGGCTTAGCTGTCTGTACGCCATCAACGGTTGTATAGGCCAACCAGTCCTTGTAAAGTGCTTCCGCATCAATTAAATTCTGTCCTGCAGGCTTGGTGATAACTTCCTTTGTGATAGGATCAGTCCACTCCGGTATTTCAGCCGCTACCTGACTGGGAACATTAATCGCCATAGGTCCGCTGGTAATTGCTGAGGTTCCGCCCCATTTACCGGCCTTATCAATGGCAATAACAGATGCTCCGTTTTCTGCAGCGCTGAGTGCAGCTGCAGTACCAGAGCCACCCATTCCAACGACTAGAACATCTGTATCCAGCGTAACAACTTCACTGCTTTTCTTCGTATCTTTATAAAATGCACTGATTGCTGCTTCCTCGCTGCCGCCTGCTTTCAGTGCTTGTACAAGCGCTGCTTCCACCGCCTGCTTCACGCCGCTACTGGAAGCTGTGGCGCCTGATATGGCGTCAACACTCACAGACTGAGACTCTAAGATACGCGGAAGCAGTTTATCTACAACAGATTGTAAAATACCTCTGGTTTCCGAGGTGTTCTCCTGATCTACCTTAATCTCGAGTATCTTATCTTCATCTACAGTAACTGCAACAGAAATAGGCTCGCTGACACGAAATCCTGTACCTTCTCCTGTGTAGGTGCCAGGTGCCATCTTAGCAACCGCAGCTGTCTGGGTGCTGATACCCATTGCCTGGGCAATACAATCTTTTGCCGCTGCAATAATTGCCTTACTGCTGTTCGTTGCACCTGAAACAATGTCCACTTCAGAACTTTGTTTTTCCAAAATCACAGCCGGCAGACTCTCAACAGCTCTGCTGCCAACGCCATCCGTCTCCTGATCGCCTTTGATGTCCACCTGTGTAATGCTTTTTTCATCAAAGGTCATGGTCACTGTAATATCACCGCCAAAGCCTTTGGCAGTTGCTTCGTAGACGCCGGGTGTATAAATGCTTGACGATGTCGCCGGCACCTCCTCCTTAGGTTTTGAGCTGCAGGCACTAAATCCCAGTACCATGATTGCCAGCGCAAACCATAACATAAACTTCTTTTTCAATGTTTCATCCTCCAGATTCTCTTTTCAGCCACAGCTATCTCTGATTTTGCCGTGACTGTGACATTTTTTTGTCAATCTAAAGTATACTGGAGGAATAGGAAGATGGCAAATTAGTTAAATTGCTGGTTCCATCATGAAAAGTGATATCAACTGACTCTGCAGCAGATCGGAACCATCTTTTTTATTCCAGCAAATGCACAGTTCCTCATCCGGATGGTCTTCAATCTCTATATAACTGAGCGCCGGATGGGGACGGCATGCGCTTTTCAGGCAAAAAGAAATTCCATATCCGGCTGCTACCAGGGTTTCTATACTGTCATGGTCATCCGCATAACAGTGAATATTCATGGAGACACCAATCTCTTCCCAATCGGTCAGCCTGTCTTTTTTATCTGAGCCTCGAAGCAAGACGACAGGATCTTTCGGAATTGCTCTCCTTTGAATCGTAGAATATTGTGCATAATCATGGCTGCGGGGAAGCATCAACATCACTTTGTCTCCTCCGAAAACACTGTAAGCCAGCCAGTTTTTCCGACTGATTTCCGGGGTGAAGATGCAAATCATACAATCGATTTCTCCCTCCTTCAACCATAACAATAAGTTTTCAGTTACATCATGCATCAAGGACACCTTAACCTTTGGCATTTCCTTACGAAGCTTACGAAGAATCCCCGGAAATTGCTTCCTCATAAGATCACCATGGCATCCTATATGCAGGGTTTGTGAATATCCTTTGGAAGCATTTTTCACCAGCGCTACTGATGTGTCTATTTGTTGCAGGATGGTTTGGGCTTCCTGAAATAATACCTCGCCGGCCGGGGTCAGGGAGAGCGCGCGGCTATGTCGTTCAAAAAGTCGAACCTGAAGCTCCTTTTCCAGGAGAGCAATTTGTTGCGACATGGCCGACTGGACAATGAAGCATTCCTGAGCAGCCGCGGTAAAATTCAAGTGCTTGGCTGCAAGTACAAAATAACGAAGTTGCCTGATTTCCATTTGTCACTTCCTTTCAAAAGTGTGTTCAGTCCCATAGGATGGTGAATATAACTGGCAGAAATGGGAAGTCAGGACTTATTATACACTATTTTATGGAATAACCGCAATAAAATAGTGTATTTTGTATCTATTAGGCTACTTCAAACTGACTGTTATACAAATCTGCATAAAAACCGTTTCTTGAAAGCAGTTCCTTATGGCTTCCTCTCTCGATGATGTCCCCATCCTTCATTACAAGAATTAAGTCCGCATTCTTAATCGTCGATAACCGATGCGCGATTACGAAGGAAGTTCTTCCAACCGTAAGTTGATCCATTGCTTTCTGAACCATACGCTCAGTACGGGTATCTACGGAGCTTGTAGCTTCATCAAGAATCAGCAAAGGTGCATTCTGGATCATTGCCCTTGCAATTGTTATCAGCTGTTTCTGTCCTTCGGAAAGGCTTGCCTTGTCATTTAGGACGGTATCATATCCTTCCGGCAATGTCTTGATAAAATGGTGTAATCCAACGGTCTTACAGGCTGCCTTTACCTGCTCATCCGTTACCCCCGGCTTGCTGTAAATGATATTATCTTTAATGGTTCCTTCAAAGAGCCAGGTATCCTGCAAAACCATACCAAATTGCTCGTGCACGTTCTCTCTCGGAACCTGCTGGATTGGTACACCATCAATGCGGATCTCGCCGCCGTCAAGCTCGTAAAATCTCATCAGAAGATTTACCATGGTAGTTTTACCTGCACCGGTCGGTCCTACAATCGCTACCTTCTGTCCCGCCTTGATTTTGGAGGAGAAATCATGAATCACGGGTTTTTGCGGAGCATAACCAAATCTTACATTCTTAAATTCCACCTCACCCTTGATTTGTTTCAGCTGATCTCTTTTCTCGCTTTCCTGCTCCAGCTCTTCCTCGTCTAAGAATTCAAACACACGCTCACTGGCAGCAGCGGTTCTTTGCAGATTATTCATCGCCTGTGCGATTTGTGACATTGGCTGAGTAAATAATCGGATATACATCATAAAGGCTACAATGACACCAAAGGATATGGTTCCCTTCATGGCAAGTGCAGCTCCAACCACACATACAGCCACATAACCGAAATTACCTACAAATCCCATCAACGGCATCATCAGCCCTGACAAGAACTGAGAGATCCATCCGCTTTTGTAGAGGCTTTCATTAATTGCTTCAAAGGTTTTCCTGGATTCTTTGCTTCCGTTATATACCTTTACAACATTGTGTCCCGAATAATTCTCCTCGATATGTCCGTTGATGCGTCCCAGATTGATCTGCTGTGACTTAAAAAAGGATTGAGACTTTGTCATAATTACCGTCATTAACACAAATCCGATCAGACTGCTTCCTACTGCTGTAAATGCCATAATCCAGTTATTGTAGAACATCATAATCAGGGAGCCGATCAGCATTGTAATGGAGGTAATCAGAGTCCCCACACTCTGGTTTAAGGTCTGTCCAATGGCGTCAACATCATTGGTAACACGACTGATGACATCGCCATAGCTGGTAGTGTCAAAATATTTCAAAGGCAGGCGGTTCACCTTACGGGAAATATCTGTTCTCATTTTCTTCGATATGATCTGTGTTACCGTGGCCATAATATAGCTTTGGACTAAATTCAACAAAAATGCTGCCGCATAGAAAACGATCAAAAGGATTGCAATATTCCTTATGGTAACTAAGTTAATATCACCCATAACCGGTTTTCCATCTACCAGAGCCGGAAGACCTTTCATTACCTCATTGGTCAGTTCCTTCAATTTATCCGGACCTATAATCTGGAGAAGCGTTCCTGCCGCAGCAGCAATCAGCGCTATGAGGATGACCGGCATATAATTTTTACAATACCCAATTAATTTTGTCATTGTTATCTTAAAATTCTTTGGTTTTTCCACTGCTCCGCTCATACCCATAGGTCCGGCGCCAGGACCTCTTCCTATATTGCGTTTGCTATTCTCTTCACTCATAATTCCCTCCATTCTGCCGTAAAACAGCTAAATAATGCAAGTATCATTTTCAATTCTATGCTAATAATTCCTCTTCACTCAATTGTGACATAGCGATTTCCCGGTATACATCACAGCTTTTTAATAATTCTTTATGGGTACCCTTTCCAACCATGATCCCTTCTTCGAGTACAATAATCTGATCAGCATCCATAATGGTTCCGATACGCTGGGCGACAATCATGCTGGTCACCCCAGCCGTTTCTTTTCTGAGTACGGAACGAAGAACCCGATCTGTTTTATAGTCCAGCGCAGAAAAGCTGTCATCGAAGATATAGATTTCCGGTTTACGACAGACTGCACGAGCGATGGCAAGCCGCTGTTTCTGACCGCCGGATACATTGGCACCGCCCTGGGCTATCTCTGAATCATATTGCTGTTCCATCTTTTCAACAAAATCTGTTCCCTGTGCGATGCGCACCGCTGCCTTGATATCTTCCATCACCGGCGCTTTCTTTCCGTTATCCCCATATCCCACATTGCTGGTAACCGATCCGCGAAACAAAACTGCCTTTTGCGGGACATAACCGATTTTATTATGCAGGGACTCTTGTACATAGTCTTTCACATTAACCCCATCGACCAGAACTTCTCCTTCTGTCGGATCATAAAACCTTGGTATAAGATTGATCAGCGTGCTCTTTCCGCTTCCTGTGGAACCGATGAAGGCAATGGTCTCTCCCTTCTTCACAGTAAAACTGATATCTTGCAATACATAATCTGTCGCACCCGGATATTGAAAGCTCACGTTACGAAATTCTACTTCACCCTGCCTGCCTGATGTAGCGTCGGTAACATGCCCATCCAATATCGTTGGCTTCGTATCCAATACTTCATTGATACGCTTTGCAGATACTGAAGCTCTGGGCCAAAGGACAAAGATCATAACCAGCATCATAAAGGACATAATAACCTGCACCGAATAGGAGGAAAATACCACCATGTTGGAGAACAAATCCAGACGCTCCATCCCATCCGCTCCGTTAATCAGATAGGCACCGATCCAATAGATCGCCAGAGACATCCCACTCATTAATGTTGACATCATGGGCATCATCACAGCCATTCCACGATTGGTATACAGCTGGGTCGCCGTCAGTTCATCATTGGCCGCTTCAAATTTCTCCTCCTGATAAGCTTCGGCATTATAAGCGCGCACCACCCGCAGACCGGTCAGATTCTCTCTGATTACACGGTTTAAATTATCGGTGAGTGTCTGCATCTTCTTAAATTTTGGCATAACAAATGCCATAATCAATGTAATCATTGTTAAAAGGACAGCCACCGCAACACCCGTTGCAAGAGACCATTCAAACCCTTTGCCTGCAATCTTCGTCAATGCCCATACAGCCATAATTGGTGCCTTGACCATCATCTGAAGTCCCATGGTTATCAGCATCTGAACTTGTGTAATGTCATTGGTCGATCTGGTAATGAGGCTTGCCGTGGAAAAACGGTTAATTTCTTCCATGGAGAAGGAATCAACCTTCTCAAATAGTTCACTTCGCAGTCTTTGCGAGAAGGATGCCGCGATTCTTGCTGCAAAAAAGCCAACTATAACAGATGCAGCCAGACTACCCAGAGCACAGAGAAGCATTTTCGTACCAGCCGCCCAGATTGAGGACATTTCACTTGAGGGAGTCTGTGTCAGTCTTGTTATCTCAGACATATAGTCCGGTAGTTTTAAATCCAGCCAGACCTGGGAAACGATGAAAATCAGGCTGACCAATGCCTGCACCCATTCTGCCGCTCTTAAACGTTTTAATATTTTAATCATAGGATATCTCCTCCTTTTCTAATGCAATACTATCTAATACAAGTTCTTATTAATGATGTTACTATCTAATACTATTAGCTATTGATTTAAAAAAATGAACGGACGAACCGTTTCATTTTTACGAGTCAAAGAAGTCTTCATGATTTTTATCAGCCAGCTTTCCCATAATCCGGATATATTCCTTCGCATCCTGTTCTCCAAGGTACTGGAGCATATTCGTTGCTGTTTTCATCATCTTTTGATAATGCTTCTTCACCTCTTCCTTCCCTTCCGGTGTCATCTCCACCAGAATTCTTCGCCGGTCATTGACATCAATCCTGCGGGTAATCAGTCCCTTACTCTCCAGACCATTCAACGTAGCTGCAACACGTGCCGTGCTAATTCCCACCTCATTGCTGATCTCGCTCGGTATCACGCTTCCTTCATGATGATCAATATAGCTTAGTACAAAGATCTCTCCATGCATCGATTCACTGATCTGCCTCTGTGAATTTCGCTTTCTCATCTTATACATAATCTCCATAAACTCACGTGCTAAGCTCGTATAATCCATTGTACCACCTCACATCTTTTGCATTTCATTTATCTAACACTGTTAATAATATACCTTGTTAATATCTCTGTCAACTAGTATTTTAAATTTTATATAGAAATCAATGTTTTATAGTTTCAAACCTGCCTTTAACTCTTCATGAAACATCAAATAACATAAGAATACGGGGATCATAAACAGAACGGATGCAGGTAGCAAAACCTCAGGCGAATACTTGTCTGCTCCGGCGATAAATGTTGACAGTGTCCTTAATTTATCATCATCCACATACAATAACGGCTGTTCCACCATATTCCAGGTCTGTGCATAGACAAACAGAGCAGTTGCTGCGATACATACTCTGATTTGCGGAAGGATACCATGCAGCAGAATTCGTATCACCGAATTTGTCTCCAGTCTTGCAGCCTCTATGACACCACAATCAATCTCTCTCATATACTGATGGATCACCACTACGCCAAAGGGCGCAAACAACATCGGAACGATAACTGCCATCCTCGAATTCAGAATCCCCATATCCCGCAGTCCGATATAGTTGGGTAATATTGTGACCTGAAGCGGCATCATCATAATCACAATATAAGTTATATATAAGAGCTTTTTCCCTTTAAACTGTGCGAATTTAAATGCAAAGGCTGCCGGTATGGCTATGAGCAACGTTCCTGCCGTAATCAAAACGGTATCAATTATGGAATTCCAAAAAAATGTATAAAGCGGAAAACAATTAAAAAGTAATTGACGATACCCCTCCAGTGTAAGAATACCATTTTGATCAAAGGATTTTAAGATCGTCAGCAATACGGGAACCATAAAAACAGCCGCTGTCACAATGGTAGCCACCCTAAGTACCACGCTCAACATGCTAAGCCTTACCTGCTTCATGATTGATACCTCCTTTGAATTTGTAATCCTATTCCCACAATCAATAAAATCAATAATGAGGTAAGAATTGAACTGGAAGCAAGCGCCTGATAGTCAAACTTAAGAAAATTATTGTTCATATAAAACTGCAGGGTATAGCTATGATCCGGAGGATATTTATTACCATAATACAGATAACTTTCTTTGAAAATCATAAAGCTGTTTACGATTGCAAGTAATATCACAAAAAATATGGCAGGGGTTATAATCGGAATTGTAATCTTTCTATGAAGATAAATTACCTTTGCCCCATCCAGCTTTGCCGCTTCATATAGGCTCCAATCTATGGTGGTCAGTGCTGCTGTCAGCAAAATAACACAGATCCCCATATTTTTCCACAAATATAATAAATATATGGGGACTGCTGATGTAACGCCCGAGAAGATAGATTGCCAGATCATCACAATGCTAGCCGTAGGGATTAACATCGGCAGGATGAAAGCATCACGAATTCTTGGAAGCTTGTGTAACTGAAATGCCAATAACATGGAAAGAACAAGGGCAGATAAAACCAACACAGGTACTCCGATGATCATGAGCAGCAGACTGTTTTTCACAGCAAGCTGAAAGTATGGATTTAATAAGGTTTCCGTATAATTATACAGTCCTACAAACTTCTTATGAAATTGGTTATCAATGACCGAGTAACACAATACTCTGATATATGGCCAAAAGAAAAAGATGATACTTCCGATAAAGCTTGGGATGAGACATAGACAGCATCTCATATTCCAGCTTAAGCTCCATGTCCTTGACACCTTTCTCCCCGTTTTCATTGACCGGAGATTCTTTCTTTCCATCCTATTCATTTTCAACATACACTTCACATCCATCCTGTACCAATTCCTGACCGGATATTATAATCTGATCCAAGGCCGAAAGTCCCTCTATTACTTCATAGCTGGTATCATTGCTTCTGCCGATGACAAGATCAGCAACCTCTCTTGCAATATCACGTTCCTCACCATTTATCATCTCTTTTGACAGGATAAAGACCTTATGATTATCATAAATCTGTCTGGGGATCCCGTAACTCCCTATGTCATAAGAGGCAATCCTCTCTGACTGATCGCCTTTTCCAGTCTTCTCTGTTACGCTCTCATGTTCTGATCCTGCTTCTTTACCCAAAGAATCCATGAACACCTCATACGTTAAGCTGGCTGTACGCACCCTTGGAAGTGATGCATTATGAATTTTTCTTGCGGTAAACGTAAGGATTAACATGGTCAACAGAAAAGAAACTGATATGATTCCTATTATTTTCTTACTTCCCATGGAACTCCTCCGGTTTATTCATTGAAATAAGTATCTAATTTACGCTTTGTCTCCTGGAGATACGGTTCTATATTATTCCCTTTTTCTACCACATCAAAAAATCCGTCTTCATACACGTCCCGATCGATATAGAATGTGATCTCACCATTCTCATATAATTCATATAAAGAACCCCTTAACGAATTCTTTGGGGGAACAGGGGTTTTAAAATATAGCGGGGATTCCTTCTGCTCCATACAATATTTGATCCAGTCCGCCAAATAAGCCAATGTTTCCTTTCGATTACCGGAGTTGGCATTCACCGCAAGAAATGTACAGGTGCCGATATTGCGATCTGAAGCTTTCAATTTAGGCATACTAAAAAATCGTAAGGATGCAGCGTCTGCAACTTGCTTTAAGACACTCTGATAACCGGAGGTATCCCGGCAATAGCTGTAGTAAAAGTCTCCCTTCAAATCCAGATGATCCGATAATAATTCCGGCAAAGCATCGTTATACCTTTGAAACAATGCCAACTTCTCCTGAAGTTGCGTTTTATCAAATTCCTTCTGTTTGTTAAAAAACTGTCCAAAGAATGACAGATAGATCACATAAGAATTACAATTGATTTTTTTGAAGGCTTCCTTTGTCAGCTTGTCCTGCATCTGATAAAAGGCTTCATAAGTCATATTGTTGTCTAGATTTATAGCATCCCGCGCAAGACTTTGCTCATTCACTAATAATCCACGAATATCAACCCCAATAGGGAGCATCCATATATTACCATTCTCATCCGTTGCCGCCTTCTTCACATAAGGAAAGCAGGAATCCAGGTACTCCTTAATTCCCTTTACATCATTCAAAGGATAGAAGACTCCGTTTTTAGAGATGTCATAACTGCTATAACTTGATGTATTCATAACACACAGATCATAATCCTTATCCTGCGCCAATACCTTTAAGGCAAACTTATTATCCTCCAGTTCGATCCTTATCATGGAATATCCGCATCCAAAGGGTTCCTCAGTCAAAAATCCGGAGGAGATATAACGGATGGCTTTATTTTCCTTTTGGATATTACGAAGGGAAAAGCGAACCGGCTTTCCTGACCATGACTCACAATAAACCTGCCCCTTCACGTAATATACCCCATTTCTGGCCGGGGACAATGCATCGGCATATAATTCTGCCTCAACATCAATTGACGACAGTTGTGACAGTACCAATCCTCGGACATTTTTATCACTTGTATAGATGATCTGATCTCCATCTTCACTAACGGCAAAACGTTCGATTTTTTTTGATCCCATCTTTGCGGCGACTTTGGCCGCATCCTTTTCGGGATCATATTGGAGCATAGCATAACCATCTTGATCGAGATATGCGTTGATCATAAGCAATCCGGTCTCTGTAAGGGCCATACTAATCGGATTCTTTACCCCCAATTCATAAACTGTTTTATCAGGTAACGAATAATATACTATTTTTTCTCCTCTTGATTGATACCCATTATTTGAAGAAGTGACAGACGTTTCGGAATATGCTTTTCTCCCCAGGATGTAAATCCGGTCTTTCTCATAAATCAATTGACTTGATGTCTCAAAGTAATTAAATTCATAGATTCGATCCAGTGAATTGCTTTCTAAATCATAGCAATACAAGACTTCACAGATCCCCTTCTGATTATAACCCGAGCTCATAAAATAGACCTTATTTCCCTCGACTGCCATACAATTAATGCTGCCGCTGATGTCCTTTAATTCATGGGAATAAACCAAATTACCTTCCAAATCATATTTATGAATATATGTGGGAATGGAAACTATGGTTTTATCCTCGTTTGTTTTAAAACTTGCAGATGTATATAATGCTCCTGCCTCATCTACAGTAAATGCATTTGGTTCTATCTCAACGTATTGCAAAAACTCATGTTCTACAGAAAGTAATTCTTCTTTCTTTACGGTCTTGCTACATCCCTGGCACAGCAGGAAGACACTGATCAAAGCCGTCATCAAAATGATTCGTGATATCGTCAATTTGTCTGCTCCTCCCCCATAGGCAGTGTTTTATAAGCCAATCCACCGGTTTCATAGCTTGTCCCCTTTTGATTCTGTAGAACAATTGCATTCTCCGGATTTTCTTCCAGCTCAATACGTCTCATTACACCATATTGCATTCCTTCTTTAGGTCCGCATATCCCATATAGATTATTCCCGTCCGTATACAACTCATGGATCACTTCTCCCGGATTCTGTGCTTCGATCTTCCTTTGTTGTCCTGTTTCAGGATCTATTTGAAGCATACTTTCCACATAGAGCATATTATTACAGATTGTAAAGTCATTATAATAGGGATTTGCAAGTGGAACTTCTTTCTTTTCCATTGTATTTATATTCAGTATTTCAAGGGTTTCAGAAGCAGCCGTACAATATATGTTATCTCCGACTATTGTAATATGGTCAAGCATCGAATTAATGGGAAGCTCTATCCTTTTGGCTTTATCCAGTGTTTCTAACCCTATCCCGACCGTTCTCGTAATTTTCTCTTTTTTGCCGGATCGTTCATAGGTCTCTTCTCCGGCTTCCACCTCATAAGTAAAATGGTACTCCTTCCATTTATATGGTGTTATGTAAGGATCCTTAATTTCTTCACGCTTTTCCGTACGGAAAGAATAAAAATATAACGTTCTATATTGAATGAACTTACCCTCTCCAAGGTCTTCCCGTTTCAGATTTACGTAGTAATAGATCCCATCCTCATAAACAAACATGGTGGATGCAGAATCATCCGTAATCTTTGAAACCTCTCCTGAAACAGGATCATAACATAAGATAGCTCCGTTATTGATATCCTGAAACTCATAGATATCATAAGATTCCAATATAAAATATAGCTTCCCTCCGATACAAAACAATCGTTTGGCCGGCAGTTTGACAACCAACTCCGATTTATTGTCCTTTAATCTATAAATATAATAATCGATTCCATAATTAACATAATAAACAATATCATAAACAGGATCCTTACAAAGTAATACCTGATTTTGATCGCTTTTAATGTTTACCCCAAGCGTACCATATCCCGGCTCATCTTCCCCAACTACGGTCAATGCTTCATCCGTATATCCGTCTGTCAATGCAATTGTCTTTTTCCCCTCATTATTTGCATCCATGTCCAGAACTTTACTAAAATTTGTATATTCCTCTGGATTCTTGTCCGCTTTTTGTGACTTTGTGCAGCCCGCGATGAATAAACACATGCCAAAGATTATCAGCATTCTTGTCAACATACTTTTTCTCATACGATCCATCTCCCTGTACTCGATATTTCACAGTTGATTCTCATACTATTTGATGTACTTTGTTTAATGTCTGGAGCATAGTTGGTTATCTTTCACTAAAACATTTAGGGTAATCGTTTCACTGTACAGTACTTGAAATCCATTTTATGTTTATATTTAGTTTTCATTTACATATTACCGACAATGGTATATATTGTCAATGTTATTTTCCAATTTTTGATTTATTCATTCATTTTTTTCCATATAGTGCCCTTATTATCATGATCACAACTCATATTTTTGAAAAACACAGACACCAACTGCAGACGCGATCAATATAATTACAGCTGAATTCATCACAACACTGATCGTCATATCTGCTGACAATGCTGTTAAGGAAACTACCATAGACATGCCATAAATCGAGTGTCGCAAAGCAAATTCAACAATTCCTGCAGCGATGGAAGAAACGTTGCTCAGTTTGGTAACGACAGACCAAACTGTTTCACTAAACAGGATATAGCATAGGCAAATAATGATTGCGGTGGTATTACTCTTTATTAACATGGAAAACAGACAAACTACAGCTCCCAAAGCGGAGTAAATTGCAAACCCGCAGAGTATCATCGCTGTGTACTTCCTCGTCAGTATATTACTGAATTGTCCTGAACCAAGCAGGACCGTCAATTCAAATACAAAGAAAACAGCAGCAGATATAGCTGATGAAAAAATTGATTTTGATAAATAGATACCGATACGGGTTTTACCTATTATCCATTTATGCTGCCATGTTTTCCATAGATATTCCTGACCAATCAAAATGGAGACCAGAAAAGCGGTCAAAATCCCCAGTCCTTTTTGATATGTTATGCCAATCCGAATAATGTCGTCAATTCCCTTAAAAGCAGTTAGAGATCCAAAAACAGAAATCCCAACTCGCATATCCCGATGCAACATCACTGACAGAAGAACAGCAATGATACCTGTAATTGCCATAATGATATACATCAATTTACTTTTCCCAATCCTATAAAGATCGCTTCTCAATAAATTCATCATTCCTTATCCCTCCTCTTGTATACTGCATATACAGTTTTTCCAGCGAAGTCCCGGTGCAAAAAACTTCCTGCGTTGCTATTTCTTTGACAATTTTTCCATTATGAAGTATAGCAAGACGAGTTACTATTTGCTCCAGCTCGCTTAACAAATGGCTGGAAATCAGTATTGTCATACCTTTTTCCTGTAAATACAGCAGCAACACACGCAGATCGGCGATTCCGCCCGGATCAAGACCATTCAATGGTTCGTCCAGTATAAGAATATCCGGCTTTTGCAATAATGCCATTGCAAGTTTCAAGCGTTGCATCATTCCAAGTGAAAAGCGGCTTACACGTTTTTTCCCACAAAGTGTAAGCCCAACCAGATCTAATACCTCCTTAATCTGATTGTCATTATGCAAACCAAGTAAATATGCTTGTTCTTTCATATTTTCAAAAGCACTCATATTAAGAAAAAGTGAGGGGTCATTGATTAGGACAGCAAATCGGCTCTCCTGCCCATTTGTTTTTGCTACGGATATCTTGCCATCATAATCTGGTACCAATCCTGTAAGGATACGAAGCAGCGTCGTTTTTCCGGAACCGTTCTTTCCTACCAAACCGTAAATGTCTCCATGTTCCACATGGAGAGAAACATCCTCTAAAATAGTGCTTGCACCATACTTCTTTTTGATATTTTCTGCTACTAAGATATGATTGCTCAATGCTTCCCCTCCTGCCCTGATATTGCAGCTTTCTTATATATCATATGCAATATTAAAGACGCAATAAAGCTAATGACAGTTGGCGGCAATAATAATACACTATGAATCAACGCATCAACCTCCGCTCCGGCAGAAGCATAGGGATTATACTCCGCAAAATAGTAAATATACAGGATACCTCCAACATAACATAAGGACAACACAACCCCAATGCCCAATAAAATTCTTGACCAAACCAATTTTTTCATTTTCATCCTCATTTCTTATTCGATTATGCAACATAAAATCTTATACTAAAAAAGACACTGAACAGAAGATATAAACCCAGCAGAACCAGAAGCATGATGAAAGCACCTTTTAGCAGTGATTTATTCTTCCCCTTTTTCCAGCGCTTTGACAATGTTTTAATTGCCTCTGCTTCAGATAAGTTTTCCTCCTTGTCTGTTATAGAAATTTCCTTATCCATCGCTGCTAATTCTTCAGCACAATCATTGCAGTAACTGATATGCCCTTCCACCATCTCCCTGCTTTCGGGGCTGCAAATATTATCGTGATAAAGTGGCAGCAAATCTTTAATAACATTACATGATACGTTCATTTCATCACCTCCTGTAATTGCTTCTTTGCTCTATAATAAATTAATCTTGCCCAGCTGTCGGTTTTGCCAAATAACTCTCCAATTTGTGAGAATGGCAGTTCACCAAATACTCGTAAAGTAAAAACTTCTTTATATGGCTCACATAAATTATGTAATTCCATGTGCAGCCGTCTCGCCGTATTCTTGTCAATATAATCCTTTTCTATATTGCATAATGTATTGGGTGTGTCTGGATCCAGGTCTGAAACAATGTGTTTTTTCTTTTTATAAAGTGTAAAGTAGGTATTCTTTGCAATTTGACAAAGCCAGACATACAGTTTACATGACCCATTGAAGTTATTTATGTGCTGCATTGCCTTAAAAAAGGTTTCCTGGGTTATTTCTTCAGCAAAGGCTTCATCCATACAAAGGGTTAATACATATTTATATACATCGGAAAAATACTCCTTATATATTTCACCAAAATCCGCCACTTTCTCACCTCCTGATGATAAGACTTGCCGTTTATCAAAACGTTTCAAAATTTTTATTATTTTTTATCAGATGATATTGTCATCAACGTATTACTATTCGATACGATCTATCATATCAAATGGAGTCTTCCCATGCAACGCCTGGAACCTCACAGCAAAAAAGGTGGATAAAGCATGAGGTTCTCTGCTTTATCCACCTATCTATTCATCAGTTTGACTTATCCGCATCAGCCGGACAGTGGGCCATGGTTTTGTATCTGATTGGAATAGAATTCTGATTACCGGCTTAACGCCGCAACAGCTTCTTCCTCCGTATATGCAAATACAAATTTATATAATTCTAATAGATTCTTATCCCAATCCAATACGATGGGATAAGTAATTCCGTTATAAGCCTTTGGTGCATCAAAGGCTCCGTCATAAGGGACACGGAAGGTATCTAAGGATGTTATGTTATTCTCAACTACATTTGACATCAAATTTTCAATCTGACGTTGTGTAAGATTCGTAGATACATAACCAAGACACTCTTTTGTAATGGAAACAAATTTAATCAGATTTTTCGGTGATTTGTAACTTTCAAAAATTGCTTTTAGAACCCTTTGCTGGCGAACAATACGGCCATAATCATTGTTTACTCCGCCCAGTGTCTTTACCTTACGAACACGCACATATCCCAATGCCTGATTACCGTTTAAATGGTTCATGCCTTCTTTCACATTGCGATACTTCTTCTGTGAGATATAATTCGTGGTATTCAGGTACTTTGCCTCTTCTTTTCCCAGTTCAATATCCACTCCGCCTAAGCGGTCGACAATTTTTTCAAAAGATTTGAAATTAACCGACATATAACCGTCGATCTGAATCTTATAGTTCATCTCTATGGTTTCAATCAGCATACTTACTCCACCTCTGGAATAAGCAGAGTTCAATTTATTCGCATTATGACCCGGTATCTCTACATAGCTGTCACGAAGCAAAGAGGTAAGCTTTAAGGTATTGTCCCTGGTATTTACCGTAGCAATCATCATCGAATCTGTATTTCTTGCCCCGCCAAATTCTTCAATACCAAAAATCAGATAATTGGATACATAATCTTCTCTATGGGACCCGTCAGCATGTACAATTTCCACAGGTTCCTCGTATTCCTGAATTACGTCCTCATTGTTCGTGTTCTTATAGATAAAATTACCCGCTGCCTTATATAAGAGACTTCGTCCCGGCTTTGTTCCTACAAGGATAAGAACCACTACCAGCAATGCAGCAGAAAGAATACCCAGGGTCTTCAGCACTTTGTGCTTCTTCTTTTTCACTGATTTCCTTTTCTTCGTGGTGACCGCCCTGGATGTCGAAGTTCTCGTATTTTGAGGAGTACGCCTTTGTTTCTCCCTTGCTTCTTCTTCCTTCATGATTTCAAGTACTTGATTTTTCAAATCATCATCGTATTTATTTGACATTTCCTCACCATTTCCATATTCTCCGGTGAACCAACCCCTTCCAGGCGGACGGATCTACCAGTTTTCTTTAATTGCTAACCATATGCATTATCGACCAAATTGCTGCTTATGTCAACCTATAACTCATAAATTCTTTTTCCAAATCAGCCATGGAATGTAAAGACCCATAAGACATAGATCAAGGATACCTTTGATACTCCTGATTATAAATATGTTATTTTATATTCTTAAGCTGACCGGCAAAGCATCCATTCCTGTTTATTCCTCATCCAAATTGGGGAATATGATTTCGGCATAAGATTGTGGATCCCGACTTCTGTCATCTCTCAGAACTTCTATCTATATAGACGACTGAAAAGCTTAAAAATATTCAAATTATTTTCGAAATTGTAACCCGCAATATTTTCCAGGTCATGATAGACGGTATGTCCAAATGTGGAAGACCGTTACATTTCATTTCATCGTATAAAAAAACCACATGTTTCGATGCAGTTTTTTATTCTCCTGTTCAATTACGGAAAACGGATTTTGCGGCTTGATCGGGCGTTCCTTCTCTTTTTTTGCTTCGACCTCCCAATAAAGATACAATAGAAATCGCCTGCTTGCAATTTTTAATATCCACGTGATGCAGACTTCCGCCATATTCCCCATCCAATGTCCAGGGGACAGCTTCCTCCGACTTGATATTAATTTGCTTTATTTGAAATGATATGATCCGGTCACTGTTGAGATTGCCCTTTCCCAAATCATTGATGATGTTTTGAATCTCAATGAGATTATGCGGCATTCTGATAAACAGGCACTCGAATTGACCGTCGTTAAGTACGATATCTTTACCTGCAATCCCTTTAAAGCCCCCGACGGATTTTGAATTTGTTATCATGCCAAATATAAATTTGTCCGAAATCACCTTATCCTCATAGGAAATCTCCACATGATACGACTTCCAGGCGGACAGGCTTTTGATTCCTTCCATGATATAGGCCAGCCTTCCGATCATGTTCTTAATATATTGCGGCGTCTGATACGTAGTGTCCGTAAATAATCCGAATGCTGCACTATATACAAAATAATCTTCATTAAATGATCCGATATCATAAGAGGTCGATCTTTTGTCCACAATCAGCTGGGTGGCTTTCAGCATGTTCTTGGGAATATTTAAACTATAAGCGATATCATTTGTTGTCCCGGAGGGAATATAGCCAATTTGCGGTTTCCTGTCACTTGTCATAACACCGTTCACTACTTCGTTTAATGTGCCGTCACCGCCGGAACATACGATATAATCATAATTCTGGCTTTTGATACAATCTTCCACAATTCTTTTTGCATCCTTTTTACATAAGGTCGAATATACAACAACTTCATACATATTCCTGTTGAACAGTTCGATAATATCGGACAACATTTTCTTTATTCTGCCTTTTCCGGCCAGTGGGTTATAGATAAATAATATTTTATTCATGATCAATCCCGCCCATATGAATATTTATACTTGCTTCGAATGGATATTCTTTCTTATTTAATATCTGTACAATATGAGATCCTATGCATCATGCATCTTTGTTTCCATGAGAAAATCCTTCAAATCATCTCAAATAATTTCATAGGTACACTGATTTTCCCTGTAAACCGGATGATGATTATGTAGATTCTACTCCAAAAGGCATTATGTGTCAATAATAAAACAAGCCTATTCTCCTGTGTTCCAGTCATGGTGGCTAAGATGAGAAGAAATACTTATCATCAAATTCTTTGACTTTTAATTTGCTCTTATCCTCAATTAATTGTTCCAGCTTAACCCGGGAAACGAAGTTACCCTTGCCCAGCAAAAAGCCTTTAAAATGTCTGATCTGTTTATTCTTAAGACTTTCTATACTCTTTGTTAATGCGGGATGTAAAATATATATGGTCCGGTTGTTTACATTTAAGATATCCTCCTCGCTTAGGTAGGTTATTTCTTTGGAATGCAAAAACTTTTGCTCAATATCTTCATTTCCGTTGAAAATAAGATGGATTTGTCCCAGCATCCCCAATTTATAAAGCATGGAGAAGGGATGATGTTTTGCACTGCATCTATTACAATTTCCATCGCAACGTTTAATTCCGTTTATTTGCTTGCAGATTCTTACTACCTGTCTGGAAAACAATAAGTTCCGGTCAAATCTCAGAATAAGATCTTTAAAATTCTCAGTCTGTGCCCAATAATTCGGAAGTAAATTCATCTTTTCAAGATAATAGCATCCATTTGCCGCTGCAATGGACCCTTCGTCGCAAAAGGCTAATTCGGCAGCTTTCACTCCGATCAGGGATTTAATGAGTTCTCCCCGCTCCAAAACAGTACCACAGCTTCTGATCTTATTCAGGTTTGCAGTCAGCATTTCCCCGTACTCCTGAATGTCTCTGGTTCGATCAAAGGAATGCCTGTAAATGATATCAAATATGGACTCGCTAAGCTTTGTTGTATAGGGATGGTATAATTTATCCACTCCCAGAAAAGCCTCTTCCAATCGATCCCGATCATTTTTTAAACAAGGGTCAAACAGAAGGTTATCATCCTGATTTCTGATACAATCTTCAAATATCTTCTTCTGCTCTTCCTTGGTATACCATAATTCATTGATTATCTTTAACGTCTTTTTTCGATGCTGTCCAAGTAAGAAATCTTCACTGGAGAATGCCTCATGCCGGATGGTGAAATAAACTCTGATTTTACTTGCATATTCTTCCTTGATCTGATAAACCGCATCCAAAAGTCCCAGCTGCAGGTGCTGCCACAAATTGATATGCCGGTATTTCTTACTATTCTCATTATAAATTCGAAGTGAAGTATTCGAATACGTTGTCGCAAAATTCTCGCATCCGTAGCAGCAAAGTATCTGACAGGAAGTAGAATCCTGAGAACAATACTCCGGACTTTTATTAACATCGTTACACTTCATGATATAATTTCGCTTCCGGCAAATCTCACAGTTGTCCGGCGGCTCCGCATTGGTTTGTTTTAAGGATTGATCGATTTTGTCAATGAATATCAGGACCGCATCCTTGGTAAGACTCTCCAGTACCTCATCAATGCTTTTTCTCAGATAAATCAGAGAACCCAGATCATTGCCCACAAAATTCATCCATTTCTTTGTTAAGATTACATAATTGATGATAATATTCAAATTATTAAACGCCGGGTTGGTGCAAAAATTAAAGGTCTCCTTATCTATCCTCCCGATCCTCAGCAATTCCTCCAGCCTGATTTTAAGACCCTCTGATGGATTGGCACTGCCACCCCACCATCTGGCCGCCACATTATCTCTGATATGATACAATTGATTAACGACATAAATAATGAGGCTGTATTTCCACAGTGAAACAATATGATTATAATTTTTCAGTGCGGATAAGTCGATATTATTCCCAAGGACAATGCTGTCTGTCCCCCAATTATTTTCCGGCGTAGCTTTTATACCAATCGGCAGACAGATGTTATTCGGGGTCGATTTTGTCCGCTTTATCTGTAATACGAAAGTCTTTCCGATTCCCTTTACTGCTGACAAGCCCCAGGTAGCGGACTCATCCCTGATAAATTCTTCAATGATCTTTGTGGATGTGAACGTGCCAAAACGGGTTTGCCGTCCATGGGCGGCTTCCGCATCCGGCAGCCAGATAGATTCCGCTTGATTTTCCCTGATCTCTTCCGCTGATACCGCTTGTGGAATATTACATTTTAACAGCGTAAACTCACACCTCCCATTATCACAATCCAGCCCGGGATACTTCCTGAATAGTTTCGCCCTTTTATCCCATTCATAGGGAGTCACCTCAACCGTCTCACAGCCCTTTTTCTTGCTGTAGAGGATACAGCCAAGATCAGAATAGGAATCCTGATTGTCAGGAGCAGCTTTGCCGCACACAATACAGGGAATACAGGAACCGGTTTTATCATAAGTTCCTATCATCTTCAATAGTTCTTTATGTAGATCCCCACATAAATATGCACTGACTTTCCAGTCTGTGATAAATCTGATCAAGGCGTTATAATGAGATTGAAATAACGTGTCTATGGGATGATGTGCAATTATGATGGAAGGTAATTTTCTATTGATCTGATGAATCAGATTACTCATCTTATAGATGTCTATGATTTGCTTCCTGGTATTGTCCCCATTGCAATTAATTGCCGTATTCAGATGAATCAGATTGAGCCTGTTATTCCAGTTTAACACGGACACCTGCTCCGGCTCAGGATACATATCATCTGCTAGGTCACCGTAAAATTCCTTGATAAAATGATGATAGTTTTCAAAACAGTCTATCAATTTGCCTTTTGTAAAGTATTTGATATAACAATCCTGATCCGCTTCAATCTTCTCGTCAATATAAAAGTTATATACTTCTTTTGAATCACAGTCCTGGGAATCATGATTACCGGGTACCATAAACAGATTCCTTTTTGACAGAGAAAAGCTATCCAGAAGCAAATTTAAAAAGTCTGCTGTCTTAGTATACCCTGCCTCATCTTTATACTGATGTAAATCACCTGTGACGATTATAAACTTCACCGTATCCCGATCGGGCAATTTCCGATAGGCTTCTTTCATGATCTTCCATTCCGTATTGTCAAAAATATGCAAGTCCGAAATCTGGAGCCAGGAATATTCAATTTCTTCGTTCACGCTATCCTCCATGATACATCCCTCACAATTGCGTTGAAACAAGATAAAACCTATATTCTGCTTCATAAAATAATATAAACTGTATCCATAACCAATTCTTTTAAATAGCTTAAATCCTTAATCCATTCCTATTTTCCTTCAAATAGCGTAAGCCTTATATTCATCAGCATTCTTTGTTAAAAATATAACCAATTCTATGGTAGACTATCCTCACTATTTTACTGATATTATCATACTACATTTACCATATATTTACACCCCATAATTTTACCTATTATTTACTTTATTCCTGTGTTTTTCTTATAAAGATGATTCAATCCGACGAGATTCTTCCATTTCAAGCCGAACAAACACTATGCCGGCGATAAGAAATTGGTCATAGGTCATCGGAAACTTATCGTTGTACGTCATCGAGGTTGGTGATACAATAGCTCTGAGAGGATGTTAAAAACATGAATATTATTTTCTTATCCGAACTTGCTGATATCGCTTTTATTGAATACATGAAAACAAAAGGAACAGTGATACTCGTTCCGGAAGATGTGCGGTTTGATCCTGGAATCCGTTCCCATCCGGATCTGATTTTATCAGTCATAGACGATACTTTGGTGATAGATCCACACGCACATCAGAATATATTTAACCAGCTGGACGCTCTGGGAATTCCCTATGTTATGGGAACTTCAAGGCTCTCCGGTGTTTATCCCGGGGATATCCCTTATAATGCAGTGATTACAAAGGAATTTATAATTCACAATCCGGAATATACGGATTCCCTTCTCTTCACACATAGCAAGTATACGAACAAGCATTTAATTCCTGTGAAACAAGGCTATACCAAGTGTTCTACTGTTGTAGTCAACGATAATTCCATCATTACCGGTGATCCTGGGATCTATCAGTGTTCGAAGGATCTTATGAATGTACTTTTCATTCAATCGGGTCATGTGGTACTGGAAGGATTCGACACCGGATTTCTTGGCGGTGCCAGCGCAAGTTTTCAGGATAGCATTCTATTTCACGGGGATCTGAGCAAACATCCTGACTATTTACGAATCAAAGCCTTTGTTGAGGCGGCAGACAAGGAAGTAATCTATTTTAAAGAATTTCCGCTTACGGATATCGGCTCCGTCCTCATTTACCAGACTCCCCAGCTCATACCATCGGATCCGCCTTCTAATATAAAAAAGCATGTCAACATTCCCATATTCATCTCACATGAAGGCTGCCCCAACGATTGCGTATTCTGTAACCAAAGAAAGATTACGGCAAAGGACCAAGCGATGACACTGGAGGAGGTTGCACACCAGATTACAACCTACTCTTCTACGCTGGATCATCATACAGATGTAGAACTCGCCTTCTTTGGCGGAAGCTTTACCGGAATTGAGTCCGGGCTGCAGGAACGTTATCTAAAATTCGCCTATGATTATAAACAAGCTGGAAAGCTGCATGGTATCCGCCTGTCCACCAGACCGGATTATATTACCCCTGAAATTTTGGATAGATTAAAGCATTATCAAGTGGATATCATTGAGTTGGGCGTTCAATCCCTGGACGAGACGGTATTAAAGGCTTCAAACAGAGGTCACCTGGTGAAGGATGTATATCAGGCCGTGCATTTAATCAAAGCATACGGATTTCGTCTGGGCATTCAATTAATGACAGGCTTACCTAAGGATACGAAGGAGCGTTCTGTGTTTTCATCCAAACTTGCCGCCTTATTAAAACCGGAATTTATACGCATCTATCCTACTCTGGTAATTAAAGAAACCCATTTGCTTAAACTATGCCGGATGGGAGAATATCAGCCACTCTCCCTGGAAACTGCCGTGGATTGGACCAAAGAAATGTATCAGGTATTTTTAAGGGATCAAATTCCGGTCATCCGCATGGGTTTACAGCCCACGGATCTGATTGCAGAGGGGAAAGAGGTCGTTTATGGTCCTTTCCATCCTGCCTTTCGCCAGCTTGTGGAAAGCAGTTATTTTCTTGATCTGATAACCGCTATGTTAAGTAAGATTGATGTTCCCCTTCCGAACGCTGCCCCAATCATAATCCGATGCAATCCCAGGGATTTGTCACAGGTAATCGGTCATCATCGAAAGAATCTTCTTACCCTGAAGAAATTTTATCCCAATCTTAAGATAAGTCCGGATCCTGCAGTGAAGTCCATGAAGCTGGATCTTCCATATGATATTCAAACATAAGTTATGCCAAGGAATAGCTCCATGGAAAGAACCTTATTACAATAAAAAAGTGGTAGACACGGGTCAAACAAACCGTCGTATACCACTTTTTTTATTCCGTTTAAAGTAGAATGCCTTCCCCCTCCAGAGAAAAGATATCCTGTTTTGTATCCGGTTATATTAGTTTAATGATATCAAAGGTAGCAATAATCGTCGTCCATAATTGAGGATAATAGATCATAATATTCCATATACCGCTGCCATTTAAATTGTATTCAAAAATTAATTCATTCAGTGCATTGATGCTTCTGCCATCGATAAACCAGATAATATGACGTTCCGAAATCCCCCCAAAGTTCTGTTCATAATAAAAATATGGCGTCTGAGAGGTCTCATCAAATAATACGATTGCATTCACTTCCCTTGCCAGATTGTAAACGGAAAGAATGGATAGTGCATACGCCGAGGATTCACCGGGAACATATGGCAATTCCCAGTCATATCCAATGGTAGGCTTTCCTATTACAATTTTATTAGGAGGCACATTGCTTTTTAGTAAATACTCAAGTAATTCTTTTGTATAGTTAATATTGCTCACCGGGGTAGGCGGTCCAATATTAGATCCCCATACAAACCTCATAAATACCATACCATCCACGTAGCGACTAAGTTTCTCATAGTCAACCGGTACGATGGTTCCATTCTCTTCAATAGGAAAATTAACAGTTATGAAAAAAAGATATCCTTCCTGCTGTACACGAAGTGATATTTTTTCTAAATACGCATGATATAACGACTCACTGTTTTTATTTAAATAATTAAAAACAATATTAATGCCCCTATAACCCTTTTGTTTCATGATCTCCATAAATTCATTGATCGTTCTTTCCTGATACTCTTCTATTCCTAAGATGCTATAAGCGGTTTCAATATCAGGCTGTCCCTGACGTGATAATGTAGTCAGCATCAGTAGCGGTACGACTCCGAATGCTTTTGACAATTCAATAATATCCGTATCATCCTGATACTCTATCACCTGGCCTTTTTCTGTGGCCCTGTAATTAAAGACGGACAGATATGTAAGATTTGGTAGTATTTTACATAGAGAATCCCGATTGATATAGGGGTAAGCATAGCCATTTGTCATAATACTTTTTTGTGTACGGTAGCTGATGACTAACGTTTCCCCGGGATATATAAATTCCCTTGCGGAAAGATCCGGATTATTTCTTAACAGCTGCATTACGGGTACATCATAAGCAGCCGCAATCCCCTCCAGACTGTCTCCCTCCTGCACTACATAAGACTGTTTCGCGTACGCAATAATAATTGCCTGCCCGATCACCAAATCATAGGGGTAACTTAAGCCATTATCCTTAACTAATTTTTCAACAGAAACACCATATTTTTCAGCGATGGAATAAATACTATCTCCTGGTAGAACAACATAAATTTCCATATCATCCTCGCTCTTTTTACTTATTACAAATATATGAATCTGCATGTTAAATAGTATAATTTCTGTATATCTTTCTCTTTGGTTTATTTAAGAAGTAATGTTATTGCTTTACGAAATCTGAAAACGTAAATTGGGTATACTTTTTAAAGCATTTCCCGAAATAATTCGGATCAGGTATCCCCACTTCTTTTGCTACCTGATACATAAACATCCCGTCTCTGGCAAGCAGGATTGCACACTCCATCCTGCAGCTTGTTAAGTAATCAATAAAAGCACTCCCTGTTTCTGCCTTAAACATTCTGCTAAGATAACTGGAATTAAAGCCAAATTCCATGGCTACAGAAGTCAGATTCAATTCCGGTTCTTTATAGTGATTGCCGATATACTCCTTAATTTTTGCAATGATGGAATCCCCATCCACCCTGAGATATACTTCAGTTTTCTCCGGCTGCTCCTGTTCTAATTTTTCTCGGACCTTAAGCAATGAATCACCGATTGCTTCTCTGTTGACGGGTTTTAATAAGTAATCACAAATTCCGATACCAATGCACTCCCTGGCATATTCAAAGTCATCAAAGGCTGTTAGAATTATAATTTTCAGTTTTGGATACCGGTTAATCGCGATCCGTGAAAACTCTATCCCGTCCATAAAGGGCATCCGGATATCTACGAATGCAATATCCGGTCTGATATCATCAATTGTATTAATGGCTTCTATTCCGCTGGCAGCCTCTCCGCATAATTCAAATCCCAGCTGTTCCCACTTTATCGTAATTTTTAACAAATTTCTGGACATTTTCTCATCATCAATAATCATAACCCGAAACATGATAACCTCCATTCGTCCGCAAAGCCCCGACTGATCAGAACATAGGCAGCTTAATATGAATCTCTGTGTATTGTCCCTCCTCACTCCGGATTTCGTAAACATCTTCGCGGTTATAATAATACTGTATCCGTTCAATGGTACCTTTAAATCCAAAGCTTTTGCTTTTACCGGAACTCATAATTGACGTAATCATATCCGAAGGCATACCGATGCCATCATCATATACTACAATATGAATACGATTGTTCTCAGAATAGATCGAGATTTTGATCATGCATTTTTCACCCTTCAACCGAATACCGTGGTAGATACTATTCTCCACCAATGGCTGAAGGATTAGTTTTGGAATCTGCTTCGTCAGCAATTCCTCTTCCACCTGATACAAATCATCAAAGATGTCCCCATATCTTAGCTTTTGTAATTTCAAATAATCTTTTACAATTCCTATTTCCTGCGCGATTGTGATTTCTTTGCTTCCCCTGCTTAGAAACTTCTTATAGAAACTACCTAAAGTATTAATGGCATCATAAACGTCTTCTGCCGGTTCTGTCAGTGCCAGATATCCAATCATATCCAGGGTATTATAGAGAAAATGAGGTTTAATTTGCTCCTGCAACACCTCCAGCTCAGCTTTTTGAATCGCCTTTTCTTTTTCCAGAAGCTTTTGAATCAAGCCATTGATTTCCACCAGCATTTCATTATAACTATCCTTTAAATTACCGATCTCATCATCTGACAGGGACAGACTTAATCGTCTTAACCATCCCGATTTTACAGAGTTCATGGACTGAGCAAGCCGTTCAATCGGATGCGTAATATAAGTGGTTATAAATATACCGATTAAAATAAGCGCTCCACTGGTCACAATTAATACCACGAGGAGAATGCTGCCAGCCTGATCCGATATGGTCTGTCCCAGATGAAACTTTTCAAAGGATGCAATAATAAACGGCGTTTCCGGTATATGATAATAGGACAATAAATTACCGTTTTTCAGGCTTTCCTGAGCGTACTTGTCATTCGTAAATTTTAAATTCTGTAATTCTTCTATCGGTTCCTGTGTTCCTATGAACATGTTTTTGTTGTCATAGAAGCAAAAATGCTTTCCGTTTCCCTCCATGTTTTGATAAATTTTCTCAAATAGCTGGGGTGAAAAATTAATTGCCAGCATACCGATGGGTTTTTGTGACTCCAGGTCATTGATAATTCTGATAAAGGAGATGATTTGAGGACCTTTGGAGGTGGAGAACGCCCCGCCTCCGTTGACACGAAGAACATAACCGCCTGCTCTTTCCTCAATTTCTTTGTTCCACAGAGGATTTGTAAAGACCTCATAGTTCAGTTTTGTAATTCCCCTGCTCGTATTGATATAAGAACTATCAGTCCGTATAATGAAAACGGAAGAAATATGACTGAACACATTAGAGATATCATAAACTGCACTCATGGCATTATGGGTATATGTGAGTTCCTGACCATTGGTATTTTTCAGGAAACTAACTACATCTTTGTTCGTAATAATTAACTGACTCATATTATCGATGGTATCAATTTCTGCATTCAGTGTGCTTCCGATAGATACCATGGTATTTAGGTTACTTTGTAGCGTATAATTTAACATATCCCGCTTCACAACCAGAGAATAGACACCAAAGAACATGATAAAGTAAATACTGATAATAAATAAGAACAAATATCTTACTTTATGTTTTAACTTCAAAGAAGAAAACCATCGCATGATTTTGGAATTATGAATCCTTTTTCTTGATTTTATGGCCATAAATTCTTCTCCTGATTGAAATCGAATGATGTAAAAAAGGCTATCCCAAACGAGGGAAGGTAGTTCCTCAATTTCAGACAGCCAAGTGTTTGCTTATTTTGTCTCTGATAAAATAACAGGCAGGATCAGGGGTTTCTTACCGGTAAGCGCAATACTTCTTGCGTCAGGCTGCATGGTAGAAATCAACAGCTCAAAGGTTTTGCTGTCCACCTTTCTGATTCCCTGATCGTCCACCACTGTTAACGCTTTCCATGGAATTTGCAGTTTAACTGTTGTTTCCTCTTCTGATTTCAAGTGAATTCGCCGGAAGGAACATAAGCTGAAATTCGGTACAGCGTACTGTGACTCTATATCCTTCATATAGACCTGAATTACATCCTGCGTATCCATTCCACCTTTATTTTTCACCGTGACGCTTACTTCAAAATTCTGATCCACTTCTATTGCTGAGGTGATTTTTGCATCCAGACATACCACATCCCCATAGGTCAGCCCAAACCCAAAGGAATACAGAGGTTCTTCTTCCATATAACGATAAGTTCTGTTTCTCATGGAATAGTCTGTAAATTCCGGCAGATTTTCCAGTGAACGATAGAAGGTAACCGGAAGCTTGCCGGAGGGAGAACACTTACCAAATAGTATATCTGCAACGGCCTTTCCTCCTCTGGCACCGGGATACCAGGTATTCAGGATACCGTTACAATGCTCTTGTGCATAAGATAAGTCAATGGCACTGCCTGCCATGAGACAAAGGATCACCGGCTTACCGGTCTTAACTATCTCTTCCAGTAACTGCATCTGTACCTGGGGAAGTAAAAGATCTTTTTTGTCTCCCGAACCCACCTCATTGCCTTCATCCCGTTCTTCTCCTTCCAGGGTTTCATCAAGACCGAGACATAGAATGACCACATCACTGTGCTCTGCAACAGAGACTGCCTCCATTAACCGGTCATGCTCCATGGCAAGCGCTTCGGTTCTGTCTTTCTCAAGTTCACACCCCTTGGAATATAACACTCTTACTTCATCGCCAAGCTCATCCTGAATCCCTTCCAGGACCGTAATATATCTGGAGGAAGTACCGTAATAATTTGCTTTCAGGACCAGCCTGCTGTTGGCATTCGGACCGAGGACACCCACCGTTTTAATCCTTGATTTATCCATGGGAAGTATGCCATCATTCTTTAGCAATACCATACTGTTTCTGGCAGCATCAATGGACAGTGCAACATGCTCTCTGCACTCTATTTTCTCGTAGGGAATAGCATCATATTCGCTCTTATCAAAAAGCCCCAGCTTAAAACGGGTCGTAAATAGTCGCACTGCAGCTCTGGTGATATGTTCTTCTGTTATCAAACCCTCCTGATGCGCCTTTAATAAATACAGATACATATTCCCGCAATTTAAATCGCATCCTGCATCTATGGCCAGGGAGACCGACTCCTGGGGGGTCTGCGTGACCTTATGATACATATGAAAATCCTTGATCGCCCAGCAGTCAGAAACCACATGTCCCTGAAATCCCCATTTATCTCTTAAAATATCACGGAGCAGCGCGTAACTGCCGCAACAGGGCTCATCATTGGTTCGATTATACGCTCCCATAACACTTTCAACCTGTGCTTCCTTAACACACGCTTCAAATGCCGGAAGATAAGTTTCCCATAAATCCTTAGGTGAAGCCTTAGCATTAAATTCATGACGCAGATTCTCCGGCCCGCTGTGTACGGCAAAATGCTTTGCGCAGGCTGCCGCTTTCAAATATTCCCCCTTGGTTCCCTGCATTCCCTGAATAAAGGCAACGCCCAGTCTCGCAGTAAGATAAGGATCCTCTCCATAGGTCTCATGTCCCCTTCCCCACCTTGGGTCCCTGAAAATATTAACATTGGGAGACCAAAAGGTTAAGCCTTTATAGATATCCCGATCACCGTGTTTCGCGCTCTCATTATATTTAGCCCTGCCTTCCTCTGCAATCACCGCCGCGATATTTTCGATCATCTTCTCATCAAACATCGCTGCCAAACCAATGGCCTGGGGAAAACTGGTTGCGGTTCCCGCTCTGGCCACGCCATGAAGTGCCTCGTTCCACCAGTTATAAGCTGGAATATGTAATCGCTTTATCGCAGGTGAATTATAAGTTAATTGGCTTGCCTTCTCCTCCAGCGTCATTTTCTCCACTAATTCTTTTGCTCTAAGCTCACAATCCTGTATCTTTTTTTTCTCCATTATCCCATACTCCCATCTCTCAATATCCCAAACATTTTTACATTCCTAATAACCTCAATATCCTTACTATCCCCCATACACAAAATAATCTCTTAACTATCCTTAAATATCTTAATATCCTTAATTTTACTAAATAATAGTACGAAATACAATACATAATCAAAGATTACGGCAACTATTAATTCATTCCAGGCCTGAAAAAACCCCTAATTGATTCGCCATACGCTTCGTGAATTCTTTCGGAGAGATATTCCCCCCATACAAACCTTGCAGCAGATTCAGATATTCTCCTGCATCTTCCGCTGTCATTAAGGTATCAAACCATAAGGTAAAGGAAGAAGCTTTGGATGTATAATCTGCAATTTTTCTTGTAATGGGGTTAACGGTGCTGTCATCATAATCAATTTTCCATACCGGGTTGCCTGCACCATCAAGATATGCATATTTGGAAATGCTCTTTGTAAATGCAAATGCTGCTTCTGCTGCGATATCAGGATTCCCGGTTGAAGCCGCAACCATAAAGGTATCTCCGGCCCCGCCCATAAAATCAGTTATTTTAGCATTTTTATCATTAAGTACAGGGATCGGAACCACATCGAAATCTTCGGGGTTCTCAGGATCTGTCTGAAGAGAACCTGCCATCCAGCTTCCTGTAACATACATAGGAACCGTACCATTATAGAATAATACACTTGCCTCATCATTGGATAAGCCTGCGGCATCCTTAATGATAGCGCCCATATCTATAAGTTCCCTTAATTTGGCTGCTGCGTTAAGGAAATCAGGATCATCATAGCTTTGTCCCTGTTTCCTTAACGCCGCTGTTGTCTTCTCCGGTCCTGCTGCTTTTAAGGTAAGCGCATCATGAAGCATTGCAAGTACCCAGGTATCCTTGACACTGAGTCCGAATGGGGTAATTCCGTTATCAAGAAAGGTTTGACATACATTCTTAAGCTCATCCCAGGTTTGGGGAGGTGTTAAACCAAATCGGTCGTACATCCTCTTGTTGTAGAATAAGCAGGATACCGGAGAAGTATATGTTGTTCCGTATAATTTACCATCATACGTTGCATTATTTAATGCTGCTTTGGGTAATTCCTTTGCAATTTCATCGGTATAATACTGATCAAGAGGCAATACCTTGCCGGATTTCACAAATGCTTCGGAAAATCCACCGCCCCAGGTAAAGAAGATATCCGGAAGATCATTTGCAGCTACTGCAGTCTTAATCTTTGTCTTATAAGATTCGTTTTCAAATGTTTCGTGAACGATCTTAATCCCCGGATGGCTTGCTTCGAATTCTTCGATTGCCTTTTTGTAAGCAGGGTGGAACGCATCGCTTTCCGTAGCGATACTCCATAGGGTAAGTGTAATCTCTTCCTGTTTACCTGCGTCGTTATCTTTATTATCGTTACTACTGCCGGCACTATTGTTGTTACTTTTATTTGTAGCCCCCCTTGTCAGATTTTTTTGCTTGTTATCGCATGCAGCCAAAGGAAACATCATGATCGCAACAATCATGATAGCAATGATTATTCTCCAATTCTTTTTCACTATATATTGCCTCCTCCATGTCTGATTGCCTCATTATAAGTATCATTTTGTAATAAATGAACGTAGATTATTTACCTGTAATAGGTAATCTTTTTACTTTTAGTTATTCAAAACCTCTAAATTATGCTGATCCAAATTGTGCAACGCAGCGAAATTTTGATTAATATATAAGTAGTGTTCCTATTCCACCCGGTCTGCTCTTTGAGAATTTCCGAGTTAATAGCCGCCTAACTACCACGGTAGTTTTTGTCAATAATTAGATGCTACCACAGTCGTGTCAACTCGTCAACTGACTGCAGTCATATTAGAATTTTTTCACACAAAAAAGACAGGTAGCTAGTCTTACCTGTCTTTCTACTAAGATGTCGAACTTGATGTTATCTGATTGATTAATTTCTACCCTCGATGAAATTCACCAATACCTCATTAAATTGATCCATTTGATCATAAAAAGCGGCATGACCGGAGAATTCAAATGGAACCAGTTTAGAGCCCGGGATCATTTTATTTTGTATTTCACCCAGCTGATATGGAACCACCTTATCATGAATTCCATGAATGATTAAAGTCGGTACACAGATAGATTTTAAATCGCTGAATAACACCTCCTTAATCCATGTTTCTTCAACGGAGGCGGTTGCCCATCCTGCAGCCACCAGCCCAAGTTGAAAGAACCAGTCAGAAAGAGCCTGCGTAATATGCTGGAAGAAAAATTGATCACCAAAATTACGAAGCATTTGAGGGCGATCATGATAGGTTTCTTCTATCATCTGAAGCACTACTTCTTTGTCTATCCCATATGGAAAATCAGGGCGTTTGATCAGACTTGGCGCCGCTGCTGCAAAAAGTGCCAGTTTAGATACTCCATAGCCTTTATGGCGTCCCATATACTTTACTGAAATGGCACCTCCGTTAGAATGTCCGGCCAGTGTAAAGTCATGTAAATTCAATGCATCTACCACAGACCTGACATCATCTGCCATGGTACCAAAATCGTAACCGCAAAATGGTCTGTCTGATTTACCAAACCCTCTCACATCAATTCCGATACATCTGTAACCAAGTTTAGGGATCTGATTAAATTGGTATTCAAACAGATTATGATCTCCGGGCCAGCCATGAATGAACAGAATCGTTTTTTTACTTTCCGGATTAAGATCCTCCACATAAATGTTAACATTATCTTCAACGGTAATATAATATCCCATAAATTATCCCTTATTGAATATCGTTTGGTATAATATATTCCCATGGAGTGAAGTCTATGAAACTTTTATCCGGTTAGGAGATGTTTTTCCTCGTGTCTTTTGATCCTATCATTTATCTGCTGATCTTTCTTAGGCTTCAAACAGTGCGGCTACATCCTCAAGGGATTTCGTTATCTCTATATGCTGAGGACAGTTCTTTTCACATTGTTTACAGTTAATGCAATCGGATGCCTTCCCGTTCTTCATGGTATAATTGCCATAATACATTTTTTGTAAGGAGAATCCGCCAGGTGTCGGGTTCTGCTTTTCTACATTATACAATGCGAAGTATTGGGGGATGGCAATCTGTTTCGGACATTTTTCCACACAATATTGACAGGCGGTACAAGGAATCGCAATGGTCTCATTGATGGTTCCTACCACCTTCCTTACAACCTCCGTTTCTTCTAATGTAAATGGTTGAAAGTCTTCCATATAACTTAAATTATCCAGCAGCTGATCCATGTTGGACATACCGCTGAGGACCATCATAACTCCCTCAAGACTTGCTGCATAACGAATCGCCCAGGAAGGGACGGACTGATCCGGATGATACTCTTTCAATATCTTTTGTGCCTTTTCTGGAATATTCGCAAGCATTCCGCCTTTCACCGGCTCCATAACAATGATTGGTTTACGATGCTTTCTTGCAACTTCATAACATCTTCGGGACTGAATACTCCCGCTGTCCCAGTCCAGATAATTGATCTGAAGCTGTACAAAATCCACTTCCGGATGCTCCGTCAATATCTCATCCAGTAAATCCGCATTATCATGATAAGAAAATCCGAATTGTTTTACCTTACCTTCTTCCTTCTTACGTGACACGAATGAAAAACTGTCAAATTTCCTGGCAATCTCGTAGTGATTCACACCAAGATTATGAATCAGATAGTAATCAAAATAATCTACACCGCATTTTTCCAGCTGCTCATTGAAGATTCTTTCCTGATCCTGCTCAGATTTTAAAAACATAGTGGGTAATTTGGTCGCCAGGGTAAAACTCTCCCGCTTATGGCGTTTCACCAGGGATTCTCTGATAGCCACCTCACTCATATTCATATGGTACATATAAGCCGTATCAAAATACGTAAAGCCTCGTTCTAAAAATGTATCCACCATCCGGTCCAAAACAGTTTTATCAATACTTGTAGGATCATTCTGATCTTTCAGCGGTAAACGCATAAAACCAAAACCTAATTTCTTTGTCCGCATCTTATTCCATCTCCTTTAAGTTCTTTCACTTTATAGTCTAACAGTTCCAACAAACCAACGTTTGGAACGAGGACGTCTCCAGGTCGTCCTTTTATAAATCACACTATAATACTTAAAGTTATCTCTAAGTCAAGAAAAATTTGAAGATGAATCATAAAATGTTATTTTAAATGTCATACACCCCGAATTTATGTATGACGATATTCGTCTTTCACGATTATTTGCAATTCTTGTCATGTTCTTCGCAGGTCTCGTGTTCCTGCGCATGATGACTGCACTGGGTATCTGCATCATAATTTAATTGGTTCAAAAGTAATAACTTCACCTGATCATCCGCATCACCGGTCACCCCGGGATAAAGTGTGATCCCATTTTCTCTTAATCCGTTCTTTGCTCCGCCGCCAATCCCTCCGCAGATCAATGCATCGACCTCTTTTTCTTTTAAGAAATCAACCAGTGCAGAGTGCCCGTTGCCATTGGTTGATTCAATTCTGCTTTCTGCTACCTGGCCTTCCTCTATTTGATACAACTTAAAATATTCAGATTGGCCAAAATGTTGAAATACCTCACCATCCTTATAAGTAACTGCTATTTTCATAGAAAATCCTCCTTCTTCTTCCTGCATTCTTTTTGGCAGGCCTTGACGCTTTGTCCACATCTGCCGCAACAGTTTCGAATGTTCTCGCAAAGCACATAATCGCCGCCCTCAATGATCAGCCGTTTCCCAAGGATAAATGCCTGAGCAATTTTCTTTCTGGCTTCCTCGTAAATGCCCGTCACTGTAGTTCTCGCAACCTCCATCTGTCTGGCACATTCTTCATGCGTTAATCCCTCATAATCCAATAAGCGGATTGTCTCAAACTCCTCAATACTCATATACAGGATGCTGTCCGTGCTCAACTTTGTCCTGGTTACAGGAATCATCTCCGAGACCTCAGGCATTTTACATACCCTTCTGCATTTTTTATGTCTTGCCATGATTTCACCTCGCTGCGGCCTTTCTAAAGAAACGCTTCTTCTGTTAACGGCATTTCTATTTTTTTATCAACAATAATATATTCTTGACATATGTCATAAATATAATAGAATTATTTATGTCATATGTCAAGAATAATTTTATTCTAAACAAGTGAAACGATTTGCCGCCTCCTCTTGTTTATTCTGCTGCCAACCTAATTCTTACCGGATCTCCAAGGATAATTCCATCTTCTTGTACAATAGAATCATAGGCCAATAGTTTGACACCTTTTTCTTTCGCTAAAGCAAGGGCATGGGCAAATTCAGGATCCCTGATCTTATTGGGCGTGAAATAATCAATGCCCTTCATCTGAATCAAAAATATGAGATAGCCCTCATAGCCATCCTCCACCGCCTTTATCATCTCTTTCACATGCTTTGTTCCACGCTGTGTTGGAGCATCCGGAAATAGGGCCACCCCTTCCTCTTCCAGCGTGACCCCCTTTACCTCAATGAATCCTTTCCGGTCCTTACGCTCAAAAGCCAGATCGAATCTGGAGTTACCATAGACTACTTCTCTGTTTAATTGCACGATATCAGGAAATTCTTTCATTCCGCCCTCTATTATTCCCTGATAAATAACTGCATTAGGTATTTGAGAATCGATATTAATTAAAATCTCTCCTTTATAGACACCGATCAGCGAATACGCAGTTTTTCTCTCCTGATTGGAGGCCTTCTCAAGAATGACCCTGGCACCCTCATACAGAATCTCTTTACAGCGTCCCGTATTCCTGACATGGACAATTTCCTCCTTATCCTCCAGAAGGACATGGGCAAGAAAGCGGTTGGGTCGATTTATAAAAACTGCTGATTTGACTGAGTGGTAGTTCAATGTTATCTTCCTTTCTCAAAGTACCTCTTGGACTTTTCCATTTTGCCCTTTGTATTACCTTCCATTAATATCTCTGTATCATTCGTATCCGCATAGCATTTGATCTCTGTATCATTCATACCCCTGCATTTGATACCTCAATCATTCCTACCCGCGTGTCCTTTGATGTCCTATAGCCTTATTGCCCTTGTATCCTTTTTCTTACCATATTCTTTACATTCTTTGTTTCTTTTGTCATCATTTTCATTCCTTTGAATTGTCAGCCCTGCCAAAGTTCCAATCTCTCTGAAAGTACCTCTGTTCCCGACTTCGGGTTTGCCTTGTGCATATAAACCCATTTCCCAGGATATCTCGTCCTTCTCCCATTCGGGTATTATTTCGTTGTTCTGACTCATGATAACCTCCATCTCATTTCTTCTTATTTCATTTATTTTCCCCGGATCCTGTGTCTTTACCCAAAGGTTAGATATCCTCTCTATTTTATCAAGAGTAAGAGGGTTCCTGCTATGATAAGACATAATCCGATGAATGATTTCATCGTCAGCTTCTCCTTTAAAAATAAATAGGAGAATAATATTGTAACCACAATACTAAGTTTATCAACGGGGACCACAATGCTCGCCTGACCATCCTGCAGCGCCTTATAATAACAGAGCCAGGAGGAACCCGTTGTAATTCCCGAGAGACAGAGAAACAGCATGCTCTTTTTGTCAATCTTTTTAATTTCCTTTTGCTTTCCGGATACGAACACGATGACCCATGCCATAATCAATACAATGATAGTCCTGATTGCCGTACCCAGATTCGATTCAATGCCCTGTATCCCTATTTTGCCAAGAATAGAGGTAAGGCTTGCAAATATTGCGGAAAACACCGCATAGACCATCCATTTGTTGCTGATCTTTTTATGAGAAACCTGTTTCTTTGTTATCATAAGATATGTACCAAATCCGATAGAAAGAATTGCAATAATTTTATTCCTGCTCAAACTTTCTCCCAAAATGAAAAAAGCCAGTAAAATGGTCATCACCGTACTTGATTTATCAATGGGAGTAACTTTATTGACGTCTCCGTACTGCAATGCCTTAAAATAACACAGCCAGGAACCACCGGTTGCCATTCCTGATAAAATCAAAAAAAGAAGGGTTTTACCATTGATGCCCCCAATCATTGTCTGAGAACCAACAATAAAAACCATCCCCCATGAAAATATCAAAATAATAATCGTTCGAATTGCCGTGGCAACATTCGAATCTGTATTCTTAATCCCTATCTTGCATAGAACAGCCGTAATACCTGCAAATAAAGCAGAAGCAAAAGCAAAAATGATCCACATACAATCTGTCCTCCCGTTTCCCCTCAAAACATTGATTCCGATGATATATACTGTGATTGATCCCTTACTTTCCCTATTCTACCACGTTTATTCCATAAGTAAAATCCCATTTTACTCGATTTCTCTCAGAAACCGAACTCTTCATAATCCGCTTTGGTAAATCTATGGTAAATCGCATGACAGCCCTCAAATTTGATACAGTAACGGTAATGATCCGGCTTTCCGTCTTCAAACATGATTTTATAATCAAATTCACCATTGGTCATGGGTTCACATAATACATGATCGGAATACCGGTGAAATACCTCCAGGATATCTTCCAGGGCACAAGCATGCTCCCCTATTTTTTGAATGAAATCTTTCAGAAAATGATTTTCTGCAACCTTCTCATGTACATAGGTCACACCCTCCGGCGGAATAATCATGCAAAATCTGTTATCCCGATTGGTATAAGTAACCCCGCCAAGCGTTCCGATAACCTGCCGGCAAAACTGATTCAGAACCTCTTTTAATTCCTCTGCGGTACCGGTGATCCCAAGTAAATGTTGAATGGAATCCATAGGATAATACAACCTGATGGTTTCACTTTTATATCCCAGCTTTATCTGTTCCTCTTTGATGATATCAATTAAACTATTTTCTAATGCTTTATAATCCGGTTCTTTTTGCATGCGAATGTAACCTCCTGACCTTTCTTTGTGATTGAATCATTTCTCTGTACAGTTGTCCGATTGTTCAACTGTCTGTATTATAAAATCATACTCCAGGTTATGTCAAGGCAAATTTAGCAGCATTATGTTCCCAAACATAAATTTGACGAAGCCAAGGTTCATACCATGGTCTTCGTCAAAGTATTTTTTTTCCTATGATTTACCATTTGTCGCATTCAAATGTTGTACAGCAAGTTCCGTCACTGCTCTCTGCTTTGTTACTAAATCCCATTGAATTCACTTCCAGAGAATTTGCATGGCACATATGCTCTTTATTATACTCACAGTTTTCTACACTGCATTTAACCCTCATTTTAGGTGCATCATCACTTATATTCATAACTTCACCTCCTTCACTTTTATTATTGTGTGATTTAGGGAGGATTATTATTCTGTTGATTGAATGATTTACGGATATCTTCCATAAGATAATAGTACAGCAAAGCCAAAACAATTGTATTTGATAATCATTATCATTAAAATTTTACACGAATCTTAAATATTTTATGTTTGCTTTTTTTCACAGTTGTATTATACTGATGTTACAGCTTAGTGAATTCTATATTTTGGAAAGGCGGGATTGTATGTTTGAAAATCTTCATAAAGATAATGTATATAGAAATCTGGTCAATGGTGAATGGTCCGTTTGCAACAGCGGCAAAACAACTGATATTCTTTCTCCGGTAGACGGTCATATCGTTGGTAAGACCCAATTGTTAACAAAAGAAGAAATCGACGATATTCTGCGTAATTCCAAAGAGGCGCAAAAAGCCTGGCGGGATACGCCTGTCAGTGAACGGGCTAAGATATTAGAGCGCAGTGCGGATCTACTGGAAGAACATGTGGAATTCCTGGCAAAAGTCCTGGAGGAAGAAATAGCCAAAGATACAGACAGCGCAATTTCTGAAATACGAAGAACAGCAGATTTCATCCGGTTTACTGCAAACGAAGGAATGCATATGCAGGGAGAAGCCATTGGTGCGGATAACTTCCCCGGATTTAAGAAAAACAAACTCTCCTATGTTACCAGAGTTCCACTTGGTATCGTATTGGCAATATCACCCTTTAATTATCCGATTAATCTGTCTGCTTCCAAGGTAGCTCCCGCGTTAATTGCAGGGAACAGCGTTATCTTAAAGCCACCCACACAAGGCTCCATCAGTGCTTTATATCTGGCTGAAATTATGAATGCGGCCGGTCTGCCAAAAGGCGTATTAAATACAGTTACCGGGAAAGGTTCCGAAATCGGGGATTACCTGATCACACACAAAGACATTAACTTCATTAATTTTACCGGAAGCACCGAAGTCGGTAAACATATTGCTGAAATTGCTGGCATGGTCCCAATGTTAATGGAGTTGGGCGGTAAAGATGCCGCTATCGTATTAGAGGATGCCGATCTTACTATGGCTGCCAAGAATATTGTTGCGGGTGCTTACAGCTATTCCGGCCAAAGATGTACTGCTGTAAAAAGAGTTTTGGTAATTGATGAGATTGCCGATGATCTTGTTTCCTTAATCAAACAGGATGTGAGTAAATTAAAGGTTGGAAATCCGGCAAAAGGGATTCAGATCACACCTTTAATTAACGGTCATTCTGCTGATTTTGTTCAGGAATTGATAGATGATGCGCTTGCTAAGGGCGCCAAATTGGTTACGGGGAACAAACGGGAAGGAAATCTCATGTACCCTACGCTCTTAGATCATGTCACCACCGATATGCGCCTTGCATGGGAAGAACCATTTGGACCGGTGCTCCCGATTATGAGAGTGAAGGATATGGAGGAAGCAATTGCCATTGCCAATAAGTCTGAATATGGGCTTCAGTCTTCCGTATTTACAAGAAATATTGATCATGCGTTTCAGGTTGCAGGTAAGCTTGAAGTAGGAACCGTTCAGATTAATAATAAAACAGAACGCGGTCCGGATCACTTCCCTTTCCTTGGAGTAAAATCCTCCGGTATGGGAACGCAGGGTATCCGCTACAGTGTGGAGGCAATGAGCCGCCCGAAAGCCATTGTAATCAATCTGGATCAGATGTGATGTATTTATCATTCACATTATTATCGTTTCCCCATAAAATACAATATAGAAAAAACACTTCCTGCAGGATAAGTTATATCTTCTGCAGGAAGTGTTTTTTATGCTCAGATCTCTATCATTTTTAATCTCTCTTCGTTACATCTTTCTTTATGAAGAACATTTATTCAGTTCTAAGTGCATCGATGGGATTGAGTCTTGCCGCTTTACGGGCCGGCATATATCCGAATCCGATCCCGATGACAGCTGATACACTAAACGCCAGGAGAATTGCACCTGTGGTCGGGGCTGCTTTTACCCCAAATATGTTCCCAAGTAAACCGGTTGCCACACTACCAAGAATAATTCCGATGACGCCGCCCAAGCTGCTGATTAACGTCGCTTCAATTACAAATTGACTTAAAATATCTCTTCTTTTGGCCCCCAAAGCTTTGCGGATACCGATTTCTTTTGTTCGTTCCACCACCGATACCAGCATGATATTCATAATTCCGATTCCGGCAACCAGCAGGGAAATGCCTGCGATACCACCAAGTACGGAGGATAACAGGGAAGTCATATTGTTTATCGTATCCAGCAGTTCCGTCATAGTCGTAATTCGATATAACTCCTCATTCTTCATGATCCCATACAGGTAATTGTCTAACAGCTCCTTGGCAGCTGTCACATGGTCAGCATCTGTTGCAGCAAAGGTATAATTCGATATATCTGCCGAACCGGCCATTCTGGTTGCATTGGAATACGGAATGTAGATGATATCATCTGCTGAATTCTCCTCGGAATCCGCTTTTTCCTTCTGTATTCCGACAACCGTATAGACATTACCGTTAATTCTCAAGGTATCCCCGATATTTGCCCTGCCATCGAATATCTCATCAACGATATAGCTACCAATGACACAGGCCTGATATCGATTTTTGATATCGGCATATTGAATAAATCTTCCGGCAGATAGCTCCAGACTGTTAATATCCAGGTAGTTCTCTCCAACGCCGACAACAGAGGAACTATGAGAATTTTCTCCGTTTTTGACGGTATAGCTTGCACTTACCTTGGGTGTGACCCCTGTAAAGATACTGCTGTTCTCTCTGGCAAACTGATACATATCATCTACGCTTACTTTTCTGGTCTCCGTATTCGTTACATTTACGGTGACCATCTCTGTCCCCATATCGGAGAAGGTATCGATCATATAATTGGTTACCCCTGTCACCAGTCCAAGTAAGGTAATAACGGAAGCAACACCGATGATGATTCCAAGCATTGTCAAAAAAGATCGCATCTTGCTGACCAGGATGCTCTTTAGCGCTAATTTAAAGGATTGAACTATTCTCATACCAGCACCTGCTCTCTTTGAGAATCTGTCACCTCATCGGATACAATTTTACCATCCCGAATGGTAATAATGCGTTTTGCTTCCTTTGCCACAGAGAGTTCGTGGGTAATTAATACAATCGTATTCCCTTCTTTATTTAACTGCTTTAAAAATTCCAATAATTCTATACTGGTTTTGCTATCAAGTGCTCCCGTAGGCTCATCTGCCAGAATCAGAGAAGGGTTTCCCGCTAAAGCCCTGGCGACTGCACCTCTTTGCTGCTGTCCACCGGACAACTGGTTCGGATAATTTCTCCACTTATCCTCAATTCCCACTTTCTTAAGGGCCTCCATTGCCACTTGCTTTCTCTGCTTTTTCTTCAGACCTGCGTACAATAAAGGGAGTTCCACATTCTCCAGAAGATTCTGTCTGGAAAGGAGATTATACTGCTGAAAAATAAATCCAATGGTTTTATTGCGTACTTCGGCAAGAGCGTCATCCTTCATTTTACTAACATCCTGCCCTTTTAAGATGTATTGCCCTTTGGTAGGAACATCCAGCGCGCCTATGATATTCATCATGGTAGACTTTCCGCTGCCTGATTTTCCAACGATTGCCACAAATTCTCCCTCCATAATGGTTAAATCAATCCCATCGTTTGCCCTAACCTCTGCATTCCCCATTTTATATATCTTATGAAGGTCAATCAGCTGAATCAGAGGTATTGGGGAAGGATGCGTTAACTGCTCATCTAACATATAATCCTCCATCTGCCGCTTTAGCGGTATTTATAAAGAAATGCCATTCCATCTGGCGCTCTGCTACAACGTTAATTAGCACCTGACATCCCCGTTCGGGATCTGTTGGTACCGCCGCTGCTGCCGCCTCCAGAATTACCTCCGCCAAAATTGCCTCCGCTAAAACTACCGCCTGATCTTTGTCCGGAAGGTGCTCCCCCGGTGAAACCTCTCATATCAAAGCCCTGCATTCCATTAGGGAAGTTAGCGCTGACAGCCTCAGAAATTCTCTGTTCGTATACTTCTTCATCGCCGGAAAGTCCGCTCTTAATCTCAATATAGTTTCCATCAGTAATTCCGGTTTCTACCTCTACCTGCCGAAAACCGGCGGGTATATTCCCTTGGGCTTCTTTTACGGTATCGTCCTTTACATAAACCACATCCCCGCGCATCAGTGCGTCACTGGGAATTGCAAGAACTCCTTCCGCTTTTTCTATAATAATTTCTCCTGTTACATTCATTCCCGGCAGAAGATCACCGGCTTCAGAGATTTTTACAGTTACAGGATACTGGGTCACCCCTGAATTTGCGTTACTGGCAAGGCTGATGTTCGTTACCACACCCTGAAATGTAGTTCCTTCAAATGCATCTGCCTTTACATTCACTTCCTGACCAACCTTTACCTTCATGACATCCAATTCATCTACATTCATTTCAAATGTGACCGCAGATAAATCATAGATGGTACACAAGGAAGACACCGAATTAATTGTATCTCCTGCCAGGGAGGACTTACTGATTACCTTACCTGTAACCGGAGCCGTAATGCTGTAATCTGTTCTTGAATCAATCACTTCCTGGAGATCACTTTGGGCATCCTCAATAGCCTGTTCTGCTGTTTCCATGCCGTCTTTGGCATTATCGACTGCCTTTTGTGCACTTTCAACCTTACTGGCGTAAGCGTCCAGCTGATCCTCAACAGAATCTCCCGTTAAGGTAAGGACGGTATCACCTTTTTTTACTCTGCTGCCCTCTGTCACCGAAAGCTTGTCGATCTCACCGGAAGTTTCAGAAATCAACATCGTCTGGGTTAATACCTGAAAGGTTCCAATGTCACTGCTGTATTGATTTCCAATTGCAGCTGTCGCTGTTGTCTGATTCGTAATACCGCCGGGATTGGTTACCTGAATGGTTACCTGCTTTACCAGTCTGTTCCCGCTTAGTGTTTCTTCAAGGGCACTTACCTTCGTGACCACCCCCTCCAGAACTTCATCACTGGATTCTATGGTTACCTCTGCCTTCTTGCCCACCAGAGAGGAATCTGCCACAGATGCTGCAAAGGGTATGACCAACTGCATGGAACTATTATCATAGATCTCTGCTATCTGTGTTCCCTTTTGAATCGTATCCCCTTCTTTCACAAGAAGTGTCTTTATCATACCTGCATCTGAAGCTTTTACTACGAGACTGTATTTGCCCTGGGCATTCTGATAGTCCTTTTGTGCCTTCTGCAGATCTTTCAACGTATCCTCATAATTATCTTTTGCTTTCGTGTAGTTTGTGTTTGCCCTGTCCAGAGTCGTCTGTGATTTATCAATTTTATTATCCAGAGTATCGGTCGCTATCTGATAAAGTACCTGCCCCTTCTCCACCGTATCGCCCTCTTCAAAGTTTGCTGCAATAATCTCTCCTTCCACAAGGGTTCTGATCTCATAAGAATTTAACGGGGAAACCGTACCCGAGGATGACAATACATTTTGAATATCCCGCTGTTCCACCTTTGCCGTACGGATTACATTCTCTGTTGAGGCTTGTGTCAGCCTTGACTTAATTAATTGCCGAAATCCAACCACTCCGCCGATAATAATTATGGCGATTACCAGTAACCACACCATTACTTTTTTCCATTTCACCTTAGAAATAATATGCTTCACATTAACCTCCATCTGCCGTCCTGACGGCACTTTAACTTACCTTTCCTCGCTTATTGGTTGCTCGTGGCAATAAGGATGCGGATTCTTCCACCCACAGATTTATCCCTGTCATAGTATGCAGTGACGGTGTATCTGGTCAAATCTGATATTTTATCTATAGTTGTTGCCACATAGGTTCCGTCCACGAGGCAATATACGTCATACGTATCCGCCAGCAAATACTTAATATCGTTGTTTTGAACCGATGTTTTCCCTATGGAGGTAACAGGTACCTTATACAATTCATAACTACCGGTCAAAACAGTATTCTCAAACACGAATCCCATGGGGCCTGCTTTTGTGATCAGATATCCGAGAGAATTGGTGGTGATACTTCCAGGCTTGCCTCCGAGGATATAATTATAGTTCACCTTATCGGATCCATTGTTAAAGCTAAGTCCGGTAAATACGCCATAGGTTCCCATATCTCCCGTGACATTTGATAATATCAGCTGAGTCAATTCACCTCTGTCATTTAATTCATAATAATAAATATTGTATTTACTTAGTCTTACCCCTGACAGTCTCTCAGGATATACCTGGATTGATTGATTATCCTTGATATCCAGTATCTTTACATTAGAAGTCAACACAATATCCCCCAAAGTCCTGGCATCCGCGGCAAACGTCAATCCATCCAGCACGCCCCGATCTACCTCCACCTTACTGATAGCCGCTTTCCCTTGTGCAAAATCGATACGGATTACATCGCCCGTCTGAAATAAGATGGTATTGGTATCATAATCCTGATCATATTTATTACCCGAGGCATCAATAAATGTTACATAATCCGTATTCACATAATTTCCCGCGGCATTCTCTGTCAGATGCTTTCCTGTTGACAGGATTAGTCCGGACACGGTCACATTCAGTTCATCCAAGCGCAAGACATCAACTACCGTACCGTCTTTACCAAGAAGCAGCGTTACCGTATCGCCCGTTTTAATTTCTCCCATAGAGGAGAATTTAACAGCACAATCGCTGGTTCCGATGTTATAGGTCTTCCCCTGAAGTGTTACAGACACCGGAGCAATATAATCCGGATTAATGGACGAAATGCTTCCTGTTACCTTCTCATCATAAGCCCAGACAGTCCGGAAACCTGTGGAATAATAAAGGACATCATATTCATGAATATCATTATAGCTGCACTTTACGCCATTTTTATAGAACGTGGCACTCGTAATGCCAAATGGCAGCTCATTCTTCCACTGATCATCAGCAATCAGGGGGCCTTTCGTGTCTGAATTGACTAAGGTCAGATAATCCAGTGTTCCATCCGTTCCAAGGGTATATCCAAGCACCTGTGCATACACCTTGCCGTCTTTCATCTTTGCATTCAGTACATTATAAAACAAATTGACACAATTACTGTAACTTAAATTGGAGGATTTTTGTGAAACAGTGACATTTTTGTTCAATTCTTTCGTGGTATAAAGGGCCATTTTATTACCGGAAGCATTGCCCGCAAAATCACTGTCGGAATATCCCAGCAGCTTAAGAATGCCGGATACTGCTTCCAGAAGGGTTATCCCCTGTTTCGGCTTAAAAGTACCATTCATGTACCCCGTCATCCATCCGTTTGATACTGCGGTCTTTATGTAACCGGCTGCCCAATAATTCTTTGGTACATCACCAAACAAGGTTACATTGCTAGTTACAACTGCGTTGTTCTTTGACGCAGACATTTGGTACAGAAGTTGTGCATATTGACCCCTGGTTATCTTCTGGGTAGTCGTACTGATACTCCCCTGATCTGTAGTCATAATTCCCAATGCACTGATCACTTGCTCAGCTTTAGTGGTGGATGCCAAAGCTGAATTCGATCCTGTCACCGGAATACAAACAGTTAACAGGAATACAAACACTAATAATAAGGCCATGATTTTACGCATGTACAAGCTCCTTTTCCTAAAAAAGTTTATTAAACGGGCCTTTCTTGTTCCTTCCCCGTAATTGAATTGCTATGTTGAAATATAACACCTGAACCTTAAAATAACCTTTAAATAATTTAAATTCCATATTTGAGAAATCTTGTACTTTGTGATGAAGTCACGGAATAAAAAAAGAAAGCTGATATAATAATGCTAAAGAAAAATTTAGGAGAAAATATAATGAAACTTGTTTTAAATCTTTGGAAGCGATATTCCTTCCTGTTGCTTTTGGCTTTTCTGACATTAAGCCTCTTTGATCTGAGATATGCATTGGCAGCGATTGTATGTATGGTTGCACCAATTCTTGTCTCCCTGTGGAAAGGCCGATACTGGTGTGGAAATCTTTGCCCCAGAGGAAATTTTTATGATATCATACTATCGAAATTCAGTAATCATAAAAAAGCACCTAAATTCTTTAAATCCAGGCTGTTTCGTGGTTTTATGGTTGTCTTTGTAATCTCCATGTTTTCCTTTGGAATGATTCAAAATTGGGGGAACCTTCATGGTATGGGGATGGTTTTTTACCGGATTATACTCGTTACTACTATTGTGGGGATACTATTGTCCATGTTCTACAATCATAGAATATGGTGCCATTTCTGTCCTATGGGAACCATAGCCTCCGTAATCTCTAAAGTTCGTAAGAGCAAAAAGGTTCTTCATGTGTCTTCCGGTTGTGTTTCCTGTAAGCTCTGTGAAAAAAAGTGCCCCCTGGGGATTGTCCCCTACGATTACAAGGGGGATGTTCTCACCCATCCTGACTGTATTCAATGCGGCAAATGCAAAACAATTTGTCCTAAAAACGCCATCAATTATCAAGGTTAATCCGAACCATACGCATAGTTATTCTTCCTAAAAATAAGGACCTTGCAACTTGCAAGGTCCTTATTTTTAGGATTGACTCAATCATTTTCTTCTGGTTCCCACATAAGATCCCATTCCTCCGGATACATTCACAACATCATACCCTCTTCTTCTTAATATGCTGCAGGCTCTGGAACTTCTGGCACCGGACTGACACATAATGTAATAGGTTTTCTCCTGCTTCAGATACTTATCCGGCGCACCAAGCAGATCCGCCATCGGAATATTCTTTGCAGTTTTTAATGCTTCGCTTCTGAATTCGTAGGGTTCTCTGATATCAATTAACTCTACGGGACCTAATTGCTCCAGATCATTGACATGTACTGCTTTGCCGGTATCTCTTCTAAATAAATCAAACATATACTTCCTCCTTATTTTCCTGACAGGTATTCTATCACTATGGCATTTTTATTATTTAATATGATTATAACAGGATCTCTTCTTTTATCTGTGATTTTATCACAATGTCCCTGTTATCCTTTACCGGAGGGTAAAGATTATACTCCACTAATATCATATGCTTTATCGGAAGATATGCTTATCAAAGCACGGACACCACGCAAAAAGAGGGATGATACAAACGATGGTACTTACTACCGGACGTTTGTATCATCCCCCTGTTATGCATCAATTACTTTACGATTTGAATGCTGTTCAATAAATACGCTCCAACATCCGTCACAGAAGGGGTAAGCGTGTCACCATCTGCTTGGGTTACTGTTATCTCAATCATGTAATTGTCAAGGCTAATATCATAGATCATCTGTGTCATTAAAATATCATTTACCGTAACCTGATACTCTGTTTTAAATGCTGTTCCCAGTGTTGCTTCATAGTCACTTGTTTTAAAATCTGTTATTTCTGCTGTGAGCCCCTGCTGCTCAAACAGTTTCAAAAGATAATCCTGCGTGATCTGGGCAGTTAACAATTCCTTTAACACGGGATAATCATATCGATCAGCCCCTGTTTCTGTAATCATAATAGACACGCTGGAAGTCTGATCCCCTGCATCAGCCGGAGTAATCACGTGCATGGAACTGTTACCCTGCTCTGCGACTACTGTGCTCTTCCATCCATTAGGTATCACACCCTTCACCTGTCCTGCAGTAAATTCCATTGCTGCAAAAGGTGCCTTCTCAATATAGGGATTTTTAACAACCGGTTTCTTCACCGTTACCTTACAGGTATATTTCTTCTTATTTACAGTCGCTGTTATGGTAGCGGTACCTGCCTTTTTAGCACTTACCACTCCTTTGGTACTTACGGTGGCAACCGCTTTATTACTGGAGCTCCAGGTTACTTTAGCGCTGGTTCCTGTGATTTTTAAGGTACTTGTTTTGCCTGTTTCCAGTGTCAATGCCTTTTTGGTTAACTTTACTGTGGCCGCATAGGCAACCTCTGTTTTTGCTAAAGGTAGTGTTGCAGGTACCAATAAGGATAGTACACATACCAGTACCAATAGTTTACTCATTCTGAATAGTTTCATCTAGTTCCTCCTGCTATTTTATTTTTGAACATGTGCTAATTATACACTATTATTTTTCACAATACTAATTAAAAATTGGTATAAATTATAAGAATTTGATTAGATTGCCATATTTTTTGTTTTTCTGTGATATAATTATCATAATCAAGCCCTAACAGCAGACATATCAATTCTATGTTATCTGTTAAATCAATGCTCAGGAGGTCTTCTATGTTTCACAAACGAAGAAATACAATTTTATCTGTCATACTGGTATTCCTGTTATTATGGTCACCCCAGGTGGCACTCGCCTCAAATGACGCTGTTACTCCGGCGAATCAGACAACCGGTTCCATTACTTTATATGCACAATCAGAAAGTACCGATGCCTATGCTTCCATAAAGCAAATCGCTGATAAAAAGGCAGCCCTCTTAACTTCTGTCTATGGAGCAACCAGTCTTCAATATGCCCTCATTGATCACGGTGTTATTGTATTGTCCGGTCAGGTCGGAGTTAACAATAAAGCTACGAAGGAAGCACCGACTGCAGATCAGATGTATGGCATCGGCTCTATCAGCAAAATATTTACTACGGTTGCAGTAATGCAGCTTGCAGAAGAAGGTAAAGTAGATCTTGATACCCCGGTAATTCAATATTTGCCTGAATTCAGAATGATGGATTCCAGATATCAGAATATTACGGTAAGAATGCTATTGAATCATTCCTCAGGACTTATGGGAAGTACCCTGCGTGACAGTGTGCTGTTTCATGATTCTGATGAGAATTCACGGCTAAATTTTCTGGATACTTTGCGCTTCTCCAGATTAAAAGCCGATCCCGGTGCCTTTAGTGTGTATAGCAATGACGGTTTTACACTGGCAGAGCTGCTGGTGGAAAAGGTAAGCGGACAAAGTTTTACGGATTATATTAAGGATCATATTACAACGCCCCTCTCCATGAATCACACAAAGACCCCTTATGACGTCATCGAAGATAATCAGCTGGTCAATACCTATAAGATCGGGTTTCAGGATCCTCTGCCACAGGAAAACTTTAATGCAGTCGGAGCGGGCGGAATCTATTCCACTGCAAAGGATCTCTGTTCTTTTGCCGATATTTTTATGAAGAATTATTCTGATGTATTATCCCAGGCTTCTGTAAAAGCAATGGAGAATGCAGAATATAAGAATGGTATCTGGCCTGCGGGCAATGATCCCTCTCTTGTTGCATATGGACTTGGCTGGGACAATGTAAATACCTACCCCTATGGTGATTACGGAATCAAAGCTCTGGTCAAAGGCGGCGATACTCTGGTATATCACGGGAATATCACTGTACTGCCGGAAGAAAATATGGCTATGGTAGTTCTTTCCTCCGGTGGCGTAAGCACCTATGATCAAATGCTCTCTCAGGTGGTATTGCTGGAGGCTTTAAAGGCTAAGGGTATCATCCATGAGATTTTGCCTGATAAAACCTTTGAAAAGCCGGTGGCTGCAACTATGCCGGAGGAACTAAAAAAACAGGAGGGCTATTATGCCAGTTTTAGCTTCTTTATGAAAGCCGCGATCAGCGATGACGGTATTCTTACCCTTTCCGATGCCTATGCTTCTTCTACCTCCCAATCTAAATACACTTATACGGGAGATGGAAAATTCTACTCCGGTGATGGCAGCAGCTACGTATCCTTTGTTGAAGAACGTAATGGTAATACCTACCTTTATCTCTCCAGCTACACGCTCCTGCCAAGTCTTGGCCAGCTTGCAGATTCCGGATATCAGCTGCAAAAGCTCTCTGCCAATCCCCTGTCCGATGAGGTGAAGGCCGCCTGGGAGAAACGAGATGGGAAGAAGTACTTTCTGGTGAATGAAAAATACACCTCCGGCATATATGTATTGCGATCTCCCATCACTCAGTTTCCGCTGATCAAGGATTATGAAGGTTATACCGGGAATATGAAAATTATTGACCAGAACCATGCCGAAGCCAATCTTGAGATACCGGGTGTAGGCGGAAGAGATTTAAATGACCTGTTCTTTTACACCATCGGCGGTAAGGATTATATGATCACCAACGGATATAATTATATCAGTGAGGATAACATTACATCCTTATCAAAGAAGTCCGGCTCCACCCTTACCATTGACTCCACCGGCTTTAGCAAATGGTATCGCATCGAAAAAGATACCGCAAAAAAGAAGTTGAAGGTTAAAATGCCCAAATATGCCTCCTTCAGCGTATATGATGCCAGTACAACCTGCATCTACAACTCGGTGGCAAATCATGAGGCAGAAGTCACCTTACCTAAGGAAGGATATATTGTATTCTGCGGTGACCCAAATACAGAGTTCACCCTTCAATATCCTGAAAGATAAACAGCCTGTCTCTCTTAAATTCCAGATCCTTAAGGAAGGCAGCTCGGAGGAGCCAGACTCTAATACCAACTTTCTCATGAATGGCAACCCTGGAGAGCTTGCCAACGCCATAAAAATTAAAAAGCAAAGGATGGGACAACATGAACTACAAAAAATATATACCGGCATTTCTGATGATTGTTACCCTTTTTTTGACAGGATGTAAATCTGAACGAGGCGGTGCGGCTCCCACAGTCTGGATCACTTCCGATGTCCACTATTTATCTAGCCGCCTGTCAGATGGTGGCGAAGCCTATCAATCCTATATGAATGCCCCCGACGGAAAGCAATTAAAATATAGTAATCCACTGATGGATGCCTTTGTCTATCAGATTAAGAAAGCAAAACCCGATCTACTGATCATCAGCGGTGACCTGACCAATAATGGCGAAAAATACTCCCACGAGGATCTGGCAGACAAACTTCACAACATTCAAAAAAGTGGTACCCATGTTCTTGTCATCCCCGGAAATCATGATATCTCAAATCCCTGGGCAAGAAGCTTTAAAGAAGAGAAACAATATCTGGCTGATACTGTGGATGAGAACGAATTTCGGAAGATCTACGATGATTATGGGTATCAGGATGCTGTCTCAAGAGACGAAACCACCCTGAGTTATCTTTCCGCACCTTTTGAAGATCTCTGGTTTTTAATGATTGACTCCAATAAGTACAAGAACAATATGACACTGGGCTTTCCCGAGACGAATGGTGTTCTGTCGAAAAGTACGCTGGAATGGATGAAAAAATGCAGTGGTCTTGCAAAAGAAAAAGGTGCAACCCTCATCACGGTGATGCATCATAATATGCTGCATCATAGTGATCTGCTTCAGGAGGGATTTACTCTTGATAATCAGGGGCAGGTACTTCCCCGGTTAAAAGAAGATAACATAAATCTTGTGTTCAGCGGTCATATTCATATTCAAGATATCAGTTCGGATCAAAAAGGTGATGTCCCTTTTTATGATGTTGCCTCCGGAGCATTCTCTGTCTATCCTCATCAATATGGTGTTCTTACGCTCAATAGAACCCAGAACCAATTGAATTATCATACCTCTCTTCTGGATGTTGAAACCTGGGCAAGAAAAAAACATAAAAAAGATGCGAACCTCCTCAATTTTTCCAGCTATGATCGGGATTACTTCGGCAATCTTTCTTATCAAAGAACCCTTCGAAACCTTGCCGGGGAAACGCAGTTCTCGGAGGAAGAGATTCGTGAGATGGCACAGACAATGAAGATTTTAAACCTGCGCTATTTTGCAGGAACAGAAAAGCTCAATGAACAGGATGTCCTTTCCTCCAGAGGCTATGAGCTTCTTACCAGATTGTCAGATAATTTTACGATGGTCTATGCAAAAAGCATCGTCACCGATCAGGATACCGATGATAATCGCCTTATAATCCAACTACCTGTCCGTAAAGAATAAACTTAAAGAACCCGCTGCGACAATTGCTTCCCTTCCCGCTGATTTACGTAATATTAACATCTCCTTAACACAACCTGGCTTGTTGACTGATTACATTGATGTTAAGCTGATATTGTATTAATATTATTTCATTTAAGGGGGCACAGAATTATGCTGCACTTTGTGATACCTTTGATATTGCTTTTTCTCTTTATCGCATTATGTAATTATCTTCACTCGATGAGAAAAGGTCATAATTCCATGGATTCCTATGAGTGGTTTGTAAAAATTATAAAATAATCTAAACCCGGCGATCTGTTTTAATTATCTAAGCCAGATTAACCGGCATATTGTTTGAGTTATCTAAGCCAGATGAGTCGGCATATTGTTTGAGTTATCTAAGCCAGATGAGTCGGCAAATTGTTTGAGTTATCTAAGCCAGATTAATGGGCTTATTGTTTGAGTTATAATGCATAAAAACAGGAGGAAGCAAATCATCTTCTTAGATTCCTTTGCTTCCTCCCTCTTTATTTCCTAACCTATGTAATCTACCACTTTATATGGCTGCCTGTAATTATAATCGGTGATTCGAATTCCGGTGTCCGGACTGCTTGCACTGATTACTTTTCCATTCCCGATATAGATCGCTACATGGTTGATGCTTCCGCCGCGGGTATAAAAGATTAAGTCTCCCGGTCTCATGTTACTGATCGAAACACTGCTTCCGCCTCCATAAGCCTGTTCCCTTGATGATCTGGGAATATAAATTCCGTTATCTCTGAATACCGACTGTGTAAATCCCGAACAGTCCGCACCGCGGGTAAGACTGGTACCGCCCCACACATAAGGATTTCCGATAAATTGTTTCGCATAGTTGACAATATTATCTCTGATAGTTGAAGAACTCTCAGTACTCTCTTTCATGGAATAGCTGCTAATCGAAGTCTTGGTGCGGGTGGAAGCTGTTGTCTTTGCACTTGCTGTCTGTGTCCCTGTTCTCTGGGAATTTTCTTCTGCCTGTCTATTTGCCTGTTCCTCTTCCAGTGATACCGCTTTTGAAAATTCTGTACTTACTTTCACATAATCTGAGGATACATACCCCCTGGCATTGCCATCCAGTGCTATTTTCACCCATCCCTCTGTCTCTTTTAACACACTCAGTTTCTCATCAATGGGAACCAGGGTTATAACAGGTGCATCCAGGCTGGCCGACTCTCTGACCTTAAGGGTGGTGGTTGTTACTGTTGCTATTCTTTTCCCAGCTGTTTTTGCTACTTTGGATACGTTATCACCTGTTACAAGATAATCCGCATTCACATAACCTGTGACAGTTCCTGAGGATATCTGATACCAGTTTCCCTTCTGACCCAGAATGGTGGCTGCCGAATTGTTATATAGCTTACCCAGTATCTCTCCGCTTTCATTAGCCTTACTTCTTATATTTACATAGTTATCTGCCTGCGCGATTGCAAGTCCCGCAAACTCTGTCTGAATATTTGATGCCACAAATTCTCTTATATCAGTAACTGTACTCGGATCATCCAGATTCGTCACATTGAAAACCATGTCGATCCCTGCCAAAGGTGTTTCCGCTGCTCTGGCTGTCAATGCGTTACCAGAAAACGCTAACAACCCAATGATTGAGGCCGCCGCTATCCGTTGTATTCCTTTTGTCATAAGTTCCTCCATATCGATTGTGTCTTATTAATCTTGCAGTCACATTCAAATGTTACAAAATTGTTAAATATGTTACAAAATTATATTATTCAGAAAGTGTGTCAAATTTATGTCAGCATACTGGGAATTAATGGGGAGACATCCAGATCCTAGTACAAGACAGCGCAAAAAAACCTCTTCTTCCGTCTGATTCACGGAAAAAGAGGTTCAAATCCCACCATTATAGAATTTTAAGCAGCTTTTGTACTCCGGCTTTCGTTTCCTTCTTAAAGAAGTAATCATATCTGAAATAAATGTATCCGTCCACCTGCCCGGTCTTTCTTCCATACTCAATCTGTTTCTTTAACATAGCGGAATCTTTTTTCCAATCCGGCTGATCTGAACCGGATTGATAAGTTGCTATTCCCACATACATTTTTACATCAGGATTCGTCTTTAACTTCAACCAGCGATCCAGCGTCTTGTCATAGGGATAGGAAGCATTGGAAAATGTCCAGTAAATCTGCGGACAGATATAATCGATATAGCCCGGCTCACTCAACCAGGTTTCAATGTCACAGTAATAACGGTCATCTCTTGTTAAACTATCGATGAACCCACCCGGACTGATACCAAATACTACCTCCGGGTTTATGTCCTTGATGGTAAGATATACATACTCAATCAGATAATTTACATTCTCCCTGCGCCAATCAGCAATGGAGGTGATTTCCACATCATTTTTCTTCCGCCATTTTACCTCTGTCTGGTATTCTTTCTCATCAAATACCTTGGCATATTCCGAGCCAAAGGTTGGATAGAAATAATCATCAAAATGAATTCCGTCAACGTCATATTTTTCTACGATCTCTTTAATTCCGTCAATGATCAGAAACTGTACGCCTGTATCAGATGGATTATAATAGAGGGATCCGCCATAAGAGAGCACCCTCCGATCATCTTCTTTTGTTTTATTCGTAAGCCAGATCCTGGCAGAATTATCCTTGGACAATAACTTAACATCCGTGCTGCCGCTGGTAATTCGATACGGATTAATCCAGGCGTGGAACTTTAATCCTCTTTTATGGGCTGCAGCTACCATATATTCCAACGGGTCAAATCCGGGATCCTTGCCCTGCGTACCCGAGATATACTTTGACCACGGAAAATTCTCAGAAGGATACATCGCATCTGCAAAGGGACGTACCTGAACCACCACCGCATTCATCTTAAGATTAACTACCTGGTCAAACATATCATCAATCACTGCCTCAAAGCGTTCCATGGTAAAACCCATTGTTCCCGTCGCCGGGTCCTTTAAACGATCGGCAAATTCCAGATAAGATATCCAGACCGCCTGAAACTCCTGCTCTTCTTCCCTGGCCTTACTGATCACCGGAGAGGTGAATAATGTCCCGCCGATCATGATTATAATACAGATTATTGCAATGCTGATATTACCTGCCCTTTTCCATCCACTCATTAAATTCTCCCTTTGTATCTCAAACAAGTTGTACCTAATCCAACTTATTCACCGGCGTTTTTATCTATTCCTGTTTATTTCTTATCTTCCCGTCGGGTAAGTTTCAAATACCTTCAACAGTGAATCGTAAATTTCTTTTACTGCCTTTTCCTGATATACCGGATCCGTGATCTTTGCGTGATCATTTTTATTGGATAAGAAGCCAAGCTCGATTAAAATGGCAGGAACAGAATTCTTATACACGACGACATATTTTTCTGACCTTGCTCCGCGATTTAAACTTCCCAGGGTTTGACAGAGATTATTCAACATAATATTTGCAAATTTATTGCTGTTCATGCCGCTTAATTTTGCTGTATTATCATTGTAGTAATACACTTCGGTGCCATAAGGACTGGATGAAGTAGACGCATTCATATGCAGGCTGACAAACAGGTCTGCACCCACCTTTGCCGCAAAATCTGCTCTGTCGTAGATGGACATATCTACATCAGTGGTTCTGGTATAGTACACCTTTAGTTTGGAAGGATCCGAATAAAAATACTTCTTGCCGATCTCATATAATATCTTAAGATTGATATCCTTCTCCTTTGTTCCAAAATAATTGGCACCCGGTGCCGGTCCGCCATGCCCCGGATCAAGTACAACGATATTCTTATAGATTTCCCGTGGATTGCCGATATGAATATAAATATTCTGGCTATCCGTAGTATAGGTATATCCCTGCAGCTTTGTCGTTGAGATTGTGATCTGCGTTTCTCCGTTGTGGTAGGCCACCGAGGTGCTCTTGACCACACTGGAAGTACTGGTTACTTTGTTATTATTATAGAAGGAAGTATAATCACCGGGCAGCTTTATAACAAATCGATTGTTAAAATAATCATCCAGATCTGTAATCTGTGATTTTGATAGATCAGCAGGTTTCGGAATTACAATTTCATATTTTCCGGGATTAGCAGCTCCGCCGGACTGATCCGGCTGGGTCACCTGATCTGATTGAATGGTGATGGTTGATACCGCTGCGTTGGATGAAACCACCGCTTTATATCCCGCTTTCATCTCAAGAATGATCTGCGTCTTATCTGCCAGACTGTTAATATAGCACTGATTCATAAACCTGCCACTGATAATTCCGGAACTTTGATCCCCAATACCATTGACTATATAAGGCAGATCGATAAACAAATAATTTGCTTGCGGTGATATGGTCACATTTAACGGAGATAACCCCGTTAACGTGATGGTATCAGCGTTGGAATTCGTACCAATTGTCATGGCGGTAATGCTGTTACGGTATACGTTTACATATAAAATCTGTTTGTTGTCGGATAATGAAATGTCATAGGTATAATCTGCAGACTTAGCATCCACCGTAATGACAGTTCCTGTCATATTGCTGTCATTTTGCGTACGTATGGTATTAATATAATTGCTGGAATTGCCATACATCTGGTAAGTCTGGTCCGTACAAAGCATCCCGGGTGCCAGAATGCTAATGGTATTCCCATTATTAGATGAAGTCACCGTTCCAAAGGGTGCCGATGAATAAACCGCAAACGTCTCTGCATTCTTCTTTGTATTCGAATAATCCCGCGATAACATGTTAATAAATCCGGAACTGACAACACCCGGCTGTAATTGCTGTATCCCCCCGCCTGCAGATAAGGTATCACCCGGAGCCTGATACTGTTGTATTATAGTATCCGGCTGACTCGTGCCCGGCTGGGTCGTACCTGGCTGAGTTGTATCAGGCTGGGTCGTACCTGGCTGGGTTGTATCAGGCTGTTCCTGTTCCGGATCTGCTGACATACTTTTCGTTGTAATTTCAGAAGTACTTTTCTCTTTATTCCATGCATATTGATACCCAAGGCTGATTGCCGTAACGCTGCCCGGCACCATAACATAAGAAGTCTTATTCTCAAAGTTCTTAACGATCATCGGAGCAGTGTCAAGCTTAATCGGAATGCTGTTCAAATAAGCCGCCGTACTGCCTACGGTCATAATCAACTCATTGTCATCCTTGGTAAGGGTAATCTGTTTCTTACTGCTGATATATTCATAGGATGCGTTAATATCAGAATCGGAAAACACTCTCTTTGCGCGAAGCATTGCTGTATTGTTCGTAATTATACTAGGCATATCACCAAGATTAATTTTACCCCCGTCCAGGGTAACCTGCCCCTTAACGCCTTTATATTCGAATTTCGTTCCATTGTTATAGGATAATAATATAGAATTCTTAACAATCGCCACAGTACTGGTACTGCTGTTCCAGGTATAACCAAGTCCAAGGGTTTCGGATACAAATCTAGAGGGGACCAATACCTTGGCAGTCTTTGAATTGTTATAACGAATCTTCTTTGGAGCGACCGGTAATGTAACTGCCTTTTTATTAACGGTAGCCTTTTTACTGTTAAGCGTCATAGCGATAGTTATGCCATCTTTTGCAATGGTTATGGTTCCTTTTTTGTCATCATAGGTACAAACAGCTGCGATGGCAGATTTTTCAAATAGTTCAGTATAAGGCACCAATGCAATTTGATTTACCAGGATCCCAGGTGCACTATTGGAACTGATCTTCTGTCCGTTCAAGGTTACTTTGATCTGTTTATCCGTATATGTGGTCGTTTTCTTCGTACTGTAATCATATATTTTAATCCCGGACGCCGCTTTGATTGTCGCAAACGGCAGACAGGATAATATCACTGCAACAACCAGCATACAACCTAGTCTTATCGCCAACGAATGCCCTGTTACCATATCCTTCCTTCTCATTCTCTCTTTTTCTTGCAAAAAACTTCTCATAACACTACGATTCCCCTTTGTCTGATTTCAGCGTTTTCTGTTACATTTATTACAATAATGTTAAATCATGTTAAAAATGTGTCATTAGAAAGATAGAATATTAAGATTTTTTTAAGATGTCCTTTTCTTCTTCCAATTATGAATTCTACTTACGTAGAGTTCATAATTCAGGTATCTAAGCGGTTTTTCTATATTCTTCTTTGAATTTTTACATGTTAAATCCGGTTACTGAAAAGAACAATTTTGTTATTTTAACAGTTCTACTTATGTAGTCTATGGTATTTTCTCTCTCAGGCTCAAATTCTTCCTTTTAGTTTTAGCGGCATCTTAATTCAAGTTTCCTGCACTGCCTTTATTGCTTAGATTATCTCGTTCTGTTCTCCAGTCAAATTATATGCTATGATATTGAAATGATAACAAAAGTAGGGAAGTCAGTATCAACAGACATTTCAGGATGATCAGAGCATGAGCCCAATGGGCCTGCACATAGAATTGGCCGGTGGGTTGACACCGGCCAACGCTATATAGAAAGAGAAAAAAGATAGAATAATACTTTCCTTTAGGGGAAGTATCCTCTTGCAAGCAAATTTAATTAGTACTTCAGTTTTCGTTCCACAAGTTTTACCACCTGTGACATCGGAAGACTGATGATCAGGTACGCCACTGCCAGAATGGTGTAGGACTCAATGATTAAAAATGTTTGTGACGTATAGGTCTGAGTCCGAAGCAGCAGCTCAAATACTGAGATATATGCTAAAAGTGAGGTGTCCTTAATCATCATGATGAGGTAATTACCAAAGGTAGGTATTACATTTCTCATCGCCTGCGGAAGTACGATCAGGAACAAAGCCTGAGACTTTCCGTATCCTAATGCAAGTCCAGCTTCCATTTGCCCTGAATCCAGGGTTAAGATGGCACCGCGGATAACTTCTGACAGATAACAGCTATAGTTAATCCCCAATGCAAGGATACCCGCAACAATAGGACTTATCTCAAATCTTATGTCAAACCCGGATAGTTGAATTACAATATCAACTAATAACGGCATTACATAATACATGTAGACGATTTGTACCAGTAAGGGCGTTCCTCTTACCAGCTCTATCACAAATGTCAGAAATGCTTTTAAAACTTTATGTTTACTGATCCTTCCGATTGCAATTAACAGTCCAAGTGCAATGGCGATTACAAATGCAAGAATTGTTACCTGCACCACCAGGCCAAGGCCCTTACCCAGGGAAGGAATCAGATATGCGGCGGCTTTTTGAAAGTTCAGCCTTTTCAGTATTTCCATATATTACACCTCCGGTTTCTTTTGGTTCATGCGATAACCCGAACGGTTCCTTCCGGTCTGCAATTTACTCTATTGCACGGTCTGTCCGTCTTCTACGCTTACGAAGGCACTTGCATCCATTCCATACTGTTCCAGATATTTCATTAAGGAACCATCTTCTTTCATTGCATCCAACGTATCATTTACTTCCTTACAGAAGTCTGCGTCTTCAAATCTAACCGCTGCACCAATCTTACCGGTAGAGGCTCTTTCATAATTCTCGGCAAGTTTCAGATCCAGACTGGAATCCTGTGTAATGGAAAATCCGGCAATAATGGAGTCGGTGACGCATGCATCTACCTTACCTGTGTTAACCGCCAGCATTAACTCTGCCTGAGAGTTCATGATGGTTAAGGTTTTGATCAATCCCTGGTCTTTCCATCCCTGTACGATTTCAAGGAATGCAGTACCTTTCTGTGCGGCTACATTCTTATCCTTTAAATCATCCAATCCCTTGATCTCAGAATCTTTCTTTACAATCAGTCCGTCACCCTCTGAATACCATACATTGGTAAACAAAGCAATTTCCTGACGTTCCGGCTTAATATACATAGCATCTACTACCATATCGATGGATTTATTATTTAACTCTAATAACAAGCTGTCAAAAGCCACTGTCTTCATACGAACTTCCGGGACACCAAGACGATTCATCAGGTCCTTGAAAATCTCGCCGTCAACACCGGTATATTCTCCGGTAGCAACATCGACATAAGATAGTGGTGCATCATTACTGGAACCAATGGTAATATATCCCTGATCCCTTAGTTTTTTTAATGTCTCACTGACAGGTTCTCCACTGTCTTCCTGTCCTTCTGTGGGGGTAGCCTCATCTGCCGCCGGGGTTGCTGTTGCAGCATCCTTACCGGAATCAGAACTATTTGCAGGAGTCTCTTTCTTGCCGCAGCCTGCTAAAGCGAATATAAGTACAACGAATATCACCAATAATTTTATCTGTTTTTTCATATAACTTCCTCCTTATTTCATATGAAATCTACTACGCCTCTTTGAGACGGGCGGATTATAATATCTCGGACAGAACCTGATCTGCTACTTCCAGGGTCTTTCTCACATCTTCTCTTGTATGAGCCGTAGACAGATATTGCCGTCCTCTCCGGTCTGTAAATCGAACACCATAACTTTCACAGCCGGATATAAATTTCTGATAAAGTTTAACATCTGCTTTGGTCAGCCAGTCTCTGAAATCCTCGGGATTATGATCATAACCAAAATATAATGAAAAGATTGCTCCTATCGCTTTTGCAAATACCTTTATTTTGTATTTATCACCAAGTGCTAAGAAGCCTTCTGTCAGTAAATCGCCTATTTCCTGTAATTGTTCATAAGTACCCGGCCGCTGCAGCTCTTCAATGGTTGCCAGTGCCGCTGCCGCACCTATGGGATTGCCGTTAAAGGTACCGGATGCCTGTATTCCGCATTCCATAATTTCTTGTCTGCCTGCCACAACGCCAAAGGGATAACCGGAACTGATTGCCTTGGCGAAGGTGGATAGATCCGGTGTCACGCCGTAATACTGCTGTGCGCCGCCAAGCGCACATCGAAACCCAGTAATAACCTCATCAAAGATAAGTACAATGTCATGCTGACGCGTAAGTGCTCTGATTCCTTCCAGATAACCCGTCGCCGGAAAGATCGGTCCGGAATCACACATGATCGGTTCCATAATGATGGCTGCGATCTCATCCTGATATAACAAGATGACCTCTTCCACTGCCTGAAGATCATTCCAGGGAAGCACAATCAGATCATCAGCAGAGCTTAATCTCTGCCCTTTGGAATGAATAATTTTATTCGGGTTCTTGCGATCCCCCAATTCTTCCAGACGGTTGGCATCGATACTGATCTTCTCTTCATCCGACCAGCCATGATACTGCCCTTCAAATTTAATTACTTTATATCTTCCGGTATAAGCTCTTGCAAGACGAAGCGCGTACATTACCACTTCGGATCCGGAATTTTGAAAGGATACCCGTTGGGCACAAGGAATAATTTCTACCAGCTTTCTGGCAAGCAATGCCATTCCTTTGTTTGGTGCCGCAAAGTGGGTGCCTAAGTTTAACTGATCACGAACCGCCTGATCAACGGCTTTGGGACAATAGCCCAATAACATGGGACCAAATCCTGCAACATAATCAATATATTCGTTACCATCCACATCATAGAGCTTACTTCCCGCTCCACATTCCATGCAGATGGGATAACTGCGATAGGAAGGGATATGAAAAGAGCTTCCCGCTCCGTTCACAACGTATTTTTTTGCTGCATCATGCAATACCTTTGATGTATCGGTATTGTATTTCTTCATCGCGGTCACTGCCTTCCTGTTGTAATTATAATACTCTTGCCAGGAAATCTCTGGTCCGGTCGTTCTTCGGATTTCCAAAGATCTCTCCCGGTACGCCTTCTTCCACAATGTATCCCTTATCCATAAAGATAACCCGGTCCGAAACATCTTTGGCAAATCCCATCTCATGGGTAACAACTACCATCGTCATTCCTTCCTTTGCCAAATCCTTCATTACATTCAATACATCGCCCACCAGCTCCGGATCAAGTGCTGAAGTAGGTTCATCGAAAAGCAACATCTCCGGCTCCATGGCCAGTGCCCTTGCAATTGCAACTCTTTGCTGCTGTCCGCCGGATAACATTCTCGGATAAGCATCGGCTTTATCAGACAATCCAACTTTCTTTAACAACTCCATCGCTTTTTCTTTCGCTTCGGTTTTGCTTTTCTTCTTTATTCTAACAGGAGCCATTGTCACATTCTGCAGAACTGTTTTTGTAGGAAAAAGATTAAACCGTTGAAAAACCATTCCGACATTGCGTCTTAATATTCTGCTGTCTGTAGATGCATCAAGTATATCAATATCCTTATAATACATGGTACCGCCGGATGGTATCTCCAAAAGATTCATGCAGCGCAGCAATGTACTTTTGCCAGATCCGGAGGGACCGATGATGGTAACAACTTCACCACGTTCTACCTGGAAACTGATATCCTTTAAAACCTCCAGACTTCCAAAGCTTTTGTTCAACTGATAAATTCTAATGATACAATCCAGTTTCTTATCCTCCATTGGTCTGCCCCCTTAATAAAAAAAGAGACACCATTAATAATCCGTGCCCCTTTACATTCTAATATATCCTATTCAGTTGTCATTTTACGAGTATCAGGTTCTGTCTGCTTCATGACATTTCAACAATTCAACATTCACATTTTTATTACGGTAAGCATTAAGGTAAGACAGTTTAGATAAGAATTCAAAAGCATATTCCACTGTTCCTGTCTAAGGAGCAGGATCAAAAAAGGAAACAAAAAAATGCATTAAGGCGATCAATCGTCCTAATACATCTTTGTATTTGAGCTTTATGGAACTCACATTTCGTTTTCTTGATGTTGCATATCTTAGCATCCTTTGATTTGAATGTCAATCCCTATTTTCAAAAAAATTAATTTACTATAATCCCCTCATTCTTCTTCCTCCAGAATATTTCCGATATGAAACGCCAGCTGATATCGGAAGCGCTCCTCGGTTTCCTCCAGCTCTGATCCCAGGATCTCTCTGATTTTCTTCATACGGTAATTAATTGTATTGCGATGGGTATAGGTGGCTTCCGCCACCGCCTGAACACTGGAATTATACTGCAGATACAACCGCAGAATCTCCATAAACTGCGTCCCATGGATCTGATCATATGCCAGTAAGGGTCCCAGGGTTTCCTCATACAAATCAGCCAATACCAGTTTATCATCCACACCGAGCAGAATCTTATCAATGCCGATATCCTCATAAAAAATCAGATTCTCCTCCCCATATTTCTTCATCTTAAGCACCGATTTCCCTCTGCGATAACTCTTCACCAGATTCTGTGCATCCTGAATCACAGGCCCCACACTCATCCGCAAATGATACGACATAAAATCTTTATGTAAACCTAACCATAGACTTTGGAAGTGCTTCCTGTATTGATCCTTCTTTTGTCCATGCATAATAATTAATATATCCTTATTATGTTGTAAAAGGGTGTAATGCAGCGGTGACCGGTTCCATATATTATTGATGGATATCCGGATCTTGCGAAACAAAAAGTCCCGGTCGGATTTTCCTTCATCTTTCCGGTGGATCACCCCCACGCAGTATGTTCCGTTGATATCATAACCGTTCTGTTCGAGAAATCCTTCATATACAGACCGGTTCTCCGGCGCCGTCAAAATATTTAAGAATAGTTTGGATTCGTTCAGATCGATCTGCTCCGCTGTTAATATCCGGTTACAATATTCCTGCATGATATCTACCAGATGAATTTCCCAGGGCATCTGGAACAAGGGAAACTGATGCTTCCTGCAAAATTCTATGGTATGATTTGGTATCACGCTGATGTAGGTTCCCACATTTACAATCAACCCGATGGCTTTGTATTGCAGCAGACTTTCTATGAAATGCTCCAGCCAGTATTCATCCTTCGCACCAAGTCCTGTGGTTATAATCAGCTCATTCCCACGGATAAAGTCTGTGGTGGAGGTATCCTCCGTTAGATGAACCCAGCTTACCATATGATCCAGACTTTCCTTACCTGACAATAGTTCCAGCTTATATTTTTGTCTGGTATCCTGATATAATTCTCTGATTGTAACCGCCATTGATTTCACTCCTGACATTGATTTCTTACTATTATAAGCATTTCGTTTTTGGTTGTCCAGCACAAATTTCTTAATATTTTTTATGCTATTTGACGTTGTTTACTGGATTTGTTTGTGCTATGATTACGGCAAATTCAACAACACAACAAAAAACATTCGTTATAAAGGTAAGAAAAATGCATAAGATTTCATGGCATCTTTTTTTGAAAGGTGGCTTTAAATGAAACAATTTCAACTAAAAACAACGATTCAGCAATTTGATCATTGTAAGGACTTCTGTGACGCTTTTCAGATCGGTCAGGGAGACTTAATCATCACCAGCTCTCATATCTACCGGGATTATTTTGAACAATTCAAGCTTCCTGTAACTGTTATTAATATGAGAAGTTACGGAAACGGCGAACCAAATGATGAGATGGTGGAAGCCATGTATCAAGACATCAAAGACATAGACTATCATCGTGTTATCGCCATTGGCGGAGGCTCCATCCTCGACGTATCTAAACTATTTGCGCTCAAGAATATCTCACCCGTCCTTGATTTATTTGATCATAAACTGGAGTTTGAGAAGTGCAGGGAGTTAATCCTTGTTCCGACAACTTGCGGAACCGGCAGTGAGGTAACGAATATCTCGATTCTTGAGATTGTATCCCGTCATACCAAGCTGGGTCTTGCTGTCAATGAACTCTTTGCGGATTATGCGGTACTGATTCCGGAGCTCTTAGATAAGCTCCCCTTCCCATTCTTTGCAACCAGCTCCATCGATGCCTTTATTCATGCCATTGAATCCTACCTGTCGCCAAAGGCCAGTCCTTTTACCGAGCTCTATTCCAGGACGGCAATGGAAATGATTCTAAAGGGGTATCAAACCATCGTATCAAACAAGATGAACCGGAAAGCCGATTCCCTTGTCACGAATGAAGCAGCGGATATCGCTCCCCTCATGGAGGATTTTCTGATTGCCAGTACTTATGCCGGAATTGCTTTCGGCAATGCCGGAACTGCCGCTGTACACGCCATGAGCTATCCCTTAAGCGGAATGTTTCATGTTCCTCACGGAGAAGCCAATTACTCCATCTTCACCGGTGTATTCCATATGTATCAGCAGCTGGACCCAAACGGAAAGCTGGAGCAATTAAATCAGTTCTTATCAGAAATTCTTCACTGTGCTGCCGATAACGTTTACGATGAATTAGAAGCTCTTTTCAATCATCTGATTCCGAAAAAGCCGCTGAGTGAATACGGCGTAACCAAATCGCTGATAGAGGATTTCACCACAACCGTTATGGAAAAACAGGGCCGGTTAATGGCCAACAACTATGTTGTACTGTCCAGAGAACAGGTGCATCAGATCTATGAGACCCTGTATGAATAAGCTGATTTCTCATATGAAATAAATAGATTCCTTAACAGAGCGCCGGGGCCCAAATCCCCGGTACTTTGTTTATACAGGGACTCTCCTGCATTCGAAGATCCAGATACAAGTAATTACAATCCCTGCTCGGAACGCCCTGCGCTATGGAGTTCTCTTTCCATAAGTTATGAAATGCAGCCTGTAATTACTCTATTCACATATATTAAGGAGGATTTGTTATGTTAAAAGATGCATTACCCAAAATTATTACTGATGTGCTGCCGGGACCCAGGGCACAGGCCATAATAGACCGAAGAAACCAAGCCGTTCCCAGTGCGATCCGCTGTTCCTATCCCGTTGTTATCAAGAGAGCCGAAGGTGCCATGATCGAAGATGTGGACGGTAATCTCTTTCTGGACTGGGTCGGCGGTGTAGGCGTAATGAATGTGGGCTACAGCCAGCCGGAGGTGATTGAAGCCGTTAAGAATCAGGCCGAACTCTTCTTTCATGGAATGATGAACATTGTTACCCACGAAGGATATATCGCCCTTGCAGAGAAGATGAATCAGATCGTCCCTGTCAGAGGGGATAAAAAACGTACCATGTTTGCCAACAGCGGTGCCGAAGCAGACGAAAATGCGGTGAAGGTCGCAAAGGGTTACACCAAACGTCCGAATATCATCGTATTCTCCGGTGGATTTCACGGAAGAACCATGCTCACCATGACCATGACCTCCAAGAAAGCATATTCCGTTGGTATGGGTCCCTTCCCTGACGGCGTATACCGGGCAGAATTCCCCTACCTATATCGCAGTCCAAAGGGCATGACCGAACAGGAAGCCATTGATTATTATGTAGGTCGTCTTAAGAGTGTTTTTGAAGAATCCTCTCCCGCAGAATATGTGGCTGCCATCGTAGTTGAGCCTGTTCAGGGGGAAGGCGGCTTTGTTCCTGCTCCTATTGAATGGGTAAAGGCGGTAAGAAAGATCTGTGATGAGTACGGTATCCTTTTAATCGTAGATGAAGTTCAGTGCGGCTTTGGCCGCTCCGGTAAGATGTTTACCTCTGAATATTGGGCAGAGGCCGGTTGTGCTCCCGATATTCTGGCCACAGCCAAATCCATCGCCGGTGGTCTCCCGCTCTCTGCCGTGACCGCAAGAGAAGAAATCTTTGAAGGCGTAATACCCGGAACCATCGGTGGAACCTATGGCGGCAATGCCGTAGCCTGTGCTTCCGCTCTGAAGGTAATCGAGATTATTGAGAAAGAAAAACTCTGTGACCGTGCCCTTGTCATATCAGAGAAATGCTTTGCAAGGTTTGGTGCTTGGAAAGAAAAATATGAAGAGGTCGGCGACGTTCGTGGAATCGGCGTAATGCTCGGCATCGAATTCGTCAAAAATAAAGAAACGAAGGAACCGAACAAAGAGCTGGCAGCACAACTGGTATCAGAATGTGCAAAGAAGGGCCTTATCATTGAAGGCGCCGGAACCTATAACAATGTCATCCGTTTCTTAAGCCCGTTGGTAGTTACCGACGAGCAGTTAGAAGCAGGCTTTGAGATTATGGAAGCGGCTCTTGTATCCTGTCTTGCGAAATAACAAACACCTGTAGATTCTCCATCAGAAATTGCCTGATCCTAATTGCAGATTACAAATTGGGTACTTTATCCATAGAGAAGTACCTGTATTATAACTGTATATTGATCAGGCAATTGTTCTGTCTGTGCGGATAGCGTGTTACAAGCCTTGTCCAAAAATTTCATATAACTCTTCTCCCTCCTTCTCCCAGACAGTACCGAACAATCCATCAACATTAATATAACCGGCTTCTGTTTCATGATTACAATATGGACACCTCATCTCCCACACCTCCATAATTATTATATGCTCCCAATCTTCACATCCACTTTAGGCGCATGAATCCTAATTCAATATATTGGGAAAATCTTTTTTATGTCATATATATCATCTTCTGACAGGAAATACTGGATAAAATGATCTCAGACAGCTACTCCTTTCCATCATCTGCAAAAAGATCATTTACAGAATCTATACAATCAAAGGATTTGTTCATTGATTATGTCCACTATTTTCTGTATAATATTTAGGAGGTATGTATCCTTTTGTTCCTGTTCCGATTGCCGGCAACTACCCAAGTTTTAAGTAGTTGTTCGAGTTTTTACGAATCAGGCACAAACATGACTTTAGGAAAAGGACAGGTTGATTTATATTGATTCTGTATTATATTAAGTAAGGAAAAAAATAAATTACAAGAAATGCTTTTTAACGGTTAAAAAGCATTCAAGCGATTTTCACCAAGAATACATAGACCGTGAAAGCGGTAAGGGAGGTTATTATGGCGGAACGTAATTATCACGATCAGGTTAATATAGAAAATGCAGAGAAGCTCCGTGAATTAATGAGAGGTCTGCCAAGATTCTGCGGTTATTTCTTTCGGGGAATCGAACCCACTACTTCATCTCGTACCAGAATCGCTTATGCTTATGATCTGCATGTATTTTTTGAATTTCTTATTTCCACCAATCCGGCTTTAAAAAATACCCCAATTCCGGATATTAAGATAGAGCTACTGGATCAGATTAAGGCGATAGATATAGAAGAATATCTGGAGTACCTGTCCTATTACAGGTCGGAAGACAAAGAACGCTTAAACACCGAGAAGGGTAAGAAGCGCAAGCTCGTCTCCCTTCGCAGCTTCTACAGATATTTCTTTCAAAAGGAAATGATCCAGACAAATCCGGCTTCCCTGATCGCCGTACCAAAGTTACACGACAAAGAAATCGTTCGTCTGGAAATCGATGAAGTAGCCAAATTATTGGACGAAGTGGAAAACGGTGAAAGCATGACCCAGACCCAGCAACGCTATCATGCCAAGACAAAGCTCCGGGATCTGGCAATTATGACACTGCTTCTGGGAACCGGAATTCGTGTCTCTGAATGTGTGGGGCTTGATATCAATGATGTGGACTTTGATAATAATGGTATTAAGATCCGACGAAAAGGCGGTTATGAAGTCATCGTATATTTTGGAGAAGAGGTCAGGGATGCTTTGCTTGAATATTTAGGAGAACGTGGACAGATGGTGGCTGCGGACGGCAGTACCAATGCACTCTTTCTTTCGATGCAGCAAAAGCGATTGAATGTACGCTCCGTAGAAAATCTGGTAAAAAAATATTCCTCCATGGTGACGAAATTAAAGACTATCACGCCCCATAAACTTCGCAGCACCTATGGTACCAATCTGTACCGGGAAACCGGTGATATCTATCTGGTTGCCGATGTACTTGGACACCGGGATGTCAATACGACAAAGAAGCACTATGCCGCGATTGAAGACAGCCGCAGGCGAAGTGCTGCTAAGGTTGTTAAGTTGAGGGAGAAATAATGAGAAAGAAAAAAGAAAAGGCACAAAACCTAAGTGAATTATTTCTTCTGCCAAATTAATGGTTGAGTAATCTTTTCGGAACTGTTCGCTTACTTAACGAAAGCGCCTTCGCGGGACAATGATGAATACAGCGATAGCAATTCTCACAGCTTTTTCTTGTAACTACAGGATAGTTATTTTCATCTTTTTTCAACGCATTGCGAGGGCAGTTTTCAATACAATTACCACATTTAACACACCTATCCCGATGAAGATATATCTTGAGAGTGATAAGTTGTCCTGCTAATTTATTAGGCGCATTCATAATACTGCTAAACCGAAAACGAGGAATATACCCTTGTAAATTATCGCTCTGCAATAACTTTAAGAACATCGTACAATCTAAAGTAATCTTTTTTTGCAGGTCTTTTTCAAATTCAAAAAATCTTTGAACGAATGGTACTATAAGTGAACCATCGCTTGCTGGACTACGATATTCCTTATCCATAATAGTGACAATATTCTTCTTTCGTATTAGCTTCGCTAAAATGCGATTAGTATTACACGCCAATACAGTGCGTGTATTAAAAATAAATACTGGAATTCCCTTTTTGTGAGGGTACATATTAAGTAAATAATCGGTAACGGTATGGGGGGGAGCAGCATGGTATACTGGCAACCCAATAACCAAAGCATCATAATTGTCCAAATTTAGAACAGCACTTTCTTCCATTGAAAATTTATCTACTGTGCAACTTTGCGACAAAGAAATATACATATACTCTGCAACTTTTTTTGTTGCGCCAACCCCCGAAAAATATAATATGAGTATTTTTTTCATAGGCAACCCCCTTATAGTAAGATTGCGTTTCAGAAGATTTTGAAGCTATTATCAAGAAAATCCTGTGTAGTTATGTCCCTAGAAGCTACATAGGAAGGTTTGTATACAAAATCAACCAAACAAAAGCATTCGTTTTTATTTACATTTTAAATTACAATTTAAGTAATATCAATATAATTATCTATTTTTTACCAAATGTTTCGCCTGGCCGGAGCTTCAGAAATTCATTCAAAAAGAAAGTGCGGTAAAATTTTTGCCTTAATTCTTCTGACACCAGCCGATGAAGATTCTTCCTTTAGTATTACAAATTGACCCAATTCGCTTGTATTGGAAGCATGAGGTCCCCCACAAATTTCTTTGGAATAACCTTGAATCGTATAAACCTTAACTCTGTCACCATACTTATTGTCAAAGATTCCGATCGCATCGGAAGCTCTAGCCTCATCTATCGTCATCTCCTCACAAATCACATCAATATGATGATCAATTGCTTCATTTACAATTCTGGCGACTTCATTTAGCTCATCTTCCGTTAGCTTACGATCAAATGAAAAGTCAAATCGTAATCTTTCTTCTGTTATATTACTGCCTCTTTGAAATACATCTTCACCCAGTACCTTTCTTAATGCGCCGTTCAGCAGATGCGTAGCTGTATGAAGCCGTGTTGTTTGAATACTGGAATCTGCCAGACCGCCTTTAAATTTACCCTCAGCACCTTTTCTTGATTTCTCCTGATGCTCTTTGAATCTTTCCTCAAAACCGACAATGTCTACTTTAACTCCGCGCTCGTCAGCTAATTCCATGGTAAATTCAATAGGAAACCCAAAGGTATCATATAATTTAAATGCCAGCTCCCCATTTAGTAACTCATCTTTTTGAAGCATCGCAAAGTATCGTTCTGCCTTTTTCAAACCGGAGTCAAGTGTATTTTTGAATAGGCAAGACTCCTTTTCTATTTGATCCAAAATAAATTTTTGATTTTCACCCAACTCGTTATACACCTCCTTATATTGGTTTATGATTACACTTACCAAATCAGAAAGTGTATTTTCAGGAGAATCATACTTCTTGATTAATCTTATAGCTCGCCTAATCAATCTTCTTAAAATGTATCCCTGTTCAGAATTTGAAGGTGCAATATGTTTTCGGTCACCAAGTATAAATGTTATAGCTCTGGAATGCTCACATATGATGCGAAAATCCCTTTTCGTTTCCTCTGAATATGGAGTATCAGTTAAACTTTCCAACTGATTCATGACAGGGATAAATAACTCTGTATCATATACATTATCCTTACCATTTATAATTGTCAGAACTCTTTCCATACCCATTCCGGTATCCACATTTTTATTTTCCAGTGGTTCAAAAGTACCATCTCTATTTTTGTTATATTCCATGAAAACATTGTTCCATATCTCAACGTATTTGCCGCAATGACAGGCCGGCCCGCACATGTCCCCACATGGCTCCTTACCCATATCATAGAATATCTCAGTATCCGGACCACATGGCCCTGTCACACCTGCCGGTCCCCACCAGTTTTCCTCTCTATCATAATAAAATATCTGACAATCTGCCAATCCCTTAGAATTCCATATCTTAGCCGTCTCCTCATCTCGTTCAAACATTACATCACCGCTAAATACAGTAACAGCAAGACGTTCCATCGGAATATTCAGAACAGTTGTCAAAAATTCAAAACTGAGCGAAATAGACTCTTTTTTAAAATAATCTCCCAGCGACCAATTTCCTAACATCTCAAAGAAAGTAAGATGTGTGTCGTCTCCAACCTCATCAATATCACATGTTCTTATACATTTTTGAATGTTAGTGAGACATTTTCCTTGCGGGTGGCTTTCACCCAACAAGTATGGAACCAATGGATGCATACCCGCAGTAGTAAACAGTACCGTCGGATCGTTGTCTGGGAGCAATGAAGCTGAGGCGATTTCACAATGTCCTCTCTTCTTAAAAAATTCAACATGCATTCTCCTTAATTCTTGTGCTGTCATTGTAAAACTCCTCTCTTGATCATTTTTTGTATTAAAAAAGCCCCAAGCTGAATAAATTCAGCTTAGGGCGAACTCTTATGTCCGTGTTACCACCTAATTTCAAGTGAAAACTTGCACTCTTTTAGTACGGGGCAATGAACTACATTGCCTGATACCAGTTTCCTTTTAACGGCGGAATCCCCGATGAAGTCTACTAAGATTTCTCTGTTCGATTCATGGCTCCAAGACTGCTTCCATGTTATCTTTGTAAAGATTCGCACCACCATCTTCTCTCTGTGACTCTAATAACATTTACTATTTCTCTTCATAGCCTTTGCTTGTAAAATTAAGTGTAGAATACCACCATTTATTTTACTTGTCAAATATTTTTACCAAAAGTTTTCAAAGTTTTTAAAGGAACGCCGATGAGAAAACGGGTAGCTAATTATAATAATTCCTAATTACAATTGTATTAAATGATGCCCCGACTCCAATGTAGATTAATCAGCATCTCCAATTTCCAGAATATGCCCGTCCGGATCGTAGATCCGTATTACCTTCTCTCCCCAATCCATCTGCTTGATCTCATGGATAAAGACGACCTTATTCTCTTTCAGTCTAGCGCTTACATGTTCCAGCTCTGATGTCGTCAGATAAAAGTCCACATTATCGTGACCCATCTTTTCACCATGATAAGGTTTATTTATGTAGTCATAGAATAAATCTGCCCTATGAATTGCAAAATCGTTTTGGAACAGAACAAAAACATCAAAGTCCCGTATAATAGAAAGTCCTAAGATATCCTTATAAAAATGCTTTGACTCCTCTATATCTCTCACTAATGCTATGCTGTGTCTAAATCTGATCCCCATTAAAACCCCTCCCTGCAAAATATCTATCAAACATCCCTTATCTTATGTAATAATTATACTATTTTTATTTTCATTTACAAGAATAAAAGCTGAGGCTATTGTCCTCTTAATATTAAGCAAATAGACCTATAACAATAAAAAGTAAATTTATAGCTCCATAAATACTTTGTAATGTTTTGGTGATAATAGCACAGCTGAGTTTGGAAGAACCGCTCTATTCCTTGTTTCGATATTCCAGCGGGGTAATTCCTAATGTCTTCTTGAATACCCTGTAAAAATATTGTGTATCTTCATAGCCCACAATCTGCGCGATTTCATGAATTGTGCTCTGTGTATTTCTTAGTAAGTCGCAAGCTTTTTCAATGCGGGTATCTTTAAGATAGTTCGTTAAAGTGATGCCCGTCTCCTGTTTAAAAACTGTCGAGAAATAATTAGGATTCACAGAAAAATGACTAGCCAGGTCTTTTACCGTGATCTCTTTCACATAATTTCTATTGATATATTCTTTTGCTTTTCCTATAATCTCACGGCAATTAACGTTTGTGTTCTTATCTTCCTTAAGAATTTGTGTCACAGTGTGATACAGATAATCAACGATCTGCTGGGGATGATCCGAACGCTCGATTATTTCATCAGTAAGCAGGCGTTGAATAGCAAGACTGCTATCGGTATCCTCCATAATACTGAAATTTTTCAGAATAATACGAATAATTTCATAATAGATGCTCTTAATGTACTCCGCTTTACGATTACGAAGATTCTCATAGGAAAAAATATCCTGTAATATAATTTTTATGTTCTTATAGTCCCCTAATGTAATATGTCTCTCCAATAGCCGCAATTGATGCTCTGCCAGTTCAAATTTAGTATTATAATCAATCCTGTCATAACTGAATATCCTGCTGTTGTTTATCAGCCTCATATTAAACGCCGACATCGCCTGTTTGTAGATTTCCTGCGATATTTCATTACAGACGCCACTGATAGCAATGGTAACAGAGATGGCAACATATTTAATAATCTTACCATACAGGTCATATGCAAAAGTTTTGCACAAACGTTGAAGTTCTTCTGCATACGGATGCGCAATAACAATCATAACCTGTGTTACATCCTTAAGATTATCCATTACCACAAAATTATTACCCTGTCGCATTTCATCGGCAATATTTTTGATTGCATATTTGATCAGTCCAATATCCTCATATTTGAAGGCCGAGTCGGAATAGCTGGAGCTGTCAACGTGAATAAGCAGCAGCATATAATGGTGCTCTTTATCCTCACCCATAGGACAAAACCGCACAGGTTCATCGATTCCGCCGGCCTCATTTCTGCTATGAAAGACCTTGTTGACAGCACGTTCCAGAACCAGTGTTTCATTGCTCTCTTCCAGGCGTTTCTTTCTTGTTTCCATTTGATTAATTTCTTTTTGCTTTTCAATATTCACTATAACATGTTTCATTGCTTTTGCGAGATCCTCTTCCGGCACCGGCTTCAGCAAATAACTGCCAACCCCCATATTCAATGCCTGCTCCGCATATTGGAACTCCGCATAGCCGCTGATAATAATAACTTGTACTTCATCATATTCCTTTTTAATCTCCCGAATCAAATCAATTCCGCTCATCTCCGGAAGACGAATGTCTGTGATCACGATATCCGGCCGATTTTCCTTTATAAAAACAAGTGCTGTTTCCGCATCCTCTGATTCATTGATCCAGTCAAATTGAAATCCCTGGTTTATCAGCTTAGATACAATTCCTTTTCTGATCCATTGTTCATCATCAATCACTAATACTTTGTACATTTTTTCCCTCCATCCGACTATTTAGCGGCAATATAATGCGAACTTGGGTACCTGCTGATGGTTTGCTGCGGATCTGCAGGCCATACTGTTCTCCAAACATTAGCTTAATACGTGTATTAACATTTTTGACTCCGATGCTTCTATGCTCCTCGTGTAAATTAGTTTTTATTTTATTGATATATTCATTTAAATCATTCACCTGCGTTTCACTCATTCCCACTCCATCGTCATAAATATCAATGATAAGATTACTTTCTACGGCAGATGCAGATATTTCAATACAACCCTGCCGCTTATTTCCCGCAAAGCCATGAATAATTGAGTTTTCAACAATAGGCTGCAGGATAAAACGCGGAATCTTACATTTTTTCAAGTCATCGGATATCTCAATGATCGGGGTTATGGTATCACCAAACCGGACATTCTGTATATAAAAATAATTCATTACGTGCTGTATTTCTTCATTCAGTGTAACCAGTTCCGTTCCGCTTTTGTTAATACTATAACGGAACATCATACCCAGTTTTTCGCTGACTTTGCTAATATCGGAGCATCCCTTAACGGATGCCATACCGCTGATGGACTCCAACGTATTATACAAGAAATGAGGATTAATCTGAAGCTGTAAGGCCTTTAATTCTGCTTCCTGCATGGCGATCCATTGAATATAGTTCTTGTCAATCTGCTCATTCAAGCTTAGGATCATATGATTAAATGCGGCGTCAATTGTTCCGATTTCATCATTGCCATGGATTACATCCTCGACAATCAAATCCCCTTTCCCTAAATTTCTTATCTTCCTGATCAGTTGGTTGGTTCTCCTGGAATAAGCAGTTGTGAATAAGAAGGTCAGTAATATCATAAATGCCAGCATCATCAACAATATCATAAAAATAAATACATAGGTATCATTAAACTTCTGATCCAATTTGTTGTTCTGAAACATAAGACATACCTTCCAATTACAGCTGTTATTCTGATCAACAACAGCAATGCGGTTATTATATTTTGAACTTAATATGATATGTCCGGACTGTACTTTGGATTGTTGAAGCGTACCTGCCAGTTCTTCCTCAGGAAATTCCTGGGTTGAATTCGTGTAGATTATCTTATCCTGCGAATCCAGAACAAACAAATCATACGATTCCATAGCGGAGCTCTTCTGAGTTACGCCAAAAAACTCCTGTGCCAGCAAATCAATTTTAATCAATCCCAATTCCTGTGTATACGTATTCCCATTCAAATTAGGTATAAACTTTACAAATGATACCAAGTCAATATTTAATGCCTCTATTTTACGCTGATAATAATAAAAAGGCTTTCTTTGTCGAAAGGTCTCGATAAACCAATCTTCCTCCTCCACCTGTTTATAGTTACTCAGGTGCATACCGTCTCTTGGAAAGTTATCACCTTTTGCATAAAGCATGATGCTGTAAATCTCCTGTGGATTTTTTGCATAGATCAAATTATCGATTTCACGATAGAATAATCTCCAGACATCAATCGTATCCCTCATACTATATTCATCCTGCTTCGAAAACACATTCTGCAGCGTGCCATTGACCACAATCGAATCAATTAAGTTATTGTAGATATTGATTTTATTTTCCAGATTGGATCCATACTGAGATGCTACCAGTTCATAGGAGGAGGCTACTTCATTACGCATAATCTGCCTAAAACGACTATAGAACAATAGGGACATCAATATCAGCGGAATCAGACTAAGGACAAAGGACGAAAACATAAATTTACGGACTATCGGAGTGTCCTGATATAGAGACAATATCATTCTTTTGATTGCTTTCATGGTTTTCATGTCACCTCACGAGTAATGGTTCAACTGGCAGCACTATAAAGTTTAGCACAGAAAGGCTACCAACGTCTAGTTTGGTAACCATTTCTGCCCATATACTTTAAATAAAATATTCTATCTCAACTATATTAATAAATATAATCCGCGTATTCCGGTTTCTGCATTTCCTGTGTTACCCATTCCTCATATTCTGTAATACCTCCATCCCGAAGCTGCTTGCGGAAATCCTCAAGGATTTTTAATGCTTCCTCATCAGAATCTGCAAAATATGCACGCTCAGTGGCATCCCGGTACGCATTCCAGTCGATCAGAGAACTAATCTCATCCTTTTTCGGATAATTATTTGTCACATCTTTAATGGTGTATCCTGACAAAAACTCTATCTGACGCACGGATTTCGCCTGTTCATACCATACATCCGGGTTATCTGCATCACCGGGCTGCAGTTCGCCAAATGCGCTTAATCTCTTGTCCAGGCAAATCATGTCTGTGAACGTAGTTCTGATGCCCATCTCCTGGAGTTCCTTCGGATTTTCCTTATATTTATCAAGCCACTCCTGTTTCATTCTGGGTTTTCCATCTACCATTTCATATTGCTCACCCTCAACACCGTAATAGGCAAGGAGCTGGCCTTCCTCTGAATTAATATAATTCAGGACTTTAATTGCAGCCTCCGGATTCTTGCATGTACTTGGAAGGAACATTACCGGCGTACCGTTACGATCCGGCATCTCTACTACCGTCTTTTTACCGTCTGACCAGGGCAGCGGTCCTATGGCGATATACTGCATTTCAGGATTGGTCTTATAAAGTGTGGAATTCATAAAATCTCTGATATGAAAATAATGGTTGCCGACGATTGCCACACGGCCTGTTGCCATCTTTTCCTTCCCCTGTGTATCGGATTGGCGTAAACACTCCGGATCAAATAATTTCTCTGATATCAGCTTTCTCATATACAGTACGCGTTCATCTACTGCCGGATTATTCGCACGATATACGAACTTGCCGTCAATATAGTCAAATTCTTCTCTGCGGTCCTGACGGAAAGGTCGCCAGAACTCTACATAATCCCAACCGTCTCCCCATGCACCGGCAGGAATAACATCCTTCCCATTGATATCTTTAAATCCACCCTCTTTAATCTTCTTCATTAAGTCATAAAGGGCATCTGCGGAAGTTATACTTGCCGGATCAATATTTAAAGCATCCAGGATATCCTTTCTGCAATACAGTCCACCACCCCAGTTCAGTACATCTTCATTGGTAGCAGGTGCCTGTTGGGGAAGGACATACTGCTTTCCTTCAAATTCAGGATCATTCACATCATTTTCCTTATATCCAACGGCAATACCGGTTGTAAGTGCAGATTTCAGATTTTCACCGTATTGTTCTATCAATGGATTAAGATCTAAGAGCAGTCCTTCCTTGGCAGCCTTTTTAATGGCCACTGTTTCAGCATTAGTACCACCCCAATATGGTGCATTCACAATATCCGGCATATTTCCGGAAGCAAACATCAGGTTCAGGCGTTCTACTTCACTCGTAGTGATATACTCAATTTCAAGAGACACTCCTGTCGCTTCTTTAATCTTCTGAGCCACCAGATTATTCACCGAATCTGACATACCGTTACCTGATGCACCGTTCCAGCACATCAGAAACTTAAGTGTAACATCTTCCTTTTGTCCGGCATCCGTCGAAGTACCTGCGTTACTCTGTGTTTGTCCGGATTTACCTCCATCCTGTGACGTCTTACTTTCCTTGCTCTGACAACCCGATACTGTGGATACCAGGAAAATCATAACCAGTAATAATCCAGTTAATTGCCTAACTCTCTTTTTCATACCTTTTCCTCCTATAATTTATTATAATTGCCTTTGGGGCGATTATACAATACCAATTATCCTTTTACAGAACCAATCATGATTCCCTTCACAAAATACTTCTGTAAAAAAGGATATACACATAAAATTGGCAGAGTCATAACCATGATAAACGCCATTTTTAATGATTCAGGCGTGGTACTGCTTACTGCCGTTGCAATACCCGTATTCATTTTGGTTGCATCAAAGGTTGCACTTTCAAAGGTTGCTTCGTTTAGGATATTCTGGAGCAGGGTTGCCACCGGAAATAAATCTTTGTTCTGGACATAATAAGCTCCGGTAAACCATTCATTCCAATGCGCCACTCCAAAAAACAGCATAATCGTTGCTAAAACAGGTTTTGATAATGGCAGAAACATTTGCAGAAAAACTCTTGCGTATCCGCACCCGTCGATACGAGCCGATTCTCCGATCGCCTCCGGTATTGTTTCGAAATACGTCCGCAGCAGCATGATATTAAAGAAGTTGTATATTTGCGGCAGAACATATACCCATATACTTTGTGTAAGATTCAACTGACGAAGCAATATGTAATAAGGGATCATGCCACCGCTGAATATCGTAGTGAAAAAGAAGAAAAAAACAATGAATTTTCTGCCCGGCATGTCCTTAAAGGCAAGTGCATAGGCTAACATGGAGCACATGACGGTTCCTGCCACCGTTCCAACAACCGTTCTGAAAATGGTGATTCCATATGCATTGAGAATGTTGCTATCCTGAAATACCTTGATATAATTATCAAGCGTCATCTCCCTGGGCCAAAAATAAATACCTCCCTTTAAGGTGTCATACCCGTCATTAAAGGATAAAACCAAAATATAAATAAAGGGATATAGTGTTATCATTCCAAGTAGACATAGTGCACTGTAGTTTAAAACCGTACTGATTTGTATCTTACCTTTTCTTTTCATTCCTTATCTCCTATCCTCTACCACAGGGATACTTCAGCCAGTTTTTTTGTGATTCTGTTGACTATGATAACCAGGATGAGTCCAATGACGCTTTGGAACAACCCTGCAACTGTCGCATATTCATAACGTCCCTGCTGAATTCCCTGCTGTATAATCTGTGTATCTAATATCATGGACAAAGCACTGTTTCCGGGTGTCTTCAAAAGAATAATCTGCTCATAACCGGCCTTCAAAAGATTTCCTATGTTTAACAAAAATAAGATACACGCTGTTGGCATAATATTGGGCAGTGTAATATGTAGCATACTTTTCCATTTGCCTGCTCCGTCAATGCTTGCCGCCTCATATAACTGCTGGTCAATTCCGGTTAAAGCCGAGAGATATACGATGGAGTTCCACCCGACATTTTTCCATATGTCCGTAAATAATACCAGCGGGTAAAACCAGTTTTTTTCTCCCATAAAGTAAATCGTATCTTTATGGAACACATTTACCAGAATATTGTTAATGATGCCATCATGAGGTGATATGAATTTAACCAGAACCGCAATGCAAACTACCCATGAAACAAAATAAGGAAGATAGGTCACTGTCTGAATTGTTTTCTTAAAATACTTATTGGATACTTCATTAATCATTAACGCTAATATTATGGGTGCCGGAAACCCGATTACCATTTTTAGCAGACTGATCATCACCGTATTTTGTAACAAAGGCAAGAACATTCTGTCATTTATAAATTGCTTGAAATAACGCAATCCCACCCAGGGACTTTCCCATATTGACATGTTAAAGTGAAATTCCTTAAATCCCAGGGCGAGACCACCCATGGGTATATAGCAAAAGATAATATACCAAATCACCGCAGGCAGGATAAAGATATATAAAGCTCGATAACGCCATATTCTCCTCAATAGGTTTTTGTGTGATAATCTCATATGTGCCTCCTTCATATAATCAGGTCGATCGCCCCTGTCGTATTTCTCTGTCTATGAGTGAATTATATCCGTTGAAAAACACTTTAATAATGGATAAATCTCAACTCCTATGTGGATAAAACTTTGCTTTCTTTCCTTACATATCTGATGTTGACAAGCTCAAAAGCATTCAGCGTTATCTTATTGTCAACGATATCGCTTATGATTTCCTCCATAATATCAACAAACGCAATGGCACGATAACCTTCTATTGTAATACTCGCAGATTGCCTTTTATTGCAGCAATTATAATACCGAACGATAATTCCGTTATCATCTTCCGGAACTTTTACTGTCTCCAGTATAATAGTTTCATTGGTGGTCTCATAAGGTCTGTATGAATTTGATATTTCATCATATTCGCTGCCTGTCAAGACAAATGGATTGTTGATATAATAAGCCTGTTTATAGGTATCCACGCCTAATTTATCCTGATGCGTCAGCAATGCGCAATGGATTGTCTGCTTTCCCTGGTCAACCTTAGTACCCGGTCCGTGTTTTGGACTCCTTACCAGGTTCAGGTCCATGATGCCGTGTTTGCAGCGATATCCGTATTTGCTGTCATTGATAAGAGAAATTCCATAGGACTCTTGTGACATGTCAATAAATTTATGTCCGGAGACTTCAAACTGGGCCAGCTCCACCGGATTATCCTCTGTTGTTTTTCGTCCAAGGTGGCCATAGGCTAAATTAAAATTACACTCGCTGGTATTTATTCGGACGGGAAATTCTATTCTTAGCATGGAGCTTTCCTGATGCCAGTCCATTTCCAGATCGATGGATACCATATTTTCTCCGTCCAGAATGGAAAACTCCTGTCTGAACCGGCTATTCTCTATCACATATTCACATATGGCATAGGCTTTCGGCCCGTCCACTCCCGTTCTGAAAGAGATGCATCTGGCATCCTCTCTTGTTTGCTGATAGGCAACCGGCGCGATATCCCAGCAATCCCCTTCATCCGTATATTTTGATAATACCGCCATCCGCTTCCCCTCCATAACAAATTCCTTCTCCAGCTGCTTGTCATATAAGGAAGAGATATATCCCTTTTCAAAAGATACTTTCATTCTGTCGTTTTCAATATGATTGACGCCGCTCACTGCTTTAAAATCGACGATTTTGCTTTGCTCCCCCACTGTTGCCAGACCGAGTGCAGGTACGTTAACCTGGTACCAGTTCTGATCCATCTTAAGCTTCTTTTCATAAGCAAACGCGTTAAAATTGACAACAGACCTTTTGGGAAACAGATCCGTTAAAATAAAATCAATTGCATTGGTCAGTTCCTCGTATAGTAACGCATACCGTTCAACACTTTCCGTGTAGACACGGTCTATTGATGAACCCGGTAATATGTCATGAAACTGGTAAAGTAAGATCTCCTTCCAAATCGTTTCCAGCTTAATCGTATCCATCGGTAACGTGATATCCCGTTCTCTGGCCAGGGGTATCAGCATCTCATAGTTTCGTAAGGCAAACTCACATTTTCTATTATAGTTTTTGTTTTTTGACTGGGTTGTATAGGTTCCCTGGTGTTTCTCTAAATATAATTCTCCCTGATACACCGGATAATCTGTTACTCCATTATCAAGCGTTCCAAAAAAGTCCATACTCTTTTCCATTTTAACTCTGGGCATCCCCTTGATGTCCCGGTATCGCTTCGCTCTTTCAATATGCTCATAGCCCGGACCCGCGCCTCCGTCTCCGATACCAAATAAGATCATGGCATGATTGGAGATATCGCGCTCCATGTAATTGTTTTCCCCCTTCTTCAGATAATCTCCTCGCATGGGAGAATTGTAAGTGCTTTCCGGCAGCATATGTGCAAGTACCCTTGAACCATCCACACCTTCCCAATAGAACGAATGGTGAGGAAACTTATTCACTGTATTCCAGCTCATCTTTTGTGTCAAAAAATAAGGCACCTTTGCTAAGTTCATAATTTGCGGGATACATGCTGAATATCCAAAACTATCCGGTACCCAGAATACTTTCATCTCTTCGCAAAATTCCTGTCGGAAGAACTTCTTCCCATAATAAAATTGCCTGATCATACTCTCCGTACCGATCAAATTACTATCCATCTCTACCCAGGTGGCTCCCTGCAAATCCCAATTGGAGGTTTTAGCCAGTTCTTTTATCTTCGTATATAATTGGGGATAGCTGTCCTTGATCCACTGGTACAATTGGGCTTGTGAAGCACCGAATACATATCCCGGATACCGTTCTATATTTTTAATTTGTGTGGCAAAGGTTCTGGCTCCCTTTCTGATACTTTCTCTTATTGGCCATAGCCATGCCAAATCCAGATGCCCATGTCCTATAGCCGAATAGGAGAAGACATCTTCCTCATTGGTTCTATTCATCAGATGCTCGATTTTTCTTCTGATTTCTATTGCAAGATGATGATCTACCCTGTTTACAGGACCTATATTCTCCAATTCGTTTTTTATTTCATTTTTAAACCCTTCCTCCTCACTGTAATCTACGATAGAAAGTAAAACCTGCAGGTCATATGCCAATTCTCTGATCTGTGTATTTACTTTGGCGACAAATAGATTATGGATCCGGGATTCCTCTTTCATCTTACCGAACAGATCATTGGCCCCGCAGTCAATCCAAAAATCAATCTTCCCATTCAAATACAGATCATCGTCTGCCATGACAACCTTTTTCACCGGTGCTCCAAGCTGCTCCTCAAAATCAGATGCATAACAGGTTATGGCCTGCTTAATTGCTCCATTTCCGGTATAAACAAGGCCCTCCCCGCCACAGTCCAGTAAGAATACCAGTTCCTTGTTTTGCTCACCCTTTGGTTTCTCCCCAGTGATATGCAGCCAGGCACAGTCAAAAACATCTTCCGCCCATCTGTCACCTATGGTAAGCGGTATCTTTCTGCCCTGAAGCCGATGTTCAAAGAGCAAGGGCTCCTTTGATACATAGGCGACACAGCTTAATTTGTATTGCCTGGTATAAGCTTCCTCAAACAAAAGTTCAACCAGATGATCTATTTCCTCTCTTTTCTCTCCGTCAAAGATCGTTTTAAGCAATTCCTTTGTCCTCCTTGTAATATTTTCGCTATCATATCAACTTATTGATAAAACTGAAGTAGACGAATGTTAGTTTATCAGTGGACTTTTATCATCATTTACGGGTGTATCTGTCCTAAATCCGGGTGCCGTCCATAGAAACAAAGAAAGTTCAGTTCATTCTTACTTTTATCCACTCAATTACTGACAATCGTCTACTCTCATTCCTCACATGATCAGATATAGTAAAGGGAAAAAATAAGGAGATGTACCATGAATCTGACATCCGAAACGATAACATCTGTTTCAAGAATCGCTGATAAGTTTTCAGCTTATGAGAATCAGAAAGAAATATTTATGAATTGCTTTTTATCTACACTAAATACAACAACAAAAATTACAGAGGATAATACCACTTTTATTTTTACCGGTGATATTCCGGCAATGTGGTTACGGGATTCGTCCGCTCAGGTTCGTCACTATCTTCCCTTTGCAAAAAAAGATCCCGGCTTACAGTGTGTCATCGAGGGCCTGATCAGACGTCAAATTCATTATATCTGCATAGATCCCTATGCAAATGCTTTCAATGAAGCACCTGATAACAACGGTTTTTCTGATGATATCACATTACACAATCCCTGGGTATGGGAACGCAAATATGAAATTGACTCGCTCTGCTATCCCATCTTTCTCGCATGGCAATATTGGAAGGCGACCGGGAAGCAAACAATATTTGACGAAAACTTTCATCATGCTGCAGACCTCATTCTTGATGTTTGGACTATAGAGCAGCACCACCCGACCCAATCAAAGTATTCCTTTATTAGAAATGATGCCCCCAAAAGCGATACGCTGACCAATGGAGGGAAAGGCTCTCCCGTAAAAGAAACCGGTCTGACCTGGTCCGGGTTTCGTCCCAGTGATGATGCCTGCAAATATGGTTATTTAATACCTTCCAACATGTTTGCTGTTGTTGTTTTGCGTTACATCTGTGAAATTTGTGAATCCATATGGCAGGATGAGTCCCTTTATCAGAAAGCAAAACACCTGGAAGAAACGATGGATGCCGCCATACAACAATACGGCACGATCAATCATCCGGACTATGGTCAGATCTATGCCTATGAAGTTGACGGCTTCGGTAATTATCTTCTGATGGATGATGCGAATGTACCAAGCCTTTTGTCCATTCCCTATTTGGGTTATGCTGCCTGGGATGATCCCGTCTATCAAAACACAAGACGATTTATCCTGAGTAAAGATAATCCCTGCTTTTATACCGGTAAATTTGCCAAAGGAATTGGCAGTCCGCATACACCGGACGGTTATATCTGGCCCATTGGCCTTGCAATGCAAGGTTTAACCGCCGCTTCCGCTGATGAAATGGATCAGATGATTGAGCTTCTAATAAATACAGATGGCAATACCGGTGCTATGCATGAGAGCTTTGATCCGGAGAATCCTGCCCTCTTTACCCGGTCCTGGTTCGCGTGGGCAGACAGTCTATTTGCAGAATTGATTATCAAACGTTATTATGAAGCAGAAAGGGAATCACAATGAAGAAAGAAATCGAAATTATTAACGTGCATCAAACGCCCTGGATATTAAATGATAATGGTATCTTAAAAAGTGAGACAATCCTGCACCTGGATACTTCTTTAAAGGATTGTATGGTTACAGCACGTATCGCGGTTCCGGGCCAGCCTGTATCCCTTCAGACGATTGGGCCCGTTGCATATGGTAAGTCTGATATCAAACTACTCGTTCCGGAATTAAAAAAAGATTATGATACCGTAACATTTACGCTGTTTATGAGGGATGGAACAATAGAAAGAGAATTAACCGCTATTTCTCTTCCCCAGAAAAAAATCCGTCACTGGAACATCTATGTGGCTCATGATATGCACCTGGATATTGGCTATACTGATTATCAGGAGGATTTAATCCATACCTTGTTTCCTGAATATCTCGACGAAGTAATGAAAGAAATCACCAATACCGGCCATTGGAAAAAAGACGATCAGCTCAAATATCCGGTGGAGGCCTCCTACCTGCTGTATGGCTCTGCCCTGGCAGCCCGGGATGCCGATTGGATTGAGAAATTAAAAGAACATCTCAGAGCTAAACGTATGAACTATCCTTATAACTATTTACATTTTGCAACCGAGGGCATGGGTACGGAGCAAATCATCAGACAGAATTATTATTCTGCCAGGTTTCTCAATGATATCCTTGGAACCCCTCCTGCTAAATTTGCGGTTCATACCGATGATGCAGGATTTTCCTGGTCCCATGTTGATGCCCTGACCAGCGCAGGACAGAAATACCTGTCCTTTCGCTTACAGGATAGCAATTGGAATTATGACGACGGACACTGCCCCAAGTATCCCCGCCTCTTTTACCTCAGGGGCAGGACACCGGAGAGCAAATTGCTGACTTTTGACGGACCGGTATATCATTTTGATGATTTTGGTTTTCGGGAATCACTTGATATCACAATTAAGCGAATTACCGACCTCTTTTTAGACCGGCAGACAGCGGATTATCCTTATGCCTCCTATTTAATACATCTTACCAAGGTTCGTGACAATTCAGGAATTGAGCCAAATGTCATGCACAATATACATGCCCTTAATACACGGACCGATGATAAAGGCAGACCTTATGTCTTCCCTCTCTTTATTAATTCACTGGTGGAGGATTTCTTTGAAGAAATCGAAACCCATTACAAAGATATCATCCCCAGCGTACAGGGAACACTGGAGAGTTTTTGGAGCTTTGGAGCTGCTCAGATATCCTATGAGACCTCCATAAGCAAGGAAAATCACGAAACTGTACCTGCGGCAGAATTATTTGCAGCGATTGCTTCTGCTCTTGTTCCTGCTCATCCTTATCCGTATACCGATCTTTTCCGGGCATACGATGATATGATGCTGGCAGACGAACATAACTGGGCAAGCTGGAAGTATTATGTCGATGATGAACAGCTGAAATGGTCCCGGAACAAAGTACTTGAGCCGCAAAGAATTGCAAGACGTCTGCTTAATACTTCCTTTAAAGCATTAGAAACGCTGATTCCAACGGAAGGGCCAACCATTCTTGTCTATAACAATAGTGCATGGGAACGAACAGACATTGTCACCATAAGTGCAAAGACTCTTTCCCACTCCTTTAAAATTATAGACTCATACACCGGCTTAAGTCTTCCCTGGCAGATAACATCGGATGAGAATGTCTGCTTTATAGCATCTCAGGTACCTCCCTATGGATACAAGACATATAAAATGATACCGGACAATGCACCGGCTGAATACGATAAAACAGTTACTGTGATGGGAAATGTGATAGAGAATGATTATTATAAGGTCGTGATAGATACCAGCGGCAGTATTTGCAGCTGTATTGATAAGCATAATAAAAATAAAGAGCTGGTAGATCCTTCTGCTCCCCATAAGATGAATCAATTTGTCTATTATACTTCTAAAAACGAATTGTACGACAATATTCTTTATACGGAGGATGTGATCTCCAATGCGACGATCGCCTCAGAAACAGGCCCTGTCATGGGTATGCTGGTCACAAAAGGACGTACCCGCGGGGTTGAGGAAGTTGTGAGAAAGGTTATTCTTTACGCGGATTTACCTCGCATCGATATCATCAATGAGGTATTCAAAGCAGATGCACCGCCAAATTATACAGAATGCGCCGAGGAAGGATTCTTTACCTTCCCCTTCCATATGGATAATTTTCGGATTGCCCACGATACTCCGTCCGGTGAGATAGAACCTTATGTGAATTCCGATATTTATCATCCGACCCACCAGCTCTATTGGTCGAACACTGATTTCTATGCGGTAAATCACTGGATTAATATTCAGGGAGAGGATGACAGCATATTATTTGCTTCTGTGAATACACCCCTGGTTCAATATGGCGGCCGCCGTACCTGTCATTGGGACAAAAATTATCAAATGAAAGATCCATGGATCTATCATTGGGTATTCAATAATTTTTGGAAAACCAATTTTACTTATACGCAACCCGGTCCGGTTACCTACAAATACAGCATTACCACAACAAAATCCAGCAATTGGAGACAGGCAGATGCCGATCAGTTTGGGTTTGATATCACAAACCCTTTAAGATCTCATATAATCAGCAAGGAACAAACCGGCATCCTGCCACATGATCTCCATAGCTTTATAAGAATGGACCGGGATAATGTTATCGCTACTACTGTGAAAATGGCCGAAAGCAATGGGAATGGCATCATCCTTCGCTTCCATGAAACGAAGGGATCTGCATGCAGCGTATGTGTAGATCTGTCCGGTCTTTCAATGGATGCAGAGATAATTGAAACGGATGTGGTCGAAGATGATATTGCTCCCGTTCCTTCTTGTGAAGGCAAGTTTCACTTCTTTATTCCGGCGTATGGATGGAAAACATTCCGTCTGCTGCAACTGGCGTACTGCCCCGCACCAAATATTACACAAGCCTGTATCACTAAGGGCGGCACCCTTGTAAAATGGACAATGCCGGCGGAATACTCCTATGTATGCTATGCTCTTTACCGAGGAATAAGTGAGGATTTTATCCCCGGTACCGGTAATTATCTTGTTACCCTGGATACTCCCTACTATTATGACAGGCAGGTTGTACCTGACTTATTGAATGATTATTACTATAAAGTGCAGGCAGTCGGTTTAAAAGTGAAAAGTGAGTACTCTTTTTGTGTCAGGGCATGCCAGGGGGGCATCACAAATATCGCTCCTACGATACCGGCTGATCCCATTGGGGAGGCCTTTGGAAACCATCAGATATCTCTAAGCTGGGAATCTTCCATTGATTATAATGATATGTTAAAGGGATATCGAATCTACAGAAATGGTGTTGTATATAAAGACATTCCTTCGTCTATGACGAGCTGGAGAGATATAGGATTATACAGAAATACAGACTATATCTATGAGATTACCGCCTTTAATGAAGCCGGTCTTGAATCCGGGAGAAGTCAGAAAATCACCGTTTGTACAACTAATTTTACGAACACAGGTGACATTGCTCCTATGGCCTGCATTACCGCCTCATCAGAACGTGGGGCAAACTTCCTTGTTACTAATATCTCCAATGGTGTATGTGGTATGATTGATCAGGATAATTGGGTTCCAAAAGAAACAGATACACTTCCCTGGATCAGGATGGAATGGGAAGAGCCACATACCATTGATACCATCTATCTCTGGGGAAGATATGGTGCACCATTTGCCTGCAGCGGCACTGTTGCGTTAAGTGACGGAAGCGGTTTTAGCTTTGACTCCCTGAGAACGGATGGTTGTGGGACTAAGTTATCCATTGGTACCCATAGTATCGTTCATCTGGAATTTAAATTTCTCGAATGGGATATTCAGGCAGGAATTTCTGAGGTTCAACTGATCAAGGAAAATCAGGGCATATGATTTATCATTTATTCATGATAAAATGATTGACACCTCCAGTCTAAATGTGTTAGACTATAATCAGTCTAAAACGTTTAGTCTGGAGGTAATCTATGTCAAATAACATCATGCTCACCGCTGCCGAAGAAAAACTGGCAGAATTGGTTTGGCAGCACGCACCGTTGACCTCACCCGATCTGGTTGTACTTGCAGAGAGGGAAATGAATTGGAAAAAGTCAACGACGTATACAGTGCTCAAGAAACTATGCGACAAAGGCGTATTCAAAAACGAGAATACGAATGTGTCGGTTGTACTTACTCCCGAGGAGCAAATGGCCCGTCAAAGCCGCAGCTATGTGGAAGATACCTTTGGCGGCTCCTTACCCAAATTCATTACTGCCTTCTTCGGAGGCAGAAAACTATCACCGGATCAGGCCGCAGAGCTTAAGCGTCTGATCGAAGAACATGAGGGGGGTGACGATCATGGATAAATTGTTTCTGGCTATTCTAAACATGAGTCTGACCGGAGCTTTTGTCATCCTGGCCATATGCCTTGCACGGCTGCCCTTGAAGAAGGCTCCGAAAATTATCTCCTACGTCTTGTGGGCGGTAGCAGGCTTCAGACTGCTTGTTCCATTTTCAATCGAAGGTGTTTTCAGCCTGATCCCGTTTAATGCGCAGATTATTCCTTCGGATATTGCGATGCAGCCCATACCACGCATTGACAGCGGTATCCCCGCAGTGAATCATGCTGTCAGCAGTATGCTTCCCGCCGGCACACCGACTGCAGGCATTAATCCGCTGCAGATATGGACTGCAATCGGAGCCTTTGTTTGGCTTATCGGCTTTGTCGTAATGGTTCTATACGGCGTAATCTCATTCTTTATTCTCAAACGAAATATGAAGAAGGCAATCCGACTCGAAGATAATATCTATGAAGCAAGTAATATCATCTCTCCTTTCGTGCTGGGAGTATTCAAGCCGAAGATTTATCTGCCGGTTGGCTTGACTGAGAAGGAGAAAGGCTATATTCTCCTCCATGAACAGACACATATCAGACGGCGGGACTATATTATGAAATTCATAGCCTACTTCATCTTGTGTCTTCACTGGTTCAGTCCTCTGGTCTGGATGGCGTTTCTTCTCATGGGAGTGGATATGGAGATGTCCTGCGATGAGCGGGTGTTAAAAGAAAACGGCGCAGAAACGAGGAAGGATTATTCGCTGTCGCTTCTATCTTTGGCAACGGATCGGCGGATCATCGGCGGCAGTCCCCTTGCCTTTGGAGAAGGCGGCATAAAGGAACGTATTAAAAATGTCCTGAATTTCAAGAAGCCATCCCGGGTGATCCTGATCCTGGCTGTGGTATTTGTTGCGGTGTTTAGTATCGGATTTGTTGTTAACAGAGTAAATAACGCAGTCAATATGGCTGACTGGGAAGAATATCACTTCCCGGACAGCAATTATGATCAGGTGTTTTTCAAATGCAATGACGCTCCATACAATCCTGATTATATTGTGATATCCGCGCAACTCATGAATAACCAGAATATAGAGGGCCTGACCTGCGGCACCTATTTTACAGTGGTAAAACAAGTCGGTGATACGTGGCGAATTGTTCCTTTCGTTGAAGGAATCGGGTTTCATGATATTGCGTATAACCTTGAGAATGGCATGAGCATCAATTACGATATCAAACCGGATATGCTTTCCACTAAATTAGAGGATGGCCTCTATAGAATCATCACAGAGGTATATCAGCACAAAACAGATGAGGAAGCACCTGATCAACACATTGTCTGGGCTGATTTTGTAATTGATAAAACGGCTCCGAAACAAGAAACCTATGAGGTTACGCTGCCAGATGAAGCACCCATCAAAACCTATACTCTGGAAAATCCAACCGAAAAGCAAATGATGGAACGTCTCTCTTCCATAACTTTATACCGTGATGGCACAGCACTGCTTGCAGTCCCGCCAATCAGCAGTTACATGCTGCCTAATTGCACTTACGCCTTTAAGGACGGCGAATTATTGATTTACGCAAATCTGGATACAGCAAAGTCAGAGGATGTTTTCGGTGTTAAAAACGGGGAAGTCATCGCAAGATTTAGCGTTGAGGATGACAATACCCTGGTATTTTTATCAACAACTGTTACCTTGTTCGCAGATCAGGGTGCACGGTATGTGTCTGCAGCGAATGCTGCCTCTGCCTATGCACCGCGCAAATGGCTGGATTATTACTTTGATGATACGATGTCATGGGATCTTAGTTTGGATCTGGAATTACCCGAATACCCGGATACCGTATTTCGATGGACCCCCTACGAGGTTAAGGCCATCGAAAAAGATGGTGAAAAGACCCTCTTTTATGGTATGCCTGTCTGGAATGTCTATCTTGCGGATCTGACCGGCGACGGACTTCCCGAATTGTGCGCGACCACCAGTCTTGGTTCCGGCATCATTGATGAGCGAATTATTGTCTATGATTATGCAACGGGCAATTCCTATGACCTGAACGACCGTCAATATTATGATTATGCCCTCTATCTTGACAACGGACGGCTGATGGTAAAACAGACCAGGTATCCCCACCCCAAACGTGAGCCACTTGCAACAGGCGAATTGGCTATCGTTGACGGCGAACTGACTGCCCTTGGGATTAACCGCACCAGGCCTTAGATAAAAGCGGCAAACGGTTTCTCTGTCATTAAAACAGAGCCTTCCCTGACCAGTCAAGGTACGGGGAAGGCTTTTTTCAATGTTCATATGCTTCTGATTTATTCTTTTCGTAAGACTTTGTCAGTATCTCATAGGTGATTGTTTTATGAATGATATCTTTGATCAGGGTATCTAACGCCGAGTTTTCATTATAGTCAGCAGCGGCAAAATACCGGATTCGATCATTCCTCATCATCTTGTATACCTTGTCTTTGTTGCAGGTCACCGGATCATATACACCGATGGAATGCCCGCCATAGGAATTAACGAGTTTCATACAGGGGATATCCGTATCACTGTCACCGATATAGATGATATTCCTGAATGGTATCCTGATTTGCTCGGGTGAAAAGTATTCGTTTACACCCGGATCATTGATGTCCAGGGTTCCTTTTTCTATCCGGAACAGAAACTGTGTCTTATTTGTATAATTTACGGCCTGTGCCGGCCATTTGGCTACTCCTTTTTTGTTAAAATAGAAGGAACTGGCGTATATTTTCTCAAAGCTTCCTGCTTTCGCCATGGCGGTCCCCTCTATCATTTCCTTTAGACCGGAGGATATAATATAGTGCTCTATCATAACGCCCTTCTCCCTTCCATAGGCACGTATACGCTCGAACCACATCTCAACTCCGGGAAAGAGTTTTACTTTTGCACCATATTCAGCCAGCTTATCTTTCTTTATAATAAAATTCCCCTCGGCCTCTTCTACCATCTTATACATATAAGCAAGGTTGGTATCCATCTCATTTTCGATGGCTAATGCAGTCGATTCTTTCCAAAACTTTTCTACATCATAACCCACATCTTGTATATAACCTTGCGCCTGCATATCATCCGGGGATAAGGTTTTGTCAAAATCATAGCATAAAGCGATTACAGGAATTACTTCTTTATATTTTCTAAGATACTCCATATGAGACCTCCTTACTGGTTTATTCTCCGATCTCCCACCTGATCTTGCTGCCTTTATCATTCTTTGTGACGATCAGCTTTGTTCCGATCTGTGCCTTTAACTCCGTTACATGGGAGATAATTCCTACCAGTCTCTTCCCTTCTGACAAAGCATTCAAAATCTTGATTGCCTGCATTCTTGTCTCATCACTTAAGGAGCCAAACCCTTCATCGATAAACATCGTATCTATATGTATTCTTCCTGCCGTATTCTGGATAATGTCTGCCATCCCCAGCGCCATGGAGAGTGCCGCCATAAAGGACTCACCGCCCGATAGCGTCTTAACATCTCTTGACTGATCATTTACCATGCTGTAGACATCCAGATCCAGTCCCACTTCTCCCTGATTTGCTAAATCTTCCATGTTTCTGCATTTTAAGATAAACTGTCCGTTGGACATAACGTACAACCTCTGATTTGCCTGCGCCAGGATGGAATTAAAGTATCTTCTCTGGATATAGGTCTGGAAATTCAGTCGTTTCTGTCCGGCCTTTCCTGTGGCAGTCGCCTCCAGCCGGTTGATGATGGAATGCTCGTCTTTCAGCTTCTTCCTGCACTCATAAAGCTTTTCAACATTTTCGATGATGTTTTCATTGCGTGACCGTATCCCGAAGATCGATTTTGATACTTCATTGAATTTAACAAGCGCCGCTTCCAGCTCTTGCTTTCTCTCTTCTATGGAGGAAGTCTCTACTTTTGCTTTCCCGGATGTAAGTTCCATATAATTGTTCAGACTATTCTCCACCCGGATTAATTCCTCCCGGTATTTCGTATACGTCTCCTCCAGCGCCTCCATCTGCACAGCCGATAAAAGAGATGCATGGTAGGGATCAATTCCGGTAAAGCCCTGTCGCAGCAGTTCTTCTTCAACATCACCTTTTCGTTTTGTCTCTTCTTCCGATAATCTGACCAGACTGGTTTCTTCGGATTTGAGGTTTCCGTGCTTTTGATTGGTTTCCTCTAACATGGTCTGGTAGTTCTTCGTGGAATCCGCCATTGCCGTCTCAAGGCTTAGCGTCTGTGTCCTGGAGGCTGCCAGCTCTTCCTCCGCTGCTTGCTTTGTCTCATAAATCAGAGAGGCTTTCATATTCTTAATATCAGCAGCGACTTCTGCTAACTTAATCTCTATCTCTTTTAATGCTTCGGCTGCCGATTCCTTCTTCTGTAAATATTCATCCAGACCGTCCTTCAACCGCCTTAACTCTGCCTCGTTTCTTTCATGGCTTTGCTTTGCGGCCTCGGCTTCCTTTTTCTTAATGCTCTCTTGATGAAGCTGTTCCGTACACGCTGTGATCAACTTCTTCATCTCACCCGTTTCGATTTGATCAACGTCAAATTCCGGACGGATACTGCGTTTCCCTTCCAGTTCAGCTTTTACCCTTTGATTTTCATAGGTTTGTTTTGCCTGATACATGGAATCTTTCTTTATCTCCAGTTCTTTTTGAGCTGCTTCCTTTGCCTTTTTCCCACGCTGCAGATCCTTTTGAGTTATCTCTGCATCTGCAGTAAAGGCTGCCTGAGGATGGGAGGTTGAGCCGCAAACCGGGCAGGGATATCCTTCCTTTAGCTCATGTGCCAGAATTCCGGCTTGTCCCTCAATAAATTTCTGATAGATACTGTCATAAAGTTCTGAGCTTTCACGGGCCGCTGCTTCTGCCAGAACACATTCTTGTTCGGCATGGTGATATGCTGTTTTGAAAGCTTGTAGTGTCTCCACGACGGTTAACAAGGATTCGAGTCTTCCCTTTCTTTCCACCAACTGCTCAACCGATGAAACCAATAATGGCAATCGTTCAGCCACTGTCCCCAGCTTTTGCTGATCTATCAGTAACTTATCCTGTGATGCATTCATGCCTTTCATTGTTTCGCTGATTGTGTCAAAAGCTTTTATGGCAGATTTTCTTTCTTTGGATATGGCTTCAAACCTGATATTCACAGCTTCAAGCTGTTGATACTTCGGAATTAAATCGTTAATTCTGCTTATCTTTGCCGCCAGCAGCGGATTTTGCTTCTTATACTCAGCAGCTGCAGTCTCACTGATCTGTCTCCTGTTTTCCAGAATTGTTCTGCTTTTCTCCAACCAATCCCTGATATCCGTGATTCTTTGTTCACAGCTCCTGCGCTCTTCCCTCTTATTCTTGTAAGCCTTCTCCTTCGGTTCCACTATAGCTGCCTTTTTGGCAGCGTCTTTTCTATATCGAAGGGCCTCCATGTCATCCATCTTGGAATCAAGCAGGGCTTTCCTGTCCTGCTCCTTCTCCAGTGCAAGAAATAGTCTGTTCGTCTCTTTGGCCTGATCCAGTTGTGTGATTGCCAGATTTATCGCAGTCTGAGTCTCCTTCTGCTTCTTAGCAATATCGGCTTCCTTCTCTTTGGCTTCATCAATGATTTGCCGTAGGATTGAGAGCTGTGACACAGGATCACTCTCTGAAAAACGAGACATACTACCCCACGTTTCCTCATAGGCACTGCCCTCAATACATTGGATCAGCCCCATCTCCCGCAGAATATCCTTTTGGTTTTCCTCCAGCCTGCCATTGAGTATTTTGGCGGAATTCTTAAGTTCCTCTTCAATCCTCCAGTAAATCCTTGTGTTAAAGATCTTAGCGAAAATCTCTTTTCTCTCCTTAGAAGGCGCATGAAGGAGCTTAAGGAAATCTCCCTGAGCAATCATGGCAATCTGGGTGTATTGATTTACATCAAGTCCAATAATCTCTATGATTTTCTGGTTCGTTTCCTTGATTTTGCCACGATAGGGCATTCCATCCGGCATGATTAATTCCACTCCGGGCTGGTCAACTGTTTTCGTATAATCGCCATCCTTGTTCCTTCGTTTGCTGATCCGCTCCTGTCTTGGGGATCTGGTAATCCGGTAGGTTTCTCCGTTATATATAAATTCGACCTCAACGAAGGTCCTGATATCATCACTTGCAAATTGGCTTCGCATCATTTCGCCGTCCCGTTTGCCCCCGCTGGTCTGATCGTATAAAGCATAGGTAATCGCGTCAAAGATGGTGGTCTTACCGGCTCCTGTATCTCCGGTAATCAAAAACAATCCATGATTAACCTCGGTAAAATCAACGGTTTCTTCACCTGCATAGGATCCGAAAGCAGACATTTTCACATAAATTGGTTTCATTCGTTCTCTGCCTCCTTCGCCTGATCAATGATTTCAAGCATCATCTTCTCTTCATCATCACTCATGGGTTCACAATTGATCTCTTGATAGAATTCCCGAAACGCACTCATCGGATCAAGTATGGAAACCTCCCCCGGAGGACGCTCCAGCTGGGCTCTCGTCCTGCTGTTCTCAACCTTAACTTCGAGAATGTAATCATAATATTCCTCCAGCTGTTCCTTTGGCTTATAGAGATCCATTTCATCCGTTAAGGTTATGCTGATAAAATCATTCCGGTTCTTGGGAGTTGCCCTGTCTATAATCTCACTAAGCGTCCCCTTCTCCTTCCTGACATCCTGTATTGCAGTCAAGGGCAGGTAATCAATAAGAATCTCCTCTCCCTTTTTGCCAAGGGTTATCATGGTTATCGATTTCTCCTGCTTCTCCTCACTGGTGGAATACTTCAGGGGGGTCCCGCTATACCGGATCTGCTTCTCCCCGATCTGCTGCGGACCATGAAGATGTCCCAGCGCAACATAGTCAAAATGTTTTACGGACTTTATGTCGATGCAATCAATTCCACCCACCGATAGGTAGACCTGCTCCGAATCACAGGTATCCGGCAGTATATCTCCCGAGAGATAGAACTGGTGGGAAATGAGTACATTTCTCTTACTGACATCAATCTGCTCTCTGTCAATTAATGCGGAAATTGCCTTGTCATAGCTGGTTATGCTGCCTTCTTCGAATAAATGGCGCACATATCCCGGCTTAGTAAAGGGAAGTAAATAGAAGTTCACTTCGCCGTATTGGTCCTGTAACACGATTTTCTTCAGATATTCTTCTTCGCTCTGCGGCGGAAGAACTGATATGTAAATATTATGCTTCTCAAAGAATGCACTGGCATAATTAAGCCGTTCCGCAGAGTCATGATTCCCTGCGATAATCATCACCGGTATGCTCGGCGTAATGTCTGATAATTCATTTAAAAACTGATCAAAGATGGTATAGGCTTCTGCTGACGGCACTGATTTATCATAGATGTCACCGGCGATCAAAATCGCATCCGGATGCTGTTCCTTCGCCAGGTTCACAATTTGACTGAGAATCTCGATCTGATTCCTTCTAAGATTGTAGAAATGCAACTGTTTTCCGATATGTAGATCTGAAATATGAAATAGCTTCATGGATGAAATCCTCCGCTTTGGTATTCGTTATCCTTATTCTATTGGAATAGCTATATTATACAATTTATTCCTGAGTATCACAATCCCTTATTATATCGCTGATTACAGAGGCCTAATCGAGCATACGAGCAGCTTTTGATTTTTTGAAACCGCAAATCATCATCCCCTGCATGAAACATAGCTTTTACGGCATGAATCACTGTTTCGAAAATAGGATTTTTATTATAAACTTATGATAGAGACCGAAAAAAAGAATTGGGGGAATGCTTATGCAGATTGCAATCTGTGACGACAATATTGATGATCTGTCCCATATGGTACAGCTCCTCAACCTATATAGAACATCCAAAAATTTCAGTTGTGAATATGCTGTCTTTCCAAACGGTTTTGAACTGATATCGGCCCTGGAAAAAGGAAAACGGTTTGATCTATACTGCCTGGATATTATTATGCCGGGATTTACAGGCATTGATGTGGCAAAGGAACTCCGTGGCCTTGACAAAACCGCGCCGATTTTATTCTTCACCTCCTCGCCCGAATTTGCCCTGGAAAGCTATTCTGTGAAAGCCATCAACTACATCCTAAAACCAATAACAAAAGAAAAATTCTTCTTCACCTTTGACGAGCTGCTGGAACAGATCAAAGCAGTACAAGACGAGGATTCGGTTATCATAAAGAGTACTGAGGGCATACAAAAAATAATGATAGCAAATTTGGCTTTTGCTGAGTCCATCGGACGGAATGTGCTGTGTCACTTGTGCACCGGCAAATTAATCGAATGGAGTGAATCCTTTTCCACTGTCTGTAACAGCCTGATGAAATATGGGTGTTTTGTTAAGACACACCGCTCCTATCTTGTAAATATGCAGTATGTGGAAACCATTGAAAACCACCAGGTTACCTTGCAGGCTCTTTCTACGGTTCCCATTGCACAGGGAAAAGCAAAAGAAATCAAGCAACAGTATCTGGCTTATCAGATGAAAGAGGACTTACTATAATTTAGTGGAAGGAGCTGCATTTAATATGATAGTAACAGTGATAGGACTAATACGTTTCGGATTTTCCCTGATCTTTGGCGTTGTGGTGTCGATACTCTTTGCGGGAATAGCACTTACCTATAAAAACAGGTTGATTGCCGGGCTGATCTGTGTCGCGTTTCTTATGATTCAGACTGCCAGCTGGTGGTTTCTGGGACTGGATCTGACTTCAAAACTGTACCCGGTGATTATCCATCTTCCGCTGATCATTCTATTCTCCCTTTACTATCAACGTCCATGGCTTACCTCTGCCGTCAGTGTACTTTCCGGCTATCTTTGCTGTCAGGCACCGCGATGGATCGGCCTCCTTGCGGAAGCTGCCTTCGGCAGCAGAGTTGCAGACCACGCTTTTTATATTGCTGCTATGTTTCTGTCCTACTATTTTCTAAAAAGATACGTGGCAGGATCCGTCTGGCAGCTGCTGGAGACGTCCGTTAAATCTTGCTTGTTTCTGGGCGGTGTTCCCTTTTTTTATTATCTGTTTGACTACACCACCACCATCTACACGGATGTACTCTACCGCGGCACAAAGTGGGCGGTACAGTTTATGCCCTCTTCCGTATCTGTTTTTTATTTTGTGTTTGTCATCCTTTATTACACTGAGACGCAAAAACAGGCAGCCCTCCAAAGAGAGCGGGATATGCTGAATACGCAGTTTCGACTGGCCCGGACTGAGTTTGCTTCTCTTTTACAGCTGCAGCACAATGCCGCGTCCTATCGGCATGATATGCGCCATCACTTCGCCCTTTTGCAGGGGCTGGCCTCCAAGGAACACATAACAGAGCTCAAGGAGTATCTAAAAACCGCGCAATCCGATATAGATGCCATCACGCCCATACGCTTATGTGATAACGAAACCGTGAATCTGATTTTGTCTTCTTTCGCATCAAAAGCAAAACAATCGGCAATTCTGCTGACAGTGGATGCAAAGCTGCCTGACATACTTCCATATAGTGACACCGAGCTATGCTCGCTCTTATCAAACGCTTTGGAAAATGCAATTCACGCCTGTGAAAAAATAACCGACAGCAAAAAACGCATCATTCTCCTGCGGGTGTATTCCAAGAACAACAAGCTGTGCATTGATCTGCGTAACAGCTATCAGGCAGAACCAGCCTTCCATCAGGGTCTGCCCGTATCAAAAGAACAGGGCCATGGCTTTGGAACAAAAAGTATGGCACATATTGTGGAGAAGCATGGCGGTGTATTCCAGTTTCTTGTCAAGGATGGCTGGTTTATATTTCAAGCCACGACATAAAAGCTGTGATTTCCATATCTGAATTTTTTCAGCCAATCAGAAATGAACGATATGTTCTACCATAAACTTTCTATTGCTCTCTCTAAAGCAGTATCCCAAGGCCTTGACGCGATCACGTTCATCTTATTCCGCTTACAGGTATCTGCAATCCATTTGCCATATGCAATACTTATTTGGGCTCTGTACTGCTGCAATTCTCCACCTTCTCTTGACAAATAGTTCTGCATGATTTGATTCATATCCGGTTCATTAACAAATATTGATTTTACCTCCGGATGCTTAAATGAGATTGTAAATTCAGGATCAATAAAATCCCCTTCAATAATAATAGGCACATTATCTTCAAGATGCCTGTTTACCAGTGCTTTCAAGGCCGGTATCATCTCTTTGCTTACACCAATCAACCACCTTACATTACCATCAATTCCGATATCATTCCAATTTACACCACTCTCCATGTAATGTATCACCGGATAACTCTCCTTTGTTGTAACCTCTTTTATCGATAGTTGAATGTCATCTACTTCCAGAACATTCACACCGTAAAATCGGGCAATTTCATAAGCGATGCTTGATTTGCCGATTCCCGAAGCTCCCCCAATAAATAATACGGTCCAGTTTCTATCCTTATTCATGTACTAATCCTCCGTTCCGGCAAAGTCTTACTTGCTGCAATTACTGTCAATAGCAGATTGATGCCTTGCCGCAAAGCGGCATCTCCTCTTCCCTCATTTTAGAAGTAACGTTGATTTCAATTCATTGTAAACTTGCTTCGTCTTTTCAGTGTTACGGAAACTTATATATACATCTTTCTTATGCAAACGAGTTATCTTTATGGTCGGAGAGGAATTGGCCCAAACGAAAAGTAAAGTCTCCCCTGAGATATCTGATTTAAAATTTCCTTTTAACGCTCCGCCAACGCCGCCGTAACCGTTGGTCCTCATGCCGATTCCAATATCGTCCATGCTTTTGTCTATCAGCGTAATATGGACAATTTCAGAATCTTCAATGTTTATGCCATACATCGCTTTTATCTGAATTTTGTTGTCATTCATATTTACAATTGGATCCTTTGATCCATAATAAAACATGATACCTACCATCACAAAGGTGATACCCACAATGGCAACAATAGCAATCACCACTGCCTTAGGCGTCTTTGTAACGGACTGATCAATTTTAAAAGCAGCCGAATTGTTCTTGTATTTCTTATAAATCCTGTTATACACTATGATTAAAACAACTATTCCGGGAACACAGATCACAATTAACAAAACAGCACTGACCGTGATATTGAACAGTGACAATACCCCTGTCATAATCATAGCCATGGTATAAATCGACCACATCCGGCCATTGGCACGGTTATATGCCGGTATGTCAGTAATTTCTTCAGGATTTACAGTGGATCCTGACCAAAAATGCATTGGTTGTTTGCTTTTGAACGCCCAAATTGCTACTGCACCAAAAATCAAAGAGCAAAGCCAGCAAATGACAGCGAAAATAATATTTTCAGACGACATTCATATCCCCTCCCTGCTATTTACGATTATTCAATATGATTTACGTTTACCATGAGACAATACTATGCTAATCCAATAGGATCTTATGTTCTCTCATATAGAATTGATCTTCTTCTCAATCTTCTTCGCATACTTCTGTCCAAACATATGATAAGCGCTCTTTATAAATAAGTCATTCATTTTCCTGCTTTTATCCTGTTATTCTTTAAATGTTTTTAGAATCTCTTGCTCATTGTTCACCTGCAAATACAATCTCAGCATGTCAATTGTTTCATGAAGACGAAACAATTCCCTGTGTAAATCATTTAGCATGTTCATACTAAGATCCTCTTCAAAAACTTCTTCGAACAAGACATTCTCCTCCAGCTCATCAAGGAACCGATGAAATTTCCTTCTGAACTTAGTCATAGCTTCATTTACCATTTCCAGGGTAATATCCTTTAACATTCGCTTTAAAAAGCATTCCCGGTAAAATAAATGGGCTGAGAGTAAGGTTATGTATAAAGATCTTTGTTTCGTCCGCACCTCATGCTGATATGTAATCCCTGCAATCACCGCCCCAATGGCCAGACTTCCAAACAATGCCCAGAATAGTGTTTGCATAAATACAATGATTGTTTGATCTGATTCCACACAGAAAAACTCAAAGAGATATAATCCGATTTCTGCCAATAGAAATATGGTTGCAAATATAATACATTTTATGTAGATTGCTTTGTTTCCTTTCATCGTTCGTCTCCTTGAACCTCTTCTGATATTGGTATTTGGCAGTCTTACGTTATTCCAGGCTCAGCCGCAGAGCAAAAGAACCATACAGCTTGGAATTTATCGTTCCCGTTTTAAGTAGACCATATCAATAAGCTGTCTGCCGTCTTCAAACATCGGATGGTCATAGTTGTCCGTAAAAAAATTTTGTATTCGATGTGATTCTACAAACCCACATTTTTGATAAAAACTGAGTGAAGAAGGAACATCGCCTGTTCCGACAAGCATCGCATTGCAGTCAGTGTAATGTGAAAACAGAAACTCTATCATTGCTTTTCCATAACCCTTTCGCTGTTGATCCGGAATAACCGCAATGTTCTTTAACTCATAAATACTGTCTGCTTCTTTCGTAACCACGCATTCGGCTTTTATCCCATTATCGTTCAGAACAAACATTTCTCCACGTTCCAGGTATTTGTCTATCATGTCTTCCTGTTCATCAGCCAACAATAGCAAATCAATATATGTTTTCTTTTCGTTTATAACTTTCCTAATATTCACTATCGGACCTCCTATCATATCAATCCACCATTCTGCCTTTTCAATATGTCAACCTTCCGTTGCAAACCAGAAAATTTATTACTTATCCTAGCTGTGAACCCCTCTTATCAATAATGAAATCTACCTGTTCAACTGTACTTTCCGTCCATGACTGATTCATGATATCCAGAGACCATCCTTCTTTGTACCAATTAGAATTATTGCTCATATCAATATTTCCTTTCGCTTCTTATAACGTGTCTTATCATATCTTCTGCTTTCAATCTATTCGTATGGGGAATTCGGAATTCCATGCAATCGGGATTGGTCATTGAAGATCTAATTGCATAAAAATTGCTGTAGGTGCTGGATTGTTATTATATCTTTCGATCTCATAAAATCCATAATACTGATACATTTTAATTGCTTTTTCCATAAAAGGAAATGTATCAAGTCTTATATGTTTATAACCAATTTCTTTTGCATCAGAAATAACCTGTTCCATAAGCTTCTTTCCTATATGTTTTCCTCGATTACCCGGCCTGACGTATAAGCGTTTCACTTCACAATTCGCATTGTCATCTTTTTTTAACGCAACACACCCTACAAACTTATTGTCAATGCTTGCAATATATAATCTTCCTTCCGGCATACCATATTTTTCTTCTAGCATGTTTATCTCATCACCATAATTCTGTGATTTCAAACACGCAGCAACATCTTCACATTCTGCTAAAATACTATCTGTATATTCATTAAACAATTGAAGTATTTCATCTTTTTCCTTATATGCCAATTTAACTTCTACATCCATATTACTACCTTTCTTCATTACATCCATATAAGAGTATAGAAAGTCGCAATTGCCGCCGATTGCGTCCTACCATATCAACTAACGGAAACAATAAACTTGGCTTACTTATTTTTGCTGATATATGATTCATAAAAGCAAATTATCAGCCCTATAACCAGGACTATCATTGAAATTACAAAAGGAGTCCCTGTATGCGTTCCAAGAAAAGCACCTCTTAACCCTGTAATCCCATTATAATCCCAAGGATTTATAACTGCATAAATAAAACAAAATGCCGAAGATATAAAACCCATAGCCACTAACATCATCCCAAATATAAATCTTTTCATCATACATACCCCCTGATTTTATTTAATACTATCAAATAATTTTACTCCACAACTTTAACCATTTGCAACTATTTGTATGGTAATATGATACATGTGATAATTGCTTAATATCATCATATTTGTCTTACAGAGTTTTTATTTTAAGTATTCCTAAATTAGAATTTATTGGTTTCGTGTTTCGCTTTTAATTCCGTTAACGTTCATCTCAGCAGTTGGCTTCATCAACTTAATTTCTCTCATTTTTTCTTGCCCACTTTCAGGTTAAACCATATCAACCAGTGATAGATATCGTTTGCTTATTGTTTACAACTTCGAATTATAATACTTCAGATTATGCTTACTCAGTTGTTTTTTCTAACTTTGATGAGTAAAAAATCAGGTTTATGAATGTAATCTCTATAAGAAGGATATTGTTTCATAATATCGGTATTTGGGATAGGCTCAAGCATTTGTTCAATTATAAAACCTGAATTTGAAAGAGAATTAATAATACTTGAAATTGTGCGATGATATTTTATAACTCCATCTACAAACCATGTTACCTTTCGTTCACCTTCGAGAGCATACGTAGTTAAATTATAATGAATTCTTTCGTTATCAGAATTTTGAGTCCAATAATCCTGTGTTAACAAAGCAGTTGTTAACGGGTGCTCTTGTGAAAATATAAAATAACCTCCTTGATTTAAAAGATTGTAAATATCTTTAACCAATTTATCAAAATCTTTAATGTAATGAACCGCTAGAGAACTGAATACTACGTCAAACTTTTCTGTGATTTCATTCAAATCCGTCATACTTTTATTGATATATAGAATATCAGGAGATGCGTTTTCATTTTTTGCAATTTCAAGCATTTTTTCAGAAATATCAAGACCCATAACCTCTATAGCACCTAATTTAAGGAACTGAATACAATTCTCACCATAACCGCAACCGATATCAAGCACGGACTTGTTATGCAAATCGGGAGCAAGGCTAAATAATGCAGGTTTTTCAACAACATCATTTGCTGCAGAAGGATTGCCTCTCAGTTTTTTATATCCATCGAAAAAATCCTGGTTGTCATAAATATTTTGATTACTCATTTTCTCTCCTTCCATGGCTTGATTCCTCACAGCTAATATATTTTCGTTACTACGGGTTTTCCCTCCACGAAGCTGCTTCCCTCTTAAATTCTAATCATAACACATATTCAGATACGTAAAATATTTTCTCCATCTTATTGGCTCTTTCATTAATTGCGATCATTATTAATTTTGTACTAAATTCTTGTTTACAATATTGATTTTCACTTCCCTGCTTATCACATCAATATATTTGATCAGAAGAGAAATCTTATTTTTATGATGTAGAAGATTCCAAAAATATTCCGTATTTTCATTCATGTCATCATATAATTTAAGAATAAAGGGCTCACCTGTGAATGATGGAATAGGGTCCCCGTCTTCTTTATAGGTATGTATACAGTGACCAAATCCCTCAAGAAAACTACTGTAATTATAATAATTTCTCTGACAGATATTCTGATCACCATTAATAATAGATTTTAATATAGACAGTGAATATCTAACTTTTTCCTTACTTAGATCAATAATTCCAGAAATTCTAGGCGTGTAATTCGGATAATCAGGTTCAAATTCTCTTGTATTTAAGGCACTTTCAAATGTACTTCCGTTTAAAATATAATTGTAGATCGTGTCTGTCTGATCTCCATTTCCGACGATATGATATTCTTTAGTGGCTTTAATTGGATAGTAAATAATGAGGTTTGGATCAGTCATTTTTCTTTCATCAAATGCTTTGGTGCGAACGAACTCTCCTTCGGCCTCAAAAATCCGATTACGACTATTCTCACTTCTTCCCATAATCCAATATACCTGAATATATTTCGTTCCATCGGGAGACATTCCAATCACCATTCCGCGACCGGGATATTCGTTCCCTTGTAATTTTTTTATGTTATTGACTGCTTGTTGCTCTAAGTTCATCCTGCCTATTCCTCTCAACAAATAAAATTTGTTAACTGTACCAGGTACCAAGGGTACCACTCACCCAATAGGCAAGCTCACTCTTTCTCCATCTTCAGACATACTGATCCAGCCTCTTTTTAATGCTTCCTTAATTCCCTGATTTCCGGCTTCTTCAATAATATTTCCCATGCGGGTAAATCCAAAGACTTTTGCGGTCTCACGAATCAAATCTGTCATTGATAAGCTGACCTGTAATTCGACTACGAATTTAATTGCAGACGCGATTTCCTCAGGACATATATCGTCCATGCTTCTCTTCTCGTCATCAGAAGATGCCGCTCGATACTCCATGTATTGTCCCGGATTCTGATCAGAACGCCAGCAAAACTGCATGTTATCCGATTGGGTTACCTTAACATTCAGACCTTGTAGCAGCTGCTCAAGAATTCCTTCTACCCTGCTTCCTGATCTCGATATCCCCCAGGAGGACATCGTCTTCTTATACAATAAACGCTTGCTGATCGGTGCTTCCTGTTGAATAATATCCTTCATACATTCAACAATTTCTCGCTTTATCATTGGATTATAGAAGTTCTCCTGAATGCCTCTAATTTTCAATTCTGCTGATTTATATTTTATTCCCTGGTTACCTTCCATTTCATCCGTGACCTTTTCAAAGGCAAGTTTTTCCGGTTTCATCTGCATCAAATGAACTTCAGAAATTGAACCTTTGCACACTTCTTTTTCCATAGATCTTCGAATTGATTCCTTTATTTTCATAATCACTTTCTCTTGATTGTCCAACCAATCCATCGTCCAAACAGTAAGAATGTTCCAGCCAAGACCTTTCAGTACTTTGGGTTGCAGGATATTTCTATCTCTGGCGGTCTTTGCCCTCAAATAATTCTCTCCATCACACACGATTCCTAATATATAAGTGTCTTTATTTCGGGGATGTAAAATACCTATGTCGATCTTATACGCAGAGCATCCAATATTGCACTTCACTTCATATCCAGCCTCAAGAAGCCGTTTTGCGATGAGATCTTGAATTTGAATTTGCTTCTCCGCTTGTGCTCCATTTCGTATGGCAAGTACATTCTTTCCCTTACTCGCAAACTCCAGAAATCCCTTGAGACCCGCTACCCCTTCCGATCGCGTCCTGGAAAGATCAATTTGTTCCGGTTTTAATACTGCATAGACCAGCATTTTCTTTCTTGCTCTTGAGATTGCTACATTAAGCCTCCTCCATCCTCCATCTCTGTTCAGTGGTCCAAAATTCATGGATACCTTTCCTTCCTTATCCGGTCCATATCCGATTGAGAATAGTATCACATCCCTTTCATCGCCCTGCACATTTTCCAGATTCTTGATAAAAAGCGGTTCGGAACTCTCATTGTTAATCTTCTCAAGTTCGTAATTATTACGAAATGCCTCCATTAATAAATCATCAATAAGATTTTGCTGCACTGAACTAAATGTTACTACGCCGATACTTTCCCTTCTCAATTCCTCATCTGACAGTCTTCGAACAATTTCGGCAACCACAGCCTCAGCCTCTGCTTTGTTCTGCTTGGAACCACCCTTTTCATAATATCCCTCAATTGATATCAGCTTTACTTCTGAATGAACATCATCCGGAGACGGAAACGTATACATCTTATTGTCGTAATACTTCATATTACTATAAGCAATCAGACTTTCATGTCGTGAACGGTAATGCCACAGCAGATGCTCCTGAGGCATGGATAATGCAAGACAATCATCTAACAAGCTCTCTAAATCTTCTTTGTCAAAGTTATCTTCGTCTACTTTGCTCGATGAGAAAAAGCTTGTTGGAGGTAACTGCTTAGGATCTCCAACCACTACTACATGATCACCACGTGCAATAACGCCCACCGCCTCACAGGTTGGTAATTGCGAAGCCTCATCAAAGATTACAAGATCAAACTTTGGAAATTTAGGATCAATATATTGGGCAACAGACATTGGACTCATAAGCATACAAGGAGTAAGTCTGCGAAGCAAGGTCGGAATACTGTCAAATAGCTTTCGTATTGTCATCATGCGTCCGCCGCTCTTAATCGCCTTCTGCAAGATCCCTATCTCAGATGATCCGGCTAAACTGGTGGCATTTCTCGGCAGCTTAGCGGAAAGCCTTGACACAATCTCCTTAACTGTGAGTATTTCATGTTCTTCCAGAACATCCTTATATTTATTGATGGATTCCTCAAACTGAGTTCCTTGAAATTTTGATAGTACCTCATTTTCGGATAAGATCAAGCTAATTACAGAATACGCCATATTGGATTCATATCCGGCAAGTAACTCATCCTCCCTGAGCTCTCCCTGATCATAGGCTTTCATTACTTCACTTAATCCTGCTGCATTGAGTTCATCCTGAATGGTAAGAAAGGTGGTCCATTCCTTAATTCCGTTGATACAAGTTAACAAACGCTCCACATATGCGATTACGTCCTCCAGCCAATACTCATTCACATGTAATCTATCGATCTGAATGATGAATTGATCTTTTAACAGTTTCTCTGTTGTAATCAACCGTTTCACCAAAGCTTCATAATACTCTGTTCTCTCAAGGTTGGATTTTTGATAATTCTCCAATTGATCTGCGATCTCACTCAAACGGGCAGAAACAAGATTTCGTTCCTCGTTTGTCTCCACAATTTTTCGCAATGTAAGATTTAGATTTTTGCTATCCCGGTACGATGTCTCCATCTGTTTCCAGTCAGGATGGCCATAGTTCCACAATTCACCGAAGATCGCCGCAGTTGATGCATCCACTGCGTGGACAACCTGTTCACTCGTTGCGTGTTCCAATAATTGCTGATAGATCTTCCTTATATTTTCTTTGTGAACAGTGCTTTTGCTTTTTGAATAAATTTGAAGCTCTTTCATCAACTTCTTTTCCTTTAGCCATTTAGGCAGAAACCATGTTCCTTCTGCCTGTTTCCAGCGTTGGCTAGCTGTCCGGATATCATATTGAAAAATACTATTTTCAAAGTCACTGCTAAATTCCTGCTCGATTTTCACTAATGATAAACCATTCTCAATGATCTTAGTAAAATATTGATCTGAAATTGTGATATCATTGTGTGTCATAACCGGCTTCATAATGAATTTTGAGCTCTTTATTGTTTGGCATAGTTCGGATAAGCGCAGATAATCTTCATACCCCTCCTTCGGACAAAGCTTCAGATCTTCCGTTATGTTGATTGCTGTTTGTTTCAATGCTTTCAAAATAGTTACATATTCGGTTAACGTTTCCCTCATTGCATTCCGAAATTCCATGGAATACACTCTGCTTTCATTCAGCTGATATGGTGTGTCTTTTATTCCTCCACATTCAACAGCAGCTATTTGATACCGGTTAAGCAGCTCCTTCCATAGCCGGTCTTGTTCAGCGGTTAATTTTCTCGTAGTATCGATATTAAATTTTATCTTCCCATAATATTCTGATAGGGTCTCATATCGTATAATTGCGTCATAAAGAGAAAGACCAAAAGAGCGTTTCTTATGGATTTCATTTACAACTTCATTGAGCTGTACTCTTAACTGACCAAGCTTCCCTGCGGTTGCTTCATACTCCTCCGGCTTCTTTATCAATCCAAACTCTAGCGTATTTTCCAATTGTTCCAAAACATTTTTCTTCTGTGCTTTATTTGAGTGTAGTTCCAGACAAAATGGTGCAAGACCGATCGCTTCAAGGCGTTTTTGTACAACCGAAAGTGCTGCCATTTTTTCTGCCGCAAAAAGTACACTTTTACCCTGATAAAGTGCATTTGCAATCATATTGGTAATCGTTTGAGATTTACCGGTTCCCGGAGGTCCGTGAAGAACAAAGCTTTGTCCGCCTGCCGCTGCGCTGATTGCCACAAGCTGAGAAGAATCTACACTAGAGGGTAGCGCCAAGTCGGCAGGCGTCAGCTTCGTATCCAAATCTTCTGCCCGTAGACCGTTTGCAAGCGGTTTCCATTCTAATTTACCTGAGATCAGACTTGCTACCACCTTATTCTTCATAAGTTCATCTGCACGATTATGAATATCGCTCCACATAATGAACTGGCTGAATGAAAAGAGCCCTAAAAAAGATAAATTCTCTACATCCCAACGTTTTTTTGCCATAACAGCTTGACGGATCGTATTCAGTATTAATGGCAAATCAATCCCATTCTCATCGGTTGGCAAAGGGTCTAATCCGCCAATAGAAATCCCATGATCCTGACGCAGCATCTCTAACAATGTAATATTCATCTGCGCCTCCTCATCTCTGAGACGGATAATAAAGGATTTGTCTTGAACCTTTCGTATAATATCCACGGGCAGTAAAACAATAGGCGCATACCTTGGTTTTTCACTCAGATCTGACTCAAACCATCGCAAAAATCCCAATGCAAGGTAAAGGGTATTAGCGCCATTCTCTTCCATGCTCAGTTTCGCTTGTCGATAAAGGCTTTTCATACAGAATTCAAGTTCTGATTCATCGAGAAATGTCCTGATTCTCTTGCTTTTAAATTCTGCTTGCGCAATGGAATTAATGAGATTTTTCTCATTCTCAATCTCATAAATTTTTGAATTAAGCATGAAATTTGACCAGTCATTTGGACGAGGCATGATCTTAAACTCATCTCTCTGTGCCAAAGCATCCTCCGTCATTGACAAATCCGCAATCATAAGCTGTACCGCATTCTTTGTAATGCGAAAATTCAATAATGTATTGCGTAAGCTCAGATCAAGAAGCTTTCGTTCCCAAAGCTTCTGCTTTGTAACCTCAATGGTACCATGAACAAGCTTGTGCTGAGACATCTCTGTTTCTTTTGGTGCATTGGTGATCTCAGCTTCATTTCGCTTTGTATAGTCAATCGCAGTATATTTACCATCCTCTACCGTTCGCATAGGAACTGGCCGAATTCCGCTGCCACGGCTACGAATAATATCAGTTGCAAGTATGAAGTTTTCAGGATGTATGAAATGATCCTGTGCATGCTTTTCAGCCTTATCGAAATCCGTACTTTTTCCAGCCACAAAATCCGTACATTCAACGACACAGATCTCATCTATTCCTTGCACCAACCGCTTTGTAATTGCTGCGACATCATCCTGAAAGCAGTCGGGAAATGTATCTTCCTCCAACCAGCAGCCCAGGAACGCATGCCCCGTGATGAACACAAGAAGAGGATGAAGTCCGACCGCTTCCAGACAGCTGGCATACAAAATTGATAAATCCAGACATGTACCCTTCTTTTGATCAAGGACCGTATTCACCATACGAACTCTTTGACCAATCTTCTCGTAGCTGGCAGGGGGCATATGGTAAACGATATTCTCTTCCTGCAAAGCAGCATAGATTGCAGCCATTTGCAATTTGACCTGCCTGGGATTTTTCGTCTGATAACCTGAAAAAGACGGATCCTTTGTCCATTTCATCAGATATGCCTCCGCTTTATGTATCAAGTCGGAAATACGCGGATGATTTGGTGTTACAAAAGCAGATATAATTTCCGGCATGACAAGCAATCCCGTCCATTCATCATATGCCAATAATTCAATCGTATCAACATGAGAGTAAATGCATTCATTATCAAGAAATAATTCGACCTGTATGCTGCCCACTAATTTTTCAGTTAATGACAATAGGTATTCGGGTGACAGAATAATATGAATCGGCGATATCTCAACCGGAGTATCCGGAAGTATTCGATCTATCTTTGTTTCATACGGTTTTGCAAACTGGGGTTCAAATGAGATTTTGAGCTTAAGATTTTCTAATATTTCACCCGATACGTTAGATACTCTTATGTACTTGATGATCGGCACGTAATTCTGTTGCAATGCAAAATTGATGGACCCATGAAACTGTCCGGAAACTTCAACCTTCTCTGCCATATTCTTTCCCTCTTTCGCTTTCTGGAACCGCTATCTCCTAAGTGTAGTTGTACATGTACTTGATACGTGATAAAAATTATAATCTGCGTTTTTTGTTAATCATCCAGAGTATGTTCGATTTGCGCCATTTCACCGCTCCCATTCGTAGCAAAACGTAATAGTGGGATTCCATAGAGATTTAAGATATGGTCCTTCATCTGGTCGCGTCCGTACTGTAGTGTACCAACTTTATGGTAGTGAAATCCATCTACCTCTATAGCAAGAACAGGCCTTTTGCTGATTCGATTATACAGAGGTTGATGGTTTTGTCCCAGTTACTATGTAGTGCATAGTTGCATTCCAATCCCAGTTCTCATTATTACCAATGCAATCAATCAAGTAATTTTGTTTCAGTTTGTATAGATTGATTAACTCATTAAAATCATCAGCAAAGAAACCATTTTCCGAATACAAAGGATTCTTTCTTTGTTGTTCTAAAATCTCAATTTCACGCCCTATTCCTTTCACTATAAGATATTTCTTAAAGTCATCTGACCAGTAACTATCATTATATGAAAATCCAGATGCATAAGGATGTATTGTAATATTCGTAAGACCACACATGGCAAACATTTTAGGAAAACGCATCACATTCCAGTAAGTATCCTGTTTTAGAACTAAAGAGGTAGTAATTTTCTGATATACTTTTTCTTGTTTTTCGATTAACTCATTTAATCTGTCCTTTTGTTGAAAGGGACAATCGCCATCCCAATTTATTTTCGGAAAATTTCGGGCCGAAACAGAAGCAGATACATTGCCACCTTGCTTGCAGACTCGAATCATTTCATTCAATCCTGCTATATTATCTGAAAGTACTCCTAGATATGCATGATTTACAACAACATCAAAAGTGTTATCGGCAAAAGATAGATTAAAGCCATCATCTTGTACGATTTGAGCTTTATCTGCCAGACATTCCTCCTTTATTTTGATATTACCGTATTCTACAAAGTTATTGCTTATGTCAAAGCCAATGATAGTTCCGGTATCAAGCCCCTTTGCTATGAAACGAGTTAGTACTCCAGTTCCACATCCACAATCAAGTACTTTATCGGATGGCTGGATTCTGAACCATTTGAAAAACATATCTTTCATGTCATCCCGAAATAGTAGAGGTCTTGATGTTTCCCAATCATCATAATTATCAGCGTTAATCCAGATTTCATTACTGCTTCTATCCATATATTACAATTTTCCACCTTTCGATTTTTTACTTCATTATTGAAAACTATTTGCGAATTATTATTCTCAAACTGCTTTTACATTAATTTACCTATTATTTATAAAGACAATTGAAAGTTCAGCTTCCTTTAGAATTTGATAATTCTACCTTCTACCTTTCTTAAAATTCTTTTATAATTTCTATTACTTCAATTTTGCCGTTAATCAGAAGTTCGGGAAGCTTATTATTTAAATTCCCCCTCCAATATTGTCTGGCTTGATCAATTTTTTTAGAAAATGAACTCCCATCTTCTTTCGGTAGAAGATTACCATCACCCTCAAATGAATTCCCAACAACTCGAAGTTTAACAATTTGTAAAACTTTTCGATTAAAAGAATCAAATATTTCTTTCCATTTCAAAGCTTCTTCATAGCTTTTAGTCGCATATAAACAAGATAATCTTGACGGATACTCAGGATGTTCTTGTAGTCTAACCATTTCTACTATCGTTTCTCTGATAGCTCTGATTGTTTGATCCACATAGTTTACAACTACTTCTGTATCTTCTATATTTAAGTTCAAACCTTCTACTGTATAATGATCTTTTATAATTTGAAAGCAGTCTTTCCCTTCAGAATTCATATACTCTCTCTCAAAAAAGAAGCGATATAATGTATTATTTTGGCTCATATCAAAATTTATAATCTGTCCAAGGCTCATCCCTTTACGAGTAACAAGATGGTAGACAAGCAATTCATTTTCTTTCATGTCCTTCTCCTTATAGTATATTTCCAATTTATAATCTTCATAAATTGGAAGGGGTAATGTAGTTGCCATACCTAATACAATAATAGCCATCTCCATTTATTCCATTTTACCCCATAACTCAATCTACATCAACACTATTATCTATAATTTGTCATATGTTTTCAGTTTCAGGATATTTTAAAAACCAACAGACATTCCTATTTTCCTATCTCTTACCATGACAAATCTATGGCGTAATCAATGACGTAATCTATGGCAGATTATGAACCACATAATTAGAAAGCTATTTAACAAAGAAAATGGAATAGAAAAGATATTAATACCGGCCCCCATCTTATACATGAATAAAAGTAATCCATAAATCAAGTACCATCAAAAAAAGCCCTCCAGGTAAAAGGGCTTATCATTGTCAGAATTATTTAAATCATTTACCAAACACAGGATTAGTTCCGGTTAAATATGTCGATAATGCCCAAGTTGTCATTCTTGCAACTCCGCAACCGATCTCACAGAATCGCCTGTACTATGCACAGCTTCCCATAACCGGGATTTTTTTTGTTCCATTCATAGGTAATCCCGTATTCCGTACCATCTGTTTTTAATACATCTAATACGATCATGGGACAATCCAATCTTACTTCTCTGCGCTCTGTCTCAATAACGATCTCCATCTTATCTCGATTAACTCTGTCTATTGGTGTAACAAGCGATGTCATTACAGTATGAGCCCGATTATTTAGATATATCATCTGACCAATCCCCACAATAAGTAGTAAAGCCCCCAGGGACAAGTATGGTCTCAACTTCTTTTCCTTCACAATCTGTACAATCAGCGTTATGATCCATCCCATGGTAATAAGAATACTCAGCAAAGGAATGGCTGATATCAGTTCGTGTGCCCTGTAACTAAAAATTGTATAGATTCCATACCTGGACATTTCTGCATCACATAGATAAATCATCCAAAAGATTGCTCCTGTCAATATTAAACGTATATTTTTCTTCATTTCGCGCAAATTAGTATCCTCCTCATTCCTGCCACACCCTCAGTAGTCCCATGCTATTACCAGGTAGCGCAGTAGCTAACTGTAAATCTGCCTGATTTCCTCTCTCTGATCAAGCGTGACCGGTTCCTGTCTAATATAAATTATTATACTTTAAAAATTTCAATATTTCTATTGAATTATGTTATATAATATAACTACATCCTTCCTAATGATTATGTCTGTAATGTATTTACTGAATGATGATCGCTAACCAAGCTCTGTCCGGAGATAATCTCATCAGCCATTTTATATTGTAAATAACTCTACGAAGCGTTGATTGATAAATATGTAGCCAGGAACTACAATGATTCCGGGGTATAATATATAAAAGGTATTCCGGTGCATTCACTGCGTACCATATGATACTTAATTAAACTATAAACAACTCAACCATAGAATGGAGATAATAAATTGGAACAAACAATTGACATTAGCAAATTTCTTGATGATTCCGGCAGGATCACACAGTTATCACAAAAAAGAGCAATCAGAATTGCAACGCTGGGTTATCTGGCCGGAAAATTTGAAGCAAACCGTGATTATACGGAAAAAGAGGTGAACTCCCTCTGTGAAGAGTGGCATACCTTTGGTGATTATTTTATCCTTAGACGTGAACTGATTGATTATGGGTTGTTATGCCGTGAACCAAACGGTTCCCGTTATTGGAAATCTGACTTGGAGGCTGAATACGATGATGCACCATAATAAAGTGGGAAATTTAATCCGCACATTACGTCTGGAGCAGGCCATGACACAAAAACAACTTGCGGATCGAATGAATCTCAGTGACAAGACCATCTCTAAATGGGAACGGGGCTTAGGGCTTCCCGATATCTCACTTATTCCTGAGCTGGCTGGTTTGCTTGGAATTGATACACAGAATTTATTATCCGGTGATATCACTCCCAATGACTTCGATGGAGGCAATTTGAAGAATACCAGGTATTTTGTCTGCCCCAGCTGTCATAGTATAACGCTTTGTACAGGTGGAGCAGAAATCTCCTGCTGTGGCAAGAAGCTGACTGCACTGACTATGAACAAATCGGATGAAAGTGAAAAGCTAATTGTGGAGGAAATAGAAAAGGATTGGTTTATTTCTAGTATGCATCCCATGACAAAAGCCCATTATATTTCATTTGTAGCTCTTGTGACCGGCGATCGTATTCAAATATTAAAGCAATATCCTGAATGGAATCTGAATATACGGATTCCCAGATCCGGGCATGTGATGCTCCTTTGGTACTGTACTAAACACGGTCTTTTCTATCAAGTGCTTTAGTTTCGGCCTGCCTAAGGTATGAACCTATGTTTGACGTGACAAAGATCAATTATTGTGGTAGAATAAGGAAAAATTAGTGGGCATACGGTTTTGATATCTAAAATATCTCTGTCACAATTTAATATTAAGTACCAATACAGAAAACAAGGTGATCATGTCATGAAAAAAATCAGTATTTTATTTGGTTTACTATTTATTATAACTTTATTTGTGAGTTGTTCTGCAGAAAATAAGAAGAATGATTTTATTGATTCCGACCAAATGCAAAGGGATTCATCGGCTATACCAGATGAAAACATAGATAATGATGATTTTGACTCATCACAAAAGGATTCATCAGCCTCCCCGGGTGGCGGTATCAATAAAGAGGAAGATGACTCTGAACAAAAGGAAGAGGATTCGTCGGATCCATTCGATGAAAATGTAAAAGAAAATGTATCTGACTTACCCTCCCACTTATATCAGACAACCGAAATGCGATCTGCGTTGTCTCTTCGATATGATTTCGAGATAACCGAACCAACAAATTTTGAACTAGATGTATCCACAATTTCAGGAAAACTCAGTATTGGCATTAAAGATCGTAAAACAGGCACTTATATACTTGAACTTACAGAATGTACGAAAGAAGAATATCATCAAGCTGTTTCTTTAAAAGAGGCCGGGCAATATAGTCTTGTTCTTAAGGCATCAAACCATACAGGCAGTTATGAAGTTTTTGGCACACCAATCGCTAAGAAGACCGACTTTGTATTCATCCCCGTTTTGAATCAGTTATCCAGTTGAAACCACATCGCCGGAAGGATTGACATCTCTTTGCTGGAGGCATCATACCCATACTCCATAAGTTTTCCTTTGACCGAAAGAAACATTACACTGCTCTGATTATTTCCAGGCGTTCGAAGCCACATATTATTGCCATAACTTGGAAGCAGCTTTTTGTATCTGGTGATATCTTCCCCGCCCAGAAGAAAAATATGATCCTGCGTATCAGGGCCGCCATCCGTTCCATATTCTTTGTTGTCCCTATTACTGATTAAGGTCGAACTTATATTCAGACGTTCATTTTCTGTGAAGTTTTTCTCGTAAAACACGGTGTTAAGATACTCACGCAGAGTAGATTTCTCCCAGGTGATATCACCCTTATCTTCGTTATAGCTCTTACCGGTTATTTCCTTCTCTTTTACTAACAGGGCTTTACTGCCCGTAATATCCAGTATTATCCAGGAACATTTCCCAATTTTAACAAGGTCTCCCTTATGGCTGTTGCTGATGATTCTTTTATTCACTTCCACTTGTTTTACATCACTGTCCTTATAGGCCCCCAGCACACGGTAAAGATGCATTGCTCCGCTATCAGCTCCGGTTGCCTCGAATGCATTGGCGAGAAAATACTTCACACCCGGGGTTGAATACCCTATCATCACAGACACAATTAAGATTACCGCAGCGATGGATTTGAATAACATACTTTTGAATGATCTGTTTCCAAGGTTTATGCAAAGCTGATTACACTTTAATTCCAGCTGGTCCGCATCCATATAATGACTTACCTTGTGAAACTCTTGTGCTGCTATTTGATAATCCGCATTTGTCTTTGCAGAAGTAAGATAATTGGTTGCTCTTTCATAAATCTTCTTTTTTAGGTCCAGCTTTGTCTGCTCTGCAATCTGCAGGCATTCCGCAGAATACCTGCCAGCTTCTTTATATCCGGAAAGGTCTTTAAAATAGTTCGAAACCTTTTGGTACATCTCTATTCTTCCTTCACTTACCGTCATACAAGAAAGACTTTTCATTAGCCGGATCGTCTTCTGATAAGTTTCTTCCTTCATTTCATAACTTACATCCTGCTTTCTCGAATCCACGGATGATTCCTTTAATTCCCTTGCCATAACATTTCTTCTCCATCTCCTGATTAGTTGATTGCATGATGATCAAGTGTAACGTATCAGCCGTGTAATCCTTTTGACTGCCTGTCCATGTCCTCAACAACGATATCATATATTTCGCCTAATGTGGAACAATACTCCAGTACTTTCCATGGTTCATTGGTATGAAAATGAATCTTAATCAACTCCTCATCCCCTACCGCCAGAAGGCAATCTCCTTTCAGATTGCTTGTAAAGTAGTCGTTAATTGTATCTTCATCAAGATCATCTCCCTCAATCAATAATTGGGTATCGTATTTAAATTCCAGCATATCGTTACCTCCTCGTTTATTTGTTTCACTGACGCCCAGGCCTCTTTGGTTCTTACCCGCGTCGAATGATGCTCAGTCTATCTTCTTAACACAGAACAGCAAGTGGGGCATATCAAATCCTCTGTAGTGCTTGGTAAAATGATCAATGCATGTCATTCCGTTTCGTATCGCCACGTTTTGTGAAGGAATATTGGTATCTCGGATAATAGAGTACACTTCATTCGCGTTCAGCTTATCAAATGCATACGCTCTGCAGGCTATCGCAGCCTCACTTGCATACCCATGATGCCAGTGTTCTTTTAAGAAAAGATATCCGATTTCCAAAAGTTTATCTTCCTTGAAATTTTGCATCGTCAATCCGCATTGCCCTATCATTTCATCCGTTTCTTTCAAAACAACCGCCCATAGACCAAAGCCGTTTTCTTTATATCGATCTATCTGCCGATCAAGCCAACCTTGAACCTCATCGTTGCGAAACGCACCCTCATACGCATACATTACATCGTCATCCTGCAATATATTACAAAGAACAGGAAAATCGTCCTGCGTCATTTCTCTTAATATTAATCTTCTCGTTTCTAAAACCACAATCTTCTCCCCCGAAAGTGAATAAACTTCCTTTCAAGTCTACACCACACTCATGATATCTAAGCCCTTCGTACCAAATCACTTTTTTAATCTCTAGTTGCTATTTGAATTTATTCTTACCTATTCGCGCCAAAATAAAAAACAAAATACCCGGTAATAAAAATTCCAATATTCTATCTGCAAAAAAAGGCATTCCTGAGTTATATGGACTAAAATTATTTATTTCTATCGCCATGATAATCACATATAGCGCAATGAATAAAATCCCCATTCCATTCATAATTTTAAAATAATTCTTCCTTAACATAATCTTCCATCTCCTTTGTCCCAAATCATTTCTTCAACTTCTCCATCCAACGTAGTAACCCCTATATTGAAACCACATTTTTAAGTATAAAACGTTATATTCTCAGTCTTATCTACTGGTATAACTATGTCCAATAACTTTCTGAGCTGTTCCTTAGATACACCCACATCTTCAATGGCATCGACCTTATGCCCTTCCATTCGATAAGCCGGTACTGCCCACACGCCGGAAAGCTCGAAAGCAAGACGATTCGCCTCTGTAAGCGTGTCCGAATAACTACCCTGACGTAATGCCTGAGAGAAAGCATGAACATCAACAAGATCACTAACGTAATCCGACAGCACGTCGATATCTTCGATGTTCACCTTCTCTTTCAGAGCAGCTGTGTACATCCGATCATGGTAGGATAAAATGTCTGCTGAGTTTTCAACTGCATAGAAATACCCCCGGATGCAAAGATCACTGTGTGGACCATATCTATCCGGTCTAGGATGTGATTCGCACGGGCGCCAGATGATCTTTATATCCGGATAATCCGGAATAAGTTCTGTCAGATACCCATGCGCTTTATAGCAATATGGGCAGGCATAGTCAAAAAAGACTTCTAATTTATGCATTACTTTACACTCCCTTTCTATGTGCAGTTATAATTGTAAAGCTGCATGCATGTATGGTTATAACAATATCATCCGCATGAACATACCAATTCTTACCCTTCCTTACAACATCATGAGCACTTATGATTTTTAGTTTACACCACTCGATCACATCTTCAATATCCTCTATAGATAAGTTTTTCCTGATCCGATGGTCACCCATTTCCGTCGTATGAACTTTGTCCAGATTGGCCACTAATAATTCCATCCAATTGTCTCCCCCAGTATTCCGTAAATAGATAAGTACCATTTTCTTTTTTAAATTTGTTTGTTCCAGATGCTACCATTATATCTTATATAAATGCAAAGTACAAATAAAGGATTTCAAACACTGAAAACTTTTGTAATAATCTTTGTTATTTTTTATTCAAATCCTTCCTTTCACCCTTCTCCATCAACCATAATACATCATACCAGATATCCTCCTCCATCGAATAATTTACCTCATTTACCTGATATGGCTCGTAGGATATCTCAGAATATTTCACAAGGTCCTCCTCTCCTTGCGAAGTAAATTCCAAGGATCTTTTTGAGCCATCCTGATAATTAAATACAAGAAAAATACCACTGGAACTTGAACCGGTCGGTTCACCGCCCTTAGCGATATCTTCCTTGGTCTCTTCCGGATCGTACGCTTTATACTCCACAGCCTCAAGTAACTTTATAAGCGCATCGATTTGCTCTTTGTTCTCTAAGGTATACGTAATATCAATTCGCATGGTACTTACAGAATCCAATTCTTCAGTGTCAGTAAATAACTGATGAATATCTGTTTTACCTTCATCTATGCTATTTTCATCCTCTGTATTTTTATTTTCCTGATCATCATCCCTTGGATTGCTTTCGTGATTGCACCCGATGAAGCCCGCCAGGACAACGGTACAAAGTAACAATAGTATTATGTTTTTCATGATTCCCTCCACCTATTTGATAGGAACTGCAAACCGGTCCGGTAATATTACCTTCCGGCAGTAATACTAAGTTATGTAATCTTCCGTTTGATCCGGAATCATCACTTTCTTTACGTAATTAGCTATTGATAGAGTGTCACGATATCCTTTAGATGCCTTATGATTTCAATTTTTTGCGGACAGCGGCTTTCACAATGACCGCATTCCATACAAAGATTTGCTCTTTCACTTTCTTTCAGCCATCCGGTAACCCAATATTTCGCCTTACCAAAATCAGAAAACTGGGAGTCATGGTTATATGCCCAGAAATGCTCAGGAATATTTACACCTGCCGGACAAGGCATACAATATCTGCAGTTGGTACAATTTACCCTGATCTTCTTTTGAAAGAAACCCTTTACCTCATCGATGATTTCCAGCTCTTCTCTGGTCAAAGAACAGGGTCTTGCCTCTGCAGCCGTATGTATATTTTCCTCCACCTGCTCCATTGATCCCATTCCGCTTAAAACAACACCTACTTCAGGATAATTCCAAACATAGCGCAATGCCCACTCTGCCGGACTTCTTACTATCGGTGCCCGTTTCCATATGTTCTCTAACTCCTCCGGTAAATCGGTAATGGCAAGTGTTCCTCCCCGGAGAGGCTCCATAATTACTATGCCAAGACCCTTCTTTGCAGCATAATGCATTCCTTCTATTCCAGCCTGAAAATTCTCATCCAGGTAATTAAGCTGGATCTGACAGAAATCCCAGGGATAATCCTCCACTATCTCTTTAAATAGATCAATGTCGTCATGAAAGGAAAATCCTGCATATTTAATTTTACCAGAACGTTTTGCTTCGTCAAGAAATTCTTTATAATTATGAGATTTAATATTTCCCCAATATTCATGACACAAAGCATGCATCAGATAAAAATCAATACAATCCACTTCTAAGTTAGCCAGTTGTTCCTCCAGGATATCTCTCATATCGCTATCCAGAAAGCAGGGATACTTTGTCGCTATTTTTACTTTTTCACGATAACCGTCCTTCATCACTTTTGCACAGAATTTTTCAGCTGCTTTGTCATGATAAACATAAGCTGTATCCAGATAGTTAACCCCCTCATCGATGCTGTGTCTTATCATCTTAATTGCCTTTTCCTCATCAATTCTGGAATTATCATTGTCAATCACGGGTAATCGCATGGCTCCAAACCCTAAGACACTTAACATTTCCTCTGTTTTTCCAAATTTACGATATAACATTCCCTCACTCCACTCCTTTTCCTGAATGATTTTGTATATCACTTTGCAATGTTTGCAATTTAAGCCTCCCTGACAGTGATCTGTGCACTCCTTATCTGCTGTATTGCTTTCTCCAGCCTTTTAATTCCTTCTGTGATCTGCTGCTCTGACAAGTGTCCGAACCCGATCACCAACGTATCCGATGCCCCGCTGTTCTCCCATTGGTATTCCGTTGTATACTCCACATCAACTCCATGAAACTTAAATATTTCTTTTGCATGTTCGTCAAACATCATATTGGGATATCTGATACAGATGTGCATCCCAACATTTGCACCATAAATAATGGCAGTATCACCAAACGTATTGCTGATTGTTTCACTCAGGAGCTTTATCTTGCGTTTATATCGCTTACACGTTTTATAAATATGCTTTTCATAGGTACCGGATGCAAACATATCGTAGACGTTGCATTGCACCATTTGATTCGGATACTGATACAGGGATGACCGGAGTATCCGAAACGCTTCCATCAGCTGAAAGGGCAGCACCATATAACCAAGCTGCAAAGCGGGAGCCAGTGTCTTACTGAAGGTCCCGATATGAATCACCCTGGAGCCGGATAGCTGATACAGGGAATTTACCGGCGCACCGTTATAACGAAATTCACAGTCATAATCGTCTTCTATGATGTAATGACAATGTTCCCTGGCATAGTCGATCAGCTTTTGCCGTCTGTCGATCGGCAGGACGCCCCCAAGTGGAAATTGATGTGACGGTGTTGCATAGAGTAATCCGTTAGTCACCTGTGGAAAAGACTCAACTAAAATCCCCTTATCATCAACCTGCAAAGGATACAACCGGTAGTCAAATACTCCAAAAATATCTGGCGCAAAACCAATACCCGGAGATTCCAGAAGTGCTGCCCTGCGTTCTTTATGAAACAACAATGCGATTAACTCAAGTGCCCCTTTGGTTCCGCTTGTCATCATGACCTGTTCATAAGAACATTGGATTCCCTTATGTTTATAGAGATAATCCGCGATTGCTTTACGTAAAGGAATGTATCCAAAGGAATCCTGATAACCAAGAAGCTCCCCGCCATGATCAAACAGATACTTTCTTTCCGCGTCCATCCATACCTTTTTGGGAAATGCGTCGAGATCCGGTGTTCCAGGCACAAAACTGATGGCATCCACAACATCCATTTCCTCTGAAAGCACCAGACTGTCTTTTATCTTAGGAAGCACTGACACCGTTTCCAAATCGGATACATAAGTTCCTTTTCCTTTCCGTGCTTCCAGGTAAGCCTCCGCAATCAGCTGATCATAAATCTCTGTTACCGTATTACGTGAGATATTTAACTGATCTGCAAGTACCCTGCTGGAGGGCAGCTTCTCTCCTTTGCGATACTCACCCTTTAAGATCTTCGATGTAAAAATATCGTATAACTGTTTCTTATATGACAGTCTGTTATTCCGGTCAATCTCTATATACATATATGGCTCCCCCCTTTGCTTATTTGTTTTATTTTTGCTTTGCATTCCCTTTGCTGCTGTTTTAATTATTGTAATTCATAAAGGTGATACAAAAAAGAGCCACATTATAATAATTTTCAGGGTGCCACTTCTTCTTTGTGGTCTGAATTCTGCCTTCGAATTTTCTCTCTGTAACTCTGTTTTTGGCAGTCTGGCCCGAAGTGGCAAAGATAAATTCGCATCGCTGAGGTTTGACACGGAATTTGGGGCGGAAAGCCCCCAATAAGCAATTTTGGATTTTACCATAGGACTAAATCCATAAAATGCGCAAGTATTAAAAGAGCTCTTTACAAAAGTAATTGGCAATGATACAATATATCTCAACGATATATCGAATGGAGTGATCTGCGTGTTGGAATATTTAAGCTTAGGGATGGTTTTAGGTGAGGACTTAACGGGTTACGATATAAAAAAACACATAGAAAATGGAATAGGCGTATTTTATAAGGCCAGTTATGGAAGCATCTATCCTATGTTGAAGAAATTAACGAACAAAGGTTATCTGATTATGTATGATAAACCGCAAGGAGACAGGCAGAAAAAATTTTATCAGATTACACAAGAAGGTAAAAAGATTTTTAATGAATGGCTTACTTCACCAATGAATGTGCTGGATGGAACAAACACGCATTTAGCAAAAGTATATTTCTTTGATCAGTTGCCACCGGACATTCGTGACCGACAATTATTGGAACATGAGATTAATCATATGAATTATTTGCAGAAGCTGCAAGCACTTGAGAAGAATTACGACAAACTAGAAAATAAGGATTGCTGTTATTTCAAATTATCCACGCTCTATTATGGCATTTGTATCACACAGGAAAGCATTCGCTGGTGTCAGCATATCAGGGCAGGGAAACCATTATCAGAGCTTATGAATAAGGAGGAGAAGGAACAATGGTAAATGATATTATCCGAATTGATTTGAAAGGTGTAAATTGTTATCTCACCCAAAATGAGAATGGCTTCTTTCTGTTTGATACTGGCGGACATCTTACGATGGACAAACTATTCAGTAATCGACGTGATTTTTTGCTTAAAGAGCTTAAAGCGACCGGATGTACAGAAAATAATCTCAAATTAATTGTGTTGACGCATGGAGACAGCGACCACACGTGTAATGCTGCATACCTGAAAAAACATTTCCAGACAAAAATCGCCATGCACAACGGCGACAGAGAATTGGTTGAGAATCCAACATTGCAAAAATGGATGGAAAGCTTTCAGTATAATTCTTTGGAATTACAACAAATGTTTTTGCGGCATAAGGAAGTCATAACCAAGGTTACTCAGAGTGCATTGGATGATTTTGAGAGTTTCTCACCGGATGTACTGCTGGAAGATGGTATCAGCTTATCTCCATATGGCCTGGACGCAACCATAATACATGTACCAGGCCATACAAGAGGGTCCATTGCCATTCTTACCCAAGGTGGGGATTTGATTGTCGGCGATGCACTTATGAACATCGAAAAGCCAAGTTACGCTCCAAATGCCGACGATTTCGAACAATTATTGAACAGTGTTGATAAGCTAAGGAATTTTTCAATTGGTACTGTTTATCCGGGTCATGGAAACCCCTTTAACTTTAGAGACATAGAAACGGATTAATGGGAAACGCATAAGACAAACAATTGTGTGCCTTATGCTCCTCCTGTTCTTAATGCCTGTCTGCTGATTATGCTCTCTCGCTTATTTCAAATTGTGTTCTCTTATATAATCCATATACTTTTGAGATACCAGATGTGCCTCCCCACGACGCAGACACGCAATGGCATTCCTCAGAATATCTGCCCTGATACCATCTGGCAGCAATGCTGCTTCGTTGCGGTCTGAATTCTGCCTTCGAATCTTCTCTCTGTAACTCTGCTTTTGGTCTTGTATTTCCTGTTCCACCTTACTGCATTCTTTCTCAAAATCACACAGGAATACGCCGTCACCCCCAATCAACACTTCCTCCATCCGGTAATATTTCTGGCTAAAGCGAACCATTCTTTGCCTTCCGATCCGGTAATCGAAGCATTTCTTAAGCAGCAGTGTTTCATGGCCGGCGTCCAGATACAGACACAAACCGGTCGATTTTTGAATCATATTCTCATACCAGGAGACCTGTGGCTGATTCTTATTTTGATTGATGCCCAGTACATAGAGAGGAAGGATGTCATGGCTTTGATAATACCGATCACGCTCGAGAAATTTCTCTATGCTGCTGTGGTTCAGGCGATAATCTATTGCAATGGATCTTCCCTTCTGATTGTCCGCGTAGCAGGTACTATACATCCCGTTGTCCAACTTATATCTGGCATAAATCTCATTCTCCGGAAAGCTTCGTTTCAGCAGGGAATATAAAAGCCGTTTCCCCTTTTTGGATTCTTCGGATTCTACAAGCCCTCCATAAGGGCAGGCCAGTCTGTCGTAATGGGCAAAATAAGGCTCTCTGATGGGACCTGCTGCCAGATACACGCTCTGTCCGCAATCACTGCAAATCAGTTTCCCCTGATCGGCCGCAATCTTCCATTCTTCCACCAGCTCACTGATATAATAATGATTGTCATCCTTTAAATCAAAGGTACAAAGCTGCCTTCCCTGATACCAACAATTTTCCATCCCGTTCCCTCATCTATCATCCTTCACTTAACCCTCTGACTAACACCTTACATCCCTGTCAGTTCCAGGTCTATTCCCGTTACTTAATTGATACGCCTTCATACTTCCTGCTTATTAAGCTTTTGCTTCCTCATTAATCTTAAATTGATTGATCAGGTTATTCAACTCCTGGATCATGTTATGTAAATGACTGATGCTGGAGGATATCTCAACAATGGTGGAGGTCTGTTCCTGCGCAGTTGCAGAGATCTCTTCATTGGATGCAGAATTTTCTTCTGCTGCGTCTGCTACATGATTCAGCATCTTCAATATGGAATCCTTCTTTGTATTAATCTGAATATTCTTCTCGGCAATGCTTTGAATTCCTTCGATTAACTGCTCCAATCCCTCTGCGATGTTATTAATCACCACTTCTGTCTGCAGCACAGTATCATTAATCTTCTCCACACCGGATTTATTGATCTGAATGAATTTAACGGCTTCCTTGGACTGTTCCTGCATCTGATCAATACGGCGTCTGATGTTCCCGGTTGCCGCGGAGGTTTCGTTGGCCAGTTTCCTGATTTCTTCCGCAACTACGTTAAAGCCCAAACCATGCTCTCCTGCCCTGGAGGCTTCGATGCTTGCATTCAATGCCAGCAGATTTGTCTGCTTTGCTACGTTGGTAATAATATTTGTAATTTCACCGATATCCTGAGAATATTCATCAATCTGATTCACAACCTGCTCAATCGCAAGGGAATTCTCCTGATTGATCAAATTGGCTTCCTTCAGGTTATTCACGGAGGAAATGCCTTCCTCTTTTAATATCAGGTTCTTTTGAGCCACATTCTCAATTCTGGTACCGGCTTCCGCCGTATGTTTAATATCCTCACCCAGCATGGTAACCTGTGTAACGGAATCCTGTGTTTCCTTAAACTGCTCCTCTGTCAGAACCGCCATCTGAGTAATTGCCTTGGTTACTTCTGTTGTCGCCTCGCTCATAATTCTGGAAGACTCATTCAGATCCCTGGCAAAATGATCCAGCCTGTCACTGGAACTCATCATCATCTTAACCATATGCTGGAATTTTTCCAGCAATCGATTCAGGGAATCTCCCAAAAGCTTTGTTTCATCCTTCGTATGTAATATGATCCTTTCCTGCGTAAGATCCCCATTGGATACCTCATATAGGGTATTGGATATCTTCTTAATCGGCTTTGTAATTCTTCCGGACAACCAGATTACCAGGAAGAGAGAGATGATTAACGTGATGACAAGGCCTATCATATTGTTGAATAAAATCAGTGAGGAGCCCCTTGCCAAATCCTTATGATATATGACGGCCGCTACCACCCAATCCCATTGGGGAAAATATTTAACAAAGACAGTTTTTCCGTCCATGATTTCACTGACATCACCGCTTAGTGTATAATCGATCGCCCCACCGCCGCTCTTAGCCAATGAGATAACTTCCTGAATAATGTTACTGCCGTCATTGGCCTTTAAATCATAGATATTGCCTTCCATAAAGGGATGAGAAATAATATCGCCCTCTGAATTAATAATATAAAAATAACCGGATTCCCCTAAATTAAGGGTATGATCTGCAAACACTGAATTTGCGGTGGCGCTTGAAGTCGCATCGGTAGTGCTCTCTGTGGAACTGCTTACTCCATCGGTTTGTTCATCCTGTAATGATTTCAAAGATGCAAGAGATGCTTCCTTCGCCTGCTCCTCCGTCATCTGCTTCTTATCCCCTACGGTATAAGAATAATTTCTGTTAATCTGTACCATCGTAGCTTCTACTGCATTTTCAAGAATAATATCATTCGATCGGTTTAATTCTCTTCTGGCAATAATATAATTCAATGCAGACATTGCTAATAAGGAAACTACAATAATAAGTGTAACCAATAAGCTGATTTTTTTATTAATTCCATTCAACTTAAACATTTTCATGTTTTTCTCCTCCTGTATCTATTTATTTATACAACCGGGTATCAAAATAAAGCCAGTTATCGTATGAATTGACTTTCCTATTTTATCATACTTTATTTTTGTACACAACCAGCTCTTTTGAAAGAAATTATCATCTAATGTGCTTTATACAATACTCATTGTATAAATCTTTCCGAAGAAGCATAGAATTTAACAAAAATCAGGAGTATCACGCTATGAATAAATCACGTATTCAGGGTGCGGCAATCAGTGCCGGCATAGCCTTATTAACCGGTTTCTTATCCAGTATGTTATCAGGAGGTGGGCAGATGACAACGTATCAAACCATCACCCAGCCCCCATACGCTCCGCCAGGATGGCTTTTCGGTGTGGTATGGCCGGTTCTGTACATCTTAATGGGAATTGCTGCCTACCTTGTTTATTCCACTTGCGCCAAACAGGAAGATAAACGAAAGGCCTTGTTAACTTATGGTCTTCAACTGTTTGTTAACTTTTCCTGGAGTATTATATTCTTCCGGTTTCAAGAATATGGCATTGCCGCAGTGGTGCTGGCATTATTGCTCTTTCTTGTTACCCTGACAATAACGTTCTTCTATCATGTGAATACAACTGCCGCCCTGCTGCTGATCCCCTATTATCTGTGGCTTTTATTTGCCTACTATCTGAATATCGGTGTTGCCCTGCTAAATCCGGCTGTTGGATGATCGTTCATGGTTTCTTCACAATATAAATTATTTTTTTCTGAAAAGGAGTTGTTGCATTTCCTGTCAGGTTGCAGCAGCTCCCCCTTTGCTTTTCATATTTTTTCTGTTTAATCTTGCCTGTTCTTGAAAGACTTTCAAGCATTCACTGTAACTTCCTTTATTCCCAAGAACCTTATATAGCCATTCCACCATGGTTTCAGGTAGAATAACCGTATGCCTTAGTTATCTGATGGTCACACACACAGAAGGAGGTTACTATGAAACGATGGAAATGGATTTATATACTCACACTTTGTTTCCTATTATCATTCCCGGCTGCTGTAGCAAGTGCTGCCAATTATACGGTCTCGAGTAATGACACACTCTATACCCTCAGTAAACTATTTAATACCAGTGTTGATACACTAAGGCAAAGCAATCGCTTATCAGGTGACAAGCTGGTTGCCGGCAAGAAGATTTTCGTTCCGGCACATGTTCATAAAGTAAAAAGCGGAGATACCATGCACTCCATAGCAGTCCGGTATGGGATACCCCTGACCAGGTTAAAAAAAGCAAATAAAAATAAAACTTCAATCGTTCCAAAGGAAAAATTGATCATTCCGGGAGTGAAGCCCTATAAAAAGGCCGACTCCGTAATTTCCTACAAGGAAGGTGAAGTTGATTTATTGGCAAAACTCATTGAGGCAGAAGCAGGCGGTGAATCCCTTAAGGCAAAAATAGCTGTCGGCGCAACTGTAATCAATCGTGTTCAAAGCGGGGATTGGGCATCCAGTCTTACCGGCGTTATCTATCAGAAGTTTAATACGTATTATCAGTTTACGCCTGTGAAAAACGGTAAAATTAATAACAGCCCATCTGCGGCATCAAAAAGAGCAGCATGGCTCGCCATGTTTGGCAGTGATCCGGGTAACGGCGCAATCTTCTATTTCTCACAGGATAACACCAATGACTGGCTTTGGTCTAAACCTCAAACAGCTCATATTGGCCGTATGTACTTTGCAAAATAGGAAAAATAAAATAACGGCATCCGACAAAGTTCTTCTTTATGAAGTACCTATGCCGGATGCCGTTTCCAGCCTCGACTTAACCCTCTTTGACGCTTGTCACAGGGGCAAGGGGATCACTTCCACCTGTTTTGTCAACGCATCTACCAGCTCCCGACCAGGCGGTTTTGTGCCTGTTGTGGTAACAGCACCGGCAGATGTTGCTAAGCCCAGTTTGATACATGCTTCCAGTTCCAACCCCAGGTCAAATCCATAAGCAAGTGCGGCTACCATGGCATCTCCCGCTCCAACCGTAGAATGAACCTCTACCTTAAGTCCGGGACATTTTAAAAGCTTCTCCTTCGTGAAGAAAAACGCACCACCCTGGCCAAGGGAAATTGCTGCCATGGAAATCCCCTGATGCACCAATTCCCTGCCCATCTCAATAAGTTCTTCTTCCCCCACCCGGTAATCCTTATGAAAATATAATTCCAGCTCATGGCGGTTGGGTTTGATCATATCCGGCTTTGCTTTTAATGAATGTGCAAATAATTCACCGTCTGCATCTACAAAAACCCTGGCACCTTTCTCCTTTAATTGCTGGGTCAGGGTTTGATAACTATTCATAGGGATACCACCGGGGATGCTGCCTGCCAGGACGAACAGAGTTTCATTTGTGGCGTAGGCTAAGAGCTTCTTTGTTAAGGTATCCAGCTCCTCTTTCGCAACAATGGGACCGGGTTCATTCAGTTCCGTCACCTGACCGTCCGGTTCCACCACCTTCAGGTTGGTTCTGATTTCATTTTTCATTTCAACGAAATCTGCTGGAATTCCCTGCTCCTTTAAAGCCTTTGTGATCAGATTGCCGGTACTGCCACCGAGAAATCCTGTTGCAATCGTCTCCCCGCCCAATGCCTTGATTGTCTTTGATACGTTAATTCCTTTGCCGCCGACATCAGAAATTACATTGGTCAAACGATTTAATCCTCCCTGTACCAGCTTGTTCAATTCAACTGTTTTATCAATAGCCGGATTCAAAGTGACTGTAATAATCATACTTTCACCACTTTTTTCTTCATTCTTTCGTCCACTCTCCTATTTGGTCCAATTGTTCCTCGCACCACTCAATATATAATTTTGCCTGTCGCATACCCAGATTTAATACAGCCAGGATCTGTCTGTGGTTATTGTGAAGATCAATAATTTTTCGCAGTTCGGCATCGAACACACCAAATATCATCAGCTTGTGCTCTGACTGCTCCTGAAAGATGAGAAGATGCTTTTTCATTTCTTCCCGGTTTTTATCGGTAGACAGGAACATTTTCAATAAGCATTCACTTCGTATACTATCCTTCTCATTCTCTGCCTCCATCCATCTTTTTAACTCCTGCTCACCCAGAGCTGTTAATTTATACCGGATCTTCTCCCTCTTAGTACCCGGTGCTGCCTCTGCATCGAAGATATCGATTAATCCTTCTTCCAGCATTTTATTTAACTCAGGGTAAATCTGCCCATAGCTTTCCTGCCAGAAGAAAGACATTCTGACATCAATAATTTTTTTCATTTCATAACCGCTCAGTTCTTCCTCCTGCAACAGGCCAAGCAGGACATATCTTGTTTTTTTCATTTATACTTCTCCCTGTGTCAATCCTTAATCACCCAATAATCAATCAGACTTAACCAAATTAATCGATCATAATTTATCAATCAGGTTTAACTGCATCCTTTAGATTTAAACGCATCATTCTAATTTATGTTCATCAATGGTATGTAATCACCTTCTTAGGACAACGATCCACGCATTCTCCGCATAAGATGCACTCTGTATCTTCCATTTCCCCCAGTTGAACTTTTTTTGATACCTCAATTCCCATGGGACAATTTTTATCACAGTTATGGCAGTTATTACAGACATCCTTCTTTGCTTCCAAACGTAACACCTTCAGATGCAGCAGATTTCCGAGACTGCTTCCCAAAACCATAAAGGGTGCCATCCAGCACAGATAATGGCAAAAAGCACGCTTGCCAAATACTACAGCCGGTACCAGGATTAAAATCAATATACCGTAATATATGATAAACAAATAAATATTTGAGATAGAAATTCCATGGTCCGTCATGTAGAAGAAATTAACCGTTATCTCTTTGCTTCGCAAAAGAAAGCTGATAATAACACCGGTGATCCATAGGATCCATATCACATACTTAATATTATTTCTCCACCCAAGCTTTGGCAATTTGGGATTGACCAAAACTGAACACTCCATGATTCCACTGGCAGGACACAGATATCCGCAGAATACTCTGCCAAAGAAAACAGAACTGATAAACAGACCGCAAAAAGCGATAAAGCTTCCATTGATGATACCACTTAATGCCCCCTGTATAATCAGATAGGGTGATAAATAAAAAATTGTAACTGGAAATAAAAACATAGCAATCAATAAAATTAACTTCCTGATCTTTTGCCTCTTCATAGTATGATCCTCCGGTATTATAAATATATCTTTTAGATACATTAATTAGATATACAATACCATATAGGCGGCATATTGTCAATTTATATCATACATAATATCTCCAGATCCAGAATTCTTTTATATGAAATCAAAATAATTTCTTCCACTTTTATGAAACTATAGTCTTATTTTATCTCTTTTCTTTTCTTAATCTCGTTTTCCTTTTCTTAAACTCGTTTTTTTTTCTTAAACTCATTTTCTTTTCTTAAACTCATTTTCTTTTCTTAAACTCATTTTCTTTTCTTAATCTCATTTTCTTTTCTTAAACTCATTTTCTTTTCTTAATCTCATTTTCTTTTCTTAATCTCATTTTCTTTTCTTAATCTCATTTTCTTTTCATAATCTCGTTTTCTTTTCTTAATCTCGTTTTCCTTTTCATAATCTCGTTTTCTTTTCTTAATCTCATTTTCTTTTCTTAATCTCATTTTTTCTTTTTTTGATTCCATCTCTTTTTGTAAATCATAAAGGGTATTAATAGAGGTCCCAAGAATAAGGAAGCCATCGCAAAGGTGTTATCTAGTCCCCATGCTTCAGGACTATCCTCCAACAAAAATGTCAAGGTGGAGGAAGGCGCACTTAATCCTTCCGCCTTCTTATCAATACCGTTTTCACTTATGTTCACATGGGACAGGATTTGAACAGTCTCCGTATAAATCGAATCCAGCATTTCACGATAATTGTTACTGAGTATTTTATCATGTTCAATTAGGGGATTATGATTTCCGATATTCTCCAATGTGATTGTTTGCCGCAAAAATGCTGCTTCTTCCAAATAGTAGGTCCAATATTGATTAATTAAAAACAATAGTATCTGCTGCTCTGCTTTCTTTATCGATACTTCTCCCACCTTACTCCTGATTTTTTCATATCGCGCCGGCAAATTGTCTTTCATGATTTCCTTTTTATATCTTCCTAGTAAGATATCTTCCCTTAAGGAGGTTATATTTTGCCTGTGGCTTTCCAGAAGCATGGAATAGTTTGTTATATTAGAACGAATTTTTCTGTCATTTCCCTGGGCGATTCGCTGCGCAACATCTACCTGCCTCTTAATGGCTCTGATCTCAATCGGATCATCTTTTGCATCCAGCATAATATCCTTCGGTATATATTTACTTAGTCCAAATCGGGTAAGCAACTCATCCTCTAAACTGATGAAAAACTTACTTTCTCCGCAATCCCCCTGTCTTCCTGCTCTTCCCCGAAGCTGAAGATCAATCCTAAGGCTATTGTGGCGGTTTGTACCTATTACATAGAGTCCGCCAAGTTTCCTTACTTCATCCTTATGTAACTCATTCTTTCCTCCGAGTTTTATATCGGTACCTCTTCCGGCCATATTTGTAGAAACTGTAACCGCCCCCAGATCTCCGGCCTCCGCAACTATCCCGGCTTCCAATTCATTGTTTTTGGCATTTAAAATCCTGCACTCAATATGAATTGCCTTTAAGTGTTCTGCAAGTTCGACGGATTCTTTAATACTGGAGGTTGCTATTAAAACAGGACGATTTTTCTGATGCATTATTCTGATCTCTTCCAGGACTGCCTTAATCTTTGCTTCTCTCGTCAAATAAAGTCCGTCTTCATGGTCAACTCTGATACATTTCTTCGCCGTTGGTATTTCCACAATATCAAAATCATATTTATCATAAATCTCATCAGCAGAGCTGACGATGGTACCGGTCATACCGGATACGCTCTGATATAGTTTAATATAGTTTTCAATGGATATCTGAGCGATTATCTTGCTCTCGGCTTTTGGATTAATTTTTTCCTTAGCTTCTATCGCTTCCTGTAACCCTTTTGGCCACTGTCTGTTCTCCGCTATTCTGCCGGTAAGCGCATCCACCTGATACACTTTTTGATTCTTAACGATGTAATCCACATCTTTCTGATATAGATACTCTGCTTCCAGTGCATACGTGATGTTCGCTAAATACGAAACATTCTCAGCCGAATATAAATTATCAATGCTTAAGAAGACTTCACATTTATCAATTCCCGTTTCTGTTAGTGCAATTATGGTATCGAAATCACTGATCTCATAATCTTCTTTATCCTTCAAGCTCTTGATGAAATCCACAAGAAAGAACGGATTCGTTCTGACCTCCTCCTGTACATTCCCGGCAATTACAAGCGGAATTCTTGCCTCGTCTATGAGGATGGAATCAGCCTCATCAATCAAAGCACAATCAAAACTTCTACTAATATAATCCTCCTGATCTTCACATAAGAAATTCTTCAGATAATCAAATCCCGCTTCCTTCACCGTAAGGTAGACGATATCATTTTCATAGACTACTTTTCTTTGCGATCTTGGCATACTCTCGTGAATAGATCCGGCCCGCAGACCAAAATAACGGTAGATCTCTCCCATCCATTCACAGTCTCTTTTAGCCAGATAATCATTGGCGGTCAGAACATCCACCTTATGGCCGGATAATGCATTCAGGCAAATAGGAAAAACAGCGGCCAATGTTTTCCCTTCCCCTGTCTTCATTTCAATAATCGTATTCTGATACATGGCAATTCCCGCTATCACCTGAACATCATAAGGACAAATACCAAGCACCCGATATACAGCTTCCTTAACAAGGGCAAAGGCATGTATGACAAGTTCCTCTGAAACCGGCACCAGACGAAGTTCTTGTTTTAAATCCAGACACAACTGCCTGAAATCATACTCGTTATAGAATGAATAATCCTTTTGATTTACCTTAGTGCTGATCTCTTCATAATTATTTATCTTATAAATGACATTTTTATATCTTTTTTCTCTTCGGTGTTTATCAGATGACATGAGAGTCCTCCTTCACCTTACCCAATAAATATCTTTTCTTATATTTCATCATGGCATATTTGCTGACCCTGCGGATGATGGTGTGGTTCACAATTCCGCCGACAACACCGACAAAGGGAATCCCTTGAATGAATTTTGCGGTAAGCAAGGCATCGGATAGAACGTTTGCTGTCTCTCTCATCTGCTTTTTCAAATCAATTTCTTCTACAAGATCTGCATCAATCACGGTTCCCAGATGATCGGTCTGTTCATCATATTTTCTTTGTTTGTCTTCCCTGGTTATCGCTGCACAAATGATAGAGAGAATATAGGCCTTCTCTTCCTCCGAATTATAATCATAGCCATAGCTTAGTGAAATCTCATTTATGGTACGGATGATCACAGAGAGAAATAAGGGAATATCGGGCAGTCCGATTCCCAAAAAGCCAAGAACCCCTCCTTCTAATACAGCGATGGAAGCATTCACTGTTTTGGACTGATTTGCTGCTTTGTCCAGATTTTTCATGCGTTTTCTGGTCAGATACTGATCAACGGCATAATTATTCAAATCATATTCCAGCTGAAGCTTGTTTTTCTGATAGGTCTTTTCGATATAGGAATTGCCCTTATCAAATACCAGTACAAATCCTCTGTAAAATGCTGTATTCAATCCATTTTTAAGTTTCTCAGGAATTTTATCCTGTATTTTATCCAGAACCGGTGTAATCCTCTTCTTCATCAAAGGATTCTCTTTCCTGGCCAACATCTTATCTTCCTGTTTCTCAATCATTTTTAACTGTTTATTCAATAATTCTCTTCTTTTTCTTTCTTCCTGGGTCGTCACTTTTATTTTCATTGCCATTTCTCCATTTCTGATCAGCTTTCATTGATTACATTATTGCTAAAATAAGCATTTCTTGCCTAATTACAAGTATGATACATAGCAAAATTATTATGTATCCGGCTTGCAGATACAATAAATTCATCAGGAAGCAGATGATTTTGATTTACTAATCTGAATGCAGATGCTTCCTCCACAGGGTATGATTTGTGTGGAAGCTATTAATTATTGATCAGTATAACACAAAAGGAGGTAAAATACACCTCCTTTTCCAAATACATACAAACAAGCTGTAAAGCTGCTCCCTGAGAAATCGTTTTCAGCTCACTTTGGGAACAGCTTGTGGTTCACTTTGGCATTATATGTTTATTCATTTGAATTCTGTCCTTGCCCTCCTCTTCCTCCAAATCCCATTCCATTACTCTGCACTCCTGCACTGGTTGCGATGGCTGACAGTGTTATTTCTTCTGACAGATCTCCTGATTTTATGGTGTATACAGTGTCCTTTGATAATTCTGGTGTACTGATCACAACAGATTGAAATTGTTTCTCCGGTGTAAACGAGATTACCTCATTCCCATTTTGATCAGTTAAACTGACCTTCGTTCCTCCCGACAGCGTGGAGGAAAAGTTATACAACAGAGAATACTGTGTCGATGAGTCACGAAAGCCTTGTGCCATCCCTGAACTTCCTGCTGCTGTAATAATGCCTCCGCTTATCTGAGCAATTCCGTCATAATCTAAGGCACTATTGTTATTTTCAATAGAACCGCAGACGTTAACTGTTCCGCCTGTTATAATGATGGATCCGTTGGAATCAATCCCGTCTCCCAGTGCATTAATCCGAATGGTTCCACCCTTAATCGTAATTAAGCAATCTGAATCATTCTCCATCATACCCTGGCCAAAGCCGCCCCTGCCAGGCTGACCATTGCCTAGGTTCTGTCCTGATGGATCCGGTCTGTCCCCTGAGTTTTGTCCCTCAGACTGGTTTGGTATGCCGCTTGGTCTTTGTTCCTCAGAACGGTTGGGCATATCCTGTGGAGTTCCTCCATTCTGATCTTGCATTACTGTCGCTTCCGATTGAACATCTGCTTCAGTTTGAGAACTCTCATTAAATCGCTGTATCTTATCCTCAGTATCCTGATTTGGCAACATTGAATTTGTTGTTGATGAACTGCCGCTTGCAGCATTCAGTCCATCATCTTGTGCCGTGATGTCAATCTTCCCGTCTTCAATTAGAATTACGGTTCCTTCTATTCCCTCGTTACTGTTGGTAACCAGAATGTTTCCGCCAGCAATATATACAAATCCTTTCGTTGCATCGTCACTGTTCTTGGATTGTATTCCATTGCCGGTAGCAGTCTCTAACGTAAAATCTCCCTCTTTGATTTTCACGCAATCTTTACCGTTGATGGCATCCTTTACAGCTGTGATATAATATGTTCCTCCCGTAATTACAAGTTCATCCTTTGATACAATACCATGCTTATAATTTGCTGTAATATTTAACTTCCCTTTTCCGTTTATTGTGAGATCAGCTTTACTGAAGATAACACCATCCACCGTATTATCATCTGACTGCGTGTATTCATTCCCATCTGTCAGATTGTTTTCAGTACCCTCATTTAATGTAATAAATACCTTATCCGCTTGTTTAATGTAGATGGGCGCCTGATTAGAACAATGAATGCTTACTCCGTCAAGTATCAAACGGATCTTATCTCTCTCGTCTGCATCAATTACAATCTGACCATCAGTTAAATTACCTGTAATTACATAAGTACCTTCTTCTGTAATTGTCACAACACTATCCTTTACACTTGCTCCCTCTCCGGTAACCTCTATTGAAAGATCTTTTAAGGTTATCTTAGTTGCCGTACTGTCTTCATATCCCACCTCCAGATCGCTTGCACTAAACTCTGTATCTACTATTACCTGGGATGAGGACAGATTAACTGTTGTGAGAGGCTCCTCTGATGGAGTGTTCTCATTTGCCGGACTCTGGGTATTATCCTGACTTTTATTACATCCGCTGATTAATGTTAAAATTAGTAATATAACAATCAGCACATTGGCTCTTTTATTTCTCATCTTCATTTCCTCTTTTCTGTTTCTCTTTCCTATAGTTCTTCATTACCATTTGCTATCATTTGGCAGGAGATTTCTAAATTCCCGTTACGGCATCGAAGCTGGTCAATGAATGCCTTTTCTTCTTTTTGATCTTTTAATCTGATATGATAGTCCAATTTATAAAGACTTCCCATGTTCGCTGTTCTTACCCTTACCAATTCATTCTTAGTAGTATATTCCGAGAATAGATCATCAAATGTCCCCATATAGTCCAGGCCTTCGGGAATGGTTATTTTCAGCTCCTTCTCCGAATGCTGCACTTCACCGAATCCGGAGAAGTGATAGAACATACTCAATCCACCGATGAGGATAACGAAAATCACTGCGATCACAAGATATCCTGTTCCTGTTGCAAGACCGATTGCCATAGCCAGGAAAATACTGTTTATTTCTTTGGCACTCCCCGGTATCGATCGGAAACGAATCAGGCTAAACGCGCCCATCACTGCAATTCCTGTTCCAAGATTCCCGTTTACCAGCATAATCACCAGCTGTACGATGGCTGGCAGTATTGCAATTGTCATGATGAAACCCTTACTGCTGCAGCGGTACCTGGTATGCACCCATGCGATAGCTGCGCCAAGCAGGATAGAACAAACCAGACAGATAAAAAAGCTACTCATTGAAAATGTATCTGTTAAAATTGATTGATTAAGCATAAATAATCTCTCCTTTTATCTTGATTGGATTCATTTGCAGGTATAACGCATCGGCCAATTTATTGTTTATTGTCTGTTTATTTTGCAAGGATCTTTGGTAAGCAATCCCATATTTGGATAAAGATAAAGGATATATCTCCAGCTCATTTAGAAGGTGAGATAACCAAAGAGGAATTACACCGGGTATTTTTATTTCCATTAATCGCTGACCTGTCGATAATATGGGTACTCCAGAGGGTCCAACCCCCAGCCGGAGATTGTCTTCCCTCCACAAGATATCCCAATCGAAGGTAATACGCACGCCTACATTCTTCCGGTCAAACAGTGCTACTCTTTGGTATGAAATATACATGGCTGGGATCAGTTCCTTATAATAGGAAAGAAACCAATCAATTTCTCTTGTAATCTGTGAAGTTTCCCTCAAAGGAACTCCGTGATATAAGTATTGCTCTGCTTCATAAAGCCGCACTTTCACTCTTCTTTTATAAACAACCCCTTTATATTTCTTCTTCAATTCAATAAAAACATTGTCCGATGCATCGGGTATTCCATAGCTGCGAAGTCTTAATTTTTCTTTATATACCGGTTTCTCAAGAGAGGTTCGAATCAGCAGACTTTTTGATGTATCAAAATAAATATTGTTTATCATGATCTCACCGTACTGGTCTTCCATCATGTACTCCTGTAACTTTTCTCTCAATAACTGATATTTCACTTCATCTATCAGATACTTTATTTCATATCGTTTAAAAACGCCCTGATACTGGTTCATGCAAATCCCTCCTGTTGTACTACTAATAAATACAATGTAATACAATTACTTAAAAGTAACTTTAAATCATAGCTTAAATTTACTTAAAATTTACATAACGCATACATTATTACAAATAAGTCCGATACATGCTATCATACCTGCTCTACTCTCCGGCTTATAAGCGAATACTACCCTGGCATGCAGATCAATCTATAATTGTTAAAAATAACGATGATAAACATAAAATGGGACGATTGCCGTATAACTATGTTCGGATCAGATTGTCTGAAATGTCTCCGAAATCCAACATCGTTATATTATAATCGTCCCATTTAACTTAAATATTGTTACATTATCTCTGCTATAAAATCACTGTAAATCTTATGGATCTACCGTCCTCACTTCTTGCGAAAATCTTACCGTGATGTGCTTCCACAATTGATTTTGCTATGGATAATCCGATGCCATATCCGCCTGTTTCCCTTGACCTGGAGGAATCCGCCCGGTAAAACCGGTCGAATAATTGGTCCAGATTTTCTTTCTGAATATGATCTGTGGTGTTAAATACCTCAAGCTTCACTCCGTTTTTCACAGGGGATAATGTTATTTTAATCATACCTCCCGAATTTGCGTATTTAACTGCATTGTCTACAAGTGTAGAAATCAGCTGATGGATGCTGCTTTCATTCCCATTGATCATAATATCAGGTGGGACTTCCATCCTCATTTCCTTATTTTGTGAGCTTGCCAGAAGCAGGAACGGTTTTGCTATCTCCGTCAGGGCTTTACTTAAATTAAAGTCCTTGAAGATTAGTTCGATCCTATCCTCTTCCATTTTTGACAGTACCAGTAAATTCTTCACCAGTTTATCAAGCCTGTTCGTTTGATTTCGGATGCTGTCTATCCATTCGTTTTTACCATTGGCCAGCTCCAAAACATCAGCATTGACGGATATGATTGCTATCGGTGTCTTAATCTCATGACCGGCATCCGTAATGAATTGTTTTTGCTTTTCCATACTTTCTATAATAGGCTTAATTGCTCTTTTTGAAAAAATCGTGACAAGAAGGAAAACCAGCAATAGCGTACCCAATGCAACCAAACCGGAGATCAATAGAAATCTGTATGCTGTCTCGATTTGATTTCGGCAATTGAGAAAGACAATCATATAGCCTTCCAGTTCTTTGACTTTGGTATACTTGTAATTTCCCAGATAACCAGTTTCCTTACCGCCATGCATGATGCGAGTGGCATAGTCTTCTGCCTCAGAAGAGGTAATGGCAATGTGACTGGTATCAATCTGTCGAATATTACCATCCCCATTGACCTCAACAATAAAATATCTTGTCTCAAAAGGTGTCTCCGGAGTAAACTTCATATCAAAGTTTCGATTTGGCTTAAATAATTTTTCCCGGTCAATGATAGGAAATTTTCCCTTATTTTCGGAAAGAACTCTAATGGTGCTATTTGCCCGGCTGTCAATCTGATAAAAGTTAATGATATTAATCGCACCCACAAGAATCACCAAAACCACAGTAACAGACACCATTGTAATCATGGTAAAATCCCTTCGAAGTTTTCTAATCATTCACATTCCTCCAAAGTATATCCCACACCTCTTACTGCCTTAATGATAACATTGGCGTTCAATGCTTCTAATTTCTTTCGTAAGTAAGAAATATATACCCAGATTACATTAATCTCAGCTTCGGATTCATATCCCCAGATCCGTTCCATAAATTGCTCTGTAGAGATCAAGCGCTTCGGATTACTCAATAGCATTTCAAGCATCTGGAATTCTTTGTTGCTTAGTCGCAGGGAAACTTCCTGATTGGACAATTCATAACTCTCTTTGTTCAGACTAATATTCCCGAATTCGATTAAATTAGGAGTATATTCTGATTTTCTCCGTGACATTGCCCGGATTCTGGCGAGAAGTTCTCCCATGGCAAAGGGTTTGCCTAGGTAATCATCCGCACCGGTATCAAGCCCAAGGATTCTGTCCTCAATCTGGCTTTTTGCGGTCAGCAACAGCACCGGAGTATGAATCCTCTTTTCTCTCAGCTTCTGGAGCACCTCAAGTCCGCTCATCTTCGGCATCATAATATCCAGGATGATGGCATCATAGTTCTCTGATAAACCATAATCCAAAGCATCAGCTCCATCATAGACCGCATCCACTGAATATTTATTATGTTTTAATATAGCAACCAGCGCATTGGACATTTCCTTCTCATCCTCTGCAAGTAATATTCTCATCTCAGATAACCTCCGTCCACCGTGTTGATATTTTTTCTCGTGTTTTTTGCATCTTGATATCATAGTTTTATCATTTTTATATGATTATAGCATACTGACCTAAAAGTAACTTAAAACTTTTCATTTGTTTTTCTTCCATGGAGATATAATCCGAAGAAATCATTCTGTATGTTAACATTCACCAGTTTGGTCTTCTTAATGATATCGTCTAATTCACTTACTGTATAGGCGGCATACAAAGAAGTCAAAAATCCCGGGCGGATTGCCTTAGGTTTCGTTTGAAAATATATCATCCACTTTTTAAAAGCACCCACATCTCTTCTCATATCAGAAACACAATAGTATCCGCCCGGCTTTAATACACGATATATTTCATTAAAAACTTGAACCGGATCTTCCCATTCATGTAAGGAACCATTGGAGAAAACCGCATCAAAGGAACTTGCCGCAAAAGGCATACACATCGCATTTCCCTCTACATAAGTAACACGTTTTTCAAAACCGTATTCTATTGCATTTTTGGTTGCCATCGTTATCATAGATTTGCTGATTTCACATCCGGTAAGCTTGGAATTTTCTGATTGTTTCAGCCACTCCAATCCAACATATCCAGGTCCGGGACCAATTTCCAGAACATCACCGCTTAAAATTCCTGATTTTATAATTGTACCAACACTATTCCAACCTTTGTCACGCATCCTCCTGGCAAACTGATCGAATACTTCTACTGTTAATTCCTCCTGGATTCCATCATTTGTCTCAATTACTCTTTCTCTCATATGATTCCTCACTCCTTTATTTTAAAATGTTTATAGCATCTGTTGCCCACGATAGTTCCGCCTTATAATGCAGCATATGGTGTTGAAAAATAATCTCCGTTTCTTTCCTATTTTCTTCCGGCACAAATTTCATTGTTTCTTCTTTATGCTGGCTGATGATTTTAAGTATTGTCTCAAGATTGTTCAAATAAGATTTCAGGCTTGAAATAATCATATCCTTGTCTAAAGAATCCGAAAAATAAAATACTGAATCAGAGGAAAATACCGGCCTGTATTCAAATCGCAAAAGTTTGTTTAAATTTTCCCGAAAATAAGTTCTTCCTTTCTCAGTGATGGAATATACCGTCTTTTCAGGTCTGCTGCTTTCTTTTTCATTCTCTGAGCCAAGTAATTTCTCTGAATACATTTTATCCAGATGATAATAAATTGTCGGTAATTTGATTTGTGTAAAATCTGATAACTGCTCTCCAATGATCTTCTTAATCTGATATCCATGTTGTGGTCCAAACCGAATTAGCAGTCCCAGAATGTATAAAGGTACCATTTTTATTCCCTCCTTATTAGTCAGTACTGAGTACTAGTATACTCAGTACTGACTAATTGTCAAGATTTATATTATAAAAATGAAATTTTGTTATCTTTTATTCCTGACTGTAGAAGTCCACACAAAAAACAGTACACCTATTTTTGCAATAAAAAGGCGTACTGTGGATTTAACTGATAATGAATGAACGGGAAAGGTGCTATCAATTATTCGCTGCCGAGCGGATCCGTATAATAGGGTACTACAATATAATATCCGGCATATATGGTATCCGATGTAAGACCATTGGTTGTCTTAATCTCTTCTATATAATCATTAATATTATGATATTCTTCTGTTATATATGATTCTGCGATACTCCATAACGTATCGCCCTTTTTAATCTCGATGCTGGTGATCAGTTTATTACGATCACTTCTTCTTTGTGCCGTAACTGTCTTACTAATAAAAAATACTGAGAGAAATAAAATGATAATCAGAGACGCAATTGCTGCTACCCAGAATCTCCTCTTACTCAGCCTCACAATTTCCTGATTCTCCTTCACCAAACAAACTGTTCTATTCATAAAAATACCTCCCAATGGAAAATTTCTTGTCTTGTGTATCTGTACAATGTAATTTTATTATCAGCGTCAAATACGAACATTTGTTTTTGTATTTCCATTATATCGAACATACATTTGTTTGTCAATACTTTTTATCGAACATTTGTTTTCGAACACACATTCCGAATTGCAAACATTTTTTCGCTTTTCAGAACATAAGTTTTGCATTATACCGGATGATATGGTATAATACTGGAAAGGGTCTTGTACGCACATAGGCAGGGCAAGAACAATACGAAATAGGAGGCTGGTACTGATATGGGGTATGGCAGAATTAGTAATAAGCAGAAGGAAATATTAGAATATTTAAAATCTCAGATAATCAACAAGGGCTATCCGCCGGCTGTCCGTGAAATTTGTGAAGCAGTAAAGTTAAAATCAACCTCTTCCGTGCATTCCCATCTGGAAACACTGGAGAAGAATGGATATATCCGCAGAGACCCCAGTAAACCAAGGGCCATCGAAATCATTGACGATGAATTTAATCTGACCAGAAAAGAATTGGTGAATGTGCCCATCGTCGGAACCATCACTGCGGGACAACCCATTTTAGCTGTAGAGAATATTGAAAGTTACTTCCCCATTCCTTCGGAATTCATGCCCAATGAAGAAACCTTCATGTTAAAGGTTAAGGGTAACAGTATGATTAATGCCGGAATTTACAACGGAGATAAGATCCTGGTTCAAAAACAGTCCCATGCCAAGAACGGGGATATTGTGGTAGCTTTGATTGAGGATGAAGTAACAGTCAAAACCTTTTATAAGGAAAATGGTTATTACCGGCTGCAACCGGAGAACGAATCCATGGAACCCATCATTGTTTCTGATTTAAGTGTTATGGGCAAGGTAATCGGCTTATTCCGTATGTATGTTTAGAATTCGACAGGTATTTTGTTTACTTTCCTGTTGGCTTGTGTTAAAATGTGGGAAAAAGAATTGAGGTTTCCATCTATGGGACAAATATTTGAAGCTGTCATGGTGATCAGTTTTGGCATCTCCTGGCCTTCCTCCATCCTGAAATCCTACACCTCTCGTACAGCCAAAGGAAAAAGTATCATTTTTTTAACATTTATTCTTATTGGATATGCTTTCGGTATAAGTTCAAAGCTTGTATCCGGTACCGTTAATTATGTTCTGATCTTTTACTGCATTAATTTTTGTATGGTTTTCATTGATTTACTGCTATATTTCAGAAACAAGCGTCTTGATTCTTACATAGATCAGGGAAAAACATCCCAATAGAAAAATTACCGGTTATCATACAGTTTATTTCGAATACAGAGAATTATAACAAATTATATTGATACCACCTACAAAAAAGTTCACGAAAATTTCGTGAACTTTTTTACGGAAAAGATATTTAAGCATCCAACTCTTCTTTACTTACCGTCTTGCCGTCTCTCCAGATTCGTTCCAGATTATAAAATAACCGGTCTTCCTTCGAAAATACATGCACTACTACATCACCGTAATCCATTAGAATCCAGCTGGCAGAACGTACACCTTCAATTCGTTTCGGTTCATATCCCTGTCTTCCCAGCTTATCTTTTACAGCGTCTACCAAAGCATCCACCTGCGGCGCATTGGTACCATTTGCAATAATAAAATAATCAGCAATTATGGAGATATCTTTAATTTCGATAACCTGAATATCTTCACCTTTCCTCTCATCCAGCGCTTCATAAGCCAGACGGGCCATTTCCTTCGAAATATTCATCATATTTCCCCTTTCTTTAACCATTCATTCTATATTCGATCCAGCAACAACCATTTTCACGGTTATTATGAGGTTATTCCCTTATAATATACATAGGTGTCCATTGCCAAAGTGTCAATTGCATCCCCGGATACTTTCAGATGTTCCAGTGTATCCGCAAGAATTAATACGATTGCCCGGTCAATGTTTTCATAAGAAAGCCTGCGTATCTCCTCCATCCCGGGCAGCATCTTACGGTTGGGTTCGATATAATCAGCAGTGAATACAATTTTCTCAAGCATTGTCATGGCAGGTCGACCCGTAGTATGATATTTGATGGCATTTAATATCCCATCATCTTCTATCCCATAAATCTCCCTGGCATAAACTGCCCCTACCTTGGCATGAAGTAAAGCAGTATTTTGTAATTCGATTTGTGTAAGGGGAAGCTCATATCTATTACATTCTTCAATCAGCTCCTCCTCTGTTTTTCCCTTGGCACAGTCATGCAGAATTCCCGCAATTCTTGCTTTTCTCGTATCACAGCCATAGATCAGGGCTAAATCATACGAAACCTCCTCGGTTCCAAGAGAATGCAGATATCTGGAGGGCTTTAATACCTCTTTCATGCTGTCTCTTAATTCCTGTAATCTCATGTTTTTCCCATTTCTGTGCTGCTTTGGGCACGTTAAGTTACTGTTCGCCGTGCAGACACAAACTTACTGAGTGAACGTGCATTTGATTTCATTTTTGCTCCCCGATAACACCGTAAAGTTCATGTTCTCCGATATAGTTCAGAACCTTCTCCGGCAGATAATAACGCAGGCTCTGACCCGAGCGAAGCCGCTTTCTAATCTGCTCCGATGAAATCTGAATTGTCGGCATGGAGAGTAATATCACCCTGGCGCCATAAATTCCCCTGATATAAGCCGCCTGCTTCTCAAGCTGATCCCGACCCACCTGATCACGGTCTGACGAAACCAGCGTACATAAGCTGCATATCACTTCAGGTTTCTTCCAGGTTGGCAGCATAAAAAGGGAATCTGCTCCGATTATAAAATAATAATGGGTATCCGGATTCTCCTGTGTCAAAATACTTAACGTGTCCGCAGTATAGGTCAGCCCCTCCCGCATCAGCTCCAAACCGCTAAAGGCAAAGTGCGGATTATCCTCTATTGCCAGCTTTACCATATTCTCCCGGTGCCAGTCTGATACAAGATTCGCCCTGGATTTGTGAGGCGGATTCTTAGATGGCATAAACAGGATCTGATCCAATCCCATTTGTTCATAAGAATCCTCCGCCAAAAAAAGATGCCCGAAATGTATCGGATTAAAGGTCCCGCCCATGATCCCTATTTTCTTCATCTGTGCATGTTCCTTTCCCATACCGTCCATGATTACGTCTCTCACAAGTACAGCTCTGCCCTCATATTGACAAACTTCTTATGCCTTTACTTTCTTTTCCACGGGAAGAATAATCTTCTTCTTTTCTTTGGATTCTCTGTAAAGAACAATTTTTCTGCCAATCACCTGTACCACATCCGAGCGGGTACGTTCTGCAAGCGTGTGGGATACGGTATGAATATCGTCCGTACAGTTTTTCAGTATGGTAATTTTAACCAATTCTCTTGCCTCTAACGCCTCAGAAATCCCTTGCGTTACCTCGGGGGTGAGGGACGCCTTCCCAATCTGAAAAATCGGTTCTATATTCATTGCCAATCCTTTTAAATAAGCTCTTTGTTTTGTTGTCATCTCTTTACTCCTTTCTCTATCATTTGTAATAATCAAAGCTAAGGCCGTACATTCTTACCGTATCGCCTTCCTCTATTCCAAGTGCTTCCAATTCTTCCAGAACACCATTCTCCTTTAAGAAACGTTGGAAAAACTCAAACCCTTTCTCAGAATCCAGATTTGTATAACCCAACATTTTCTCAATGCGGGGGCCTTCCACTGCATATTGATGATCCTCTTCCTTCCAGACCTCAAAAGGCTCATTGGTACGAATCAGATCTTCCGGGAAGAATTCTTTCTCAAATACCACCGGGGCCTGATCCAGCTGATCCAGCATTTCCTTCACATGATACAGCAATTCCTTTACACCTCTGCCGCTTACCGCAGATATGGGGAATATCTTAATCTCCTTGGGTTCAAATTCATCCTTTAGTTTCTGAATGATGCCTTCTTCGTCTTCTTCATAGATTACATCCATTTTATTTGCCGCAATAACCTGAGGTCGATTTGCCAGTTCCGGATTATAATTTACCAATTCCTCATTGATGGTTCTAATATCCTCAATTGGATCTCTTCCTTCCGTGGATGCCGCATCCACCAGATGAATAATTACTTTCGTCCGTTCAATATGTCTTAGAAACTCATGTCCGAGACCAAGCCCTTCAGACGCTCCTTCTATCAGACCCGGGATGTCCGCTATGACAAACCCGTTTCCGCCGCCAAGATCAACCACGCCAAGGTTAGGACTTAAGGTCGTGAAATGATAATTACCGATCTTGGGTTTTGCATTGGTAACTCTTGCCAAAAATGTAGACTTGCCCACATTGGGAAACCCAACCAGCCCTACATCTGCAATCACTTTCAATTCCAGCAGTACGGTCATCTCCTGGGCCTTTTGCCCGGGCTGGGCATATTTAGGTACCTGCATGGTAGCGGTGGCATAATGCTGGTTTCCTTTGCCGCCTCTTCCGCCTCTTAAAACAACCTCTCTCTGATTGCCAAAGGACATATCTGCCACAACTTTTCCTGTCTCTTTTTCTCTGATTACCGTTCCTGCCGGAACCTTAACAATCAGATCTTCGCCGTCTTTTCCATGACAACGCTTCTTACTTCCATTTTCACCGTCACCCGCCTGATATTTTCTGATATATCTAAAATCAGATAAGGTATTTAATCCTTCGTCTACTACAAATATCAGATCTCCGCCTTTCCCGCCGTCTCCGCCGTCAGGACCACCGGCGGGAACAAATATTTCCTTGCGGAAACTAACATGTCCGTCTCCGCCTTTGCCCGATCTGATATATATTTCTGCTCTATCTGCAAACATCTTTCACACCTGCCTTATACTTATTGTCTCTCTTCGTTCCATAATTGCTTCTATCGAAAAGTCATTGATTGAATCCTGACTTAATCATTATCCGTAAATCTCGCCGAACTGCTTATTCCTGATTTATTGTTACCAAAATGCATTATGCTTATTATAATCTGAAATCATGGCAAATACAACCAGAATTCCAGTCAGACATAAAAGAACCCCAAAATCCAATTTCTAGGAATTTGGGGTTAATACCATACGGTTCTGAAACTATTTTGATTCTACAGGGTAAACACTAGCTTGCTTCTTGTCTCTACCTCTTCTCTCAAACTTAAGAACACCGTCTACTAATGCAAATAATGTATCGTCGCCACCGCGTCCAACATTTACACCAGGATGAATCTTGGTTCCGCGTTGTCTGTAAAGAATATTTCCTGCAAGAACAAATTGACCGTCTGCTCTTTTCGCACCCAATCTCTTGGATTCAGAGTCTCTACCGTTCTTGGTAGAACCAACACCCTTTTTATGAGCGAAAAATTGAAGGTTCATTCTTAACATATTCTACACCTCCTAAATGGTTATTACATATCAGTTACTTCATCATATTATTATTGTGATTTTACCTGTGTAAGCTTTAAATACTTCTCTGAATAATCATTGTGTATTCCCTGTAACCCAAGGCCCAGCGAATTCAATAATAATGTCGCATTCTTGCTGATCGGCTCTGTCACATGAAATTCCATAAAGCCTTTTTTCTCATCCTGATCCAGTTGAAATCTGTCTGAGGTAAAGTTCTCAATCGAATTTATGGTATTGATTACCAGTGCTGATACTGCGGCACACACCACATCATTTCCATGATAGGAAAACCCAGCGTGTCCTGACAGACGAAAGCCTGTAATCATATTCTCTGCATTTTTATAAATGGATACCTGAATCATATCACCATTTCCTATGCATTAATCTTTTCAATCTTTACTTTGGTATATGGCTGTCTATGACCATTCTTCTTGTGATATCCGGTCTTTCTCTTGTATCTGTAGACAATAACTTTCTTGTTCTTGCCTTCTTCAACAACAGTTGCAGAAACATTAGCATTAGCTACGGTAGGATCTCCTACTACTAACTCGCCGTTATTTACTGCAAGTACCTGGTCAAAAGTAATTGTTGCTCCTGCTTCTGCTCCAAGCTTCTCAACTTTAATGATATCGCCTTCCGCTACCTTGTACTGTTTTCCACCAGTTGCAATAATTGCGTACATATGGCACCTCCTATTATCATTACTCGCCAGCTGCGGTGTCCGAAAAATCAGAACTTATACCTCGCTGTGCGGCACACTAAAATATGTTAACATGATAAGAATAATTTGTCAACTTATATTTATTTTTATTCTTCATATCCTATCATAGTTTGATTTTATTACTGTTACTGATTTTATTACTGTTACTGATTTTATACTGTTACCGGTTTTTGAACTTTTTCCAATCTTCTTGGCGCTTCACCGGTTATTCCGCAATGTCACATAATTGTGCATGAATATATGCTGCCAGCTGTTCTCTCGGCACACGAAGCTGACACCCCCTGATGCCTGCACTGACACTGATCTCCTCAAATAAAATCGCCGTCTCATCCATGAACGTCGGAAAGGTCTTTTTCATTCCAATGGGAGAACAGCCTCCTCTGATATAACCGGTAACACCAAGCAAATCTTTCACATGCAGCATTTCAATCTTCTTGTCCCCAATGCAGACCGCCGCTTTCTTCAGATTCAGTTCCGTATTCACAGGAATACAAAATACAACAATCCCCCGCTTTTCTCCTCTGGCCACCAGTGTTTTAAATACCTGTTCCGGCGGCATCCCAACCAATTCGGCCGCATGTCTGCCGCTTAGGTTGTTCTCATCATACTCATATTCCAATGCTTCATAAGGGATTCCTGCCTGCTCTAACAGACGCATGACATTCGTTTTCACCATAATGCTGCCACTCCTTATATCTTCGGTACTATTCTTTCACCTGCTCATGTAACGGTTTTCTTACCTTTTTCCGGGTTACCTCGACAAGCCCAAGGGCCGTCATATCCACCAGTGTTGTTTTCACCGGATCCTTCCTTAAATAACCTTCCAGCTCCGCCATCAGCAAGTCCTGATCTTCCTTCTCCTCCAGATCAATGAAATCGATAATGATGATACCGGAAAGATTGCGCAATCTTATCTGCTTGGCAATTTCTCTGGCTGCTTCCAGATTAATCTTTAGAAATGTCTCCTGTACCTTCTTTTTTCCTGCCACTGCTTTCCCCGTATTGACATCGATCACAACCAATGCTTCTGTTGGCTGTATTACAATACTTCCGCCGGATTTCAGCCAAACCATGGGTTTGATCGCTTCATTTAATTTATCATTGATTCCGTACAGATTTGAAAGCCGGAAGGCAGCGTCTTCATAAAATCTTAGTTTCCCGATATCTTCCGACTGATACTGTAGCAGATAATCCTTGATATCATGATACAAATCATTGCTGTCTGTTATGAATTCATCTACATTCTCCGCATATCCATCTCTGATATCACAGATGTAACCCGGCGGCGTGTTATATAACAGGCTGAAACATTTTTTATAGATACCGTACTTACGAAGATTCTCATAATCCTCTTTTAATTTCTGGATTTCATTTACAATTTTCTCTTCCGGCATATATGCTGCATTGGTTCGGATAATAAATCCGTATTCTTTATTCTCAAATCGTCTGGCAATTCCCTTTAAGCGGCGGCGTTCCTTTTCTTCTGTGATTTTCACGGATACGCCGATGGTCGTTTTTCCATACGTCAGTGCCACATATTTCCCGGTAAAATTCAGATTCGAACTTACCACAGGAGCCTTGGTCTTCACATCTTCTTTGGTCACCTGGACAAGCAGCTCATCTCCCGTTTTTACTATAATTTCATTCAGACCAGTTTCGTTATCCTCCCTTTTGCCTGCCAGAATAGGATAACGGTTCTCGGAAAGAGAGTAATAACACATTCTTCCATCTGATATTTCCACAAAAGCAGCGTTGATATTCTTCACAATATTCTTAATCTTCCCAAGATAAACATTGCCAAGAATTCCGGTATCATTTGCAGTATTTAAAGAGACCTGAACCATATCCTTCCCTTCAAAAAATGCTGAGACTATTCTATTTTCCTTCTTCGTAATTACTAATCTGTTCTCCATCTTTACTCCCTGAATTCTAACCTCTGAACCTGTAATATAATTTAGCGCTCCAGCTGATCAAGTGCCATCAGCCCGGCGTCTTCTTCTCTGGCATACACCTCCAGACGATGTACCTGCCATGCATATTTTTCATATTCTATTCCCAGAGAATCATAAAACGCCTCCATGACCAGCTCCGGCTTTAAATTAGAGGAACTGCCGGTTTCTACCTGCAAAAACACACGAATGCCATTCTCATATTGATCCGCTGTACTACTTAATAAGGATGCCTTTATCGGTTCTGCCTGGGACGGTTCTGACAGTGTAAGCTTAAGCTTGCTGATATATTCCTCTTCGTCAAAGGAAGCAAATGAAATCATTGGTTTGATGTCCACTTGCGTTTCGCTTTTCTTGGTTTTTTTATCCATAACAATCCGGTCGCCGGATAAGAACTTGGTAAACGCACTTTGAAATGCTTCCTTCGTCCTGATCTCACCACAAATCTGATACCCGTCTCTAAGAGAAACCAGATAATCGGCAGATGCCACCAGTGACATGGCAGTAACTGCCTTCTTATTCTCCTCCCGGTCCTTTAATTCCTTAAATCCTGTAATTTTAAAGCCTTCTGTTAATGCTTCGTTGATACGATCGATCATCACCTGGGGGGCATCACCGGAGAGAAGCTGGGCGTCTAAATACTCACCGTCACTGGTCAGTCCCACACCCAGGGGTGCCGCAAAGGACATAATCTGATGGGGACTAAACCCTTTGGAATACTCATTATCGATACCGGCACGGCGAAATGCTTTTTGAAAGTAGCGCATCACATCCAGATGACCGATGAATTTCATCGCTCCAAACTTTTGAAATTTAATTCTTACCTTCATCCAAGTTTTCCTCCCCTGCTGCATTATCCATATTTGTTACGACAAAATCTTCCGGCGCACATTCCTGTTCCATGGGATGCTTTTCATAACATACCCCGCCGCCAAACTCCTTTGCTCCGCAATTGGCACAGGCCTGCCTGCAATTAGGTGTCACTTTGGCATTCTTCGCCCGGTTATATTCCCGGTATAAGAACTCTTTCGTTACCCCCACATCAATAAAGTCCCAGGGAAAAATTTCATCCTCCGCTCTTTCTCTACTGTTGTAGAATAACATATCAATTCCGTTATCTTCAAAGGCTTTCACCCAGTTATTATATTTAAAATGCTCGCTCCAGGAATCATACAGACATCCCGCCTGATATGCATCATAGATTACCTTGCCAATTCTTCTGTCCCCTCTGGCCATAACGCCTTCTAACTGGGTCAGTTCCACCTCGTGCCAGTTATAGTTAATGCTCTTGCGATTTAACTGTTCGTTAATTTTCCCTCTGACATAGCGCTGCTTACTTAAGAATTCTTCATTGGTATTCATCCTTGTCCATTGAAACGGCGTAAAGGGCTTTGGTACGAAGAAAGAGGTACTGGTAACAACACTCACCTTTCCATTTCTCTGATCTTTTGGTATCTTGTAATATTCTCTGGCGATTAAATCAGATAAAACAGCGATTCCCTCCAGATCCTCATCTGCCTCGGTTGGAAGGCCCACCATAAAATAGAGCTTTACCCTGTTCCATCCACTGTTAAAAGCCTTCCCTGCACCCGTAAGAATCGCTTCCTCGGTTAACCCCTTGTTGACAACATCTCTAAGACGCTGTGTTCCCGCTTCCGGCGCAAAGGTAAGGCTGCTCTTTCTCACATCCTGGACCTTACTCATAACATCCAGGGCAAAGGCATCAATTCGAAGGGAGGGCAAAGAGATATTCACGCCTTTGGAGCCAAATTCTTCAATCAGAAAATACACCAGCTTCTGGAGTTTGGAATAATCGCTGGAGCTTAAGGAGCTGAGAGAAATCTCCTCATGCCCGGTGGAATTTAACATCTCATAGGCGCATTTTTTCAAATACTCCAGATCCCGCTCCCTGATGGGCCGGTAAATCATTCCCGCCTGACAAAAACGACAGCCCCGGATACAGCCTCTTTGTATCTCCAGTACAACCCGGTCCTGGGTAACCTTAATGAATGGTACCAGCGGATTGACAGGGTAATAGGCTTCACTCAGCTTCATCTCCACCTGTTTTTTGATTCGATCCGGCACGTTTTCGCTATTCTTTTGAAAACGATCAATGGTACCATCTTCCTTATAGGTAACATCATAAAAAGCAGGCACATACATTCCTTCAATCTGTGCCACCTGTTCTAAATATTCTTTTCTCGATTTTCCCTGCTTCCTGCATTCTTTATAGACATCCAAAATCTGATCATAAACCGTCTCTCCTTCTCCGATATAGAAGAAATCAAAGAAGTCCGCGATAGGCTCCGGATTATAACTGCAAGGTCCCCCTCCAATCACAATGGGATGCTCCTCGGTTCTGTCCTTTGCATAGATTGGAATCTGGGATAATTCCAGTATCTGCAGGATATTGGTATAACACATTTCATATTGAAGCGTGATTCCAAGAAAGTCAAAGTCCTTAATCGGGTCCTGGCTTTCCAGAGCAAACAATGGAATCTGCTTTTCTCTCATGATCTTGTCCAAATCCACCCAGGGAGAGTAAACCCTCTCACAGTAGGTGTCGCTGCGCCGATTTATTATATCATATAAAATCTGTATTCCCAAATGAGACATCCCTATCTCATAGACATCGGGAAAACACATGCAAAATCTTATCTCTACTTCCTCCGGGTTCTTCTTCTGCATATTCACTTCCCCGCCAATATAGCGGGCAGGCTTCTCTACAGTCAATAAAATCTCATCCGTCAGTGCTAATTTTCTCATTTCTATAGTCCTTTCCTGCATACTAACAACTATGCCATTCCAACACGCCCTAAGGTTAGACCGGGGATTTCAGGCAAGCCATGCTTTTTCAGCGCCCCGGTTTAACTCCGGCTTCCACGTGGTCTCAATCCCACGTGAATGATGCTTACAATTACACTAATGGCTATTATAACTGATATGAAAGGAAATTACTAGCGGATTTCACTTCTGTAACGGTGATTGTTTTTCGTGCTTTATTTCAGCCAGGTTACAATCCAGTTCTGCAGACCGACAAGACTATCCTTCGTTGTAATATACTGGCGTATCAAATCATATGAAAAGCCGCCAAATTTCAATTCTAATTTATCAATGATAAATACGGATACAAAAAGCACAATGGCACATACCATCCGGATCACGAGAAAACGAAAGGAGGCGATCTCCTGTGGTGTGGCATCCGCATCTGCGGCTTTCTTATGCCCTGTCTCCTCATGAAACAGCTTCATAGCCTTAGCCTTCTTTTTCTCCTGTTCTCCCTGGGTCTCCCCCGCTTCCTGATAATATGAATCATAAACTCTGCCCTCATTTTGTGTAATGCTTAACTGACGTAAGCACGCTTCTCTGGCCTGCCTGATATATTCTGCCCTGGTAATAGCTGGTTGATTATGATTTTCATAAATATCCCATTCTTGTGCATAGGGCTGCATCTCCTGCTTTTTCTCCGGATACGGATGATTAGCAACGGCTAAACTTCTGACAGGCTGCTCCTCTTTTTCATATAAGTTTCCTGTGGAGAACAGATTCTCATTAATATTATTGGATAAATTTTTTTCAATCTGCCGGTACATCTTATCTTCCATATGAGTGTCCATATAAGGCGCCTCCTTTCCAAACTACCCGTTCTTATTCCATCCTCTGCCGCATCCTGACCAGCGTAGGCTACAGGAAGCGTACATCCTTGCTTGTTTCTTGTAACAGTATATTGTTTCATTGTCTCAGTTATTCCAGGTTCCTGCAATTCCCGGATCTATTTTCAGAGAAAAACAAAAAGCGCGTCCGATTCCATGTTAATCCGGATAGCGCTTTCTTTCACAGACAACAAAAGCCTGATACAACTTCTCTTGTATCATCTTGCCTGAATCAACTTATTTTATCAACTTATCTTGTTCCGGCTTGTCTTGTTTCAACCCGCTTATTTTCTTAAATCAATTCTGCACACAGCCTGAATCAGTATCTTTATTACATTCAAAAATTTACGAACGATCCTTACCTTCTTACCGATAAATCCAGTAAATCTGGCATATGCCGCACCAAATAAAATCGCAATCAGACACACAGCGACCATTTTTATATCATTACTCAAATCAGACACAGAACCACCCCGAACCCATTATTTTATCTATCATTTCCAAAGATTATAGCAAATATAACATATATTGTAAACAGCATTATACTCTTTCTCGATTTTTATTATTCCGGTTTTTAATATTCCTATTTTCAATACTCCAATTTCTCAATACTCCAATTTCTCAATACTCCAATTTTTCAATACCCCAATTTGAATGTCATTGCTCACTGGTTTTTTAAATATTTCACCGCGATTTGCGTCCGGTGCTCAAGCCCTGTTTTCTCCAAAATGGTACTGATATGATTTCTTACGGTGCCATTGGTCAGATAAAGTTTCTCACATATCTCTTTGTTGGACAAGCCATCCGCAACCAGCTTCACGATCTCTAATTCCCTTGGAGAAAGCATCATCTCAAATACGCTGCTGCCGGACTGACCGGTGTTAATTCTGCTTCTCATAAATTCCAGGATATCTGCCTGAAAAACACTTCCTCCCGTATAAATGACCCGGACGGCTGACAATATCCGCTCTGCCGGGCTGTTCTTTAGTATATATCCGTTTACCCCTGCTTTTAATGCACGCAAAATCAGTTCCGGTTCATCAAAGGTAGTAAGGAGCAATGGCGTGGATAATTTACCTGCCAGAATCTCCTGTGCGGCCTCAATCCCGTCCATTACCGGCATTCGGATATCCAGCATTGCCACATCAGGTCTTAAGTCCCTGCATAGCTGCGCTGCCTGTCTGCCGTCACAGGCAGCACCTACAAATTCCATATCCTCCTGGGTTTCAAGGATCATCTTCAGTCCTTCTCTGATAATGGCATCATCATCTGCAATTAACACTTTTATCATAATCGCCCTCCTTTCTCCCATCCTTCCCGCCTTACTGACAGGGAAAGATATTCGTAACACAAAAACCATATTCCCCTTTATTAAAAAAGCATCTGCCCTTATGATGTACCGTTCGTTCTTCCATTGCTTCCAGCCCGAGACCTTTAACAAACTCATCCTTTGATTTTCCATTATCACGATATTCCACTTTAATAATCTTTTGGAAGACTTCAATGCTTAATGCGAATTCAGTGGCATTGGAATGCTTCAGCAGATTGGTCAGGCACTCCTTCAGATTGTCATGAATACAGGCCCAGACCTCCAGAGAAATATGATCCAGATCACCGCTGGTTTTCAATGCCGCGGGAATGTTATAACTTACCTTGAATTCTTCCAGAACAGCCATCACATCATTTCTGCCGATTAGAAAATGCTGTGCTCTCTCTTCACGAAGCGCAGTCCGAATTTCATCCACGCCTTCCCTCATGTTGGTAATGGCTTTCTGAATGCTCTCCACCGCCTTCTCCTGATTATTCTTCATAATCAGAAGTGCTGCTTCCAGCATGATGATGCTGCCGGAGATACCATGTCCGATCTGGTCGTGAATTCTTGCGGCAATCCGGTTTCGTTCTTCCATGGCAGCCGTATATTTTATAGTTTTTGACAGACTTTTGATATCCTCCAATTTCTTACTAAGCTCACCCAGCTTTTCTTTTTGCTGTTCATTCATTTCCTGATAAAACTGCAGCTTCCGTAATAGTATTCTAAAGATGAGCAAAAAAGCAATAACAACCATGGAAAAGACTGTGGTTAACTTAGTTGGCGTAAACAAAAGCAGCGATAATACGACCAGTACGGCAATAATCTGATAAAACAGATTCGACTCTACGGTGATCTCCAGTATATGAATCAAAAGTAATACAAAAAGCGGATAATAGAAAGAAATGTCCAGACAAAAACACAGGATAACGGATCCGATCAATGTAAATAGAATTAATTGCTTCCTGTGCAGCTTCCGGTCGATTAAAACCTCCAGCAAAAAGATACAGACAAAGCTAAGCGTTGATATTACCTGATCGGTAATATCAACCTTAGCAGAATGAAATATCATCATGGAAGCAATCAGGGTAATCGTCTTTACTAAGAAATAAAGAAACGGCTGATCAATCATGGAAAGCCCCTATCTGTTTTTTAAATTTTTTGTGAATAACACTGCTCCGATCAAAAAAATCAGTACAGAGAACAGAGCCAAAATGAATAGATTGGGTAATACATTGGCACCGGCATTCTGCTGTATCCTTCGAAAGGCCTCCATAAACCAGTACTGGGGAAGCACCCTTGCCAGGTTTTGCAGACTCTGTGGCGCCAGATCCAGCGGAAAATACGCCCCACCCAGAATACATCCGAAGGTGGAAAACCCTATCATGATAGAAACCACCGCATTTCTTGATTTGACGGCCAGTGCAATTACAATGGAAAAGCATACCATAACCAGGGTAAAAAGGCTCATAAAAAGTATTACCATATGGATCGGAACGCCAATTTTAATTTCTCTCAGATAGAGAAAGCTGCAAAAGAGTCCAATCTCAATCAGACAGGTGATGATCCCAAAGATTCCTGATCCGATGATATATTGTACCGGCTTAACCGGTGTAATCTGTATCCTGCCAAGGACACCTGATAATCGGTCATCCAGTATCATAAATGCCAGAATAATATTCATTGCAATGATAATCATCATAAAAAATCCTGCTGCCTGGATAAATCCTCCTTGTCCTGAAACTTCCCTTCGGTCTATTTCCACCGCAGCGGACCGGGTAATCGTAATCTTATTCTCATCCTGCTTAATCAGTTGATCAAAGACCTCCGGTTTTCCCTCCGCCCCCTGGGCCAAAATCCATATGCCCTGCATATAACTGTTTAAGTAAGCCTCCAAAAAAGCTGCATTTTCAAAGTCATCCAGGGTAGTGATTGTGATATTTTTCCTCTCCCCCGCCGCAAAGGCCTGATAAAACCCCTGTGGTATCTCTATTATAGCGGAAATATGTTTTTCAATCAACTCAGTTGACAATTTTTCGTAATCGGTAATGTCAGAAATATCATACTTTAATTCCACTGTAAGATACTGTTGAAACTCCCCAGACAAACTGCTTTTATCGTAATCAATCACACCAATATCAATGCTGGACAGCTTATAATCCGAGGACAGATTTCCCAGAGCATTTTGTAACACGCATAGCATGATTGCACTAAAAACCGCAATTACAATCGCAATATAATTACGTCTCATATTTGTTTTCATTAAAAGCCATATATTTTTCATCCTTATCCTCATTTCTGCACCGCATGTAACACCAACTCCTTATTACCACAGCGCTGACTAGAACCTATTCTTCTTCCTTCTTGCTAAAGATGGCCGCACCCAGGATCAGAGCAATTATTAGAATAACCACACTGATGATTACAACCGCATTCGCCTTATCAAACCGCCTGAATAATGTCAGATCAAAGGCCGCCTGCTGTAATTGATAGGAAGGCAAAAGGCTCGTAACACCTTTGACATTGATTTCCTTGGAGAATGTGCCGCCAAAGAACATCATGACCCATAAAACCGGCATGATAATCACGGTGGGGTTTCCTTTCATGATCAGTCCCAAAACAGCACCGATGGATATGGACGCCAGAGTAACAAGGAAAAACATAAAAAACAGATATAGATTATGTGTAAAATCAACGGCATAGTGAGCATGGAATACAAATACACTGATCACCATAATGATCATGATCTGCATTGCAACCTGCGGCATCATTCCAAGGATCTTCTGTAAGAATAGGAAGGCTCTGTTTTGCGGTGCAATAATTAACCGGTTGATCGTTTTGTTCTGACGCTCCCCTACAAAGGCTGCAGATCCGGCTAACATACTCATAAAAGATATCATAGCCATCATGGACACGGCATAGTAATCAATCATAGACCTGTTAACACCAAGATCCTTTTGTTCCACATATGCTTCCTGCTCCGTCTTTAGCCCTGGAAGCACCTGGGGAGCTGTCTGCAGTACGCTGTTTATCGCCTGACCGGTTCTGGCAAACCCATTCATAACAGCTGCAACTGTCCGGTTTTTTATATTGTCCTTACCCTCATAGATATTAATCTGCAGTGGATCCCCTTCAAAGACAACCACAGCCGCAATCTCGTTCTTTCCTGCAAGCTGCTTTGCGGCCTCCAGATCATCAGTAGATGTAAAGTGGATGCTTTTATTACCACGAAAGGAATCAATAAATCCATGAATCACTTCATTTTGCATCGCATTCACAGTCTGCAGCTGATAATGGATGTTAATAACGCCAATGGGTTCTTCCGACCGGTCAATATGCAGCAGCAGATTACCGAGAAGGAAAATCAATCCGACAGGAAATGCCAGAAAGAAAAACATATTTGTCTTCTCTCTGATAAATTCTTTAAATTCTTTAACAACAATCTGAAACATGCTTCTCCTCCTATCTTAAGTCATGACCGGTCAGCGTTAAGAATAACGTATCCAGATTTGGAACATCGGACCTGATATTTATAATCGGAAGTCCCATGCGGATAAAAGGTTCCACAATTTTTGTGATGCTGTCATGTTCAATGCCAATATCGAAACGAAAGGTTTGATCTTCCACAGTAATTATTTTAACCCCCGGGAGAAGCTTTTGCTTCTTCTTAAACTCCTCCAGATCAAAGTCAACGGGAAGTTTCGTCTCAATCAATACAGAGTGTACATCGGTTACCAAAGACACCAATTCTGCTTTGGTGCCGCAGGCAACCATCTGTCCCCGGTCTATAATTGCAATTCGGTCACAGATTTCCTCAACCTCCTGCATGTAGTGAGAGGTATAAATTACCGTAGCACCCCGTTCTCTCAATACCTTAATGGAATGAAGAATATGATCCCTGGACTGGGCATCCACACCGACGGTGGGTTCATCCATAACAATTAATTTTGGTGCATGTGCAATCCCGCAGGCAATATTTAATCTTCTCCTCATACCGCCCGACATCTGCCTTGGTTTCATCTGCATCCGATCTGACAAGCCTACGAAAGCCAGAGCCTCCTGTGCCGATTCCTTTAACTTTCTTCCTCTCAGTCCATATAGCGAAGCAAAGAACTTAACATTCTCCAGGGCTGTCAAATGATCATATAAGGCGATATCCTGAGGTACCATACCGATCATCTGCTTTATTTCCATTCTGTCATTTCGAATACTTCGACCATTGATGATGATCTCCCCCTGGTCATAATCCGATAAGGTTGTTAGTACACTTAAGGTCGTTGACTTTCCGGCACCGTTTGGCCCCAGAAATCCATATATCTCCCCTTCTTCCACCGTAAAGCTCAGATGATCCACGGCACAAAGATCACCATATTTTTTAACGAGATTTTTCACTGTCACAAAGCTCTCCATTATCTAATCCTCCAATTCCTTCTATCTCATGGATTCTTTCCTGCATTTTATCCATTTTATTCTCTTGCCTTTTGTCTGAATTCATCATACCCTATTCTAATCAAATCCGGAAGTGACGCCTGTGATAAAGCGGGTATGACATTTGTCATACATTATTAAGACAAATTGTATCCGAAATCATTACTTGTGCATCTTTTTCTGGCCCTCACTTCGGAATCATTTGTCGAAATCCTGTTTATGATTTTTCATAAGGAGCAAGCAATAACAAGGTAGATTGGGGCAAAATATTTCCTATGGAGAAAACATTGAAATATCCAATGTTTTCATATATAATGTCTTTAGTTAACGAGCAAGGATTGATTTATAATAAGACATGCTCGAAAATTTTAAGGAGGAATACCATGTCTACGAATGTATATGACATATTAATGGAACGTGGATTTATCGAACAGTGTACCCACGAAAATGAAGTTCGGGAAATATTAGGAAAGGAATCCGTTACCTTTTATATAGGCTTTGATGCGACAGCAGACAGTTTGACAGCAGGACATTTTCTTACCGTCATGGCAATGATGCATATGCAAAGAGCCGGACACAGACCTATTGCCCTTCTTGGCGGCGGAACCACCATGATCGGTGATCCTACCGGAAAATCTGACATGAGGACGCTGATGACCAAAGAAACCATTCAACATAATGCGGATTGTTTTCACCGGCAGTTATCAAAGTTCATTGATTTTGATCATGACAAGGCAATCATTGCCAATAATGCGGATTGGCTGTTAGATCTGAATTATGTGGAATTTTTAAGGGAGATTGGAATTCATTTTTCCGTAAATAAGATGCTTACCGCAGACTGTTATAAGCAGCGTATGGAAAAGGGGCTTACCTTCTTTGAATTTAATTACATGCTGATGCAGTCCTATGACTTTTGGAAGCTGAACAAATTATACGATTGTAACCTGCAGCTAGGCGGTAACGACCAATGGTCTAATATCCTTGGTGGTGTTAACCTGATCCGAGTGAAGGAACAGAAGCCTGCCTTCGGACTGACCTTTAAATTATTAACTACCAGCGAAGGCGTTAAGATGGGAAAGACCATGAAGGGTGCTGTATGGTTGGATCCCGCCAAGACAAGCCCTTATGAATTCTATCAGTATTGGAGAAATATTGAGGATGTAAAGGTGGAAGAATGCCTCGGTCTGCTTACCTTCCTTCCAATGGAGGAAGTCAGACGCTTAGGTGCCTTAAAGGATGCCCAGATCAATCAGGCAAAAGAAGTACTTGCATTTGAAATCACAAAGATCGTTCATGGAGAAGAAGAGGCTGTGAAAGCGCAGGAGGCGGCCAAAGCATTATTCGGCGGCGGTAAAAAATCCGAGGATATTCCTACCACATCTTATCCTGTTGCCAAATTTGAAGAGGGTATTGACCTGATTACCTTAATGTGTGATGCCAAGCTGGCGTCTTCCCGCTCCGATGCGAGACGTACCATTTCACAAGGCGGCGTTACGGTAAATGATGTAAAGATAGACGATTTTGATAAGGTTCTTACAAGCAATGATTTTGATGCGGATGGTGCCCTACTGGTAAGAAAAGGCAAAAAAGCATATCACCGTTTTATATCAGAATAAAAAATCTTAATATTGAATGGAGTTGATCGTTATGCCTTGGTGTCCGAATTGTAAAGAGGAATACAGGGAAGGATTTACTGTTTGTGTTGATTGCGGTGCTGAGCTTGTAGAGGAATTACCCACGGAAGAAGAAAAACCCATACCTTTCTTTCAAACGGAATATAAGCATGTGGCCGACAAATTAGTACGTTATTTTGACTACTCGGGTTTGGCATCAGAAATCAAATATGACAAAATCAATGAGGTCTATGAGGTCCTCATTGCAGCCGACAAAGAAAAACAGGCGAAGAAGCTTTATCAGGCCTTTTACTTTGTCGAAAGAGAAAATCTGGAGAAAGAAGAACCTTATTACGATGAAGACCCTCCGACTCTGTCTGAAGAGATCCTGGATTCTGAGGACTCCCTTGCTGAGGAAGAAACGGAAGGCGAGGTTGATACAACCATCGGCGGAGCATTTGATACGGAAAACAATAATAAAACCGATGGAGAGGACGGGAAGGAAGCTGAGGAAGAAACGGATACGGACGACGAAATTCCTGTAGGCTTTGAAGCTGAAACACTCAATGTTGCATATCCTGAGAACACCGACCACCAGCATCAGGGTGCTTACACCATGAAGTCGGACAAATATAAGGATCTTACTTCTACCGTATATCTTTTTCTGTTCTTTGGTATCGGCGGTTTAATTGTTGTGATGCTCAATATTGCCGGCGTATTTACCTTTATTCAGGATCTTTTGCAAAGGATTGTATTCACTTTACTGTTTTTGTTCTTTCTATATGTAGGCATCAGCACCAATCGGAATGCCAAAAAGATAAAATCGGAAATTGCGGCTGAGAATAAATTAACTGCTGAAATCAATGACTGGTTAAAAGAGAATATCACAGATAAATTCTTCGCGGCCCTCCATAATGATGTAATCTCCGATGAATTAAATTATATGAAAGCTACGGATACCATTAGAGATATGCTGCTGAAGGAATTCGGTAATCAAAACACTTCTTATCTGGACCGTCTGATTGAGGAATACTACAGCAACAATTTTGATCTGTGATTTTATAGCAGACCTCATCTCCTAATACACAAAAAGCGCTATGAATGACCACTTCTTTCATAGTGCTTTTTTGATCTTTATGACAGTGCCGGAAAACCCGTGAGAATTTGTATCGAAAATATGGGATGTGCAATTACTATTTTTGATATGCTTAGTTTCGAAAGGAGGAATGAAAATGGAATGGGTTGAGAGAATGAATCGGGTAATTGATTATCTGGAGGCAAATCTTTGTGATACCATTGATCCGGAGGCCATCAGCAGAATCATGGCATGTCCGTATTCTGTATTTAACAGATCCTTTGCACCGATTACCGGAATTCAATTGTCCGAGTATCTGCGACGCAGACGGCTTAGCAGTGCAGTGATTGACCTGCAGAACACACCACTTCGGATTATTGATATCGCAGTAAAGTACGGTTATGATTCAGCAGATGCATTTACAGCAGCATTCAAACGAATGCATGGAATCACTCCGCAGGAGGCACGAAAGCCGGATGCAAATGTTAAGTTCTTTGCCCGCCTCACTTTCAAATTAATGATTACGGGGGTAGAAGAAATGAATTATTATGTAATGGAAAAGAAATCTTTTCAGGTCCTGGGTATTCGCAGGACCACACCTTATGGCGGCGGCACCTGGGGAATCGTCAAATCTGACGGGAGTGCAGATAAACTGGCTGCAATCGGCGGTCATATGTGTGATCTGGGATTGTGTTTTGGTTTCGACAATGAGGGGAATAATGACTATATGTGCGGCATCGAATACAATGACGCAGAAATTCCCGGATATGATTCTTACCGGTATCCGGATGTAACCTGGCTGGTGTTCCCGGCAAAGGGCAAACTCTCAGACCAGGTGCTGGCACAAACCTGGAAGCGTATTTACGGCGAATTTATGCCGCAAAGCGAATATAAGCAGCAGGATTTACCTACCATAGAAAAGTATCTGATCTGGGATGAGGCATCAGATGATTGTCATGTGGAAATCTTAATTCCTGTTAAAAAACAGTAATTTCCAGGAACATCATTACGAATAAGGGCGGTTACCTATGACTGGTGCGTACTCCGGCGCAGTCACTGTGTATCCGCCCTTATTCCAATTTCATATGTAAACTTCACTTCATTATTTACACTTCATTATTTACACGTCATCACTTACACTTCATCATTTACACTTCATCATTTACACGTCATTATTTACACTTCATCATTTACACATCATCATTTATACGTCATCATTTACACTTCATCATCTACACGTCATCATTTGCACGTCATCATTTATACGTCATCATTTACACTTCTTCATTTAAAATTCATCATATGAACTTTATTATTTAGATTTAATTGTCAACACTTATGCCTTTGACAGTTGACAATGTTTCAATATGTGTTATACTAAATCATCATATATGATAGGATCGATCACGATGGAATTAAAACAACAGGTATTAAAAATACTCGAGGAAAACAGAGGCGTCAGCATGAACGGAGCCAAAATCGCGGATCAGCTCTTTGTCACACGCAGCGCCGTTTGGAAAGCAATTAAGTCATTACAAAAGGATGGTTATGTCATCCATGCGGTCACGAACCGGGGATATTGTCTGATCTCTGATAACGACATTGTATCCGCTGAAAGTATCCGCCCTTATCTGCGGGAAAGAGCCGCCGATTTCACTCTGGAAGTACGTGAAAGTGTCACCTCCACCAATACCCTTGCCAAGGAACTGGCCGGTCAGGGTGCCGGAGAAGGAACCGTAATCATCGCCAGAGAACAGACCGAGGGCAGGGGAAGAATGGGAAGAACTTTCTATTCTCCCAGTGCAACAGGAATCTATTTTTCTATGATCCTGCGGCCAAAGTTAACCATTGAAGATTCTCTGCTGATTACCACTGCTGCCGCTGTCGCCGTGGTACAGGCCATTGAGCGTGTCACCGGTGTAGATGCCCGGATCAAATGGGTAAATGATATCTTTGTAAATGACAAAAAGGTATGCGGCATCTTAACGGAAGCATCCTTAAATTTTGAGAACGGCGGTCTGGAATATGCTGTTGTAGGTATTGGCTTAAATGTGGCAACCGCAGAGTTTCCTGATGAAATTCGCTCTGTTGCCGGAGCAATTCTATCCGATAAACCCGGGGATGCTCCCATCACCTCCCTGCTGGTGGCCGAGGTTCTGAATAATATCTCCTCCATGATGGACTCTTTGACCAGCAAAAAATACCTGGAGGAATACAAGGAACATTCTTTCCTCCTTGGGAAAGATATTCTGGTGTTAAAAGGCAATGATAAAATCAAAGCCAGAGCCGTTGATATCGATGACAGGGCAAGGCTTGTCGTTGAATATGAAGATAACACCCTAGAAGCACTAACGTCCGGTGAAGTTAGTGTCCGTCCGATTTTGAACGAACGCTGACCATGGACCTATAATCCAACTGATGAAAATAGTATAAGAGAGGTAATACCCTATGAATTCTGTACAAAATAATGCAATTAATAAAACTTCCGGTAAAATAGTTATCAAAGATATCGTTTTGATCGGTATGTTTACCGCTCTCATCTGCGTGATGGCGCAGCTGATTATTCCCATCCAGCCGATTCCCTTCACGCTTTCCCTGGTTTCCCTGTTCCTTGCGGGAGCACTTCTCAGTCCGAGAAATGCACTTCTCGCTGCACTAGCCTACCTTCTTCTTGGCACCTTTGGACTTCCGGTATTTGCAAATATGCAGGCAGGGCCCCAATATCTCACCGGAATGACCGGCGGCTATCTTATGGCCTATCCACTTATGTCCTTCCTTCCTGCACTTGGTTACAAATACGTTAAGAAAAATAAAGTAATCGGATTAACCCTGGGCATGGTCATCTCCCTGCTCCTTTGCTACTTCTTTGGCACTCTTTGGTTTACCTTTGTTTCCGGTACCGGTTTCAATGACGCACTTATTTTGTGTGTGTATCCTTATGTTCCTTTTGATCTTGTTAAGATTGCAGTATCCGTTGTGTTGGGCGTGAGTCTTCGAAAGACTGCATTAAAACAGTTTTTTGTTTCTTAGTTCCAATGATATAATGCCATTTGAAAATCCATGATAAAGGGATGCCGTTAACTTATGAATTTGACAGACCAACCTAAGGTCAGACAAATTCTAAAATTTGCGGCATCCTTTCTTACGATCCTCTGATTGCAGAAATCAAATACTTTATTTCAGCGGAGTAAATAACTCCTCCAGCTCTTCTCTTGTCAGCGTGTTGATAAATACCTCTTTGGAACTGATAATCGTATCTGAAAGCTCCTTCTTTTTCTTTTGAAGCTTATAAATCTTCTCTTCTATCGTTCCCTTGGTGATCAGCTTCATCACATGAACCTTATTTTGCTGTCCGATGCGATAAGCACGATCCGTAGCCTGATCCTCTACTGCCGGATTCCACCATGGATCATAGTGGATTACCGTATCCGCTCCTGTCAGATTCAGCCCTGTTCCGCCGGCCTTTAAGGAAATCAAAAACACTTTCCCCTCCCCGCCGTTAAAGCGTTTAACAAAGTCATTCCGCTCCTGTGTCGGAGTTGAGCCCTCCAGATAGAAATAAGTGATATCCAGATCCTTAAGTTCATTCTCTATGATCCGTAGCATGGAAGTAAACTGGGAGAATACAAGAATGCGATGCTCATTGGCAATTGCATCTGTAATTACCTCCATCAAAAGCTCCAGCTTCCCGCTTCCTCCCTGATAATTCTCGATAAAAGTGGACGGGTGACAGCAGATCTGGCGGAGCCTTGTGAGGGCCGCAAGAATTTTAATGCTGCTGCTTTTCACACCATGTTCTTCAAACTCAGAATGAAGCTCATTTCTGATACTCTCCAGATAAGACAGATAAACCATCTTCTGCCCCTCTGACAATTCCGTCAGCATCTTTGTTTCATATTTATCCGGTAATTCAGTTAATACATCCTTCTTCATTCTGCGCAGGATGAAGGGGGAGATATGCTGGTGAAGATCATTCAGGGCTTCTTCATCTTCCTTTAGAATCGGCTTCTCATAAACCTCAACAAATTTGGAATGACTATTTAAGTATCCCGGCATGATAAAATCAAAGATGGACCATAATTCTGATAAGCTATTTTCAATGGGAGTACCGGTGAGGGCAAAATGGTGCCCTGCTCTGATACGTTTCACGGATTTTGCATTTAAGGAAGAATCATTTTTGATAAATTGTGCTTCATCGATAAATACGGTATGAAAAAATATCTTCTCATACAGGGTAATGTCTCTTCGTATTAAGGGATAGGAAGTAATCAGGGCGTCATATTCCTGATAGCGTTCAATGGTATCCATCCGTTCGGCAGGATTTCCGCTCACCACCGCAGCACGGATAAATGGTGCGAAATTCTCCAATTCGTCCAGCCAGTTATAGATTAAAGAGGTTGGACACACGATCAGATAAAGATGATGCTCCTCTAAACTTTTCGGTTTGCCATCCCCCATAATTCCGGAAGCCATATAAACAATGGATTGCAAGGTCTTACCCAGTCCCATATCATCTGCGAGAATTCCTCCAAGCTCATTATCTGCAAGTGTTCTCAGCCACTTATAACCCGTAACCTGATAGGGTCTTAGTTCGGCCAGAATCCCATCTACCATAGGATAATCCGTAACACCGGGGTTCAGGATTCGTTCTGTTAAGGCCGAGAAGTCAGGGTCCTTCTCAAGAACAAATTCTTTATCGGAAAATGCTTTATCAAGATATACAGCATGCTGCTTTCCAAGTAGTATTTTATCTTCCTTCAGGTTATCTCCATCAATATTAAGTGAGTTGATAATCTGTGAAACCTCATTCATCGTCTGATCATCCAGATTAATAAAGCTTCCGCTTTTTAATCGGAAGTACTTCTTCTTAATCTGATAGGAATGAAGCAGATCCATTAATTCTTCTCTTGGAATTCCTTCAAAGGACAGATCCAGTTCCATCATATTGATGTCGGAATTCAAACGGACCCCGGCCTTAAAGTTACCTGGCTGGCGAATCCCCATTTTCCTGAAATCTTCCGAATAGTAAAGTGCGGCAACCGTCTCCAGATCCATAACTTTTCCTGTTAAAAATTCGTAGATCCTATCCTCTGCCTTTAGTAAATAGAAGTTTTTAAAGGGGAGAAATCCCATTTGGAGCAACTCTGTAATGATGGCGTCCTCTTTTTCCCTTTGTCGTACAATAATATAGGAACCTGCGCTGGCATTCTCGAAAGAGTTGAATTCATAGTCTCCGTACCGGTATTTCAGCTCGGCTTTTATTCCGCTTTTATATTTATCAAAGAATATCTTAGCCTCCATGCTGCACGTAATATATCTGCTCTTTAATTCCTCCGGTACATCCAGTATCATTGTTTCACTGATTCTTGGTAATACATATTCCAGAAAACTGGTTTTACATTCGCCGCGAAAAACCAGTGGCTCCTTATCTCGTCCAAGACTGTTGTAAAAAGGTTTAAAGTTCCTGATAAATTTATTATCCGGAAGATAAACGGCTCCGTCAAAATACAGGAGTTCTCCCGTCTCGGTAATGGGCAGCACAGCTTCCTTTTCCTGATAGTTAATCATAACGGAATCTTCCTCCAGGGTAAGCTGAAGGGAAATTTTAGGATTTCCTCTCACAAAGCAGACATCCGGATATACTTTACCATATAATTCCAGAGTAAATCTGGAATGGTTTAGGATTTCCAGCAGTTTAACCAGCATTTTTCTGGTAATAATCATCTGAGATTTGGTAAATATCTTGGAGAAATGCGTGTTATCTACAACCTCCTGTATTTCATAGATTTCCAGCAAATAATCCAATAACGCGAGAGATGGCTTATCAAAGGTACTCTCTCCGTAGATATATTTAAATTCTTTGCCTAGAACAAAGCTTTCGTGATGATAAATATCGGCAAGAAATTTTTTCATTGTCTGAACCTTGTATTTACGGTTACTGCCGCCGCGAAGAGAAACCATTGCTCTTGCCGCATCTCCCTTTAAAATGGCCGGTATTGTGATGACCGTTTCCAGCTGGAAGGTTTCTCCAACCAAGACTGTATCTTCCTGAGAGACAAAATAATCCAACAGCTGCATCACTTTTCTCTCCTCCGGGTTCTTTGTCCCAGTAACCATGGTTCTTTCCTGGTATTTCAAAATAAAAAGCAAGGCAGCTACAACATGCTTGCAGGCACCCTGATCTTTTAATCTGGAAGGGCAATTACAGCTATAATCAAAGGTTCCACCCTCCTGCTCATCAACAGATACTGAATAATTATAATTGCCTTTCACGACCAATCGATACTGTTTTGTTGTATTAGAATAAGTCGCATTCATAATACGATTATCCTTATAATATTGTACTCCTCTGGCATACACTGTATCATTCGAAGCCAAGTTTCGAATTCCAGTCCGTGAAATTTGAATCATATATGCACACCTTTCTTAACTTGTATCCTACTATTATACCATAATCTGAAGAAAAAGTGTTACTGAATTTAATAGATTCTTACTTCTTCTGAAAAATAACGGATATGATCTCCCCTTCGAATGAAATCGGGACAAAATAACTTTCCGGCTAAAAGTTGATCGTCATGTTCCGGAACGCTCTGCATCTTATTGAGAGAACAGTTATTGATGATTTTGCTGAACTCATTCGTTTGACCTTCTTTCGAATGCGTGTTCTGGCCAACATAAGAAGTGTTGCTATTATCCGATTTTACCACTATATAATATTTTGATTTTTACACTATATAATATTTTGATTTTTATCTTGATCTTTTAAAGTTATCATATTATAATATTTAGTTAGGAATCAAAAAAAGAACATATATTTTTGATGTCAATTTGATCATTCACAACATACGGAGGTAACTATGAAACATATTATCAGTCCTACTGACCTTACTGTTTCTGAATTAAGTGAAATTCTTGACTTAGCTGAAGAAATAATTCAAAACCCCAGGAAATACGCCGATGTGTGCCGTGGCAAAAAGCTGGCAACGCTATTTTATGAACCAAGTACCCGAACACGTTTAAGCTTTGAGGCGGCCATGTTAAATCTTGGCGGCAGTATTCTTGGTTTTTCATCCGCTGATTCCAGTTCAGCTTCCAAAGGAGAAAGTGTTGCCGATACCATACGAGTAATTTCCTCCTACGCTGATATTTGTGCAATGCGTCATCCAAAGGAAGGCGCCCCCTTAGTAGCATCTATTCATTCTTCCATTCCTGTTATCAATGCCGGAGACGGCGGTCATAATCATCCCACCCAAACCTTAACTGATTTATTAACAATTAAAAATTTAAAAGGACGGCTAAATAATTTAACCGTTGGTTTTTGTGGTGATTTAAAATTCGGACGTACCGTGCACTCCTTAATTGATGCTCTGGCACGATATGAAAACATCAAATTGGTGTTAGTCTCTCCGGAAGAGCTCAGAGTTCCTGCTTATATCAGAGAGGAAGTACTGGAAGCGAACCACATCCAGTATAGAGAAAGCCGTATCCTGGAACATGCGCTACCTGAGCTGGATATTCTTTATATGACCCGCGTCCAGAGAGAACGTTTCTTTAATGAAGAGGACTACATTCGTTTAAAAGATATCTATATTCTTGATGCGCAAAAAATGACCTATGCAAAGAAGGACATGCTGGTACTACATCCACTCCCCAGAGTCAATGAGATTTCAACAGAAGTGGACGACGATCCGCGGGCCGTATACTTTAAACAGGCAGAATATGGTGTCTATGTGCGAATGGCTCTTATCATGAAATTATTGGAGGTGGCAGAATGCTAAATATCGGTGTATTAAATCAGGGCATAGTGATTGATCATATCAAAGCAGGCGGAGCAATGAAAATCTATTCCTATTTAAACCTTGAAAACCTTGATTACAGCGTTGCCATCATAAAAAATGCCAAAAGCAATAAGATGGGAAAGAAAGATATCATAAAGATAGAGGGTACATTAGAGGACCTGGATCTCGACATCCTGGGTGCTCTGGATCATCAGATTACCATTAATATCATTGAAAACGGTAAAATCATTGCGAAAAAGAATCCCACTCTGCCGGAACGTGTAAACAATGTATTAAAGTGCAAAAACCCAAGATGTATCACTTCCATTGAACAGGGATTGCCCCATACCTTCAAGCTGACGGATAAAAATAACGGTGTGTATCGCTGTATCTACTGTGAACAATCCTTCGAGCGAAGATAATTCTAAATAAGGCTGCTGCAAAATCACAAATATAATTCTATGATTTTGCAACAGCCCGTTTTTCTTCTGAAGTCGTTTATAAAATCCCCATCCTCTCACCCACAACATCCCAATTAATATTTTTCATAAAATTATTGATATATTCGTCCTTATTCGTTGCATATTCCAGGAAATACGCATGCTCATACATATCAAGTACCAGCATCGGTGCGTAGTAAGCTATATTCCCCAAATCATGGGCATCCAGACTGATGTTTCTTAATCTTGAGCTTCTCTGGTCGTAGGCAAGTACCGCCCAACCCCTGCTGGCTTTTGCCGTTGCGATAAAATCCTGCGTCCAGCTTTGCATACTACCAAAATCCTGCGCAATCTGAACTGCTGTTATCTGATTTGGCTCCTGCGTTGTACCTCCGATATTCTCAAAATATAGCTCATGCAGGATTACACCATCCAGCGCGAATGTCTCGCCCCGTTTTAATTCCCTGTAATAGCTAAAGGTTGTATTAGACTGATCCCTCTGTGCATCGCCATGCGCCAGAATCTCGTCGATCTGGTTAATCTTTTCTACGTAGCCTTCATATAATTTCATATGGGCATCGAATTGTTCCTTATTGATAACAGTAATATCATCGGTATAACGAAACGGAATTTTTTCTATCATAATAACCTCCTAAACGATGTTGGAAATTTAATCCCAAATGAATTGATAGCATTTCATAAGCATGTGATATTAAATCATACGAGCCTATCCCATTAATTATACCAATTTCATAAAACTTCCTTTCTGTGATTTTATAAGTTTACTAGGTGTCATTCCATGTATCCTGCTATCTGTAGACGCTCATAGGTATGGCCTTCCCGGCACGTAGAAAGAGCTTCGGACCATCATCCGAAGCTCTTTCTGCTATTTAAAATAATCCTGTAATTCTTCCTTCCTCATTCACATCGATTCTTTCTGCAGCCGGAACCTTAGGCAGCCCCGGCATTGTCATAACCGTTCCGGTTATGGCAACAATGAAACCTGCTCCTGCAGATACATATACCTCACGAATATTAATGGTAAATCCGGTGGGTCTTCCAAGCTTTGTTGCATCATCGGATAAGGAATATTGATTCTTCGCCATACAGATCGGCATATCATGATAGCCGAGACTTTCTATGGTTTTGATTGCACTATCTGCACCCGGATCATAAGTAACCCCGTCCGCACCATAAATCTCTTTGGCTATGGTTTCGATCTTCTCTTTTATCGGTAATTTCACGTCGTAGATGGGTTTATAACGGCTCTCTTTCTTCTCCATGGTCATCAGAACCTTCTGCGCCAGATCCAGTCCTCCGGCACCTCCCATTTCCCATACCTCACTCAGGGAAAACTCACAACCCCGGTCCTCACAGAATTCTTTTACATAGAATAATTCTGCATCAGAATCAGTAACGAAGCGGTTTAAGGTAACGACTACAGGTACCCCATACTTTTGAAGATTCTGAATATGTTTTTCCAGATTTACAATTCCGTCTTTCAAGGCGGTCAGATTTTCTTTGGACAGATCAGCCTTTGCTACACCACCATTGTATTTGAGAGCCCGGACCGTAGCCACCAAAACAATCGCATCCGGTTTTAGTCCTGCGATCTGGCACTTGATATCCAAAAACTTTTCCGCACCCAGGTCAGCCCCGAATCCGGCTTCCGTAACCACCACATCCGCAAGCTTTAATGCCGTCTTCGTTGCCCTTACACTATTACAGCCGTGGGCAATATTGGCAAACGGGCCGCCATGAATGATAGCGGGCGTATTTTCCACTGTCTGAATTAAATTTGGTTTCATAGCATCCTTGAGTAACGCCGCCATGGCTCCGACAGCATTTAACTGCTTTGCAAGAACCGGCTTCCCGTCACAGGAGTATGCCACGACAATTCGTCCCAACCGTTCCTTTAAATCTTTCATACTTTCCGCAAGACAGAGTACCGCCATGATCTCAGACGCTACGGTAATAATAAAGTGATCTTCCCTTACAATACCATCCGCTTTACGACCCAGTCCCACCACAATATTTCTTAATACTCTGTCATTCATGTCCACACAGCGTTTCCATACAATCTGATTTGCATCTATATTTAATGCATTGCCCTGTTGAATATGATTGTCCAGCATGGCTGCAAGCAGATTGTTGGCGGAGGTAATTGCATGAAAATCTCCTGTGAAATGCAAATTCAGATCCTCCATCGGAACTACCTGTGCATATCCGCCGCCCGCCGCGCCTCCTTTGACCCCAAAGCAGGGTCCCAAAGAGGGTTCGCGCAGCGCAATTACCGATTTTACCTTCATTAATCCCAGTGCCTGTCCCAATCCCACTGTGGTGGTTGTCTTTCCCTCGCCTGCCGGGGTAGGATTAATTGCCGTCACCAGCACCAGCTTTCCATCCGGATTATTCTTTACCTTTTCCCACAATTCATCGGAAAGCTTAGCCTTATATCTGCCGTAAAACTCAAGATCATCCTCGTTGATGCCGAGTTGTGAAGCAATTTCTTTCACCGGCTTTAATTTTGCTTCCTGAGCAATCTGTATATCTGATTTCATTTCTTAATCCTGCCTTCCTGTATCTTATTTTGCATGGATAATTTACTTTCAAATTCTAACTTATTATACATGAAGCAATCCCCGAATTTCAACATAAAACTGCAAGGCCGGAAAAAATATCTTGCGTTCTGAAATAAGATATGTATATACTATCTAGGAAGCGCCAATTAGCCTCTCAAACTAGTTTATTTTGTATTTATAAAAAAAACGATGTATAATTTGTGCCGATGTCTAAATTCATAGATGGCAGAGAATGGAGAATCTTATGAAATATAATACTGTGATTTTTGACCTGGATGGAACTTTATTAAATACCCTGGATGATCTATGTGACAGTTTGAATGATGTTCTGGTTCAAAAAGGTTATGTGAAAAGAACGCTTGGGGAAGTGAGAAGTTTTGTTGGTAACGGGGCGAGAAATCTGGTAAGGCTCTCCGTACCTGAGGATACTTCAGAGGACGAGGTTACTGTATTATTGGAAGAATTCAAGGTGCATTATAAAGAGAATATGCAGAATAAGACCAGGCCTTATAATGGTATTATGGAACTTTTGCTGAACTTGAATAAATCCAACTATAAAATCGGAATTGTCTCCAATAAATATGATGTCGCCGTGAAATCTCTGTCAAAGACTTATTTTGGCAGTTTAATCCCTGTTGCCATCGGTGAATCAGTGGAAACGCGAAGAAAGCCAGCGCCAGACAGCGTATTTCAGGCAATAAAAGAACTTGGCTCGGATATAGAAAGTACCATATTTGTAGGGGATTCCGATACTGATGTTCTTACAGCAAAAAATGCCGGTATTCCCTGTATTGGTGTAACCTGGGGTTTTCGATGCCGTGAGGTGCTTCGAAATGCAGGTGCGGATTTTGTCATTGATACACCAAAGGAAATACTGACATTAATTTAGCCACCGTTCCTGTTTTTATCAGAGCCGGCTTTCACTGCTTTATCTAAAACTTAGTTATAATCTTATGTTTACATACTGTCCTTTTTCCTGCTTCTCAATCGCCTGATACAAGGCTTCATTCTCCTGTTCCTCAGAATTGACGAACTTCGAACGTTCTGATTTTAACGAGGATTCTGTATCAGAAGCAGTCACAGCCTTCTCTTTGGTTCCTTCTCTTGCTGCCGTCTTTTCCTGCGCAAGCTCTGACCTTCTTTGCATCAGCTCATTATTCAGATTCTGGAGCTGCTGCTGCAATTGCTGCTGTTGATTGATTTTGTCTTCTGAAGATAACTCCTTGTCCGTTGAAATACTGAGTATCTCCTGCTGTACCTTCTGTATCTGTATCTGTATTGCCTTTAACTGGCTATCCTGATCCACACTAACCACCTGCTGATCATAGGAACTTGATGTACCTGTAGTCGCTGAAATATTCATCCTTTGTCCTCCATCCACTCATACGTGATGTTATCATTTCGTTTTCAATATATTATCTTCATATTAACGGATGATGTTTAAAATTACTTTAAAATAAAACGGATGATATACTTTTTAACGAATTCCTTTCCAGCTACTTGAGTTTATTTCTGATGAATTCCAGGTACAGCTTTACAATATTGACATCAGAACATTGATACAACATTCTTGAACCGACGACATCCTCGATCTCATTAAACAATAGCGACCCGTCATCATCAACGATAAAATCAATTCCCACAAGACCAAAGTCAAATCGGTCGATGATCTTCTCAGCCAGCGCTCTTTCCTCCCTTGTCAGTTCATACAGGCACACTTGCCCGCCAAGTGAAAAATTAGATTTAAAGCCTTCTCTTGCCGTTCGAAGCACACAGGCAATGATCTCTTTTCCAATGACATAGACTCTTAGATCCTGATGACGCCTTCCGACTAACGGCTGTATCACCACATCGGAGGTGCCAAGTGCAGCCAAAATATCCTGCAAGTAAGTCTCCTCCTCTGGAATATCCTGCTCTTGAGTCTCCTCCTGTGGAGGAAATAAAAAGACCTGACTTCCACCATGTCCGTCAACCGCTTTTATGACAGAGATTTCTTTGAGACTCCTTATCTCTTCTTCCATTTTTTCATTTCTGCAGAAGCGGGTATCGATCATAGGAATCCCGGCACCGGACAGATATTGATAGGTCCTTGCTTTATTATTACAGATCTTTGCCACCTTGGCATTATTAAAAACAGGAATCCACAGCAGCTCCAGTTGCATACTTAAGAGCGGATCAACGGTTCTGCAGATAGCAAAATCCGGATACACTGCCTGTTTCCCGCAATGATTGATGTATCCCTCGCCTTTTGCTATACCAATCTCCAGATCCTCAACAAGAATAAGCCTGACCATTATGTCAAGCTTTCTTCCCTCTTCTATATAAAAGTCGATGTAAGTCCGATTATATGCCGCACCACATTTATCATAAATCAGCCAGCCTGTCATGTATTCACCGCTTTCCCCTGCCCTTTGCCAGACAATCCAAAATATATAAAATAATACAGTCTGCCGCATTTACACCGGTACAGTCATAGATATTCTTAAAATGGGCATTTGAGTTAACCTCACAAACGATAGGCTCTTCCTCTTTGCCAAATAACAGATCCACACCTGCAAAATCCAGGCCTATGATCTTACAGCATTTCAGGGCAAGTTCACACTGTTCTACTGTTGGTTCATACTTCTTCATTCTGGCACCATTGGTTACATTTGCCCTAAAATCACCGTTCTCACTGTATCGATACATGGCAGCGATTACCTGATCCCCTACTACCTGCAGACGGATATCCCGTCCGAAGCTGGAACTGATAAACGCCTGAAACAATAATGGTCTGCCACCGATTTGAAGAACCTTCGTCTGCAATTCCCTTAAATCCTTCACGAGATAAACCTGCTGTCCAAAGGATCCAAAGCACTCCTTGACCACCATGGGGAATCCGATACGATCTTCCATTTCTTCCAAAAAGGCGAGATTGGTAAACCCTATATTGGAAAACGTCATAGGTGCAACAATGGTATCCGGCATCACAATCCCCGCCCGATGTAAGGTAAGGTGTGCAAGGGACTTATCATCGCAGCATTCAATGGCCTGAGAGGAATTAAAAACCGGATACCCCATCTGTTCCAGGTATCTGGCAAGCCTTACATCCTTATCCCAGAAAAGAATGAAATCAACCTCATATTTCTCACAATGCTCCCGCCTTAAATCAATCAGGACTTCGGCATTGGTTTTTAACAACATCATGATGCCCTGCCGCTTCGCTGCCTCTAAAATATATCCATGTAGTTCCGTGAATTTCTGTGAGTGTAAAAACTCATTTACAATTAACCAGCCTGTGATCATGTAATCTGTGTTTCCCCCATATTTATTATTTTTATATTATTTTTGATTATACTGAATCAATTTGCAGTACATATATACAATTACCTGATTCAATTCTCATCCACATATTGTTCAAACTGTTCCTCGGACATTAATATTTTTCTGGGCTTCGTTCCTTCTTCCGGACCTACCACACCGGCTTCCGCCAACTGATCCATGATTCTTGCCGCCCGGTTAAATCCGATTTTATATACACGCTGCAGCATACCGATGGATGCCTTGTCCTTCTCAATAATGAATTTGCCCGCTTCAATAAAATAATCGTCTCTTTCATTTGTGCCGCCTTGGGCCGCAGAGATATCTCCCGACCTGGCATTGGTGATCTTCTCATTGATCTCTTCGCTGTAGCCGGTCTCATTGTTATGTTTTTTCAGGAAATCGACCACAGCTCCTACTTCCTTATCCGAGATAAATGCCCCCTGAATTCGTACCGGCTTGGGATAGCCGGACGGAAAGAATAGCATATCTCCCTTTCCTAAGAGCTTCTCCGCACCGGAACCATCAATTATGGTTCTGGAGTCAATAGCTGAGGAAACCGCAAAGGCGATTCTGGAAGGTATATTGGCCTTAATTAATCCGGTAATGACATTCACAGAGGGCCTTTGGGTTGCAATAATCAAATGCAGCCCTGCGGCTCTCGCCATCTGAGCCAGCCGGCATATTGCATCCTCCACTTCTCCGGGTGCTACCATCATCAAATCCGCAAGCTCATCAATAATAATGATGATCTGTGGAAGCTTCTGATAATTCTCATCCTTTAGATGTGCCACTTCCGCAACCTTCTCATTATATCCCTTCAGATCTCTGACGCCGGCATCCGCAAATTTCTTATAACGTTCCGTCATCTCAACCACCGCCCAGTTCAGGGCAGCGGATGCTTTCTTGGGGTCGGTGACCACAGGGATAAGAAGATGTGGGATTCCATTATATATGTTTAACTCCACCACCTTGGGATCCACCATAATCAGGCGTACATCTGAGGGATTTGCTTTATATAAAATACTCATGACCAGGGTATTGATACAAACCGATTTACCTGATCCCGTTGCACCTGCAATCAATAAGTGAGGCATCTTTCCAATATCTGTTATAATTGTCTGTCCGCCGATGTCCTTACCCACCGCAAAGGCAATGTCAGATGGATGTCCTGTAAATTCATTGCTTTCAATCATCTCGCGGAAGGTTACCATTGAATTCTCCTTGTTGGGCACCTCTATTCCCACCGCTGCTTTTCCCGGAATCGGCGCTTCAATTCTCACATCTGCGGCCGCCAGATTTAGTTTGATATCATCGGCAAGACTTGTAATCCGGGATACCTTTACTCCCTGTTCCGGTTGAAGTTCATATCTGGTGACAGATGGTCCGCAGCTTACATTGGTAATTGTCACATGAACCCCAAAGCTCTCCAGGGTACTCTGGAGCTTTAACGCTGTTTCCTTTAAATTCCGGTCTGTATTCCCTTTGGTATGTTTCACCTTCGATCCGCCATTTAGTAAATTGGTTGGCGGGAAGATGTATTCTTTTTTCTCGGTTGTCTGGTCAATATGCAGTTCTTCTACATCTGTAGATCCTTTTTCCGATTTTTTAGAAATCGGTGTTTCTTCCTGTTTCGTTTGTACTACAGCTGTCTCATCGTTATGTAGTTCCGCTTCCAAAGGTGCTGGAGCTGCAGTAATTTCCTCCATAGTGAGCTCCTCTGCCTGAGGCTCTTCTATATAAAGATCCGGATTTCCGAATTTTTCTCTCAGTTCTGCTTCATACCCGGGCAAAACAACCGCTTGTTCTTCCTCCGGTTTTTGCTCCTGAGGATTTCTTTGAAGAAAGCTGGGTTTAGAAAACAAATGATCCAGGTTCATACCGGTGAGTTCTTCTCCCTCTTCTTTCTCCCCCTTCTTTTTCTTACGCTCTTTTCCTTTCCCCACAACAGGTTCATCCAGTGTTGTTCCTGCCAAGGCGGATTCCGGGTCCAACAGGAAGGTTTTCGCCGGCCGCCTGCCCTGTTTCATCTGGACAGACATTGCCTCCTGCTGCATCTCCATCTGTTCTTTTCGCAATTTCTGATATTCTCTTCTTTGATCATAGGAGCGCTTACCCTGCTTAGCTAAATAAGTAAATAAAGCCTTACCGGTAATTACAATGATTGAGATTAACATTACTGCGATAAGAATTACATAGGTCGCTACCGTATCGAACAATCCACACAAGATCATAACGAAAATACCGCCGATGATCCCTCCGCCGGATTGATTCGCGGCAGACTGCTGGTAATACTGATAGATTTTTTCACTTCCGTCATAGTCAGTTGTTACCAGCTGAAGGAAAGAAGCCAGAGCCACCAAGAATACGCATGCACTCATGATCTTTCGTCCCGCTCTTTTACTGCCGGGATTGGAAATGTGAAACGCCGTACCAAAGAATAGAGCAAAGGGAAGAATATACGCTTCCAGTCCCACCATTCCAAACAGGAAACTTCGAAAAACTTCCCCCACCTGCCCGCTGAGGTCAAAATTACTTAAGAATAATAAAATACATATTACCAATACCACCAATAAAATAATTTCGTCCTGAATGACACCGTTATCCTTGATCGACTGGTTTTGTTTTGTGTTGCTTTTTTTATTTTTATTCGCCCTTGAAACTGTCTTCACTGTTTTTTTTGAATTTGATCTGGAAGCCATCAATCATCCCCCTTATAATTTTCAGTCTTCGGATTTGCCCCCTGCTTATCCACTATTTTCCGGATTAACCAGAATTAATTATACCTGTTATAAAAATGTTATGCAAGACAATTCAACATCCATTTTATGATATCATAACAGAATATATGTTCTGACACAAGAAAATCCGTTCGCAGCCTTATTATACTGCAAACGGATGCTATACCCGGATTTCTGATTGGTTTATTTTAACATTTTATATTAATATTTTCTTCTGGTTCAATAATTTTTATTAATTTATCTCATTACTTTATTTCTTTACCGGGGGAATAAGAGGCGTTCAGATAATCACTCATATTGGTGGAATTAATCTTCTGCACCACATAATTTTCCCCTATTTTTCTGGTGACAATTCTCCCGTGGGGAAGAATTACTTCCTTGTACTCGTCTTTGGGACTTCCATCTTTCTCTGATCCACCCTTTGGAGCAGCATCCCTTTCATTCATATTCGCATATATTCTTTCCAGTGGTTTTGCAGTATAAAGCATAACATCCCTCCTTATTCCACCGTTTCCTGCGCTGAATTATTCTGATCAATCATCTCATTAATTTTGGCCAGGGCCTCTTTTATCCCACCGACCCCATCTATGATGCCCATTTTCACGGTCTCTTCCCCAACCAGAATAGACCCTACATCCTTTGCAAGTTGGTGCGTATCCAACATTAGATTTTTAAAGCTGGTATAATCGATTTTTGAATGATTTACCACGAAATTGATGATACGATCCTGAATTTTCTCAAAATATTCAAATGTTTGTGTCACACCGATTACCGTACCATTCATTCTGACCGGATGAATAATCATAGTTGCGGAAGGAACGATATAACTATAATCCGCCGAAACAGACAGCGGAACTCCGATGGAATGGCTCCCTCCAAGGACAAGGGAAACCGTCGGTTTACTTAGAGATGCGATCATTTCTGCTATGGCAAGGCCAGCCTCCACATCTCCTCCCACGGTATTTATTAAAATCAGTAACCCGTCAATCTCACTGCTATCCTCGATTGCTGCCAGCTGGGGCAATACATGTTCATATTTGGTTGTTTTATTATGCTGCGGAAGACACTCATGCCCTTCAATCTCTCCTATGATAGACAATAAATGTATTTTATGATCTCTTTTCCCATTCTCCAGCAGTGTTTGCCCATAGTCATTGATTTTATTATCCTTTAATTCTTCATTTTGCTTTTTCAGCTTCTCTGTTTCCTGATGATCCGGTTCTTTTTCCTCATTACTGCCCTGTGTATGAATTTTGTCCTTCATCACCTTGTCCTTCTCGTTTTCATTCTGCATGAATTTATCCTCTTTTCATTCTAACGCCCATGCGTCCTACATGCTCGCTTACTTTGTTCAAACTAATCTTCCATAAATGATATTATGTGAAGAGAACTCTATTTTATACGGTGAACAGTAAAGTTCATCGACTTCATCCAGTATTTCCATCTGCTGGTCTATCGATTATTATTCTTTTAATTTCTAATACTAAATATAACATTGTGTGTCTAATACTAAATATGACATTGTGTTGTCTTATTATATTTGTTAGAATAAAGTGGGGTGATTAAAATGCAGATCAATCGATTATTTGAAATCGTTTATCTTTTAATGAATAAAAAAAGTATCACTGCAGGGGAACTTGCAGCTCATTTCGAGGTCTCCCAGCGAACCATTTATCGCGATATTGAAGCACTTTGTCAGGCCGGGATTCCAATCTATACCAACAAAGGAAAAGGCGGCGGCATCTGCCTTATGGAGCAATTTGTCCTTAACAAATCTCTCCTGTCCAATCAGGAGCAAAATGATATTCTCTTTGCCTTACAGAGTTTAAAGGTAACCAATTATCCTGAAACAGACCAGGTCTTATCAAAGTTAAGCCTGCTCTTTGGGAATCAGAATTTTGACTGGATTGAAGTGGATTTCTCTAACTGGAGCAGTGGGGAAGAGGATAAAGAGAAATTTAGTCTGCTCAAAAATGCAATCTTAACAAGTCATGTCATTCAATTTGACTATTTCAGTTCCTACGGGAACAAGACACACCGTTTCGTGGAGCCTGATAAGCTGTTATTTCGCGGACAGGCATGGTATCTGTGTGGTTACTGTCTAGAGAAGCAGGCACAGCGTTACTTTAAAATAACCAGAATTTATGATCTGATCATTGAAGAGACTCAGTTTGTCAGAAAGAATCGTATTGAACCAAACCTGCTCCCTTCGGAAGATCCGGTCTCAGACCTCATCCCGGTGGAATTAAAAATTGATGCCTCCATGGCGTTTCGGATCTATGATGAATTTCCAAGAGAGGCGGTATTCCTTCAGGAAGACGGCAGTTATCTGATTCGAACCAATCTTATGAATAGCAACTGGCTTTATGGATATCTCATGTCCTTTGAGGATCATCTGGAGGTAATAGAACCCGAGTATCTTAGGCGTATGCTCCAGGAAAAATATAAGAGAGCGTTCATGAAAAATGAAATATGACATGCAGTTGTCATATTATACCTGATAGAATGAATTTAACTCTATTGGCCGTTTCCAGGCTCAAAGTACGGGAAAGGAAGAACTATTATGGAAAAATTCGATTATAAAAAGAGTTTCAGAGAATTATATGCACCGGATACCACACCCGGCATCCTGAGTGTACCGTCTATGAATTTTATTATGATTGACGGGAAGGGAAATCCAAATGATGCCGCCGGAGAATATAAGAAAGCAGTGGAACTGCTTTATGCGCTGTCCTATACCATTAAGATGAGTAAAAAAAGCAACGCTGCTCCCAAGGACTTCTTTGATTATGTTGTGTTACCTTTGGAAGGATTATGGTGGCTGGAGGATTCGAATTCTCTTAACTTTCAGGATAAGGACAATTATCACTGGACTTCCATGATACGACAGCCGGAATTTGTCACACCCGAAGTATTGGAGCAAGCTTCATGGTCGGTAAAAAAGAAGAAACCTGATCTGGATGTAAGTAAAGCCCGCTTGGAAGAGTTTCAGGAAGGACTTTGTGTGCAGCTTCTGCATCTGGGTCCCTACGATACGGAACCCCTTTCTCTGGAGAAAATGGATCGCTTCCTCTATGAGCACCACTATCTGATTGATATCTCTCATCCAGATGATGCCGGAAGAATCAGAAGACATCATGAAATCTATTTAAGTGATCCAAGGAGATCAAAACCGGATAAATTAAAGACGATCCTGCGTCATCCGATTAAAGAAATACCCAAATCTTCGTCATAAACCTTAAAAAGCATAGCTGTCTGTATAATGCGGGCAGGTATGCTTACCGGAAGGGAGGAATGATATGAATACCATACCTGCTAAAACAATTATCACATCTAAAAATGATGACAGCTGGTTTTCCATGAATTATAATATGAATCTTTACAGGGGCTGCTGCCATGGCTGCATCTACTGTGACAGCCGCAGCTCCTGTTACCATGTGGAAGATTTTGATACGGTAAGGGCGAAGGAAAATGCCATTGAAATAGTAGAAAGTGAACTCAGAAGGAAAATAAAAACCGGTGTCATTGCAACGGGAGCCATGAGTGATCCTTATAATCCCTTCGAGCAAAAGTATCAGTTAACCAGACAAGCGCTGGAGCTGATTGACACCTATCATTTCGGAATTGCGATAGCAACAAAGAGCAACCTGATTACAAGAGATATTGACTTGTTATCAAGGATCAAAAAGCATTCTCCCGTGTTATGTAAAATTACCATCACTTCCGCAGATGATGCACTTAGCCGGATCATTGAGCCGGGGGTCTGTGAATCATCAAAACGAATGGAAGCCATTCATCAGTTATCCGATGCCGGTATCTTTACCGGAATTCTGTTGATGCCTCTGCTACCCTTTATTACGGATACACCGGAAAATGTCAGAGAAATTGTTCACTCCGCCCATGAAAACGGGGCAAAGTTCATCTATCCGGCCTTTGGTGTTACCATGCGGGACGGTCAAAGAGAATGGCTTTATCACGAACTGGGAAATCGATTTCCGGACAAACCACTGGCTGAACTCTATCAAAAATACTATGGAAATAAGTATATGTGCAAAAGTCCCAGAGCAAAAGAATTATGGAAAGAATTTGTTACAGAATGTGATCGCTGCCACATCTTATATCAAATGGAGGATATTGTTGCCGCCTATCGAAGGAATTATGACTATCAGCAGCTTACATTTCCCTTCTAGGAAAATGCCGAAATCATCTTCTTCTATCTATAAGCAGATATTCCCGCTTTAAGTAATTTGTTAACCAACTCTCTTAGCAGATAATTTTCATACCATTCTTCTGGTCCTCTGCTATCATTTGTAGATAATAATACGGGGTGTCATAACGTCATTGCCTCTAACGCTCCAGCTTCGTTTTATCGGCATAACATAATAACACCCCGTATACTAATTCGCTTTTTATCCTTATTTATTTTCAGCTACCACTTCAATTTTCCGGATTTCCTTTGATCTGATTTCTTTACAGATATCTGCAATGAAGGTATCCAGGGATTTCTGGCCTTCGTCTCCAAGGAAACGGCTTCTTACGGAAACTACCTTCTCTTCTTCTTCCTTTTGTCCCACAACCAGCATGTAAGGAAGGCGATCCAGTCTTGCTTCTCTGATTTTATAACCAATCTTCTCGGCTCTTTCATCTACGGTTACAAGAACACCGTTCTTTTGGAGTTCCTCTTTTACTTTATTGGCATAATCATGATACTTCTCAGAGATCGGTAACACTCTTACCTGCTCCGGACTTAACCAGGTAGGGAATAATCCGGCATATTTTTCAATCAGCCAGGCAAGGGTTCTCTCATAGCATCCGATACTTGTTCTGTGAATGATAAAGGGACGTTTTTTCTCTCCGTTGGCATCGATATAGAACATATCAAAGCGCTCAGCAAGAGCAAAATCCAACTGAATGGTAATCATAGTATCTTCCTTACCATATACATTCTTCGCCTGAATATCAAGCTTCGGTCCATAAAAGGCTGCTTCTCCTTCTTCTTCCGTAAAGGTCAGCCCCAGGTGATTCAGGATTTCTCTCATCCTGTTTTGTGTCTTTTCCCATTGCTCTGCATCTCCAAGGTACTTGCTCTTATTATTGGGATCCCATTTGGAGAAACGATAGGTCACATCATCTTCCACGCCCAGCGTCTTTAAGCAGTATCTGGCAAGATCAAGGCACCCTGCAAATTCTTCTTCCACCTGCTCCGGTGTTACAATCAGATGACCTTCTGATATGGTAAACTGTCTGACACGGGTTAGTCCGTGCATCTCGCCGGAATCCTCATTCCGAAAGAGGGTTGAGGTCTCACCATAACGACAAGGCAGATCACGGTAACTTTTTTGACTCTGCTTATAAACATAGTACTGGAACGGACAGGTCATAGGGCGAAGAGCAAATACTTCCGCGTTCTCATCATTTTCATCACCAAGGACAAACATTCCTTCTTTATAATGACCCCAGTGATCTGATATTACATACAAATCCTTCTTTGCCATCAGAGGTGTCTTGGTTCTCATATACCCACGGCGTTCCTCCTCATCTTCAATCCATCTTTGCAGTGTCTGAATGATCTTGGTACCCTTAGGCATAATCAACGGCAGTCCCTGACCAATCACATCCACCGTAGTGAAAAGCTCCATTTCCCGACCCAGTTTATTATGGTCACGTTTTTTAATATCCTCGAGATGAGCAAGATATTCTTCCAGCTCTGCATTCTTGGTATACGCCGTTCCGTAAACTCTGGTCAGCATTTTATTCTTCTCTGATCCTCTCCAATAAGCACCGGAGGAGGAGATTAATTTGATTGCCTTAATTCCCTTGGTACTCATTAAGTGAGGGCCTGCACAAAGATCTACAAAATCTCCCTGCTGATAGAAGGAAAGCTGAGCATCTTCGGGAAGATCCTCGATCAGCTGTACCTTATAAGGCTCTCCTTTTTCCTGCATCAAAGCAATCGCTTCTTCTCTGGGCAGTGTGAAGCGAACCAGGGAATCGCCCTCTTTGATGATTTTCTTCATTTCTTTCTCTAATTCATCGAGCGCCGCACGGTCAAAGGGTTCACAGTCAAAATCATAGTAGAAGCCTGTGTCAATGGATGGTCCGATGGCAAGCTTGGCATTGGGATATAATCTTTTTACCGCCTGTGCAAGTACGTGGGAGATGGTATGTCGGTAAGCCGCCTTTCCTGCCTCGTCATTGAAGGTAAGTATATTTAAATCACTGTCTCCCTCAACTACTGTTCTAAGATCCACTACCTTACCATTCAGTTCACCGGCACAAGCCATTCTTGCCAGTCCTTCACTGATATCACTTGCAATTTCGAATACTGTCATGGATTTATCGTATTCTTTTACTGATCCGTCTTTTAATGTTATTTTCATTTTTTTCTCCTTTCAGATGATACAAGTCAAATTCACACTTGTGATTCGTAATTCTTTCAATAAAAAAAGCTCTTCTCTTTCGATCTGTAACTATTACAAATCGAAAGGGACGAGCGTATGTTATACGTCGCGGTTCCACCCTTTTTGGTGTGCATTCACCCACTTCATTCTGATTGATAACGGAATCACCGAACCGGATTGGGGTCACTCGGAGTTAGTTTTCATATGCTTCCCTTTAAGATATTTTCACCATTCCATATCTCTCTCTGTAAATTTTCACATATTACTTATCTCGTCAACGTTTTAAATAAAATATAAAAGCATTTTATCTGCTAAAATTCATTATAACATTCTAAACTATATTGTCAAGATGAAACTGTTGAGAATATTTCTTGTCAATTTTTTATTGGCTATTCATTCCCCACATAATAATGAGGTGAACCAATAGAGCAAATGTATATTTGATAATCCGATATTGCCGTGTTATAATACTTAAAACAATAACAATAACCATCAGGAGGCAGACATGTCGGAATATCTACTAAAGAATGAGAAATTAACAATTACGGTGAATGACCTTGGAGCGGAGTTAACCTCCCTTTTGGATCCTCGTACAAATACAGAATATTTATGGAATGCGGATCCCGCTTATTGGAAGCGTTATTCTCCTGTCCTTTTTCCTTTTGTGGGAAGTCTGCAAAATAAATCTTACCAGGATCAGGGAGTAGAATATTCCATGTCACAGCACGGTTTTGCAAGAGATATGGTATTTACCTTAAAAGAACAAAGGGACAACACGATTTGGTTTTACCTGGAGGCTACAGAGGAAACGCTAAACGTCTACCCTTATCCATTCGTACTTGAAATCGGTTATGAATTAACCGATCGCAAGGTGAAGGTTCTTTGGAAGGTTACGAATCCCGGAACAAATGACTTACATTTTTCCCTTGGCGCACACCCTGGTTTTATGTGTCCCCTTCACTCCGGTGAAGAACAAAGTGATTATTATATCGGCTTTGATACCAATCAACCCCTTCATTATATGCTGATTAACGAGAAAGGTCTCCTTCAAAAAAAGCCCTTTGAGGCTCAGGATACTCTGATGACAGACAGTGACGGTTTCCTCCCCATTCGTTCCGACTTATTTGACCGGGATGCGCTCATCATAGAACAAGATCAGTCCCACCGTGTATTTCTGGCCGGACCTGACCGAAAACCGTATCTTGGTGTCAGCTTTGAAGCCCCTTTGTTTGGCCTGTGGTCTCCGGCAAAGAAAAATGCGCCTTTTGTTTGCATCGAGCCCTGGTATGGACGCTGTGACAGTGCAGAGTTTCATGGTACGCTAAAGGAGCGGGATTACACGAATCACTTAGCTCCGGGACAGATCTTCGAGGCAGCTTATGAGATTGAAATAATAAAATAGTTACGAGGAGGAATAGAATGAAAAGAACTATGATAGGTATTGCTTTATTGTTCATTTCAATGATATCTAATATTATAATATTAATTTTTGCCTCACAAATAGCTTCAAATCTGACGGAATGGTATACCGCTCAAGGTAAGTTTATGACTGCATTATCTGAATATGGGCTTCTGGTGCCTTATATTCTAACTTATATCTTTATAGTATTAAGTATCTTGATATTAGTAAAAGAATATTTTTCCAAGGATAATTAAATAAACGATTACCAAAATAGCAGAGAACTACTTCTCTGCTATAATTTTATGATTCTTTTCAGTTTATTTTGCGGAAGGGAAAAACGGTCTCAGGGTAGCAGCTACATTGGAAATGGGCATTGTCTGTAAAATGATTTTACCGGGTCCGGTAACCACCGTGTTAAAAACGCCCTCTCCACCAAACAGCATATTCTTCACACCGGGAACGGTCTGTATCTCCATGGTACAGCTATCAGACATGGCTGCCAGATAACCGGTGTCCACTACAATGGACTGGCCGGGCGAAAGAACATATTCTGCTGCAGAACCGTCAATCTCAATAAAGGCAATTCCTCTGCCGGAAAGCCGCTGCATAATAAAACCTTCTCCACCAAATAAACCTGCTCCAAGCTTCTTTTGAAAATGAAGAGACAACTCCACCCTGTCTTCCGATGCTAAAAATGCGGATTTTTGTACAATCATCTGATTACCGGGGGATATTTCAAGGGCTCTGATGGAACCCGGGAAGCTGGAAGCAAAGGCGATCATTCCTTCTCCACCCATCGCGGTATATCTGTTTTGAAAAATGGAATCACCGGAAAACATTCTTCCCAGGGCTTTTCCGATTCCCCCGTTGGTTGACGTTTCCATTTTCATATTCGGGCTCATCCAGCTCATTGAGCCTCTCTCCGTGATCATCGTCTCCCCGCCGCTCAAGTGGCAGATTACGACTGGAAGAGGTTCTCCGTTAATTTCATACCTCATATCATCTGTACCTCCGATTTCATTTGATTTGTTAAAACCACGCTTTAATCTTTATGTATTTCATATAGTTTCATTATAGTATTCTCCGGTAATAATTTCAATTCATTTACTTTTTTTTAATCCATTTCTAAAGAAAACCGGTTACTTTTGGGTAAAAAAAACCTTTCACATTAACGTGAAAGGCTCCTTCCGGTTAGATCAATTGGATGATACTGCCTGCAACAGTCCGGTGTCTTTTAAATTGCCTACCAGAGAAATGGAGCAATTATCAAAATCCAGGTAACGGTTTGAAAATTCCTTAACCTGCTCCAATGTAACGTGTTCAATCTCAGAAATAATTTCATCCAGTGATATGATTCTTCCCCGATTTAAGATTGCTTTACCGTTGGAATTCATTTTACTCTTCGCACTTTCACTGCCAAGTATGAGCTCTGTCTTAATCTGTTCCTTTGTCATCTGCAGTTCTTCCCCGGTGATTCCCTTTTTCTTCATCTGGCTAATAATCTGATTTATCTTCTTCATGACAGTATTGGTCTGCGCTGGATTCATAGCCGCATAGATATGGAGCAATCCTGTCTCCCGGTAAGAGCTTCCATAAGAATATATGGAATAGGTCAGTCCGCTGTTTTCCCTGATTTTCTGAAATAATCTTGAATTGATACTTCCCCCAAGTACTGAATTCAGGATGGATAGCACATAGCGTTCCTGGGAAAGATAAGAAATACAGTCAAATGCAATATTCAGATGCAGCTGCTCAATATCCTTTTCCTTTTTACATACTACCCGGTTATACTCGGGTCTACCGGCATTACTGATCTTCTGACTGCTCTTCTCTTTGATTATCCCGAATTTTTCTTCCAGTAACTCCAGGGTTTTTACTTCATCGAAATTCCCTGCAACAGAGATGATCATATTCTCTCCTGTATAATAGGTATCCAAAAATTCCAGGATTTGCTCCCTGCTTACGCCGCGGACAATCTTTTTTGTTCCGGAAATCAAATACCCCAGCGGATGATCCTTCCATACTCTTTGCTGCAGCATCTCATGAACCAGATCTTCCGGTGAATCATCATACATATCAATTTCTTCCAGAATAACCCCCTTTTCCTTCTTCAGGGATTTCTCGTCAATCAGGGAATGATTCAACATATCTGCAATGATATCAATCGCGATGGGAAGATGTTCACTTAATGTGGTGGCATAATAAGAAGTGCATTCCTTACTGGTAAAGGCATTCATGTTGCCGCCGATCCTGGCCATCTCGTCAGCGATCATTTTTGCATTTCGTTTCTCTGTCCCCTTAAACAACATATGTTCTATCATATGAGCGATTCCGTTATTGCTGTCATCTTCATTGACAGAACCAACCCTGACCCATACACCGATGGAGCTACTTTGTAAGTAGGGTAAGGCTTCGGTAACCACTGTAATCTTATTAGATAATTGACTTATATTAATCATGCGATATCTATCCTCTCCTATCCATGCTCTGATACCAACATGAATATTACCCGATTCTATCATATTTTAAGGGTATTATCAATATTCAATAAAAAGGCATTTCTCCATGATCTTCTATTTCATTGCTGTTTATACCCCGTTCAAAGTCAGGAATATTACTTCAACAAATAATCCCGAAGGGGGGGCAGCTCACGTCTCGTTTGCCTATAATAAACCACCCGACATAATACAGGCTGCCCCCTCAGATCAACTTCACTGAAAGGACAGCCTCTACTGTTCTGTACTCTACTGTTCTGTACTCTACTATTCTGTACTGTTTCCTAATGGAACGTGTATCTATTCGCTTCGCAGCGCCTCGACAGCATCTTTCTTAGCTGCAATTCTTGCCGGGATATGTCCGCCTAACATCGTCAAGATGGTACTGATGGAAACAAGAAGAACGGCATGAATTAATTGTAATTGCGCCACATTCTTTAACTCGGTCATATTATAAATGACAGAATTGATCGGGAAGGTCAACAGCCATGCAATTACTACACCGAGCGTTCCGGAGAATATACCCAAAATAAATGTTTCTGCATCAAACACCCGGGAAATATCCTTCTTTCTGGCCCCCAGGGCTTTGAGAATACCAATTTCCTTGGTTCGTTCAAGAACAGAGGTATAGGTAATAATTCCGATCATAATCAAACTGACAATCAGGGAGGTGGAGGAAAATGCGATCAATACCAGCGTTATACCATCCATAATTCCACTGGTCATGCCGGTTATGGTAGCTGCCAGATCATTATAGATGATCTTATCCTCGTTTTGCGACTGCTTATTATTATAGTCATCTAAATATGCCAGGATAGAATCCTTGGTCTCAAAATTGATGGGATAGATTGAAATCATATATGGATTTGCATTCCCCCCCAGGTAGGATAACATCTGATCCTTCTTCTGTTCATCCACAGCTTCCATAGTCAATACATTATAATCAGATTCTTCCTGACTCTGTACGATATCGGATGCTTTTGCATTATCTATCACCCGTTGTGCCAGTGAATCATTATAGGCAATACCTTCCTCAATGGCGGGAAAGCTCACATCTTCTTTCACACGAAGGATACCGACAATTTTCAGTGTAATATCATTGGTGGCATCATATAATTTATCGTAATCCTGATTGATGGTATATCCGCCGTACTCTGTCTTCACGTAATAATCATTATTCATGATTGCTTTTAACTCGGTACCTACGATCTCATCAAATTTAATGCTCTTTTGCTGCTTGGTATCAAATCCCAACTCCGCTGCTACGCTATCTTCTACTTCATTCTTTTTACTGACTACCAATACCAATTCCGTCTCATCCTTGGGGTACGCTCCGGCAAGTACATCAAAATTATCCTCCAGATAGCTGGAACCGGAAAGTTTGGTGGGATAGGAGGAAAATTTGATACCCTCGGACTTAACAGGCGTTACCTTTCCATCTGTTTTCTTCAGCAAATTCAAACCAACGGTTCGGGTATATCCGATGCTTTTGCAGATAGCCGGATCCATTTGATCCAGATAGGTAAGGTAGTCCTCCGTAAATACGTTGGTATGCTGGGCTCTTTTCTCATCCTTATTATAAAGATAAACTTCATCCCCATCGGCATATTCGGTCTTTCCCATGAATTCATCTGTCATCTCGGCCCTTCGTTCTTTAAAGGCTTCCGAATCCACTTCCGTAGCCTGTTTGGAGATCAGAATAGGAAATTCCGTCATCGCACTCGTCTGAAAGTCATCAATCTGCAACTGGAATCCTACGGAAAGGCTGAGAATTAAAGCAATTCCTATGATACCGATACTGGAGGCAAATGCCGTTAAGAAGGTTCTTCCCAGCTTCGTTCTTATATTATTAAAAGACAACCTTAATGCTGTGAGAAAGCTCATGCTTGTTTTCTTTAGGCGAAATTCGTCTTCGTTCAATGCCTGGGTATACGGATTGGAATCAGAGATGATCTTACCATCCCGGAACTCTACGATACGATCGGAATATTGATGCGCCAGTTCCGGATTATGCGTTACCATAATCACCAATTTGTCGGATGCGACTTCTTTAATTAAATCCATGATCTGAATACTTGTCGTTGTATCAAGGGCACCGGTCGGTTCATCACAAAGCAGGATGTCAGGATCATTGGCTAGTGCTCTTGCAATGGCAACCCTCTGCATCTGTCCGCCGGAAAGCTGTCCCGGCTTTTTATGCAGATGTTCCTTCAATCCGACCTTCTCCAGTACCTCCAGTGCCTTCTTATGCTTCTCCACTCTTGAAACACCGCTCAGTGTCATTCCGATCTCTACATTTGAAACAATGCTTAAATGAGAAATCAGATTATAGCTTTGAAATACAAAGCCAATGGTGTTGTTGCGATATGCATCCCAATCCTTATCTTTGAAATTCTTGGTTGATTTTCCGTTTATAACAAGGTCTCCGGAATCATATCGATCCAGTCCGCCAATAATATTCAGACAGGTGGTTTTTCCAGATCCGCTGGCTCCAAGGATCGCAACGAATTCATGCTTACGAAACATGACCGAAATCTCATCCAGTGCCGCCGTCTTAAAATCCCCGATTTGATAGGATTTTTTTATCTTTTTCAATTCTAGCATATTGATGTCCTTTCTTTTCCATAAATTACTTCTTTAAGATATGGTAAGTATATTGATAAACACACTGAGTGTCAATCATTCCGGCTTCGATTTAAGTTTAATTTAATATTGTTATAAGGATTTTTATAAACGAATTAGAAATATTAATTTATATTTCACTGAACATATTGTAAGGTGTTCCTTAGGAAAATATTCCTGCCTGATTTATTTTCCTATGGTTCTTAGCGGCCTCCTCTAAATATCTGAGAATTAATTTATGTGGTGCTTGTTCTGTGGAACCAAGCTGGGGTTGGAACAGCGTTGCAATATAAAATGCTTTCCCGGACAATTCGAAAATCCTGACCTCACCCTGTTCATCCACCCCGGCCACATGAAATCCATTACATTGCAAGGTGTCCTGATAGACCGGATTCAAACCGAAATTACAGTTGTATTTTTCTTCAATGCAATCAGCTTTCTCATAAATATGATATATCATGCTATCTCTTTTTAGATAAATCGTTTTGGTCTCCCCTATCAAGGAACAGGATAGCGGCTGAATAAAAAATCCGGACGCCTCTGATCGTTCCTCTCTCCCATGCAGTTCTTCATGTGCAACATGTTCCATTCCCAATACATGCATTGCATATTCCATGACTGCATGCTGAAACCCACCGCAGGTGCCTAGAAACGGAGCGTCGCCTTCCCGAATGTATTGGATTGCCCGAATGGCACCGGAAAAGCTCTGATATGGACTCCCTGGAGCACACCAGAACGCATCATAACCGGATCGTAATGCTGACAGATCCCCCTCCAGTTCAGGTGTCGGCAGCCAGGTAGTCTGTGTTTGTAAGCAAAGATGCTCAGAGCAATGTCTGATGGCTTCATTTGTTGCCTGATGAGAGACTCTGTTTTCTTCATAGTCTCCGATAATACCTATTTTAATAATCTCTTCCATAGTAATCCTCCCTGCTTCCAATGCCCGCGAATTTGGACGTCAGTACAAATTTGGCGTATGAAAATGTTAATTTCAACCTAACTCCCTCCTCAAATCTTATGATGACAGGTATACTAATCAGGGTAATATAAAAAGCTGTTATAAGAAAACATAATTTTCTTATAACAGCCCTAATATTTCGTTATATAATTACTTTACATCCTTGATGCTGAAGCTGATTCTTCCCATTTTATCCTGTCCAAGGCATACAACCTTAACTTTTTCACCCATCGTCAGAACATCCTCCACATGATCAATTCTCTGTTTGGAGATCTTGGAGATATGAACCATACCCTCTTTACCAGGCGCAAATTCAATAAAGGCACCGAAATCTTTGATGCTGACAACCTTACCTTCGTATTGCTTGCCTTCTTCAAATTCTGTTACGATCATCTGAATCATCTCAACTGCCTTCTGGATGCTTTCTTTGTCAACACCGCATACAGAAACTGCACCGTCATCGGTAATGTCAATCTTCACACCGGTCTGATCAATAATTGCATTGATTGTCTTACCGCGCTGACCGACAACTTCACCGATCTTAGAAGGATCAATCTTAATTTGAACAATCTTAGGCGAATAAGGTCCTACTTCTTTTCTGGGCTCTGAGATCACAGGTGCCATGATGTCATCCAAAATATAAGTTCTTGCTTCCTTGGTTCTATAGATTGCCTTCTCAATAATTTCTCTTGTTAAACCGTGAATCTTAATGTCCATCTGGATTGCCGTAATTCCCTTATGAGAACCTGCGACCTTAAAGTCCATATCTCCGAAGAAATCTTCCAGACCCTGGATGTCTGTTAATATGATGTAGTCATCATCTGCCTCACCGGTAACAAGACCTACGGAAATACCGGCAACCATTGCTTTGATCGGAACACCTGCAGCCATCAAAGATAAGGTTGATGCACATATACTTCCCTGTGAGGTTGATCCGTTGGATTCTAATACTTCGGATACGGTACGGATTGCATAGGGGAATTCCTCTTCGGAAGGAAGTACCGGTACAAGTGCTTTTTCAGCCAATGCACCGTGACCGATTTCACGTCTTCCCGGACCTCTGGAAGGCTTTGTCTCACCTACGGAGTAGGAAGGGAAATTATAATGGTGCATATATCTCTTACCGGTCTCATTCTCATCGATCCCATCAAGCTTTTGTGTCTCAGCCAAAGCACCTAAGGTAGTGATGGTAAGAACCTGTGTCTGTCCACGGGTAAACATACCGGAACCATGAGTTCTTGGCAGTACATCAACTTCTGCAGCCAGCTTTCTGATCTGGGTAATCTCTCTTCCGTCCGGCCGTTTCTTATCCTTTAAGATCATCTTACGAACGGTCTTTTTCTCAAATTTATAAACTGCTTCACCAATCAATGATACCCATTCCGGATGAATTTCTTCATATCGTGCTGCCAGTCGATCCGTGATTTCTCTGATATTGGCTTCCCTTACCTGTTTCTCATCAGTAAATACAGCTACTTCCATCGCCTCAGAGGTAATGAAGTTTACCATATCCTCATACAGATCTGCAGGTGTCTCGCATTTGATATAGGAATGTTTTTCTTTGCCGCATTCAGCAACAATCGTATCAATAAATGCGATTACCTTCTGATTTAACTCATGCGCTGCAAAAATCGCTTCGATCATTCTATCCTCAGGTAGCTCATCTGCTCCAGCTTCAATCATGATCACCTTATCTTTGGTGGACGCAACCGTAAGAGATAAAGTAGATTTTTCTCTCTGTGCGGAGGTAGGATTAAATACAAATTCTCCATCCACCATTCCTACCATAGTAGAAGCAGTCGGTCCGTCAAACGGTATATCCGAAATACAAGTTGCGATGGCAGATCCAAGCATTGCTGTAAGTTCAGGGGAACAATCCTGATCCACACACAATACAAGATTATTTAATGTAACATCATTCCTGTAATCTTTTGGAAATAACGGTCTCATCGGACGATCAATAACACGGGAAGTAAGGATTGCATTTTCGGAGGGTTTACTCTCTCTCTTGATAAAACCTCCCGGGATTTTGCCTACTGCATATAATTTCTCTTCGTATTCAACACTTAAGGGGAAGAAATCGATTCCCTCTCTCGGTTTATCAGATGCGGTGGCTGTAGATAAAACAACCGTATCACCGTAGTGCATAAATGCAGCACCGTTTGCCTGTGCGGCAACTCTGCCCACATCAACAGTTAATGTTCTTCCTGCAAGTTCCATTGAAAAACTTTTGTACATATTTTGTCTCCTTTTCATTCATCATTGAATTACAAGAGCCGGAGGAACCGAAACAACTGAAAAACCTACCGAACCACTCCCACCGATAACCTTTTCAGAAGTCTCGGGTTGTCCTCCCGTTACTCTAACCATAATATTATAACATTATTATTACCAATATGCTACATATTTTTTCACCTTATAGTAAATGTTACAAATAATATGACTTGATTATCAACATAATATGCAATTAAAATTCCCAATATAATTGTTTCTCATCCATTTCCTTAAGCGCCCTGTATGTTGTTCTTTACAAATCTTGTCTCATCTTCCGACACCACTTATCATATTTCAAAAACTGCCACTTTTTTCTCAACACTCGTAAGTCTTTACGCTTGTTCCATCTATTTATCCGGCTACGATATTCCTTAACCACTTTTTCTTACGGTAGCGAATAAAACCAAAGATCAGTTTATACACTTCCTCAATCATAATCATACCATAAACAATATAGATGGGCAGTTGAAGAACCAATCCTCCAATGATTGCCATTGGGATACCAATGATCCATACCCCTGTAACATCTAAAAATAATGCAGCCTTCGTATCCCCGCCGCATCTTAGGATTGCAACGATAATCAATGCATTTAACATTTTAACAGGCATAAATAAAGCAAACATCAGCAGACAGCTTTTAATATACTCTGCCACAATCGGAGAAATGGAATTCCCATAAATCAAAACAATAACTTCTCTTCCCAAAATCGTAATCACCGACATCAACAAGGTCAGACAAAGCTGAAGGACCATATAGTGCTTTGCATAGCGCTCTGCCCGGTCAAGCTCATCCGCTCCTAATTCATTGCCAAGAATTACTGCTGCCGCATTGCAGATACCAAAGAAGAATACCATTGCCACCTGTTCCACGGTTCCGGTGATGGTGATTGCCGCAGTAGCCGCATCTCCCATCCGGCCATAGACCAGCGAATACATGGTGACCCCCAGTCCCCACATAAATTCATTTAAGATAACAGGTGCCGCTGTAGCAAAAAACTTCATGATAAATACCTTATGAAGAAGAAAAAATCCCTTCTCCTTAACTTTATCAATACCGGAATGAATAAAGTCCCCCACTCCGTCATCCCCGGCCTTGCGGGTATAGATGACCAGCAACAATGCACAGACTTCGAATATCCTGGCAATTAAGGTTGCCAGTGCGGATCCTGCGACACCCATATGAGGAAAACCCAGATTGCCAAAGATTAAGCAATAGTTTAAAAACACGTCAATCATGATGGCAAATGTAGTGATGATGACCGGCAGTTTAACAAAATTCATACTTCGCAGAATCGAAGCATATACATTTGTAACTGCCGTCAAAGGGTAGCTAAAGGCGATGATCCACAGATACGTTGCTCCCAATCGAATCGTCTCGTCCTTCGGTGTAAAAATACGCATAACAAATTCCGGGTGAAGTATACTTGGCACTAAAAACAACAGAGATCCTCCCACCCCTAAGAGCAGAGAGATGCGGAGTACCCGTTTAATATTCACCGGTTCTCTCTTCCCCCAATACTGTGCGGCTAATATGCTGGAGCCGCTGCAGATACCAAAGAGCAAAAGAGAAAAAACAAAAAAGACCTTATTTGCCAGTCCTACCGATGCAACTGCCGTCTCCCCCAACTTACCGATCATTAAAACATCCACGAGATTCAAGAAATTATTTAATAAATTTTGCAGGGCGACAGGAATGGCAATGGCAATCGTTTTTCTAAGGAACGCCTTGTCCCTTAGCATGTGTTTCATATAATTCATGATATAACCCAATCTTTCTGATAATTAATATCAACTTAATATGTAACGGGAAACATTCCATCTCCCGAATCTGTTTTGAAATAATAAAAAACTGCCCCCTCTCAGCACTACAGCCATGAATGGGACAGTTATTATCTTTGTGTCAGACTATTACCTATTTTCTTAAACCTAAACGGTCTATTAATTCACGATAACCTTCGATATTGGTTTTCTTTAAATACTCAAGTAAACCTCTTCTTTGTCCAACCATCTTAAGAAGTCCTCTTCTGGAATGGTGATCCTTCTTATTGCTTTTCAAATGCTCTGTTAATTCAGTGATTCTTTCTGTTAAAAGAGCGATCTGTACTTCGGGAGAACCTGTATCCTCAGGTGTTCTTCCAAAATTTTTGATAATTTCCTGTTTCTTTTCTTTGCTAATCATGTTATATTCCTCCTTATAATGAAATTACCTGATACTAAGAATCGGCCGGAGTGTCCTGATTCCGGGTATCGGCTGATATTACTTTGGTATCTTAACACATTATCCGCTTGTTGTAAACATATTTTTATGCCTTCCCCGTATATTCCGATCGATCAATCAGATTCCCGCAGGCCAGAAATAACACCACCGTAATCAGAACGCAAAACACTGTAAAGGGAAGGGTACATAGAAATCCAAGGCTTGCGGGAAGCAGGTATGCCGCTAAAAAGGAAGCAGCAACCGCCGGTGTTAATATCACTACCAATAACCCGATCCCAATCAACATTTGAATTACCGCATTAGGCTGTCCGCCCAGTACTCTCTGATATAATATGGTGATCCCTACAAATAAAGCTCCGGCAGAGGCATAAGCCAGCGCCGCAAACATGCAGGTCGGCAAATCCCCGCTTCCCACCACAGCCAGAACACCAAAGAGAAATACCGCATCCACGCAGGGTTTTAAGATAGAAGTAACAGACGCCATCAAAACCTTCTTCGCAGAAGATATTGGAATTAAATAAATATAGGGTTTCATTAATTCAATCTTTAATTTGCCCATAAATGTGCCAAAATACAATAAATAAATGAAAACAGCCAGTATGATATAGATTGCACCGGGTACTTTTAAATTATAACCGGCAATTCCCGCTGCAACACTCATAAATATAGTAAATTTACTGATAAATACGAAACGATTTTCTCTTTTCATTTCCAGCAGATGCTTATACAGTATGGCATTACCGCCACTTCCTTTTAAAACAAATCCCCGGGTATCTCTGACCTTAATTTTTTTATCACTCTTTCGCTGAGGATTTCTTCCCTCTTTGGCTGCCTGGGTCATCTGATAGGTAAATTCCGTTGAAATTAAAACATCCTCGTAATAGTCAGCTTTCCCTATTGTAAGCAGGGAAATCATTCCGATGGTAACGATCAGAAATAATCCGAAACCAAGCAACGTTGATCCCCAAACCCCTGCCACCACTCCTTTGATGAACATTACCGTCCATCCTGCAATGGGAAAATATTCGAACCAGGAGCTGTCAACTGTTTGAAACATTGCTTCCATAATTCCAATCCGTTGCTGCCACTGAAGGAACAATACATAGAGTATAAGAATGCCAAGAAGCAGATACAGGACCATTTTCACCATATTCTTACGTATCTTATTTCCATTTGAAACGATATAGATGGAGATGGATAAAAGCTGACAGAACAATACCATAACCGCATAGATAAAGAACAGAGCAATGATTTCTTTCCAACCATATCCAAAACTGATCTTTAAATTCCCTACCTGGTAAAGAATGAAAAAGGAAGCAAGTAAGGCCTTGCCGATGGAGCTTAATAATCCGTACATCAAAATCTTCTTGGATGAGATTGGAGCCACAAATAAGAGGCCCACATCTGCCATAGTGAATAATGAGGAACCTGTTGATAATCCTGTAAAGGTAAAGGTAACCATATACAGAATTCCAAATCCTGTGATGGCCAGATATATAATTCTTTCATCTGCATAGCTTAACTTCCCGGGATCATTACCTGCAAAGATCATCATAACTACTGAGAACACAATCATCACAATCACAAAGAGATAAAGGATCAACATCGCCGGTTTTTGCTTCAATATCAGAATCCGATTCTTAAGTTGTGTTAACAGCAAATAAGCAAGCGCTTTCATATCTATGCTTCGCCTCCCGCTCTTTGATCGGCCTGATCTGATGACTTCTTATTTTCTGTGATTTGAAAGAACAGCTCTTCGAGATTTTCCGTTGTCCCGTCCATCTCTCTCCTTGTTCTACTGGCTGCAATCCTACCGTCCATCATAATATTGGTGCTGTCCCAGAATTCTGCGACGCTGTCCAGCATATGAGTACTGATAAGAATAGCACAACCCTCCTGCCTTTTCTCCACAATGAGGCTTTTCAATTCTTTGATCGCATGAGGGTCCAAGCCAACCATAGGTTCATCAAATAGAATAACTTTAGGATTGGTAAGCACCCCACAGCAAATACTAACTTTCTGCTGCATTCCCTTCGATAAATCACTGCCCAGCTTTTTACTCTTGTCATCAAGCTCAAATCGCTCCAACATCTCCTGTGCCTTCTCCTTCCAATGTTCCAGAGAATAAGCCCTTGCAATGAACTCCAAGTGCTCCCAGACGGTAAGCATATTGTATAATGCAGGCATCTCCGAGATATACCCCAGATCTCTTTTAGCCTGCAGTGACTTATTCTCATTGCCGCAGATCAAGATATCTCCTTCAAATTTCAACAAACCTGCGATGCACTTGATAATGGTTGATTTACCGGCGCCGTTGGGTCCCAATAAAACAGATATTTCCCCTGGATTCACCTCAAAGTTAACAAAGTCATTCGCAACTACCTTACCATACTTCTTTGTAACCCCTCTTACTGATAACATACGATTCCTCCCCTGAATGTATTATTATACTTGCATAACAATCACTTGTTTTGATGAAAAAACTCTTTCGACCGCTTGATATCCTCCTGCATTTGTTCCTTGAGTTCCATCAGACTGTCAAATTTTAATTCAGGTCTCAGAAAATGAAGCAATTCCACCGCAATCACTTTTCCATATAGATTCTCATCAAAGTCAAAAATATAGGTTTCAACGCCCTTGCTCTCATGGGCACCTACCGTTGGTTTATAGCCTATGTTGGTTACGCCTGGATATACATTGCCTCCAATGATGGTATGCGATACATATACACCATTTGGAGGTAACAGCTTATTCGAAGCCGGGATGATATTCGTCGTAGGCATACCAAGGGTTCTTCCAATCTTTCTCCCGTGTAAGACCTCTCCCAGGATAGAATAAGGCTGTCCCAGCATGGAATTTACCAATTCCATCCTTCCCTCTTTTAATTCATTCCGAATCGCGGAACTGCTGATTACAGAATCCTCCCACTGAAGTTTATCACAGGCAATCACCTGATATCCATATTTTTCTTCGTATTTCTTTAACAGACTAACATCCCCCCGTCTGTCATGTCCGAATTTAAAATCGTTCCCTATTATGATTACTTTTGCATCCAGTTTCTCCACCAGGATCTGGCGAATAAACGCTTCCGGCTCAATATTCTTCGTCTCCCTTGTAAAGGGGAACGAAACCAATACATCCATTTTAGTTTTCTCCAGTTTTGCCAATTTCTCTTCCTCAGTGTAAATTAATTCAAATTCTTTCTCAGAAAATAAATTACCGGGATGATATAAGAAACTGAACATAACCGCTTTCAGACCTTGTTCTTTATAAGAAATCACCTGATTCATCAGGAATTGATGGCCCAAATGCAGTCCGTCAAATTTGCCCAACGTCACAGCACTGTTATAATATTTGAATTCTGTATTTCCTGCAATATATTCCATTGTTTCCTCCAGTTTCAGTCATTCGTATGTTCTCCAACAGATATTTGCACTTATCCATTCCGGTACCATATTTTAATTCAAGCCAAGGATTGGGTCTGTCTGAATCTCCGTATGCAACAGATGGTGACAAATATTTTCGTATAACCTGCCTCAAAGAAACATTTTAACCGGTTTAAAACATTCCCGCTGACTATCATACTGATATATTCCGATAAAGGTATGGTCTGCGTCATATACTCTTACTTTATCCTGATCAGCGACTGTCATGTCCTGTGCCAGCTGATCCTTAGCGAATGAATTCCCATTATAAATGAATTTATGATATTCCCTGTCAACAATGCAAGCCGAATATCCGTCAAACATCTGATCCACAGGGATTATATTCTGCTCTATCCTGCCTGACTGAACCAATGCTTCTATCTCAGTCAGCGTCAGGGCTTCTTCCTTGCGAAAGCCGCCTACTGCAGTTCTTTCCAGACTCTTCATACAACCGCCGCATCCCAGCTTCTCGCCGATATCATGCAATAATGTCCTGATATAGGTACCCTTACCGCATTCTACCCGCATTCTGATTTCATAAGCATGATTATTATCATGCTGCGGCTCATTACTATGCTTATGAGCATTTCCTTGCTCATGATCATTTCCATACTCACGATCATTTCCTTGCTCATGATCATTTCCTTGCTCATGAGCATTTCCATGCTCGGGCTCAATAACATGCTCATTATATTCCAGGATACTGATTTGATAGATATGAACCTCACGTGTCTGCCGTTCAATCTCTTTGCCTTGTCTGGCCAGCTCATACAGCCTTTTTCCATTTATCTTAATTGCAGAATACATGGGCGGAAGCTGCTGATAAGTCCCAATAAAACTCTTTATCACTGCCTCGATTTCTTCTCTTGAAGAAGTCACTTCCCGCTTTGAAATGATCCTGCCTGTGATATCCTGTGTATCTGTCACTATTCCAAGCTTCAATACTGCCTCATAGGTTTTATCCTTATCGGTGATTAGATCCACTACCTTCGTCGCTTTTCCAAGACAAACCGGAAGGACCCCCTCTGCATCCGGATCCAAAGTTCCGGTATGACCGATTTTTTTCATTTTTAAGATACCTCTCATTTTGGCTACAACATCATGAGAGGTATATCCTTTTTCCTTATATACATTTATAATTCCGTGAAACAATTTTGTACACTCCTTGAATATGCTTCCTTATGCGAAAGTACATTTATTTTCCTGATTGCCTCATCCCCGGACCGTTTCCGGAAGGATGCTTACGGTCTATATTTTATACTATGCTTTCCAATTCGTTCAACTGCGCCTCGATATGCGGCGTAAGATTATTAATCACGTCATGAACAAATCCATGAAGTGTACAGCCGGCAGCCTTCACATGTCCGCCGCCTCCAAAATAAACAGCTATTTTACTTACATTGACTTCACCGTTAGATCTCATGCTTACCTTAAATTCATGCAAATTAATCTCATAGAGGAAAATAGCAACTTCAACACCCTTTGTAACACGAAGCTGATCGATAATGCCTTCTAGATCAGTGGTTTTTGCCTGATAAAAATCCATCATATCACGATTGATGGAAGAAACAATAACTTTACCATCAAGCACCAGGATGCTCTCCATCAGACATCTTCCAAGAATCTGATTCTGTACGTACGTTTTTTGATAAAAGGATTCATCGATTAATTTAGAGAACGGGATCCCCTTACTGATTAATTTACCAGCCACCGTCAGCGTCTTCTCTGTTGTATTCGAATGCTTAAACACGCCGGTATCATGGACCATCCCCACATAAAGAGACTTTGCAATCCCTTTTGTAATCCGATCTTCCTCCATCAGCCCGAACAGCACCTCACAGGTAGAGGATGCATCCGCCACCACATGATTACTTCTTGCAAATAAGGTATTGCTGATATGATGGTCTATGTTAATGGTGTGCTTCGCTCCGTCAAAATACTTCTGTGCCGGACCCAGTCGATCCACACTGCCGCAATCGAGAGAAATAAAGATATCATAAATTTCATTCCCGTCATAAGTATGCTTAATTTCATCTACCGAGTCAAGAATCAGAAATTCGTCGCCAATTTCCCCCAGGTAAACATCAATCTTATTAAAATTGAGCTCTTCCTTTAACAGCTTCAGATATTGATAAAGAGCTGTGCAGGACCCGATGCAATCTCCATCGGGCCGAATATGACCTGCGATTGCTATTTTTTTTGCTCCGATTAACTCCGAATTAATTTTTTCCATAAACCATCTTCCTTTACTTATCTCTGGTTACTCTTTGCCATCGTTGTCAGCTTCTTCATCCATGTTATCTTCGTCATCTTTGTCAACTTCGTCTTCATTATCATCATCGTCGTTATCAACTTCGTCGTCCTTCATTTCCTCATCCGATAATTGTTCTGTATCTGATAAGGACGACCCATCATCCGATCGGTTAATATCTTTATTTACTTCTGCAATTAATTTAGACATTCTCACTCCATATTCAATGGAATTGTCGATGATAAAGGTGAGTTCCGGTGTATTCCTTAAGTTTAAGGTTTTTGCCAATTGTCCCCGCATGAAGGAGGCTGCACTTTTTAATCCCTGTCGGGTTGATTCTTTCGACGCATCATCACCCAGAACGCTGATATAAACCTTCGCGGTCTTTAAATCAGGTGATACCTCAACTGATACCACAGAGGTCATAGAATTAATTCTGGGGTCCTTTATCTCCCTACTGATCAAATTGCTCAGCACTTTTTGTACTTCACCGTTTATTCTGGTGTTCTTGATACTGTTTTTCCTCATACTTTCACCAATACCTTTCTGCCATGGTACTTCTGATCATAACAGGATGAACCGGAAAGCCGTTTCACATGTCATGAAGAAACATTAAAGTCAGCATAATTAATATATGCCAACTTTAATGAAATCACTTCTATTATTATCTTGGTACTTCTACCATATTATATAACTCAACTCTGTCACCTTCTGCAAGATCATTGAATTTCTCAAATACAAGACCACATTCATATCCGGCTGCAACTTCTTTAACATCATCCTGGAATCTCTTTACGGATGCAAGATTACCTTCAAATATCTTATCGTTACCTCTAAAGATACGAGCCAGACTGCCTCTCACAATTTTACCATCCAGCACATAGGAGCCCGCAATCGTACCTATTCCGGAAGCCTTGAAGGTCTGACGCACTTCTGCATGACCCATGATCTTCTCTTCAAATATCGGATCTAACATTCCCTTCATTGCCGCCTCTACATCGCTGATTGCATTATAAATCACGCGATAGAATTTGACGTCAACCTTCTCACGATCAGCAGTTTCTTTTGCCGCATTATCCGGTCTTACATTAAAGCCGATAATAATCGCGTTGGATGCACTTGCGAGAATCACATCAGATTCATTGATTGCTCCAACACCACCGTGGATAATTCTGACTGCCACTTCTTCATTACTCAATTTCACAAGACTTTGTTTCATTGCTTCCACTGAACCCTGAACATCTGCTTTTATAATTAAATTCAGCTCTTTAATATTACCTGCCTGAATCTGGGAGAACAGACCATCCAACGATAATTTTGCTTTTGTATCTGCCAGCAGTTTCTCCTTGCCCTGAGAAATAAATGCCTCTGAAATTGTTCTTGCTTCCTTTTCATTGTCTGTGGCTATGAATATTTCTCCCGCATCCGGAACTTCATTTAAACCAAGAATTTCTACAGGAGTAGAAGGAAGGGCTTCTTTCACTCTTCTTCCCTTATCATCCATCATCGCACGCACTTTACCAAAGGAAGATCCAACAACTACATTGTCTCCAACATGGAGGGTACCCTTTTGCACCAGAATGGTGGCTACAGGGCCTCTTCCCTTGTCAAGTTCTGCTTCAATAACAATACCTCTGGCTTTACGATCAGGATTTGCTTTGATTTCAGTCAACTCTGCTGTTAAAAGTATCATTTCAAGCAGCTGCTCAATTCCTTCCTTCGTATGAGCGGAAACCGGTACAAATATGGTATCACCACCCCAGTCTTCAGCAATTAATTCATACTCCGTAAGCTCCTGCTTTACTCGTTCCACATTGGCACTCGGTTTATCTATTTTATTTATTGCAACAATAATCTGAACACCCGCTGCCTTCGCATGATTGATGGCTTCGATGGTCTGTGGCATCACGCCATCATCTGCGGCAACAACTAAGATTGCAATATCAGTGGATTTTGCTCCACGCATACGCATGGATGTAAATGCCTCATGTCCGGGGGTATCAAGGAACGTTATCTTCTCTCCGTTTACCTCTACAACATAAGCACCGATGTGCTGGGTAATTCCGCCGGCCTCTCGAGACGTTACATTGGTCTCTCTGATTGCATCAAGAAGTGACGTCTTGCCATGGTCAACATGCCCCATAACACAAACTACAGGAGGACGCTTCAGTAGTGTGTTCACATCCTCATCTTCTTCTTTCAACAATTCTTCCACTTCATTGACCTTAACTTCTTTTTCAGAAATAATATCATATCCTAAAGCAATTTCTTCCGCTTCTTCATAGGTGATCTCATGATTTACAGAAACCATTTTGCCTGCGAGGAAAAGCTTCTTAACCAAAGCTGCCCCAGGTAATTTCATTTTATCGGCTAACTCTTTAATGGTTAAAACCTCAGGAAGTGTAATTGTTTTGATTTCATCCGGTTTTTCAATGATTGGTTTCGGCTGTATAAACTGGCCTTTTCTGGGTGCCAGTTTTGTTTTGATCTTATCATCCGCATCAGTATCTCTGCTGTCGCGAGCCACCAGATTCTTATCTTTATACGTCTTCTCTTTGTTGATTCTGTCTCTGTTTCTTTTGTTACTGTAATCATTCTTCTCAGCAACCTTCTGATCTAATATCTGCTGATCAAAGTTCTTTCTTTCACCGCCGGTCCGCCCTGCACCGGGCTTTCTTGCACCCTGTCCGCGGTTTACATATCCCGGCTTATCGTCTTCATCCTTTTTAAAGTCATCAAAGCCCCTGTTATTATTATAACCTCCTGCCGGCCTTTGACCTGCTGGTCTTTGGCCTCCCTGACCGCCTCCATATGGTCTTGGAGCACCGCCCGGGCGATCCTGCCTGTTATAATTATTATAACCTCCGCCTTGTTGCCCTTCGCCATTGGAGCGATAAGGTGGTCTCTGTCCATCCTGACCTGCCGGACGATTACCGCCCTGACCCTGATAACGGGTTCCGTCTTGATTATAAGGTCTTGGTCTATTCTGATAGGTGCCATTTCCCTGACCTGCCGGTCTTTGCCCCTGATAACCTGTTCTCTGATTTCCTTGATCTGATCCACCCGAATAACCCGTATTTCCCTGACCTGCGGGTCTCTGTCCCTGATAACCTGTTCTTTGGTATCCCTGATCTGATCCGCCTGAATAACCATTTCCCTGACCTGCGGGTCTTTGGCCTTGCCCTGCAGGTCTCTGGCCGCCCTGGTAACCGGAATTTTGCTGTCCCTGGTAATTTCCTCTTGGCGCTCCGCCTCCGTTTGGCCTCTGATCCTGGTATCTTGGTCTTGAATCATTTGAATTGTAGGATCTCTGACCGCCTTCCTGTGGTCTCTGATTCATATTTCCCTGCTGTCCCTGGCGTACACCGCCCTGACCTGCCGGTCTTTGGTTTGCGTCCGTCGTTCTTTGTCCATAGCCGCCTTGTGTTCCTGCGGGTCTTTGATTTGTGTCTGCCGATCTTTGTCCGTAACTGCCCTGTGCTCCTGCGGGTCTTTGATTGTAACCTTGCTGATTCGTTTGATTGTTCATAGGTCTTTGTGCGTTCCCATATTGACTCTGTTGTGGTGTTCTCATTCCGCCCTGACCTGCCGGTCTTTGCTGTGATGACTGCTGAGAATTAAACTGTCCCGGACGCATTCCTCCCTGGTTATTTACAGAAGTGCCTGATGGCCTCTGATTCTGATAGTTTGCTTGATTTGTACCTGTCTGACGACTGCCGTCATATGGTGCTGACGGTCTTTGTCCCTGCCGTTGTCCCTGCGCCATCCCTGATGAGGAGGGATATTGTTGACGCCCTTGATTGCTTTGATCTGATGATCTTTGATTGTTATATGAATTTACGCCATTATTATTGGCGGGTACCGGTTTGGCCGGACTCATATCGGCAGGCTTATTGTTCGGAGGCATGAAATATTTCTTTACCATCTGAACTTCATTATCCTCCAGACTGCTGCTGTGTGTTTTCTTCACGCCCAGATTCTTTTCCAAATAATCCTGAATATTTTTGCTTTCTATCTCTTTTCCTCTATTCTGTTCATTTATCATATTTTTTAACTCATATATTTTCACTTTTGCCATACTTACTACCTCCGTTAAATTCACTACATTGTTTTCAGTTGCTTTTCTATTGCATCCGCCAAACCTTTGTCAAGCACTGCCAGTGATGCTCTGAACTCCTTGCCCATCGCATGACCCAGCTCGTTCTTCTCACCAAAAAAGTAAATCGGCACTTTATAGTAAGTACACATATTGGTAAACATTTTTTTTGTATTATCCGATGCATCCTCCGCTACAATTACTAAAGCTGCTTTATGTTCTTTTACAGCCTTTTCCGTAGAGAATTCGCCACTTGATACATTTCTGGATTTCGTTGCTATTCCTATCAGGTTATATGTTTTTTTATTTTCCGGATTCAAGTAAAACCATCTCCTTCTCTAACGTTTCTACCAATTCCTTTGGAATGCTAACCTTCAAGGAGCGCTCTAATCCTTTGGTTTTAATCGCTTTGTGTAAACATTCTACCGAATTACAGATATATGCCCCTCTACCGTTCTTCTTACCGGTAGCATCAATAACGATCTCATCCTCCGGAGTCTTCAAAACTCGGATCATTTCCTTCTTACTCTTCATTTCACCGCATCCGGTACACATTCTTAATGGTGTTTTCTTCGCCATTTATTTCACATCCTTAATATCCGCTGCTTTGTGATTCGCTCTTTATATCAATCTTATATCCGGTCAGCTTTGCAGCCAGCCTAGCGTTCTGTCCCTCCTTACCAATTGCAAGGGACAATTGATAGTCCGGAACAATAACTCTTGCACTCTTTTCATTTTCATTTACAGACACCGAAACAACCTTTGCCGGACTAAGTGCATTTTCAATTAATCTTGCCGGGTCATCGCTCCAGTTTATGATATCAATCTTCTCATCCCGAAGCTCATGAACAATCGCATTTACTCTGGCACCGTTCATACCAACACATGCTCCCACGGGATCAACATCCTGATTGTTGCTCCATACCGCCATTTTGGTTCTGGAACCGGCCTCTCTTGAAATACTCTTAATCTCAACTGTTCCGTCCTGGATTTCTGTCACTTCCGCCTCAAATAATCGCTTTACCAGTTCCGGATGGGTTCTCGATACGGTAATTCTCGGGCCTTTGGTCGTGTCCTTAACTTCCAGTACATAAAGCTTGATACGATCTGTCGGGCGGAAGATCTCTCCTCTGACCTGCTCATTTTCCGTCAAAACAGCATCTACCTTACCCAGGTTAATACTAACATTATTTCCCACATAGCGTTGTACAATACCGGTTACGATATCTTTTTCTTTCTCACTATATTGATGAAATAATACCTTTCTTTCTTCTTCGCGGATTTTCTGAACAACAACCTGTTTTGCCTTTTGCGCCGCAATACGACCAAAATTTTTAGGTGTTACTTCGACACCGACAATATCTCCGGCCTCTTTTCTAGCATCCTTCATTTTAGCCTGAGCCAGACTGATTTGAGTCACAGGGTCAGTGACTGCTTCCACTACTTCCTTCATTGCATAAACATTTACTTCGCCGGTAACCCTGTCTATGTTCACTTTAATATTATCCGCACGACCAAAGTTATTCTTGCAAGCTGCAACCAATGAGTTTTCCAAAGCTTCTAATAATATGTCTTTGCTGATATCCTTCTCTCTTTCTATCTGATTTAAAGCCTCTATGAGTTCCTTGTTCGCATCCATTTTTTCTGTTATCCTCCTTATAATTCACCGAATTTCTGAAAATCGTTGTTATTTGTAATTCTCAAACTTATATTATTAAATTGAAAAATTAAAAATCAAAGGTTAATCTTACCATGGCCGCATCCGATCTCTGTATCTCCATGGGAGAGCCATCTTCAAGCTCTATCGTAAAAGATTGCTGATCAAAGCGCAGCAACGTGCCGACAAACTCCTTCTTCTTATTCACCGGCTTGAATAATTTCACTTCAACCTCTTCCCCAATACTCTTCTCAAAATGTCTGTCTCTTTTGAGCTGTCTGCCAAGGCCCGGTGAACTGATCTCTAGGATGTAGGCATCCGGTATAAAATCTTCCTTATCCAGCCGGTCACCTAATGCCCTGCTGACAAGTTCACAGTCATCTACGGTAAATCCGCCCTCTTTGTCAATATAAGCTCGCAGATACCAGTTGCTTCCTTCTTTCACATATTCCACATCGTAGAGTTCAAACTGATTCGCAGCTAAAATAGGCTCCAATAATTTTTCTGTTCTTTGTTCGTAGATTTCGTGTTTTGCCATTTTATACCCAACTTTCATAACATAATTTTTTTGCACCACAAAACATGCTTCTCGCTGTGCTATCCTATCAAACAATAAGAGTGGACTTTCGTCCACTCCTAATTAGTCTTATCATTTTGCACAAGTGTTATTATAACAAAGATAACCAATAATTGCAAGTATTATTTTCAAAATTTTCTATACAATTTACGATTTCTCGTCTAAAATTTACAAATGTTACGGATTATCCTTCACTATTATTAAATCTTTGAAGAAATTCTTTGGTTCTCTGGTTCATGGTATTACCAAAGACCTCGTCCGGCGTTCCCTCTTCTACGATAACACCACCATCCATAAAGATAATCCGATCCGCCACATCCCGTGCGAAAGCCATTTCATGGGTAACAATTACCATGGTCATCTTCTCCTGTGCCAGCGTACGGATCACTTTTAGTATCTCCCCCGTCAGCTCCGGATCCAGTGCAGAAGTTGGCTCATCAAAGAAAAGAATACGGGGATTTAACGCAAGCGCTCTTGCTATGGCAATTCTTTGCTGCTGACCACCGGAGAGTTCCCCCGGATATGCCTTTGCCTTATCCTTCAGATTCATCTTATCCAAAAGCTCTAAAGCCTTCTCTGTTGCCTCATTTTTGTTGATTCCCAGAACGTTGATCTGCGCATCCGTAATATTTTTAAGTACAGAGTAATGAGGAAATAAATTAAAATTCTGAAATACAAGACCTACATCCAGAATAATCTCATGAAGGGTCTTCGCGTCCGCATAGGCCACCTTATCCCCGACACTGTCCACCATCTTCTTCTGGCATACCTCAATAAAACCCAAATCCACCTTCTCTAACTGTGTCAGGCAGCGAAGAAGTGTCGACTTTCCTGAACCGGAAGGTCCGATAATCGCAACTACTTCGCCTTCTTTTACTTCAAGAGAAATATCTCTTAATACAACATTCTCCTCAAACTGCTTTTGGATATTATTTGCTCTCAGTAACATGCATTATCCTCCCTTCGCCTCTAATTCTTGTAATATTCCAATTTCTTTTCAATCAATTTAAACAGCAGCTCAATCACCGTATTCATAACCAGATAAAAAACAGCAGCAACGATAATCGGAACTGTTGAGAAATACTTTGAGCCTGCTTTGGAAGCTACATTAAATAATTCAGAGACTGCGATAACCTGTGCCAGAGAGGTATCCTTCACCAATGTCATCAGCTCGTTTCCCGTAGCCGGAATTACATGTTTCATTACCTGGGGAAGAATAATTCTAACAAAGGTTTGAAACTTTGTATACCCCAATACCTTTGCTGCCTCATACTGTCCTTTAGCAATCGCACCGATTCCGCCGCGAAAGATTTCTCCGAAATATGCTGCGTAGTTCACCACAAAAGCAATAATACATGCCTGAATTCTTCCAAAGCTAAAATCAAATATGTAATAAGGAGCATACATAAAGAAAATTAGCTGAAGCATCAGAGGAGTTCCTCGAAAAATCAGCTGATAAATTCGTACGGGAAAGCTAATGACCTTCCACCTGCTTCTTCTTGCCAGTGCGACACAAAAACCCAGGGGAATTGAAAATAGTATGGTTAAGAAAAATATTTCAAGCACCCTTCCGGTTGCTGATAACATATTCGGGATCAGTAGATCCATAGGGACATTGTCGATTTTCATAAAATCCTCCAACAGATATAGATTCATATGCTAAGCATCGAACTGCATAAACTTGTTACTTTGACTCGTTTAACAGGACATCCAATTAGCACTTTACCATATTATCATACCGGAGTTGTTATTTCAACGAATTTTCTTTGTATATATTTGGGTAATTAATCGTAATCTTCAAATCACTCGCCTAGGCTAAAATTTATTTTTTGTGGCATCTCACCGCAAAATATTCCTTGCGAATAAAAACTGAAGGCTAATAGCAGCTCTACTATCTATATATCATAAAAATTGATATGATAGCTTAGATCTAGAACTCTACTATGCCTTCAGAATTATACCATTTTCCTATCTCATATTATCTATATTATTTTATTATTGTGATATCAGATCCAAACCATTTGGTTGAAATCTCTGTAACTTTACCATCCGCTTTTAATTCCTTTAACGCAGTTACAATTGCATCACACAACGCTTTCTCGCCTTTACGAAAGCCCACTGCATATTCTTCTGCAACCAGATTATCACTTAAAACAACAAAGTCTTTACCAGCTTCTGTAATCATATAATTAGCAACCACAGAATCCATTAAAACAGCATCTGAATTTCCAGTTTCCAGATCCATTAACGCCGTATTATAATCACCAAAATCATTTGTCTTTCCGAGGGATGCCTTAAAATCTTTGTTATCTTCACTGTTCAAAGCTTCCTCAGCAGATGAACCGCTCTGAACTGCTAAAGATTTACCGCTCATATCGGTCATGGATTTAATTGTACTATCCTTTGTTACTACCAGTGAGATACTGTTCTCCATATACGGATCCGACATTGTCAGATTTTTAAGGCGGTCAGGTGTAACAGAAAATCCGTTCCAGATACAATCTATATTTTTTGTATTTAATTCCTGCTCTTTTGCATCCCAATCGATGGGCTGTAATACCAATTCAATCCCCAGCTTATCGCATACCGCTTGGGCAAGATCAATATCAAAGCCTACGATATTGTCCGCATCATCACGAAATCCCATCGGAGGGAAAGCATCATCAAGCCCCAGGATCAGCTTTCCTCTATTCTTTATGTAATTAAGCGAATCATTTTTTGCATCGTCACTTGCATTTCCTGTATCTTTTGTACCCGATGCATCATCTCCATTTTTGGTATCTTTGGTGCCACAAGCAACCATACTGAATACCATAATGAATACCATAACTAAACCAATCAATCTTTTCATATTCTTTCTCCTCTTTCTAATCTTTGCTATTGTGCGATAGCACTTTACCATACTACCATAATGATATGAGGATTTCAATGAAAAGTTTAGTTTAAAAGTTACACACTAGAATTAGAAGCCCCATGCAATACTGCTGCTTTAACATTTTTTATCATGTAATCTATCATATCATCAGTCATTCCAGGATAAACGCCAATCCAGAAGGTATCCTTCATGATTTTATTTGTATTAACCAATTCACCAACAATGCGATACCCGGATTGCAGTCTTCTCATTTCATCAAAACAAGGTTGCTTCATTAAGTTGCCGGCAAATAACATTCTAGTCTGTATGCCTTTACTCTCCAAATATTGTACTATTATTCTTTTATCTAACCCTTCTTTACAAGTGATCAGGAATCCAAACCAACTCGGTGTTGAATCTTCACAAGGCTCCGGCAAAACCAGACGATCTGATAAATCTGTTAATCCGGTCTTTAATCGATTAAAGTTTTTGATTCGCTTTTCCACAAAAGATGGTACTTTTCTTATCTGTGCACATCCAATTGCGGCCTGCAGATCAGTTGCCTTTAAATTATAGCCCAGATGAGAATATACATATTTATGATCGTAGCCAAAGGGCAAATCTCCATATTGCTGATCAAACCGGTGTCCGCATAAATTATCCTTTCCCGGAGGACATTGACAGTCTCTGCCCCAATCCCGAAAAGATCTTATGATTTTATGGAGCAATGGATTATTTGTATAAACTGCACCTCCCTCCCCCATCGTCATATGATGGGGTGGATAGAAACTAGAGGTTCCAATATCGCCTATTGTTCCTGTAAATCTTTCTTCCTCATCTATGACATATTTTGAACCAAGAGCGTCACAATTATCCTCTATTAACCACAGCTTATTTTTGTCGCAAAATTCCTTAATAAACTTTAAATTGAATGGATTTCCTAATGTGTGGGCAATCATTACTGCTTTTGTTTTTACTGTCATAGCTAATTCCAGCTGAGTGATATCAATATTATACTGGGGGATTGTGATATCCACAAATACCGGTATGGCACCATATTGAATCATCGGAGTAACAGTAGTCGGAAAGCCAGCAGCAACGGTAATTACTTCATCTCCACGTTCTATTTTCCTTTCACCCAGTAAAGGTGATGTTAAGGCCATAAATGCAAGTAAATTAGCTGAAGAACCCGAATTTACGAGTGAACAATATTTTATTCCTAAGTATTTTGCAAAATCATGTTCAAATTGATCCGTATATTTTCCCGCTGTCAACCAAAAATCAAGTGAACTGTCTATTAAATTTACCATCTCATCATGATCATAGCATCTGGATGCATAGGGGATTTTATTTCCTTCCTTAAATTGTTCTTTTTTATGAAATGTATCACAATATTCCGATACCAGTGCTCTTAGTTTTCCTCTGGCTTCCGTCTCAGACATATTTTCAAACACTTACTTTTTGCCCTCCAAGAATTCTTTAATCTGTTCTTCCATTACTATAGATATATTCTCTCCTTTCAAATAATGAACCGCACATTCCACTGTTTTTTCAATTGCATTCTCTATATTCCATCTGGGTCTCCACCCGAATACAGATCTTAGCTTAGAACAATCCAGTTTCAAAAAAGTGGCTTCATGAGGGCCACCATCGTAAACATTTTCCCATAAGACTTTTTTACCTGTCTTTAACTCCCATTTTCTACAGAACAAATCCACCAGTGCACCCGTAGTAATGCAGTCACAATCATCCGGACCAACATTATAATAATCTGATAATTTACTGTCCTCATATTGCCTTTGTACAATCATTAGGTATGCCATCAGAGGTTCCAACACATGTTGATAAGGCCTTATAGAATAAGGGTTTCTAATCACGATATTTATGTCGTTTTCTATCGCTCTGATACAATCCGGAATAATTCTATCTTTTGCAAAATCCCCGCCACCAATTACATTTCCTGCTCTTGCCGTTGAGATGGCTGTCTTCCTGCCCGAGAAGAAGGATTGCTTATAACTGTGGGTGATTAGTTCCGAACATGATTTGCTATTAGAATATGGGTCATAACCATCCAGAGAATCATTTTCACGATACCCCCAGATCCACTCTCTATTTTGATATACTTTGTCTGTGGTTACATTCAGAAATGATTTTACACAATCGCAATTTCGTATGCATTCCAGTAAATTTACTGTTCCCATAACATTTGTTTCATATGTGATCTGTGGATTTAAATAAGATTCTCTTACGATTGGCTGTGCTGCCAGATGAATTACGATTTCAGGATGTACTTTGTGAAATGTGTTTTTCAGATTAGAAAAGTCTCTGATGTCTCCTAGAATGGTTGTCATATGTTGCTTGATACCGGATAACTCAAATAAATTAGGTTCTGTCGGGGGATCCAACGCGTAGCCCGTTAAATCGGCACCGGCTAATAATAGTAACTTACTTAGCCAGGTGCCTTTAAATCCTGTGTGACCGGTAATTAAGACTCTTTTGTTTGTGAAAAAGTCTAACATGGGCATTACCACACTTTCATAACAATTGCATTATTCTTAATTAACCATATGAATTATTAAGATAATAAATCCTAATTAAGATTATTTTTTTTCTATCAAATTTATCTAAATTAATATTGTGCCTATAACATTCTTCTCACGATCATTAATGCTTTCTACTAGTCTTGAGACATCGTTATAATTCGAACTTCCTATTTTTTCAACAATAATAACTGCATCACAACCTTCTAATTGGTCAATCGCATGTACTGATTTATTAATATTTTCTCCAATTATAATATTACATGTAAAATCTTCCATTGAATCATTTATCAAGTTACAGATAGTTTTTATCTCATCCGAATCCACAGTTCCTGTAAAATAAATATCACAATTAAAAAGTTTATTTCTACTACAAATAGCCTTAAGATTGCTTGAAAGTATTTTGATTTGGTCTTTCTCGTTCAGCTTATAATTAGATTTACCTTCGATTTTTCTAATCAAATTATCTACAAAACCAAATAATCTTTTCTCATTTTTCGTACTTTCAATCATTCCCAATACCTTTAATCTATAGCGATTTCGAAATTCATTCGCATCTATTACTTTATCAGAAATTAATATATATAATAATAGCATTCCCATAACAAGGATGACACCTATAAAAAGCCCCAATGCGGCATATTTTACAGCGCTTTTAATAATCATAGCATATGTAATAACGGTTTTTGCTGGCGGTACCAAAGTATCCAATTGAGATTTTTTTTCTGCCAAACTATTTTCATAATTAGTTATAGCTGAAATATTATTTTTTTGAATTGTGTCTAAATCCAAATCAATAATTGTTTGTAATGAATTTTCCACACATATAATAGAATGTTCTCCAATATCATTTGCAATACTAGTTTGTTTTTTGTCAAAATACTCCTGTATCAAATTAAATAAGCTAAGACATAGACTTGGTTCGTTACTAATAATGTCTATATTAATTATTTTTGTGTCTCTGTCTCCATTTATTTTAATAAGCTCTTTTAAAAATTTGGAGTCTATATTTATGTTTAAATTTTCAATTAAATAATCATACATATCTCCATACAAAGATGTTAATATATAAGTTTGAAGTATACTATTAGTATTGTCAATATTTTGGTAAACCATATTTGGTAAAATCTTATAATCAGTTTTAATATAATAACTTATATATCCTTTATATTCATTAAATGGATCAATTTTCATTAAAATCGAATTTTCATTATAGCTTTTTTGTTTCTTTATTGACTCCTCAATATTGCTTATATCGCTTTCCAAAGTTTCTTTATTTCTTACATATAGATCTTTTGAGACTTGATAAGATCTTTCTTGCTCATTAATGACATCAATATTTTTAATTAAATTATTTAATGAGTAAAACTTATAACCTCCAATTAATAGCATAAATACTAGGGCACCAATTAATATTGTTCTCCAATAATATAGAATTCTTATTAATAAATGCTTAAAATCAAAATTTTTTTCATATGATTCAAATTTTTCACTCATTATCCAGCCTCCAAAATTTTATATAAAATATACTAATTAAATCTTTTACGTCTTATAATACTTGTTCTAATATGTCTACTATTTTAGTACTTGCATAACCATCACCATATGGATTACTTGCTTTGCTCATTTTATCATATTCACTTTGGTCCGTAAGCAACAATTTAAATGCATCATATATTTTATCTTCCTGCGTTCCTACTAATTTGAGCGTACCTGCATTGATGCCTTCCGGTCTCTCGGTTGTATCTCTCATAACAAGAACCGGTTTTCCTAAAGATGGTGCTTCTTCCTGGATTCCACCACTATCTGTAAGAATAAGATAACTCCTGGCAAGGAAATTATGAAAATCCAAAACATCCAGAGGTTCTATTATATGCATTCTTTCTTCTTTACCCAAAATTTCAATTGCCTCTTTTCTCACTTCAGGATTCAAATGTATAGGGTAAATAGCCTTAATATCTTTAAATTCATTAATTATTCTCTGGATAGCACGAAACATATTCCGCATAGGCTCTCCAAGGTTTTCTCTTCTATGAGCGGTTACCATTATTAATCTACTACCTTCTGCCCAATCAAGTTGTTCATGAAAAAAGGACTTTTTAACTGTAGTTTTCAATGCGTCTATAGCTGTATTTCCAGTAACAAAAATATTATCTTGGATCTTACCTTCTCTTACCAAATTTCGTTTAGCAAGTTCAGTGGGTGCAAAATTATAGGAAGATACGATTCCTACTGCTTGTCTATTGAATTCTTCTGGATATGGAGAATAAATATTATAGGTCCGTAACCCTGCTTCAACATGTCCCACCGGGATTCGTAAATAAAAACAAGCAAGAGCTGTTGCAAATGTGGTTGTTGTATCTCCATGCACCAAAACTATGTCCGGTTTTACGTCGTTTAGAACGTCATTTATTTTATTTAGTATCCCGGTAGTTATATCAAAAAGCGTCTGACCTTCTTTCATAATTGTTAAATCAATATCTGGATATACTTTGAACGCAGATAGCACCTGATCTAACATTTGTCTATGTTGTCCAGTAACGCATACCACTGTTTTAAAATTAGGACGTGAATTTAATTCATTCACTAAGGGACACATTTTTATGGCTTCTGGTCGTGTACCGAATACTACCATGATAGTTTTCATTTTATTTTCTCCTTAACTCGACTTTTAATAGATACTATACTTAATTAAAATCAATTTAATGGATGATTATTAACCATTAACTTAAAGACTCGAAATAGAACCAAATATGCAATGAAAGCAAAAATAATTCTAATTGTTATTGGCGATCCAATTAATGGAAATAACGCCAATACAAATAAAGTCACCCACATAATAAATAATTCTTTAGAAATATATAAACTTTTGTGAACTACTCTCCTATATATATTAATTGGAACAAATACTACAATTGAAATAATGTAGGCGAATAGTAATGCTAATGCCAATCCACTTGCCCCTAATTCTTTAAATAATATAACAAAACTTATATAAGCAATTCCCCAAATAGAGTTGCTAAGTAGCCCCCACCACATTAAATTATTACTTATCATTTTTCTAGATATACCATCACCATATGACCATATTATACTTACTAAAACCACTAAAACTAATGCTACAGTAAAGTCTCTTCCCTGATAATCTCTTCCATATAGATAACTTAATAACTCCGGAAAAACAAGAAGAGGAATAGAAAAGGCTATAACAATGATTAATCCCAAAAGTACGTTTAATTTTTCAACCTTAGAATTATTTTTTTCAGAAATTATCATCGGAATCATAACATTGCCTATAGCTGTAGGTATAAATGTAATCATTGTACGCCATAAATTAGCAGCATTAAAAATACCCAATTGGGTATAACCATCAGGAATTGATACAAAAAGCGAATTTCCAAACCATGTTATAGGTCCAACCAAACCATTAGCCATAATTGCAGGTAATGCAAATTTAATAAATAAACTCTTTTCTTTATATGAACAAACAAAATCGATTTTTATATCGTACTGTTTTCGAGCTTTATTATTAACTATCATCAAAACGCATGTACCAAATAATCCAATAATAATTTGAGCTACCAACATACCATATACATCATAATAATGTGTTAATATGATTAAAATTGGAAATGATATGATCCCCTGAATCCCAGTGACTTGTGCGATCACCTTAAATCGTTCAAATCCAATTAGACAGTTTGTCTGAATTGTATTCATGATATTGATAATCAGGAGAATGGACGCTATGTTTAAATAATTTTCTAATTCTTCATTATAAAGTAACTCCTGTGAAATAATTTTAGAATTCATGATTAGTGCAATTGTTATAATACCTCCTAAAACAGTAGCAACAATATACGTTAATCCAATTATTCTTCCGCATTTTTCTTTTTCGTGTATTTTATACTCAGAAATAAATTTCATAACAGTTATGCCAAGACCCAGACTTACAAAAGATGCAATCATAATTACTGTGCTATATATCATACCATATATACCATTTTTATCAGCACCTAAAATTCGTGCAGTAATAATACCCGCAAGCATAACAAACATTTTAGATACAATAGTTCCTGCTACACTCCAAATAATTCCTATGTAATATTTCAACATCTGTGGATTAGAAGTTTTTACTCTCTTAATTTTATTATTTATCCACTTTATTGTCTTATTGCTTTTTTTCATTACAAATCACAATCCTAACATTTTATTAATCTCATATTCAATCGCTACTTCACGAGCCTTCCAAGTATTATTCGTTAAAAATTCTATTCTCATTTTGTCTGTGTACTTTTTACATAACTTACTTTTCATAATATCATTAATTAAATTTAAGAATTCTTCTTGATCGGAATAAAAATGAACAAAATCATTGAAACGAGTAATTTCCTTATATTTAATAGAAATAATATTTTTATTAAAGTTTATATACTCATATAATTTAACAGGATCTACGGATTCTACAATATCATTTAATAAAAAAGGCATAATCAAACAATCATAGTCCTTAATTATATTATATAAATTATTGTGTTCAACTGTTGAATGCATTATTAATCTGGGATGGGTATAGCACTGAACCGACGTTCTGCAAGGTCCAATTAGATGATATTCTAATTTGGGATATTTTTCTAATGAAGAAATAATTAAATTAAAGTCAAACCACTCAGCAATAGTTCCAATATATCCTATAATGACTTTATCTTTATCTGTTATAACATTTTGCTCTTGTAAAACTCTTCCGTCAAATCCGTTTCTTATCAATTTCATTCTACCAATATCTATACCAAATCTATTTTTAAGAACTTGTCCAATTCTTTCACTTGAAATCAAGATTAAATTAGCTTTATTAACAAGATACTTTTCAAAATTAAAAATTCTCATTTTTTCTGACTCAATTGCTTCCAAGGCAATATGGTCGTCCATGCAGTCATAGACAATTTTTCCTTTAAAACTTTTTGGTATATACCATCCATAATGGGGATGACCAATCCAAATTATCTCTGGAGAAAAACACCTGATTACTGTAAAAATAATTAGTTTCCACCAAAATCCATTGGGTCCCTTCATGATACCGAAACCAGGTATCCGTAAAAAAGGTAAGTACTTAAAATTTTTTTTATTCTTCTTTTGCATTACGCTACGATGTCTACTAAATGGATAAAGTATAAATAACTCATGTTTCTCTAAAAGTTCTGTAGCAATAAAATGTGGCCTTTGCTTAATCCAACCCCAATCTACATGCATAATGTAAAGTATTTTCATTATTTACATCATTCCTCCTGACCTCAATTTCATTTATATATAGTTTTTGAAGTTGGCCGATTGAATACCAGTAAAAAATTGCAAAAAAATCATTTTCTAAGGTTTGCAAGAATATTGACCAAACTAAAAATCCAATAATGATTCCTAAATACTTGTATTTAAAGGGTGATTGAATCTTTGTACTCATCCTTAAAGACTTCAACGAAATTATCATAAATAAAAGTAAATTAATTATTCCTGCCTCAGCACCTAATTTCAAATAATAGTTTTCAGGTGAGAAGCTACCAATTATCTCTCTTTCTACTGCAGAACTTCCAAGATGACCATAACCAATACCTAATAATGGATTAATCATAATTTTATTTATAGCCATTAACATAGAAGTCAATCTCTGACTATTCCCGGTTTCTTTTTTTGAGAACAAATCAAATACATATCTTTGCATATAAATGTCCATATTGGCAACTCTAAAAGCTGCCATAACAATAATCGCCATAAATAATACAAAAGCAGCGCCTGCACCTATTAAAAGATAAGTAGTTCTTTTTTGCTTCGTCAACTGCTTTAAAAAGCCGACACTAATAACAAATAGAATTATAACAAAAAAAATAAGGCCTCCCCTGGAATACGTTTTTATTTCAACTAACATAAAAATACTTAAAAACACTATTTTTATGAAGAGGGGAAATCGACGACTCGAGATTAAAAATGCTCCCCCTAAACCGCATAATCCTCCGGTCGCTAGGGAAGGACCCATTAATGATCCTGCACGATTTACCACTAAATCAGACACAATTGTGCGGTCAGTTGTATAGATAAATTGGGGAACAAATTCAAATACTGCATTCAACAATCCAAAAGTCACACTAAATAACGCAATTAAAACCATAAAATTTTCCATTCTCTCTTGGATTTTATCTTCAACTATACGTGCAATAAATATAAAAAGTACAGGAAATAAATACTGAAAAAGTGAAATAATCGTAAAAAAGGATGTAGGCATTAATATTATCTGAAAAAAATATCTTATAAGTAGAGTGAAACAAAATAGCAATATAAGGCTGTCCGATCTATGTAGTTTCTTTGTAAAAAAAATCAAGCCCAGTACATATATAGAAAATAATGTGTAAACAACAACAAACTTTTCTCTAGATAATAACGGCTCAATAAACAATCTTAATGAAAAATATATAATAATAAAATACATTAAGGATGCCGTTAATAATTGTACCATATTTTCTTTTTTATACACTTTAATCTCCTCTTTTCTGAAATATCATTGAGTAGATATCACCCAAAAAGCATCTTAACGACATATATCTATGATATATAATAAATAACACAGTTTCTCCAAATATATTATTAGATAATAGATATTTCTTTCTCTTTAATGAGACAACTTTTACTCTAGAAGTAAATCTCCTTAAATCTTTATTATTCTTATGGATCTCCCCAAAAATATTTGCTAAATTAAATTGATCACTAATGGTATCAAGTCTGTGTTTTATCATTTTCGTACCATTTAGTGAAGATAATGTACCAACCGAATTATTGCCATGCTGTCTATATAACGTAAGTTTCAAATTACAAAAATACATCCCATTTTCTATACTTGCAGACTGATTGAGCGCCCAATCATGTGCATAAATATATTTCTCAGGGATATCTTTTACAGAGAATAACAATTCCCTTCTTATCGCCATAGCCATCCCCGGATACCTTGGCGATTTAATAAATCCTTTGATTTTAATTTTTTTTATTTTACCTCTAAACTTTGATATAAGTTTAGACCTATCAATAATTATCTGCCCTTTTTCATTAATTAAATGATAAGAAGAATTCAATGCCAATATTTTCCTATTATTCTCCATTATATTAATTAATTTACTAATTTTTTCAGGCAACCATATATCATCCTGATCACATAAAAAAATCACATCTCCCTTTGCTTTCTTTAGCCCATTCCAAAAATTTAAAGCATATCCCAAATTAGTACTGTTTTCAATTAAGGTAATAATCGTTATATTATTCTCCATAATATAACGATTAATTATGTCGATTGTATTATCTTGCGAACTATCATCTAATACTAATATTTCATCTGGCAGTCTTGATTGATTCATTATAGATTCTAATTGCTCTATAATATATTTGCTGCCATTATATGTTGCTATTACTACAGAAATTAACATCTTACAAATGTCCTTTCATTTCAAATAACGTTATCCGCTCGATTTCTCATAAACGTACCAAAGATTTTTCCTCTTAAATTATTGGGCACCATTACTTGTACACAAAATCTAATAAATAAATTATAGATATATGTAGGTTTACCTATAATTTGATTTTTATATAAGTATCTTTGGAATTTAACACTACTTCTAAAGTACTTATACCCACCTCTTCTTTTATACATTTCACTTCCTGCTCTCATAAATAAAAGCGGATCTTGTACATTATATCCAATGGCTCCGCTATATATCATTCTTATCCATAAATAATAATCTTCATATAAATAAAATTCCTGGTAGTTCCCAGCTTTTATAACTGCTTCTTTTCGAAACATAATACAAGGATGATTAAACGGATTTCTATGTTTAGAAAATTTAATAATTTCCTCATGATTTTCCGGTAATGACCTTACTCCTGTAATATTGCTAATATCACCGGAAAACTCTTCTACAGCGGCACTTACAATATCAATTCCATTTCTTAAATACTTCAACTGAATTTCACATCTGTTTGGAAAGGATATATCATCACTATCCATACGTGCTATAAATGAATTTTTACAATATTCTATCCCAATTCGTAAGGCAATACCCTGTCCCTTGTTCTCATTTAGTTGAACAATAGTGAAAATATCATCATGCAAATCTTTATAATTATTTATAACTTCATATAACTTATCTGTTAATTTCCCATCACATACGATAACAATATCATTTGGAGGTATAGTCTGATCTATCATACTTTGAATACTCATCTCCAAGAAATCTGGCTTTTCTTTATAATAAACAGACATCAATACCGAATAATTATCCATATGAATTCTCCTGTCATTTTTAATCACCAATAATTTAATTCTCAGTCTCAACAATTGAATGTTCAAAATCGAAAACACAATATTCTTCCACGTTTTGTGATAAATTTTTGCAATAAACTAAATCTCCGAAAATTTTATCAAATAAACCAAATCTCAAATTATTAATTACCGGGTTAAAAAATCGGGTCAATAAAATTCTTTTATTGTGATTTTTACAAATACTTTTCACCATTTCACTTGTAATAACATATTCTTTATTTTGCGGGCAAAAAACTCCATACTGACAATAGTCTAAATTAAGCTTTATAAATTGACATAAATTATATATATATATCATACTCCTCTTATTCTTTATATTCGGAAAGATAGGAACCTTAAGTACGATTTTAGATAACTTTTGATAATTCCCTCTACTTCCTTTCCCATAAACCATCGGAGGCCGTACGATTGCAATCTTAAACAAGTCATCTCCTAATTTATTCAGTAATTCTTCCGCTTGTAGCTTTGAATTACCATAATGGGTCTTAGGAGATAATAGAGTATCATTGTCAATATTCCCTCTAGAAATTCCATATACACTCATTGAACTCAAGAAAATAAATTGTTTAACGCCCTCATATTTAGCTTTTTTCGCAGTCTTAAATGCCAAATCACGATTAACCTCATAATACATCTCTTTATTTTTCTTGGTCTCTTTTACATGTGCAATCCCGGCAACGTGAAACACTACATCATAGGGAGAAAAATCTTTACTATGCCAGCTCTCTTCCCTCATATCCAGGGTATCAACTAAATAATCATCGGGCCATTGCGCCAGCCATTTTTCAAAGCTTGTCCCGATATAACTATTGGCTCCGGTAATTAATATTCTCTTCATTTTGTTAACGACTCCTCTGCTGTTGCACTTTCCTGTTTTAATGCTCCTGTTCCTCCTTCAACCACACCATCACTTTTTAAAACAGTAATAATTGTTCCAAAGAAACATTTGAAATCCATGACAACTCCAATATTCTTAACATATTCGCCGTCAAGCTGAGCCTTTATTTCGATCGGCAACTCATCTCTTCCGTTAATCTGTGCCCAACCGGTCAAACCAACCGCTACATTATTCGCACCGTATTTATCCCGTTCTTCTATCAAATCGTATTGGTTCCATAAAGCCGGTCTTGGCCCAATGATACTCATATCGCCTTTTAAAATATTAATGAGCTGAGGCAATTCATCCAGACTGGTTTTTCTCAAAAATTTACCAACCCCCGTAATCCATTGCTCCGGATTCTCCAGCAGATGTGTTGGCATGTCCTTCGGGGTATCAATTCTCATTGTCCTAAATTTTAATATATAGAAATGCTTTTTATTTTTTCCAACACGCCTTTGCTTAAATAAGATCGGACCCTTAGTATCTAATTTAATTGCGATAATTAAGATAATAAAGACAGGAGATAGTAAAATCACGCCAAAAAGGGAAAGTATAAAATCCATTATTCTCTTGATGCTACGATATAACATCTTATTTGCCTCCTATCAATTCTATTTATCATTTTTTTGTTAATCTGTTGTTTCTGTTCTGTCAACTGATCTATCAGCTGATTTTCTGTGGAACATAGGTTGGAACAATGTCCTGAATCAGATTGCGTATCTCTTTCGGTTCCATTGAGCATATTTTCTTCAGATCTTCCAGTTGATTTAAGAATTTCTCCTCATTAAGATCAATCGGTTTTCCAATATGTATCAGCTTATTTTCTGTATCCTGCATTCCCTCTTCTTCCATCAGCAATTCTTCATACAGCTTCTCCCCGGGTCGAAGTCCCGAAAATTCGATCATAATATCTTCGTTCGGCTTATAGCCTGAGAGGCGAATTAAGTTGGTTGCAAGATCCAGTATTTTCATTGGTTCTCCCATATCAAGAATAAAGATTTCTCCGCCCTTTGCATAGGCACCCGCCTGCAGTACAAGCGAAACTGCTTCCGGTATTGTCATGAAATATCGGATGATATCCGGATGGGTGACAGTAACCGGACCACCTGCTTCAATTTGCTTTCTAAACAGAGGAATTACGCTTCCGTTAGAGCCTAAAACGTTGCCAAATCTTACCGCTACAAATTCTGTCCTGGATCGTTTATTATATGTCTGTATGATCATCTCACAGATACGTTTTGAAGCGCCCATGATATTGGTTGGGTTCACAGCTTTATCTGTGGAAATCATCACAAAACGTTCCACCCCATAATGATCCGCAGCCATAACCGTTTTCCATGTCCCCAGTACATTGTTCTTGATTGCTTCATTCGGACTGTCTTCCATTAACGGAACATGTTTATGCGCCGCAGCATGATAAACGATTTGCGGGTGATAGTTCTCAAAAATCTGATTCATTCTGGAGGAACTTCTGACCGAAGCAATTAATACCACAAGATCTAAATCCGGATATTTTTTCTTCAGCTCCTGCTGTATTTCATAAGCATTATTCTCATAGATATCAACAATAATGAGCTGCCTGGGTTCATGTGCCGCGATCTGTCTGCACAATTCGCTTCCGATGGACCCTCCGCCTCCGGTAACCAGAATCACTTTATCACTGACATATCCCATGATTGCCTGTAAATCAACTTTAATGGATTCCCGGCCCAATAAATCCTCTACCTCAACATTACGAAGCTGACTGATACTTACTTCGTCGTTCACAAATTGATACATACCAGGGAGTATTTTTAACGAGCAGCTGGTTTCCTTGCAGATGTTTACGATCTCACTGATTGTCTTTTTAGATACAGAAGGCATTGCTATGATAATTTCGTCAATCTGATACAAGCCCGCACAGTCTATAATATCCTTTCTGGTTCCGACAATCTTAATTCCCTGAATATAAGTCCCCTGCTTATTCGGAGAATCATCAATAATGCACTTCACGACAGTATTCTTTATGTGCTCCGATATTCGAATTTCCCGAATAATTGCATTGGCCGCATTGCCGCCGCCTATGAGCATTACTTTTTTGTATTCCCTGTTATTTCGGGTCTTCCTAAGCGTAGAACGAGCCAGACGATACGAAAATCTTGTTCCGAGGGTCAACATTCCCAAAACCCCTCCATAGAGAAAATAGTAGCTCCTGGGAACCGGACAATTCAATAATTTCATTCCAAAAAATTGAATAATTGATGCAACCACGCATGCAGAAAAAACATTTTGCATCTCGTCAATCCCTGCATATCTCCAGATACTGTGATATAGCCTGAAAATGTAAAAAATAATGATCGTGATAATCAAATTATAAGGTAAGTACTTCCATGCACCCTCAATAAATCTTAACTCCACCTTGGAAGGACTTAAGTCAAAACGAAGTAATAACCCCATACTGCTTGAGGTAATAATCACCGCAAGATCACAAAACAATAAAAATAATCTTCTGATTGTTAATTTCTTGTCTATAATTCTTCTGGTCATAGTAAATAACTCCCAATCTCGTAATATCGTACATACAAAAAGAACCTGTGAAGTAAAGGCTCTTTTATCTCATAGACTGTTCTTCATGGAAAAGATCATCCATCTTCTCATGATACAACTTCATTCTATTCTTAAAATCTTCTTTATATGAATTGCGATCTTCCTCCGTCATATTCATATAAGTCGCATATTCCAGATCACATTTTTCCAGCACCGATCCACAATGGAAGCAAATAGCATCAGGCTTTCTTGACACCATTCTAAAATTATAACACTCCGGACAAATATAAATTCTTAACATGTTATTAATTTACCTCCTTATGTTTGTAAAAACCATTATACTATGTTGACCTAAGAATGTAAACCTTATCTGCTCAATTTGTATTTTTTTGTATCTCTAAATGTAAATCTCTTACTGTTAATTTCATATATCTTGTAGAAAAATGTTGGTAAAGAACTTAATATTGTGTTTCATTCATTCCGAAACAATCCCACTGTCACCGAACCATCCAAACCTCTTTTTATCAGAGACACCCCAGTTCATTTATCTTACCGTTCCATTGATACATATCTTTTCATAATAAACATTAGCGTGAAAATGAAAATTTCACACGGCAAATTTGTGCTGATACCCAAATTCGCGGGCATTTGCAGCATGGAGAATTAATATGATGAAAAGCACCCTAATAAAAATTATTGTAATTATTGTAATTGTAGCATAATCTTATATAATTTTCTTTTTTCTGTTCTTTCTTGGCTTTATCCTATCGCCCAGCGAAAAGACATAATCACCATCTTGTAATTATATACCATTTTAGGAAAATAAAAGAGGTATGTCAATAGCAAATCAAATCAGAGTACTTTTTAAGAACTTTAAAGCGCATAAACGCTTCCACAGGAAGAAATCTTGCAAATATTCTGACTGTAATGAAAAGAAAGCTGCTAATTCAGAACGAATTAACAGCTTTCTTTTCATGAACCATTTAGCAGCTCGTAGGGGAATCGAACCCCTGTTTCCGCCGTGAGAGGGCAGCGTCTTGACCGCTTGACCAACGAGCCTTAAGACATTTATTATAATAACCTATAACGACAAAAAAAGCAAGCATAATTTTAAAATTTTTTCGAATTGTTTTATCAATTAATACATTTCATACTATAACGGCCTATCTAGGGGATTTCCAGGATTAAATCATGCGTATTTAATCAAGACATCAACACCTGGCTGGTCTGACATCTCATCTTTTCTATGAGGAGAGCAATCTAAATCTCATGATCACTCCCCTTATTTAATTTTATTACTGCAAAAAGTCCAATAAGGACATCTGATTTGACATTGGCAGATCTCCCAGCAGTCCCAGCTTAGCCATATTGTCTACTACAGTTGAGCTAACCTTACATCGAATTTTAAAATCATCCCTGGAAAGATACTTCCCTAGCTTGGAAGCCTCCACTACACCATCAGCAGCCTTGTCCCCCAAACCGTCAATGGTACTTAAGGAAGGCATGAGTTTCCCGTCAATGATTTGAAATTCATGGGCCCTGGCCGTGAAAATATCAATGGGAAGAAACGAAAATCCTCTTGCATACATTTCCTGAACAATCTTCATATCTTTAAAGGAATCCTGTTCTTTCTTGGATAAGGTGTTACTTCTTCTCTTATAGTCTGCCATATGCTGTTCCAGCTTATCTCTGCCCAGACACATCAATTCATAATTAAAGGCTGAGGCACGAATGCTAAAATATGCCGTGTAATATGCCAGCGGATAATAAACCTTAAAATATGCGATACGAAATGCCATCATGACATAGGCTGCCGCATGTGCTTTCGGGAACATGTATTTAATCTGTTTGCAGGACCAGATATACCAGTCCGGCACACCTGCCGCTACCATTTCCTCTTCCATCTCCGAGGTCAGTCCTTTCCCTTTTCGTACACTTTCCATTATTTTAAAGGAATGCCCGGGATCAACGCCGGTTGCAATCAGATAAATCATAATATCGTCACGGGTACAGATTGCCGTTGCCAGAGTACATTTTTCATTCTGAATCAAGGTCTGGGCATTGTTAAGCCATACGTCCGTACCATGGGAGAGTCCGGAAATACGCACCAGATCGGAAAAGCTCTTGGGCTGCGTATCCTTAACCATCTGCATAACAAAGTCGGTTCCAAATTCGGGAATTCCAAGGCACCCCAGTTCACAGCCATCCAGATCTTTTGGCGAAATTTTAAGGGCACTCAAATCATGGAATAAGGATAAGACCTTCTCATCATCCAGCCTGATTTTCTTGGCATCGATACCGGTTAAATCCTCCAGCATTTTTATCATCGTCGGATCATCGTGCCCCAGGATATCAAGCTTTAGCAGGTTATGATCGATAGAATGGTAATCAAAATGCGTGGTGATGGTCTTCGTCGTCATATCGTTGGCAGGACGCTGAACAGGGGTGAAGGAATAAATATTCTCACCATGGGGGAGAACTACAATTCCTCCGGGATGTTGTCCCGTTGTTCTTCTTACACCGACACAACCCGCTACCAGACGATCAATTTCTACGTTTCGCTTATGAATCCCTCTCTCTTCGAAATAATTCTTCACATAGCCAAAGGCTGTTTTATCTGCAAGGGTGCCGATGGTACCTGCCCGAAAGGTATGTCCTTCTCCAAAGAGTACTTCCGTATAGTCATGGGCCTTACTCTGATACTCACCGGAGAAGTTAAGGTCAATATCCGGCTCTTTATCTCCATGAAAGCCCAGGAAGGTCTCAAACGGAATATCATGACCATCCTTTTCCAGCGGTTCTCCACAGTTTGGGCAGATACGATCCGGCATATCACAACCGGAGCTGCCGCCGAAGCGCTTTACCTCTTCTGATTCAAAATCTGAAAAATGGCAATTCAGGCAATAATAATGTGGCGCCAGCGGATTTACTTCCGTAATACCGGCCATGGTTGCCACAAAGGAGGAGCCTACCGAACCGCGGGAACCTACCAGGTAGCCATCTTCATTTGATTTCCAAACTAGACGCTGCGCGATAATGTACATTACGGCAAACCCATTGTTAATGATGGATTTCAACTCATGTTCCAGTCTTGCCTCTACAGTAGGAGGAAGCGGATCACCGTACATGGAATGCGCTTTATCATAACAGATGTTTCTCAAATTTTCTTCTGAATTCTCAAGTACCGGAGGACACTTATCCGGACGAACCGGAGAGATCTTCTCTATCATATCAGAAATCAGATTGGTATTGGTAATTACCACTTCCTCTGCTTTTTCCCGACCAAGGTAAGAAAATTCCTCCAGCATTTCATCCGTCGTCCGATAAAACAGGGGTGCCTGATCATCCGCATCCTTAAATCCTTTTCCGGCCAGAATGATTCTTCGATATACTTCATCCTCTGGGTCAAGAAAATGTACATCACAGGTAGCGACCACCGGCTTGTTGTATTCCTCACCCAGGTCTACAATTTTCTGATTAATTTGTCTCAGGTCCTCTCTGGAGGTAATATTCTTCTCGTCACCCCGATCACTTCTGATCAGGAAATCGTTGTTGCAAATCGGTTGTATCTCCAAATAATCATAATACTGAACCAGTCCCGCAATCCTCTCCTGTGACTGATTGGTAAGCAGTGCCCGATAGATTTCACCCGCTTCACAGGCAGATCCAAGAATTAATCCTTCCCTGCATTCGTTTAATAAGCTCTTTGGTATTTTAGGGCGTTTATGATAATACTGAATATGGGACAGGGATACCAATTTATAAAGATTTACCCTGCCGATGTCATTCTTGGCAAGGAGGATCGCATGATAGGCCGGCAATTTCTTACTGGCTTCCGGAGTGAGCTTTCCAAGCTTATCAATATCGTTAACATTCGTGATTTCCTTATCCTTTAACATTACAATTAGTTTCTCAAAAATTTCAGCCGTTGCTCCGGCATCGTCCACCGCCCGGTGATGATTTTCCAGAGAGACATTCAAAGCCTTAGCAACTACATTTAGCTTATACTTGCTTAAATTCGGCAGCAGAATTCTGGATAGTCCCACCGTATCAATTACAGTAAAGTCGATAGAGATTCCCTGCCGCTTCGCATTCTTTTGAATAAAGCCTACATCGAAGGAAGCATTGTGTGCCACCAGGCTGCACCCTTCACAAAAAGCCAGAAATTCCGGCAGAACCTCTTCAATTTTAGGAGCATCCAGTACCATGGCATCATTAATCCCGGTGAGTTGTTCTATTTCATAGGGAATGGGAACCTCAGGATTAATAAAGGTACTGTACTTCCGGGAGATCTCTCCGTTGATCACCTTCACCGCGCCAATTTCAATTATTTTATTCAAGTTCGGACTAAACCCTGTGGTCTCTATATCAAAGACGACGAATGGATCCTCCAGACTCTGTCCCTTTCCGTTCGTCACCACTTCTTTCAGATCGTCCACAAGATATGCTTCCATCCCGTAGATGACCTTAAATGCTTTTGCCCTCTTTTGTTCTTCCTCATCCGAGTAATCCCTGGGATTTAACGCATGATTCGCTTCAGGGAACGACTGGACCACCCCATGGTCCGTTATCGCCACCGCACTATGTCCCCATTTGAATGCTCTTTTTACCAATTTCTTCACATCTACAACAGAATCCATATCGCTCATCAATGTATGGGCATGAAGCTCAATCCTTTTTTTGGGTGCAGTATCTGATCTGGTTGTAGTAAAATCACTGCTGATCTTAATACCAACAACCGACCCAATGGTAATATCCCTTTCATAGGTATCCATCTGTGCAATACCCTTTAGCATATAAAATCCGCCAGGTTTAAGAACTGAAGTGATTTCATCCACCTCAATGGTTTTTGCGTACAGTTTGATTTTAATGGAATCGGTAAAGTCTGTTATTACAAAGGTTATGATGCTTTTCTCGTTTCCAATGGTTCTGGTATCCGGCTTAATCAGCTTTCCCTTAATTACCACTTCTCCGATTTCATCAATAATATCACAAATAGGAATGCTTGCGCCATCAAAATTTCTACCGTAAATTACAGAAGGATCCACAGGAAGTTTTCGAAAGCTACCTTTGGCCTTTTCATACACACTCTTTCCATAGGACGCCTCCTTCGGGGTCTGACCTGCGGATTTGACCTCATGATTCAACTGCTCCTTGTTATGTACGGCTGATTTATTTCCGGAATCCTTCAACATAGTTCTTTCCTGCTGAGGAAGCATATCCTTCCCACCGTCTATCAGGATTGCTTCTCCTTCTTTGCTTCCCTGACTATTCCCGTTCTCACCATCATCCATCCGGCCGATTTTCAACATCTGTTCCCGGTACTCCGTCTCATGATCCCGGGCCTTTTCCTTTGGTTCCAGGTATTCAAAGTTCACCAAAACATTGTAATCAAATCGTTCCTGAAACATTGTCTCAAGATAATCCTTAAGCTTTAACGTTTTCTCCTTCACAACACAGCTGTCTGTGACGCGAATATGCATCACCATATCTTCAATTTCAACTTCCGCCTTTGACAAAATATGATAGGTCACCACGCTGTCATCCATTAATTCTTCCAGAATACTATCCCGATATATTTGATATAAGTTCACCAGCGTATACTGCGCCGACAATTCAAAATGAGGTTTAATAAACACCCGATTCCCTGTATGAAAAAAGAGCTGCCGGTTCAGCAGTTCTTCCATCTTCTTAATATTTGATCTGCTGATGAGCCTGTTACTTCTGATACAGATAAATATTCTATTTGAATTTTTTGATGCCACCACTTTAGATACATCCACTTCGCCATAAAGTGCTTGCAATTCCTGATCCGCTTTCACTTGATCAAATGCTTTAAAAAACAACATACTATCAGCCATGCCCTTTCTAATACTCCATCACGCAAATCATCCCACGCATCCCGGCTGAATACTTTCCGGTATCATGATGAATTTATGCCGATTTGCAGGCTCTACAGATGATAAATCACTTACGAAACAGGATTCCATTGAGACAATTCCTCTCTCAACACCTGCAGCAATTGATCCTCCGGAACTTTTCTTATAATCTGACCCTTCCGGATCAACAGTCCTTCTCCAATTCCGCCGGCGATCCCGATATCCGCTTCTCTTGCTTCCCCCGGACCATTGACCGCACAGCCCATCACCGCCACCTTGATATCAAGATCAAACTCCTCTACCATCTTCTCCACTTCCGAAGCCAGCTTTATCAAATCAATCTGGGTTCTTCCACAGGTTGGACAGGATACAACTTCAATGCCGCCTTTACGATATCCCAAGGTTTTAAGGATCAGCCTGGCAGATTTTATCTCTTCTACCGGATCACCGGTTAAGGATACACGAATGGTATCACCGATTCCCTGATATAAAATAACACCCAGTCCGACAGCAGACTTGATATTTCCCGCATTAACCGTGCCGGCTTCTGTTATGCCCACATGCAGAGGATATTTCGTCTCACGGACAATTAATTCATGGGCTTTGATGCACATGGCCACATCAGAGGATTTGATACTGATGACCATCTGATCATACTCCATCTCCTCCACCTGCCGCACTTTATCTAACGCACTCTCTACCAGACCTTCTGCCGTTACTCTGCCATACTTTGCGATAATCTCCTTCTCCAGAGAACCGCTGTTCACCCCCACCCGGATGGGGACATTCCGCTCTTTGGCAACAGAAACAACCGCTTTTAGTTTATCCAGACTGCCGATGTTACCGGGATTAATTCTTATTTTATCCGCACCATGCTCCATGGCAGCAATGGCAAGACGATAATCAAAATGGATATCCGCCACCAGAGGAATCCTGATCTGCTTCTTAATCTCTGAAATTGACTCTGCCGCCTGCATATTAGGAATTGCTGCACGTACAATATCACAACCTGCATCGGTCAGTCTGGTGATTTGCTCCACGGTAGCATCTACATTTTCAGTTCTGGTGTTGGTCATGGACTGTATTAAGATGGGGTTCCCGCCTCCAATGACACGATCACCAATTCTAATAACTTTCGTATGATCACGATACATAACAAACAACCTTTCCATTTCCTCTATTGTTTTATCCTTTAGTAAACTCAGCCAAATATTCGCTTAATATCATTAAATAGTATAAACACCATGAAAATCATCAAAGCTGCCATTCCAATCATATGAACCATAGCCTCTTTTTCTTTCGGTACCGGTTTTCGTCGGATTGCTTCAATTACCAGAAATACCAGTCTGCCGCCATCCAACGCAGGGATGGGAAGCAAATTCATAACGCCCAGGTTTGCACTGAGTAAAATGCTAAAGCTCGCTAAATTCAACAAAACAATGCCAATACCGTAGCTTTCTGTCTGAGAGACAATCTGATCCATGACGTTAACAATTCCCACCGGACCGGAAACTTCTTTCACACTGACACGACCGGAAATCAAATACCAGACTCCCTTGATGGCCATATTAATATTATATTTCAATTCATAGAAACTGTATTTTACCACGTTTAAAGCAGATACCTTTTCGGACCAGGTCTGATATCCAAACCCCAGCTCTGTATTGGTGTATAATTTGGGTGTTACCGACACAGTGGATTCTGCTCCATTTCTTTGATAGGTTACGGTAACGGGTTTATCACCTAAGGGATGGTCCTTAAAGTAATCAGAGAGCTCTAATCCACTGCTCACATTCGTTCCATCAATTGCAACGATGACATCTCCGACTGCAACGCCTGCCTGCCCAAGGGGATAATCCGATGCTACCTGCACCAGCGAAGCGGCACTATTGTCTCCATTATATCTGCAGCCCAGAAGGTACGTGCTAACCTTTTTGGGTGTGGCAGAAATGGTTTTGTGCGCTCCGTCTCTTAAGTAGGTAATAGAAATCGGTCGGTCCGTCAATTGATTAAAATACAAATAGAAGTCAATTTCCCTGCTGATATTAATTTTATTTCCGTCAATCCCGGTGATGAGATCCCCTTCCTTTAATCCGGCCTGCGCAGCAGGAGTACCCGCCTCCACCCTGGTAACTTTCGGAAGATCTACACCATTTGTTCCAAGAACAATCAAGGCTAAAATAAAAGCCAGAAGAAAATTAAAAAATGCCCCGGCAAATATAACAGAAAATCTTGCCCAAACTCCCTTTTTGTGAAATGCACCTTCATCCTCAATCGCTTCATCTTCTCCCAGCATCATACAAGAACCACCAATGGGAAATGCCTTTAACGAATACCTGGTACCATTTTTCACAAAGCTGGCTATTCTCGGTCCCATCCCGACAGAAAATTCCGTAACAGTAATTCCATTCTTTTTTGCAAGTAAAAAATGGCCAAGTTCATGTACGATGATAATGACGCCCAAGACAATAACAGCTACAATAATATTCATAAAATTAATTCAATCCTTTCCTGTGTCCGCTGTACAAAAGATAACTTTATGAAGAATACCCGGACTTGATAAACCCCTTTATAAAATCATATGTCTCCTGTTCCGTATTCAGAATTTCATTCAGTGATGGGTTTTGTATCACTTGATGATGGTTCATTGCTTCTTTCATTAAGGCAGTAATGGAAAGGAAACCAATCTGTCCTTTTAGGAAAGCATTGACCGCCCATTCATTCGCAGCATTGTAGACCGTCGGCATACTGCCACCGATTCTCCCTGCCTCATATCCCAACTGCAGACCAACAAATGTATCCATATCAGGTTCTTCAAAGGTAAGCTGCTTTAATTTCACCAGATCAAGCCGTTCACTGCCTATAATATTTTTTCTGACCGGGTAAAACAATGCATACTGTATGGGCAGTCTCATATCGGGCACTCCCAGCTGCGCGATAACGCCACCGTCTTCAAATTCCACCATGGAATGGATGATGCTTTGTGGATGAACAACCACCTGAATCTGATTCATGGACGCACCAAAAAGCCAGGCCGCTTCCATTACTTCAAGCCCCTTATTGACCATGGTCGCCGAATCAATGGTAATTTTCTGCCCCATAGACCAGTTGGGATGCTTTAGCGCATCGGCTGGCTTTATTGAAATTAACGCTTCTTGTTTCCTTCCTCTGAATGGCCCACCGGAGGCTGTCAGGATAATCTTATATAAGGATCTTTTATCTTCCCCATTCAGTGATTGAAAGATTGCTGAATGTTCACTGTCCACAGGAAGTAAAGAGACTTTCTTTTCTTTCATTAATGGGATAATCAGGTGTCCGGCTGTAACAAGTGTTTCTTTATTGGCAAGCGCGATATCTTTTCCCGCCTTAATTGCTTCAATCGTGGGACGAATACCTATCATCCCAACCATGGCCGTAACAACAATTTCGGCCTTAGATTCGATTGCACATTCAATTAAGCCATCCATACCTGCCACGACTGTTACATTTAAATCCTTGATATTTTCCCTCAGGGTCTTTGCCTTCTCTTCCTCATACACACAAACGATTTCCGGAAGAAACTCTCTGATTTGCTTTTCCAATAACACGATATTACTTCCGGCGGCCAATGCTGACACACGTAACTCATCGTCATGCTGTCTTATGATATCCAAGGTCTGAGTTCCGATGGAGCCTGTAGAACCCAATATAGTTATATATTTCATGAATGCCTCCATTTTATCCTTCAAAGTATTACCAATCTATCTTTTATTTCTCTTTCGATTTAATTACCATTATTGACATTGTGCATCTCTTTTATGAAACTACTTTTTTCTCTGTCTCTATCTTCTCTACTTCTGTCTTCATTATTGCGTAATATCATTTTTCTATATTAACATTATCATGTGGACACATTTTTCCATGGATCTGCCTTTTGGCCATCTTTATGAAACAGCTCCTTATGATCAATCCTATTCATTATTATAACAGATTTGCCAAATAGAACACAATCGGAGCCGTGAAAATAATACTGTCATAGCGATCAAGAATACCACCATGTCCGGGGATGAGTTTTCCATAATCTTTTATGCTATAATTTCTTTTTATAGCAGAAGCAGCCAGGTCACCAATCTGCGATAAAACACTGGATGCTGCACCAATGATGGTAAATAACAATTGCGGATTGTTTATTCCGGACAAATACCTTGAAATTACAGTTGCATAGATAAATCCCAGCAAAGCAGCCCCCACAACGCCCCCGATACAGCCCTCCAAAGACTTCTTGGGACTGAGTACGGGAAATATCTTGTGCTTACCGATGAGTATCCCCACACAATATGCACAGGTATCAGACCCCCAGGCTCCAATAAAGATCAACCATACCAATAATGCGCCATCCTCCAGCATACGCACCTGATATAAATAAGAAAGCATAGCACCCACATAGAACAACCCAAAAAAAGCAATCAGAATCTGCTCTGTATGATACTTTGGAAATTGTATTACATAAATCACCATTAGCAATAATAAGAACCCGATGAATAACAATACAAGGTATTGTTCCTGATGAAAATAGATCAGCAGCATATAAGCGAGGTATCCAAGATATCCGATCAATCCGGGCAGTGCCTTATTTACCTTGAGAATTCGATATAGCTCCATCATACCAATGAAAGAAATCAGCATAACAAAAGAAAACAGCACATTACCGCCCAACACCATCACTGTTATTGTAATGGCCAGAAGAAAGATACTACTGAGTAATCTTGTTTTAAACATCGTTTACCTCCAAAATGCAAACTTTAAATTAAGATAGGGCACCAAATTTTCTTGTTTTGCTGTTATAGTATTCCACTGCTTTCATTAATTCCTTCTTATTAAAATCCGGCCATAACACATCGGTAAAATAAAATTCCGTATATGCCAGCTGCCATAATAAGAAATTCGAGAGTCTGCGCTCATCACTTGTTCTGATGAGCAAATCCGGATCCGGTATTTCTCTCGTATCCAGATATGTCTCAAAAATCGTTTCATCTATATTATCAATCTCTGCTCTATTCTCTTTCACTTCTGTGGCAAATGCTTTTGCGGCACGAATAATTTCATCCCTGCCTCCATAGTTGATCGCCACCTGAAATTTCAGACCGGTATTATCTTTTGATGCTTCTTCCAAGTCCCGGATTTTTAGTCTCATATCCTCAGGTAATTTGGATGTATCGCCGATGACCCGCACCCTCATATTATTCTTCGTACTTGTTTTTATACTGGTATCCAGATAGCTGTTCAAAAGCTTCATAAGTGCATCCACCTCTTCCTGAGGACGCTTCCAGTTTTCCGTAGAAAATGCATATACCGTCAAATAGTTGATTCCCATTTTATAAGCATCTTCACATATTTTCTCCACTACCTTGCTGCCCTGGGTATGCCCCACATTTCGCGGCAGTCTCTTTTTCTTCGCCCAACGTCCATTGCCATCTAAAATGATTGCAATATGATTTGGAATATTCAACTGTTTCTCGTCCATGGCTTCCTATCCACTCCCTGACATGAAAAGATTGTAAAATCAAGCAACCCCGCTATAAAAGCGGGGGCTAATCTTAAACCAAGAAAATGACTCTGTATCTTATGTTTGATCGTCTGTTTCATAATAAGATGAAACGGCAAGCTGTTTTATCTTGTAATGAATTAAACAGTAAGAATTTCTTTCGATTTCTCATCCATACACTTATCAATTTCTGCAACAAATTTATCTGTTAATTTCTGAATTTCATCTTCAAGATGTTTAAACTCATCTTCTGAAATCTCACTGGCTTTATTCTGCTTCTTGAATAATTCATTGGCATCTCTTCTGATATTTCTGACAGCAACTTTCGCACTTTCTGCCTTCTTCTTAACATCCTTCACCAGTTCTTTTCTTCGATCCTCAGTCAATTCAGGAAATACAAGACGAATCATTTTACCATCATTACTTGGTGTTAACCCTAAGTCAGAATTAATGATTGCTTTTTCAATTTCCTTAATTAATTTGCTTTCCCAAGGCTGAATCTGGATCACTCTTGCCTCCGGAACCGATATATTGGCAACCGCCTGTAATGCTGAAGGCTGTCCATAATAATCCACTCTTAATTTATCCAAAAGATGTGGATTTGCTCTTCCGGCACGAATGGTTGCATAATCTTCCTTCAATGTATCAATTGTTTTTCCCATCTTTAGATTAAACTGCTCTAATTTCGCGTCCATTTTCTATCCCTCCGATAACATATTTCATTTTTCAGATATAAAGCCGCTTCGCGGCTATTAAGTTAATCATATTATTTTCTCAGATACGTAATTTTATATCGTAACTTTTGTACCGTTTGATGTACCCCTCGCTGCATTTACTATGCTGTTTTCCTCCGAAAGACCGAACAGTAAGATCGGCATTTTGTTCTCGATGCATAAAACAGTTGCCGTCATGTCGACAACGCCCAGTTTTTTATCAAGAACTTCCTGTAAAGGAATTTGATCAAACTTCTTAGCTTCAGGATTAAGTTTTGGATCACTGTCATAAACACCGTCTACCGCTCTAGCCATTAAGATAATATCACAATCCAGTTCTACGGCGCGGAGTACCGTTGCCGTATCTGTCGAGAAATAAGGATGTCCTGTTCCGCCAGCTAAAAATGCAACCCCGCCTCGTTTCATACATTCAAGTACATGATCTTTCGAAAATAATTCTGTCATATTTGCGCATGCAAATGGTGTATATACCTTCGTCTCCATGCCTGCATAACGGAATATCTCAGAGACATAGATACAATTCATGACAGTCGCCAGCATCCCGATCTGATCCGCTTTGGTACGATCGATGGTTTCACTTGTTCTTCCTCTCCAGAAATTCCCGCCGCCAATCACAATACTGACCTGAATTCCTTCCTTGACAAGCTCCATCACCTGCTTTGCAACTGCGATACAGGTAGCTTCATCAAAACCGGTTTTTTTATCACCGGCCAATGCTTCTCCGCTTAATTTTAACAATACTCTATTGTATTCTTTCATGCTCTTGCCTGCCTCCATGCGTAAATATCTTATATCATTTAACATTCTATAATAATTTACCACAAAACGCATGATATTTCCAGCATTTAATCAGATTATTCAAAAATATTCTCTACATCCACCTGAGCATAGCTTAAGGAACAGAAACCTTCAATTACGGCTCCATTATTAATCTGAACCGATTTTGCTTTAATATTTCCTTTAATTATCGCTGTGGAGTCAATAACAATCGGTCCGTTAATATCAATTTCACCTTTTACCGCACCGGCAATCACACCGGATGCAGCATTAATGTTTCCAATAATTACAGTTCCCAATCCAACCTTAACACTGCCCTCACTGGTGATACAGCCTTCCAGACGATCCGTATTCACATATACCTCTGCCGCACTTGAGTTGCCTGATACTTTACCGGTAATCGATAGCTTTCCAAGACATTCAATATCTCCCGTAATGGTGCCGTTGATTTCCAGGGAGCCATCTGAAGAAATACTTCCGTTAATTACAGTTCCCTTGGTAATTACCGTGACTTCATCATCACTTGATACAGATGCTGCTCTTACTTTATGCATATCCTTGTCCGCTTCAATTTTTGTTACTTTTTCTTCTTCGGTTAATGCATCCAATAATTCTAAATCAAGATTATCCTCCATTACGTTCTCATCTCCCTTTAATTCATAGAGTTCGTCTTCCAACTCATCATCAAGTTCTGACGTCTGCAGCTCTTCTTCCGTCATTGGATCATCCCGTACAAATTCTTCCAGATAATCCATCAGTCTCTCATTTTCCAAACTGTACTTTTCCGCTTCAATCTCAGTTTTTAAGGTGTCTACCATTTGGTTATCTTCCTCATCCTGCTCTGAAGTATTATCCGGCAGCAATTCATTCACAGCCTGAGTCAAATCATCCTTAAACTCCCTAAAAAAGCTCATTTGCATTTACCTCCTATGTATGGTTTTATTGAACTGAATCCGCTTTAATCTGTTGAATAGGTGTCACACTGTCATCAATTGGTGCGATCTCGGCTCCACCTGAGATTAATGTCTCTATCAAATCCGGCAATGAATCCAATGTCTTCTTATGTTCTACGGAATCATGCATCAGAACAATCGATGTTCTTTTTTGTGCGATTCCATCCAGTACATTCTTAACCAACTGATCTTTCGTATAATCGACGCCCGTCTCATCACCATTCTCTACGTTCCAGTCAAAATACCTGATTGATTTCTCATTGAGATAACGAACAAACTCCTTCATACTTGCTTTACTTACAAGATTGGCGCTTCCGCCAGGAAATCGATAGATTGAAGGCTCATACCCAGTAGTATCATATAACAAATTCCTCAGTTTTGTAAAGTCCTTATCAAAATCTTGCACGGAATTGTAAATCTGCTTATACACGTGGGAATAGGAATGCATCCCCAGTGTATGACCCTCATCTATGATCTTCTGATACATGTCCAAAGAATTTTTATCCGTCTTCCCAACAACAAAAAAAGTTGCCTTTACTTTATTCTTTGCAAGAATATCTAATATATCATTGGTATAAATACTGGGACCGTCATCAAAGGTCAGGTACACCTTTTTCCCTTCATACTTCCCTATATTTAAACTCTTATTTTCGTTTTTCGTATTGTTATTGCTTCCACTGTTTTTATTATCTGCTGTATCTGATTTTTTTACCGACTTTGCTGCTTTGGCAACCGTGTCATCAGATGTTTCGGTACTATTCGAATCCTCCGTATGATTCAAAGCATCCCGTAAATCCTTGGCATGTTCCCTGGTCTCTTCGTTGATTATTTCATTCTCTGTTCCCTTGCTCCTTGTCTGACCGTCAGTAATCTTCTGATTTATTCCACTTAACGGATTCTTTTCTGCTCCCGGTACCCCACCTTCCTTTACTGAAGATGCATCTGCTTGTCCGCTTATCACATCGTTATCCGTATCAGCTCGTTGTGCCGCAAACGCATAATTTTCATTTGAACCAATCATTGAAATTTCATTATGATTCCCATCTTGCAGCAAGTCATTAACCTGTTTTTGTAATCTTCCAAGCTGAACCCCCAAAACAATGCATCCAACCGTTGGCAGAATTATCAAAATAGTTACAATAATAATGATGACTGTTTTAATTCTGTTAATCCTTTTTCTTCTTTCCTCTTTCGATTTTAGAGACTTAATTCCCCCATCTGATAACCTCTGATCCATTGTGAAAGCCCTCACCTCTGTCCGTCATTCTCTAGATTTTATACTACCACATTTCGTCATATAAGAACATATTTTTTCATAATACCGGACAAATTTACTATATTCGATGATTGTATTTTATCATTCCCGATCTATCATATGAGAAGTTTTCTTATTAAATGCCACCATATCAATAATTATGGAGCAAGATGCACCTGAACTCCGTCTCAACATATCATGAACGAAAAAAGCATTCAGCCAAAACACTGAATGCTTATTCCTGGTCCTATTTTTTGTCCCGGAGGTTTTTGTCTGCGTTTAGCAGCTCTTTACCACTATATCTTTGTAATGGCAATGACTACCTTCATAAACTCCCAATCCAATCTGGCCGTAGTTGTATGCATGGACATCCTCATATTCTATGATTACTTTTTCATCTATATATGCTGTTATTCTATGATCCTTAACTTCGATACGGAATCGATAGTCCTTTCCCATCTCGTACTCATAGGGCTCACTTATAACAATCCTTCTATTCTTCTGACGCTTCACCAGAGCCACCTGTCCATCTCCGTAGAATCCAAAACCATAATGCCTGATTGCCCCCTGGACCCGGAATAAAACCATGTGGTGATTTCCTCGCTGAGGGTTGACGATACATTCATAGGAATAATCCTTATGATAATAATAACCGGTGTAGCTTTCGCCCTCATCACTGCAGCTTCCGCTTAAATATTCATGATCTAACTCCCATAATCCGTTCTTATAGGTGAACTGACTTATTTCTCTGTGAAGGGTGGAGTGTCCGAAACCATAGTTTTCAATTTTTTCTTTTGAAAAGTTAATATTAAATACAGGTTCTCCTGCAAACTCCAGATATTTCATGAATACAATCATACATTTATCATTGACTTTTGTGTCAGCACTTCTATAAATTACAACACCTGCTTCCTTGATCAGGCAACTTTCCACTACAGGTATACGATATTCTAATTCCGTCCATCTGTCACACAGTTCATACGCCTCGGACAGATATATTTTGTCATTATTGATATCCTTAATATAAATCTTTGCGGTAAGAACAAATCCACTGTCATTAAACAGCGCTGTTTTTACCGTTTGACCGGTATATAAAATCGGCGTAAACGCCGGATCATATCTTGAATCATGCAAATCGTGGGGTTGAACATATGTTTTATGGTATACATTGACCTTTGTATTGCTTTGCAATCGATTGGCTGTAATCTTTAAGCAGCGTACTTCATCCTGAAACAATGTATTTTCCGTATGAATTTCAGCACTCTTATCATTGGAGGCAGTCTTCATGGCCTGAGTAGATTTCGGCAGTCGAAAATGCAGATGATAATTGCTGTCTTCAACTACGAAGTTCCAGTCTTCCGGAGGTGTAATCCCCATTATCTTACATCCGAGACTGCAGAAAAACTCCGCGCTTTTTTCAACGGTTGTTATATTAAGTCCGCCGATCACACTGGAAGATAGCAGCAAGTCATTCACCGGCCTCACCCATTTATCTTCGATATGATGAATTCCCACCAGAACCCCAAGAATGGCTCCCACATTGCCGGCATTACAATCCGTATCCCATCCACACATATTACAGATGCAGAGGGTATTGCTAAAATCCCCCTCTCCATAAAGCATGGAAAGCAGCATAACGGCCGAATTGGGGATAATATGACAGCTTCCGGGATACTTATCGTAGCCGTAATTTTCTTTAACAAATTGAAAGCATTCTCTCCAGCTTTTGATCTGATCCATCTGATAGTAGCCCATCACATCCCGGGCCATTCTAACATATTCACTTGTCTCAGGCAGCAAGGATAATCCTGCACGAATCACATCCTGAATATGATTTTCCTTATAGGCGGCGCTGATACATCCGGCAACAAATTTTGCTCCATTAATTCCCTCGCCGTCATGCGATACCCCGGCCATCTTAGCTGCGTAACGGGCTGCCAGCTCCGGATTACCGGGAGCTACAAAGCCCCAGCAGTCACTAAATATCTGCCCGCCGATCTGTTGTGCACAAGCGAGGCCATTTTGTTCTATGGATCCGGACACGGGTGCGTCTATGCCATATTTCAGATTCATATAAGCCGTGTGCTCCGTTGAGATCCCATATCCTCCCCACCAAAAGAAACCATGGTTTTCCGGCGCATAATTGAGCCAGGTATCCCCCATCTCTTTCTCTGTGATTTGTTCAATATCGTGACTGTAGTCCTTGATTGCCCTGACAAAGAAAAATGGTCCGTTGCTGTCATCATCGGCTGCATAATCCTGATAGTCCACCAGATATCCGTTTATCTCATCATAAACCCTGCCAATCTGCTCATAGGTCCATCCCTCAATCGGAGAACCAAGACGAATTCCTATGATCTTTCCAAGCCAACCCGCATAGGTCTGTTCCAAATATTCCTGATAACTCATATTGTACCTCCTTTAGGCTTTCACACTGCCGGCAGTCATCCCTTCCACAAAGTAATTCTGTAGTAAAATAAATACCAGCACAATGGGAAGCATGGAAATCATGGCAGCGGTAAATATCATTGCAAGATCGGCACCCTTTTCCGTAACAAATAATACGTATCTGGTCGATACCGTTTTAAGTACAGATTCCTGCAAAAATGTATTTGCAATGGTAAATTCATTCCAGGTACTGACAAACACGATAAGAGCAATTGTGGTAACGATCGGCTTTGACAAAGGAAAAATAATCTTGCCGATGATCTGAAAGATTCCGCATCCGTCAATCAATGCCGCTTCACTAAGTTCATTCGGAATACCAAGAATAAAGGTTCTTGAAAGCAGTATATTAAACGGAAGATTCGTTGCAATATAGATTAAGATTAATCCAAGGTGCCTGTTGACCAGATCCAGTTCGGAAAATCCAAAATATAGCGGAGCAAGAAAGGACAATAGCGGAATGGACATCGCCACCCCAAAGTATACCAGCAATGAATTCTTGATCCTGATATTTGATTTTGCCATAAAATAACCCATCAGCATGGATAAGGTAAGAACTATCAGCGTTGTGATGACACTTACCATAATACTATTTATATAGGCTCTTGTATACCCGCCAATATTCCAGGCATTGATAAAATTATCAAAATTCGCCTGATTGGGCAGTCCGATCGGAAACTTCTTAATTGACTTGTCGGTACGAAAGGAGTTGAACGCAATGATTACAATAGGAACGATCTGACAAAATGCTACGATTATCAGGACCAAATTTAGTATGATACGTTTTATTTTTTTCTTCATAGCCTCTAATCCTCACTTCTCTTTCTTATCATCATAAACATTCCTAATATGGCAAATGACAACACCGCCTGAACAACAGCAATAGAGCTGGCATATCCTGCCTTGTATTTAAACAATGAATTCTTATAGAGCATCGTGGACAATAATTCCGAACCGGCTCCTCCCTTTGTCATAACCCAGACATAGTCGAAGGTTCCGATGGACCACACCATTGTAGCTGTGAGAATAAAAATGATCGTATTCTTTATACAGGGTGCGGTTACATATCTCATTTTTTCCAGTGTATTTGCACCTTCCACATCAGCCACTTCATAAAGAGAAGGGTCTATTTGCTGTAAGCCGCTCATGAAAATAACCAGTACGAATCCCCACCAATGCCAGTTATCAACCATAGCTACTGAAAATAATGCATTTTTCGGTGCCAGCCAGTCTCTGGTAAGAAAGTCCAGATTCAATTTTTCAAGAATCACATTAATTCCGAAATAGGGATTATAAAAGGTTGCGAAGATTTTACCGGCAATTGCTGCCGATATGACATAGGGCAAAAAGTAAATCGTCCGGTAAATAATCTGACCTTTTTTGATTCTGGAGAGAAAGTAACCGATGACAAAGCCCAGAAAAATAGGAATTGTCAAAAATACAATCATCCATTTTATATTGTTTAATAACGCTCCATAAAACTCTACATCATGAAACAGTTCATAATAGTTTTGAAGGCCGATAAATTTCTTCGCTCCGATTCCGCTCCATTGGGTAAAAGAACCATACACCGTATTAAGCGACGGTACAATCACCATAACAAAGTGATATAAAAAAATTGGTAACACGATAAGATAGGCCACTTTGTTTGTTCTTCGTTCAAATGAGGATTTTAATTTTTTATTCATATATACTCCTTACTGGTTTTGTGAAAGTACGATAAAGCAAGATGAACCGGCAAACCGTTTCCTTGTCATGAATACGATCAATGTAACAGAAAGGCAGACACCCTTCTGTTACATTAATCCTGTTATGAGGGAAAAACACTAGGGAAGAAGCGGTATGGCTCCTGACGCCCTCTCTTTTTCCGTAAGAGATTGAAGTTTACCAAGATACTCCTCAATCGTAGTCTTATTTTCCAGTACATTAACGATACCTTCATAGGCATATACTCTTGTCTCGGGAGGATAAAATGCATAGGTAGTATATCCATAATCTCCATTATCCAGAGCATTGTTTAACATCTTCCACATGTTCTGAACAACCGGATCCAGTCCGCCAAACTCAGAATTATCAATTGCCATGGGAGCAACATCCATGCCGGCCTCTAAAAAGTCACTTTGAATGTCCTGAGAAAGCAATTTATTCAAGAGATATCCTGCAAGATCCGGAGATTCGGTATCTTCAGATACGCACCACATACCCCCGACAGCAATCGGTAAATGGGGTTTCTCCACATCATTAATCGCAGGATGAAGCATTACACCTATTTTATCTTTCTGCTCCTGATCCAAAGGTGTAATCCAGTATGTAGCCCAGGTTCCTTCTAATTTAAATAATGATTTATCATTGGAAAAGGCATTAATCGCATCATCGCTGGTTAGCACATAGGATTTACCGTCAGCCAGATATCCCTTGTCATGCCAATTTTTATAAGTCTCAACCGTCTTCACATATTCGGAATCGGTCCACTTTACATCATTTTTCCCCTGTAATACATCCTTGAGTTTATCTCTGCCTGTATAACTAAACATAATGGATAAATACCATTCCTGTGCCCAAGGCCAATCCTGTGTTCCAAGCATAATCGGATTATATCCCTTATCCTGCGCCACCTGACAAGCATTGTTAAATTCTTCAAGATTCGTTATTTCATCCGGATTTAATCCCAGCTCCGACATAATGTCTTTATTATACCATAAGACAATACCCTCATAACCGTAGGGAAGGGTATATACCTTATCATTGAATTTCGACAGATTGTATGCCCAGTCAAACAGCTTGCTATTCCAGGATCCCTCATCTGAATACTTGGTAATGTCGTAGAGCAGACCTTCGCTAACATATTGAGCCACATCCGCTGGTGAATCCACGATGAAGATATCCGGTCTGTCATTGGAGCTCATTCTGGTATTGGTTATGTCCATTCCCTGTCCGGGTGTAAATTTCAGTTTATAATTCGTTCCATTCTCACTATTATATTCACCTATAAATCTGTTGAAAACGCCTTCCATAATTGACGCTTGCTTCTCATCCGTTCCCGGAACTGAAACTTCAAATTCTTTCTCTTGCGCACTGGTGCTGCCCGAATCGCTACTTCCCGAATCTTTGGAACCTGTTGCCTTATCCTCGGGCTTTTTATCACCCTTGGAGCACCCATAAGCTCCAAACGATGTAATGATTAAGACACAAATAAGTATCACTGCCGTAAGTTTCTTTTTCATAATCTTCTCCTTTTCCATTCTCAGTTTTTTGCCCGCAGCTCTTTGGCAAGAGCATCAATCGTACTTCTTGTCGGTATTGAGCTTTGCGCACCTTTTTCTGTCACCACTACAGAAGAAACCAAATTAGCAAAGTCAATTGCTTCTTCACTGGTTTTTTCTTCTGCCAAAGCTACCGCAAAAGCACCGATAAAACTGTCTCCCGCTGCTGTTGTATCTTTGGCTACAACCTTTCGTACCGGATGAATCGATACCTTTTCCCCATTTGCATATAATGCTCCTCGTTCACCCAGTGTTACAATAACATTCCCCACCCCCTTACGCAAAAAGTAGTTCGTTGCATTTTCCATTGATTCTAAATCAAGCTCTGTTCCCTGCACCAACCTCTGAATCTCTGATTCGTTGGGAATCAGAAAGTCTATTTTGCTTAATATATCATCCGGTATTGCATTGGGTGCAGGCGCCGGATTTAAAATCACAACTTTGTTTAACTCTTTGGCTCTGTTGATTGCATAATAAATTGCGTCATGTGGTATTTCCATTTGAAGCAGAACAATATCACATTCCTGAAAAAGTTGATCTGCCTGTTTCAGATACTCTGTATTACACGCAAGGTTGGCACCCGGTATCACAATGATACTGTTATTGCCCTCTCTCGTAATATAGATCAGAGCAGTGCCTGTTTTACTGTCTTCCCTGATTTTAAGAAAATCAGTATTTACAAAACTGCTCTTCAACGCCTCTATCTGAATATGTCCGAATTCATCATCACCTATGCAGCCAAGAATTTTAACCAAACCGCCCAACTTGCCGACGGAGCACGCCTGATTTGCGCCTTTCCCCCCTGGTATGTACTGCAGCTGCGTGCCGATCACGGTTTCTCCCATTGCCGGCATACTCTGGAGCTCTGTAACCAGATCAATATTGAGACTTCCTACTACCAAAATGTTTTTCTTCATTCTGTCCTCCCTTTTGTAGTATGAAAACATTTTCCGTAAATGTTTTCGTTAACTATATCATAGCATATAATTTTAGTTTGTCAACCATAATATATCTTTTTACACAATAAAAGTATTTTCCTAAATTATTTTCCTGTAATATATGGCTATATTTGACACACATTCAATAGTATACTATAATGAATCTAAAATTATCTGTGAGGTGTGCTATGACAATAAAAGATATCGCAAATCTGGCCGGAGTTTCCATATCGACTGTTTCAAAGATCATTCATAACAAAGATGAGAACATAAATATAGAGACACGCAACCGTGTATTAAGAATTGTAAAAGAATATAATTACACACCCTATGGTTCTTCGATACAGACTTCCACCATAAAGACCTTTCTATTGGGTGTCTTATTGAATACCTCGGCTCATTCGAATCCATTTATCTTTGGCATAATAAAAACCGCGCAGCTTCATGGGTATACTGTTTTGCTAAGTTCCAGTCAAAACAGTGCACAAGAGGAGTTGAAATGTATCACTGCTTTCTGTAAAAATAAAATTGACGGCTTGATATGGGAACCGATCAATAACGAAAGTTTATCTCACGAACACTATTTTAGCAGTAAGGAGATTCCAATTCATTATATCGGTCAACCGAATATGGATCATTCATTTGGTATCGATTTTCTGAAAATGGGGTATCAGGCGACCCAAAGTCTCATTGAATATAATCATTCTAAGATTGCCTGTCTGGTGAAGAAAGGAAGCACAAGATCTGATTTGGTTTTTGAAGGGTTTAAGCGCTGTCTGTTTGACAATGCCATTCCTTTCTCCTCCTCCATGCAGATACCGGCCGAAATGACCGATTATACTTCCCACATCCTGTTGAACCACTATACCGGAATCGTGTCCTCTCATTTTATTAACGCACTTAATTTATGTGAATATCTTGATCAGCTTCAATACAATATTCCTTACGACCTGTCACTTGTCAGTTTAAGAGATGATACCAGAGAGAATATTTCACATCCAAAAATATCCTGTATCAGTATTCCCTATTATGAATTTGGGGAATATGTTGCAAATCATTTAATTCAGACCTGTGAGAAAAATGATACGGACAGCCAGAATTTTCAACGGGAATACTTGCTGGAGAACACATGCAGTATTGATATTCCCGTAACAGAAAGGGCTCAGAAAATCATCGTAGTCGGCAGTATTAATATTGATATCATATTGAATGTTGATACCCTTCCCCAATCAGGAAGAACCATCCGTTCCAACAGTTCATCAGTAAATCCGGGCGGAAAGGGAATCAATCAGTCAGTAGGAGTAGCGAAATTAAATCATCCCGTATCCTTACTTGGCAGAGTCGGAAATGATTATGAGGCAAACCTGATCTATCGTTCCATGTCTGATCATGCCATTGATGTAAAAGGAATCAAAAGAGATCTTTCCTCTGAAACCGGTAAGGCTTATATCCATGTTCAAAGTGATGGGGAAAGTACAATATCATTATTACCCGGAGCAAATAAAAATTTGTCCGTGAAGGATATTCAATCACATACCAGAATGTTTGACAATACCAGTTTTTGTCTGTTACAAACCGAGGTTCCGGTCGACACCATTTTAGCTGCCGCACAAATCGCACAGTCGAAGGGGGTTCAAACAATTTTAAAACCGGCAGCATTAAAATCCGTTTCCCATGAACTCATGAGGAACATATCCATCTTTATTCCCAATGATAAGGAAGCTGATATTTTATGCCCCCACCTGGAATCCACCGAAGAAAAAGCGGATTATTTTCTTTCCCTTGGTGCTAAAACCGTCATTATCACATTGGGTTCCCACGGCTGCTATGTGAAGAATCAAACCCTTCACAAACTGTTCCCCGCCATCCCCTTTACCGCCGTTGATACCACAGGAGCCGCAGATGCTTTCATATCCGCACTTGCTGTTTATCTATCTAATGGGTTTTCTCTTGAGAAATCAGTCCGGATCGCTTCCTATGCGGCTGCATTCTGTGTTAACCGGCAAGGTGTAGTGCCTGCGTTAGTGGATCGAATTACTCTGGAAAACTATATCAACAATGTGGATTACTCTCTCCTAAAACTTGAGGAAGGTCGGGAGTAGATTGCCCGGATGACTGAACCACAGCTATTGATGTTTGCTATCGTTAATTTCTTGCTGATTAATAGTCAGGTAATGTCCGAAGTTTATTTGACCTTTATGCATAAGGGGTATCAACCTAAGACGGGACGGTGTACGCAAATTCTGTTTCATGTATATTCACATGCTACGCATAAGTATTGGATTTGTTAAATCCTATCTGTTACAAAATAAATGATCCATTAGATGATACCAATAAAAAAAGCCTTGAGGTGTGCATACAGCACACCTCAAGGCTTTTTTATACATTGATCCTCGGGAGCCCTTTTACAAGTAGCAATCATAGATTGAAAAACCGTGGAATTAAGATAATTTATTACTTAATATATTGATAGTAACCATTCGTTACTATTTTATAACTGTCATATTCAAAGGTGCTTAACTCAAAAGAGTCTTGATATATCCCCGGTTGAAAAGGACGACCAAAAGTATCATCAATTACTTTTTCGCATTTAACCATTTTTTTATCCTTATAAAATACAATATAAACGTTTCCTTTAATTTCATAAGGTTCATTGTTTACCAAAGTATACTTAAATTTAAGAAGTTCGTTGCCCCAATTCTGTACCGTCTCCACACTATCCAAATAAAATTCTGCCGTATCAACTTCTGACATAAGATCACTTTTATAGGAGTAAAAAATTTTTTCTTTTCCATCAGATGCTAGTTTATATGACGATCCTTCTACTGTGATTATTGTTCCTGTTTTCTCTATTTTCACAACACTATCATCATAAACTCTGACCATTTCTTTAGTTGTTTTCCCGGGAAGAACTATAATATTATTACTTCTGCCAGAAGACAATGAACCAGAAGTGGTATGTCCTTCGTAATCTACTGTAACATATACAGGTAATGCTAATTCATTCTTTACGGTAATGACAACATGACGATCCACCAATTTGCATGTTGCAGTTACTTTCTTAAGAACAGTCTTCTCTGACGGCATATTGACCACCTTAATATTACAAGTCAAAGTTTTTTTTCCCACTTTAGCCTTGATTTTACAATCGCCAACGCCTACGGGTGATACGATTCCATCAGTGGTAACAGTTGCAACTTTTTTATTTGTACTTGAGAATTCTACTACTGAAGAAGTATTATTGTAAACCCTTAGTTTTAACTTTGTACTATAGTCTGTTAACTTTTTATCAGATGAATATTTTTTGGCCTGTTTATAGTACAAAGTGCAGTCTTTATAATTTAGTTTCAATGTCTTGTCAATGTTTGCCGTATGCTCTGCTACTTCATTTTCTTCAGATATCTCAGCCGCATAAATACTTTCTTCCTTGAATGATGAAAAAATCAGGATAAGTGCTAAAGCAAGTAAAAAAATTGGTTTTAATAGTTTTTTCATTGTTATCCTCCCAAATGTATTTTCCCTTGGGTTAATCGTACCATAATATTACATATTATGCAATATTTTAATACTGTTTTCTGAAATTCGACTTCGTTACTGTTCACACGATCACACGAATTCACACGTTCATTGTTCGAGGTGGTTACCATGTGATTGTTATCCTTTTGCAGTATCATACTTGTAGCGATCTACCTAGTCAGAAGCTCTAACAAAGTCACCTTCCGCATCCGTAGGGAGGCTATTCCTGTAGTGGATCATCTCCTGTACCAGGGAACACATTTTTTTATTCCAGGTACGGTCAGGTTCGATTTGGTTTTTTGCTTTCAGATTATTCTAGTAAAGACATTTATACTTTACTGTTTTATGTGGGTTTCTCCCCATTGCTTCATAAATTCCAAAACAGGTATAAAACTGCTGCCTAATTCGGTCAATGAATATTCTACTTTTGGCGGAACTTCCTTGTAATCATATCGTGAAATAAATCCGTCCGCTTCTAATTCCCGTAATTGTTTTGATAAAGATGATTCCGTGATGTCTCCGATATGGCGATGCAAATTACCAAAGCGATTAATATTTTGCAAAGCAATATAATATAAGATTTCTATTTTCCATTTACCTCCAACTATTTTCTGAATAGTCGAAATAGTTGTGCAACGTTGGATAGATAATTCACTTTTTCTCATTTTAGTTCCCTCCTCCAATCTATGACCATTATACAATACATACTTTCAAATATCAATGTACATCAAATAAGTACAGTACTTTTATTTTTATTGTACACCTCATATAATATACTTGAAAGGAGTTGACTTTATGCATTTTACAGGCACAATCTGGCGTCCGCCCTATGAAGCAAATTCCGCTTTATTGCAGGTGACGGCTGGCTGTACACACCATAATTGTAAATTTTGTTCTCTTTATAAGGATTTGCCTTTCAAATTCAGGTTATCACCCATGAGTGAGGTAGAAGAAGATTTACATGAACTCAGTGCATACCATTCCTGTGCAAAACGGATATTCTTGACAGGAGCTAACCCGTTTGCTCTTAGTGTTGACAAACTGACAGAGATAGCTCATAAGGTTTATAAATATTTACCTAAAGTTAAAAGTATTGGCTGTTTTTCAAGAGTAACAGACATTACCCCAAAGACACTTGAACAACTTAAAGAACTACGCCAATTGGGCTATAACGGTATTATTATTGGAACAGAAACAGGTGATGATGATACGCTTCGCTTTATGCGTAAGGGGTATCAAGCAAAAGATATTGTCGAACAGTTAAACAGGCTTGATGAAGCGCAGATAGCCTACCATATATCCTACTTAAACGGTCTTGCAGATATGGGTAATAACCAAAAGGCAGCGTTGAATACTGCAAAAATTTATAATCAAATCAATCCTGTTAGTTTAAGCATAGTTGCATTGACAATATTTCCTGAGTCGGATTTGTTCAACGAAATAAGAAACGGTAGTTTTACGGAAACAGATGAATTGGAGAAATTACTGGAACAAAAAACTTTGATTAAACATTTGACAATTCAAACGACCTTGTATGCAAACACAATTTCCAATACAGCCCCAATGGTTGGAGAATTGCCGCAGGATAAAGAAAAAATGATTACGCAATTGCAATATGCGATTGACAATACTGATGAATCGGAGCTTGAACGGTATCGAAAAAATATCCGGCACCTGTAAAACTCCGGGAAAGGAAATAAAAATGCACTTTACAGGAAGAACCTGGCGACCGCCGTATGAAGCATATTCGGTTATCTTACAAGCAGCTTCTGGCTGTACCTATAACAAATGTCGATTTTGTAGTCTATATCGTGGAGAATGCTTCCGCATGTCGCCAATAAACGAAATCGAGGAAGATTTGGCTGAAATAAAAAGTTATCAGCCTAATGCACGCCGTGTCTTCTTGACCGGAGCAAATCCATTTGCTATGAACTATGAGAATCTTAAAATAAGGGCCTTAACAATAAGAGACTATCTGATTAAGTGTCAGAACATCGCTATGTTTGCAAGTATTTCAGATATAAAATCAAAATCAGTTCATCAGCTTAGAAAATTACGAGCAATGGGCATAAACGGATTAAGTATAGGAACCGAAAGTGGAGATAATGAAACGCTTGCTTTAGCCAATAAAGGCTACACAGCCGAAGATATTGTTGATCAGTGCAATAAACTGGACGAAGCCGGAATTGAATATTCCTTTGTTTATATGACTGGTCTTGCGGGAAAAGGAAATGGTAAGCGAAACGCAATTAACAGTGCTAAGATTTTCAATCAGCTAAATCCTTATTTTTTAAGCATTGATTCTCTTACGCTATTTCCTGATACAGAACTGTATTCTTGGTCAATAAGAAATAAATTTACTCCCGCAAGAGAGCATGAACGAATAGAAGAAATGATAACTCTTTTGGAAAATCTGCAAATTCGTACACATTTACAAGCGGATACAAAATCAAATTATAAGCCTTTGTCAGGAACACTTCCATATGATAAAGCAAGCATTATAGGAGAATTGCGTTATGTCTTAAAAACAGTAAGCGAGCAGGAAATGGTTAACTATCGAAACAGCTTAAAATCCTTATAATTATAACGCTCTATCTTTGCATATGCGCAAATTTTACGCAAATCGTTTCAAGTTTCCATGTCGATTTACGAGGTTTTAAAATCAACATAAAAGAAACCCTAAAAGTCCTGTAAACATATATGCCATGGTTACAGGCTTTTAGAGCCTCTTATAAAGTCATTCTAAAATAATGCTAAATTAGCACTAGTTACCCATCTGTCTTGCAACTTCTTCTGCAAAGTTTTCGGATTTCTTCTCAAGACCCTCACCGGTTTCGAAACGGATAAAGCGCTTTACAGATACTGTTGTACCTACACTCTTGGATACATTTGCAAGATACTGAGCAACGGTTAAATCACCATCTTTTACATAGGCCTGATCAATAAGACAGAATTCTTTTAATTCTTTAGCAAGACGGCCCTCTAACATCTTCTCGATGATATTTTCCGGTTTCTTTGCGTTTGCAGGATCGTTCATAATCTGAGCTTTTAAAATATCTTTCTCATGAGCGATAAACTCGGCGGAAATTTCAGATTGATCAACATATTTCGGTGACATAGCTGCGATTTGCATAGCAACATTCTTAGCTGCCTCCTGAACTTCTTCATTATTTACAGAGCTTTCTACGTCAACAAGAATGCCGATTCTTCCTGCACCATGGATATAGGATACTACAAAACCGTTCTCAGCAACCATTTTCTCGAATCTTCTGATATTCATGTTCTCGCCAATAATTGCGATCATAGAAGATAACTCTTCCTTTACTGTCTTAGCTGCATCCATATTCCACTTTTCAGCAAAGAAAGCATCCATATCTGCTGCATCTGATTTTGCAGCCTGAACTGCAACTGCTGCAACAAAATCTTTAAATTTATCATTTTTTGCAACGAAATCTGTCTCACTGTTAACTTCAACGATAGATGCCACTTTACCATCTTCACTTACATTGGTATCAACAATACCTTCAGCAGCAATTCTGCCTGCTTTCTTTTCAGCAGCTGCAAGTCCTTTTTCTCTTAAAAACTCTACTGCTTTATCCATATCGCCTTCTGTAGCTGCAAGCGCCTTTTTGCAATCCATCATTCCGGCACCGGTCATTTCTCTTAACTCTTTTACCATACTAGCTGTAATTTCCATCGTATTTCCCTCCATTATTGTTTCAATCTTTTAACCAAGAATTAATTTCTTTTTATAACACCGATCATGCAAAGTGTAATAAAGGTTACCAGGTATAGCAATCCTTTGGTAAGGAGCATAGAATTCATATTCCATGTAACATAATATATTTCCAGAAAAATGCTTCAACCTCTTAAGGCTGAAGCATTTCCATATTATTCTGCAATTGCTTCTTCTGCGTCAGCATTTAATTCTGCACTCATAACAGCATCTGAAGAGTCTGTTAATTGAACTCCCTGATTTGCTTCAATTACTGCATCCGCCATCTTGGAAACAATCAATTTAACTGCTCTGATCGCATCATCATTACCTGGAATTACGAAATTCAATTCTTCCGGATCACAGTTTGTATCAGCGATACCTACCAACGGAATTCCAAGTGTATGAGCTTCCTGAATACAAATTCTTTCTTTTTTAGGATCAACTACGAAGATACAATCAGGAGCTTTCTTCATCTCTTTGATTCCGCCCAGGTTCTTCTCCAGCTTCTCCCATTCTTTTTTCAATTGAATTACTTCTTTTTTAGGAAGAACATCAAACGTACCATCTTCTGACATTCTTTCAATTGATTTTAATCTTTCTATTCTGCTTCTGATGGTTTTGAAGTTTGTTAACATACCACCTAACCATCTTTCATTTACAAAATACATTCCGCAACGCTCAGCTTCTGATTTAACTGCATCCTGTGCCTGCTTCTTTGTTCCTACAAAAAGTACGGAACCACCTTCTGCAACTACGTTCTTAATTGCGGTGTATGCTTCATCTACCTTACCAACTGATTTCTGTAAATCGATAATATAGATCCCGTTTCTCTCTGTGTAGATGTACTCCGCCATTTTAGGGTTCCATCTTCTTGTCTGGTGTCCGAAATGTACACCTGCTTCCAATAACTGTTTCATTGAAATTACGCTCATAATATACCTCCATTTGGTTTTTTTCTTCCGCATACATCATGTTCTCAGCAGACCTGAATATCCGGCACCCTGCCGAAAATCCATATGCGTGTTAATTATATTTCTAACTCCATGTGTAGACATAGAATTTGAATTTAACGTTGAGATTATACCATATCATTACTGTTGTGGCAAGTTTTTTATTTATTTTTCCTGTTTATTTATTTTTCCTGTTTATTTATTTATTTTTTCTGTTTACAGTTTATACTTTTATATTACTGTTCACTCCCACTTAAATGTGGTGCAATGATTTTGATCATCCTAATAAATAGGAGTATTTGCATCCGGCAGTACTTTGCTTGTGTATGTCAGAATCTTATGTGCTGCTGCGAATATATCATCTATGATGCATATTCTTCTTTATTCTGTAATCAGTTTCATTAATTCTTCATAACTGGAACCTTTTATCACTTTGAATGTTCCGACACGAATAGCTCCGGTTTTCTTCAATTTTACAAGATAGTCGTTAAAATCATCGGCATCCTCTACAAGACCGAGATCCGCCAGTATTTGAGTTACTTTCCATGATGACATCCCCTCACTGATCGTAAAGCTGATTTTCTCTGAGGGATTCGGCGCTTGCTCACTGCTCCCTGAATCTTGGCCTGAGGAAGGTGTTTCTGTGAGTTCAGTTGTTGGTTCTGCAGTTGGAGAAGGTGCAGCTGTCAGTTCCGGCGTAGGATTTTGTGTGGGCTTCGTTTTATCATCGCCGTTATGTTCCAGTAATTGATCCAGGTTACTGTTAGTTTCTTTTGTACTCTTCATTACCATGCCTAATTTTTCAGCACGGCGGATGATTTCCTGATCATTAATCTTATTGGTATAGCCGCTGATCGAGAATATAAGAGTCGTCAGAATCATTCCGATCCCAAGACCTCTCATATAATATTTCACTTTCATTTCTTTTGCACCATGCCTTTCCCGTTATCACTTTCCCTTGAATAAATCGATAACCAGTTTCACTTCCCCTTGTCCAAGATTCAGTAATTTGGATATTTCGACCACTGATTTACCCTGGGAAAATAATGACAGGATTTGTGTATTGTTGTTGGTATTGATACTGTTTAATGTAGTTTTCTCTGCGATAGGTTCCGTTGTTTTTTGTTCCGGATTCGGCGATGTTGATTTTTGTACCTGCTTCACTGTCATCTGTCTGTTTTCCGTCTTGTCTTGTTCCACAACCTTCTTAGTATCTATGATTTCCTGAACCTTCCTTTTGGAGGCATCGATTTCTTTTACAGCATTTTTCAATTCACTTTCTTTGTCATTTAACATGTTATATAGAAATATCACTTCTTCATGATTTCGCTTGATTTTCTCAAGAATCTGATCAGAAAATTCATTGATAGCAATGATTTTTTCATTCGATATTCTGCTTAAGCTATCATCCGTATGCAAGATACTTTCTTCACTGATTTCCAAAAGCAATTCGTCTATTTTCACTTTAATTTTATTCATCTCTTCTTCATTTAATAATTCGCTTACGGATAGTTTCTGTCCGTATAACCGATGATCGGTTCTCTGAGATTTGTCTACCATAACACAACTAATCATGATCGTAATAATACCCAATATAATTAATACAATTTCTAACGGACTCATACTGCCTCCTATTTCATATCAAAACATCAAATCCGCCGGATCGAATCGGTTTTTCTGTCTTTTTGATTTCGTCTTTTTTTCCTTTCTTTTTCTTGCCGGAATCAGAATAGTTATTCTGCCCCTTCTCCTTTGCATCATAACGGAACTCTTTATTTTCATCCTTCTCCGTCTTAGTCGTTTTGGATCTTTCTTCCTTAATCAACTTCTGAAAATCATTGTTTATCTGCAGATGTTCATTATGCATCTTTGTGGTTTCAAATTGCTTATACTGTGAAACCTCCTGCGACCTCATAATATCCAATGGATTGATCGACATAATATTCCTCCAATATTCTATTTCTAAGTAGCAGCAACTTCAGTCTCTATCCTTCCTAAAGCATAAGTGAAATCGCTAAATGCATGGAGCCTGGTAACAGATCATCAGTTAAATAGGTACCACTTTGATATCAGCACGGTCTCTGATAAATTTACTAAATTGGATCTCTGTTCTCACAAAATATACAATATTAGAAATAACAATCTTTGTCCCAGGATAAACGGAACCCTGCGCCTTAATGGAGCTTTCTGTAATATTATCCATCTCAATTCTAAGTATCTCATATCGCTCTCTGGCTTCCTTGATCTGTGTTTCCAAAAGGATATTGCTCTGGGTTATTTGCTTTAAATATCCCATCTTTTCTTCCGTAATTTGGGTTCCCATACCAAGCTTTTTACGGAAAACAGCCAGTGCTTGAGAAATCTTCTCTTTATCTGCCATCATGGCAATAATTTTCTTTTCAAGGGCTCTAAACTCCTCTAATATGCTGGGATCTGTTCCAACTTCCAGCAGGGTTGGTGTTCCCATTGGAGACCCGGCTGTTTTTACAGAGATAAACGTACCGGAGCGTATCTCACCTCCGGTAACAAAGCCCCGCTTTCCGCCTACCGTAATATCTCCCTTTGCAGAGACTTTACTATGTAATATGGATTCCGTAGTAATATATCCTCCTGCCTTCACTTCCGCACTCTCGATGAATTTCGATATGATATTACCATTGGCCTTCAGGATCCCCTTATTCATCCCCTGCATTCCCCGTTTTAATACGATTTGGCCTCCGGCCTCCAGAAAAGCTCCTTCCACAACACCGTCGACTTCGATATCTCCTTTTGCTCTGACCGTATAACCGGTTATCACATTCCCTTTAATCACTACATTTCCCTCGTAATTGATATCACCTGTGGAAGCATCCACATCAGAGGGAATCTCATAGGTGTCAGAAACAAATACCCTTCCATCCGTCAACGTAACATGTCCGTTCACTCCTGAATACATGCTAAGACCATCTTCCGATAAATAAATATTATTGCCGTAACGCAGCACCGCATTATTCACTTTATTAGGCCGTAAAAGGCATCCGCAAACATCGATTCCCGGTTTTCCCAGTTCCATTGGCGTCAAAGTAGCCAATAATTGATCCTTATTGCAATGGCTGATCATATCCAACTGATGAAAGTCGACCGAACCATCATCATTTAATTTTGGTTTTAAAGTTCTGTCCAGGTTAAATAAATAAGTAATAACAGCATCATGTCCCTGAACAGGAGGAGTGGCTTTTGCCAATACATAATCCGTGCAGTATCTTCTGTCCTTCATGAAATTTTCAATCACAATTTCATCTACACCATATTTTACTCCTTTTGATACGAGGGTACTGATGATCTCATTTCGATTTAAAAGATTTCCAGGTTCCGACGGGGGATATAACCTTCCCGTTACCATCATCCTATCCTCCGAAATTGTTACCTTAAGACTTTCAGAGCATGGCGGAATAATGGCATTCGTAATCATAACTTCACTGGTATCTTGTGTGGCAAGTGCTCTTCCAATTGCATTTTGGTCATAATCAAGAACCTTGATATCAGCGAAGTAACTACAGACTTCCTCAAATTTAACAGGCTGACCACCCTCTTGGGCCTTAAATATTTTCAAGTAGGTACCGTTCTGTCTTATAACTAATTGGAAATAGCCATTTCTACCACTCATTGGACTCCTCCTGCACTCATTTTATCATTCTAAAAGAATATCTTAGGTAAAGTACCGACTTCCGCTTTTCTATATCATTCATATCTTTTCAGATTAATTTTCATAAAATAGTATGACTATTTAAACATAAGTTGTAAAAACTTCAATATTATTTCCCAACTTTATTTTCATCTTCTGAAGTGCCTTGGTATGCAGCTGAGATATTCTCGATTCAGACACTTCCAGAATTTTGCTGATCTCCTTTAAGGTCAATTCCTCATAGTAGTATAAGAGAATAACTTTCTTTTCCTTTTCAGTAAGCGTTTCTAACGTCTTAATCAATAATTCCTTTAATTCCTGTTTCTCAACGATTTTCTCAGGCTGATCAAATACTGTGGTAAGACTGTTTTCCACTTTCGATTCCGTTCCCTGATCCATAAACTCATCCAGAGAAATGACATTCGTTATATTCGTCTGACATTGCCAGGATTCCAATTCATCCTGCGTAATCTCCAATTCCTTTGCAACTTCTTCCTCACTGGCGGCTCTGCCATATTTTATCTCAAGACTATGATATGCCATATCAAGCTTCCGCTGCTTTTGCCGGATACTTCTTGGAATCCAATCCATCTTTCGGATCTGATCCAGAATTGCACCTCGAATGCGAAGAGAAGCATAGGTTTCAAATTTTACGCCTTTTGTATAATCAAATTTATCAATTGCATCAATTAAACCAAACGTCCCATATCCCACCAAATCATCATATTCCACATTGTAGCCCAGATACATACTCAAACGGCCGGCTACCAGCTTCACTAATCCTGCATATTCAATTATTATTTTCTCCTGAAGTTCAGAAGTTCTCTTTCTGGAATAACTCTCCCACAACTTCTGCATATTCTCTGCGTTCATAGCGCCTCCTGAAATTTAGCATTGGCTTTGTATTTAACAATCACTTTTAAATTTTTCGGCTGCTCATTTATGATTCCTGCGTATCTTTGTCGCCCGCTTCTTCCTTTTCGACCGTATCATTAGGTTTTTCTACCGGGTGTAATACCTTGCCTAAAATAGCTCTTGCGATCAACCCAATGAAATAAAAGATGATCAGCACGAGCAATAATCGCTTCAAGCCGGTTACCATCTCGACCTTATTTACCATATTTAATATACTGGTAATTGCACCAGCAATTAGCATAACAATTGCCGGTATCAATCTGTCCCGCATCGGATCACCTGCCATTTCTAAAGTATCTTACGTTCTTTTCCTACCGATTTTATATGCAATTCACCCGTCTCGGGATAAAATTCTATCGTTCTCCCATAGTTTGCTCCTGTATCTTCTGCTCTTATACCAATCCCAAGCTGATTCAGTTTATATTTGGTAGCCTCCACATTCCGGTCACCGATACGCATCATTTCATTGTTGCTGCCAAAGGCGAACATCTGCGCGCCTCCTGCAATTTTTGAAATTAAAGCTTTGGGATTTGCCCCAATATAGGCCATTCTTCTAATCAGTTCATCGATTCCGGTATCAGCAAATTTTGCCTTATTTTCATTATTGATGATCTTCGTACTGTCAGGCAGCATCACATGCACTAAGCCGGCAATTTTCTTATATGGATCGTATAGTATAATTCCTACGCAGGATCCCAATCCCAACGTTGTTATTGCATCCGGCGAGACACAAACATTTAAATCAGCCATCCCTACCTTTATCATTACACTCATGTTTTCACCTATAGCCCCAGAGATGATAATATGGACCTGTAAGAATCGATTGTAGGAATCAAAATAAAAAATCCGTTCACTGCACTGTCATCATCACCGAATTCCGTCTCTATCAAAAGCGCCTTATCTCCTATTTTCCCAAATTCGATTGCAGGTACACTAAGAATTGCACCCGCCATATCAATTGACATATAAGGCACGCTTGAGGTGATGAGCATATTGGTTAATGTTGAAAGAGAAGACAAATATGCACCTGCAATAATATTACCGATTTCGTTTAATGCGGACAATTCCATGGTAGAAAATTCATCCAATCCGCTGGCATACGTATCACCCATTAATAAATTAACCAAATGACGGGATGATGTCTTATCCATCATAAACATCATCATCCCATCTACCTGACCTTCTAAGGTGAAGAGAATTCCAACAACAATATTCTCTGCACCTCCTACAATATCTGAAAGCTCTTTAAATTCCAACAGCTCCACATTGGGAACCTGCATATCAATCTTAGCATTGATCATCTGAGATAAAGCTGTTGTGGCATTACCTGCACCAATATTACCAATTTCCCGAAGAACATCATACTCCATGTTATCAATATGATTCAGATCAATATGAGACACAACACATTCACCTCACTGTATATTTTTTATTTCTTGGTTTCCTTATCAATTACAATCCCCGGAACATTCAGTATATTAATTAATTCATTTTTATACTTTCCGATTCCTTTGCTGAATTTCGCCATATTATCTTTACCATCATAATTCATCTTTTCAATCTCATCACTGCTTAAGGAGATTACTTCTTTGACTTCGTCAACAATAATACCGACACAAGCCGTCTGCAGTTCCGGTTTTACTATGATGATACGGGTACTGGAATGGAATGGATCGGCATCCTTTCCCAATTTACCCCGGAGACTCATTACCGGCACTATTTCTCCGCGAAGATTAATCACTCCATTAAAATACGTCTGAGACTTTGGAATTCTTGTAATGCTTTGCATTACGATTATGTTTTCCACATACCTTATATTAATGCCAAACTGTTCGTCACCCAATTTAACTACAACATATTTTTTGATTTCTGCTTCAGCCATTAATATCCACCCCCTACACCAAAGAATTGACATCTAAGATTAATGCCACTTCACCATTACCGAGAATCGTTGCACCACTTACCGTCTTATGGTATTTAATGAATTTTCCAATGGATTTAATTACGATTTCCTGTTGTCCGATCAATTCATCAACAACCATACCGGCCAGTCTTTCGCCCTTCTTTACTATAACGACCAAAAGCTCTTCCGGTTCCTGTTCCATCTTCTTACATCCCAGAATATTACCCAGGCGAACAATCGGAACCACATTCCCTCTAAGATTAATTACTTCTTTACCCTGAACTGACTTAATGTCTGAACCGGAAATATTCTCCACCGTTTGGATACTGCCTAACGGAAGTGCATACTTCTCGTCTCCCATAATCACCATCAGCGCTTGTACAATAGCCAAAGTCAAAGGCAATCGAATAATAAAGTTAGATCCTTCCCCCAGCATTGTCTTTGCTTCAATTTCTCCGCCCAGGGCTTCTATCTTTGTCTTAACCACATCAAGACCCACACCTCTGCCGGATACATCGGTGACTTTTTCTGCCGTTGAAAAACTGGGATGGAACAAAATGTCAATAAAATCTTTATCTGTCATTCTCTGTGCCTGTTCCTCTGTTAATGTTCCTTTTTCAATTGCCTTCTTTCTAATCTTATCCACATCTATTCCGGCACCATCATCCCGCACTTCAATCACGACATTATTCCCATCCTGATATGCATCCAGATAAATAGATCCTACCGGATTTTTTCCTGTCTTTTGTCTGTCTTCATTACTTTCCAGACCGTGATCTGCCGCATTTCGCAGCAAATGCATTAAAGGATCACCAATTTCATCAATTACAGTACGATCCAATTCTGTTTCTTCACCGGTCATGATTAATTCAATATTTTTGCTTAATGATTTCGATAAATCTCTGATCATTCTGGGGAAACGATTTACTACACTTTCGATTGGAACCATTCTGGTTTTCATAACAGATTCATGAAGATTGGTTGTTACTCTTTCCAAATATTCAATCTGTTCATGGAATGCATTGTCCAATATAATCTCGGAATTACCACTGATAGAAATCAAACCATTCTTTGCGATAATTAACTCACTCACCAAATTCATCAGTACATCCAGTTTGTCAATATCTACACGAACAGAGCGGTTAGCCACCGGTTTAGCCGTAGGTTTTGCAGCCGGAGCATTTCCCGCCTTCAAGCCATCCGTCTCTTTTTTTGGAGCCGTAGCAGCGGTTTCATCTTTTTTGATGGCGACAGATACACTGGCCATATCCTCATCAGTGAACTTTATGTAATCAGCAACAACTTCTTTGATTTCCGACACATTCATAGCAAGCTGTGCCAGCTTGTCCGGCGCTTCCTGGGTAATGATAAAAGCAGAATAATCAAAGTCATATTTTTCATCTTCTATATCCTGTGCACTGGGATTTAACTTAATAATTTCTCCAAGCTCCTCCAAGGTACGATTCACCATAAAGGCTCTCGCACCTTTCAACACACAATATTCCTGAATATATACCGTAAGGCCAACAACATTCATGCCAAGTGATATTGCCTTTACCATGGCTTTCTTTTCATGTTCTTCGATCTTAAGATACTTAAATTTCATCTTATCATTCTCAGGAACAACTTGTACGGCGGCTGTCTGATTCGGGCTCTCCTTTGATGCAACCGGCTTTCCAAGCCCTGCATTTAAAATATCATTCAGCGCACTGATAATATCCTCGTAATCTTCTTCCCCTTCATTGGCATCCGTCTGAATATTGCCCAGATAGGATTCCAGCGCATCCAGCCCTTTAAATAATACATCCACCAATTCAGAGGATACCTTCATCTTCCCTGCACGAACCTCTGAAAATACATTTTCCATATCATGCGTCAGACGCTGCATTCTTTTGTATCCCATTGTTCCGGACATACCTTTTAAGGAATGTGCCGCACGAAATATTTCATTAATCGTATTCTCGTTATCCGGTTCTTTTTCCAGGACTAAAATATGTTCATTTAAACTTTGCAAATGCTCTTTTGTTTCTTCGATAAAAATTTCTAAATATTGGCTTACATCCATATTAGTGCACCCCCACGTTCTTTATGATGGCATCAGAAATATCATTCAATGCAACTACTTCATCCACAAGACCGGATTCTTTAATTACTTTTGGCATTCCATAAACAATGCTGGTCTCTTCGTTCTGTGCAATCACGTAAATGTTATTCGTATCGTTCAACTTCTTAATACCGGCCGTACCATCGCCGCCCATACCTGTTAATACAACACAGGTAATTTGTTCAAATTCTGTTTCCGTCAATGATTCATACATAATATCGGCACAGGGTAATAACCCATGTCTTGCGGGTTCCTTTGAGACAGAGATCACATACAAACCATCTTCCCTTTTCTTTACTCTCATCTGAAAACCGCCTTTTGCAATATAGACAGTACCTTTTTTTAAGATATCACCGTCCTCAGCTTCTTTTACTTCCATCTGACTGAGTTCATTAAGTCTGTCTGCCAGTGATTTGGTAAATCCTCCGGGCATATGCTGTACAATCAGCACACAGGCATCCAAATTTTTCGGTAATTTTGGAATTACTGTATGCAGAGCTTTCGGACCCCCGGTAGAACATGCCAACGCTACTAATTTATTTTCACTTTGTGATATCCTTGTATGTGTTTTTGTACGAAACGACTCCTGAAGTGGTCTGCTTCCTTCCGGTTTCATACCAGGAACATTAAATTCCGTCTTTGTAGCCAAAGAAAGGCAATCGAGAATTTTGTTAGAGAAGATATTACTTTTTACTTCTAAATAACTTTCAGGTTTTGTCACAAAATCAAAGGCTCCTAACTCCAATGCTCGTATTGTCTCTTTCGCATCGCTGGTAGCAATGGTGCTTACTATAATCACTGTAGCCTTTATCTTCTGATTCTTTAACTCGGCCAGGAATTCCAAACCATTCATCTTTGGCATATTAATGTCCAGAAGAACAGCATCAAAGTCACCTGCTCTTCTTTGCATGATACTGAGTGCTTCCAGTCCATTCACGGCATGTTCAGAGGCCTGGAATCTTTCGTCTGCATTAATTATATCAGAAAGTACCCTTCTCATAAGTGCAGAGTCATCTATTATTAAAATATTTTTCTTCATATTTTGAGCTTACCTTTCTTGTCTTGATGTAAAACACTAAATCATCCCTTTTTCATTCCTCCTTTTTCGTCTTTCCTGTTCAAATATATATTTAATTAAAAGCTCTCTGTCTTTCTTATCGATACCCTTAAATTTAATCCTGTGTTCATATCTTCCGATTCGATTTAGAAGTTTAATGGATGAGATTACTTCTGCACCGATTCTCATTGACTGATGCTCCGCATTATTGATAAAATCCAACTTAAGATATATAAGATCTCCTGCTTCATACTGTGTCTCTGAATTAAATCTGGCTCCGCCTCCGCTGATATCCGTCATTACTCCAAAACTCCACTCCAGATTGTACTCATCCAGCTTATTCTGACATTCTTCTTTCTCCTGCTGATTAACAAAATCTCCTGCCTTCATCTTATGTCCCAGCATCTCTTCCTCACGGGAAAGCTTTCTGTATTCGATATCCTGAATGCATTCCAGACGAAAATATTGCCTTCGCTGTATCTTTTCCAAATCCGTTGTCAGCCGGACTTGTGCAATCACCATATTATTATCTCTGTAATTTTTAATCGCTTCACAATTGCATTGAAACAATCCTTTGTTGGTGTAAAAGCACAGATTATATCTTTCACCTATTAAAAGCAGTATCAGTCTGCCGCCGCCGATCGGTGTCAGGATATGAATCACATCACTGCTTACGATATCAACAAGCTGGCTCACATAGGACTTTACATTACTTAAAGGCTTCCCCATATTATCTGTCTGTATTATATCTATCTTATCCCCTATGGATAATATATCCTTTAACATGTAATCCCCCCTAAATTAATCACGCTGACTATTTATACTCTTTATCCTCAAGAAACATGATGAACGACAAAAAGATTTCTCTGTGTCTTTTCACAACAATATATCCTGTGCACTGCCTGCACACGAATATTCCATATTTATTTCTTAATTCTGGATCTCAACAGATTAGTAAATAATTGTGCAATTCCTTTTCTTTCATTCGTTTCAAGCTGCTCTGTTTTACTTAAAATATTTGCAAATTCATTCATGGTCTTCGTGAAATGAGAATTCGGATACAACATAATCGTAGGTTTTTGCTTCATCACAGCTTTCGTAACGAAGCTGTCCTGGGGTAATGATCCAAGATATTGTAAATTTAAGTTTAGAAATTTATTTACTACCAAACTCAATTTATCATATAATTCCTTCCCATCTTCACTATAATCAACACGATTGGCGATCATTTTTATCACTGTATCCTGTATTGAAAAATCGTTTTTACGATTCAGGGTTTTCAAAAGAGCATATGCATCCGTGATAGAGGTGGGCTCCGGTGTAGCCACCAAGAGCACTTCCGTGCTTGCTGCCACAAACTCCAGGACGGAATCCGCAATTCCCGCTCCTGTATCTATAATAATAATGTCGGCACGCTGATCCAATTCCACCAATTTCTGGATCAGATACACAATCTGATCCCTTGTTAAATTTATTAACTCCTGAATTCCTGAGCCTCCTGAAATAAATCCTATATTTTCGGGACCTTCCGTAATGATATCTGTCAGGCTCTTACCGCGAAACATCAGATCCGCCAGATTATAAACCGGGCGGATTCCCAGCATAACTTCAACATTTGCCAAGCCAAAATCGGCATCAAGAATAATCACCCTTTTCCCGAGCCTGCTCAAACTAATCGCAAGATTTACAGCGACACTGGATTTCCCAACACCGCCTTTACCGCTTGTTACTGTGATTACTCTGGCTACCCTTCTGGGAGTGTTTTGCTGTTTTACTAATTTCCTTAATTTTTCCGCCTGATCCATTATGATTGCCCCCTTAGTAATTGCTTTGCGATACTTTGTGCGTCAATCCGTGAAATATCGTCCGGTACATTTTGTCCAAAGGTAGCATATGATAAAGGCGCTTGCGTCAACATACGGATGTTAAACAGATTGCCTATGGAACTGGTTTCGTCCAGTTTAGTAAAAATCAGATTATAATTAACAATTTCAGAATAAGCTTCTGTGATTTTAACCAGGTCCCGATATTTTGTCGTCGCACTAAGTACCAAATAGGCTTCTCTTTCTTCTACCGGAATGGTGTTCATCAAAGATTCAATATCGTCTCTTTGCTCCTTGTTCCGATGGGAGCGTCCCGCAGTATCCACGAAAATAAAATCATAATCTGAAAATTCTTCCTTGGCCTGTTTCATTTCATCATTCGAATAAATGACCTTCATCGGAATTCCAAGAATATTGGCATAAGTTCTTAACTGATCAACTGCAGCAATACGATAGGTATCTGCCGTTAAAAATGCGACCTTTGCCTTCTTCTCCACTTTAAATTTTGATGCAATCTTAGCAATTGTTGTTGTTTTACCCACGCCGGTAGGTCCGATTACAAAAATAAATTTCGGCGTATTCCCAATCTGCTCAATGGTCCTTGGCTGTCCAATTTTCAATATGATTTTCTGATAAATACTGGCCAGGATATTATCCATGCTGGAATCCGGCTTTAAAGTGCCTTCTATCTCACTGATAATCTGGTTTGCATACTTTTCATCCACGTCATTATTTAACAGCTGGTTGTATATTAATTGTATGCATACGATATTTTTATTTGATTCCGCCGGTTTTTCTTCCGGCTTTACTTTATTCTCTTTTTCTGTCATCTGCTTTTCCAAAAGACTTTGCAGATTGTTTAGCTTCTGTTCAATGGCAGAAGGTTCTGACACTTCAGATAATGACGATCCCATTCTCGTTCTCAGATCGGACGTAACCTCGTCATCATATATGATATCAGGATTGGAATATTTTCGCTGCACCGGAGCAGCGACTTTTACTTTATCTGTTTTATATGTAATATTATCATCCACAGCGGCAGTAATCTCCACCAACGACTTACGGAACAATTTATACAATCCTTTCGGCGAGATTGTTTTAATATTCATAACAACAGCATCCTTACCAAGTCCTTCTTTGGCAAGCATAATTGCTTCCGTTTCCGTATTTGCCTGAAACTTCTTAATTATCACTAGACTGTCACCATCCCTACTGACTGCAATTCTACATTAGAGTCAATTTCATTATATGAAATAACAATTAAATCCTTAAAATAATCCTGTGTCAATCTTTTAAAATACATCCTTACAATTGGAGAAGTAATAATAATCGGATTCTTACCCAAATCCTCCAGCTTTTGTACTTCGGACTGTACCGAGTCGATGATTTCTTTTGTGACTCCTGGGTCCAGGGTCAAATACGCTCCCTGCTCTGTTTGCTTTACCGACCCCATGATTTCCTGCTCCACTTTGGGATCAAGTGTAACCACACTGGTCATTTCATTGGACGGGAAATATTTTACCGAAATTGCCCGTTTCAAGCTCTGTCTGACATACTCCGTCAATACATCCGTATCCCTGGTAGTCGGCGCGTAATCTGCCAGAGTTTCAAATATAGTGACAAGATCCCGGATGGAGATTCCTTCTTTCAAAAGATTTTGTAATACCTTCTGTATCTCGCCGACATTAAGTAGCTTTGGAACCAGTTCCGAAACCAATGTCTGATTTGCCTCCTGAATATTATTCACCAGATTCGAAACATCCTGTCTTGTAAGTAGTTCATGAATGTGTGTCTTAATAAGTTCCGTCAAATGTGTTGCTATAATTGAGGGTGGATCCACCACGGTATAACCGTAAGATTCTGCCCTCTCTCTCTGCCCTTCTGTAATCCAGATAGCCGGAAGATGAAAGGAGGGTTCAAACGTAGGAATTCCGGTGATCTCATCTTCCACATAACCCGGATTCATTGCCATATAATGATCAAAGAGAATTTCTCCTTCACTTACCTGGATCCCTTTTATTTTAACAATATACTGATTTGGATTCAACTGTATATTATCCCTTAATCGGATCATGGGAACAACGCAGCCTAAATCAAGTGCAATCTGCCTTCTTATTAATACCACGCGATCCAAAAGATCACCGCCCTGATTCGTATCCGCAAGGGGAATGATTCCATAGCCAAATTCCAGCTCAATGGGATCAACCTGCAGCAAAGATACCACATTCTCCGGTTTTCTGATCTCATTCGCAGAAACTTCTTCCGCGGAAACCTCCTGTTCAATTTCTGCCTCTTCAAATCTGGATGCAATGGTACGTGCGGAAATAATAAAGATAACACCGTATGCAGCGAACAGAAACGGATTTAACGGAGTCACGATCCCAAGAAATATCATACTTCCACCAACCATATAGAGTACCTTGGGTATTGAAAAGAGCTGCTTAACCAACAAATCTCCAAAGTCGACTTCCTTAGAAACCTTTGTTACCAATACACCTGTAGCCAGGGAAATCATTAAAGACGGAATCTGGCTAACAAGACCGTCACCAATGCTTAACAGAGCAAAATGCTGAAACGCTTCCGCTGCCCCCTGACCATTCATCATATTCAAGGCAGTACCGCCGACAAGATTAATCAGCGTCATAATCAGACCTACGACAGCATCACCCTTGACATACTTCGTAGCACCATCCATTGATCCGAAAAAGGCCGCTTCGTCCTGAAGTTTTTCACGGCGGACCTTTGCTTCTGTATCTGTAATTGCTCCGGTATTCAGATCAGCATCAATTGCCATCTGTTTACCGGGCATTGCATCCAGAGTAAATCTGGCAGACACTTCCGCAACACGTTCGGACCCTTTATTGATTACCAAAAATTGGACTAATATCAAAACAATAAATATAATAATACCAATGACCAGATTACCTCCGCCAACAAACATACCGAATGTCGTAACGACATTTCCGGGTTCTCCTGTCTGTAGGATTAATCTTGTACTGGACACATTTAAAGAGATACGAAACAAAGTTGTAAAAAGAATAATCGTCGGAAATGCAGACATATTCAGAACTTCTCTCGAAAATAATGTGTTAAATAAAACTACCATGGCCAGGGAAATATTCAGCGCCAATAAAATATCAAGAATTATGGAGTTCATTGGTATGATCAAAAATACTATAGCAGAAAGTACATATAACCCGACTGAAAAATCCGTTTTCTTCATTAACCATGCCTCCTGCGGGAGAATCTATTTTTAACGATTGTCATTATTCTTAAGTCCATATACATAAGCCAGAACTTCCGCTGTCATCTGGTATAGCTCCTGCGGAATCTCATCCCCTACATTAACATTATAATATAGCATTCTTGCCAAAGGCTTATTTTCAACAATTTCAATATGGTGTTCTTTGGCGGCGTCTTTTATCTTCAGTGCCAGATAATCGGCTCCTTTTGCGATAAGAACAGGGGCTGCTGATGTATCACGGTCATATTTAATTGCCGCGGCAAGATGAGTGGGATTGGTAATTACGACATCTGCTTCCGGTAGACTTTGCATCATTCTTTGTCGGGATACCTCTGACATCTTAGCTCTGATTCTGCTCTTGATCTTAGGATCTCCTTCAGAATTTTTAAACTCATCTTTCACTTCCTGTTTTGACATTCTCATGTCCTTACGGAATTTTAATTTTTGATAAATCAAATCAGCAATTCCGATAATTAAAAATATTACACTGATTTTAATTCCTAAATCTATGACAAGATTACCGGTCAGTAACATAGCCTGCATAAGATCCATATCATAGAGCAAATACAGAATGCCCCACTGATCTTTTAATGTGCTATAGGAAATTAAGGTAATCGCTGCAATCTTAATTAATTCAAAAATAAGTCCTACAAATTTCTCCTTGGATAGGATTTTCTTAAATCCGCTGATCGGATTAATCTTATTAAACTTCGGTTTTAACAGTTTTCCCGAGATCTTCCATTTTACCTGGAATAATATTACCACAAAGGATACGACAATGGCTGATAAAAAAATCGGTAAGCAGGTCTGCAATATGGTGATAATTGCATCGGATATCATACTTACTATATTGTTTACATTCAGATCATCTTTTGCCACTTTTTCAATATTCTGATAGGATTTAAAAAATGATTTCTGAAATTGATTGCTGATAAATCCAACAAAAATCTTTAACATTACAAAAAGTGCTGCCAGGGAGGAAGCCGTGATCAATTCCGTACTTCTGGCAACCTGACCTTCCTGTCTTGCATCACTTAATTTTTTAGCCGTTGGTTCTTCTGTCTTGTCCGCTGCACTATCCGCAAAAAACTGAAGTTGATAAGGAAGTACATACGACACATTCCGAAAAAACACTTCTTCCTCTAACATTCGAGTCCTCCCCGAAAATCATGCCTCATGGTTTTAATAATTGAATTGCCGCTCTCATTTTTGTAATCATATCATTAAAAATGAAATCTGCAACTGACGGTATCAGCTGTATCATCATTGCCAGTACAAATAATCCGACAATAATTTTTAACTGGATTCCGATCACAAACATATTAATCTGGGGCGCGACCTTTGATAGTATCGCTAAAATTGTATTAACAACGAGAATCGACCCATAGATCGGAATTACGATACGAAAACCAATGATAAAATAATCCGTTACAAATCGTACCATTAATTCGTACATATCAGGCCTGAAAAATACATCTCCTAGTTGAATCACCTGAAAGGAATCGATGATTGCCCTTAAAAAATAATGGTGCAGATCTGTAATTATCATAACAAGAATAATCAAATATCCATAGATATTTGCCGTAATCGTTGATTGTGTCAGGGTAACCGGATCCAATTGATTTACCATGGAAAAACCAATTTCCATATCAATAATCTGTCCCGCAAAATTAATGATATAAAAAGCTATATTTGCAAACAGGCCAATAATCGCACCTGCAATTGCCTCTCTTATAACCAGAATAGAATACTCTATTACACTTTCATAACCCGGCGCCGGTACCGGAACTGTATAAAACATAATCGCAGCGAGGAAGATAGCCAAGCCGGTCTTCACGCGAAAAGGTACGTTATTTAAGGAAAAGAACGGACCGGTGAATATAAATCCTGAAATTCTTACAAGAATCAATAAAAATATTTCAAAATTAATCAGTGAAAACGTCATACGTTATTTACATAATAACTAAAATTAGAGAATAATTCTATGGTAAATTCCCCAATTGTAGTTAAAAGCCAATTGCCAAGCAACATTATAATGAGAAATGTTGCGACCAGTTTGGGAACAAATGTTAATGTCTGTTCTTGAATGGAGGTAACTGTCTGTAAAATACTTATCACCAGACCAACAACCAAAGAAGTTATCAGCATTGGCGCTGATAACTTAAGTGCCAGCATAAGTGCCTGCCTTGCAATATCAACAATAACTATCTCATTCATTTCAACACCTTACTTTCATCTGATAGATCTGGGACTTCCGGCTTTAGGGTCAGTAGAACGTCTTTACAAGTTCTCCAATAATAAGATCCCATCCATCCACAATAATAAAGAGCAATATTTTAAACGGCATGGAGATCATTGTTGGCGGCAGCATCATCATACCCATGGACATCAATGTTGACGCTACAACCATGTCTATCACGACGAAAGGGATATAAACGAGAAAACCGATTATAAATGCTTTTCTTAATTCGCTGATAATAAAGGACGGTATTACGACTGACAGCGGAATATCATCTCTGGTATCTACCTTATCAATCTGAGCAATATCCAAAAACAGCCTCAAATCCTTTACATTGGTCTGATCCAGCATAAATTCTCTCAGCGGCTTCACCCCCGCATCAAATGCTTCCTGCTGCGTGATTGTCCCGGCTGAAAGCGGCTTAACCGCATCGTTATTAATTTGTGTCAGGACAGGTGACATAATAAAAAATGTAAGAAACAACGCCAGCCCTGTCAAAATTTGATTTGGCGGGGTAGTCTGAGTTCCGATTGCTGATCTGACAAAGTGCAGTACAATAACAATCCTGGTAAAGGAGGTTACCATGATTAAGATAGAAGGTGCCAACGATATTACAGTAAGAACCAATAACATCTGTAGGGTTGCTGACAAGCCGGTACCATTCTGATCCGTATTCAATGTGAATTGCAACGGTCCCAGAGTGCCGTTTATGTTATTTGCGGATGCTGCGTTCGCTGTTGCTGTGTTATTGTCAAGCGTTGATGCAAGAACTTCTTTCGTAGGTAAAAAGGTTAATATACAGACGATTAATAACAAAATGACAATGACACACTTTTTTCTTCCGTACTTCTTATGATATGTATTCATGAATACCAACCTTTACTCTTTATTGCCTTTGAGCTTTTCCAGGATTAGTTTGAAGTTTTGCTTCTCTTCGGAAGGAACCTCCTTCGATAAAACATCCGTTTCCTCAAGTTCGGTTATAAACCGGATCGAATCTTTGCTGATTGAGATAACCAGATATTTATTCGCAACCTTAACAATCTGTAGTGCTTTATTTTGTGTAATACGATATGTATCAATCACCTTGAAATTACTGTTCTTCAATTGATTTATCTTCGCTCCTCCAACAAATCTGGAGGTATAGTATGCTGCAATAAGTATAATAACCAAAATAACAATCAGACCAAACAACTGCCACACATTATCCATGGTTGTCACTCTATGCTCTGTCTTTTGTGTTGTACCAGCATTAATTTGATCAATTAAGCTATCTCCCTGCAACATTACTATCATTTTTAACATCATATGAAAATCAACCCACTGCTTTCTTTACCGCTTCCAATACTCTGTCTGCCTGGAACGGTTTTACAATAAAGTCCTTTGCTCCTGATTGAATAGACTCAATTACCATTGCCTGCTGACCCATAGCGGAACACATAATTACATTGGCATTCGGGTCCATTGATTTGATTTTCTTTAATGCCTGAATTCCATCCATCTCCGGCATCGTAATATCCATCATCACTAAATCAGGCTTCGTTTCCGTGTATTTATCCACCGCCTTTAACCCGTTTTCTGCTTCACCTGCAATGTTGTAACCATTTTTAATCAAGATATCCTTGATCATCATTCTCATAAATGCTGCATCATCACAAATTAAAATATTTTTTGCCATATTCTTTCTCCTATCTTTCTGTGTTTATTATGAAGTTATTCTTTATTTATGTTTAATAATCTCAGTAACGCGGATACCAAAAGCTTCTTCCATGACAACGACTTCCCCTTTTGCAACGAACTTTCCATTGACCAATACATCAATGGGTTCCCCTGCAAGACGATTGAGTTCAATAATGGTTCCCGGAGTGAAATCCAATATCTCTTTAATTGATTTGCTTGTCCGCCCCAGTTCAACCGTTACTTCAAGAGGCACATCCATTAACAAATCAATATTTTCCGGCTGTACTGCACTACTAACCATTGGATTAAATGGCACAAACTGCGCCGGCTGAACATTCACATCCTGAACCGGAGGCATCATGTACGGCATATTGGGTACGGCACCGGGGTACGCCATTCCATACGGCGGCGGATATGCTGCCTGCTGCATCTGGCCCTGATACGGTGCCATCGGTGGCATCTGGGGTATCACCTGACTTACCGGCGGCGGTGTGGCAGCCGAATTTGTACCAGTCTTTGCGGCGGCCGGTCTGGTGGAAACATCCGGTTCCATAGAAGTGGCTTGTACAAATTGCTTATATAAGTCTCTTGCAAAGTCAAAAGGATAAAGCTGCATCAGTACACTGTCAACCAGATCACCGATTTCCATATGAAAAGATACTCTCACAAAAGAGCCTTTTAAAAAATCCGCTATATTTTCAGCCTTAACTGAATCATATAAATCAACAATGGATGCGACGGGCGGACTGATATTCACCCTTTTTTCCAACATGGAGGAAATGGAAGTTGCGGCAGAACCCATCATCTGATTCATTGCTTCACTAATGGCACTTAGATGTAAATCAGTCAGTTCACTCGATGTATTGGTGCCATCCCCTCCCATCATCAAGTCCGTGATAATCTTAACATCTTTTTCTTTTAAAATTAAGATATTATTGCCATCTAAACCATCTTCATAATAGATTTGTATAAATACACAAGATTTATCATAACTATTAACAATATCCGCCCAGGTCGCGTATTCAACAACCGGAGTTGTAATTACTACTCTCTGGTTAACCAGCGAAAACAGTGTTGTTGCCGCTGTTCCCATGCTAATATTGGAAATCTCGCCTATAGCATCTTTCTCAGCATCGTTTAGTTGATCATTCACGGTTGCGATATCTGAATCGTCATTTCCGATGCCGTTGAGTAGAGCATTTATCTCTTCTTGAGATAACATACCATCCATAGACTTTTACTCCTCTCCTCTAATAATAGTTGAAATCTTCACTGCGTAGGAACCTGAGGAGGCACCCGCCAGTGCAGTAAATTTATTTAAATTACCCACATAGACAGTTAGTTCATCATCTACTTTTGTATTTAACTTAATGATATCTCCCTGCTGCATATTCATGAAATCATTTACTGAAATTGTGCTTTTGCCCAGTACTGCCCTGAGAGGCACTCTGGCTTTGGAAATCGCTACCTCAATAATATCCTGGTAAGACTTATCATCACTTAACTGCATGGTAGAATACCAATACTTGGTATTTAATTTATCAATCACCTTTTCCAGCGTCACATAAGGGAGACATATATTCATCATCCCTTCGATGTTTCCAATTTTAATATTCAGCGTAACAATGGAAATCATTTCACTGGGGGATATAATCTGAGCAAATTGAGAGTTAGTTTCAATTCTCAAGAGTCTGGGCAGTACCTGAATTACATTCGCCCAGGGTTCCCGCAGCAAATTGGTACACACTGTAACAATACGCTCAATAATCATTAATTCTATTTCAGAAAAGTCTCTCATCTTTTCCAGCGGATATCCACCGCCTCCAAGCATTCGGTCAACAATCGCATACCCCAAATTGTCTGCCAGTTCAATGATAATGTTTCCTTCCAAAGGAGAAAAATCAACAATACCCAAGATAACCGGATTGGAAAGCGCATTTGTAAACTCGGCATATGCTACTGCTTCTGAATTTATTACTTCAACCTGAACGTTTTTTCGAAGATAGGCAGGAAGATTCGTAGAGAGCAGTCTCGCATAATGTTCAAATATAATATTTAACGTACGAAGATGCTCTTTTGAGAATTTAGAAGGTCTGGCAAAGTCATAATTTTTAATTTGCTTCTCACTCGTTTGTTTAAACTCATCCGCATCCAATTCACCGCTGCTTAAGGCCGCAAGCAAATTATCTATCTCGTTTTGGGATAAGACGTCGCCCATTGTCACTACCTCCTGAAGGTTACTAACATAATAACATAAAATCAGAATAAAATCACCAAAATTCTTATGTCAGTATAATATTTCCGAATGAAACACGGATGATAAAATCAGAATTAAAGTAATCCTTGATTTTGTCCAGCACCGCCAGCTTTATTTTTTCTTTATTCGCCTGCACATCATCAACTGTATATTTACCGAATTCATCTGATATAAACTCATTGATTATTTCCTGGCTTTCCGTAATCTTCGGCTGTAATTTAACGGTATCTTCATTTTTTGTATTCACAGATAATGTTACCGGAAACTGTGCATAGTGAACGGAATCATCCCCGTTTTTCTTTAAATTTACAGTGAGTTTGTCCGACAGCGATACGGTAGCAATATCAGCAACCGTAATATCCTTATTTGCTGCATCCGGAGATTCCATCTCCAAATCAATGATAGAGGCAATTTTACCTACCAAATTTATGGTTCTGTTTGATGTCGGAACAACTACAAAGATGATAACTGCTGTCAGCACTACATTAATGCATGTCATTGCCAAAATGATGATTGTTAATATGTTTTTTTTCATCTCAGCTTTCCTTCCTCATAATTAAATATATGTGCTTCTTAATAACAGAAGCAATTTAACCTTTTATAGATATAAAAACTATTTATAATCACTAAATTCGTTATATAACTTAATCTCGATTCTTCTGTTTAATGCTCGACCGTCAGATGTTTCATTGCTGGCAATCGGTTCATATTCACCTCTTCCGGAATACTTAATCATCTGAGGATCCAGTTTCTTCGCCGTAATCAAATAATCAGCGGCATTTAGTGCTCTGGCAGAAGACAGCCAGTTATTATCCTTATACTGAGAGCTTTTGATTGGTTGATTGTCAGTATGACCTTCAATTTCAATATGATAACCGTCATAACGTTTCAAGATATCACCGATTCTTGATAAAACCGGCTTGGCATCCTCTTTAATTTCCGCCTGACCGGAATCAAACAGAAAGGATCCTCTTAAGGTAATCTGTACGTATTGATAGCCGGCATCCATACTTAGTTCCACGTAACTTTCCAGATTATTATTAGCAGTTAAATCAGATATTTTGTTATACAAATTCTTAGTTTCTTCCTCCATTTTGCCCTGAAGAATATCTTTTGCTTTATTTAACACACCGACATCCGTTGTATCCTGCTCTGACTTACTGTCTGTGGATGTGGAATCTGATTGCTCTTTTCCATCCGCCTGGGAACTGTTCTGCCCCATACTTGTAAAATATTCAGATAAATCATTTAACTGTGATATTCCCGAAGAAAGCAATTTCCCCTCTGTTATCGCTGTCTGACCCCCGGAAAAAATACCTATGTTCTTTGACAAAGACCATGTGATCTCTTCAAATTTTCTGGCATCAACACTTGACATGGAAAAAAGTAATACAAAGAAGCAGAGCAGCAGATTCATTAAGTCAGCAAAGGTGTTAATCCATGGAGCATTGCCTGCCGGAGCTTCTTCTCTTTTTTTTCTAGCCAATGTCATCACCGCCTTCTTCTCTCAGTGCATTTCTTCTGGAAGGTGACAGGAAGGATTTGAGTTTTTCTTCGATTACTCTGGGGTTTTCACCGGCCTGGATGGATAAAAGTCCTTCCAGAATTACTTCCTTCATCATAATCTCTTTTGCATTCGTACCCTTCAATTTCGTCGAGATTGGAATACAGATCCAGTTAGCCAGCATAGAACCATAGAAGGTGGTAACTAATGCAACTGACATACTGGGTCCTATTGTTGACGGATCATCCATAAACTTTAACATATTAATCAAACCAATGAGGGTACCGATCATACCCCAGGCTGGCCCCATCGCCGCAAGAGAATCCCAAAAGCCAATGGTACTCGAATGTCTGTCTTCAATACAATTAAGTTCTGTTTCCATGATGTTTCGAACCAGTTCCGGGTCTGTACCGTCTACGATCAGAAGAACGCCTTTTTTCAGGAATTCATCGTCAATCTGGTTCGCCGTCTCCTCCAATGCCAGTAGACCTTCTTTTCTCGCCACATTTGATAATTGAATAATCGTCTTTATGATTTCCTCTTCGTTGGAGGGCATTACCTTTAATATCAGTCCAAAGCTTTTTAACCCATTTAAAAAAGTTTTGATATCAGGTGACATCATCAATACACAACAGAAAGCGCCGCCAAAGGTGATCAATATTGACGGTGGATCGATGAATCCTAATATTACTGAGAAGTTTTTTCCGAATACCATACCGAAGATAACAATGCAAAAACACATAACAAGTCCCAAAATTGATGCAATATCCAAATAAACACCTTCTATCCTTAGAATTAATTATCTCTAGTCCGTTATAACCTTATCTAACTTATAATGAATTTCCTCTTACCTGACGTTCCGGTATCGTTCTCCGATTTCTTACAACCTATAAAGTTACATTTCTCTACAAAAAATTTCTTTTTTGTATAATATTACAAGATTTTTAACCTCTTGTCTACTTTCTTTTACAATTATTTTTTTTCCTGTCGTCAGAGTTATGACCGTGTCCGGCGTTTCCTCAACCCGCTCAATCAGTTCTGCATTCACGGTATACTTCTTCTCATTCAGTGTTGTAACTTCAATCACAATACCACCCGTTCCTTTCTCAAACTGCCTTTCTTCCAATAAATGGGTGGCAGCGTTCACTGCCACCCATCATCTCTGATCTATGGCACCTTCATACATCAGACTGGATTTATCTCTTCAGGTTGATTAATTCTTCCAACAGGGTATCCGATGTGGTTATAATTCTTGAGTTTGCCTGGAATCCTCTTTGTGTTGTAATCATATCCGTAAATTGAGCGGAAAGATCCACATTCGACATTTCTAACACACCTGCTGTCAAGCTTCCCCCGCCCTGTGTAGGATCTTTTCCTATTCCGTCAAAATCACCCGAATTTTGCGTAGCGGCATACATACTGTTGCCTACTGCCTCTAAACCGGATGGATTAGAGAATGTCGCTACCACAATCTGTCCCAGCAATTTGCTGTCTCCATTGTCATACTTGCCAAAGATTTTACCCGAACCGTCAATACTGACACCCGTCATGTTTCCAACCTTTTTCCCTGCACCTGCCCCTGAAATAGTTCCCCTTGTGGCTTCAAGATTAGAAGATCCGCTGTTGGAATACATGGTAAGTGTGGAAAAATCAACATTAATTGTTTGAAAAGGACTTGGACTTGCATTAATCGTAAGATCCAAAGAAGACCCCGGCGTAGCGCCGTCTCCCACACTGACAAAGGAACCGGTTGAAGCATTAAAGGTCATAACAGGCGCCTGGGTTGCATCAATGGTAAATTTACCATCTTCTGATATATTCGAAACCTGAAAACTGCTTCCACCAAAACTAAAGGAATTGATAGAGGATGCCTTATAAGTCACATTGCCTGTGTCAGGATCCACTTCCCTCTCCAGAAATATGGATAATCCATCTTCATCTTTAATATCGGTTATAGCCACCGTATATTGATTGGTCTCGTCCTTTGACTGCTGTACTTTTAAATCTGCTGTATAACTATGACCCATATTATCAAAAAACGATATATTTACTTTTCTTCCGGTATCACTGGTTAACTGTGTATCTTTACTGTCTATATTACCTGAAACATATACATCTGTTGTAGCCGCTGGAGAAGCATATAAATTCTCCGGACTCATGATTTTAATTGGACTAACGGTATTTGCTACTGTTTTTGTCTCATCGTTGGGGTCTACCTGCCATCCCATAACCTTTGCACCGGCCGGAGTGCACAAAGATCCGCTGGAATCGACACCAAAGGATCCTGCCTTTGTAAAATAGTTCGCTCCTGCGTAGTTCACTACAAAGAAACCATCCCCCTCAATCATAACATCAAAAGGATTATCCGTTCTTTGTGAAGCACCCGCAGTCGTAATGGATGATGTTATGGAAGATACATTAACACCAAGACCAATCTGTACCGCATTGCGTCCCGCTGTCCCGGTGGCTTCATTGGGTCCGGAAGCATTTTGTGTCGTTTGGTAAAATACATCGGAAAACGTAACGGAGCTTGATTTAAATCCGATGGTATTTACATTAGAAATATTATTACCTATTACATCCATCTTTGTCTGATGTACCTTCAAACCGGAAACACCAGAAAACAATGATCTCATCATAATGAATGACCTCCTACTTATGCAATGTAATTCATTCTATCCAATCTGTCAGTCATGGATAACAGCCTCCATAAGGTCCGGCATGGTATGTCTGGTTAAAACCAGTCTATACTAAATGATTACTGCACCGTCAATATTGGTAAACACCTTTTCTTCACCGTCTTTTACGGCAGTAATAACTGTATTGTTTTTTACATTTACAACAAAGGCAAGGTTATCTACCATAACCAGTGATTCTTTGATTCCTTTCTCCTGCGCCTTCTTTGCCCCGTTTTCAAGTCGTTGATACTGATCCTTTGTTAAATCAATATTCCGACTGCTCAATCTCTCATTGGCATGCTTTGAAAACTTTAACGCTCCACTGTCAATCTCCTTTTGCTTCCCGATCAAAAGCTCTTCAAAGGATGTACCTGGAATCTGATTATAGTTTCCGGCATTCATTTTTTTTCCGGGACTCAGCCGCTCTGTCATTTGTTCGATGGAAGGAAATTGATTTACCGGTATGTTCATTTTCATCACCCTCACTATACCAGTTTTTGTATGTAAATTTTTTGTCTTAGAAACAGCTTACTTTCCTGAATCCGATGATCCTGATTTTTCTACACATCCGAAGACGAAGCCTCTGCATTACTAACCTTCAATGTAACCTTGTCACTTACCGTTGTATAAAGAGGATCATTAAAGACAATTTTTAATTTATAGGTTCCGTTGCTCTGCTGTGCAAAGGCTTCCTTTTTCACAGTAACCTTGTTTTTCGTGATACTGATATATTGGGAATCAATTGCTTTATCATTTAACACTACTGCAACATTATCGGCAATTGTATCATTCTTGCCAAAATCCACTTCAAAGGTCTGATCCTTCGGATTTTGTGCATCATAATCCAGAACAACTGAGCCGGAAACACTTGGCAGTCCCTGTTTGATCATATAAGTATCATCAATTACCGTATCCAGCTGATCAATCGCATATAATTTCCCATTAATGGAAAGCTGCGCTTTTCCTCCCGACAGATTTACAAAATCCACTGCTCCGTTAATATAATTCGTATTACCGGTTTCACTCACTGTCTTTACGATTACATTTTTACCGACAAGACCAAATGCCTGCGAGTTTGTAGTCACGGTACCCAAATTCTGCATCTGCTCTAATTGAGAAAATGTGGCTAGTTGTGCTATGTACTGTGTGTCCGTGCTGGGATTCAATGGATCCTGATATTTCATTTGGGTCACTAATAATTTTAGAAATGCATCTTTACCAAGTTCATTGTTTTTGGGTTGCTCTTTCTCCTGGGTCTGAGTCTCCTTTATTTTTCCGTTCGCAACGGGTTGAATTAAATCGCTCATGGATATCCTCCTCTCCCGAAATTTTTATGCAGTATAATCAATCTGACTGCCTGTTACTCCATCTGAATCTGCGTGATCGCTACCTTCTTCCGGTAATTCCTTCATCGACATAGCATCCTCCAGGGATATTTTTTTGCCGGTACTGCCTTTTGAATTTGACCGCTGATCTTTTGATTCTTCCTGTGAATTCTGTGCAAAAGCGAAGTTTGATATTGCTACTTCAATCGCTTCCACCTTAACACCCTGCTGATTTAAGGTGTCTTTTAATGTCTGCAGCTGACCTTCGATGGCTTCTTTACTCAGTTCATTCTGAACCCCAAAACGAGCTGTCACGACTCCGTCTTTTGATAAAAGCGTAAGGTTAACTCTACCCAAATGCTCCGGATTTAATTGCAATTCCATGGAGGTCTGATCCGGTTTTATCATCACCCTGATACGATTCACGATCTGGTTTACAATATCCCGAAGTTCTGTTACCTGAGTCATTTCCCCATTAAAATTTGTCTGAATCTCCTGGGACTTCACAAGATGATCCATAAAACTCTGAAGTTGATTTGGAGAATTAGCATCCGTATTGTTATCTTTCTTTAATCCGGTCTGATGTTGGGAATTACTTTTTCCGGAGGAATCCAGCTTATTCACTTCAATCTGTATTTTACCTGCTTCGGAAATCTGTTCCTCTGATTTGTTGCCGGATGTGTTTGCAGATTCCTTCTGCTTACTCGATTTTCCGGCATCACCCAGCTCCAACACCGAACTTTCAGCAAAAGCTTCCTCCTCATGCGGACTGCCTTTTGCCAGATCAGATGTTACATCATGAAGAATCGATTTCATCTGTTCATCCGTCAGATTAAAATCAGCATCCACTTTGGTTTGATCAACAGTCTGCATCAGTTGATTCATCGTATCCGCCAGATTTTCGTTGGTAAGAAACGCGCAGAGATCTGTTATCTGACTATTAGCAAGCACTAATTGCTGTAACGTCTCCGGGCTAAGCAAATCAGCATTACTCAGGCCCTGACTCGACAATAAATCATCCAATTGACCGGAAGTAAGATTTAACTGATTCATAATTACTTCTCTGATACTTTGTAACATGGCATTAATCTGTGCCAGGATCTGTTGATCATCGGTAACATCCAATTCCACAGATTTCACTGACTTATCATTCTCCGATAAATCTATGGATTGATCTGATTTCTTCACCGGGTCCGTACCGACTGACTTTTTAAACACATTTTGATTAGATGATTTGGAGGAGGAATCCATGTCCGTCTTCTTGTCATTGTTTAAGATCTGTGATCCCTTTCCAGGATTGTCCATCACTTCTTTTCCATTTTTTGGGTTATAACCGATCAGGAGATCAAAACTTGTTTTTGGTTGCTTATTTTTCACATTCTGATTCCCTGATGCCATTCCAAACAAATTCATTTGCGTTGTAACGTTCTGTGTCATCATAATATCTCTCCTTTCCTCAAGGATAACCCATCGGTTTCCTCTCATTTACTTATTACAAAGAAAATCACAGAGTTGTTATCATGTAATTTTCTGTAGTAACCTAATCTGCCAGCCTTTCTGCATCTAAATCAAGCATTTTCTTGGTAATCTTTGCGGCATTTACATTATCCATTTCCGCCAGGATCGCAGCACTTTCCTTTGGCTTCATCGCGAGTAAGATCTGTGATACTGACTCAATGTCTGCTGACATCGTCTGCAAGATCTTGGCCGCAGCCTTTGGCTCCATAGCCCGATAGATATCGGCCTTCTCAAGAATAGCATCAGAATACTGGAGCTGCTCGATCACCTGCCTGTAGATTTGGGCAGCATTCTCCGGAGCAATCTGTTCATAATAGCTTTTATACTCCTCAATATCAGGGGCCGCGCTGGCAAATACAACATTTTTATCAAATTCCGCCACACGCTTCTCAAATGCTTTCTGATTATCTTCAAACACCTTTAACCGATCAATTTCCTTTTGTAAATCAGATACTGTCTGGCTATCATCCGCACCTGTCTGGGACAAATCCTCTATCGTCTGTTCTAATTCCTTAATCTTTGCAACCGCTTCCGTTAATGACTTATATTTATAATCATTTTCTTCTGCGATCTGCTGATCGGATACATCCGGAAGTATCCGGTTAACCAAGGGTATATCCTTAAGAATTGGTCGTAAAACTCCGGAACCAAATCCACCAAGGTCAAATTTTATTAATAATCCAAAAATGGCAAACCAGATAATAACAATAAAAAGTGCAATCAGTATGGTCATAATCTTACTGCCTTCCTTTTTACCGTTCTCATCCTGCTTATTTTTTTTTGCCATGATTAGTCCTCCTCAACCAGCACCGCATCACTGAAGCGAAAACTATTTAACTCATCAACCTCTTTCTGCTCTTGTGCATCATATTCCTTCCGATAAACATCGAATGCATTTTCCTTTAGTTTGTCCTGAATTTTGCGCTCAACCATTGTATTGTTTAAGCGAGCTCTGGCTGTCTCAAGTCGCTGCATCGCGCTGTTAACGATAATGATCTGCTGCTTTATATACAGCTTCATAATTTCCAAAGCATCTTCACCATGCTTTATCTTTATTAAGTCAAGTCTGGAACTTCGAAGCTGACGCAAATTTTCCTCATAAGAACTTTTTTTAAAATTCAGCTCTTCCAGCTTTTGCTCCTCTTTGTTCAGGGTTTGTCTGGCATTTCCATATGCGATTTTCGCCTGGTCCTCCAGTTTTTGCTTCATTTGTAATAGGTTTTCCATAGAATATATAAATTTTTTCATTCAAATAACCCCATTAGCATTCCGATTTCATCATCAAAAGCAAATTTTTCATTAACATCTTGCTGCAGATACTGATTTACTTCTTTGATCTTTGAAATAGCATAATCAATATTTTCATTTGACCCGCTTTTATAAGCTCCTATATTAATTAAGTCCTCCGCATCCTGATAGGTTGCCAATACATTCTTCAGCTTTCCGGCAGCCACTTTATGTTCCTTTCCCACAATGGAACTCATAACACGGGAGATACTCTGAAGAACATCGATTGCAGGGTAATGATTCTTATGTCCCAGTTTTCTTGATAACATTACGTGACCGTCTAATATACTTCTGGCCGTATCGGTGATCGGTTCATTAAAGTCATCGCCGTCAACAAGAACCGTATAGAGACCGGTGATGGAACCAATATCCGAATTACCTGCCCGCTCTAATAATTTGGGCATCTCAGAATATACACTTGGGGGATAACCTCTGGAGACCGGAGGTTCTCCCGATGCCAATCCGATTTCTCTCTGAGCCATGGAAAAACGCGTCAGGGAGTCCATCATTAAGAGAACATCTCTTCCCTGGTCCCTGAAATATTCCGCAACAGCGGTTGCGGTCATTGCCGCTTTCTTTCGGATTAATGCAGGTTTATCAGAGGTAGCTACCACAACGACAGAGCGTTTCATTCCTTCCTCTCCCAAGTCACGTTCAAGGAATTCCCGAACCTCTCTGCCACGTTCACCAATCAAAGCAATTACATTAATATCAGCCTTCGTATTTCTAGCAAACATGCCCATTAATGTACTTTTTCCAACTCCGCTTCCTGCAAAAATCCCAATTCTCTGCCCTTTGCCAATGGTAAGCATTCCATCCACCGCTTTTACACCAAGAGGCAATACTTCATCAATTATTTTTCTCTGCAAAGGTTCCGGCGGAGGAGCATCGACAGGATAATATTTATTGCAATGCAGAGTGGATTGATCAATTGGATTACCAAGACCATCTATCGTGGTTCCAAGCAGTTCTTCCCCAACCGGTACCTTGAATTGCATTCCGGTATTTTCCACCATGCTTCCGATTCCAATTCCCGTCATATCATCATAGGGCATCAGCAAAATCCGATTTTCCTTAAATCCCACAACCTCAGCCGCTTTTTTGGTATTCCTACCGTCACCGGTAATGTAACACACATCATTCAAACTGGCATCCAATCCGGTGGCTTCCAAGGTCAATCCTACCATTTTCACAACTCTGCCAATCTGCTTTTCATAACTTCTATCCAGCAACTGTCTATATTTATCAAAATCGAATGTAATCATACAACCCTGCCTTTATTTATATCGACAATATATTTTGAAAACTTAAATATTGCATAATAATTTTAAATTCGTAATCAAATTATTTAATTGAATATCAAGACTGCAATCAATCACCCGGACATCCGTTTCAATCAGACATTGATTTTTCATAAGATTAGAATCCTCACTGATTCGCAAATTGACTTCCCTGCCAATAGAAGCTAAGATCACATTTTGCTTTGTATTAAGGAATTCAAAATCCTCTTTTGAGACTTTGATGGTATATTCATCACTTTTACTTGTATGATTAAGCGCCCTGTCCACCAGATACAAAATTACTTCTTCTTTATCTTCTATTAGAATACCGGTAATTTTATAAATCAGATCCGCCATAAGTTCCACAATTTTAGGCTCCAATTCATCCACCATCTCATGATATTGCGTCTGAAGCTGCTTTTCCCGTTGTGCTAATTGCGCCTTGATACCATCTGCCTGCTGATTGCCCTTCCTGATTCCATCCTCATATCCTTTTTTCTGAGCTTCAGCATACGCCTCATCTTTGATCCGCTGGGCATCAATCCTTGCCTGCTCCAGAATCTGCCCGGCTTCTGCCCTGGCATGATCCAAATGTTCTCTGGCCTGTTGATGCAGTTCTTCCTCCGAAGGAAGCTTCTCGACAACAACTGCTTTGATTCCTTCCACAAATTCATCGTCCGTATTCCCTGTGACATGATTGTCAAAAGACAATGCCTGTTTTACAGTGGATTCCTTATATAACTTCAAATGGGTGTCGATAGCCTTTTTCGCAGCCTCTTCATATCGGACAGAATAAGCCTTAATCATATTAGACAATAATCTCGTCACCTCCGCCTCTGGAAATGATGATTTCTGAGGAATCCTCCAGCTTTCTGATAATATTTACAATCTTTTGCTGTGCTTCTTCTACATCCTTTAGACGTACTGGTCCCATATACTCCATATCTTCCTTTATCATCGCCGCAAGACGTTTGGACAAATTCTTGAAGATAATATTTTGAACTTCTTCATTGGATCCCTTCAATGCAACTGCCAACTCATTATTGTCAACTTCTCTGAGCACTCTTTGAATAGATTTGTCATCAAGACTTAGGATATCTTCAAAGACAAACATTTTTCTTCTGATTTCATCCGCCAGTTCAGGCTCTTCTATCTCAAGAGTTTCCATAATATGCTTTTCTGTGCCACGGTCAACTGTATTCAAGATCTCGACGATGGAATCCACACCGCCGACAATGGTATAATCCTGATTTACCAAAGATGCCAGTTTTCGTTCCAACACCTTCTCTACCTCTTTGATCACATCCGGTGAAGTACGATCCATCTGAGCGATACGTTTTGCTACATCAGCCTGTTTATCCGGAGCCAGAGAAGAGATAATTGTGGAGGCCTGCCCAGGTGACAAATAGGATAGAATTAATGCAATGGTCTGGGGATGCTCGTCCTGAATAAAGTTCAGAAGCTGCGAGGCATCCGTTTTTCTAACAAATTCAAAAGGTCTCACCTGAAGGGAAGCAGTTAATTTACTGATAACATCTCTTGCCTTCTCCGGTCCAAGCGCCTTCTCCAGCAATTCTTTCGCATAGGAGATACCACCTTCCGCGATATACTGCTGTGCCAGACAAATCTCATAAAATTCATCTAATACCTGATCCTTCGTAGAAGGGGAAATGCTTCGTGTATTTGCAATCTCAAGGGTCAGCTGTTCGATCTCATCTTCTTTTAAATGTTTAAATATACTTGCAGAACGTTCCGGTCCTAAGGAAATTAATAATATTGCCGCTTTTTGTACCCCGGTAATATCATTATTATTCGTGGCTCTGGCCATATACTTCACCTCCTCTAGCTCCAATCCTCATTCAGCCAGTTGCGCATCAGCTGCGCAACAGCTTCTGGTTTCTCGTCAACAAATTTTTCTATCATCCTTCTGACTTCAGATACTTCATTAAATTCAATATCTTCTATATTCTGATTCTCCTTCGTGGTAGCAAGCAGCTGTTCCACCGAAAGCTCCGGCTCCAGTTCAGTAACTTGAACCGGCGTAATTCCCCTAAATACGACAAACAAAAGCAGACCTATAATGAGAACCGCTATAATAATCTGCAAGTAATCGGTCCAGCTTCTTGTACTTGGTACTTTCGGAATAAATACGGGTTGATCATATGCCACAATCTGAATATTTCCTTCCGCAATACCGGTGGCTCGCGAGACCAGTGTTAACGTATCAGGATCAACAGTCGTTTTTGTTCTGGCACTGTTTTGAGCCGCATATTCTTCAAAGTTAGTTCCCTCCAGCAGTCCCTGTGCCTGTAATTCCTCTTGTTTATGAGGCACCATATGTAATAAGAGAATACTAAGCGAAGATTGGGCTGTATCAATTGCTCCAACCTCATATTCCGTATTCGTTTGTCTTTGATTCGGAAGATATTCAATCTGGCTGCTCTTCACGTTTCCTGTGGAGGAAGAGGTATCGGGCGTCATATAATCCGTTGTCTGATCATTGGAAGTTGTCCCTGGCACGCCGCCGGAAGCTCCTGCATTCTCGGCAGTATAGGTATAGCTTTTCCCATAGAGTCCCTGATCTTGTCCTTCTGCAGGCAGATATTCGGTGAACATCTGGGACACTTTGTCCATGTTAAAATGCAAATTAGGCATAATCTCCACATCATCGTAACCACTCTTTAACAATCCCATATATAGATTATTCATAAAGTTATTGCGTAGTCTTTCTTTAAAGTCCTCGTTGGAATTAGCACTTCCGGAATAAAGATCCTGCTCTCCGCCATATAAAAGATTACCATACTGATCTGCCACCTTAATCGAATCCGCCGTAGCATTTCCGATGGTGGATGCCACCACTTTAGCGATTGTCTCTGCTGTTCGGCTGTCAAAATCGTCTGTTACCGTTAGCAAAACACTTGCGCTGGTATCCTCCTGCTTCGTTAATATAGAATTCTTGTCCTCCGTGGGGATGTAATAAATCTGCGCTTCCTTAATTCCTTCCATTTTTTTAATGGAATTACGCATCTGATTCTGCAGATATAAGTTTAATTTTAAAGTACGATCACTGTTTGTTGTACCTAAGCTGTTATTTAACAGGTCATCGATGGAAACCCCGTCAGAAGAAATATTATTATCAGCCAATACAAAGGTTGCATCTGTAAGTTTCTTTTTATCAACCGAGATGGTCACATTGTCTGACGCGATCCGATATCCGATTCCCTCCGAATCAAATAATTTCTTAACCTCACTGGCTTCTTTCGGAGTATCGCAAACCTTAATGACGGAATAACTTGTGCGTCCCATCAAATAAAACAAAAGTATGAATGCCAATAATATGGCACAAGCTACGCTGATAATGATTGTCTTTTGTTTTGAATTGAATTTATTCCAATAATCCAATAGTTGTTTCGGTATTCTTCTTAATCGCTCCGCCATCCTTGTAAACTCCTTATACCTTATGAATGATTTCAATATAATTAGGTTAGTATCTCCATCCAGGTATTTATATTTTAAAATATTTTCTAAATGAATAGAACCTATTCAAAATGAATAGGTCAATTGTTTTCTCCGAAGTACTAATATTGCATATTCATAATCTCTTTGTATGCATCCAATACCGAATTACGAATTGCCACCGTATACTGGAGGGACAAATTTGCCTTTTGTTGCGCAACAATTACATTATGAACATTGTCTGTGATACCCAAAGCATAAGAAATTTCAGATTCCTGAGCTGCTTTCGAATAATCATTCGTTTCGTTTAATAAATTAACGGCTGCCTGATACATATCATCAAAAGCAGAATTTTTACCGTCTTTTGACATAGAAACTCTTTCACTGTCCGGCTGATTAATCCTTGCTATATTATTGACTGATGTAATATTCATATCTTACCTCCAACCTACTTTCCGACTTCCAATCCCTTGAGGGCCATATTTTTGGTAGAATTAAAGGCAGTGATATTTGCCTCAAACGCACGTGATGCATCAATCATATCCGTCATCTCCTGAACGATATTAACATTAGGATAGGTTACGTAACCTTCATCGTCCGCATCCGGGTGGGAAGGGTCATAAACTTTTTTAAGCTGTGTTGTATTATCTTCTGCAATTTTTGTCACCTTAACTCCATTCCCATACGAACTCTCGGTCTGCATCAGAATCTGTCCAAAAGGCATCATATCCTTTTCTGCAAAAACTACAGTTTTTCTTTTATATGGATTTCCATTCTCATCTCGAGTGGTATTCACATTAGCAATATTCTGAGAAATAATATCCATTCTCAATCTTTGCGCCGTCATTCCGCTTGCACTGATATTCATTCCATTCATTGCCGACATAATATTCCCTCCAAAATCAAATTAATTCCATTTTCTCAAGTCGCCGAATCTCATCCAACTTCTAACGAGCCGACAATACTGTTTTTATTCTGCTAAACTCCTGGGTCATGGAGTCTAATAAAGTGTAATATTTTATCTGATTTTCAGCCAAATTAACATTTTCTGTATCAATATTCACATTATTTCCATCCAAACGATAACTTAAGGTGGCATTATCTGTATAAACTGAGGCTACCAGATTTCCCATATCTGCGTTAGCAACACTGTGATCCAGCGAATCCCCTCCGGCCAATGCGGACATTAGGTAAGATTCAAACTGAACATCCTTTCTTTTATAGCCGGGTGTGTTCACGTTTGCGATATTATTCGAAATAACCTCATTTCTCTTCCAGCTGGCATCCGCTGCTTTATTGAGAACATTTATGTAGTTATACGCGTTAGAACCAATCATTCCTGCACTCCCTTTCCTATATTTATTATATATAATATTTTGGAAAACACAAGATATATTTGAAAAATTAGTAGAATAATACTATCCCTTGTATTAATATGTATTAATTTGATTGATCAGGTTAAATCCGTGTAAAGCGTTCGTTTTATCGTATTTTACCTATGTCGGGCCTTATTGGCATGAATAGATATACATATATATCGTATTTTTATAACAAGCTATGTTCTCTGTTTTCCCGAGTAAATATTGTAAGTACAAAAAAAGAGTCCGGCTCTTCGGACGCTAACGCTGATGCGCTGTCACAGCAGTGACAATCTTTTTTAAGCGCGTCCTGTACCTCCCCCTAAGGGTTTTATCGAATAGGATGAGCTTTTCAATACGACAAAAAAAGGATTCATGAGATTGACCCACAAATCCATTTGTATCTTTTCATTATATAAATAATTATTTATTTATTAAATTAATTATTTAAATTTTGAAGTTCCTCAAATACAACATCGTTCAACACCTTAATATAAGTTCCCTTCATACCGGAAGATCGTGACTCTATCACACCGGCACTTTCAAATTTTCTTAAGGCATTTACAATTACTGATCTGGTTATTCCTACTCGGTCTGCAATTTTACTTGCCACCAGAATTCCTTCATTTCCTCTTAATTCTTCAAATATATGTGTGATTGCTTCCAGTTCCGAGAAAGAAAGCGTGCTGATTGCCGACCTTACAATCTGAACCTTACGATTTTCTTCTGCACTTTCCTCATTCACGGATCTCATCATCTCAAGTCCGACAACTGTGGTTCCGTATTCACTTAATATAATATCATCCAGCGTATATTGCAATCCTGTTTTATATAAAAACAAAGTTCCCAATCTCTCACCTGCGATATCTATGGGCGTTATGATTGCCTGATATCCATCAACATTATCAAATTCAAATCCCAGGGTCCTCAAATTCACATTTTCTTTGGTGGATAAAATATTAAGAAGACGTTCATTTAATAAGCCATCAATATGCCTGCCTACAGCGTCTTTGATCAATTCCTTAATTTCAATGATATCGTTGCGATTCTTTACTCCAAGAACCTTACCTTTACGACTAATCACCAATACATTGGATGCCAGTATCTCACTTAAGACAACACAGATGTCATTAAAAACTACTTTGTGCGAATTATTATTATGCAACAAGTTATTAATCTTTCTTGTCTTATCCAGCAATTGTACACTCATTAACGGTTCCTCCCTATTTCTTCTTATCCTCCCCTAAGGTTTCATAATATTTATAAAAATAAGTATTATTAAATCTGTTAGAATAAGTCAAACAACCACAAATCTTTCAATTGTACTACCTTTTCAATATTATCATATGTTATTGTGAAAAACAATAGTGTTTTCATTGTTTTGACGCACATTTTAGACTGTTTTTTTTATTTTTATATCCAATTTAAGTTGTTTTATTAGGAAGCAATTATTTTTCTGCACTATTACTGATTGCATAGCCGCATTTTTCATCCTGACATACCAGTTTATTTCCTTTTTCCAGTAACATTGAGCCACATTTCTCACAACGTTTATTCACCGGTTTTTGCCATGACATAAACTCACAATCCGGATTATTGATGCATCCGTAATACTTTCTGCCTTTTTTGGTCTTACGAATTACCAAATCATCTCCGCAGATCGGACAGGGAACACCTATTTTCTCAAGATAAGGTTTTGTATTTTTGCAGTCTGGAAAACCCGGACAGGCTAGAAATTTGCCATGAGGACCGTATTTTACTACCATATTTCTTCCGCAAACTTCACAGATTTCCTCTGTCACTTCATCTTCTATCTTTATTTTTTCAAGTTCTGTCTGGGCATTGGCCACCGCTTCTTCCAGATCCGGATAGAAATTGCTGATAATGGTTCTCCAGTTCAAGCTTCCGTCTTCTACGGAATCCAGCAGTGATTCCATGTTAGCAGTGAAATTAACATCTACAATACTTGGAAAGGCACACTTCATGATACTGTTGACGGCCTCTCCCAATTCCGTCACATAGAGATTCTTATTTTCTTTGGCAACATATCTTCTGGCAATAATCGTTGTTATGGTAGGTGCGTAGGTACTGGGTCTTCCAATGCCAAGTTCCTCCAGGGTTTTTACCAGTGAGGCTTCCGTATAATGGGGAGGCGGCTGGGTAAAATGCTGCCCTTTATTTAATTCTGACAGCTCCAGCGTATCACCTTCTTCAATATGATCAAAAGCTATCCCCTGCCCTTCTTCATCATCTTCCATAGCATACACGCTCAGAAAGCCTTCAAAAACAAGCTTGGATGTTGCTGTTGTAAAACGTAATTCATTACCATAAATCTTAATAGAGGTGGTCTCATATTTTGCCGGCTGCATTCTGCTGGCAATGAATCTTCTCCATATTAATTGATATAAGCGGAACTGATCCCTGCTGAGTGATTCTTTCACAATGGCCGGGGCAAACTCTATATAAGTAGGGCGGATTGCCTCATGAGCATCTTGTATCTTCTTACCGCTGCGCCCCTGGTTTTCTTCTACTGCAACAAAATTTTCTCCATAATTGGTCTTTACATATTCTTTTGCTAATTGATCCGCTTCATCACTGATTCTAATGGAATCGGTACGAAGATAGGTAATTAATCCCACTGTTCCCTGCCCTTTGATATCAATTCCTTCATAGAGCTGCTGTGCCAGCTGCATGGTTTTTTGAGTTGAAAAATTTAACTCCTTTGCTGCCTCCTGCTGTAATGTACTGGTGGTAAAAGGAAGGGGTGCTTTCCTGATGCGCTCTCCCTTTTTAATTTCTTTCACAATAAATTCAGCATTTTCCAGTTGTTTCAGTATCTGATTCATTTCGTCTTCTGAACGGATCTCTTTTTTAGAATTTAATTTTGCAATCAGCGGCTTTTTCCTGCCTTTAATGCTAAATTGAGCCTCCAGCGTCCAGTATTCTTCCGGTACAAATGCGTTGATCTCATCTTCTCTGTCACAGATAATGCGAAGTGCAACGGATTGTACCCTTCCGGCACTGAGTCCCCTCTTGATTTTGTCCCAAAGGAGCGGACTTATCCGGTATCCAACCATACGATCCAGTATTCTTCTTGTCTGCTGCGCATTGACAAGATCCATATCAATGTCTCTCGCCTGCTTTATGGAGGATTTCACTGCATTTTTCGTAATTTCATTAAATGTAATTCTGCTGGAGTCCTTCTGATCCAGTTTCAATGTTTGGGAAAGATGCCAGGAGATTGCTTCCCCCTCCCGGTCAGGGTCAGTTGCCAGATATACTTTATCCGCCTTCTTCACTTCTTTTCTTAATTTCGCAAGAAGGTCTCCCTTTCCTCTGATGGTAATATATTTCGGTTCAAAATTATGATCTATATCGATACCCATTTGGCTTTTTGGCAAGTCTCTTACATGTCCGTTTGATGCAAGAACTTCAAAATTATTTCCCAAGAATTTCTTTATTGTTTTTGCCTTAGCCGGAGATTCAACGATTACAAGATTTCTTGGCATGATGCTGTCCCCTCATTTCTATGCGGTAATAGGTGTCTTTCAACCCATTTTTATTATTGTATACAATAGTAGTTTTTTATTATTTGTTTTGCCATGCCACTTAGTTCCAACATCAGCAATTGCTCAACCAGAGCATCTACAGATAGCCCTGTCTGGTAAGCTATTTCATCAATATGTTTTGGCTCTAAACTTAAACAAGCATACACTATTTTACCTGCCGTTTCAAGCGAATTATTATTTTTTTTCGTGAAATCCATATATTGCTCATAATTCTCTATCATTTCTTCGAGAATATCCTTTGGTGTCGTAACTAATTTTGCCCCCATTTTTATCAAATTATTACAACCCTCACTTAAACTGTCACCAACTCTGCCGGGTAGGGCATAAATTTCTTTTCCCTGTTCCAATCCCATATCAACTGTAATCAGGGAACCGCTCTTTTCTTTTGCTTCTATCACCAGTACAGCGTCACTTAGTCCGCTGATCAAACGGTTTCTCATAGGAAAATTACCGGCAAAAGGCGGGATTTTGGGCGCATATTCCGAAATAATACCACCTTTTATTTGCATCCTTTGATAGAGATCCTGGTTTTCTTTCGGATAACAGATATCAATTCCGCAGCCTAACACTCCATACGTAATTCCATCTTCCGACAAGACTCCTTTATGTGCTCCGGAATCAATACCGCGGGCAAGACCGCTGATAATTGAGATTCCTGCCTTTGCTAATTTCCCGGCAAAAAATTTTGCCATCTCCATTCCATACGCACTGCAATTTCTTGCTCCCACTATGGCAATCATCTTTTCCTTTTTTGCGGGCAGTTTTCCCTTATAATAAAGGGCATATGGGGGAGCATAAATTTCTCTTAGTTTTTCAGGATAGATATCATCCTCCTTTGAAACAAAATATATGCCGTTTTTCTCTAAATTAGCATATTCTCTTTGAATTTTTTGCGGATCCCTGCTTGTTATAATTTCATATACATCTTTATCAGTAAAACGAAATCTTTTATCTGTGATCCACTTTTCGCTTAGTTTCTTCAAACTCTCTGAAGGAGCATGAAAGATTTCATCCGGTCCACCAAAATAATTCATCAAATCATCTATTTTTACAGGACCGATATTTTTTATATTACTAAGCCAAAATGCATATTCTTTCTTCTCCATAAACCTCTCCTATTCCCCCCAATATTTTTGATCAAGGCTTCTGTAACAGATTGCTTCACTGATATGTTTTACCAGAATTGCTTCACTCTCCTCAAGATCGGCAATGGTTCTGGCAACTTTTAATATTCTGTGATATGCTCTGGCACTTAAGTTTAACTTCTCAAATGCCTGCTCAAGCAATGCCTGTTCTTTATTCCCTAATTTACAATATTTCTTAATGGTCTTCGGCGTCAGCTGAGAATTAAAATAAATATTTTGATCTTTATATCGTTCCATCTGAATATTTCTTGCTTTACTTACGCGTTTTCTGATGTCTTTTGAGCTTTCCTGGTTCTCCTTTCTCTCTAAGTCCCTGTAATTCATCTGCAGCGCTTCAATGCAAATATCGAAGCGATCCAGGAGCGGCTGGGAGATTTTATTCAGGTAGCGTTTTACCATTGGAACGGAACAGGTACATCTATTGCGATCCGGGTAATAGCCGCAATTACAGGGATTCATAGCTGCAACCAGCATAAACCCCGCAGGATAACGAAATGCCCCGCCTAATCTTGCGATTGTTACTTCTTTTTCTTCCAGGGGCTGCCTTAATACTTCTATGGTATTTTTCTGAAATTCAGGAAGCTCATCTAAAAATAAGACTCCCAGATGTGCCAGGCTGATTTCACCTGGCCTTGGTATCATCCCACCGCCTACCAAAGCGGTGGTCGTTATGGTATGATGCGGGCTTCTAAAGGGTCGTCTCGTGATTAGTGCATGCTCCCCCATCAAACCTGTGATACTGTATATCTTGGATATTTCCATACTTTCTTCAAAGGATAGCTCCGGCATGATGCCGGGAATACACTTTGCCAGCATGGTTTTACCTGATCCTGGCGGGCCAATCATCAGAATGTTATGCATCCCCGAAACCGCAATTTCAATCGCCCTCTTAGCAGCAATCTGACCTGCCACCTCATTAAAATCAATCCGGTTTTCCGCAACATTTCCCCTCATCAGACTGGTGACATCGATGGTACAGGTTTCAAAGGTTCTCTTTTCATTTAAAAGTTCTACCGCTTCCGTTAAGGTAGCTATTCCAAAGATCGAAATACCTCCCACTGCGGCACCCTCACCGGCATTTTCTCCGGGTACGATACACCGTTTGAACTGATGTTGTTTTGCCGCATATACGATGGGCAAGACACCATTGACCTTGTTAATGGTACCATTAAGACTAAGTTCTCCAATCATCAGGATATCGTTCAGATTATCTTCCGGTATATAACCGAAAGCAGCAAGAATTGCAATGGCCACCGGCAGATCAAAAGCCGTTCCCGCTTTTCTGATATCCGCCGGTGATAAATTAATTGTGATTCGTTTGGCAGGAAGCAGATATCCGGCATTTTTTATGGCTATTCTTACCCTTTCCCTGGCTTCCTTCACCTCTGAACCCAGGTATCCAACCATGTCAAACAGGGGAAGGCCATCACTCACATCTGCCTCAACAGACACAATAAGCCCCTCAATGCCGTGAATGGCGGCACTATACACTTTACGAAACATATACTACTCCTTCCGAGTCTCTCCTACAGGGAAGGAATCATTTGCTTATGGGTAGTAGTATAACAAAGGATATCTTATATAGCAAGTGTGAATGGCAATATTATGCATATTTTAGTATTTATTTGGAAACAAGAACAAACTTCACCTTTTTCATAACGTGGTTTCATATAATTCACGCTATTTCTTCCTATACTAATAGGCAATACTATACGGACACTGATTTGAAAAGTTACAGTTCACTCCCCATTCAAGGCCATGAATATGATTTCGACAAATGATTCCGAAGCGGAGCCGCTGGCGCTTAGCTGCATCACGTAGCAGTACATAAGGTTCTAAAATATAGAACCAAAGTACTGACGGATGCAAATACTCCTTTTCGAAATTATTTATCGAAATCAATGTGTTCATTATTATATGAGGAGTGAACCAGTAACTTTGAAAATTAATTTTAAATTTTTTATCATAAAAAGGTATTTATTTATTTTGTAAAATAACTTATGATATAAATCATCAGGTACCGTTTGAATTGTTAGTTTCGCCGGATAAAAGATTGACAAATTTTACAATTCATATTACTATAACGATAATTATTACTACTTTTAAGGAGGACAAGATAACAATGAATAAACTTGAAATAAAACCCGGTGTCTACTATGTTGGGGTTGTGGACTGGAATCTGCGGGATTTCCACGGATACGCAATCAAAAGGGGGACCACCTATAATGCTTATCTTATTATTGATGAAAAAATAGCCCTGATTGATACAGTAAAGGAATCCTTTTCGCAGGAACTGATTGATCGGATCAGCGAAATTATCGATCCTTCCAAAATTGATTACCTGATTTCAAATCATGTGGAGATGGATCATTCCGGCTCGATTCCGGCTATCATGAAGGTTGCAACGAATGCTACAATTGTTACATCATCTCCCAGCGGATTAAAAGGCCTGAAGGCGCATTACGGTGATTCCTATCCTTATCACGAGGTAAAGGCAGGAGAAGCCTTTTCCCTTGGTAAGAGAAGTATTACCTTTATTACCACTCCTATGCTTCATTGGCCGGATAATATGGTTACTTATTGTCCGGAGGAGAAAATTCTGTTCTCCAATGATGCGTTGGGGCAGCATTATACTTCCAACAGACATTTTGACGATGAAGTAAATATCGCACAGGTAATGTATGAAGCCAGAGATTATTATGCCAACATATTGATGCCTTTCGGAGCGCAAACAAATAAAGTATTATCCCTGATTGAGGGGATGGATATCGATTTGATCGCTCCGAGTCACGGCGTGATCTGGAGAGGCTATGTCAAAGAAATATTAGCCGAATATCACAAATTTGCTGATGAGACACCGGAAGATACTGCTTTGATTGTGTATGATACCATGTGGCATTCCACGGAAAAAATGGCGCTTTCTATTCTGGAAGGTTTCACAAAGAGAGGAACCAATGCGGTACTTATGGATTTAAAGGTGAATAGCCTGGCTGAGATTATGACGGAAGCATTAAATGCTCAGTACATCATCGTAGGTTCGCCCACTGTGAACAATGGCATGCTGCCAAATGTAGCCGCCTTCTTATCCGATCTAAAGGGACTGGCTCCAAAGTTAAAGAAGGGATTTGCTTTTGGCTCCTATGGTTGGAGCGGACAGAGTATCGGACTGGTGAATCAGGCATTGACCGATATGGGTTTTGAAATCATTTTGGATCCGATACGTATCAATTACCTGCCTTCAAAGCAGCAGTTGATTGAACTTGAACAAACAATTGCTGCGCTTCCATATTGATTTTTAAAGAGATAAGATCCCATAGGGACATTTTCATCAAATACGCATATAATAAACCAAGAAGAGAATAAGGGTGATTATATGCGCATTTGTGAACTTCGGGAAAAAGAAGTAATTAATTGCAGGGACTGTCTTCGTCTGGGCTATGTTTGTGATGTGGAGTTTGATATAATAACCTGTGAAATTACACATATTATTGTACCCGGTCCCTGTAAAGTCTGGGGAATTCTTGGAAGGGATCATGAATATGTGATTGACTGCTGTTGTATTCGAAAAATTGGTGTGGATATTATATTGGTGGATGTGGACATAGAGAGGTGTCTTGTTAAATGTATCTAGCTATGATTTGTTTTCTATCTCCACTGAATCCGATATTTTCTGCATTATTCCTATCTTTTTTGGCATTCTGTCATTATTTTCTTGACCGGAAATGTAATCTTCAATATAATCAAGATGTATTATAGATGATTTCCTTGACATATGAGAATAAGGGGAAATACTTGGGAGGATTATAACAATGAAGTGTCCGTTTTGTGGTAAGGATAATACCAGAGTGATTGATTCAAGACCGGCTGATGATAATAATTCGATACGCAGAAGACGCCAATGCGATGAATGCCAGAGAAGATTTACTACTTATGAAAAAGTCGAGACGATTCCACTCGTTGTGATTAAAAAGGATAATAACAGAGAACCTTATGACCGGGCAAAGATTGAGTCCGGGGTATTTCGCTCCTGTCATAAACGACCGATTTCCATTGATCAAATTACAAATCTCGTTGATGAAGTTGAAACAATTATTTTCAATCGTGAGGATAAGGAAATCCCCAGCCATATCATCGGAGGTATTCTGATGGACAAGCTAAAAGATCTGGATCCGGTTGCATATGTAAGATTTGCCTCAGTGTATCGAGAATTTAAAGATGTGAATACCTTCATGGACGAATTAAAAAAAATTCTGGACAATTAATTTTAATACATTTCGGGCAGTATTCGTAATCCGGCTTAATCATGTAACCGCATCCCGGGCATTGATGTTCCATTGGGGTAATTTTACCATCCATTGGTCGGTCTCATGGAATTCAATCAATTACCGCATAAATCAGAAGCAATAAAAATACAGATCATTGTCGGACAACAATGATCTGCTTTTTGTTCTATTTAAACTAAGTAGTTTCGCATGTTTTTTAATGCGGATTTTTCCAGCCTGCTTACTTGTGCCTGGGAGATATTAATTTCTTTTGCTACCTCCATCTGGGTCTTCCCTTGAAAGAAGCGGAGCTTAATTATATTATGCTCCCTGGCAGATAATTTATCCATTGCCTCTTTTAAGGAAATTTCTTCTATCCAGTTTTCCTCTTTGTTCTTCTTATCACTTACTTGATCCATAATGAACAAGGCATCTCCACCTTCCACATAGACCGGATCATAGAGTGAAACCGGACTTTGGATTGCATCCAGTGCATAGACAATGTCTTCCTTACTGATACCAATTTCCGCTGCGATTTCACTTATTGTGGGTTCTTTCTCATTTTTCTTTACCAGGGCTTCCTTTGCATAAATTGCTTTATAAGCGGTATCCCGCAAGGAACGACTGACACGGATTGCGTTATTGTCTCTTAAATATCTTCTGATTTCACCGATAATCATTGGAACTGCATAGGTAGAAAATTTTACGTTCTGTGTTATATCAAAATTATCGATTGCTTTCATCAATCCGATGCAGCCAATCTGGAATAAATCATCTACATTTTCATTGCTGTTAGAAAATCTTTGTATAATACTTAACACCAATCTTAAGTTGCCTTTAATATATAGTTCCCTTGCCTCCTTATCTCCCTTTAATATTCTTTGAAACAATTCATCCTTTTCACTGTTTTTTAACAATGGCAGCTTCGATGTGTTAACACCGCAAATCTCAACCTTATAAAGAGCCATAACGAAACCTCCGAATCATATCATTTTCTTGATTTAATGATTCACTTTTTGGCTCCTGTTTATACGATAAAGAACAAAGAAATAATTTCCATATTGTATTTTATTCAAATCGTACCATTTCTTTTTTTAATCGTTTAATTATTTTTTTCTCCAGTCTGGAAATATAGGATTGGGATATTCCGAGCAGATCCGCTACTTCCTTTTGTGTCCGCTCATTCCCATCATCACTGTTTAACCCAAATCTTAAATCTACGATAATTCTTTCCCTGTCAGATAATTTGGATAGGGCCTTTCGCAGTAATTTCCGATCCACTTCCTCCTCAATATTACGATATATGACATCTTCTTCCGTGCCAAGAATATCCGACAGCAGAAGTTCATTACCGTCCCAGTCCACATTCAGCGGTTCATCGATGGATACCTCTAATTTTGTCTTATTATTTCTCCTGAGATACATTAAGATTTCATTCTCAATGCAGCGGGAGGCATAGGTTGCGAGCTTTATATTCTTATCAGGATTAAAGGTATTGATTGCCTTAATCAGACCGATGGTTCCAATTGAAATTAAATCTTCCACACCAACCCCTGTATTATCAAATTTTTTTGCTATGTATACTACAAGTCTCAAATTATGCTCAACTAAAATCGATTTCATTTGAGCATCATTTTCTGTTCCCAGTTCACTGATTACTTCAGCCTCTCTGGCCGGATCCAGGGGTGGAGGCAGGACTTCCGCTCCGCCGATGTAATGGATTTCCCCTCTCGGACCAAAAAGGATGGTTTTTAGATCCGGAATGATACGAAACTGAAACTTGTTTTGTATGGATAACTTTAATAACATATGATAACCTCCCAAAGTTTTTACGTCACTTATAGCAGCCCCTTATGTAATATTACATGATATTCCTGTCTGGAAGACAAATGATTATCACTAATTGCCGCAATCACCTTCTCATTATATTTTGTCTCGTTTCCTGTATGTATTAAAACTTTATCCAGACGAATCCCTAATAAAATTCCTGATTTCCCGATGGATTGATACGGAATAAATCTGAGACGAAGTAGATGTTCCTTCTCTATTTCCCATTTGCCGGTATCATAATCATTGCTGTTCATATAACATCTTGCTTCTTCCAGCTCCCTGCGAAATTCATCTGAAAGCAGTGAATTCATCAGAGAATTATCCATAACCATAACCGGACTTTTATAAATAGGATCATATAAACAATTTCCGGTATCCATAAGGCCTTCGGTCATAATCCTGCGATCTTCAAGAAACAATTCCACTTCATAAGTTGTGGGAACAAGACTCTGATACCAACGAAATATCCATATTCCGAAAAGTATGAATGGTGTAATGATTCCAAGAACTATCAGGATAAATTTTAATGATATATTACTGAATATCATTCCGTTACCTAAGTTTACTGTAACCAACCCATCCTTGATGTAATAGTAAATGGAATTGATCAAACCGCCTACAAAATACGTAAACAGATATAAAAGGATAAGCTGTTTGATCATATCCGCCATCTTCAGTTTTCCGAATGCTATGAGAATCATCAGTAATGATGCAATCACATACATTAACAGGAATCGAAGCAGCAGATTCATCCACGGATATATTCCAAGAATTACTGCAAATACTGCTCCACAAGCCGCTGCACCTGTCATTCTTAATAATGTACTTCGTTTTCGATTCACCTTTCTTAATAAAAAAATCAGGAGGAGATCGATGATGAAATTAAGGATAAATATAATATCCGGGTATACCTCAAGATACAAATTTCACCTCCAGCAAATAGTCAATCATCCAAAGTGGCCTTGCAAATCTATTGTACATACCGATTATAACTTGTTTGTTTTCCAAATTATGTCAGTTCTTGGTGTGGAATACTTAGTTTTCATTTACTTTTTTTTACAATCCATGTTGTTTTTTTTATTCTCACCACAAAAAAAACTGCCAGATTATTTATTAATAAATAATCTGACAGCCTTAATCTCTTATTCTTTATGATATTTCTATTTATTATGACGATTTTTCTGCAAGAACTCAGGAATTTTAATACCGCTTGGATCTGAATTTACCGTAGCGGGCTGATTTACCGGTCTTCTCATTGGATCAGTTTGATACGGTGAACTGCTTTGCAGGGGTTGACCGGAAGCTGCGTAAGGATTACTTCCGGTTGAAAAACTACGATTGGGACTTACCTCAGGTTTTAATACAGGGCGTATCGGACTCTGTGCAGGTCGTTTTAAAAAGTCAGGTGTCTTCACTACTTCTTTTGACCTGCCGTCAAGCCCTGTAGCAATCACTGTAATGGTTGCCGCATCCTGACTGGTATCATCAAACATAGCACCAAAAATAATATTTGCCGAGTCTCCTGCCAATTCCTGCACCAAAGTTGCCGCGTCATTTGCCTCAATCAGGCTGATATCACCGGATATATTGATAATTACATGTGATGCACCCTGTATGGTAGTTTCAAGAAGAGGGCTGGTAATTGCCTGTTTTACAGCGTCAATACACTTATCATCTCCGGATCCGACACCGATTCCAATATGCGCGATTCCCTTATTTTTCATAACTGTCTGTACATCCGCAAAGTCAAGGTTAATCAAGCCGGGAACGTTGATCAGGTCCGTAATACCCTGAACACCCTGTTGCAGGACTTCGTCGGCTTTGCGAAGAGCATCAGGCATTGTTGTACGTCGATCAACAATCTCCAGTAATTTATCATTCGGAATTACAATCAAGGTATCTACCTGTTCCTTTAATCTCTCGATACCGCTGATTGCATTTGTCATACGTGTCTTTGCTTCGAATTTAAAAGGTTTTGTAACGATACCTACCGTTAATATCCCCAATTCTTTTGCAATTTGTGCAACAATAGGAGCGGCACCGGTTCCGGTTCCGCCTCCCATACCGCAGGTGACAAAGACCATATCTGAACCTTTAATAATTTCTGTCAGTTGTTCTCTGCTTTCTTCAGCCGCCTTTTGTCCGATCTCCGGCTGAGCCCCTGCTCCGAGACCTTTTGTAAGCTTTTCCCCAATCTGAATACATTGTGGTGCCTTACAGTTTTTCAGGTGCTGCTTGTCCGTATTTACACAAACAAATTCAACACCCATAATATTCTCTTCTATCATTCGATTAACGGCGTTATTACCTGCTCCTCCTACCCCGATTACAAGTATTTTTGCAGTAGCATCCGCCTCATTTGTTCTTATCTCAAGCAAGGTTTATTCCTCCTTCATCGTAATTTCTCAAACTTATATACAATTCATTCCATCAGAACAATCTTCCAAATTTTAATATAAACCACATTATCATGGGATAAAATCACTATATCATACAATTTCTGGTGTGCCTAATCCTATATTATATAATATCTTTAAATTCCCAAATAATCAAGTATAATTTTTAAATTGTCATGAAATTAAGTGCTATTTATCTAATTTGTCGAATTCTCTGGTCTTCCTATTATCTCTTTTCCCTTTCTGTAATTGCGCAAATCTATCGATAAATTCAAGCCTTTTGCCTTGGGAAGGAGATCTTTTAATTCGGACAACTCTTCATCATATGTGTTTTTTTTCCCCAGTAGTACTTTATTACTATCACTCGTTATCGTGACCTCATAGCTGTTATTAAATCTGATTTCATCCACATCTAATTCATATTTTTCAATTAGTTGCGTAAGATTTAAAATAACATCAAACAAGGTATCCTTTTGTACCTCCAATTTCTCCCCAAGAATTACTTTATTAAATTTTAATCCATTGATCTGCGGGATCTTCTCCAGGAGTTTTGATGAACTTTCGACAACCACACCATCCTTATCAAAGTAAAGATATTCGCCAAGGAATGATACGCATCCTATCATTCTCTTTTCATAAACATAAAGAGTTACAGAATGCGGATTCTTCATTTCAACATCGATTTTCTCGATAAATGGAATATGTACCTTCCTGAAGAATTTATATTCCAAATAAAGGATTAGTGAATTTGTTTCACTTTTTGTCGTTATTACTTTATCTCTGATTTCCTCATTCGTATATTGGGTGGCCCCCAATACAGTAACATTTTTAATATTAAAAATCAAGATAAAAGCAGCTGCAGGAATAATAATTACAACCATAAACAAAAGCAACTTTTTCATTATTCTCTTTGGTACACTATCGGAAGCCCTTCTCCAATTTTCTCTCATTTCCTATCCCGTACCTTCCTCAAGGATTGCATGCACAAACATTCTCATTACAATATCTGATATTTGCCCCCAACCTGGAAAAATCTCTGCAGATGTTTTCGTATCCACGTTCGATATTCGTGATCTCATGGATAATTGTAGTTCCCTTCGCAGCCAGACCTGCAACCACAAGTGCTGCTCCGCCTCTCAAATCATGTGCTTCGACAACCGCTCCATGGAAATACTTAATTCCATCAATGATTGCCTTATTGCCCTTTTCATTTAACTTAATCATTGCTCCCATTTTGATCAGATCACTGACATTTTGAAAACGGGATTCAAAGATATCCTCTACTATGGTACTCCTGCCGTTTGCAAGACTAAGTACCGTCAGCATCTGGGACTGCATATCTGTTGGAAACCCGGGATAAGGCTGAGTTCTCAAAGCATCAATCGGAAGTGGTCTTTGTTTGCTGCTTATTGTTAAGAAATCCTCAGTGATTTCTATGTTACAGCCGATTCTTCTTAAGATACGAATTACCGTTTCTAATTGCATGACCGGTACATCGTAAAATACAGCTTCACCACCTGCGGCTGCAATTGCAGTCATATATGTTCCAGCAACAATCCTGTCTGCGGGGAGAGTAAATTCAAGATTATGCAGATGATTCACACCTATGATCTCAATAAATGAGGAACCTATTCCGCTGATCCTTGCTCCTGCCTTTATCAAATAATTACATAATTCAGAAACTTCAGGTTCTCTGGCCGCATTATAAATTCTTGTTGTCCCTTGGGAAAGAACGGATGTTAATATAACATTTTGAGTTGCCCCCACACTTGGAAATTCCAGAAACAAATCTGTTCCGATGATTCCGCCGGTGGTACAATGAATAATTTCTCCCTCCGGGCCGTGAAATTCCTGTTTCACATTCATCTTTTGTATTGCATCCAAATGATAATCTATTGGTCTTTTTCCGATAGAACACCCCCCGGGATAAGCTATGGTTACCTCATGGCATCTTCCAAGCAAGGCCCCCATAAATAAGATGGAGCTGCGCATCTTACTCACTGAGTCTTCTGAAACTGTGGTTGACGTCAGCCTCGTTGTATCTACATATAACGTATTTTCTTCCCAGGTTGCATTGCATCCGAGTTCCTCCAATATCTTTATCATGAAAAGAACATCCAGTATTTTAGGACAATTTCGCAGTATAGTAATTCCTTTATTCAAAATTGTTGCAGCAATAATTGGTAATGCTGCATTCTTTGAACCTTGTATCTTTACTTCACCCTTCAAACGCTGACCGCCGACAATTACGATACTCGACATAGCACACCTCAGACCAAAACAGGAAATATACTACTACTATATGAATTCTGCTTTGTCCGCGTGATTAGCACCGCATAACTCATCAGTGATAACATCGGTGATTCATCGTTCTCCCTTAATCTGATTCGAAACACTGAGTACAATTCCCATTTCAAAAAGAATAACCATCACAGAACTTCCTCCATAACTGATAAAAGGAAGCGGGATACCTGTGGAAGGTATGGTATTTGTAACAACTGCAATATTTAATAACACCTGTATTGCAATATGTGCAATAACACCGGTTGCGATTAATCCCCCGTATAAATCCGGTGCATTAATTGCAATGATAAACATTCTCCAAATCAACAATATAAATAGCAAAATGAGTGCACAGGCTCCAAACAGACCTAATTCCTCACAAATTACCGAAAATATCATATCATTATGGGATTCGGGAATAAAACCCAGCTTTTGGATGCTTTCTCCCAATCCCTTTCCAAAAAGTCCTCCCGAGGCAATAGCATATAACCCCTGCAAGATCTGATAGCCCTTAGGATGTGTTTCCACATTCAACCAAATCTTGATACGATCCGACCGGTAGGATACAAAGAATACAAAGATGGAACCGATGGCCCCGAAAAGCAGACCTGATATAATATAATAAGCCTTCTTTTTACTGGCAACAAAACAGATTGCAACCATAATGACACCTACAACCAATGCCGTAGAGAAGTTCTCAATCAAAATCAATCCAAGTAAGGGAGCAATAAAAATCACTATTTTTAGAAATCCCGTAAACTTATCAAGTCTTCTGGGTGCCAGATTTACTATGTACGCAGTAAATATAATTACTGCAATTTTTGTCAATTCGGAAGGCTGAAACCTGCCAAGAGGTCCCAAATCAATCCAACGTTTCGCTCCTTTTATAACATCACCAAAGATTAATACATAAGTCTGAAGTATAATACACATAAAATAAAGCAGGTAAACCGGTTTCATCTTGATGATAGGTAAATTCGTGATATAGGTATGATAATCAATCTTTGAAACAAATATCATGATTAAAATCCCCGCACCCGCAAAAAGAGCCTGCCTTCCAAAGTAATGAGCGGGATCACCTAAAAGCCTTTGTGCATTATAGGAACTTGTACTGTAAATCATGACCAGCCCGAAACATACTAAAAATAGTATTAAAAACAGTAAGCTGTAATCATAATAACTATGCATCTTCCTTTTGTTAATATCCCCTGCCGTTCTGCTCATCGCTAACACTCCTGTTTCTATTGAAGCATTTCCCTTACATACTCCTTAAACAATTTCCCACGCTGCTCATAATTTTCGAACATATCCCAGCTTGCACAGGCAGGGGACAGCAAAACTGCATCTCCTGACACTGCTTTTTCGGCACTGATCAAAACAGCTTCCCGCAGATTGTCTGCCATAATAATATGATCAAAACCATTTCTTCTTGCAGCTTCTTCTATCTTATTCTTTGTTTCACCCATTAAGATCAGGAAACGTACCTTTTTGCCAAAGGATTTAATCCATTCGTCATACTCAGAATTTTTATCGTATCCCCCGCCAATCAGAATAGTTGGTCGCTTCATTGCCTGCACCGCTTTGATAGATGCGTCAGGATTGGTTCCCTTGGAGTCATTATAATAGGATACTCCCTGTATCGTTTCCACATATTCAATCCGGTGTTCTACCGCTACAAAAGAGGTGATTGCTTTTGTAATCACATCCATGGGCACACCCACACAAATCGCCATTCCCACAGCAGCCATAACATTTTCATAGTTGTGCGTGCCCAATATTTTCAGATCATTCACATTGCAGACCAATTGTGTTTTGCCTTCCATGGAGTAGTAGATCTCATCTTCCTCCAGAAATAACCCCTCTCCTAATTTAGTGGAACTGCTAAAGAACAAAACGCTGGTCTGTAACCGTTTTGCCATTTCCCGTAAGACCTTATCATCATAGTTTAAAATACAGCATTCGGACATGGTCTGATTTTTTGCTACATTTTCTTTCATCTCAATGTAGCTTTCCATGGTATGATGCCTGTTTAAATGATCCGGTGTAATATTCAAAATCGCGCTGACATCCGGTTTGAAACGATGAATGGTCTCCAGTTGAAAGCTGCTCAGCTCAGCAACGATTACCGATTTCTCCGTAGTTTTAAGTGCTATATCGGTATAGGGATTTCCAATATTACCAACCACATATACTTCATCAAAATAGGAATTCATAATCTCCCCTACCAAAGTCGTCGTCGTGGTTTTTCCATTCGTTCCGGTAATACCTATAATTCTTCCCCTGGAGAATTCGTAGGCTAATTCTATCTCACCAAGAATAGGAATTTGTTTCTCTTTGAACTTTAAAACCATCGGCAAGTCCGTCGGTACTCCGGGACTTAAGATAAGATAATCAATGGTATTAATTATTTCATCAGATATTTCTCCTGTTATGAGCTTAAAATTATTTGATGTATCAATCTTTGATATAAAATCATTTATGGTTAAAGTTGTATTTGAGTCAAAAAGAACCACAAAAACATTTTGCTTTTGCAATAATTTTGTTGCTGAAATACCGCTTTTTCCAGCCCCGAATACAAGAACCCTTTTATCTTTCCACTGCATCATTCTTCCTCCTAACTAATTCCGATTAAAGCGACCAGACACAATATTGCCGTAATGATTGAAAATGCAGCCACAATTCTAGTTTCCGACCATCCCATTAATTCAAAGTGATGATGGATCGGAGCCATCTTAAACAACCGCTTTCCCCCGGTTAACTTAAAATAAGAAACCTGCATCATCACAGATAACACTTCAACCAGATAGATTAAGCCTACAATCAGTATAAATATTGGCATCTGAAGCATATATGCGGCAGATGCAACAAATCCTCCTAATGCAAGAGAACCGGTATCTCCCATAAATACTTTGGCCGGATATACATTATACAACAAAAATGCAAGTAAACTTCCGGCAACAGCGCCAGTAATAGGTGATATGTCAGCGCCATTAATATGTGCCGCACCACTTTCAACTGCAATGGATATTACAGTAAAGAAGGTTGCGATTAATACCGTCACACTGGATTCCAGGCCATCCAGGCCATCTGTAAAATTAGATCCGTTGACCGTACCAAGCATTACAATAAAAAGCATAGGAACAAACATATAGGAGATATCCAAATATTTTCCATCAGAAAACGGAATCAGCATGGAGGTTCCAATGTTCGTAAAATTCACCAAATAGTATCCGAAAATTGCAGTAATCAGGAATTGCCCCAAAAGTTTCTGCCAGGCCTTTAGCCCCAACGATCTTTTCATAACTACCTTTATGTAGTCATCCAGAAAACCTATAATTCCAAACCCAATGGTAACAAATAAAACAGGAACAATATCTACATGATCTCTAATATAGAATAATGAGGTGATCGCAATGCTCAATACAATGATAATCCCCCCCATGGTGGGAGTTCCGGATTTTTTTAGATGCGTCGCCGGTCCGTCCTGTCTTACATACTGACCAAATTTCAGTCTTTTCAAAAAAGGTATTAAAAGTGGGCAAAGAACCACACAAACCACAAAGGATATAATACAAGGCAATACCACACTAAAATTCATGTCAACTCCTATCTGCCAGTAATCAGGCATTATTCTTAAGTAATTATCCTAAGTAGAATTATTAACTTAGCTATTATACTTTATAACATTTGAAATGACAATATTATTTGTAATATAAAATCAAATCAGAATCCTTGTCTACAGTCTCTCCCGGAAGTGGAAATTGCTCTGTGACCACATCCCCATCTCCCAAAGGAAACAACTCATTGGAATCATCATAGACCTCTCCAAAATCATATAATTTCAGCAGTTCCTTTACTTCTTTTTTCGTTTTCCCGACAAAATCCGGGACCTTAAAGCTGCCTATATTGAACTGTTTTACTTCATCCTCAGTATAACTTGGTTCGATTCCCATGTAAGGCAGTATATTATCAAATAATTCGGATATCACAGGTGCTGCTATCGTTCCGCCATAATAAATTCCCACCGGTTCATCAATTAATATCATTGCAACCACCTGCGGGTTATTAGCGGGCGCAAATCCGATAAAAGAGGATATATATTTATTGCTGCTTCTCGGAAGCTTCTCGGAAGTTGCGGTCTTTCCTCCAATCCGGTATCCCGGAAGGTATGCTCTCTTACCTGTACCAACAGATACAACCGATTCCAGGAGTTCCTTCATCGTTTCGGAGGTTTCCTTTGATATCACACCAGGGGTCTTGTTATATTGAAGTGTTTTCACGGTTTTCCCGTCTGAGGACTTTACTTCTATCCCCACGTGAGGAGTGATTAGTGTTCCGCCGTTAATCACAGCACTTGTTGCTGCTAAAAGCTGCAGGGGTGTAATTTGAAAGGATTGGCCAAAGGACATGGTAGCCAATTCTACGGCACCAACGTTCTCCTTCTTATGCATAATTGAATTAGCTTCACCGGGGAGATCTACACCGGTCTTTTGAAATAATCCCAAACGTCTGTAATAATCATACATTTTATCTACGCCAACCCTGGCACCTATTTCCATAAATACCGGGTTACAGGAATTTCTGATTCCATCTACAAAAGTCTCACTTCCATGTCCTCCCGCTTTATGGCATCTGATAATTCTGTCTTCTACCTTCTTATAACCGGGACAATAAAAGGTATCCGATAATTTAACCACACCCTCTTCTAACGCTGCGGTTGCCGTAACAATCTTAAACGTTGATCCGGGTTCGTAAGTATCACTGATGCAGGCATTTCTCCACATTCCGTTCAAAAGATCGTTTTTCTTTTGATCACTTAGTGTCTGTCCCTGATAATCTGCCAGAATATCATCTGTCAATTGATATGGATCATTCAAATCAAATTCCGGCACATTTACCATAGCGTATATGTCGCCGTTCTGTGGATTCATAACAATTATTTTAACATTCTGAGCACTCTTTGACTGCATTACTTTCTGTGCGGCCTGCTCCGCATATTTTTGGATATTTACATCCAGACTTGTGTATAGGTTATTGCCGGGCTGCGGTTCCACCCTGTCTTCTGCGGCATTTTCTATCTCCACCCCATATGCGGTGGTCAATGTCAGGATCGTACCATCGATTCCTTTCAGGTATTTATCATAATTTACCTCCAGACCGATAATGCCCTGATTGTCTCCGCCGGTAAACCCAATGACCTTGGATGCCAGACTGGAATATGGATAATATCGTTTATAATCCTCATCCACCATTACACCGTCCAGATCATATTCTCTGATCTTATCAGCTATTTCTTTACTCACATTGGATTTGATCCGCTCGATGGAGGATAACTTCTCCACCCGTTTTCTGACTGCTGCATCACTTAATCCAAGGGTATCCGATAATACCTGAATTACCCTTTCCGGATCCTTTATCTGACTATGTATGACTGATATGGTACAAACCGGCTTGTTGGTGGCAATTTCTATCCCGTTACGATCATATATGCTTCCTCGCTCAGCTTTAATTGCCCGTTCTCTTTCATGGAGTGCCTGTGCTCTTGCAGCATAGTCTTCGGATTTAAATATCATCAGATATCCGAGTCGAATGGTTAATCCTAACGCAGCCAGTAAAATCACACTCACCACAATCAAAATATTTCTTCTATTATAAGTTCTGTTTCTTGCCATTCCCATCAACCTTGTATTTCTTATCGTTTCATTTTATTACTTACAAGGCTTCTTTATTCATTGATTACTCAATTGCAGCTCCATTAAACTCATCTTCTTCATTGTTTTGAGAGTTTCCATCGGGATTTCCGGATCTTTCTTCGTGTTCCGATCCTTCACTGCCACCCGGGTTATTCTCTTGTCCTGTGCCATTATTTTCTGTATTGTTATTTTCTGTATTGTTATTGTTCTCTACATTATTGTTCTGATTCGCTTCCTGATTGTTTCCCTGCGAACCCCCATTCCCATTTTGTGTTTGATTCAGGTTCTCTGGTGATAACAGATAATCTATTTCTCCGTCAGGATAAATGCTCACCGCAGGAAGCAGCTCTGTCATAATTCTGCTTGCAAGTTTTGTAGCGATGGAACTGTCATCTTGCCTTACAACATTCTGCGGTTCATCTACAATCACATAAATTACGATTTCAGGATGAATTGCGGGTACCTGTCCAAGGAAGGAGACCAGATAAGTTCCGCCGCCTCTTGGGTATTTCTGTGCCGTACCGGTTTTACCACCGATTGCATAGCCAGTAACTTTCGCTCCCCCTGCAGTACCCTCTTCCACCGTTTTATACAAAGATTCCTGTAAAAATTTTGAGGTTTTTTCTGAAACAGTCTGGCGCGCCAATACCTTATCAAACTGCTTTACAGTGGCGCCACTATCATTAATTATTTGCTTTACGATATGAGGTTCATAATAAGAGCCGCCATTTACCAGAGAAGAAAAAGCTGCGGCCATCTGAACCATACTGACATTGATATTCTGACCAAAACTGTTCGTTGCCAGATCTACCGCATGAATTTTATCCTCTTTTTTCACAATACCCGCCTCTTCTCCCGGAAGGTCAATTCCAGTCTTATGTCCGAATCCAAATCTATCCACATAATCAGCGAATACATGTCTGCCTTCCTTGTCTGCAATCTGCATCAACGCATCATTACAGGATTTCATAATCGCTTCCTGCAGGGTAACCAGTCCATGTCCGTTTCTGTTGCTGCACTGAATATAATCAGGCCCGATCTGCTGTCCACCATCGCATTGATAGGTGTCATTTACAGTAATCACATTCTCTTCCAGTGCGGATGCAATGGTAAAGGGTTTAAAAGTTGAACCCGGCTCATACAAAAGTCCCAATGCATCATTCTTCCACAACTCGTTTAAAGCTGTTATCTTCTCTTCCTCCGTCATGGAAGATATTTCCTGTTTTGTATAAAGCCCTTCCAGTTCTCTTGGCTGATTTAAATTGTATTCCTGATTGGATGCCATCGCCAGGATTTCACCGTTATTCGGATTCATCACCAGGACCCCGATATTTTCGCTGCCAAAGTCTTGATTAAAGGTTTTGATATGTTTTTGAATAATTCTTTGGGCATTCATATCAATCGTACTGATAATGCTATCTCCATTCACCGGTTTCTTTAATATTCTCTCAATGTTTAGTGTAGAATCAAAGTACCCATATTCTCTTCCATTTGTCCCATTCAGTTCCTCGTTATAAGATTCTTCTATTCCAAAGTATCCCCGGTTATCGGAAGAAGTAAATCCCAACACATCACATGCCAGCGTATCATAGGGATAAGTTCTTACGTATTCTTCTTCAAACCATACGCCCATAATTTCATCATCTTCGCTCATTACTTTCTTAAAATCCTGTACCTGCTGATAATTTAAATGCTTCAGCAATATCTTATACTGGCTATTTGGATCATCATCCAGTATGGACTGCAATGCTTGCGCCTCCAAGGCAAAATTACTCGTCAATGCAGTCAAGGTCGGTTCAATACAATCTTCGTACAGAAGGAGCAGTTTCGGATCCAGGACCAGCTTGTATTGAAGTTCACTTTTTGCAAGTACAGTACCGTTACGATCCATAATGGCCCCTCTCCGGTAAGGAATATCCTGCGTGACATAGGACTGCCTCGCCAGTACCCGTTTGGTGAATCTGTCACCATCTACATGTACAATAAAGATTAATCTTCCCATCAGACCAACCAGGAGAAGAATAATAACACAAAATACAAGCAATAACCTTGCTTGCATTCGTGATGAGAATTTTTTTAGTTGTCTTTCTGATGCTCGTGCCATTGCTTTCAACCTCTTTTACCGGAACCGGATTAATTGGGAACATCTGTATATTGTCTTGCGTAGCCTCGGTCTTCACTCTTATAAGTGATTACCTTGTTATGATTGGGATAGACCATCCCAAGTTCTTCGACGGCAATTTTATAAACATAATCCAGATCGTAGGTGGCACTGATATAATCATCCTCCGCATCATTTTCTTTCGTTAGTGAAGTCAGGTTGCTCTCCAGTTTTACTATTCTTTTATCCATTTGGGTAACATCTGATTGCAGCATAAGATATTCCACACAGACGTATACCGTGGCAATAGCAGCAATTGCCAGTACTACAAAGGAAGCAAAATTGATCCCTGAAAAAGCTTTGGGGTTGACATTTTCCTTTTTCTTTGGAACATATCTTTCCCTTCTTACTTCCTCTCTCCTGATATCGGGAGCGGTACTCAATTTTCTAACAGTATTTCCTTCAATATAGCTTGTCCTTCTGTGATCGTATGATTGTCTTTTGCTTTTATCTGCCTCCATGCAATAACCCCTCTTTCCAGCCAACTTATGTCTAATTTCATTATTATGTCTTATCCTGTGTTTTCTCGAATACTCTCAGTTTTGCACTCTTTGATCTTTTGTTATACTCTAATTCCTCCGGAGAAGGAAGAATTGGCTTTCTGGTGATTACCTTCCCTTTGGAACGATTTCCACAGACACACACAGGGAAATTCGGAGGGCAGGTACATGGATTTTCATTTTGTCTGAAGCAGGACTTTACAATTCTGTCCTCCAGGGAATGAAATGTAATGATACATAATCTTCCCCCCGGACTTAATAATTCAATCATATCCTGCAATGTATGTTTCAAAACTTCAAGTTCCTGATTTAACTCTATCCTGATCGCCTGAAATGTCCGTTTTGCCGGATGCCCGGTATTTACACGAAGTTTCATTGGTATGGCCGCCTTAATTGCATCAATCAGCTCAAAGGTTGTCTCCATGGGTTTTTCACTTCTTCTGATCACAATATGCTTTGCAATGTTCTTTGCAAAATTATCTTCACCATAATCTCTGATGATTCTGTATAGCTCCATCTCACTATATTGATTAATGATATCCTTTGCTGTCTTTGGATTTCTCGTATCCATTCTCATATCCAGAGGTGCATCCTCTTTGTAGGAGAAGCCCCGTTCCGGTGTATCCAGCTGATAAGAAGATACCCCCAAGTCCAGCAGGATTCCATCCACCTGATGTATCCCGGCTTCCATTAATACACGCTTCATATTGCAATAGTTGCTACGCACTATACTAACCCGGTCCTTAAATTCTTCCAATCTATCGCCTGCGGCTGTGATCGCTGCTTCATCCTGATCAATCCCAATGAGTCTGCCGTCTTGCAGGCGTTTGGCAATTTCATAAGAATGACCTCCGCCTCCAAGTGTACCATCCACATAGATACCATCCGGTTTTATTTGTAAGTTCTCTATGGTTTCATCTAATAATACTGATTTATGTTCAAATACCATATGGCTCCTATCTGCTTTTATTCGCATAGTTATCATGATTTGCCTGCTTTAAAAACTGATACCGTACTCAGACATATGCTCAGCAATTGCATCTACATTATCATAATCGTTGTTATTCTCCCAGCGTTGTAAACTCCAAATCTCTATTTTGCTTAAAACGCCAACAAATACGATATCCTTATCAAGAGCCGCATTCTCTCTGAGCTTCGCAGGTATTAGTATTCTTCCCTGTTTGTCCGCTTCGCATGCAGCAGCACCTGCCATAAAATACCGTTGTAATTGTCTTGCTTCTCTGGTTCCCGGAAGTGTCTTTAGTTTCTCAACAAATGTCTGCCATTCTCCCTGCGGATATGCAAAAAGGCAGCCGTCTAACCCCAGCGTGATGACAAATTCGTCCCCTAAGTCTTCTCTGAACTTTGACGGTATGATAATTCTACCCTTTGTATCTATGGAGTGATGAAACTCTCCCATGAACATAAGACTGCACCCCTTTATCCCAGCGGCAATACGATCAATCATCGGCCTTTTGTGGATTTTAAAACCACTTTCCACCACTTTGCACCACTTATGTGTCCATTTTATATTAATATAGGGAATTAATCAAGTATGAAACGAAAAAATAGAAGCACAGAATTCCCCATTTTTTTGGGTTTTCTGTGCTTCTTTTCTCAATTAATCACAATATCTTGTAGCGTAATTTAAAATCGAACAAATTATGTCAATATATTGTTAATTCCGTCACACATGGTAAATAAGCCTCATTTCATCGTAAGAATCGATTCTATCTGACTCCTTTTCCCTTCAGTAACTTCGTTCTTTTAATGATAATTGCAGCCGCGGTTACGATAACAATCAATGCGGATAACAACTGGGAGACCGCAAATGGAGTCCCCCACAAAAACAATTGATCGGTTCTTAATCCCTCCATCCAGACGCGTCCCAATCCATATCCCGCAAGATAGAATAACATGATTTCTCCATCAAACTTTTTGTGCTTTGTATAAAGAATCAAAAAGATTAAAAGAAAGACATTCCATAAAGATTCGTATAAAAAGGTAGGATGTACCTGAATATAATTGGCGCCGTCTATGGTAACAATTCTATCACGTATTTCTATAATCCTGTCATAAGCAGATATCCTGCCCGCATATTTTGTCTGCAAGTAAGCCTGGGGCGCAGAAAAGTCATAATCCACATCCCGCAAGTCCAATTGCATGGCAAACAGGCCATTTGTATATTTCCCAAATGCCTCACGGTTAAAGAAATTTCCCCATCTTCCCAAAATCTGACCGGTAATTAATCCAATACACCCTGTATCCGCCAAAAGCCAGAAAGAATATTTTTTTATCCTGGTATAGACAATTGCTGTTAGGACTGCCCCGATAATACCGCCATAGATGGCGAGGCCTCCGGTCCGCAGATTAAGCACAGACCATGGATTATCTGCAAATTCATCTAATGCAAAAAGAACATAATATACTCTTGCGCCTATTACAGCTGAAATTATGGCAACCAAGGCAAAATCCAAATACAATTCTGTATTTTGTCCCGTTCTTTTTGCCATCCATTCGGCAATTAACCAGCCTGACAACATACCAATTCCTATAATAATTCCATAAAAGGTAACATGGTAACCAAAGATATCTATCCCATTGGGTAAGTTTCTAATTTCAATTCCCAAATTAGGAAACCTGATGATATTACTTAGCATCGTATACAATCCAAGCACCTCTTTCCGTCTATTCGCAAGACCATTTATTATACATTAAATCGGAATAATACAATATCTCCATCCGATACTACATATTCTTTTCCTTCGGAACGTACCAACCCTTTTTCTTTGGCTGCATTATAACTGCCGCAGTCAATCAGGTTCTGATAATTCACAATTTCAGCACGGATAAAGCCTCTTTCAAAATCAGAATGGATCTTTCCGGCAGCTTGTGGTGCCTTGGTACCCACTTTGATCGTCCATGCTCTGGTTTCTTTGGGTCCAGCGGTAAGATAACTGATTAACCCTAATAATTTGTAACTTGCCTTGATCAGCTTTTCCAACCCGGACTCACTTAATCCAAGTTCCTCTAAGAACATCCGCTTCTCATCTTCTTCTAACTCTGAGATTTCCTGTTCAATCTGAGCGCATATCACAAAGACTTCCGATCCTTCCTGTTTTGCCAGAGAACGAACGGCTTGTACATAAGAATTGCTTAATCCATCATCCGCCAAATCATCTTCCTTGACATTTGCCGCATATATTACCGGTTTCGCTGTCAGAAGATTATAATCATTGATCCATAGCTGTTCCTCTTCATCAGCGGTGAAGCCGATGGCAAGTTTACCTTCTTCCAGATAGGCTTTCAGACGGCCTAATAACTCCAACTCCTTAGCCTGTGTTTTATCATTTTTTGCACCCTTAGCGGTACGCGATATTCTTCGTTCCAGTATTTCCAAATCGGAGAATATTAATTCAAGATTTATCGTCTCTATGTCCCTCATTGGATCTACAGAACCATCCACATGAATCACATTAGAATCTTCAAAGCAGCGAACTACATGAACAATTGCATCAACTTCCCTGATATTAGACAAGAATTGATTTCCCAATCCCTCCCCCTTGGAAGCACCTTTTACCAGACCTGCAATATCCACAAATTCGATTGTTGCAGCAACCACCTTTTCAGAATGATATAAATCACCCAGTACCTTTAGTCTTTCATCCGGTACAGGTACTATACCCACATTCGGGTCTATGGTACAAAATGGATAATTCGCTGACTCCGCTCCTGCTTTGGTCAATGAATTAAATAATGTACTCTTTCCAACATTGGGTAAACCTACGATTCCTAATTTCATCCGTTCTTACCTTCCTTACTGTATCATCTTTATGTTATCTAATCCCTGGATTCTATCACAATAAGTGTTCCCTGTGTAAACTCCACACAAGCGATCTCTTCCCTGATTTCATTGCTAATCCCAAGACTGCTGCCACCTGCAAGGGTAATACTGTTTAATGGATATTTAAATCCTTTTAATGTAAGTCCGCTTACCTTATCTGTAAACGGTAATAATGATACAAAATTACCATATTGCTTTTCTTTTTCAATTGTAAAGCATTCCTTCTTTAAATAGATCTTATTATGTTGATCTATGATATATCCCGGCACTTCTAATTGGAGGGGCAGCAAGAGTAAATGAATATTCGCAAGAACATGGTCCAATCTGCTGCCGGTGGCACCTACGATATCTATTTGATCAGGATTATGCATCAATGCAAGTTCCAAGGCAATCTGCGTATCTGTCTTATCCTTCTCAGTGGGAAATGTTTGTATGGGTGTGGAAATATCACGATATTTCCCAAGAAGGGTTTCAGGAACAGAATCAAAATCACCTACGATATAATCCAATTCCAGATGACACAGATCTGCCAGAATGAGCCCGTGATCCGCTGCAATTACCATAGAGTAAACTTCATTTTCAACAAAATTTTTTACAAATTCAATATCCGCCGCTCCGCCGGTAACAATCAGTACCTTGCCTTTTTTATCTGTCATACCCATCAGCACCTAGTTTCTCTTTATGATTGATCCTCGTTATCCTTACTATCTAATTTGAGAATTTATGAAAGATTTCTTTATAATCACGAATATTCTTTGCAATATCCCCCTGAAAGATGTCAGTTCCGGATACAATCACATTTGCACCGGCATCAATTACCTTCTCCAAATTAAAGGTTTTGATACCTCCATCAACTTCGATATCAATTTCTCTTCCGGACTCCTTTATGATTTTACTTAGTTTCTTTATTTTATCCAGTGTAAAGGGGAGAAAGGTCTGTCCCCCAAAACCAGGATTTACACTCATAATTAATACCATGTCCAGATCAGAAAGCACATAATCCAAAACATTCAACGGGGTGGCCGGATTTAAGGAAACTCCTGCTCTTAAGCCCAATTCTTTTATCTGAGACACAGTCTTATGAAGATGTCCGCAGGCCTCTGCATGTACGGTTATGATATCCGCACCTGCATCCTTAAAGTCCTTCACATATCGTATCGGTTCATCAATCATTAAATGAACATCAAAAATTAGCTTCGATTGATTTCGGATCGAAGCTATCACCGGAAAGCCGAAGCTTATGCTGGGAACAAAACTGCCATCCATCACATCAATATGCAGATAGTCCGCACCTGCATTCTCAACTTGACTGATTTGGTCTCCTAAATTATTAAAATCTGCTGCAAGCATAGACGGTGCCAATTTAATCATATCTTTCCTCCATTCGCATTCCGGCAAGAATCCTGCGTTTTCTGCTCAGTCGTTAGTAAACACTGTACCATTGGTATAGGAATTATTAAAACACACACCTTTATATGATGTATCGGTATCTTAGTATTTTTTATGATTTTTTAATTCTTCATACAAGGTTACATAATTATCATATCTGATTCTGCTGATTTTTTGATTATTTAGAGCATCTTTTACAGCACAACCGGGTTCATTTAAATGCATGCATCCAATAAAACGGCAGTCACATTCATACTTTAAAAACTCAGTAAAATAATCTTTCAGCTCTTGTTTATCAATTTCATGTATAAAAAGGGAACTAAATCCTGGCGTGTCCATAATATAAGTATCCTGATCAACACAGATCAATTCAGAATGCCTGGTAGTATGTTTTCCTCTCTTTATCTTCTCACTGACGCTGCCGGTCTCCATCTGTATCTCAGGCTGGATGGAGTTAATTAAAGAAGACTTTCCAACACCGGAGGGTCCGGCAAGTACCGTCGTCTTTCCTTTCATCAGCTGTAGAATATCCGATAAATTTTCACCTTGCAGCACGCTGGTCGTGATAACGTCATACCCGCCTGATTGATACGTCTCCTTAAGAAGAGACATCTCCCTTTCACCGGCGATGTCTTTCTTGTTAAAACATACTATAGCTGGTATCTGTTGTCTTTTCATCATAACAAGAAAACGATCCAGTAAATTAAGATTCGGTTCAGGCTCTGCTGCTGCAAATATTACCATTGCCTGGTCAATATTTGCTACAGCAGGCCGCACCAACTCATTTCTTCTCGGAAAAATTCGGACGATAATTCCTTTCCCCTCCGGCTGATCATTGGTATCTATTTCCACATCATCGCCAACAAGAGGCTTCAGATTTTGGTTACGAAATATCCCCTTCGCTTTACACTCATAAACCTTATCCTCGAGCGGCACATGAACATAGTAAAATCCTGCTATACCTTTGATAATCTTTCCCTTCAAGCTATTCCTCCACCGCTTTAAATGTTACAGTCCAGGTCTTTTCACTGGCATCTCCGGGTACTTTGAACAATTCACCGTTTACATACATCCTTGCAGTTCCATTAGAAGCACTGTCTCCTTCTATTCCATTGATCTGCAGCGGGAAGCCCTTCTTATCCATTACCCTGTCTTCGATGGTCGTGTCCCAGCCATCCTGCTCCATTTCAATTACAATTTCCGCCTCTTCATCCTCGATATAATCAAATGGATTAACATCAATGACCACCATACCGTCGTAGCGCACTGTCGTGTTGCCACTGGCTGGAGTATCTTCCGGACCGGTGCTTACAATAATATCAATTGACGTACCTGCATCTACCTTCTGACCAGAGGAATTACTCTGATAGGTTACCTGTCCCTTTGCAAAGGTAGCGGAGGCCTCATAACTGACATTCCCCAGCTGTAACCCCAGATTCTTTAACTGCTTTGTTGCATCAGCTTCCTTTGTCCCGACAAGGTTAGGAACCGTTACCTGCTTATCTTCCGGCCCTGTACTAACCGTTATGGTCACTTTGTCTCCGCTGACAACTAAGGTCTGTCTTTCCGGTGTGGTGGAAATTACCCGCCCTGCTTCTATGGTATCGTCATTGACATACTCGTGAAGAAGGGTAAGTCCTAATTCGCTTAACTTTTTGTCCGCCCGTTCTTCTGTCAGATTATATACGTTCGGAAGCTCGAAGGATTTGGGTCCGAGACTTATGGTAATAATTACTTCAGAGGCTACCTCCACATCAGAGTCTCCTTGAGGATACTGTGCCATAACCTGTCCCTGCGGATATTGATTGGAATAATCTGAAGTAAACTTAATAAATGCTGTCGGATCGCTGGCCTTAATTGACGACTCTGCATCCTGCTGGGTAAGTCCCAATACACTGGGAACCTTATAGGTCGTTGCATCCGCACCGGGCGTTGCGGTAGGTGTGGGCGTTGCCGTAACAGTAGGCGTCGGCGACAAATTATCCTCTCCGGTGCCAGGTTTCTTCTTATTATTTGGTAATATGAACATAACAACTATGAAAATTATCGCTATGGTCAGGATTACCACTGTAACAATACTACCGACCACAAAAAACTTCTCCACCTTGGTATCGACAGTATCAAAATCTTCTTCCTCATCTTCCGGCAGTTTTCCTAAGGCTTCCTCGTCCAGGTCAGCTCTGTCATCCGGATACAAGGTACCGCTTTTTATCTTCCCTAGATCATCTGAAATGTTAATCGTTGGGGAATCACTTGCAACGAATGCCGGTATCTGTACGAAATCTCCATCCGGATTGGCAATGGCTTTCTTCAAATCAATCATCAATTCAGAAGCAGAATGATAACGTCGCTCCGGTCTCTTTTGCATACATTTTTGAACAATCTTATCAACGCTGACCGGAATGGACGGATCCAATTCCCTCAGCGGCATGGCTTCGCCCTGAATATGGAGCAATGCAACAGATACGGTATTGTCTCCGGCAAATGGCACCTTGCCGGATAGCATTTCGTAGATGGTTACACCAAGAGAATAAATATCGCTCTTTTCATCACTGTATCCGCCTCTTGCCTGTTCCGGTGACAGATAATGTACGGACCCCATGGCATTAGAAGTTATGGTATTGGAAGTTGTTGCCTTTGCAATACCAAAATCAGTTACCTTTACCTTACCATCTCTGGAGATAATAATATTTTGAGGTTTAATGTCCCTGTGAATAATATGGTTATCGTGAGCCGCTTCCATTCCCTGTGCTATTTGTATTGCGATGCCCACTGCTTCCTTTACTTCTAATTTCCCTTTTCTCTCTATAAAACGTTTTAATGTGATGCCTTCTACAAGCTCCATCACGATATAATGTAAACCGCCGTCGTCACCTACGTCATATACATTCACTATATTAGGATGGGATAATCCGGCGGCTGATTGTGCCTCGCCTCTGAATTTATTCACAAAACTTTTATCACTGGAGTATTCTGGTTTCAATACCTTTATCGCAACAAAACGATTGAGTCTTTGATCCTTTGCCTTATATACGTCAGCCATTCCGCCTGATCCGACTTTATCAATGATTTCATACCGATCATTGATAAACATACCGGGTTTTAACATCATTTCTCACCTCTTCTTCATACTTTGATAATGATTATTGCTATATTGTCTTTCCCACCATATTGGTTTGCGAATTTTACCAATGTCTCTGCAGCCTTTTCTAAATCGTCAGAATTATTACGAATAATTTCTTCAATCTGATCATCCTCCAGCATATTGGTCAGACCATCTGAACACATAAGTACAATATTTCCCTCTTCTAAGTTCACTTCAAAAAAATCAGGCTGGGCAGTACTATTCGCTCCTAGTGCTCTGGTGATGATGTTCTTATTGGGATGAACCCTGGCCTCCTCCCGGTCCAACTCCCCGTTTTTCACCATTGCCTCCACTAAACTATGGTCTTCCGTAATCTGCTTCATTTCCTTACCAACAACATACAATCTGCTGTCACCGATATTCGCAACATACATTTCGCTATCGAATATGGTAGCTACAACAAAGGTAGTTCCCATACCTTCAAGTTCTGTTTTCTCCTTTGCTTTACTAAGCAAAATATCATTGGTCTCTTGTATTGCCGCTTTTATCATGGCAACAGGTGATGACAGGTCACTTTCTTTAATTCTTCCGGTAAAAAACTCCACACAGAATCTTGAAGCATAATCTCCTGCATTATGTCCCCCCATCCCGTCAGCAACAATAAATAAATTCGGCAGATTCCCTACCTTATCATCACTGCAAAAGACATAATCCTGGTTGACCATCCGTCTTTCTCCAATATCAGTTATTGAAAATGCTTTCAAGTCTGCACCTCCTTGTTACAACTTCTGATTGTTAGTCCTGTCGATATAACTCTTTCTAAGTTGTCCACAGGCTGCATCAATATCTGCGCCCATTTCTCTTCTTATAGTAACATTAATTCTATTTTTTTCAAGTATATTTTTGAAAATTTGTATCTTTTTGTTCTCTGTTTTCCTGTAATTTCTCTCTTTTATCGGGTTTACAGGGATTAAATTCACATGACAATTCAGCCCTTTTACCAGTGCTGCAAGCTCTCTGGCATGCTCCTGCTGATCATTAATTCCTTCCACAAGACTGTATTCGAAGGTGAGCCTGCGTCCAGTTTCTTCATAATAATATAGAAACGCTGCCATTACTTCCCGTAAAGGATATTGCTTTGCTACAGGCATCAGCTGCTGTCTGATTTCGTCATTAGGCGCATGCAGCGATAATGCCAATGTAATAGGTAACCCCTCCCCGGCAAAGGCACGGATGCGATCCGGTATTCCGCAGGTGGATACCGTTATATTTCTTGCGCTGATGTTAAGTCCGGCCGGATTCGTTACTATGTGAAGAAACCTCATCAAGTTATCGTAATTGTCAAAGGGCTCTCCCGTTCCCATAACCACTACATTGGAAACCCGTTCTCCGGATAAGTGCTGTATCCTGTAAATCTGATCCAGCATCTCGGACGGCAGCAAATCCCGTTCCTTGCCGCCAATGGTAGAAGCGCAGAATTTACACCCCATTTTACATCCTACCTGTGAGGAAATACAAACACTGTTTCCGTGATGATATCTCATTAATACACTTTCGATGACCCTGTCATCCTTTAGACGAAATAAGTATTTTATAGTTCCATCCGTATCAGACTGAAGCAAATCCACTGCTTCCAGCTTTGCTAACGGATATAATGTCTCCATCTTCTCTCGCAACTCCTTAGGAAGGTTGGTCATCTCGTCATACCCGGAAACCAATTTTTGATGCAGCCATTCATAAATCTGTTTGGAACGAAATGCCGGCAGTCCCAGGCTTTTCAGGTTCTGACTCATTTCCTCCAAAGAAAGGGACTTGATATCTATATTCTCCATCTCTATTTCCTATTCTATTTAGACTCTTCCGAATCAATAATCTTAACGTTGGATACATTCCCTTACGACTGCCGCCTCATTCTGGAAATAAAAAAACCATCCGTATCCATAACTCCCTGGATTAACTGCAGATAGCCTTCTTTGGTGGTATCATTTCGTAAGGCTTCCGGCAAATATTCATCCAGGTTTTCCGATACAAAATCGGAATGTGCCAAAAACCAATTCCTGTTATCAATATTTTCTTCTTTATTGAGGGTACAGGTGCTGTAGATTAAGATACCGCCTTTCTTAACATATTTTCCGGCAATCATCAGAATACATCGTTGTAACTCTACTAATTCTTTTTGTTGATTTTGTGTCAGCTTATATTTTATATCGCTTTTTTTACCCAAAACTCCCAGGCCGCTGCAGGGAAGATCAGCAATGACAACATCTGCTCGTTCTATCATGTCATTGTCTTCTATCGTTGCATCCCAAACTTTTGCTTCTATGTTGGTGATACCCAAACGGTCAATATTCTCATTGATCAGATTAATCTTATATTCTGTCAGATCTCTGGCAAACACTTTTTCTACTTGTTCAGCCGCATGTAAGGACTTCCCTCCGGGTGCCGCACATACATCAAGAACCATGTCCTCCGCCTTAAGTCCTGCCGCTTCACATACCAGCATGGAACTGAGATCCTGTACTGTAAAATATCCCTTTTGAAAAGAAGTCAGATGTTCTAGGTAGTCATAATTTTTAATTTGAAATGCATACGCTAAATAGGCATTCTCCTCCACGATAACCCCCTCCGAAGTCAAAATGTCTTTTAACTGACCAGGTGTGAGTTTTGATTGATTGGTGCGGATGGTTGTCTCCTTTTCTTTCAGAGAAGCCTTCAGCACTTCTTCTGTGGTTTGAATATCGTACTGGCCAATCAACTGTTCCACCAGCCAGCGCGGTGTGGAATAATTCACCTCAAGATATGCTGTGGGATCCTGCTCCATCTGAGGAAATCGAATCAACTCCTTATTTCTGGCTATATTTCTTAATGTACCATTTACAAAGCCTGAGAGCTTTGTAAATCCCCTTTTTTTGGCCAGCTTCACCGCTTCATTACAAATTGCCGCTTCAGGTACCGAATTCATATTTATAATCTGATACACACTGAGCCGGAGCAAATTTCGAATCAGCGGCTTCATTTTATGAGCAGGAAGCGTAGCAAATTGATTGATGATATAGTCCAGGGTAAGATATGTTTTCACAGTTCCCAATGTAATTCTTGAGATAAAGGCACGATCTTTCTTGTCCAGATACTGGTATCTCTTTAATGTCTGGCGTAAGACAGTATGACTGTATTTGCCCTCTTCTAAAATCTCAAGCAGCATATCCAGAACAATCTCTCTGGCGTTGTCTTGTTTAGTCACGGTTTCTTCCTCCGAACAAAAGAAGAAGTCTTAAGAGCTGTAAAATCATAGCTGCGGCAGCCGCCACATAAGTCAGGGCTGCGGCATCCAATACCTTCTTGGTCTGTCCAAGCTCATCCCCATATAATATTCCGGTTTCTCTCAGTCTGACAACTGCTCGTTTGGATGCGTTTAATTCCACCGGCAGTGTGACAATCTGAAATAAAACCGCTGCGGAAAATAAAATAATACCAATTTGTATTAAAATTTGAGCTCCGCCCAGGAAAAATCCAAGAATGATTAACGGCCACGATATTGCTGATCCGATATTGGCAACCGGGACCAATGCTCCCCGAAGCTTTAGCGGAATATAGGATTTTTCATGCTGAATCGCATGTCCGCACTCGTGAGCAGCTACACCGATGGCGGCAATCGAAGTCTGTCCGTAGACGGAATCAGATAATCTTAACACCTTGGTTCTGGGATCATAATGATCACTCAATTGTCCGGAAACCCGTTCAATCTGAACATCATAAATACCTGAAGTATGCAAAATCCGCTCGGCAGCCTGGGCACCTGTCATCCCGGACACGCTTCTGACACGGGAGTACTTCCCAAACGTTGACTTCACCCTTGCCGAAGCACCCAGGGATAATACAATACCAATAATTACAAGAATATAGGTCGGATCAAAATATGGATAATATAAACCGCCCATAAATTCACCTCATTTCTGCGCTGCCTTTGATTTTTGGGCTTGTGATTGCAGCGCTGACACAAACCCGTCATGTGAAATAGTCTTCTTTATTAATTTTCTATTGATAATTATCTATTAATGATTACCTATTGATAATTACCTATTAATAATTACCTATTAATAATTACCTATTAATGATTACCTATTGATAATTACCTATTGATAATTACCTATTAATAATTACCTATTAATGATTATCTATTAATTATTATCTCTTAATTATTATCTCTTAATTATTATCTCTTTTTTTACTCTGATTATTTTCGCTGTTCTTATCTAAGAACAAGAATTATATCCCAAGTATGGTGCCGGCAACGACCGGATAACCTCTTAAAAATGCATCGGCTGCCATACGCTTCTTACCTTCCTGCTGCAATTGTTTTATCACCAGCAGACCATTTCCTGTGGCTGTAACAATGGCATCTTTTCTCACTTCTATGATTTCACCGGGTCTTGCATCGGTATCAGCTTCCTCTGCCCGGGCTTCCCATATTTTTAACATTTTACCGTCGAGACTGGTATATGCGCTGGGCCATGGATTTAATCCCCTGATAAGACGCTCGATCTGAACGGCAGATTTTTCAAAATCAATCTTTCCCATTTCCTTATTCAGTACCTTCACATACGTTGCCTTCTCATGATCCTGGGGAATTCGTTTGATCTTCCCCTCCTGTATCTGATTTAACGCCTCCATCAGCAAATCAGCACCCAAAAGTGCAAGTTTATCATGAAGGCTTCCTCCGGTTTCCTCTTCAGAAATCTCTGTCTTACCCTGTAAGATCATATCACCGGTATCAATTCCGGCATCCATATACATAATCGTAATCCCGGTCTCCTTCTCCCCGTCAATAATGGAATATTGAATCGGAGCCGCCCCTCTGTATTTTGGCAGCAGCGATCCATGTACATTGATGCAGCCATAAGGCGAAATATCAAGCAATGCCTTGGGAAGAATTTGTCCAAAGGCAGCTACTATCATTACCTGGGGATCCAATGATCGGATCGTCTGAATAAAACCCTCCTCACGGACCTTCGCCGGTTGATATACGGGCAGCTGATGCTCCAGTGCCAGCTCCTTGACAGGAGAAGTGCTCAGGGCTTTGCCCCTGCCTTTTTCTTTATCCGGCTGCGTAACCACGGCGATAACCTCGTGGCCGGATGCAATTATTCTGTTTAGTATCGTTGCCGCAAAATCCGGCGTTCCCATAAAAACAACTCTCAAACTCGACATTCCTTTCCACTAAAACTTATTCTATCTCTAAGACCTATTCTACCTCTTCGGTTTCAAAGGTGTTGCGAAGCTCTCCGCTAACTTTTTCCACGTATAAGATACCATTTAAATGATCTATTTCATGACATAGCGCTCTTGCCAAAAGCTGTGTACCTTCCACAATTATCTCTTCCATGTTTTCATTCAAAGCTTTCACCTTCACATAATTGGGTCGGGTCACCGTGCCTACTTTCCCGGGGATACTAAGGCATCCTTCCTCACCTGTTTGTTCACCGTCCGTCTCCAGGATAACCGGATTAATTAAAATCAGAGGATTTTCCCCGTCTTCCGACACATCTATTACAACAAGTCTTTTCAATACACCCACCTGGGGAGCAGCCAAACCTACTCCATTGGCTTCATATAAGGTATCCAACATATCCTCAATTAATATTTGAAGCTTTTTATCTACTTCTTTAATCTCTTTGCTTACTTTCGTTAATACTTTGTCGCCCACTTCTCTGATATTTCTAATCGCCATACAATTCTTCCTTCCCAAAATATAATACGATATCCCAATCATACTGTTTCATTCGATCACACATTTCAGGTTCCTCTATATCATCACTTCTGTGATATAATAGAATATCATAAATCCATATGATTAATCAAGAAAATCTGATAAAGTCCATAAATTGTTCACATTTTTCTTAATTTTCTATAAAATATATAATTTTATTCTTTCTGTCAGATAATACTTTTCTAATATCCACTCATAGGATCAAAATCAAACTGCAGATTACTACCACTAAATTGCTGAGAGTACGTAAAATAACCCTCCAGATAATCTTTGATCCGAATCAATTCCTCATAGTCAGTATGCTTAATATAAATGACGAAGCGATAGACATCATTGATCTTGGATATATTAGCCGCCGCCGGACCTATCACCTGAACCTCTGCCTGATCTTTGCCAATCAGTTCTGTCAATGCCTCACCCAAAAGGCCGGCTGCCCTTTTCGCACTCTCTTCCTCTCTTGAAGTAATCAGTGCCAGCAAAATATGCGCTGCGGGCGGATAGTTCATCAATGAGCGATAGAACATCTCCTGTTCGTAGAAGCTGCTATAATTTCCCTCGGAAGCAGTAATAATACTGTAATGATCCGGATGATAGGTTTGAATTACCACTTCTCCGGACAGCACATCCCTTCCGGCTCTTCCTGCCGCCTGACTCAACAACTGAAATGTTCTCTCCCCTGCCCTGAAATCACCTGCAAACAGGGATAGATCCGCTGCAACAATTCCTACCAGTGTCACTTTAGGAAAATCGTGGCCTTTTACAATCATCTGGGTCCCAATGAGAATATCGGCTTTGTGCCCGGCAAAAGCCGATAAGATCCGTTCATGTCCGCCCTTTTGCTTTGTGGTATCCATATCCATGCGCAATACCCTGGCCTGGGGGAATTCTTTTCTGACATACTCTTCTACCTTCTGTGTCCCCACGCCAAAGGATGCAATGTATTTTGAACCGCAAGCCGGGCAAAGCTTGGGTGCAGCCTCTTCATACCCGCAATAATGGCACACCATATTCCCCTGGTTATGAGCGGTCAGGGAAATATCACAATGGGGACATTTCATTACATGACCGCAGCTTCTGCAGGAGATAAAACCGGCATACCCTCTTCTATTTAAAAAGAGCATGATCTGTTCTTTCTTCAACAGACGATCTTGAATTAATTCTTTTAATTTTTCACTGAAAATAGACTTATTCTTCTTCTTTAACTCTTCCCGTAAATCTACGATCCAAATCTTAGGCGGCTGTGCTTCCTTCGCCCTCTTTGTCAGCGTAAACAGTTTGTATTCTCCCGTTAACGCCTTTTGATAAGATTCCAGCGACGGAGTTGCAGAGCCGAGGATCACGCTGGAATCCGTCAGTTGTGCCCTTTTGATCGCTACATCAACGGCATGATATTTGGGCGTCTGCTCACTTTTATAACTGGTTTCATGTTCTTCGTCAATGATGATCAGTCCTAGATTTTGAAACGGCGTAAACAAAGCTGATCTGGGGCCGATCATAATATCAATATCCCCATTTTTTGCGCGCTGGCTTTGATCATATCGTTCTCCCTGAGACATTTTTGAATTCATGATGGACACTCTGTCGCCAAAGCGCTGATAAAATCGCAGCACCGACTGGTATGTCAGGGCAATTTCCGGAATCAGCAGTATTACCTGCCTGCCTTCCCTGATGACAGCAGCAATAATCTCCATGTACACTTCTGTTTTACCGCTTCCGGTGATTCCATGAATCAGATAGACCCCATGTTCTTTCCGGGTATAGTCCCTGATAACGCTTTGTGTAATTTCCATTTGCTGATCGTTTAATCTGACTGCCTGATATGGCGTGGCCTGCATCTGAATGGGGTTACGGTAAATCTGTTTTACTATGGTTTTGGTAACACCCTGTTGTTCTAATCCGTTAATGGTACTTTGGGATATATTCAATTTATTTACTACCGTATCATAATCCAGCGTCTGTTCTTTCATTAAGGCTTCGAGCAATCTTACTCTGGCCTTGTTATTCTTTCTTTGATACTCGATAAACAACAGATTGGCCTGCTCTAAATCCAGCGCCAGACAGATTTTTTTATCTTCCTTTATTTTAACCGCTTTTTTTACCGGTATTACCGTCTTGAGTGCATCATTCATTGTTGAACCAAAGTTCTCCCTGATCCAGTCTGCAAGATAGATCAGATGACTTTCTATCACCGGAGCGTCCCGGACAACTGCGCTGATTGGCTTGATTCTCTCTTCCTCGAGTTTGCACTCTTTTGATAATCCCACAATATATCCGTTGATTTTCCGATTACCTTTTCCAAAAGGCACCTCAACAAGAGCTCCAATGACCGCCAGCTGTCTTAACTCCTGGGGTATCGCATATTGATATGTCTTATCAAGGTCTTCATGGGAAATATCAATAATGATATCGGCATAAACAGAATAAGACATCACAGCCTCCTTTGTAAAAGATCCATTCCACTTTGTACTTTCCTGTAATTATTACTACTTATTTTCCAGGATATCCCTGATTAATTCTCTTTCATCCATATGATACTTCTTACCCTTAATTTCCTGATAATCCTCATGCCCTTTGCCTGCAAGAACAATAATATCCCCCTCTTTGGCATGGTCAAGACTGTACTTAATAGCTTCCTTCCGATCGATGATTTCCACATATTTTCCGGGTCCCTTTTTCACACCTTCTATGATATCATTTAGAATATCCTGAGGTTCTTCAAATCTGGGATTATCGGATGTAACAATGGTAAGATCTGAAAGGTTTGAGGATATCTCACCCATTTCAAATCTTCTATACCTTGATCGGTTACCGCCGCAGCCAAACAAACAAACCAGGCGTTTGGGCTGATATTCTCTTAACGTGGTTAAAAGGCTCTGTAAACTCATGGCGTTATGAGCATAATCTATAATCACACTGAATTGATCCGAAACCGGTACCAGCTCTACTCTTCCGCGGACTTTAACCTGCAGCAGTGCCTTTTTGATCTCCTCGGCAGATACGTTAAAATGTCTGCACAGGGCAATGGCACACAGGGAGTTATACACGCTAAAACGCCCCGGGGAAGGAAACTCCACTTCAGATTCCATCCGTCCCTTTACCTGGTAGGAAACACCGAGCCATCCGGCTTCTCTCATTAACTTAACATGATCTGCATAATAATCTGCATCTTTGCTAAACCCAAAGGTCTCCACGCTGCAGGTATGATCCTTCAGGATTTCATCTACATGAGGATCGTCTTTGTTTACAATTCCAATCTTACACTGACGGAATAATCTGCTCTTACAGGTTAAATAATCTTCAAAATCCTTATGCTCATTGGCACCGATATGATCCGGTTCTATGTTGGTAAATATCCCGTAGTCGAAGGTAAATCCATCCAATCGATGCAGCATTAATCCCTGGGAGGAGGCCTCAAGAACAACATATTCGCATCCTGCCTCCACCATCTTTGCAAAAGTCTCCTGCAGCACATAGGATTCCGGCGTGGTATTGCCAGCGGGGATTCTCTCCTCACCAATAATGCTTTCTATGGTTCCGATTAATCCTGTCTTCTTACCCGTATTCTCCAAAATGGATTTCATAATATAGGTAGTCGTCGTCTTTCCTTTGGTTCCTGTGACTCCAATGGTAGTCAGTTTCTCTGCGGGATGCCCAAAATAGGCAGCGGACATAAATGCCAGTGCTCTTCTGGTATTAGCGGTATAGATCACCGTGATCTGAGCCGGAACCATAACATTTGTCTCGACGATAACCGCCGCCGCACCTTGAGCAACAGCATCCCGTATATATTCATGGCCGTCAGAGACAGCTCCCTTAATACAAACAAATACACAGCCCTTGCTGATCTTTCTGGAGTCATAAACCAACTGAGAAATATCAACATGACTGTCACCCTGAAGACAGGTATATTCCAGTTTTTCCAACATAACATCCAAATACATTCTATTTCCTCCTTCAATTCCTTCCTTACTAATCATTCATGTATCCTCACCAATGGTATACCCTAGTTG
>JAEXNR010000016.1 GCA_023439505.1 Bacillota bacterium
AAATTAGTCTGCTTATGCGATGTGGATAACCTACCTGAGAAATGGCAAAACAGAGGATAGATTTCCACAATTACTGTTTTGAGCAAAATCAGAGAAATATAAAGAAGTTTACCTTTCAGAGCTGGCAACAGCGGCTTTGCCATTGACATTAAAATCTAAAAATGATAATATGTAAATTAATTTTTATTTTACAGGAGAAAATTAAATGAAAAAAATCTTTCAATTTTGATTGTCATCGCTATAATATTTACACTAATGTCAACAACATTTGCAGCGGGAGATACAGCAGCAAAAATAACATTGAAGACGAACAATTATTCCGATGCTGAACTTGTTCGAGCGGTTAATTTCGCCCTCCATAAGAATGGGATATATGATTTTACCCATGAAACTTATGAAAAGTTACCTTAACAAAGTTGGGATAAAAATGGAAATAGATTATGATTTGGAAATAGATATCGGAGTAATTGCTTGTGTTATAAATAGCATAATCTGTAGCCAGACCATTGCACATTTATTATATCATGAGGAACATATATTGATAAGGATGGTGAGACATGCAGGACATAAAAAATTACAAAACTTTCATAAAAATCGAACCTGTCAATAAAGGGTGGTCAAGTGATAAAAAATACTACATTGAAACCGGGGAAGGCAGGAGACTGCTTCTGCGTGTTGCAGATAGATCCGAATACGACAGAAGGAAGGTTGAATATGAAGGGATGAAACGGATTGCGGCTCTATGCGTTCCTATGTCGCAGCCCGTGGATTTTGGTATTTGCAATAACGGTAAAAGCGTGTATTCACTAATCACGTGGTGTGACGGTGAAGATGCGGAGATGATCCTTCCGCAGTTGACAAAAAGTGAGCAATATGTACTTGGAGTAAAATCCGGTGAAATACTTAAGAAAATTCATTCTATCCCAGCTCCAAAAGAGCAGGAAGATTGGAGTATTCGCTTTAACCGCAAGACGAATATTAAAATTGATAAATATAAGGCTTGCGGTATCAAATTTGATAGTGATGAAAAAATCATGGACTATATTGAGCATAACCGCCATCTACTCTCCGGAAGACCGCAGTGCTATCAGCATGGTGATTACCATGTGGGAAATATGATAATCTCACCGGAGCATACGCTTTCCATTATTGATTTCAACCGTTCTGACTATGGAGACCCATGGGAAGAATTCAACCGAATTGTATGGAGTGCCACTGTGAGTCCACATTTTGCAACAGGCCAGATCAACGGCTATTTTGAAGGCAGACCACCCATTGAATTTTTTAGGCTGTTGGCTTTCTACATATCAAGTAATACGCTCTCGTCAATTTATTGGGCTGTTCCCTTTGGAGATAATGAGGTGACTACGATGAAAAACCAGGCAAGGGATGTTCTTTCCTGGTTTGATAATATGAGCAATTCCGTACCGACCTGGTATTTAACAGAGTTATCTGCTGATGAAACTGTAAGACTGATCAGGTAGGAATCTATAAGCTGCAAATCTGTTGTATCAAACCAAGAAGAGAGTACTATATGCTCAGATTGAGACAAAGTAAGGTTGCGATTGTTAACCACCAATTATCTGCAAAAAAGTTATAAAATTTATCTATCGCCGGTCATGCAACAAATTTTATAAACTTCAATAAATAATTGATAGAATATAACCCCCCTCAATTGGATACTTATCCGTTTGAGGGGGTTTTTCATGATTCACCTGGCAAGTGTCAATTAGTTTTGAATTAAGTTGTCACCACTTTGACATCTAATTAGAAATCAGAATACAATGTATTTAATATTGATTTTTTGAACAGTGTTTAGTATAATTGATTTGAACGTTGTTCAAGGAGGGCTTTTATGGTAAATAAAGAAAGTATAAAAGATCATATTATTCACATTACCACGGGATTGATTGAAGAATACAATGGTGACACGGAATGTATCACAGCTCGTATGATTGCACAGAAGGCAGGGGTAAGTCTCGGCCTCGTCAATTATCATTTTGGCAGCAAAGATAACCTGATAACTGAATGTGTGCAGCGGATTATCAGTAAAGTTGTCAGCGAATTCAGAATGGATGAGGACCTGGTAAAAGATAAAGAACGCTTAACGGTCTGTTCAATACGTGTTTTTGACTTCTTGTTTGACCACTCTGCAATTTCAAGAATATCTATTTTGGGAGACTTAAATAATTATTTGGAGAATTGTAATTCTATTCGCACGCAACAGGGTTTCATGAATTTGCTTAAAGAAAAGTCTGATGATAACATCACAATAAAGGTTTTTATGCTCACAGCCGCTATGCAGGTAGCATTTCTTGGCAGCAAGTCGGTAAAGAAAATACAGAATTTTGACTTAACTAAGAAGGAAGAGAGAACTGCATATATCACAACATTGGTTGATAATTTATTTTGAAAGGATGAGAAAAATGAATAGAAAAATTGGTATGATTGGTTCCGGTATTAACTTTATATCAGTAGGTTTATTTGCAGTTTCAATGTTGCTGGGCTTTGATTTTGGGAGTTATTTTGCATGTATGATCCTTGCTATTGGATTTGTAATGATGATAGGCGCATTTTCAAATGAGTGTGAGAATGATAAAAAATCAGCCGCAAATACGGCAATGATTTTTACATCAATGTATGGAATGTTTATATTTGCAGTATATTTTGCACAAACAACATCTGTGCGTTTAGATAATCTGAGTACACAGACGTTACAGGTTCTTGATTATTCCAGGTCCGGACTGTTTTTTAACTATGATCTTATAGGGTATGGCATGATGGCTCTTGCGACTTTTTTTATTGGACTTACAATCAGTGCGGATTGTAAAGCAGATAAGTGGCTTAAATGGTTGCTTATCATACACGGACTTTTTTTTATAACCTGCTTTATAATGCCAATGTGCGGAGTGTTTTCAAGTGAATCGGATCAAGGACGTATGGTTGGGGTAATCGCACTTGAATTTTGGTGTTTATATTTTATCCCTGTTGGTATTCTTTCCTGGTTGCACTTTAGAAAAAGCAAGAAAGCATAGAAAAGCTTACGAACCTCTAAATCCCTTTTGGAGGCTTGGGTTCAGCAAATTACTGGGCAGCTTCTGTTTATAATGGAACCATACACCAGGCAGGATCATGCTAGCCAAATTTGCCTATCATATTTTAGCTGCGTAAATATTAAAAAAGAAATTGTAAAATATAGAAAGTTATTGTAGAATTTTCTTAGTTATATAGTCAATCAATAAAGATTTCAACATTACTTCTGGTAGTAATACAAAAGAAAAAACTTGTAATAAGTGAAGGATCGAAGGGAAGAAAAGATGAAGAAAGAGTTGATTTTTGAACTGTTGGATCATTCTGAGAAGCTGCCGGTACTTTCGCCGGAAATTCAAGAGATCATGAAAATGCTGCAGTATCCGACCGATTTGGATGTGAACTGTCTGGCTGAGAAAGTATCAGAGCAGAAGGAATTAAATGAAATGATTATAAAAAGTTTAAACCTGGGCTACTTTCAGAATGGAAAAAGGATCGAATCGATTAAGGAAGCGATCATAAGACTAGGTCTGAAGTCGGTACATAATCTATTGATATTTTTCATGACCAGACAATTGTTTCCCGAAGGTGACAGCTCCAAGCGGAGCTTCGATATGCGTACCTATTGGAAGCATGTGCTGGGAACTTCAGTGGCGTCCACTCTTTTATCAGAAAGGCTGCAAAAGGGTGAAAAATATAAATTATTTACCTATGGATTAATTCACGATATTGGAATTCCGGTAATGGATGTCTGTATGCCGGAGAACTTAGATGAGGTGGCAACGAAGCTGAAATCCGGAATACACCAGTTGGTAGCGGAGCGATCCGTATTAGACGGGATTAGTCATGCCGAAATTGGAGGTTGGCTTTGCAGAAGATGGGGGATTCGGGAAGACATTATTAATATTATTGAATACCATCACACGCCGCTGCTTTTAAAAGAATACAATGAAGACTGCCTGTTAATGCATACGGCTGATGTAATAAGTTCGGAATATTATACGAGACTGCTGGGGATCAACATTAATCACAGAATCAGTGACAGAATTATGGATATGCTGGGACTTACTGCGCAGGATTACAGGTATATTGTTCAAAAGTTGCCGGAGGAGGTTGACAAAATCAATTATTTTCTTACACTCTAGGAAAGAATTGGATAATAAACGGATAGGAAAGCTTTATTTCTATGTGGTTTTTAAATCAAATTACCGGAGAATACAATATGATAGTTCTATTTTAAGGCATCCTATCATTCGAATATACGCTGGCTTTGTCCTTGCCGGTTCCTTTGGAGTCATACATGGCGGTATCCGCTTTATCGACAAGTATTTTAAGGGGATCGGCACCCTCAACAACCCCAATGCTGACAGAAAGTTCGAATCGCAGATAACCATGCGCGAAAGTACGGCCTTTGATACAGCTGCGAATACACTCTGCAATCGTCAAAGCCTCATCATCGACGGGAGAACAGAGAACAATCACAAATTCGTCGCCTCCGAATCGATAAGCCTTTGCACCCACACTGATGCAGTCCCGAATACGCTGTGCGATAGTGTTAAGTACACTATCACCGACGAGATGTCCATAAAGGTCATTGATCGTTTTAAAATCGTCAACATCGATGAATATGACAGCTTTTTTATTCGGCGTTGAATCCGAACTGTCGTCGTTGTAGCTGTCAAGCAGGCTCTGTTTATTCAACATGCCTGTAAGCTGATCGATGGAGGATTTTTTAACAAGCAGATTCATTTCTTCCATCTGCTGTAATTTTGATGTAGTGATATCTGCTATGGCAAGTAACTTAACAGGACTGTTATCCTCGCTGTCAATGGGATATTGGGAGATAGAGAGAAATAGCTCTCGCCCTCCGCTTATATATATGATCTCTTTATGACTGTAATTTATGTCAAAACTATAGTTATTGATATAATCAGTAATCAAGTCGCCAACATCCATGTAATCATCATGCAGGATTTCTTTGGCAACATTATTTATATTAATAATTTTATTATTCTTGTTAATTATAATAATGCCGTCGCCTGAATTCAGAAACAATTTCCTGTAGATATAGTCCGTGCGAAGACCCAGCAGTCTATGCTGCATAATGGCAAGAAAGATTGACAGGGAAAAAATTAAAAAGGCGAGATACATGAGTGACTGATGGTCTACAACATCAAACAGGACGGGCAGAATATATTCCGATAAGACACTTATCATCAGTGCAATACTAATCCCGATAAACATAATTTTAAGTTGTGCCTTTTGCTGTACATTTTTACTGAAAAAGAACTGGTGAATAATAAGATACAGTGCGTAAACAGCAGGCAGGCTAAAAATTATCGTCATTGCAGGTGCCACGATTGGGATGGACAGCCGCCAGAAGGATTGCTCGGAATAGTCAATCGGAAACAGGTAACGGGACAGGATAGTTAACGTGTTGAGAGTTACAAACAGGTAAAACAGAAAATCCAATGTTCTTTGGATAAAACGATAGACAAAGTACAAAAAGAACACGGAAAAGTTCATCATGCACCACCAATAGATGCTATTAACAACGAGTGGAGTGGATGAAGAGTCCTCATAGCCGACAGCAACACTCAGAACCATCCAGGTGAGTAAAACACCCATGAATGCCAAAAAAGCTTGATTAATTTTATCATTGCTCCGATTTAAGTAGACAAAGCTTGTGATGTACATCATTACAGAGTAAATCACAGAAAATTGAATAATAGTAATCATTGGTTGATACACGGAACTCCTGTCTTTTCAATTTTATTAATAGTATATTGAATCTTTGGTGGAATTGCAAGATAATTTGTGAAAAATGTCGAAATTTGGTCTCTTGTCAAGGGAGGATAGTGTGCAAATTAAAAGTTTCACATGGCAAATTGTGCTGATGCCCAAATTCGCGGGCATTGGCAGCATGGAGGATTAATATGTACAGGGTATTATTAAAACAAAAGCATTGAATAGGAATAAGATAAACTTTCACCATCAAAAGAGGATGGCTTGAGACAACTATTAAAAGTGCACATAACGAATTTTAGGGAGAAGAATTTTATGAATAATCTTGAAAAGCCAACAACGGAAACCGGATTGGAACAGTCAGCAAATAACCCCCTGGACGCAGGACCATTCTATCACGGAACAAAAGCCGATTTAAAGGCCGGGGATTTACTGGAACCTGGCTTTCACTCTAATTATGGTGAGCGTAAGAAGGCAAACTTTATTTATTTTACAGCGACCATGGATGCAGCGATATGGGGAGCAGAACTTGCGGTTGGTAACCGGCCGGGTCGGATCTATCAGGTGGAACCTACCGGTATCTTCGAGAATGATCCTAATTTAACAGATAAGAAATTCCCGGGGAATCCGACACGGTCTTACCGAACAAGGCAATCGCTTCGGGTAGTGGGTGAAGTAGTAGAATGGGAGGGACATTCTCCAGAGGTTCTCCAGAACATGTTAGACAACCTTGCAAAGCTAAAAGCGCAGGGAATCGAGGCAATTAACGACTGAATACATGATAGTCGACTATATTGTACACAGATTGTCGGGTGTAGAACTGCATGCTAAGATAAAATTGATAATGAAAGGAGGTTGTTTGATGGAGTCTTTCAGCAGTATGAATCATGCAATGGCATACATTGAAGAACACTTAACGGAGGATATCGATTATCGTATCATTTCTAAAATTGCTTACTGTTCAGAGTACCATTTTAAGCGAATGTTTTCTTTTCTTTCAGGTGTAAGCTTATCAGAATATATTCGGAGAAGAAGACTTACTCTGGCTGCACTTGATTTGAAGAGCAGAGATATGAGAATCATTGATGTGGCTGTCAAATATGGCTATATTTCAGCAGATTCATTTTCCCGCGCTTTTCATTTAATGCATGGTATTCTTCCCTCTGAAGCAAGAAATGAGAATACACAATTAAAAGCTTATCCCCGAATGACCTTTCAATTATCAATAAAAGGAGGATGCGAAATGAATTATCGTATTGTAGAAAAAGAGGCTTTTAATTTAGTGGGGTTTAAGAAAAGAGTTCCACTTATTTTTGAAGGTATTAATCCAGAGATTGCCAAAATGAACGAATGCTTAACACCAGAGGTTATTCAATATTTAAAAGCAATTTCAAATGTAGAACCAAAAGGCATGATTCATGCTTCTACTAATTTTTCGGAAGGAAGAATGCAAGAAAAGGGTGAATTGGATCATTACATTGGAATTGCAACATCAAGCAATGAGACTGCAGAGTTTGATGTATTAAATATTGCTTCCGCAACTTGGGCAGTATTTGAATCAATTGGTCCGTTTCCGGAAACACTACAGAATGTCTGGGGCAGAATATACTCAGAATGGTTTCCAACTTCAGGATACGAGGCAGTGGAAGGTCCTGAGATTTTATGGAATGAGAGCCCTGATACCGGAAAGCCCAATTATAAAAGTGAAATTTGGATCCCGGTGAAAAAGAAATAACAGATAGCATATCGACGGCGGATTATTAGGAAGGGAGCTTTTGCTCCATAGCTGATTCATCTATTTTGCTATACCCCCTTTTTAACTTACCATTTATTTTCGACTCTTTCAATGAAGCCAAAAAGATCCTGAATTAATACCCTGGTGCCATCATCAAGGAAAGCTTCTCCTGTAAAAGCACCAAAAACCTGATGCTGATCGGTCGAAAGAAGAATCGCGTTGAGATTAGAACTTCGTTCGAAAACAGGCGTAAAAATCATCTGTATCCGTTCATCCGATGATGTGACCCGCCATGGTTTCTTATACTCATATCCATTCTTTTCATTCATTGGAATATGAAAAGTGACTTCCTCGAGTTTACTGGCGTTACCATTGAAGAACAGCATGTTTTCCGTAGCTTTCCTGGTATCTCCAAAGCCATAGCCTAAATTAAAGCCAAATAAATCACCTCCGATCATTCCCTGTGCAGCACTCCAATACCAGGTGGTATGATATGGCCATACACCTCGTCCCCAATCAAAAAGACCGAAGGAATTACACGCAGGAAAGGAAAAGGTCTGAGTACCTAAGTGTGCAGTTCCGATAGCACGCATTCCTATTATTTTGCGGTTGTAATAAAACATCTTATCTCCCTCATAAAACGGAGTGGCAATTACCATGGAATCCTCAGGTTCCTGAGAGAGAATGAAAGAAATATCCAAATCCTCATTGTTTAAGAATCCTCTCATATATAGAGATAGCTCCCTTGTTCTATTACGGTGAATAAAGGAGATATAGTTATTCTTATTATGATAATTGATATCTCCGATTTCAGAGGATTCCGGCATAGAAAAATTCTTCCGGGAAGCAATTCCAACAGTACTCTTTGTAGTTTCTTTTAAAGTAACCAGGTCAATCAGGGAGGCACTGACCAGAAGGAAGGACATACTTTTCGCTACAGTTAATGCCACGACAGAACTGTCATTCTGAATCAGGTAGTAGTCCCATTCTTTTAATCTGGATTTTAGTCCCACATCTTTGCGTAGGTATTGTAAGAGGGGGGATGTAGCATAACCCTTTTGAATCAGCTCGCCGGATTGACTTAGTAATTTCGATTGATTTGTAATTTGATACTGCATAAGTCTCCTATCATAATAATCTTTATAATAAATATATTGGTGACGTACCAATTCAGAACGTTATCTGCGGAATACCTAATTAAATAAATTTTCCATACCATCGGAACTCAGTGGCAGCTTTGTAAAGGAACTAATTAATATTCTGGAATTGACAAACAGAGATCTTTTAACTATGAAGATAGTAAACGATATGGAGGTCAGCAGTATTTTTGTAAACCTATGATTTCAGAATTCAAGTGTTGTGTAATCTGTATCAATTAAAAGGTGAGAATTTATAGAAATTAATGAAATAAAAATATTGGATAATAAATCCGTTTTGCATGGTACCGGATTAAGGTAATAAATAAAAGGAGAAAAATTATATGAGTAGCCTGATTTCAAGAATCCTTCCCGAAAGTATCAATAAGGAATACAAAGGTTATAAAATTGCTGTATATGTATTTGTTTTATATTCGGTTGTGAGTATCGTGAGAAGCTGTATTCACATTTTTTCGCCAGATGGTGGCGCGGGAAGTGTTGCACATATTGACTTATCAAAAGGGGGAGAGAATATCATCTTCGTTTTTGCACTCTGGGGAGTCAGTCAATTAATTGTGGCATTGATCCAGTTACTGGTTAGTTTCAGATATAGATCACTGCTCCCTCTGATGTATCTTTTGTTGTTCCTTGAATATTGTTTTCGCATGGTCCTGGGTATCATGAAACCACTGATTTTCGAAGCTGGTGCGGGAACACCGCCGGGAGGATATCTGGATAAACTTATGATACCACTTGCCCTTATCATGTTGGTTTTGAGTTTAATGACAAAAAAGGAGAAGCTTCATTAATTCGAGGCAAGCTATAGCTGCAGGAGTACGCCAGAGGGCGATTCCATGAATATTGCTAAAACCCTATTGATAGAAGAAAGCAGTTAATAATAAGTACGAAATAAATCCTCTTGATCAGTGTTTATGGAACATGTCAAGGGGGTTTTTTAAGGAGTTGCAATCATAGAATCTGGATGCAGAAAAGATGATAAAAATTTCCATTTGCAGGATTGTATGTTATAATTTAATTAGTTGATATAAGGGACAGAAGGTAGTGAGTTTCATTATAACTACATATATCTTAAAGAAGCGGAGGGGGACATGGAATTTAAATTCAACGATCAATTATCCTTGGGGGTAGCATCGGCAGCAACCCAGATCGAAGGAGGAGCGTGTGAGCATAGCTGGAATGACTGGTATGAAAGAGGGAAGATCAAAGATCATTCCAATCCGGCCCGGGCCACGGATCATTATAAGCGATGGAAAGAAGATGCAGCGCTTATGACATCGATGAAGATTGAGCATTATCGGATGGGAATTGAATGGGCGCGGATCTGTCCGCAGGAAGGAGAAGTTGATGGGGCAGCGGTTGCCCATTATAGGGAGGAGCTGGAATATTTAAAGGAAGAAGGAATTACGGTTCTGCTGACAATACACCACTTTACCAATCCTATGTGGTTTGAGCGAAAAGGAGCATTCACGAAGAGAGAAAATATTAAGTATTTCCTTGATTTTGTAAAACTTATAATCAATGAATTCGCAAGCCTTGTTTCCGAGTACATAACAATCAACGAGCCCAATGTATATGCAACCAATTCCTATTACTTTGGAGAGTGGCCTCCCGGAGAAAAATCAATTTCGAAAACGATGCGGGTCATGTCCAATATTGCAATCTGCCATATAAAAGCCTATCAGATGATACATCGTATGCGTGAGTCAATGGGATATCAGGATTCAAAAGTGAGCTTTGCCAATCATCTTCGTAACTTTGATCCCAAAAACCCCGGAAATCCCTGGCATTGTATTTGTGCCAGATTATTAGACAGGTTTTTTCAGGGAGCGTTAACCGAGGCCATATCCACAGGTGATTTCAAATGGCCCCTAAAACGACCAAAAGATATCGTACATGGAGAATATCTGGATTTCATAGCCATTAATTATTATACACGGAGCAGTGTTTCGGGGTTTGGCGACGGGGTCAGGGAAGCTGCACCTAAGAATGATCTGGGATGGGAGATCTATCCCAAAGGACTGATTCGTTGTGTCGGTGATACGTATCAGCTTTTAAAGCGCCCGATTTATATCACTGAGAATGGCACTTGCGATAATCAGGATACATTCCGGTCGAAATACATCTACGAACATTTAAAAGAGATCAGTGCGTCAAAACTTCCAATCGCCAGGTACTATCACTGGTGTTATTGCGATAATTTTGAATGGGTGGAAGGAGAAAGTGCACGCTTTGGGCTGGTGCATGTCAATTATGAGACCCAGGAAAGAACGATCAAAGCCTCGGGAAGATTTTATACCAAAATGATTGAGGAACGTGGTGTATCGGAAGAAGTATATAGAGAATACGTAGAACCACAGGAATATCACAATTAACAATGAAGAAACCACAGAAGAAACGGTATGTATCAGGAGGTACGAAAGGAGATGGTGCCGTTGATAACAATTAATGAAACGGGCTTTCGCTTGGATACAGATGCTGCCACCTATCTGATCGGTAAAACAAAGTATGGCCATTTGGAACATGTTTACTATGGAAGCCGGTTAAGTAAAGAGGATGGCGTAGATGTTTTGACTCAAAAGAGGTCCATTATGGTGGGCAGCAGTGTTCGATACAGTAAGGAAGATGAGGTATATTGTCTGGATGGCATGTGCCTGGAATGGTCGGACAATGGAAGGGGTGACTATCGTTACAGTCCATCGGAGTTTAAAATGCCGGATGGCAGCTTTGTTACTGATTTTATCTATGATAGTCATGAAGTACTGCAGGGCAGCGTTGCAATGGAGACCCTGCCTACCGCCTATGGTGGCGACCAGACGTTGATTATTGTATGTAAGGATCGTACGTATCCGATTTATCTTGACCTATATTATTCCGTATTCAGGAAGACGAATGTGATCAGCAGGAGAGCGGTAGTAAGGAACAAGGGAAATGCGCCTGTCACAATCCGCCGTATTATGAGCATGGCTATGGATCTGCCGGATGAGTGCTTTCAGATGTATACCTTGGATGGAGGCTGGATCAAAGAAGCTAATTTGCACAAACGACCGGTATCGTATGGAATTACCGTAAATTCCTCTACCACAGGAGCAAGCAGTAATCGTCATAATCCTGCGTTTTTACTGGCAGAAGCTGATGCGAATGAAGACTATGGTAATGTGTATGCCTTTAACATGATTTATAGCGGTAACCACTATAGCATGGTAGAAAAAAGTGAGCGGGATTATGTTCGTGTCTGTATGGGAATTAACCCTCATGCATTCGAATGGAGTTTGGTGCCGGAGGAGAAGTTTGAAACACCGGAATGCGTAATGAGCTATAGCTCTCACGGCTTTCATGGCACAAGTCATGCGATGCATGATTTCATTAATGAGCATATTGTCAGAGGCGACTATAAGCTGAAGGATAGACCAATTCTGATGAATCACTGGGAGGCGTACTTCTTTACCTTCAATGAAAGGAAGCTGCTGCGGCTTGCCAAAGATGCGAAAAAACTTGGAATAGAGTTGTTTGTATTGGATGACGGATGGTTTGGCGATCGCAGGGATGACAAAGCGGGGCTTGGGGATTATGGGGTAAATCCCAAGAAAATACCCGGTGGAATGAAGGCGTTTGCAGATAAAATAAGGAATCTCGGACTGGATTTTGGTCTATGGTTTGAACCGGAGATGGTGAATGAAGATAGTGATTTGTATCGGAGTCATCCGGAATATGCGGTGAAACTTCCAAATCGTCATTCGGTATTAGGCAGGAATCAGCTGGTGCTGGATCTTTGCAAACAGGAAGTTCGGGATTATATGGTGGAACAGGTTAGTACTATTCTGGATGAAGCAAAGATTTCTTATGTGAAATGGGATATGAACCGCCATATAGCAGAAGCATTTTCTACGGCATTAAATAACCAGGGAGAGTTCTTTCATCGTTATGTCCTGGGTCTTTATGAGGTGTTGACCAGGATCTTTGGCCCCAGACCCCATATTTTGCTGGAGAGCTGTTCCAGTGGCGGTAACCGGTTTGACTTGGGCATGCTTTGCTATAGCCCGCAAATCTGGGCTTCCGACGATACGGATCCCGTGGAACGGTTAAAAATTCAGACGGGGTTATCCTATTTTTATCCCCAATCTACCATGGGAGCTCATGTTTCGGGGACGCCCCATCAACAAACCTTGCGGGAGACACCCCTGGCCACCCGTTTTCATGCAGCCTGTTTTGGTTGTCTGGGATATGAGCTGGACTTAAAGTATCTGTCGCCGGAACAAAGAAAAGACATAGCAGAACAAGTTGCATTCTATAAGAAGTATCGCAGGATTTTCCAATATGGGAGATTTTATAGAGTGAAATCTTATAAATCTAACAAAGTGATATGGGAAACGGTAAGTGAGGATAAGGAAACTGCCCTCACCGGCTTTTTTCAAACATTAGCCACCGCAGCAGAAAGCAGTGACAGGCTAAAGGTGGTTGGTCTGAAAAAAGGCAGATTTACTGTGCGGACAAGATCACAACGGCTTTATATTGAGCGTTTTGGGGGCTTGATGAAGCATGTTACGCCTGTGGCGTTAAATCCCGATGGTATAATCCTTCGGGCAGCCAATCGCCATTATAGTCTGAAGGATTGCGTGGAGACCTATACCTGCTCCAGCGAGGCACTTATGGCGGGGATACCATTATGTGAGCAGTTTATCGGTACAGGTTATCATGATCAGGTAAGGATGCTTGGAGATTTTGGATCAAATATGTATATAACGGAGAAGGAACAACAAAGGTAATGGCTATATTCAATCTATTTGAATTGAAAAGGGGATAACTATGGCAGCAAAAACAAAAAGAAATCATAATCGTTATATGTTTGGACTTGGAACGGTTGGCAGGGATATGCTATATTCAATCGTAAGCATGTATCTTCTGTTCTTCCTGACGGATATCCTGGATTTACCGGATTCTACCATGTGGTGGATGACGGGGGCAATGACCATCCTTCGTATATTTGATGCGGTAAATGATCCGATCATGGGATTTTTGGTGGATAATACCCACTCACGCTATGGCAAATTTAAGCCATGGATTGTAGTTGGGGCTATTTTGGGCGGTATTTTCACAGCTCTGTTGTTTCATGATTTTGGATTAAAGGGCGCAGGATTTGTCATCATGTTTGTGGTGATTTATCTCCTTTGGGACTTAACTTATGGAGCCAATGATATTGCGTACTGGTCAATGCTTCCTTCCCTGACACTGGATCAAAAGGAACGTGAGAAAACCGGCTCCTTTGCCAGAATTTGCGCAAATATCGGATTATTTACCACGGTAGTTGCTATACTACCTGTTACCAATGCTTTGGGCGGGGATAAAAGAGCCTGGCAGATTACAGCCATTGCAATCGTATTAATTACATGGGCATTTCTTATGTTCACCGTGTTTGGAGTGAGAGAAGATAAAACCATTCATATGAAGCAGGAATCTACTTCATTAAAGGAAATGTTCAGAATTTTATTCAAGAATGATCAGCTGTTATTTACGGCAATATCAATGGCTTTGTTTATGATTGGTTATACTACCACCACAGCGTTTGGCGTGTATTTCTTTAAATATGCTTATAAAAATGAAGGCATGTATTCGGTGTTCGCAGCGATTCTCGGAGTTTCACAGCTTGCTGCTTTATCTGTATTTCCCTTATTTTCCAAGAAATACAGCAGAAAAACCTTATATGCCATGGCAACGATATTGGTAGTTGCCGGGTATGTGTTATTCTTTCTATCACCTATGAATATGCTCTTCATTGGTGTAGCAGGCATCCTGCTTTTTACCGGTCAGGCTTTCATACAGCTGTTGATGCTGATGTTCTTAACAGATACGGTAGAGTACGGACAATGGAAGCTGGGACGGCGTAACGAAAGCATTACCTTCTCGGTACAGCCCTTTATCAATAAAATAGGGGGAGCAATTGCAAATGGGATCGTTGGCGTTACCTTGATTGTCTCCGGTATCAATGCTGCTGCTACGCCGGAGGAGGTTAGTGAAACAGGACTTTTCATCATGAAGCTGGCAATGTTAATTTTACCATTGATCTTTATTGTCATCGGTTACATAATTTATGACAAGAAATTTAAGATTGATAAGCAGATGTATGATAAAATTATATTGGAATTGGCGGCGCGCGGTGATGTAAACAGAGAGCAGGAGTAAGGATAAATGAAGATATTGGATGTATATGAAAACTACTATAAATACATTTATAACTATGCTTTAAAACTGACCTGCCATCCGGAAGATGCCCGTGACTTGACACAGGACACATTTTTAAAAGCAATGGAGAAGCTGGATACATTAAAACATGAACAGGCATTAGCCAGTTGGTTAAGAACAATATGTTTCCATGAATTTATAAACAAAGCAAAAGAAAACGCCGATAAATATCTGGTAGAACCGGAGGATTGGGAGAAATTAGAGCAGGAAGGACATCTCCTGACCGATATCAGCCTGCAGCCGGAGGATGAGATTATTGTAGCGGAAGAAATCAGAGAGTTACAAAATGGATGTTTTCTGGCAATGGTAAGAAAGCTGACATTAAATCAGCGAATCACATTTTCCCTGGTCGATATGTATGGTCTGCCGATTGATTATGTTGCAAAGCTATTAGATATCTCCACAGGGGCGGCAAAAGGATTGCTCTACCGGGCAAGAATGAATATTGATTCTTTTTTTGGAGACCACTGCAATATTATTTATGAAAAAAATCCTTGTAACTGCAAGGCCTGGATTGAATTTTCGGCAAATCGTTCCAATCTGCAGCAACAATCCATCAGGATATTGGAAAAATTAGATTATCAGCAAAAAGGCTACGAATACAACGAACACGTCAGAAAAAAAGTACAGTATCTTTATCATCATATGCCCGATCAAAAACCTTCTGCACAATGGTATCAAAAAGTTTTGACTATATTGTCCCCAGATAATTAAAAAAATTATTTCTAGCCGTATCTTTTGAATGATTTATTTGTCTTTATCTATGTGACCGATAACATTCGGTACAGATTAGAAAGGATGGAACATAATGAAAAAGGTGACAGAAGGATTTAACATGTTTATGAAAGAAACAGACGGAATAGGGGAAGCATTTATGAGTGCGATTTATAAATTGTCTGAAAAAAGCGCGCTTGATAAAAAGACCCATGAGCTGGCCTATATTTCCGTACTGGTATCAGCTAAAATGTATGGCGGGCTGCCGTTTCATATTCAGCAGGCAAGGGAGCACGGCGCAAGTGTTGAGGAGATAAGGAGTGCCATTCTTGTGCCTTTGCCAATGATAGGAATTCAGGTGGCAGATGCATTACCCTATTTGAGTGACGTGATCGACAAATAATCAAGGATTTTATTAACTCAGATTTCCGTTGCGTTTGGTTTTGTATGACTGATTTGTATGTATTTTAAGATGGTTTTGAAGAATGAACAGAAAATGGTTAACAGAATGTTTATTGTGGCTAAGATTCCTGATCTATGGAATTTTAGCCATTTTCCTTTTTATATTAACGATAGCAAACCTTCCTAAAAAACTAGAACATAAACTTTTCTCAGAAAAACAAGAACCTTCCTTAGAAAAATATAAACCTTCCTTAGAAAAACAAGAAACCTTCCTTAGAAAAACAAGAAAGTGGTTGACAAATAAATAAAATTACTTATAATTAATAACATACTAATCATATATATAAAATATGATATAAAAATAAGGTTTTAAAACAGACGTTTGAAAAGACCGGTTGACAGTAAATAAGGATGGCACAAAAAAATATGGTGAAAGGAAGGAGAAACTATGAGTATTGTAATTATTGGAGGGAATGACCGCATGGTATGTCAATATAAGAGAATTTGCAAGAAATATAACTGCAAAGCGAAGATCTTTACGCAGATGGCTCCAAAGCTGGGTAATCAAATAGGATCTCCTGATATCATCATTATATTTACACATACAGTGTCACATCAAATGGTATATCGTGCGGTGGCAGAAGCAGAAAAAAATGATGTTGAACTGATCAGATGCCACACAAGCAGTAATAATGCCTTAAGTACAATTCTTGAAAGGGTATGTGCGATAGGATAAAAAAGAAAAATCACAAATCTTAAGACAGAAATGGAAACAGGTCATTGGACTAGTAAAAGAGATAAATTCATCCTATTACAGAGAATGCCGCACGGAAAGTACAATGCCGGGCGGCGTTTCTCTTTTGGTGAAAGTTTAAACAGATTCTAGAAAAAATGACTTTAATATGTCTAGGGAGCTTTGTGTTAGTTGATAGTGTTCTTTTAATTTTCCGCTTTCAATATGTATTATTTCATTGCAACAGTTTAAAATTAATTCAAGGTCATGAGTAATAACAAAAACTGTATTACCGCTTGAACTTAAATTATGAATACAATCAGAGACCTGGAGCATATGTTTGTAATCCAGTCCACTTGTGGGCTCATCTAAAAACAAGATTTCCTTTTCAGCAGCAAGCGCACTTGCTATCGCCACTCGCTGTTTTTGACCTCCGGATAACGACATGGGATGTTTCTCTTTGTAAGACATAAGACTTAATGAATCTAATATATGATCGGTTTTGGTATCTATATCCGGATCAAACGCATTTTTATCACGAGGTAGGCTCAACATGATTTCATCTGCAACACTTTCAGTAAATAGCTGATGATTCACATCTTGCATTACCATATAACAAAGATTAATTCCTTTGCGAGTAGAATAGGAATGATGGTTAATCTCCAGAGTGCCTTTGCATTTTCTTTGAAGTCCGCATAAGCATCTGGCAAATGTAGATTTGCCTGCACCATTATTTCCAATAACTGCTATCACACTACCTTTAGCTACACATAAGAAATCCAGGTCAATTCCATGAGATGAATTAGTGTATTGATAGCTTAAATTTTTAATTTTAATTTGGGGTGCAACCGACGAATTTGAGAGGCTATAACTGGGGAAAGATAATTGATTTATATCTAGTAATCTTATCCCGCGAAGGTTACAATCTTCAATATTAAATTGTTTTAATTGCTTTGAAAGAACTTCTTCGACTATTTTACCGTCTTTCATGATTACCATGCGATCCGCTAACTCTCTTAAATAATATAATCGATGTTCTGCGATGATAATTGTTTTCCCCTCCGCCTTCCAGTGCCGGATCATTTGGCGTAAGTCTTCAATTGCCTTAATATCTAAATTAGAAGAGGGCTCATCGAGGACAATGATTTTAGATTCTGCAACAGACACACTGGCACAAGCAATTTTCTGTTTTTCACCACCGCTTAATTGAAAGATATTGCGGCCCATTAGTGACTGCAGTTTAAAATCTACAACAACCTTCTGGATTCTATTTGTTATTTCTTCGAAGGAAACACCTTGATTTTCAGGTGCGAAAGCTAATTCGCTTGTTGTATCTACATTAAAAAACTGGGATCTCGGATTTTGAAAAACACTACCAACAAATTTTGAAATATCATAAATGGATTCCTTTGTAATATTTACATTATCTATCGTAACATCACCTGTAAGCTTTCCTTCAAAAAAATGTGGTATCAGTCCATTAATTAACCGCGTGAGGGTCGTTTTTCCGCATCCGGATTCACCTGTAATGAGTAGAGTTTCTCCTTCGGAAATAAACAGGTTAATATCCTTGATCCCATTATCATCACTTCCCTGATATTGAAAACTAATGTTTCTAAGTTCAACCATTATAATCCTCCATGCCGCCAATGCCCGCAAATGTGGGCATTAACGTAAATTAGCCGTATGAAAATTTAAATTTCATACTAGCATCCATGCGTGCTGCTTGCTCACACGCATAAATTCAACGTGTGAATTAGTATTTCATAATTCAATCTAATCCTCTCTTTATGGTATTAAATATAAAACAATTCCAGCGACTACAATGATAAATATGATACAATCAAGTAAATGGAAGCCTATCCTGCATATATTTGTTCTTCTGCATTTATTCCCCAGACCTTTTGTAAGAGAGGCAGCAGATAATTCCTCTCCGACTCTAACAACAGACATCATCAAAGGTACTATTTTATACTCTAAATAAAGGATCGGACTCTTGAATATTGTAGATTTCCTGATACCCCTCATTTTCATTGCCGAATTAATTGATTGAGATTCTTCCAATATAGTTGGTATAAATCGAAATACAACAGAAAATGGTATGGAAATGGCATCAGAAATATGCATTCTCATCATAGCACTTTGAAACTCGCTCACAGTGGTTGTGGAAATCATGTAATATCCAGCAATGAACCCGGGAATAAATCGGGTTACCAGGCTTGAGCTAATCAATATAATAAAACTTAAAATACCCTGGCTATGAAGTAAATAGACAGATTCCGAAAAAGATGCAAGGGAAAAAACAGAAATATATAAAAGGCTGTTTTTCCATTTCTTTTCACTGAGTAATAATACAGCAGGCAACATGGCAAGTAGTATACGGGCTATTCCATCAGAACCGGTAACACCTCCACTTATTAATACGAGACTGACAGAGGCAGTTATTAATATTTTTGTTCTTGGATCCAATTTCAACTTTGATTTTGGAACTCCAAGCATAACATTATTTGTCATAGAGAAACCTCCTTTAAGCAATGCCTGCTCTTTTGAAATGTTTCTTCAGGACAGATTTTCCTAAATAACCGCCAATAAGCCCGCCCACAACAACCAGAAGTGCCATGAAGTAAAATACCCATGAAGGAGTAAGTGACTGCAATGTGTCTGCATAAGTATCTCCATATCCTTCTCTAATGGAATTGAAATAGGAATCTCGCATAAAGAAAAGAGGGGCAAGAGCACCAAGAATCCATTCGCTGAAAATGATATAACCTAGAAGCATTGTTTTCCAAGACATGTAATTGCCTGCTTTCATAACAACATCACCTAAAAATGCAAAAACTACGCCAGTGATAAGAATTGGCCATGGATGCCCCATGAAAAACATTAATAATCCTAAAATAAAACCACTAATCGTAATCATGCCAAATTTTTTCACTCTTGTCAGATATAATATGTATGGAATGCCTGCGGTGATTGGGCAAAGAAGTGGCAGTAGCACCATAAAAATCGGTATGTATCCCGTCATTCCAGTAGCAAAATAGCATACACAATATAGGGCTGTGAACATACCAATGTTAATATAATCTTTTACTTGTAACTTCATGTTCATATCAATATCCTCCAAAAATGTTATTATAGTTAGCGGTGACTAACTATAATATAACACTTTTTTTCCTGATGTCAATGATAAATTTCAAATTAGTGTTGACAAAATATTTGGAAAATGATAGGCTGTAAACAGTGTTAGCGAACACTGTTAACTAATATTTCAAAGAAGGGAGGACTTTATGCCAAGGGATAAAAGTGAAGCGAGTATAAGAATTATTTGGGCTGCAAAAAAGGAGTTTATGGAAAACGGCTTTGAACGAGCGTCCATGCGTACCATAGCCGCTGAGGCTGGGATGAGCGCCGCTGGTCTTTACCGGCATTTTGCTGATAAAGAGGCTATGTTTGAAGCATTGCTAAAGCCATTGTTTGAACAGTTCCGTATTGAATTTGAAAAACATAAGAGGATGGATTACATTTTATTGGAATCGAATCAATTAGATGATATGTGGCAGAATAATGCTGATCTGAAGCTATTGATTCAGCTTATGTACGATTATCATGATGAATTTAAACTGTTGCTTTGTTGCGCGCAAGGGACCAAACATGAAAATTTTATTCATGATTTTGTAGCTATGGAGGAGAGAGAGACTCTGGAATATATGCAAGAGGCAAAAAGGGCAGGCATTTCTGTCAATGACATTGTGCCAAAAGAATTACATTTGTTGTTAAGCGCATATTATACGGCGGTATTTGAAATTATTGTACATGATTTTTCAAGAGAAGAGGCAGAACATTATTTAGAGACGCTTCAAAAATTCTTTTATCCTGGATGGAGAAGTGTTTTGGGACTATAAAAGTCCCTGTTTTTTTGATTGGAAGTTAGCCAAGACTAACTAAAAGGAGGAATTGGTATTGTGAAGGAAAAAAAAGAAAATGCAATTCAGATATTGTTTCAGTTCGTTGGAGAAGATAAAGGGAAAATGACCCTATCTGTTATCTTAGCTATCATAGGTGAGCTGTTTGGAATGCTTCCGTTTCTTTCGGCTGCACTTATGGCAAATGATATTTATGCAGGGGTAATTACATATGAAAAAGCAATTACATGGTCAATACTTGCGATGATCGGAATTATACTCAGAACAGTATTCTGTTGGAAGTCCTCCAGCAGAAGCCATGGAGTTGCGTTTACTATTTTAAAGAATATCCGCAAAGCAATTGCCGATAAGATGAAACGAGTACCTATGGGGGTCATGCTGGAGACTCCTTCAGGCGCGTTAAAGACACTAATCGTGGATAATGTAGGTAAATTAGAGGACTCTGTTGCTCATATGATACCGGAAGCGCCATCTCAGATCGCAGCACCATTGGCTTGTATTATACTTATTTTTACTCTTGACTGGAGAATGGGGCTCATTTCACTGATTACAGTACCTTTAGGGATTCCTTTTATCTTTGGGATGATGAGAGGCTATTCGGAGAAGATGGAGTTGTATCTTCGTTCTGGTAAGGAAATGAATGCAGCCCTGGTAGAATATGTGGGAGGGATTCAGGTAATAAAAGCCTTTGGAAGAAGTGGCGAATCTTATGGAAAATTCTCAAAATCAATCCATTTTTTCCATGATAGTACAATGAACTGGTGGAGACAGTGCTGGTTTTGGATGGCAGCTATGAAAGCAATTATTCCATCTACCCTGCTTGGAACCTTACCCTTTGGAGCGTGGTTATATATGAGAGGGGAAATTACACTTCCGATTTTTATATCCTGTATTATTATTCCATTGGGCTTTATTGCTCCACTAATGAAGCTCGCTTTTGGAAGTGAGCAGTTAACAACGATTATGGCTAATCTTCAGCCAATTAGAGAATTCTTAGCAATTAAGGAGCAGGAAAGACCGGAACAACGTGCAATATTATTAAATAGCGGGTACACCTTTGACCGGGTAGCATTTTCTTATCAAGAGAAAAAAGAGGTGCTTCATAACCTATCCTTTACAGTAGAATCCGGAACGATGACTGCTATTGTCGGACCGTCCGGGTCAGGAAAGTCTACCATTGCGAAATTAATGGCAGGTTTTTGGGATACGGATTCCGGAAGGATAACCTATGGAAAAGTAGATATAAAAGATATTCCATTCCATCAGATGATGAGCGAAATAGGATATGTTGCACAAGATAATTTCCTGTTTGATATGTCAATCAGAGAAAATATTCGCCTGGGAAGTCCGAATGCCAGCAATGAAGAAGTTGAAAAGGCAGCGAAAGCAGCAAATTGCCATGATTTTATTAGAAAACTCGAGAAGGGATATGACACTTTGGCGGGTGATGCAGGGGACAGACTTTCCGGTGGTGAACGCCAGCGAATCACCATTGCCAGAGCTATGTTAAAAAAAAGTAATGTCATTATTCTGGATGAAGCGACTGCTTATGCGGATCCGGAAAGTGAAGCAGCGATTCAAGAAGCAGTAGGAAAACTTGTAGCGGGAAAGACCCTGATAGTTGTAGCACATAGATTATCCACGATCCAAAATGCGAATCAAATCCTAATTATAGATAAGGGCGCAATTATTGCTGCGGGAACTCACAAAGATTTATTGAAGGATTGTGAGTTATATAATACTATGTGGGAACAGCATATCGGAGTGGAAAGAGTGGACAGGAAAGGAGAGCAAGTATGCTGAATATGATTTTACGGCTTCTGAAAATCGCAGGCAAAAACAAGCCGGGGATATTGCTCGGAGTCGTTTTTAATATTTTAAAAACTTTTTCTATGGTTTTTATGATTTATGGAATCTACATTATTTTAGAGCATCTGGATCAGCTTAATATGAAACGAATAGGGGAATCACTTGCGATTATCATTGGGAGTGTTTTAGGTAGATTCTTCTTTCAATGGCTAATGGATATTTTTATGAGTGCCAAAGGATTTGATATGTTCAGGGATTATCGCCTGAATGTGGGGGAGCAGTTAAAAAGGGCGCCAATGGGATATTTTTCGGAACAAAGATTGGGATCCATTCAAACGGTGCTTACATCTACGGTAATTGAATTAGAACAGTATTCGATGTTAGCCATTACCGATTTGACTGGTGGAGTTTTCATGGCACTGATTATGAGCATATGCTTTTTGTTTTATAGTCCACTATTTTCGCTATTGACCCTATGCGGGCTGGCCGCAGGAATGTGGGTATTACACATAATACAAATAAAAGGTACTTTACATACGCCGTTGGTGCAGGCGGCGCAGGAAAATCTTACAACACAGGCGCTGGAATATATCAGAGGGATCTCTGTCATGCGCGCATTTTCCGTAGAGAATAAGGGAACCGCTATCTATCGCGCGTTTGAGCAAAAAAGGAATGCAGATTTAGAGCAGGAGCATGCTGTCGCAGGATTATTAAAATGGTATTCGGCGGTTTATAAAATAACAGGGGCTTTTTTAATGGCGTTATCGGCATACCTATATATATCAGACAAGATTAGTCTCTCATACAGTCTGATGTTTATTGTATGTGCGTTTATCGTTTATGCAGAAATGGAGCAAATGGGAGATGGTGCTTTTCTGGCCAAAAAAATCAGTACAGAGCTGGATCGGTTAGAAAATGTCACGAGTATACCCGCAATGGATATTAGTGACAAAGAATTAAAATTAAAAAAATATGATATTGAGTTTAAGAATGTTTCATTTGGATATGACAATCAGGAAATTATTCACAATATATCTTTTCAGGTAAAGCAAGGGACTACTTGTGCAATCGTAGGTCCTTCGGGTTCCGGTAAAACAACATTATGTAATCTGATTGCAAGATTCTGGGATATAAATGCCGGGGAGATACGAATAGGGGGTGAGAAAATAAGAGAGTATACAGCAGATAGTCTCCTGCGTTACATCAGTATGGTTTTTCAAAATGTCTATTTGTTTAACGATACAATAGAAAATAACATTCTTTTCGGTGATCCGGATGCTACCCCTATGCAGATGATAGAAGCAGCAAAAAAAGCAAGATGCCATGAGTTTATCATGAATTTGCCCGAGGGATATCAAACATTGGTCGGCGAAGGGGGATCTACATTATCAGGCGGAGAGAAGCAAAGAATTTCCATTGCAAGAGCTATTCTTAAAAATGCGCCGATCATTATTTTAGACGAAGCTACCTCCAGCGTAGATCCGGAAAATGAGCATGAATTAATTGGAGCATTGAGAGAATTGACAAAGGGGAAAACACTTATTTCGATCGCACATAGGTTGACGACAGTTCAAGAGGCAGATCAGATATTGGTATTAGAAAATGGCTGTATCAGTCAGCAAGGAAACCATCGGGAGCTAATAACTTGCGAAGGAATTTATAAGCGTTTCTGGGAACAAAGACAAAGGGCCGTTGGATGGAAATTATAAGAGATAAGAGCAATCGCAAGCCGTTTTAACAGTCATGAATTTTGAAGCAATACGGAATGTTTAAAGTTTTCCGTATTGCTTTTTAGTTACTTTGTATTCCAGTTTTTCCTGGTATACAGGTAAAGTTCATGTAGAAAAATGTGGAAAACTATGGTATTATGAAACATAAACTATCCTAAATAATAAAATAACGTGATATGAATTAATGAAGCACACCCAAGAAAAACTTACTAACAAGTTCAAGTGGAAAGGTATGAAAACAAAGGAGTTTATTATGAGTTATCATTATTATTTGACCTTATTTCCCTGCGTAACAAAAGAGTCGATCAGGTTTGGGGTTATCAGCCAAAACCTCAAACATATCGGTGAATTCAGGATGGAGTATTTGGGTAAGACAGAAGACGACTGTTATGGAGAATTGGAAGAATTCTTACTGACAGGACTTAAGGAAGAAATTCATTCTGCCGGGGAACTCAATGTGATGTTATCAGAATTTATAAATTGTCTGGAAGAGGAAAATCTTCCTGCTGAAATGGATACAATACCATCCATGTCATTTAGTCCGGTTGAAACAGAGGAATTGTTAAGTCTTAACAGAAGTTTAGCAGGAAAAATAGATTGGGAATGGTTTCCTGAGGGCGTCAAAGTTCTGAATTTAAATGAAACAGATGATGATATAATTCGTCTATTCCATAAGATTAAAATATTGTATTATGATTTTCACTTAGAGTATCTTCTTGAAGGCAGTCTGCGTCAGGCTTATGATGAGGATCAAAAGCAAAAGGGACCGAAGCTGCAACTAACAGAAGAGCAACAAGAAAAATTCGAGGAAGATACGATCATAGCAAACCTAAGCCCAGGAAAGCTTCCTGATTATCAACTAAAGAACTATGAGATCAGTTATGATCAGTACTGTGATGATCCCTGCTTCTATGAAATTTATATTCCTGGATACGGAGCGAATCTGGGATTTGACGTGGTAATGAAAGATTATGCATTCTATCAAATGAAGCATTTGAAAAAAATCTGGATTTACGATGGAATCAACTATTTTGGCAAATCTGTTTTTGGAAATTGTGTCAACCTGGAATATGTGTATTTTGGCAGTGACATTAAGGAAATTCCGGAAGATACTTTCTATCATTGTTCCTCTTTAGCACAAGTGAATCTACCCTCCTCAGTAAAAGTGATCGGCAGATATGCATTTGAAAATTGCGGTAATTTAAAAACGCTTACATTGCCTGACAAATTGGAAAAGATTGATAAGTATGCTTTTCATAATTCTGGACTTGTGGAAATTTGTATTCCTGACAGTGTGAGCTCAATTGGTTATGGTGCATTTGAAAATTGCAGGGAACTTAAAACCATTGAATTTCCTGCGGCTATGAGAGGAACTACTGTTGACTGTATGAAAGGATGCAGTAATTTGCTATCTGTCCGCTATCGGAAGAGAAAAGAAGCGGAATGATAAATGGTTACTCATGATAAAAAATAAAGGAGATGTGAACTATGAGTTATCACTATTTACTTGAACTGGATCTTTTTGCAACGCAGGAATCGATTTGCAAAGGGGTGATCAGACACAACCTTGAAAACATAACTGATTTTAGAATAGATTATTTAGGATGCACCGGAGATGAAGAAGAAGGCGTCTCAGATAAATTGCTGATAACAGGGCTTTCCACACAAATTCATCAGTTGAAGCAATTTGATACAATATTAACAGATTTTGCAGCCTATCTTCAGATCGATTATCTTCCGGATACTTATCGGGGAGATTGTATCCCGTATCTGGGATACACCCCGGTTCCCATTCATGAAGTGATGGATTATTACAGGCCGTTAACAGGGACGATAGATAGGGGCTGGTTCCCCAATGGAACAAAGCTCAGTCTATCTGCCGATGAGGAGGAAGAGCTCTATGGCAGTATAAAAACCTTATACTATGATTATCATTTGCAGTATCAACTTAGCGATCAAGTCCGTAAAGAATATGATGTGTATAGGGCACAAAGAGAAGAGTTCATGGAATTTAGTGAGGAACAAAGAAAAACAGTGAAGGAAATGGATGCGACATTTGCGTTTCTTTTTCCTGGTTATACAATTTTAAATTTTGATTTGAAAAAAGGGGGCATCCGTTACGGCGGATATCATATCGCAGCACATCTTCATAACATTGCAATAGCACCATATGCAAGAGATATGGGATTTGAAGCGGATATAAAAGATCGTGGGTTTGCCGGGTGTGAGATTCTGGAGCGTGTTATAATTAATGAGGAGATTACAGATTTTGGAGCGGCTGCTTTTGAGAACTGTATCAACCTAAAAGAAATAAGTTTTAACAATGATACGAAGGAAATACCTACGTTTACATTTTATAATTGCAGGTCTTTGACAAAAGCAGTGTTGCCGGAACAAATGGAGCGTATCGGCAGTTATGCGTTTTTAGGATGTAGTGCATACGGTAAGGAACATCTTGCTTTACCAAATACACTGGAAGAGATAGGAACCGGTGCTTTTATCGCATCAGGTCTTGTTTCGATTGATTTGCATGAGTGTACAAAATTAGAGAAAATTCCGCTGGAGTGCTTTAGGGGATGCGGCAATTTAAAGAAGATTGAACTGGCAGAAGGGTTAACCAAAATCGGGGATCGTGCTTTTAGTGGATGCACGAATCTGGAAAATATCACGATTCCGTCTACTGTGAAAGAAATGGGTTATGAGGTGTTTGCGGATTGTTTGAATCTGGAGAGTATTACCTTTTACAGCAATGAAATAATACTAGACCACTTTGAGTTTGACAAAACGGCAATTACTACACTGATCAAATGCAAAGAGGGATCAAATATCCATGAAATGGCCATGGGAATGAAGTGGAATTTTGAACTGATAAATTGAGGGGTCTCATAAGTGTTTGCGCGGGAATAATATACGGGCTGTAACAGGAGCGTAACCGTAACCGTAACCGTAACAGTAATAGTAAAAGTAATAGTAATATTAACCGTAACCGTAATAGTAATAATAGTAATAATAGTAATAATAGTAGTAGTAACAGTAACAGGAATTGAACATGGATTGTATCAGGAGGAACAGGGGCTATGGTATATCAGAAGTGCCAGGACGAATATATACGAAGAATTCAAAAAGTGCAGGATTACATCGAGCATCATTTGGAACAGGGCTTATCCATTGAGGAGCTTGCGAATACTGCCGGGTTCTCCCAATATCATTTCAGCCGAATTTTTCAGAGTATGCTGCATGAGTCGTTAGCTCATTACGTAAATCGGCTTCGGATGGAGCGGGCACTGTTTTTGCTGGCGCATCGGACAGATAAAAGTATGACGGATATTGCATATGAACTCGGACTTTCGGATTCAGCTGTATTTTCCAGGTCATTTAGAAATTACTATGGGGTCAGTCCAAGCGTGTACCGGAAGGAATACAGCAAGAATTGCAAAGATTCTTTTTTATTATCTGAGTACAATAAGAGCACAGCAAAGAAAGAATGGGCTGATAATCCATTTCCTGTTACCGGGCAAATAACGATAGAAAATCTGGAAGAGAAACAGGTTGTTTACGTGAGGCATACGGGCACATACGAGACTTTGGAAAAAGAATATCAGAGCCTGATCGAGAGGTTATTTTATCATGCAAGGAGACAACATTTTCTCATCGGGGGGAAGAACTGGGTGCTTGCCATGTATCATGATAATCCGGAATTCGCACAAGAAAATCAATTTCGTACCAGTTTGTGCCTGACTGTGCCAACAGGTATCAGGATTGAGGAGGATGGGATACTTGGGAAGATGAAATTAGAAGGAGGCTTATATGCCGTCGGACATTTTCAAATCCAAAAGGATCAGTATGGCGATGCATGGAATTATATGTATCAGGAGTGGATTAGTGGCAGCGGGTATGTCCCGAGGGACTACAATCCCTTTGAGGTGTATCGGTCTATACCGTCAGAGGATAAAAGCAGTCTCCATGAGATTGAAATTTACGTTCCCATAGAGCCCATTCGATTTTAGTACAGTGTTTTTGAATTAAGCGAACCTTGTACGATATGCTGATAATCAATTTAGACGAGGTGGCATATGGAAGAAATCAAGATTCAGGGAGCGCGAATCCATAATCTGAAGAATATTAATTTAACAATTCCCAAACGCCAATTGGTGGCCATAACAGGAATCAGCGGATCCGGAAAATCCAGCCTTGCTTTTGATATTTTATTTGAGGAAGGTAAGAACCAGTATCTGCGGTCAATTGGCATACTGGCCGGATTGGATAATGAAGACCGGTTTGATAAGATGGAAGGAATCGGACCAACGGTGGCAGTACAACAAAATACCGTACGACAAAACAACCCACGTTCTACGGTTGGATCGAAGACTGGAATTCTAAACCAGCTTGCTCTTATTTATGCCTGTGATGGGGTCGCATCGCAGGATCATAGAGCACATCTTTCTCCGGGTTTATTTCTTTATACTACAGCTGATGGAATGTGTATTACCTGCCAGGGAAGAGGCACTTATTATGATATCAACCTGGGACAGCTAATTCCGGATCAATCAATAAAATTATCAAAGGTTTACGAGAATCTTAAAGTAACCTCCGGTTTCCTGAGCATCCTGAAGAAGAAATACGATAGGTATTTTGAGATCCCGTTTCAGGAACTTTCACAAGAAATCCGGGAAGAAGTGGTTTATGGGACGTATAGCAACGGCAAGCAGAGCTACTGTCTGGAGAGAATCCTTAAGAGTGCCTGTGAAAAGGGCGAGGATGTTGAAGATGTCTACGCAAGGGTCGACTGTCCTGATTGTCATGGGGAGAGGGTCAGTGATGATGCAAGAGATATCTTGCTTCATGGGAAGAGAATTGGCGAACTGGGACAGATGACACTGACCGGTCTTCTTGATTATCTGGACGATATACCTGGGGAAGCGTTGTCCCAATTTAGTAAGAACGTACTCAAAAATGTAAAGCAGAAGTTAAAGCACCTGATCGAGTTTCGCCTGGGGCATCTGACACTTTACCGTGAGATGTCTTCCTTAAGCGGCGGTGAGGTACAACGAATCTTCCTGCATCTTCATCTGGAGTCAGCACTGGATTCTCTTATTTATATCTTTGATGAGCCAATGGCAGGATTACATCCTTCTGAGAAGCAAATTATGATCAAAGCGGTCAAGGAATTAAGAAATAGTGGCAATACTGTGATAGTGGTAGAGCATGATAAAGAGATGATATGTCAGGCGGACCATATTATTGAGATTGGTCCCAAAGCGGGGATAGAGGGAGGAAGCGTAGTCTACCAGGGGAATTATGAAGATTACAAGAAAGCAAAGACCCTGCTTAGCCGGTACCTTTCCTATGAAAGCCTTATGCCGGGATGCAAGGTTGGAAAACGCTTTATTCATAAAGAAGACTTTCTCATACTGGAACACGCAAAAACCCATTATTTAAAGGATTTAACAGTAGCATTTCCACTTCATGTTATGGTTGGCATTGCAGGACGATCCGGAAGTGGTAAGAGCTCTCTGATTGAGGAGACCCTGTTAAAACGTCTTTCAAGTATAAGCAAATATGGTCAGGCGAATGCTGAAACATATGGTCATGCAAATAATATATCCGGGGTGGAACGAATCAGTGGTTTTATCAAGATATCCCAGGACCCAATTGGAAGAAGTTCCAGTTCTACCCCCGCCTCTTATATTGGAATCTGGGATAAAGTAAGGGCACTTTTTGCGGATCAGATGCAAGCAAAGAGAAGGAACATGAGTGCAGGACATTTTTCCTTTCATTCTAAGGGGGCATGTCCGGATTGTGGAGGCAGCGGCTATGAAAGAATCTATCTGACTGCTGATTTTTTAGTAAATAAGCAATGTCAGACCTGTCATGGAAAGCGATTTCGAGAGGAAAGCCTTCTGATAAAGTATAAAGGAAAAACGATCATCGATATATTAGAAATGAGTATTGATGATGCCTGTTCCTTTTTTACGGATCATGACAGCATTCGAAAGCCTCTGGGCATCGTGAAACAGATGGGTATGGGATACTTAACACTTGGACAGCCCACTTCTTCTTTGAGCGGCGGCGAAGCACAGAGGGTTAAGCTTGCCAAAGAACTGGGGCAGCAGCGAGGGGGCAATATACTCTATGTACTGGATGAGCCGACATCGGGACTTAGTCTTTATGATACGGCATTGCTGCTTAAGCTGTTAGATCAATTGGTGATCAGTGGAAATTCCGTGATTGTCATAGAACATAATATCGAGGTCTTAAAAAACTGTGACTATATTATTGAGCTAGGTCCGGAAGGTGGAGACAGGGGTGGTGAGATTATTGCTACAGGTACACCGCAGCAACTCATGGACAATGTTAATTCCATAACAGGGAGGTATCTTTAGATGACTTTAAAAACCAGGATGGAGAAGATAATAAATAATAGTTACAACAATATCGGAGGAATGATTGTACGAAAAGACGGTAAGACAATCTATGAATACTACGACAAGGAATGCACTGCTTTCAGCCATTTTCATGTTTTTTCTGTAACTAAAAGTATAATTTCAATACTAATTGGAATTGCCATGGACAAAGGTTATCTGCAAAGTATCAATCAGAATATATTGGAGTTTTTCCCTGATTATACAGTGAGAAGGGGAGAAAAAACGATTCAGCATATCACACTTAGGGATATGCTGACAATGACAGCACCATATAAATATAAGTCAGAAGCTTATGAGGATTATTTTACAAGTAATAACTGGGTGAACTGTTCGCTTGATTTATTGGGGGGCAAAGGAACGACAGGAGAATTTCGTTACACGCCGATTATTGGACCGGATATCTTCTCAGGAATACTACAAAAGGTGACAGGAGAATCCGTTCTTGACTTTGCCATAAAATATTTATTTTCACCATTGGACATATCTGTTGCAGGGAATGTGGTTTTTCAGAATAAGGAGGAACAGCTTGCCTGGTACAAAAAGAAAGATGTCAGAGGATGGGTTGCGGACAGGACAGGAGTAAATTCTGCGGGTTGGGGACTTAATCTGACGACGATGGAGATGGCAAAGATTGGTCAGCTATATTTATCAGATGGGATGTGGGAAGGGAAGCAAATTGTATCGTCTGATTGGATACAGGAGAGTACCATGGAACATAGCAGATGTAATCAAAGGAAGCTCTCGTATGGTTATCTCTGGTGGATTATTGATGAAAAAGAACATAGTTATGCCGCGCTGGGAGATGGGGGAAATGTGATCTATATCAATACGAAGAAAAACATTGTGGTTGCAATTGCTTCTTTTTTTATACCGCATGCGAAGGATAGAATAAAATTGATAAAGACATATATTGAACCATTGTGTGAAGAATGTATATAATAATTATAGTATCGCATTGCTTATCATTGACAATAGAAGGATAACTTCATAAATATCCAGACAGCGGTTTTATACATTACTGCGTTTACATGAAATATCATATTGACACCGGAAGACTGCGGGAAGGAGAGAGTGAAATAATGCAAAATTATAAAAAGACAATGATATGGACGATTGTAGTGTCTGTTATTGGTTGTATTATTATCGCAGTATGTGTGGTGATGAATTCAAAGGGAAGTTCGAAAGGACAGGATATACCAATGGAGACATCGACCGGGGCACAGGTGGAGACGCCAACAGAGACACCGACCGAAGCACAGACAAAGACACCAACAGAGGCACCGATAGCAGCAACAGATTATTCTGGATACGATGAACTTATTACACAGGCAAAGAATGTACAGGAGAATTCTGACACAACATTTCCGGAGGAGGAAAAATTCAGCAGTGTATTCTATAGGAAAGCGGATTATGAAACACTGGGTTATCTGAGAAGAGATATTGACGGCAATGGTATCGATGAACTCATATTTGGCGCAAATACGGATGGATGGGATAATGGGAACTGGGACGGCGTCATTTATAATATCTATACCCTTGTAAATGGGAACGTGATAAAGGTACTGGACGGATGGGAACGGAACCGGTATTATTTCTGCGAAAATGGCTGTATTGCCAATGAGAGTTCAAGCAGCGCCTTTGAGTCCAATTATAACTATTATACATATCAGGGAACCGAATTAACCCTGGTGGAATCTGTTTTATATTATGAAAGGCAGGATGAAGAAAATCCATGGTTTCACTCGACTGAGCAGGAACCGGATATTAAAAATGCCAAACCCATCAGTGAGGAGAAAGCCATGGAGATTATGAGCAAATATGTACACGAACATCCACGATACACACCATTTGTGAAATAAGGTGTAAATTTCTTTTGAAAATCCTGCCTGTTATGGTATACTGATAAGAAAAGAGATCAGAAACTGCTTCTTATGTATTATTGGATTTTATTATATCTGTAAAACAGTTTTATGTAAGTATATTAATAGCAGGTATAAGGAGAAAAATATGTTTTTGTACTATTTGATAAAGGTACTGCCAATAACAGCAATAATGTCAATACTAGTCTATTTGCCTTTCTATTTTATTTATAAGAAAAAATATGGTAAGCGACCCTTGATACGTCACCTTGCCATCTATACATTGATCGAGGTAATTATAAGTATACTTTATATAACAATTTTTATTGATGGATTTTATATTACATTAAATCAGGAATATCATTTGCTAAATCTGGTGCCATTTATATGGGTAAAGGAAACCTATTCAATGGGGTTTAATAATATGATAGAGCAATTATTTATGAATATCATTATGACTGTGCCATTGGGCTTTGTTTTCCCGATTATTTTTAAATCAATGAGAAAATGGTGGAAGACAGGTATTAGTGTGATGATGTTGATTACTTGCATTGAAATCATTCAATATTTTATCGGGCGTTCAGCAGATGTTGATGATCTTATCATGAACACGCTTGGCGGCCTGATTGGATATGGGGTAGTTTCTGTGGCCGGCAAATGCTTGAAGAATAAAACGTGGTGGCAAAACGCATTTGGGCAAAGCTCTTAGTAAATAAAGTGCGATAGGGAAAAGAGAAATCATAGGAAAGAAATTATTTTTATGTTACATAGGAAAGAAATTATTTTTATGATTCTTGACAATAGTAAAGTCTTATAGTAAAGTATTAAAAAAGGGAATGAAGTGCTCCCGAGGTTTTAATACCTGAACCGCTGATTAAGCTGATGACTTCTGCGAAGAAAAAACGCAGGAACATTAGCTTTTTTTGTGGCTGCAAATTGAATGGAGGAAAACATATGTTATTATCACTTGCGCTTGTTTTTTTATGCGGAATGGCTTTCGGTAAGGTATTTGAAAAACTAAAGCTTCCCAGCTTACTGGGGATGCTATTAACAGGGATACTTCTGGGACCCTATTTATTAGATTTACTCGACCCGACTATTTTAAACATATCCACGGAACTAAGACAGATTGCATTAATCATAATTTTGACGCGTGCGGGACTTAACCTTGATATCCAGGATCTGAAAAAGGTCGGCCGTCCTGCAATTCTTATGTGCTTTGTCCCGGCTACGTTTGAAATTACAGGCATGCTGATATTTGCACCTGCTCTTTTACACATATCAATCCTGGAAGCAGCAATTATGGGAACTGTAATTGCCGCAGTTTCCCCTGCTGTTGTTGTACCGAAAATGCTTAGACTGATGGAGGAAGGCTATGGAAAGAGCAAGAGCATTCCTCAAATGATTATGGCGGGAGCCTCCGTGGATGATGTTTTTGTCATTGTCCTTTTTACAGCATTTACAGGACTTGCACAAAGTGGTGAGATTACGCCGATTCACTTTTTGACAATACCCACATCGATCCTTTTTGGATTGATTGGTGGTATGATAACTGGATTTGCATTGTCTTTGTTGTTTGAAAAGGCGCATATACGAGATAGCGGCAAAGTAATTATTATCCTTTCGGCTTCTTTTTTACTGGTTACATTAGAACACAGTCTGACAGGAGTAATTGGATTTTCAGGATTACTGGCAGTCATGGCCCTTGGTGCTACGATCCAACAGAGAAATTCAGTCGTTTCCGGGCGCCTTTCCCGTAAATTCTCTAAATTGTGGGTAGCCGCAGAGGTACTGCTGTTTGTTCTTGTAGGTGCAACCGTTAATATTAGTTATGCCTTAAAAGCAGGTGTAGCGGCAATTATTTTGATCTTCTGTGTTTTAATATTCCGGATGAGTGGAGTATTCGTTTGCCTGATCAGAACCAAACTTAATAAAAAGGAGAGAGTATTTGCAGCACTTGCCTATATGCCCAAAGCTACAGTCCAAGCAGCCATTGGCGGGTTGCCATTGGCTATGGGACTGGCATGTGGCAACATTATTCTTACAGTAGCAGTACTTGCCATAATGATTACTGCTCCGCTGGGGGCCGCGCTTGTGGATGGTACCTATAAACGTTTATTAACGAAAGATGCAGGATCAGATGTTTAGATCTTACGGAACGTGGTAATATTATCGGCTGTTGATGGAGGTTTGCTTATCATATAATTCCTGCACTTCTTTTTTTGATATCATTTTTGATAAAAGAAATGCAATAATGATAATTCCGGGAATATCGATCAGCAGTCGGGTAATGGCGAAAGTATTACCAAGTGCAGCTATTTCAAAAAGGAACATGGGTATTTTGGTGGTTGACCAGGCGCCTATGAATATCAGAATATTCATAAACTTAACACCCTTTCTCATAAAAACAGCAGCAACAGGAAATGCGCCATATAACGGACCGGCGGCAGCAGAGCCGATGAAGATGGCTAGTAAGACCCCTTTTATTCCGGAACCTTCTCCCATATATTTGACCATTGTTTCTCTTGGAACCCAGACATCCAAAAGACCGAGCAAGAGAAAAATTGGAGGGATTACCAATAACATTTCTTTCACAGAGTTTGCGCTGATACGAAGCGATTTAAGTCCAAGTTCCCGGTGAAATAGAGTCAGAAGTAACATTGCTATGAGAACCAGGAGAAAAACCCGGTATCTTTTGATTATTTTCTTCATTAAGTCACCACCATTCCAATAATTAAAGCCACAATAATGGAAAAGAAAAATGCTAATATGTTGCGTGCTATGGAGATTTTCTTACCAAAGTATTTAATTTCAACGGGAAGCGTTACGACGCCGACCATCATAAGCGTAGATACAAATGCGGCGATCTGCATATATCCGGCTCCGTTTTCCAATAGGAGAGCGGCGGTAGGAAATGCTACAAAACCCGGAATCAATGTTACAGAGCCAAGAATACCGGCAAGTAGTAGACCGGACCATCCTGATTCAGCTCCAATGATGTTTGAGATGGTCGCGGGGTTTAGAATCGCGAGTAAAAATCCTACCAGTATAATCACGACCAGAAATTCGGGAAGGATATTTTCAAATGCTTTCCAGGCTTTCTTTAATGCCATTTTAGTCTTTTTCCTGTCCTTTATAAAGGAGAGGATTAATAGGACAATAGCAAGTCCATAGAAGATATAGGAATCCATGGTTCCTCCTTATTTTTATGTTGTTTTAAGTTATGGCTATACAGTATAAAAGGTTACCATTGTGTATATGCCTCGGCATTCGTCTGTAATTATTACCAATTGTTCAGAACGAATTGTTCAGAACGAACTGCTGAGTAATAAACCAATAATAGCACCGTATATTGTGGAACCCTTCCGGCTGGATGTAATTGGACAGGTACCGCTTTTACACCCGATTTTCTTGTGGTAAAGATATCCCAATATTCCACCGATAACTGCGCCTGCAATTAATTTGAATATCATATAAAGCCTCCTTTGCTCATTAAATGATCTCCTGGTTTTACCTATTCCATAATTTTTATAACTGCTTTTATTCCTCCCTACATGTTTCTAATATCTGTTAATAACTGGTAGGACGCAGGAAGTAGTAAAAACTGAAATATTTTACATGAAACTGTATTGATTATAACATTATCAGGATAATGATTCTGTGATATAATCACTTTTGGATTCCGCTTTAAGATTCTTCTGTTTCTCAAAACAAAAGTTGAAGCGGATCAGGTTTCAAGCGGTTTTACACAACTCTATCGTGAGCAGGGAATTGATAGTGGGCAAGGTTACCTTTGTTGAATCGTAAAGATAGTTTGTGAGTACTTGGACTTTGCCCTCTTCTGTGTTATGATGAATAGATCAGTGTAATCGCGCAATTCTTCCTCGCCTAAATCAGGGAGCAGGAAGGAAAAATATCAAATGGAATGATCGTCCCGGAATGGAGAAACAAGTGAACAGAATACAAGCATCGAAAACGAAGCACAAGCACCCGCTCATTGAATTATTAAGGCATAACAAAGGAAATCCAAGAACTTTAATCTTAATGGAACCTCTCTGGGGTATTCCATTTAACTTAATAGCACCCTATGCCACACTTTATATGTACACCCAGGGAATAACAGATGTTCAAATCGGACTGATTCTGTCAATAGCCATGTTTGTCCAGGTGTTTTTCTCCTTCTTCGGCGGAATTATCACGGATAAGCTGGGACGTAAATTTACAACCATGATGGGCGACTTCTTTGGTTGGAGTATTGCCTGTGTGATTTGGGCAATATCAGATAATTTTTTGCTGTTTTTATTGGCAGTTTTACTTAATAGCTTTGAGCAGATTAATCAGACAGCATGGTTTTGCTTATTGATTGAGGATGCTGACGCTAAGGATTTGGTGGGAATCTATACCTGGGTGAACATCGGTGGTCTGGTTGCAATCTTTTTTGCGCCCATTTCCGGATTATTGATCAATTCCTTCACTGTGATTCCGGTTGTTCGGATATTATATTTGGTTTTCGCAGTGAATATGCTGGTTAAGGTAATTGTAACTTTTCGGTACTGTAATGAAACCAGACAGGGAAAGGTTCGTATGGCAGAAACGAAACATACCTCCGTTTTACACATGCTATATGAATATAAGGAACTAATACCCAAAGTACTCAAGAACAAAGAGATTAAGAAAGTGCTTATTGTTTCTGTCGTATTACATATCGCAAATCTGGTCAGTACCAATTTTTTCAGCTTGTATGTAACGCAAAGGTTAGGCATAGCAGATCGTTATCTGGCTTTCTTTCCTATTTTAAATGCAGCGGTTATGTTGATTTTCATGATTGGAATACAGCACCGTTTGGAAGCTGTAAAATTTCGAATTCCAATGTGGATCGGTCTGGTTTTGTATGCCTCGTGCTCAATTCTTCTGATATTGACTCCCATCGGAAGCATCCCGATGGTTATCCTTTATGTCTTTGTGACCGCAGTGGCAAGCTCGCTTGTAATGCCACGGAAAGATGCATTGCTGCAGCTAAACATTAATCCGAAGGAACGGGCGCGAATTAATGCGCTGATTATGTCCTTTACCATTGCATTTGCCTCACCCTTTGGCTACTTTGCCGGATGGTTATCAAGTATTGACCGTCGCCTGCCTTTTGTATTTACCTTTAGTATTTTCTTCGTCGCAATCATTATTGTTGGTCGTATTCATGAGCCCGAATTTGCGCAGGAGCATGAGGAAGGGGATATTCCGGTCGATGGTGATTCAGCTTCTATTACATGAGATGCAATAGCTTGGAAATGTTTTCTCCTAATACCGCATCTGAAATTGAGGATGAATTTGCAAAACGCAAGATGGTATCTTTCGATGTCTGGAGATCTCCAAAGGGACGGTCAACACCAAAAAGACATTTACCAGGTACCTCGTTAATAATGGCTGCTAAGACAAACGTAGAATAGTATGCCGATGTATCCAGATACAGGTTTGAAATTTCCTTAATAAGTTCGATTGTATCAAGCCAGTTACAGCCACCCAGATGACCCAGAATGACAGGGATTTCTGGGTGGCTTTTTGCAAGCGCAGCAATATCTTTAATGTCCTGAAATTCCAAAGGAAAAAATGCATGAATCCAAATTGGCAGGTTATTAAACTCTTGTGAGGCCCGAAAAATATTGTCAAGCATATGAATTTGCCCTTTGCCGAGAGTGAATTCTCCCATCCCAATCAAGTTGTTCTGATAGATCACATCTCTCACGAACTGTAATGTATCCGGCAAGTCTAAGCCAACAGGAACAGCGCCAAATCCAACGTATCTATCAGGATACAGTGCAATGGCTGTGGTGAGCTCCGAGACAGCTTTTTTTCTTGCTTCAATCATAGAGCCCTTTTTTCCTGCCAATAAGTCATTTAGGAACTCCATCGATGTTTTGACCTCCGCAAAACTTTTAGCTGCTTCCGGATGAAATGTGGTGGAGAATAAGACTGTTTTATCAATTCCTGACTCGTCCATTGTGCGGATATGTTCCTCAATAGGTAGTGTTACATGTGAATGTCCATCAATTACCATAATTAAAAACCTCTTTTCCATTACTTGATGTTGCCATCTGATTACATTATAATGGGTTTATGAGATAATAAAAGTATGCACTTTTTTGTAGTATACTTACGAAAAGGAGAGTAATTCATGAGTGAAAAAATCTGCTTCGTTACGAATAAAGAACCCTTTGAATACACACTATCGATTATGAGCGGTAAATGGAAATTTAAGATCATATATCTTCTGGCATGTACCAGTCCCGTGAGATATGGGGTTTTAAAAAGGAATATATCCGGAATTACGCATAAAATGCTGAGTACACAATTAAAGGAACTGGAAAGGGAGGACATTGTTACCCGGAAAGAATACCCTCAGGTTCCTCCTAAGGTTGAATATGATCTTACCCCGAAAGGTTTAAGTCTTATCCCGATTGTGCTTGCCATGTGCGATTGGGGAAGAGAAAATATCAATAAAACACTGCAGCCTGGGTCCTTCTAAAACTACTGTGATTATTCATGACAAGTGAAAAGGTTTGCCTGATTATCTTGATTTGTCTATTCTGATGATTCAATCAGTATTAAACCTCATATATTTCTTTCGAGCCGGAGATAGTGGCTGAAATAGCTTTCTCTACGCATGATACTGCCTCCGCCTTGTCACGATCCTTTACTGCCATTAATATTTTCCCGGCGCTGTGACAGACCGCTTCATTACCATATTTTTGGATAAATCGTATCCAAAGGTGGGTAACGGGAACGCGAAACGAACGATAGATTAAAGGGAGCAGCGTATTTTGGCTGGTCATGGCCAATTCATGATAAAAAGAGAAAGCAGCCTCAGCAGCTTTTACATGATGATCATTGAGCTGCAGCATCTTATCCAGATAGCGCTCAAGAGAGATGATGTTCTCCTTCGTGTGCCGGTCTACAGATAACTCCACAGCCAGTTTATCTACTATCATCTTTATTTCCAGTATAGAGCGGATCTCATCCCGGTGCAGCTGCCCGCTGTTATAATTCATGATGGAAAGAAGTGTTTCCACAGTACCGTAGCGACGGTAATCTATGACAAATACCCCGGAGCGGGGTTTTACCTTTAAAAATCCCTTTCTGGATAATTCGGCAATTCCACTGTTTACCACAGCCCGGCTCACCTGCATCTGTTCTGCCAGAATACGTTCCGGCGGAAGCTTTTCACCTATTTTCAATGTACCGGAAAGAATCATAGTCTCGAATTCCCTTACAAAGAGCTCTTTTAATGTAGGGGCTTTTAATTTTGTAAAGTCCATTTGTATTCCTTTCTGAAGTCTGATCAAATTCCCCTAACTGGTACAACCAGATATCAAAAAGAAAATATCACAATATGAAATAAAAATCAATAGAATACAACGAAATAGGACTGTTGAGTTTGATAAATACTTGACAATCAAGCTCATATTTAATAAGATTATACTATAACTGCACTACTGGTATGACCAGATGATCAGTGCGTATAATAAGGAGGGAATATATGTTTCAGTTTAACTATGGAGAAGGTGCAGCGTTTCTAAGCGTCTGGCTGGTATGGATTGGTGTATTTATCATTCTGTTTTTGCTTAACGAAGTTACCCGCAGATTCAAAGTGGCAGGAATCATTGGCTTTATGGTATTACCGGCCGTACTTTCCGTATTGTGGTTTACGGTGATGAAAGAACAAATCTACACAGACTGGTTTCATTTGGCGAAGGTCTATTCTGCAACTGCCGGCTGTATCGGTTTCTGGTGTATCCGTCATGTACGGGGAACCAATAAGAAAACAGGTAAGGAATGGGCATTGGCGAACAATAAAATTGCACTCTGCTTTCCGCCGCTGATCCTTGCCGTTAATATTTTAGAGGCGGTGGCGAGAGACTTTGAAGTAGGCAGCAAGTATGCGGTAATGGCGCAGGATGCAACAGCCGATGCACCCGTGATGTTAATGGGGGGATCCTGGAATTTTATGAATGGGATTGCGGGGATTCTGAATATTGTAATTATTACCGGTTGGCTGGGGATTAAAATTAAGAAAAAAACAAAAAAGGACGGCAGCAGGGATATGATCTGGCCGGATATGCTATGGTTCTACATTCTGGCATATGATTTATGGAACTTTGCTTATACCTATAATTGTCTTCCCCACCATGCCTGGTATTGTGGATTTGCACTGTTGTTGGCGCCAACCCTGTGTGCATTTACCGTTGGTAAGGGGGCATGGCTGCAGCATAGGGCACAGACGCTGGCACTATGGTGTATGTTTGCCCAGACTTTCCCCCTATTCCAGGATTTTGGAAAATGGCGTGTAGACTCGACTTACAATCCTGCCATCTATTTTGTTGTCAGCTTTTTGGCACTGGCAGCAAATGTTGCTGTAGTGATATATATGATTTATAAAATAATAAAGACAAAACGCAATCCTTATAAGGGTGAGCTTTATACAGACTTAAAGGAATATCAGACGATAGCAGCATTGGGGGAATAAAAGACCCGTTATTCTAAATATAAACAAACGAAACGATAAGGAAGGGGAATCACTGTGAAGGAATTTCGAATCCTGGAAATCAAAGAAAGTATATTTGAGGACAATAATAAGGACGCACAGCGTCTCAGGGAGCAGTTAAAAAGTGAAAACACCTTTTTGCTGAACCTGATGAGTTCTCCGGGCGCAGGCAAGACAACGACACTGGTTAATACAATTCATCGTTTGAAAGAAAGACTTAGCATAGCAGTGATGGAAGCAGACATAGATTCCGATGTGGATGCAAGAACGATTTCTGAAACAGGCGTGAAGGTAATACAGTTACATACAGGCGGAATGTGCCATTTGGATGCAGATATGACCAGGCAGGGACTATTGGGACTTGACGCCGGGGGAACCGATCTGGTAATCCTGGAAAATGTGGGTAATCTGGTATGTCCAGCTGAATTCGATACCGGATCCACGAAAAATGCAATGATTCTAAGCGTTCCCGAGGGGGATGATAAGCCTTTGAAATATCCATTGATGTTCCAAATATCTGATGCATTGATAATCAACAAAATAGATACCCTGGGCGTATTTGACTTTAATCTGGATTTGTGCGTGGAGAGAGTCAAAAAATTGAACCCGAATATTGCCATATTCCCCATTTCTGCTAAGACAGGAGAAGGCCTCGCAGCATGGACGGAGTGGTTGTACCGGGAGGTTAAAGGAGAGTAGAATGTTGGAGAGAGCAATTACTAAGATGTATTTTCCGGAAGGATATGAATGTAAGTACAATGAAAAGGTAATGGCTCTGGCAAATATGCTGGGCCGAAAGGATCCAAAAAAGAACGGATATCAGTGGGATGACCCGGAATATGTTATTTTGGAGGCCGGTGTCGACGATGATATGGCGCAAGTAGGCTTAGCCATGGGATATTATACCAAAAGAACTGCGAAGGAAATGGCCCGGATGATGGGGAAGACCGAGGAGTACTGCCATGAGCAGATGATGAAGCTGGCAGTGTATGGCACATGCTTTGTAAACGTAATAGATGGGGAGGACACCTTCTGGCATGCCGAGAGCTGGATTCCGGGTATTATGGAGATGATCGTCAACAATCTTGAGGTCGTGAAGAAATATCCTGTGGTAGCCTATGCCATGGAGGCCTATGGAAGAGTCAGAGGGCCAATGAGTGCAGGGATGTTTCCTCCCGGAATCGGTCTGATGAGAGTAATCCCCATTGAGACAGCCATCGAAGGGAATAGTCACAAAGTCAGTTATGAAGAAGTTTCTAAGTATTTGAATGACAATACCATATTTTCCTGTTCTCCCTGCTCTTGTCGTACGGACCGGGAGGCTATGGGAGAGGGCTGCGGTCATTTAAAGGAAGACATGTGTATCCAGATGGGACATGCGGCAGAATACTATATTCGTACAGGACGCGGACGGGAAATCACCAGGGAAGAAGCCTTTGAAATCATTAAGCGGGCAGAGGAAAATGGTCTGATGCATCAGATTCCCAATATTGACGGTTCCGGTAAAACCCATGCCATCTGTAACTGCTGCGGATGTTCCTGTCTTTCCCTTCGTTCCGGAACGATGTATAAGAATGTGGATATGGTAAGGTCCAACTATGTTTCCAAAGTAGATAAAGAAAAATGTGTGGCCTGTGGTCAATGCGTGGAAAACTGCCCTATGAACGCCATGAAACTGGGACAGAAACTATGCTCCAGTGGATCTGTCACAGAGAAGATTACCACAACCTATACCCCCAGAAATAACGAGTGGACAGAGAAAGACTGGAATATAGATTACCGGATCAACCGTCAGGAAGTTGTGGATTCCGGCACAGCGCCCTGTAAAACCAACTGCCCTGCTCATATTGCGGTTCAGGGCTACATAAAGCTGGCGGCTCAGGGCAAGTATGAGTCGGCATTGGAACTGATTAAAATGGAAAATCCATTTCCGGCAGTATGCGGTTATGTGTGTAACAAGCGATGTGAAGATGCCTGCACCAGAGGGGATCTGGATGAACCGATTGCGATTGATGACATCAAACGTTTTATTGCGGATCAGGATTTGAACAAAGAGACCAGGTTTATTCCGAAGAAGAGACATGATTACAGTGACAGGAAGATTGCCGTTATCGGATCCGGTCCGGCGGGATTGTCCTGTGCATACTATCTTGCCATCGATGGATATAAAGTGACAGTATTTGAAAAGGAAAAGACAGTCGGCGGAATGCTGGTTCTTGGAATTCCCTCCTTTGTTCTTGAGAAAAGGATTGTGGAAGCGGAAATTGATGTTTTAAAAGAATTGGGTGTTACCTTTCAAACGGGGGTAGAGGTGGGAAAAGATCTCACACTGGATCAGTTAAGAGAGGATGGCTATCAAGCGTTCTATCTGGCCGTCGGAGCGCAAAAAGGCAGAAGGATCGGTGTGGAAGGGGAAGATTATGAAGGTGTGGTTTCAGGAATAGAATTCCTTTCCCGTCTCAACCAGAATGAAAAAGAAACCATAACCGGCAATGTAGTAGTGATCGGCGGCGGTAATGTGGCCATCGATGTAGCACGTGTGGCAGTACGTGCCGGAGGGGAGAAGGTCAGTATGTTCTGTCTGGAGAACAGAGAACAGATGCCGGCTCTTGACGAAGAGATTGAAGTGGCGGAAAGGGAAGACATCACAATCCATAATTCCTGGGGTCCAAAGCGCATCCTTGGAGAAAATGGCAAGGTAACAGGGGTCGAATTGAAGCGTTGTATCCGTGTCTTTGATGAAAATGGACGGTTTGCTCCAAAGTATGATGAAGATGATACTATGATTGCACATGCTGACCATGTTCTTCTATCGGTGGGGCAGTCCATTGACTGGTGTGGTATCCTGGAAGGGAGTCAGGCAATTTTGAATCCTAACAATACCATACGGGTTGATCAGACTACTTACCAGACAGATCAGCCTGATGTGTTTGCCGGCGGAGATGCGGTGACCGGACCTCTTTTTGCCATTGATGCCATAGCGGCAGGTAAACAGGCAGCGATTTCAATCCACCGTTTTGTTCAGGTGGGGCAGGATTTGCTGATTGGACGCAGCCGTCGTGCGTACCTTGAGCTTGATAAGAGCAGTCTCAGGATTGATAGTTTTGACACAACGCCCAGACAGCGTGCGCCAAAGATTGATGGTCAGGCAGCAAAGAAAACCTTTCGTGACATGCGGGCAGCTCTTACAGAGGAACAGATGCGAAAAGAAACATTAAGATGTCTTGGATGTGGTGCTACCATAGTGGACGAATACATGTGTGTAGGCTGCGGCATGTGCGCAACAAAATGTAAGTTTGATGCCATTACCCTGGAGCGTGTTTATGACGGGAAGGGTGTGGAATTCCTGAGCATTAAAAAGGCTATTTTACCTCATGTAATTAAGCGGAAAGCAAAGATAACCGTTAAAAAAGTACTTGGAGGGAAAAAATAAGCAATGCATGAACTGGGTATCATGTACCATATCGTTGAACAGGTATTAAACGTAGTGGAAAAAAACCAGCTTGATGAGGTGGAGGCTATCGTCCTGCAAGTAGGAGAGTTATCGTCGGTGGTTCCAAGATATCTCCAGGCATGCTTTCCGGCTGCGGTTGACGGTACCATACTTCAACACACCAAACTGGAAATAGAACTACTAACAGCCAATGGAATTTGCAGAGGTTGTGGAAAAGTATATCCTTTATTAGAGCACGAAAGCGTATGCCCCGTGTGCCGGTGTGAAGAAGTTGAGAGGATCAGTGGCGGGGAATTTTATCTGAAAGAGATCAGGGCACGTTAAATGATGGGAAGAAAATGGGATCTTTGCCAGTTGGTTGGCAGAGATCCTTTCCATTTGATGGCTATATTGTGCAATATGCAAAATAAAAAATATAAGCCTTTTTAAAATTTAGATACTTTTTCCATGATAGTTAATCCCTTAGAATTTATAGTAACATTTGTTTGTGGAAATCCATACATTCTCTAAACAAATTTGTGCAAACTTTAGAAGGAGGTAAATTATGGGAAAAGCAAGGAGTAAGAAGCAAATCGCTCTGTATTTCAAAAGGTCAGCAGTGGCAATTCTTGTGATTGCTATGGTGTTACAACCGATTGCGGGGATCTCAGGAATCGCAGGATTCTCTGTCCTGAGTGCGAAGGCAGCGGTTACAGCAGGGAATTATATTGATTTGGAGCAGACGGCAACAGAATTGTATCAGGGGGATACCTGGGCTGGTTCAAGCGCTGCTGTTAATGAAAGTGGTACAGAAGCTGCAATTACCGTGAATAACTTTGGAACAGGAGGCAGCAATGAATGGGGAATTCAGTACATGGTAAAAGATCTGGTACTGAAGAAAGATACCAAATACATGGTGGAGTTTGATATTACCTCAACGGTTAGCAAGGATATCAGTGTGAAACTGGATGATGCCGGTGACGGTCTGCTTTTTGAAAAAATTCATCTGGAAGCAGGCGTGCCATATCATTTCAGTAAGGAGTCTACGTCAGGAACCCCCTCGTTAGCAAGACAATTTTTGTTCTTTGCACTTGGAAGAAATGGGGGCGAAGCTAACGATTTAAGCGGTACGGTTACGATCAATAACGTAAGAGTGGAAGAAGTAGGAAATTATATAGATCTGGAGCAGGCAACAACAGAATTGTACCAGGGGGATACCTGGGCTGGTTCAAGCGCTTCTGTTAATGAAAGCGGATCGAAGGCTACGCTTACGGTGAACAACTTTGGAACAGGTGGCTGCAATGAATGGGGGATTCAGTACATGGTAAAAGACCTTGTACTGAAAAATGATACCAAATATCTGGTAGAATTTGATATCACCTCAACGGTGGATAAGGATATCTATGTTAAACTGGATGATGCCGGTAAATTTCTTGATGGATTTATTCATGTTACGGCAGGACAGAAGTTTCATTACAGCGAGGTAAGAGGACCGGGTGCACCTTCCGCCGATAAGCCATATTTTTTCTTTGCCCTGGGCAGAACCGGTGGCGAAGTCAGTGACTTAAGCGGTACGGTTATCATCGAGAACCTAAAGGTGGAAGCGTATGATGATACGGAAACAGCTACCGATCTCACGGTAAACAAAGCGGGAACAAATGTAAAGTTTCAATTAGCAAACAGTGCGGTAAGCTCATCAGCGAAGGCATATTATGCTATCTGTGCAACAGAAGCCGAGGCAGATGCGTTGAGTGTAGGAGATGCTGCTTTTAAAGAGTGCACAATGGCGAAGAAAGTAAATGGGATATGGGAAGTGTCGGATGCTGTTGCTTTGACAGATGGTCAGATTGTACGCTACTATTTTAACATAGACTCAACGATGACAGAACCGGTCAATTATAAATTCAACCTGTTTGTGGCGGCAGACTATTCCTATGACAATCAGTCGGATCTTACCGCTGCCGGCTATACACTTGTATGGAATGATGAATTTACCGGAACAGATCTTGACCCTGACAAATGGTCCTTCCAGATAGGAACAAAAGACCCGAATGGCGGACCGGATTATTGGGGGAATAACGAGCAGGAGTATTATACCAACCAAAACCATGTGGTGAAGGATGGTAATCTGGTAATTTCCGCAAAGAAAGAGGCAATGGGGGACCGGGACTATACTTCTACCCGTATTCGTACGAAGACGGATGATGGTAATACCCTGTTTGCAACCAAATACGGACGTGTTGAAGCGAGAATGAAGCTGCCGATTGGAGAAGGACTATGGCCGGCATTCTGGATGCTTCCTGATACCGCTACTTACGGAACCTGGGCAGCATCGGGAGAATTGGATATTATGGAGTCAAGAGGCCGTGTTCCGGACAGGGTCGGTGGAACGGCTCACTTTGGCTCCCAGTGGCCAAACAATACTTACTATGGCAAAGAGAAGGTCTTTGATGCATCGACGGATATCAGTGGATATCATGTATACAGCCTGGAGTGGGAACCTGGCAAACTTACATGGTACGTGGATGATGTAGCATATTTTACAACAGGAAATTTCTGGAGCAAGAATAACGCTAATGCCGAAAAATATACGTACGGAGCACCGTTTGATGCGCCTTTCTATCTTGTTCTAAACCTGGCGGTCGGCGGAACCTACGATGGAGAAGCGAATCTGGATAATGCCGAGTTCCCCGCTGACATGGCGGTTGATTATGTCCGTGTATATAAGAAATCAGATGATTACTATCGGAATCTTGAAGACAATCTGAGTGCACCGGATAATAGCAGAGATACGGCAAGTTTTGAAAGTCCCGCATATCAGCCAACAGGAGTTGATGGCGACTATGTGAAGGATACGGAGTTTACTACCCTAAATACTGTAGCGGAGGTTGCCCCGCAAGACAATGCATGGCAGTTCTTTGTGGGCGATTTCGGAGGTGCCGCAACGGCTGCAACAGATGTGATTGAGGGCGTGACTTATGCAAAGGCCGGTGTTACAAGTGGCGGAAACCAAAATTATGCGGTTCAGCTGATCAAGCATTTCCCGTTTGCAAGCGGCTATACCTATGAGATCAGCTTTGATGCAAAGTCTTCTGTTGAACGGAGTATCCTGCTCAAACCATGTGGTGATGCTGATAATGGCTGGGCTGGTTATGGAACATCAAAGACAGTTAATCTGACAACCAACATGGCACATATAACACATCGGTTTACGATGGATAAGGATTCGGATCCGACTGCCCGGTTAGAATTTGATCTGGGACTTGCAACGGGTGATGTCTGGATCGGAAATGTTGTTGTGAAACAGGTAGAACCGGAAACGGTCGACACCACAGATATATGGAAAGACCCTGCGCCGAATGGGGGGAATCACATCTACAACGGTTCCTTCGACCAGGGAACCGGACGTCTTGCTTTCTGGCACACAGAGAATGCAACTGTTACGGTACCGGGGGTAATTAATCCGGTATATAATCCAAAGACAGGGGATTCAGGAGATTTCAGCCATAGTGCATTTGTGACAGCAAGTAATAACAATGCCAGGATTTATCAGAACGGTATATGGTTACAGCAGTCAGATATCTACCAGCTGAGTCTGAATCTGTCCTCGAATGAAGCAACCAAAGTTTCTGCAGTACTTACGAACAAAGACGGTTCCAAGATTTACATGAAACAGAACTTTGATGTTGCAGGAACCGGTGCAAGGACGAATGATACGGTAAACTTTGCGATGTCTAAGGATGTAACAGATAAAGAGGCCGTTTTTTCACTGGTATTTGAAGATGGCAAAACCGTATCAGTAGATGATATCCGGTTGGTACGCACGACGAATAACAATGTAACGATAGATTACACCGGCGTTGATTTAACGCCAATCAAGACCGATACAACAGGTTGGATCAACAATCTGAATAATGGCGGTTCCGTTACTGATGCAGAAAATCAGGACGGTGAGATTGCCAGCCAGACCTTAAACCATTCACTGAACTATATGAGCATGCTCTATGTCCCTGTTAGTGTTAAGGCAGGAATTACCTATCACCTGAGCTTCCAGGCAAAATCACAGCATGACAATGAGGTTGCAGTGAGCATTCAGGAGGATAATACCTGGGCGTTGACGTTGGATGAGAAATTGAATCTGAAGGCTGATGAGTGGAAGACCTTCGACTATACATTTAATTCAACACTTACGAATGGCGGCAATCCTATTTTGTTGAAATTCTTACTGTCCGGTTCCAGTGTGACAGCGGGTTCCTTTGCCGTAAAGAATGTATCTATGACTGCACAGGTACAGGAGGGTGCAGAGAATGCACCGGCGGATACGATCATAAGCACGGATCCGGTTAAGGGTAATGATTATGAACTGAAACTAAAGGATGGCGATTATAAAACGAAGTTTTTGAACAATGTAGAAAAGGCAGACCGTAAAGCACTGATTATGGTAAATGGCGCTGCTTTGCCCGACGGTTCGGTTCAAAACGGAAAAATCATCATTCCTTCTGCTCTTATTGGTACGGGCACCTATAGAATTGAGCTGGCATTGGACGGTTACAATAGCATAGCAGTTGCGGGAACAGTACAAAACCCTGTAGATCCGGGAACTGATCCTGGAACAAATCCGGGAACTGATCCTGGAACGAATCCGGGAACTGATCCTGGAACAAATCCTGGAACGAATCCTGGAACAAATCCTGGAACGAATCAAGGAAATAATGACAATAAGGGAAAGGATGCAACAGAACCTGTTATTGCAACGCAGCCTGTTGGGGGAATATACGAATACAATGCGCCTGCAGCCAGCCTGTTTGTAAGTGCAACGGGTTACAAAACCGTAAGCTATCAGTGGTATAGAAGTAATGCGGATACGAAATCGGGAGCGGTTGCAATAGACGGAGCAACCGGGGTAAGCTACACACCTTCCACGGCACAAGTCGGAAAAGTATATTATTATTGTGTGGTAACAAACACCGATCAGGAGGCAAAGGGTAACAAAGTAGCAACCGCCACAACCAATCTTGTAACCGTAGAGGTGATGAAAGCGGTAAATGCCATTACCGGTGTTGAAAATATATCCAGGGTATATGGCAGTGCGGCATTTACTTTAACAGCAAAAGCGAAGGGAACGATTACTTATACGTCCTCCAATTCGAAGGTTGTATCAGTAAATTCCAAGAGTGGAAAGGTAGCAATAAAGGGAACCGGAAAAGCGACGATTACCATTACTGCAGCCGGTAACGATAATTACAAGGCTTCAACAAAGAAAATTACGATAACCGTTAGACCAAAGAAAGCTGCAATAACAAGCGTAAAATCTGATAAGGCGAACAGTCTGACAGTGACATGGAAAAAGGATACACAGGCAACAGGATATGAAATCCAGTATTCTACAAATAGTAATTTTAGTAGTGCCAAGACAGTAAAAGTCAGCACAAATGCAGCGATCACCAAAACCATCAGTAAGTTAACAGGCAAAAAGACCTATTATGTACGTGTACGTGCATATAAAAAATCCGGTGCAACAAATGTAACAGGAAGCTGGAGTGCTGCAAAGAAAGTTGTCGTCAAAAAATAAGAACAATATTCCATACAGCTTAACTGATAAGTGTATCATGTAAATTAATAGGATAGGAGGCTAACCATCATATGATTAGCCTCCTATTCTATTCTTTCAAAAGTTTATACCGGCGAAATCACCTGTTCAAATGAAAGGAATGTATGAACAGGTGATATTTTGCTGTTATGATACATGTAATAACAATTAACTGTAAAAATGACGCAAATATGACATAATTATGTAAAATAATTAATATATAATGGAATAAATTATATAACATATGAGAAATATCGGAATAAAACAAAATATGCATGAAAATCACATAATTTAATGCATAAATAATAAGAATGCGGGGTGCGGAATTGATTGAGGATATATGATTATCAAAAACAACACATCAAAGGAAAGCTGCATGCATACGAACGAATTGAATTACTCCTGGACAAGGGCAGTTTTCATGAAATTGGCTCCGGGATCAAAAACCAGGAAGCTTCGTTTGGATTAGAAAGAAACAGGCTGCCTTATGATGGAGTAATCACCGGATATGGATATATGGAGGGAAAGCTTGTTTGTATTTATTCTCAGGACTTTACCATCATGGGAGGGACCCTGGGTAAACAACATGGAATGAAGATAGCAGCCGTCATAAAAATGGCGATTAAAAATCGATGTCCATTAATCGGAATTAATGATTCCGGAGGGGCACGGATTCAGGAAGGAATTCATGCTCTTGCCGGGTATGGCGAAATCTTTTATTATAATACACTGGCGTCCGGTTATATTCCGCAGATAACTATTATTGCAGGTCCTTGTGCCGGTGGAGCCGTCTATTCGCCGGGGATCACTGATTTTATCTTTACGATTGATGAGATCAGCAACATGTTTGTGACAGGCCCTAAAGTAATCAAAAGTGTAACCAATGAAATTGTAACAGAACAGGAATTAGGAGGTTCCTCTGCCCATTCAACAAAATCAGGTGTGGCGCATTTTAGATATTCTTCAGAAAAGGACTGCTTTAAAGGTGTTCGCAGACTTTTGGGATTGCTTCCTCATAACTGCGACAGTGCAGACAATTCCAGCGTAAGATATAGGGAGAAAAAGCAGGATCTGTTAAATCATATCCTTCCGGAACACAAGAACAAGGTTTATGATATGAAACATATCATAGATTGTTTGCTTGATAAGTCCTCCTTTATGGAAGTGCAAAGTGAATTTGCGGATAATATTATCATCGGTTTCGGAAGACTGTCGGGAATTACAGTTGGTATCGTAGCCAGCCAGCCATATCATCTAGCTGGCGTACTTGATTGTGATGCAAGTGATAAAGCTGCCCGGTTGATCCGTTATTGCGATTGCTTTGATGTACCGATTATCACACTCACTGATGTTCCAGGCTTCTTACCGGGTATTGATCAGGAATATAAAGGGATCATTCGTCACGGTGCCAAGCTGCTATATGCTTATTCGGAAGCAACTACCACGAAGATTAATGTTATTATCCGTAAAGCATACGGCGGGGCTTATATTGCAATGAGCAGCAAACATCTCCGGACAGATTTTGTGTATGCATGGCCAAACGCAGAGATTGCGGTTATGGGAGCAGAGGCAGCTGTTGAACTTCTGCATGGAAAAGCAGCAAGGAATTTGCCACCGGATGAAAGACGTGAATTTATGATGCGAAAGCAAGAGGAATACCGTACCCATTATATGAATACAGAGATTGGTCTTAACAATGGATATATCGATGAGATCATCCAGCCCGATAAAACCCGCAGACGACTATTTGAGGATATTCTCTCCTTAAGAGGAAAGCGAGAATATCTTAAGGTCAACAAAAAACATGGCAATATGCCATTATAATTAAAAACAGATCATAAAGTGCAGATCTAAAAATGCAGAAGGGAAATTTTTATAATGATATTTTCAACCTATAAGTTTATCTTAGTTTTTCTCCCAATGACGTTTGTTGGATACTACATATTAAATCACTTCAAGCTCTACAGTCTCTCGAAAATATGGTTGGTAATTGCCTCCCTATATTTTTATTCTCAGGGAAGTCCTGATTTTTTTCCGTTTTTTTTAGCAAGTGTATTCGGTAATTATGTAGTAGGTATCACATTAAGCAATCTTTTAGAGCAGGAAAAGCGACAGAGGCAGCTTCTCTTACTCATCGGCGTCTTGAGTAATGTGGCATTACTTGGCTACTATAAATATACAGATTTCTTTATACAAAACATCAACATGGTTGCAGGTACTGATTTTACCCTGAAAAGAATAGTTCTTCCCATAGGAATTTCCTTTTTTACCTTTCAATTGATTGCTTATTTGGTGGATTCCTATAGAAGTGAGACGAAGGACTATAATATACTGAATTATTTATTGTTTATTACCTTTTTTCCTCAGTTAATCGTAGGCCCTATTATACATCATAAAGAGGTGGTTTATCAGTTCGAGGATGAGAATAATTGTAGGATCAATTATGATAATATCGCCATTGGTTTATTTGTTTTTGCCATCGGTTGTGCTAAGAAAATGTTGATTGCTGACCCATTGACTACCAATGCCCAAGCCTTTTATGCGCATGTGAGAGATGATTTACCGCTATTAAATTCCTGGTATCATTCTTTGCAATATACCATATCCTATTACTTTGATTTGTCAGGTTATGCAGATATGGCCATAGGTATGGGATGGATGTTTAATATCAGGATTCCTCAAAACTTTAATTCACCATATAAGGCCAGGGATTTTCAGGACTATTGGCAAAGATGGCATATCACGTTATCACGGTTTCTAGGTAATTACATCTTTAGAAGTGTCTATCAGAAAAATGTAACATGGCGAAATTATTATATCGCCACATTGGTTACGTTTTTAGTTTCCGGATTTTGGCATGGTGCTGGCTGGACATTCGTTTTATGGGGATTAATCAATGGTATACTGGTTTGTATTGCTGCTTATCGAAATAAGAGAAAGAAGCATACCCCCTATATTCTTGGTGTTGCCATAACATTTCCTTTGGTAATTATAGTTCGTGTATTATTTGTGTCCAATACCTTCCGGAATGCCTGGTATGTGATAAAGGGTATGTTTAATTTCAAGGGATTATTTGCTGCAGAGGTACCGGCGCTAACCCAACTTGTTGTGTTTGTACAAAACAATCAGAAACTTGGTCTGCTTGTTCTGGTGGGACTGGGAATCTGTTGGTTTGCACCGAATACGAAAGAAATATCAGAACGCTTCAAGCCAAACAAGCTTTCTTTGGTTTATGCAGCAGTTTTATTAGCAGTTTGTATCCTGAATATGGATAAAGTGGTACAGTTCTTATATTTTCAATTTTAATGGAGGATGCTATGTCAGGAAAGAAATGGGTTTCAATCTTCGTGGGAATTATGTTGTGCACCCTTTTATTTATCGCCAGCATGAATTTTTTTGTGGATCCTTTTGAATATTTTAAATATACCAGTGGTGAATATATAGAATATCCCAATCGATCAACAATTTATACAAGATATATTAAAGCAAAATATGTTCAGAAGTACGGAAAGGAATATGACGCCTATGTACTTGGAGGTTCTAAATCCGGTGCTTTAAGAACAGACAAATTACAGGAATGGGATGGTTATAACTACTATAATAATTGGCTTTTTTCGGGGAATTTCCGGGAATATAAGCTCTACACCGATTTTATCATAGATAACACCAATGTTAAGAAAATACTTTTACATATCAGTGGACCGGAGGTACGCCGCTTTAATCGTGAATCCTATGGAGATGTCTTTGTGACTCCGGCAGTAGTGACCGGCGATTCTGAAATAAAGGAAGTAATTAAGTTTTTAGGTAAAAATATTAAACCTGGACTTACGAAACTTACGAATAACCTGAAAAAGGATACGACTGTCCTGTATCCCGTTACCTTGACAGGAGAGATGGATTTGGGACGATTATATGGGCAGATGGAAGAAAAGGGACCAGAATCCTATGCAGAAAAATATGTATTATATGATTATGATGAAAGTCTGGAGAAACTATTTTACCAGGATCCTTCCGTCGTAGCAATTAACAGCAATCTTACTGCTATGAAGCAAATAAGGGATAAGTGTAAGGAAAATGATGTGGAACTTGTGGTTGTGATTGGCGCCACAGCCCTTACAGAATTATACGAATATGAGTGTGAAGAATATAGAGAGTACCTAAGAGAAATGGTATCAATTTTCGGCGAGGTATGGGACTTTAGCGGTCCGAATCCAGTCACAATGAACCCTTACAATTTTTACAATGAAAGTCATTATAATGTGGAGGTTGGCAATCAAATGATTGAAATTATGTCAGGAAAGACCTCAATGAATGATTTTGGAATTCTTCTGACAAAAAGAAATATTGACCAATATCTGGACAGTCGTCAAACCTCCTACGAAAATCTTAAGGAAGAGTATGACGCCACAGGTACGATTGATTTGTCAGAATATACTTATGAAAAGAGAATACATTAATACAGAAGGCATACCAGGTCTTAGATTGGGCTTGATGTCAGAACTTGGGTTCTGTATTTTCAAACCTTATTTACTGCAATGTATTCAGTCCTTATTTGCTGGTTCTGAAGGTCAGTTCCCTTGACAACTAATTCACGCGAATGCTATAATGAGTCTATATTTAGGAGAATTCTTACAGCAAGAGATTCCCCCAAATATGAATAAAGTTAAAAGATGTCCCTACATTACTGATTTCGATTTCCGATTGTGATTTGGGATGGGATTTAAAATATATCGATTGAGGTAATAGAATGAATCATGAGGACTATAAATATAAAACACTAATGGATCGATTGAAGCAGGATATTCTTGAACGTAAGATTTTGTACGGAGAGAAAATTCCGTCAGAAAATGAGCTTGCGAAAACCCTTTCCATTAGCCGTTTTACGGTGCGGCGCGCTATCGAGTTGCTCACCAATGAGGGGTGGCTCGAACGTCGGCAAGGCAGCGGCACCTATGTAAAGATTGAGAATTTTGAAAAGACACGTACTGATGTTGTAGGCATTATTACGACTTATTTTGACGACTATATATTCCCAAGTATAATAAAGGGTGCAGAGGATGTATTGACGGCCAATAACTTTGCAATCAGCCTCGGAATTACCAGAAATAAGGTGGAAAGAGAATCAGCCTGTCTGCGTTCAATGTTGGATCAAAATGTGGCGGGTCTAATTATCGAAGGAACAAAGAGCGCTTTACCAAATGACAATATTAAAATATTGCAGGAATTTGATCGTAGAAAAATTCCGGTCGTTTTTATCAACAGTACCTATTCTGGTTTCAAATGTTCCAGTGTGTTAATGGATGACGAGAAATCAGGAATGATGGCAGCGGATTATTTAATTCATAATGGGCATAAACGAATTGGTGCTATATTCAAAGGAGACGATATACAGGGACATAAGAGATACAGGGGGTTCATAGTAAGCTGTCATAGTAAGGGACTTGTTATCGAAGAGAACGCCATGCTATGGTATACTACAGAGGATATGGAGATAAAATTGGGCAAAGAATACAATTTAATGTTGGAAAAGCGTTTTCATGAATGCACCGCTATAGTATGCTATAACGATCAAATAGCGATCAGGGTATTAGAGGCACTTGATCGTACAGGCAGACATGTACCCGAGGACATCTCGTTGATCAGCTTTGATAACTCTGAACTGTGCGAGGTGTCTTCTGTCAAATTAACATCGATTTCACATGCGCGTGAAAAAATGGGGAGAGAAGCTGCCAGGGTATTACTGAATGCCATGAATGGAAATTCACATGTTAAAATTATTCTGCCATCAGAGCTAGTAAAGCGTAATTCTGTTGCGGTATGGAACACTTAAATTAATAAAATTGGTTTACAATATTGTATTCAATTAATCCGGCCCTTTGATGGTCAAAGTAAGAAAAAGTTTGGAAATCCTGATAACAAGGTTTCCAAACTTTTTTATTATTTACATAAGTGGAGCATATTATCGCAATTCCAATCGCCAGTTTCATAGTGCATTTGTTTAGTGACTTACCAAAATATGATAATATATTTGTTATTTTGCACAAGAATTAATTGATTTTATTATTGCTTTGTTGTATAATCCAAGTTGTACGGACAACTGAAAATGGTTGATCTTACCACTTTTTATTTTTACTTGCCCCAAATGAAAAAAACTCTATCAGGCGTACATTGAGAAAGTAAAAGTAAAACAGATACTAAAGATAAAATAGGAGTAAGAGGGAGGAAATGGTAATGAACATCAAGAACTATATCAACAAACATAAGAAGTCTTTCATTATGCTTGCAGTTTCATTGATTGTATGTTTTGTATGTGCCATAGGCGCAAGTCTTGCACAAAATTCTTTCGGTAAGGTAAAGGTAAAAGAATATGTGATGACTTATCAACAATTGTCTGATCAGATCAAAGCAAATAATACGAAGTATGGAAAGAATATTGATGTAACTTTTCAAGCATCGACATCAGCACAAATGGGATTTATGGTTTTGATGCCGAAAAGTGCTTCGGAAAATAATCCTGTGCCCTGTATCATCACATGCCACGGGGGTGCGAACCAAAAAGAAATGCAGAATGGTAATTTTGTTGAGCTTTCCAGGCGTGGTTATGCGGTAATTTCAATCGACGGTTCAGGACATGGCAATTCAAGCGTGGATTCCGTTGTAGATCCTTTGACACATAACAGTCATGGCATGGAAGCTGCAGTGGAATACGCAATGAGTTTGGGTAGCGTTGATGCAAATCAGATTGGAGTAATGGGACATAGCTGGGGTAATGATGCAGCTTGCCAGACTGTCAATGCAATCAATCTTGAATCCAAAAATCCAAAAATCAAAGCGCAGCTTATTGCCGGTGGAGCAGGGTATTATCTTTATGATGCAAAAGATAACTCATATGATGGAATGAAGCTTGGAATTCTGATGGGCAAGTATGATGAATATGATACTGCCTACTTTATGCCAACGGGCCAGCAGCTCACATCGGATTTCTTTAAAGGCTTCTTTAAGGTTGTTGATCCAAATTTTAATCTTGATCAAGTTCCCGTGGGGGAATGGTACACGAGTGATGGTCCCTATGCAGCAACGCCGGGGGAAATGGTAGATGCTACGGAAGCTCGTATTATGTATAACCCTCCAATCACACATCTTATGGTTTTTTCTACAACCACTGGAATCAGTAAAACAATAGACTTTTTCTATGGTGCCTTAGGGGTGCCCAACGGGTCTTCTTATATTGCTGAGAATAATCAGGTGTGGCTGTTAATGCCGATATTCTCAGCTTTTGGAATATTATCATTAATCCTTCTTATACTGTCATTGGTCAGAATATTACTCGTAACACCATGGTTTGCACCGTTGAGCAGAAGAATTGACAATCCTGAAGTCATTCCATCCATTAAAAACTGGAAAGAGTCTGTGCCGGCACTTATAATGGCAATCGTTTTGATCTTCTTTACCGGTGCAACAATTATGCCTCTCACAAGTGATTCAAGGTTAGTGGGTAATTGGATGCCTTCAACACAACACTTCCCTGTCGCCAGCAACCAGGGAAATGCGGTAGCTATTTGGGAAGTAGCAACTGGCTTCTTTATATTGGGCTTACTGCTTGTGATTTATCTACTTAAGTTGGCTTTAAATCATAAGGATGTCTCAAAGGTTAAGAATCCGTTTGGAGTTGCCCGGTTTGATTCCGGAGCACAGTTCTTCAGGACCTTCTTCCTGGCAATTCTTGTCACGGGGCTTGCTTATTTACCCATCGCATTTAATTACCACGTATTTCACATAGATTTTCTGGTCAGCACACTCGGATTTTCAGCATTTAGTATTTTGAAGATTCCAATGATCATTCGTTATATCCTGCTACTCTTTGTTTTCTTCGCTGCGAGCGCTATTGTAACCGCGAATGCCAAATTTAAAGAGCTGCCAGAGTGGGTATCCCTTGCAATTGTAGCTGTAATGAATTTGGTTGGCATCATTGTCCCTCTGATGATTGAGTACCACAGTCTGTATACCAAAGGAATTGTGAAAAATGTTAATTATGCCTCTACGGTTACTGTTGCACTCATGCTGATACCCGGAATGATCTTAACTCCGATCATTGCACGCTATACAGAGAAGAAAACCAATAATATCTGGTTAGGAGCTTTTATTAATGCCATTTGGTTCACCGCTGCACTCGTTTGCAATACAAGATATGTACTGCCTTATATTCTTGTCGGATAAACCAAATCATAAAAGTGCCTGATAACCATGATTATATATTAGTTTGATGTACGCCTGAGGCTGGGTATCTTTCATGAATTTATTCAGGACGCTGTACAGGATGTTCTAAACCAGCTCATATGAAAATAGAAAATGAGTCTGCTGAAAGGGATAAATTATAACGGAGTGATATGAGCCAAAATGCCGTCTGATTGGGCGGCATTTTGTGTATAAAAAAGTATCAGAGACATGGATCAGCAATAATTCACAAAAAAATGATAATTTACCTTTTTAATCAGATATGATAAGATTTAATCAGAAATAATAGAGAAGAAAGCATATTTATACAAACATCAGAGGCGATTATGAGTTTATTATCTTCCGGTTATTCGAGAGGATAAATCAAGATTTGCTGAGGATATGATATGGATGGCGAAATATACGATGTGAATTAGAGGAGGAAAAGCAATGCAGAAACATAGAATCTATACCATGAGCTTTGCGAGTGTATATCCTCTGTTAGTAAATAAGGCAGAGAAAAAAGGGAGATCCAAATCAGAAGTGGATGAAATTATTCGCTGGCTGACCGGTTATAAGCAGGAAGAGCTGGAAGAACAATTAAAAAAGCAGATAGATTGTGAGACATTCTTTCAGGAGGCACCATACCCGAATCCATCAAGGTCGCTTATTAAGGGAGTTGTTTGCGGAGTCAGGGTAGAGGATATCATTGAGCCGATTATGCAGGAGATTAGATATTTGGATAAGCTGATAGATGAATTGGCCAAAGGTAAATCCATGGATAAAATATTTCGAAAGAATTAATTAAAGTATTTCCTGGTCAGGATACATTCCTTTCGAGTGTTTTCGGGCAATAACCATGCTGCTATGGATGTAAGGGGTTTCAGACATTGAATTTTAGTAATTACAGTGCCTGGAACCCCTTTTTTTGCAATTAGAGAAAATATCGGAAAAAAAAACGAAAATTCTGTAACGAAACCATGCCAAAACGGATTAATGAGTAGAAAGGGGAAAATGCATGGACGAACTTTATAAGCAAAATGCTCAAATTGTATACTATTTCCTTTATGCAAGGTGTAAAGATGAGTTTCTGGCGGAAGATTTAATGCAGGAAACCTTTTTAAGAGCATTTGAATCATTGGAACGTTACGATCATAGTTGCAAAATTTCTACCTGGCTTTGTCAAATCGCAAAGCATGTACTATATCAACATTGGTCGAAGGCGGGAAAGCAGATATTACTTGAGTTACAGGAGGATTGGAGGGCTGATCATAATACGGAACAACAGGTATTAAACCGCATTGAATTACTGGATGTTTGGGACAAGGTACAACTATTACCTGATCCAATGAGGCAGGTTATGTTATTTCGGGTCATGAATGAAATATCATACAAAGAGATCGGGGGGATTTTAGGAAAGAGTGAGAATTGGGCCAGAGTAACATTTTTTCGTGCGAAGACACGTTTATTGAAAGAGGTGGAACATGGAGAATATTAATTGTGAGGTCATCCAGGATTTAATTCCTTCCTATGTGGATAAAGTATGTTCGGATACTTCAAGAAGATTAGTGGAAGAACATTTGGCGACCTGTGACGATTGTAAGGACATAATGAAATTATATTGTAAAAATGATTTTTCCTCCAATGCAATCGAGGGGAGGGAGCTGGATGGGTATAAAAAGGTGAAGGCAAAGATACGGCGGCAGAATGTACTATGTTACGGATTGTTATTGCTTGTGATCGCATTTGGAACATATACCTATCAGTCAAATATCAATGAAATACCTGTCTTTTTTTATTATATCTTATTTGCAGTTTGTATGATCGGTACATACTTTCTTGGCGCGAATCATAAAAGTATGTTAATGGCAGGTAAAAGCGATCTTATAATAGCCGGGATTTCGGTGATCATAAGCGGGTACGGAGTGTTTTCATTATTTTATTGTGTGGAACAGGTTTTAAAGGGAAGTAGTCCGTTTGGAATTGCACCTGAAAGACTTGGCCCTTTTATACATTTCCAATGGGGCGTAATATTTGTGATACTGCTTCTCCTGTACGGATATATGCATATGAGAGTATTAAGTAAAAACATCGATGGCCGCTGGATCTTATGCTTAACACTCACCGGAATATTTCTTCTGCTAACGTATACGACACTGTTGAAAAAACTGGATTCAGCCAGGAACTTTCAACGTAACTTTATGGAAGCCTCATTGGTTATCATTCTATTGGGGATGACGGGAAGTGCTTGTTACTTATTTCATTCATTTAAAAACAGGAGGAGAAATACTTTAAACAACTGATATTAACTGGGAGCATTCCAAAGGAGAGCAACCCAAAGTTTCTGTATAACCATTCTTCCATCAGATCCGGTGTATGTTAACTCTCCACTTATTTACCGGGCGCGAGACTTTTTATCAGCAATTCGCTCCACTGTGCGGTATAAGGAAGAATACGCTGATAGATATAGGGGTTGGAGATCCCTTCGACAAGCGCCTGAAAATATATCATAAGAAATTCATCGGAATATTTCAAATCAACTTTGCCTTCTTTACGACCACGATGGAATAAGTCCAGCATGATATTGTAACTTTCCTTTGTATATTGCTGCATCATCAGAGTCAATCCATCATCCTGCTTACTGGTGTAAAAGTCCATCAGATCCAGAAAAAACTGTTTGCTGATTTTTTTCATATAATCTATCTTGTTTTGACTTAACGCAATCAGTGTCTCTTCAAAGGGCATATTTTTGTTCATAATTTCATAGGCTGACGTTCCTATATGGTCTATAAAACTAATAAATACCTGATGAATCAGATTTTCTTTGCTTCCAAAGTATTTAAAGATAGAGGTTTTGCCAACCTTGGCATTTCTGGCAATCTCCTCCATTGTCAAATCATCTATTCCTGTTTCACCGCTCATCAAATAAAAGGTGGCTTCCAACACCTGGTTTCTTTTATCCTGCGTCCTTTTTTCATAACCATTCATGGGGATTCCCCTCCTTCTACCTGTTATGATGAAATCGTAATATAATTTCTTTCTTGATTTCTTTTTCTATTATATATGATATAGATCAAATGTTCAAACAAATATTATAAGTTTTGAATGCTAAAATTAAAAACAGTTTAAAAAGTTTCAGATTTTATTGACATAGCAAATAATAATGATATAATTGAACCAATAAATGAACTTTGGTTTAAAACAATAGATAATATATAATAATACGAACTATATAAACATATAAAGTTCATATAATTAAAAATATTGCCCATTGATTTAGACTGGAAAGCACGTTATGAGACTATTTCAAAATATTTGAAAAGGAGATTTTGTATGATGAAAGAAATTGTAAAAGTGCAAGGGCTGCAAAAGAAATTCGGTAAAGTTAAAGCATTGCGAGATGTGACCTTCGATGTAAATGCAGGAGAGGTTGTAGGCTTTATCGGACCAAATGGTGCAGGTAAGTCTACAACGATCCGTACGTTATTGGGCATTATTAATCGCGATGCAGGAGATGTGAAAATCTTTGGAAAGGATGTCTGGAGGGATAGTCTCGAGATCCATAAACGTATTTCCTACGTTCCGGGTGATGTGGTGCTTTGGGGAGGCTTAACAGGCGGAGAAATCATTGATTTGTTCATAAACCTGCATGGTGGAGGCGATAAGGACAAACGAGATTATTTAATCAGGCGCTTCGAACTGGATCCAAAGAAAAAAGCCAAAAGTTATTCAAAAGGCAATCGTCAGAAAGTTGGTTTGATTGCGGCATTGTCAGTTGAATCTGATCTATATATTCTGGATGAACCCACTTCAGGTCTTGATCCGCTGATGGAGGCCGTTTTCCAGGATGAAGTGGAAAAAATTAAGAAAACCGGTAAGGCAATCCTGCTATCCTCCCATATTCTAAGTGAGGTGGAGCGTCTGGCAGATAAAGTAGTTATTATACGTCAGGGGAAAATAGTTGAAACAGGTACCTTGGATGAACTGCGCCACTTGACCCGTTCCACAGTGACTTTGGTGACCGAAGGCGATATTGCGCGTATGGCGGCAGCAAGAGGGGTTCATGATTTCAGTCAAAAGGGGGAACAAGCTACATTTTCCGCTGATAATGCATACATGAATGAAATTATGTCAGAAGCAATTAAATTAGGGGTCAGGAAATTTGAATCTGTTCCTCCGACACTGGAAGATTTGTTCATGCGACACTATGAAGTTTAAGGGCTGAAACGGACGATAGTGTGAATTATAAAAAACTAATTCACACGGTAAATTTGTGCTGACGTCCGAATTCGCGGGCATTGGCAGCATGGAGGATTAGTGTGAAAAAAAGTAGAGGACAGCCATAAATGGGTGCACTTCAATAAGCTGTCTCAAGCAGGCAACTTTTTAAGAACTTATAGAATCAAGTAGGGCAAATCAAGAAGCTAAAGGTTCGTCAGGTGGAAGTAATCCTTCCCGTTGTAATAGTTTTTTGGCTTGTTTGATAGCCTTAGCTTTTTGTTTTTCAACAAGAGCTTCAGGCATATCGATTTTGTATAAATCGCTCGGATTCCATGTTTCGCCAGTAGATAGCATCTGGTAGATTGCAGTGAGAATCATCCGAGCAATCGCGATAATGGCTCTTTTCTTGCCACGGCGTTTCACAAGAGATTCATATTTTTTCTTGTAGTAAGGAGATTTGTCAGATTTTACGGCTGCATGAGCACATTGCACTAATGCAGGTTTGAGGTAGACTCCGGC
>JAEXNR010000034.1 GCA_023439505.1 Bacillota bacterium
GTAAATTAGTCTGCTTATGCGATGTGGATAACCTACCTGAGAAATGGCAAAACAGAGGATAGATTTCCACAATTACTGTTTTGAGCAAAATCAGAGAAATATAAAGAAGTTTACCTTTCAGAGCTGGGATAGACTGTGGGCACTTGTCTGAACTGTAAAAATTTGATATGATGAACGGAAAGAGAGAAGAGATATGTTTGATAAAAATTTGATTCCGAGGCTGACCGGAATCGGATTTGATTATTGGAGGAGAGGGAATGTTATATGTTAGATTGAGAGAGGGAGAGTGCAAATCAGTAAGGATAAAAGTGGTGAAGCCGGATGGGGGTGTATTATGCTGAAGGTTATAATTGCAGATGATGAGGATAAGATATGCCAATTGATTTATAAGCTGATTAACTGGGAGACGCTGGGGATGAAGGTAGTTGCTATCGCTCATAATGGGATCGAGGCGCTGGATCAGATTTATGTGCATAAACCCGATATCGCGATTACCGATATTCGTATGCCAGGTTATGACGGACTGGAATTTATATCGAAGGCCAGAGAATATACCGGGCATATTGACTTCATTATCATCAGCGGATACCAGCAGTTCGAATATGCGCAGAGAGCGATTAAATATGGGGTATCGGACTATCTGCTCAAACCAATCAAAAAAGAGGAATTGTTGGCAACACTTACCAAGATGAGAAATGCTTACTTGGAGAGAGCAGAGCAATTATCCAATGAAGAGAAGATGAAGCTTAGCCTGGAGAATAATAAGGTAAGATTGAGAAATGGATTTTTCAGTAGTGTCCTCTTTCAGAAAATCAGCAGAAAGACGAATATTACAATAGAGGATATCAATAGGGAATACGAATATCATTTTCAGGAGGGATTATTTCAGATTGTCACGGTGAAGCTGGACGGTGTGGAGCACGCTTATTATAGTAATGTGACGTTTCTGGAAGAGAAAGTGATACAGGTGATAGAAAATAACTATAGTGAATATTGCTATGATATTCAGACGTACTTTGACAGCAGCGTTTGCTACTGTATTTTAAATTACAGCCCTGATCATGCCAAATATATCAGAAGACAAAGCAAAATAATATTGGATGAGATCTGTGTGCAAAGGGACATCTTTGAGAATATGGAAGTGACGATTGGACTGGGTATCGGGATAAAAGATATGGGGAGCATCGACAAGTCACTAAAATCAGCTATTTGGGCGTATGAACAGAGATTGGTGGCAGGAACGAACCGGATGATAGAAGGACAGGTGCTTGCATCTTATAAACTGGCGGAAAGCAGCCTGTTTTATGAATTCAATAAAGAAATGAATACAGCCCTTGAGCGCCTTGATCGGGAAGCAGTTATCACAGCCATGCGTTTTTTAAACGAGGGATTACGGAGTCGTCAGGAAACGACGGGCCACGAAATTATTCAGATGGTTAAGGAGGTATGTAATCTTTTCTTATTTTCCATGAGAAATCAAAAAATTACAATTGAAGGCGGCGATCACTTCTTTGAAGATTTTAGTATGAAGGCCAATGATTACGGTTCAATTAACCAGTTGTTTCATTTCCTATCCAATACCATTGTAGCAATACTGGAAAAAGTAACGGAGGATATGCGCCAATTGGATACCAGACCGATTCGGGAGGCAAAACAATTTATCCGGGAAAATTTTAAGAAAGCAATCTCTTTAGAGGATGTGAGTTCGAAAGTTGGATTTAATCCGACCTACTTTAGCTCCTTATTCAAAAAAGAAACCGGGTATACTTTTTTAGAATATCTTTCAGAAGTACGAATGAACAGGGCCAAGGAACTATTAAAAGAAACCAACTTCAGCGTTGCGGTGATCTGTGAAGAAGTGGGCTATAGTGACATAAAGCATTTTAACAAGATATTTACGAAACATACGAATCTGAAACCGAATGAATACAGGAAACTATATTCCTGAAGAAAAACTTTACTTGCAGTTCAAGGTATGTTTAATCATAAAGGAGTCATATGAGGAACGAAAACAGCAAATTTATCTCCTTTCGATGCGGCGTGATATTCTTTATTATGGCATTGCAGGTACTCTCACTGCTGATCATTCTTTCCGTTATTGCCATATGTGAGAAAAAATACGGATTGTTACTGGCAGCCGGATATATAGTCTATGTCCTGATCCTGTACGGAGCCCATGTGTGGATTTACAAGCCCTTTCAGGAAACGGCGAAGGTCCTTCGCCTCTTTACGGAAGGCTCTATATTGGAGGGAGTTTTTGAATTAAGAAGTCCTCTGAGTAAGGGGATGGATAGTGCAGTCAACCGGTTTAAAATGATGATTGATACGAAGGAATTAATCAGCATTTCCAAAAAGCAGGCGGAATATCTGGCGTTGCAAAATCAAATCAATCCTCATTTTCTCTACAATACGCTGGAGGGAATTCGAAGTGAAGCGTTATGCGCCGGAATGGACGGAGTTGCAGATATGACAGAAGCATTGGGAACGTTCTTTCGTTACACGATCTCTAAGGTTGACAATCTGGTCACGCTGGAAGATGAGTTAAATAATATATCCAATTATTACCACATTCAACAATATCGTTTTGGTGATCGGTTAAATGTCAGTGTGGAATTTGGTAATGATGATGAACGGGAGGTTTTGATGCTTCGACTTCCCAAGCTGACGCTTCAGCCTATCGTGGAAAATTCCATCTATCATGGTATTGAGAGAAAGATGGGAAAGGGAAATCTCCGGATAAAGGTACAGACGACAGCGGACCGTCTGATTATTACAATTTCTGACGACGGATTGGGAATGGAAAAAGAATTACTGGATCAACTCAACAAAAAGCTGCGTTCCACAAGTCTTGATGATGTGGTTCCCCTGAAAAAAGAAAAACAGGGGGGGATTGCTGTCATTAATGTAAACAATCGAATTAAACTATTATTCGGAGATAGGTATGGGGTATATATCTACAGTACGCCGGGTGTTGGAACAGATGTCACCATCACATTACCAAAGGCAACATAAGGAAGTGGATTCGGAATAGGATTGTAATGGGAAGCATCATGGAAAGAATATGTCTCTGGAAAGAGGCATAGAAACGAGGAAGTATGAGAGAGGAAATACTCCGGCTGGAAAATGTGACAAGCATTCAGGAGGGAATTACCTACCTGGACAATGTCAATCTTCAAATCTTTAAAGGTGAGATCATGGGGCTGATTCCAATTAACCGTCATGGAAAATCTCAGCTTATTCAATTGTTATGTCAGAATAGTCCGATTGATTACGGCAGGATTTATATCAATAATGAGCTTGTGAATTATTATGAGCATAGTTCCAATAGCAGAAACCGGGTTTATGTCATTGAGCCAAGAAGTAAACTGATTCAGGATCTAACGGTGTCAGACAACATATTTGTCCTTAGAAGAGGATTTAAAAAGTATCTCATTAACCGGAGGGTTCTGCGTGGTCAGGTGAGACTTTTTCTAAAGGAAATGGCAGTAGAACTTGACCCGGATGAATTGGTTTCTAATTTAAACCCATTTGAACAATGTGTGGTAGAACTGTTAAAAGCGATCATCACCGGCTGCAGTCTGATTGTTATGAGCGATATCAGTAATATGCTTAGTGTGGTGAACCTTTCCAAAATACGCAGTCTAATAAAATATTATGCCGGAAAGGGAGCCTCCTTTTTGTATATTGGAAGTCATCACGAAGAAATATTTAAGATGTGTGACCGCGCTGCCTTGATGAGGGACGGTGCGGTTATTAAAGTGCTTGATAAGCAGGAAATGACCGGGGATCTGATTAAGAATTACACCATCTCATTTGAAGATGTGAAACCTAAAGCGCACCTGCAGGGAGGCAGAGGTATTCTAGAATTTATAAAAGTTACAACAGATAATATGAATGAGTTGTCCTTTTCTATTAAGATGGGGGAATGTGTTGTCCTTTTTGATACGGACAATGCGATTTATATGGATCTGCTGGAACTCATGGACGGAATACAAAAACCGGTGAAAGGGGATATTTTATTTAATAATTGCCACTATGAAGCCAAAACCAGCAAGCGGGCATTAGAGAACGGAATTGTTGTCATTGAAGAAAATGCCATACAAAATATGCTGTTCGAAAATTTAAGCTATGTGGAGAATTTGTACTTCCTCAATGATAACAAACCAAAAAGAAATCGGTATAAACGCAGGATTCTGAAAAGTATTATCAAGGAGTATGAGGGGATTGTGGGAACGGAAATATATGAAAAAGACATCATGACACTGGAGCCGGTTTCCCTTTACAATCTGATCTATTATAGAATCCATTTATTTAATCCCAGGATAGTATTCTGTGTGCAGCCATTTTCCGGGGCGGATATGTATCTGAGAAAGCATATCGCGGATCTGATCCGAGAGCTGAAAAGAAAAGGAATTACAGTAATTATACTGGCAGTTAATATCTCAGATACGTTAACGGTAGCGGATCGTCTGATGATAATTGAGCATGGCAGAGTGGTAACTGAATATGCAAAGGAGGAGTTTTCATCCATTCGGGCAACGGTGTAATTGCCGGATGCTCTTATCCTGAAAGCAGTACTATGCCAGGCGGGCTGAGGTCTGGCTTTTTTTGTACAGATGATACCCAAAGAATATCCCCTCAAATCCAAAGAATCACCCCTACGATAATCCATACCTGATGTTATACTTAATTACAGAGGAAGAAATGAAGCAGAGAGAGAAAAGGTGCGGTTTATGGAAGAGTATATAGTTGAAATTGAGCACGTCACAAAAAGCTTTCCGGGTGTCAAAGCACTGGATGATGTTGCTTTCAATTTAAAAGGGGGAGAAGTGCTGGCACTTCTGGGAGAGAATGGAGCCGGTAAATCGACCTTAATGAAAATTCTGAGTGGCGTTTATACGAAAGAGGAAGGAAGCATCAAAATCTTTGGTAAGACCATAGAAGATATGGATACCAGGAAAGCACAGGAACTGGGGATCGCGATAATTCATCAGGAGCTGAATATGTGCAGCCATTTGACAGTGGCGCAAAATATCTTTCTGGGACGGGAAGAAGTCAAATCCGGTATTCTTGCGAACGGGAAAATGAATCAGAAAGCAAAGGTCTTATTGAATAGCCTTAACATAGAAATTGATCCGGAAACAATTGTAGGAGATCTGGCCGTTTCAAAACAGCAGATGGTGGAAATAGCCAAAGCGCTTTCTACCAATGCGAGGGTCCTTATTATGGATGAGCCAACCTCCGCGTTGACCTCAAAAGAAATCGATGAGCTTTTCAAAATAATTCATAAACTAAAGAAGGAAGGCCGCGGTATTGTTTATATTTCCCATCGGCTGGAGGAACTGGAGCATATCGTAGACAGAGTGACTATCTTAAGAGACGGTCAATACATAACCAGCATGAACTATAACGAGACAACACTGCAGGAGATCATATCCTGTATGGTTGGTCGGGAAATTAAGGAAAAGTTTCCGAGAGTGGTCTGTGAAAGAGGAGAAAAAATCCTTGAAATTAGAAATTTGAATGCCGGAAGGATGGTCAAAGACATCAATCTGGAGGTATATGCAGGAGAAATCGTAGGAATGGCAGGATTGATGGGCGCCGGCCGGACCGAGACAACCAGGGCAATCTTTGGAGTGGATCCGAAAGATTGCGGAGAGATTCTTCTTAACGGGAAAGCAGTGGAAATTAATAAACCCATGGATGCCATACGGGAAGGGATCGTATTGGTGCCGGAAGACCGGAAAAAGGACGGCTTGTGTACAAAGCTGAGCATTCGGGATAACATAGCGTTGCCTAATCTGGATATGATTTGCAATAAGTTTGGTGTTGTGAACCGAAAGAAGGAACGGAGGATGAGTTATAAAGCCCAGGAGGATCTGAAAATCAAGCTCCCGAATATTGAGGTGAACGCCGGAAGCTTATCCGGGGGAAATCAGCAGAAGGTGGTTATAGGAAAGTGGCTTGCCCGTAACTCAAAGGTAGTTATCTTTGATGAGCCCACGAGAGGCATTGATGTAGCTGCAAAGGTGGAGATTTATCATCTGATGAATGAATTAAAGCAGGCAGGAATCGGAGTGCTGTTTGTCTCTTCTGAAATGCCGGAGATCCTGGGCATCAGTGATAGAATTCTTATTATGTGTGACGGTAAAATCACAGGAGAACTTGGCATTAACGAAGCTACGCAGGATCAAATTCTTCGATATGCCACCAGCTTTGACAAGAAAATTGAACATAAAACAAGTGCTGTGGAAACTTGAAAAAGGAGAGGAAGTAATGAAAAATAAAAGAAAACAAAATGTCCTGAGAAGAATACTGGCTGTCAGGGGGATGGGGCAGGTAATTACCGTAACGGTAGGTCTTATCATTCTCTGCATTGTGTTTGGAATTCTCAACCCTGTATTTTTCTCCAGCAAGAATGTGGCAAATCTGTTTCGTCAGATTGCTCCTATCCTAATCATCGGGATCGGACAGTCTTATGTACTGATCACCGGTAATATTGATCTTTCGATCGGGTCCGTGGTGGGTATGAGCTGCATGATCTCCGCCACACTGATGACCAAGGGGGTAAGTCCCATCGCCGCCCTTCTTATCACGGTTGTGTGCTGCCTTGCGGTAGGAGTATTAAATGGAGTATTGGTCGCAAAGTGTAAGCTCCCACCCTTCATTGCAACGTTAGGCACCATGACGATTGCCAGGGGAATTGCACAGATTGTAAATAATAATTATAACACCGGATCCATCGGTGAGGGCGCGAAAGGCTTCCGGAATTTCTTCTACTATGGTAAAACCTTCGGATTTTATAATACCATCTGGATTGCTCTTGTGTTATGGCTGGTATTTAACTTCGTTCTCAGTAAGACCCGCACCGGTCGGCATATCTATGCCATAGGCAGTAATGTTGAGGCGTCCAGACTTTCCGGGGTAAATGTAAATGCCACTACCATCAAAGCATATCTTGTCAGCTCCATCTGTGCATGTACGGTAGGACTTATGACATGTGCAACAACAGGAATGGGTACGATGGATGCCGGAAATATGTATGAAATGTATGCGGTTGCAGCCTCGGTAATCGGAGGCGTAAGTACCCTTGGAGGGCAGGGGATTCTACTTGGTACGGTAATCGGTGCTTCCATCTGGGGCGTTTTGCAGAATGGTCTGCAGTTCGCAGGTGCACCGGTGGCGATCAGAAATATTACCATCGGGATTATAGTAGTAGTTTCTGTTCTGCTGGATGTAGTTGTACGTTCCGGAAAGCCAAAAAAGAAAAAATTGGCGGAACTGTAAGCTGATCAATGATATTAAAGCCAAGGCTTTGATATAGAATATTATTTATTACAGGGAGGATTATGAGAATGAAGAGAAAGATATTCGCAGTATTAGTATGTCTTTGCTTGAGCTTGATGGCAGTCGGATGCTCGAAGGATAAGGCAAAAGAGGACACTCCGACGGATGCACAAGTAACGCAGGGGGCAGACGATGCCACAAAAGATGACACTGCAAAGGAGGATGCTGCAAAAGATAATTCAGCTTCGGGGGAGAAGTATAAAGTATATTTAATTACCATGGATCAGATGGATCAGCATTGGGTTAATGTTGATGCAGGATGTCAGAAGGCGGTTAAGGAACTTGGCAATATTGATTATGAATGGTTGGCACCCGATGTAAAAGATGATGCGAAACAAATTGAATGTATCAATAATGCAGTAGCCGGAGGTGCGGATGCGATCCTTCTCGCAGCCAACGGACCGGATGCGGTAACCTCAGCTTTGGAAGAAGCCAACGCAGAAGGTGTTAAAATTATCTATGTTGACTCCGCGGCAGATTTCCCCGCGATTCAGACTCTGGCAACAGACAATGAAGCTGCCGGAAAGACAGCAGGGGAGGAAATGATCAAAGGACTTCAGGCTGCAGGTATATCAGAAGGTAAAATCGGTATTGTAAATGTAAATGCGGCAACCGCTTCCTGTGTTGCTCGTGAAAAAGGCTTTCGTTCCGCTTTCGATGGAACAAAATTTGAATTACTGGAAACCCAGTATGGTGAGGGTGATGCGGCAAAATCAAAAGATATTGCTGCAAACTATATTACCTTGGGATGTGTAGGTTTATTTGGTGCAAATGAAGGCTCAACCGTAGGAATTGGCAATGCGATTCAAGAAGTTGGCGATACGATTATCGGCGTTGGGTTTGATAAATCAGATACCATTCTTCAATTAATCAAAGACGGATTTCTGCTTTGTACAATGGCTCAGAATCCTGATGTCATGGGTTATGAAGGCATGAAGACTGCAGCAAATGCACTAACAGGTGCGGATACGGGAGCCGAGTCTGTGGATACCGGGGTATCGGTAATCAATAAAGACGGGTTATAAAAAACATTTATTAACGGCGTAAAAGAAGAAAGCTGTTGCAGCTTAACATGATTACAAGAGGAATCTGTTACGTTGCAGCAGCTTTTATTACTACACAATCACACAATCTGCGAAGAATTCCGGCATATGAAAATTCCAGGTGGGGTGATCGATGATGGTAAAGCTGCCGTAATGTTTTGTTGGCAAGTCCTTTGCACATAGTTTATAAAAATTGCATCTGATATGATCTCCGGGTAAAAAGGTATTCCGGTGAAATAAATCCTTAACATATTGCAGTGGAATAATAGCCTCTACTGTCCAGGAAGTATCCTTTTTGTATGCTGTAACGCTGCATCGTGCGTCTGTAAATTCTGTATATACTTTTCTGCCCGGAGGAACCTGTCCATAACGATTTAGCATGGCACCGTTGGCATTCATTTCTATATTAACATAGGTGCCTTTCATTGACTCCGGCGCAAACTCAATAAAAGCTTCCATTGCACTGTCAAGAAAAACCGGGTCTTCATCATTGAAATATTCACGGATTGGTTCTTTTTCTTCGCAGGTCATGGCAATGATAAAGCAATCATCCTTCTGATAGGCCATTTTTCCATAGGTAACAGGGCGGTAATCCCCACCCCAATTATACTGATTCACATGAAAAACAGGGCAATCGGTCAATTCGTTTTTGTTATTGATGGTGTGAATGTCATAATGCATGGTGTTCCTCCTTGTATATGCGATTAAACTTGTCTATAAAGCTATTGTAGCGTCAGATAGAAACTGTGCCACAAAAAAATACACAAACGTTTGCTTCTTAAAAAGGCAATAATTTGGCTGCATTTTATGGTGATTATACATAAAAATCATGAATCAAATTTGTTAAAAATGTCGAAAAAAGAAACAAACAGAAGATTCCATTGACATTTCATTTAAAAACGTATAGTATAAATGTTGTAATTAGTTGTACATGCATTCAGATAAAGTGGCATTTTGCCTAAGCAGTTTCCCGCTATCATGAGAAGAATTTGTGCATATTATTGGAAACAAAGAACGCTATTTGGGGCAGAGTGCATTTTTATTTGAACGATGTAAACACGAGTGTACATTAAATAGGAGGAAGTATAACATGAAGAAAATTCTTGCAACATTTCTCGCGATTGTAATGATTATGACATCGCTAACTGCTTGTGGGGCAAAGACAGAGACAAAAGATAACGGTTCCACAAAGAATGACGGTACTACTGCAACAGACAACGGTTCAAAAGATCAACCAAAGAAGTCCTATGAAATCACAGTATCCGGTATTAACGGCAGCATTAACTACACACCTGTGTACATAGCGAGAGAAAAAGGTTTCTTTAAAGATGCCGGTATCAAGGTTAAAGAAGTGTTGTTTGATAATGGTCCTGTACAGATGGAAGCCCTTAGCTCGAATTCATGGGATCTGGGATTAACCGGTGTAGGCGGTGTTTTATCCGGTGCCATTGGATATGATGCGGTTCTGGTTGGTGCATCCAATTCCGATAACGGTACGCAAACAGTCTGGGTTCGTAATGATTCCAAGATAGCGGCAGCGGGTGCCGGACACAATACAATTAATGATAAGATCATGGGTGATGCCCAGTCCTGGAAGGGTGCTCAGATTCTATGTAATTCCGGTACGGTGTTACAGTATTTATTATTGAAGACACTGGGCGGATTTGGACTGACTTTAAGTGATGTGGAATTTGTAGCCATGGATTCTCCTACAGCAAACAGCGCATTTATTGCAGGACAAGGTGATGCCGCAGTTGTTACGGGAGCAATCAGCTTTGCAGATGATAAGGCAGATTTCACACTGGCCTCCAGCGGTAATCTGGCAGACACCGGACTTATGTGTAATGTTATGGCAAATAAGGGAAGCTATAGTGATCCGGAAAAATATGAGGCAATGAAGGTATTTTTAAAAGTTTACTTTGAAACAATTCAGTGGATGAATGACAACCCGGACGAAGCAGCTCAACTTTGCAGCGATTTCAATCAGGAATGTGGTATTAATTTATCACCTGAAACAGCAGCACTTTATTTAAAACAAGATCCATATTACAGTCTGCAGGATGTATATGATATGATGCACAACACTGTAGAAGGTGCTGATTATTCTGTAATGGAAGGTAAATTGCTTGATGTATTGGAATTCTTTGTTGAAAGCGGAAAATATAATGCCGGAGACGACCAGAAATTCTTAAATCATATGGATACAAAGTTAATGGACGAAGTTTATGGAGAACTGGGTGCAAAATAATAATTCGTTGGTTATCATAATTTATCGTATAAGTTACAAATGATATAAATGGCTGGCGGCTGTATGGCTCAGGTAATCTGCCATAAACGGCTGCCAGCTGTTTATACCCCCCTTGCTCACAAAATAATAAATGAAAAAGGAGTTGGAGTTATCGTGGCCATATCTAACGAAGTAATTGAAAAGGGCCTGAGAGAATATCAAAAGAGCCAAAAATCAGACACACTGAAATATTCCCTGCTCAAAATCATTGGTGTTGCCGGCTTTCTTGGTATCTGGCAGCTGGCAGTAGTAAGCGGTATGATAGATGCCGGCAGACTGCCTGCGCCCACTACGATTTTTAAAACCTTGGTCTATAAGGTTTATAACGACCAACCGGACGGTAATATATTGTTCGTTAACATTATTGCAAGCCTTCAGGTTGCATTATCCGGTTTCTTAACCGCAATTGTGATAGGAATTCCACTGGGACTTGTTATGGGATGGTGGAAGAATGCCGACCGTTTTATCCGGCCGATCTTTGAATTAATCCGACCAATTCCACCGATTGCCTGGATCCCGCTTATCGTAGTATGGATGGGAATCGGACTTAAGGCAAAAGCAATGATTATCTTCTTTACAACATTTGTACCTTGTGTCATTAACTCTTACACAGGGATTAAATTAACGAATCAAACGTTAATTAACGTTTCAAAGACATTCGGTGCATCAAATCTGGAGATATTCTTTAAGGTGGGTATTCCTTCCGCTCTGCCGATGACCTTTGCAGGCATCCGGGTTGCACTGGGAAACTCATGGTCAACACTGGTAGCAGCAGAAATGCTGGCTGCAAGTGCAGGGTTGGGATATATGATTCAGATTGGACGTTCTGTTGCCAGACCTGACATCGTAATTGTTGGTATGGTTGTCATCGGTGTTATCGGAGCTGTGCTCTCAGCAATACTTTCTTATGCAGAGAGTAAACTGATGAGATGGCAGAAGCACAGGCGATAGAAGGAGGAAGAAACTATGGATAATATTGCCAGAAATAGAAGAAAAAAGATAGATAAAATATTATATTGGTTACTTCCAATATTATCAATTACTACAATTGCAGTGGCGTGGATTGCATTCTCATCTGTTCACCATGAGCTGATGCCAACTCCGATAGAGGTATGGAACCGGTTTATCAGAACCTTCACAAAACCCATTGGAAGGATTAATCTGCTGGGACATGCCTGGGCCAGTCTAAAGCGTGTATTAATTGCATTAATGATTGCATGGGCATTCGGAATCTCCTTTGGTATTTTAATCGGATGGAATAAAAAATGCCGTGCTCTCTTTGGAACCATCTTCGAGATGATCCGCCCGATTCCACCCATTGCCTGGATTCCGATTATTATCATGTGGTTCGGGATTGGCGAATTGCCGAAGGTTATTCTCGTATTTATCGGTACCTTTGTACCCCTGGTTATTAATACGGCAACTGGAATTCAGATGGTAGAGAAAATAAACGTGGATGTAGGTAAAGTTTTTGGTGGAAACAATTGGCAGATTTTAACCCAGATTGTCATACCCACTGCGCTTCCTTCCATTTTTGCCGGTATCCGTACATCGGTAAGCTCGGGATGGACGACAGTACTGGCGGCAGAAATGTTGGCTGCAACAGCAGGTTTGGGATCAATGGTTACAAAAGGATGGCAGGGCGGAGATATGGCACTGGTACTGGTGGCTGTTATCACAATTGCAATTGTCGGTGCTATTTTATCAGTTGTATTAGCAAAACTGGAAAAGGTGGTTTGCCCATGGAACAATTAAAAAGAAAAATGGAAATTAAGAATGTTTCAAAAACATTTTATCATAAAGGCGGTTATTTTACCGCAATCGAGGATGTCAGCTTTGAAGTTTATGATGGTGAATTCCTTGTACTGTTAGGACCCGGAAGAAGCGGGAAGACCGTGTTACTCAATATTATTGCCGGTCTTGAGAAGAAAACAAGCGGATCAGTTATTTATGATGGAAAAGAAATTAACGGTGTTAATCCTGATATCGGTATGGTGTTCCAAAAAACTGCATTAATGCCATTCAAGACAGTAATGCAGAATGTGGAACTGGGATTAAAATTTAGACATATACAAAAAAATAAGCGGGAGGAAATCTGTCAGAAGTATATTAATCTGGTGGGTTTGCAAGGCTTTGAAAAATCATATCCCAAGGAACTGTCAGGGGGAATGAAGCAGCGTGTCGGTATAGCGAGGGCTTACGCGAATAACCCAAAAGTATTAATCATGGATGAGCCCTTCGGAGCGTTGGATGCCCAGACTAGATATGCCATGCAAAATGAAGTGCTGCGAATTTGGGAACAGGAAAAGCGAACTTTTGTCTATGTGACCAATAATATAGAGGAAGCCTGTTATCTTGGCACAAGAATTGTTTTACTTAGTGACTGCCCTGCCAGAGTGAAAGAAGTTTATCCCATTGATCTTCCGAGACCGAGAGATATGGTCAGTAAGGAATTCATGGATTTGCGGGCGAAAATCTCTGACAATACAGACCTTTCCATTTAACAGGTCATTAAGAACGGAGGAAATTTATGGTTGATAACAATAAAAACAGACCGGTAAAGGTAGAAGTCAAGGATCTTACCAAAAGATTCGGCGACTTACTGGTTCTGGATCATATGAACTTTAATATTAAGAAAAATGAGTTCGTATGTGTCGTTGGCCCCACTGGATGCGGGAAAACCACATTCTTAAACTGCCTGACACGAATTCATGAACCCAGCGAAGGGGATCTCTATATAGACGGACAATCCGCGGATCCAAGAAAACATAATGTTTCTTTTGTGTTCCAGGAACCATCATCCCTTCCCTGGCTAACAGTAGAAGAGAATATCGCCTATGGATTAAAGATTAAAAAAGTTCCCAAGGATGAAATCGAGAGAAGAGTAAACCGTATTTTAGATTTGATGGGATTACAGGAGAGCAGGAAGTCTTATCCCGGTGATTTGTCAGTGAGTGCCGAGCAAAGGGTGATTATCGGAAGGTCCTTTGCTATGCAGCCCGATCTGCTTTTAATGGATGAACCCTACGGACAGATGGATGTTAAAGTTCGCTTCTATCTGGAAGATGAGGTAATCAGACTGTGGAAAGAACTTGGAAGTACAGTGGTATTTATTACTCATAATATTGAAGAGGCTGTGTATCTTGCAGAAAAAGTAATTATCCTGAGCAATAAACCGGCTACCATCAAAGAAGAGGTTGTAATTGATCTGCCTCATCCAAGAAATATTGCAGACCCAAAATTTATCGAGTACCGCAATTATATCACGGACAAGATCAGATGGTGGTAATAGCGAACAGGAAGGAGAAGTTTGTATGAACGGTAACAGATTAAAGGATAAGGTGGCACTCATCACTGGTGGTGCCAGAGGAATCGGCTTTGGAATCGCATGCAAATTTGTGGCAGAAGGAGCAAAAGTAGTAGTTGCTGACATCCTGGAAAATGGTGATGAGATTGTTGACAAGCTGGGTGAGAACGGTGAATATTATCAAATTGATCTTAGAAAGCGTACAGATATCTTTGCAATGGCAGATGCCATTTATGAAAAATATGGTCATATAGATGCGCTGGTAAACTGTGCGGGAATTGCCCGCCCCGTTCCCACATTGAAATTGACCGAGGAAGTACTGGATGAAGTAATCGATATTAATATGAAAGCACCACTCTTTTGCTGCCAGGCAGTCGGTAAATACATGCGTAAGCAGGGGGGTGGAAGCATTGTCAATATTTCCTCCGGCAATAGCAGGATGATCAACGTGGGAAGGACCCCCTATGGTATTACAAAGGGTGCAATCAACCTTCTCACAGAGCAGCTGGGTGCGGAGTGGGCAATGTACAATATAAAGGTGAATGCCATCGCACCGGGATGGATTCGAACGGAGATGGTAGAGAGACCTTTAAAGAGCGGTATCCTGGATCAGAATAAAATCCTGTCGGTGTCGCCCATCGGAAGATTCGGTAAAGTGGAAGAAATGGCGAATCTTGCATGCTTCTTATGCTGTGAGGAATCAGACTATATTGTGGGGCAGGTCATCTTTGCCGACGGAGGCTGGAGTCTTGGTATTATGCCTGACGGACTTAACTACATTCGTGAAAACGATACGGAGGAAATTTAAATGAAAGCATTATCAATACAAGAACCAGGAAAATTAATTCTTGAGGATATTCAAAAACCGATTCTTACCAAAGGACATGCTCTAATTAAAATGGTGACCTGCGGGATCTGCGGTTCGGATATCACCGCATATCACGGGAAGAACCCTACAATGAAATATCCGATTCAGGGGATCGGGCATGAAGGGATCGGCATCATTATTGAGGTCGATGAAAATGAAAAGGGATTAAAAGTAGGTGATCGGGTGGCACTGGAGCCATATGTTCCTGATTTTACCTGTCATATGTGTAAAGAAGGACGATATAACAATTGTGTGGATCTTCATGTACGTGGTGTTCATATTGATGGTATGATGGTGGAAGTCATAAATCATCCCCTTCAGCTGGTACATAAATTACCGGATGAACTGGATGATGTAAAAGCCGCTTGTGTGGAACCTCTGACCATTGGCATTCATGGAGCAACCAGAGCCAGAGTAGCAGAAGGGGAGAAGGTCGTTATATTCGGAGCGGGAACCATTGGTCTAATGGCAGGGTTCGCCTGCTTAAGCTATGGTGCTACACCGATCATTGTTGATGTACTGCAGTCACGTCTTGATTTTGCAAAAGAAGTGGGAATTCCGTATGTCTTTAATTCAAAAGACGGGGGTATTGTGGATTATCTGAAAAAAGTAACCGATGGAAAATTGCCGGAAGCAATGATTGAGTGTACGGGAGCACCGGTAATTTTGGCAGAAATGCATGATTATGTGTGCCATGGCGGACGTATTTCTTTGGTTGGCTGGCCGAAGGCACCTGTTACCATCAATACCATACGCTGCATGCAAAAAGAGATTGATATCTGTCCCTCCAGAAACTCTGCAAATCAGTTTCCGGAATCTATTGCATTAATTAACGCAGGGAAAGTTCCTGTGGATAAGATGATAACAAAAGTGGTCGAATTATCTGAGACAGAAGATGCGATCCGGGATATGATTGAAAAACCCGGTGATTATTTAAAGGTTGTTGTCAAAATCTGATCAGAACGTATCGTGGAGGAAAAAAATGCTTACTACAACGAAGGAAATGCTACGGAAGGCATATACCGGGCACTATGCTGTTCCTGCCATAAATACCCAGGGTGGAACGTATGACATCATACGAGCCATCTGTATGGCGGCAGAAGAAAAACAGTCGCCTGTTATTCTGGCCCATTATACTACAACAGCAGAGTATTCGGGGCATGAATGGTTTTATAGAACGGCAAAATGGATGGCAGAACAAGTCAGTGTGCCGGTTGCAATTCATCTGGATCACGGAAAGAGTCTGGAAGAGTGTGTGCAGATGGTAAAATACGGGTTTACTTCCATCATGTACGATGGTTCCTCCCTGGAGGTAGAAGACAATGCGATGGCAACCAATGAAATCATCAGAATATGTCATGCGGTGGGAGTTCCGGTAGAATCAGAAATAGGGGAACTGGCCCGATTAGATGACCAGGGCAGACTGACCGGGAGTTCTAATAAAGCAGATCCTGATATGGTGAAACGATATCTTTCCTTATGCCAGCCGGATTCTCTGGCAATCAGCATAGGAAATGCCCATGGTTTCTATAAGGGAGAGCCGGATATTGACGTGGAGATTCTTGAAACATGCAGAAAATTCACAGATATCCCTTTTGTACTTCACGGGTGTACGGGAATGGATGAAAAGCTGATACGCAGATCTTTAAACAGTGGTGTTTCGAAAATTAATTTCGGGACACAGATCCGATACCAGTATGTGAAGTACATAAAGGAAGGGATTGAAAGCGGTATAGATGAAGGGCATGCGTGGAAGTTGTCACAATTTGCATGCAATTCTCTCGTTAAGGATATCGGTGATATCATACAATTAGCCGGTTCAGAGGGAAAAGCCTGACGAAATACAGATAATTTTGTCGCTAAAGAATACAAAAGTATGGATGGAAAATTTTTGTTGATACAAGTATACTCTATACAGTAAGATAGAAGTATCTGATTACGTTAGAAGGATTATAAGTAAGGGGATTACGCATGAAACGAAATAATGAATTTTCCTATGTAACAAGAGCTGATGTTGCAAAGAGAGCGGGTGTTAGTGTAACCGTTGTATCTTATGTGTTGAATAATAACCGATATGTTGATAAAGACAAAAGAGACAGGGTATTAAAGGCAGTAAAAGAACTTAACTATACGCCGAATACATTGGCAAGAGCACTAAAGGGAAAAGGAAGTAAACATATTATATTCATTGTTGAAAATACATCGAATGAACGTTTTGGAGTATTGGTGGGCGAGATGGATAAATATGCATATGAAAAAGGCTATGTAGTCAGCTTATGTGCAAATCGTAATCAGCCTGAATTAATACAATCCATTATCAGCAGAAGATTTGATGGAGTGATCATCAGTTCCATCAGTTTTCCGGATGAATATATTAAGGAACTCGTGGATGCCGGAATTCCCGTTGTTGTCATGCTTTCCAGGGATTATGATGCCGTGGAGGGTGTTGCAAAAATAGATACCGGGCTTTATATGGGTGCAAAAGATTGTGTGAAGTATCTCTATGATCAGGGCAGACGCAACATCATATACATAGACCGTATTTCCGGCAGAAATCACTTCAGTACGATGTCTGACTACCGTTATCGCGGCTTTGTACATCAGATGGAGGAACTGGGTTTATCGTATGAAGATCATATGATCAGTGGCTGCAGCACAGAAGATGAAGTCAGGGAGAAGCTGGAGGGATATATTAAAAATCATCAGGTAGATGCGATTATAGGGCGTAATGACAAGATGGCCTGCGTTGCCATGAATACGGTGATTCGAAAAGGAATCAGAGTACCGGAAGATATCGGCGTAATCGGCTTCGATGATTCCAGTGTATGCAGACTTGTTACCCCCACCTTAACATCCATCAGAATGCCGGAGGAATATATCGCAAAGAAGGCAATTGAAATGCTTTACAAAATGCATACGGAGCTATCCATTCCGGAGAAGGTACAGTTTTCCACCCAACTGGTGGTAAGACGTAGCACGAATTTAGATGTTTCGGATGATAACTAGAGAGATGAGAGAATTGATATAGAATCGATTGGGGCAAAAGGATATGATGTTTCTGCAAATAGATTATTCAGTAGGAACAGACAAAGAGAGGAGATAACATTATGCCTTTGGTACCATTACGGCCAATATTAGAGGCTACAAATAAATATCATTTTGCGCAGGGGGCATTTAATGTAAATGCAGTTGCGCAGGCAAAAGCAGTGATTGAAATTCATGAAATGTTTCGCTCAGCGGCTATTTTACAGGGAGCAGATCTTGCCAACGGATTTATGGGGGGAAGAAAGGACTTTTTGAATGCAACCCTGGAAGATAAAAAGGCAGGTGCTAAAATTATAGCTGATGCAGTGAAAAAATATGGTATGAATTCCCCGATGCCCATCGCGCTTCATCTGGATCATGGGAGAGATTTTGATTCAGTGAAAGCAGCGGTTGACGGCGGATATACCTCCGTTATGATAGATGGCTCTTCCCTGCCATATGATGAAAACGTGGAGCTGACAAGAGCAGTAGTAAAATATGCGCATCAAAGAGGGGTTACGGTGGAAGGAGAGCTGGGCATTCTGGCAGGCGTGGAAGACCATGTCTTTGCTAAGAGCTCATCTTATACAAATCCCCTGATGGCGGTAGACTTCTTTCGTAAAACAGGCGTAGACTGCCTGGCGATTTCTTATGGAACGATGCATGGCGCTTCCAAGGGGAAGGATGTAAAGCTGAGAAAAGAAATTGTAACTGCGATTAAGGAATGTTTAAATCATGAAAATATTTTTGGTGTATTGGTATCCCACGGCTCCTCCACCGTGCCCCAGTACATTGTACAGGAGATTAATGCATTGGGAGGAGATCTCAGAAATGCATTTGGTATTTCTGTAGAGGAACTGAAACAGGCAATTCCCTGCGGTATTGGCAAGATCAATGTAGATACAGATATCAGGCTTGCCGTGACAAGAAATATCAGAGAATATTTTATAACACATCCGGAGAAGCAGGAGAGTGCTTCCATTGGAGCAATCTATCGGTTGATGGAAGAAAACAAGGCACAGGTTGACCCCAGAATATTCCTTACACCGATTATGACTACACTTATGTATGGGGTGATACCGGATGAGGATATTACAGATATTTGTGACTGCATTGAGCTTGGAGTAAAAGAAGTGGTGGGAACCTTGATCACGGAATTTGGCTCTGTAGGAAAGGGCTCTCTTGTAGAATGCGTTTCACTTGATGAAATGGCGGAGCGTTATAAGAAGATTGACGCAGATTTATAGAAAAAGTGGAGGCTGTTGCAAGCGGGAATACGATTGCAGCAGCCTCTTACAGAGGATGCAAAATATAATTTTCTAAAATACAAACACAAACTTTAGATGCGCAAAAAACAGCGCAGAAATGAGGTTAAGAGTGAAAGAAAAAGCACTTTCACTCAGCAAGTTTGTGTCTAAAATACAAACACAAACTTTAGATGCGCAAAAAACAGCGCAGAAATGAGGTTAAATATGAAACATAATTTGCTAATAGTTCATGGCGGCGGTCCGACAGCTGTTTTGAATTCATCTCTTTACGGTGTGATTAAGGAAGCAATGAAGAGAGAAGAGATTGATAAAGTATACGGAGCAATTGGTGGCTCTGAGGCAATTTTAAAGGAGAATTTCCGTGTTTTAAATGAGGAAAGTGAAGATAAATTAAACTTACTGCTTACAACGCCGGGGACAGCCATCGGTTCCTCCAGATATGCTCTGTCAGAGAAAGATTATCATGCCATGGTGGAAGTTTTTAAGAGAAATAATATAAAATATGTACTCTTTAATGGTGGTAACGGTACGATGGATACCTGCGGAAAAGTCAGTAAAGTCTGCGAAGGGGAAGACATCCGTGTTGTAGGAATTCCCAAGACCATAGACAATGATATCTCCATCATCGATCATGCTCCGGGGTTTGCCAGCGCAGCAAAATTTATCGCGGCTACGACTGCGGAAATTGGTCAGGATGTAAAATCTCTCCCGATACATGTCTGTGTTATTGAAGCAATGGGACGAAATGCAGGCTGGATTACCGCGGCATCTGCCCTGGCAAGAAAGAATCCTAAAGACGCACCCCATTTAATATATCTACCGGAACGTCCATTTGATGAAGAAGAGTTTTTGGAAGATGTAAAAGCATTACATGATGAACTTGGCGGGGTGGTAGTGCTTGTCAGTGAGGGCTTAAAGAATAAGGAGGGGGAATCCATAGTACCTCCGATCTTTAAGACAGACAGGGCAGTTTATTACGGAGATGTGAGTTCTCATCTGGCAAATCTTGTGGTAAAGAGACTGGGAATTAAGGCAAGAAATGAGAAGCCTGGAATAAGCGGGCGGGCATCCATTGCACATCAATCCAGTGTCGACAGAGAAGAGGCAGTATTAGTCGGGGCTGAAGCGGTAAAGGCTTGTGTGGAAGGCAGAACAGGCGTTATGGTGGCGATCCATCGGTTACCGGGTACAGAATATAAGATGGAAACCAGCCTTGTTTCAATAGAGGAAGTAATGCTTCATGAAAGAATATTACCTGATAATTATATCAACGAAAGAGGAAATGACGTTACGGAAGAATTTATTGAATGGTGCAAACCTTTAATCGGGGAAGAGATGGCTTCGTTTATCAGTTTTCAGGATAGACAATCCTAAGAGCTGACTTTTAACAATTCAGTCTTTAAAACCTATTATGGTGAGACAGCGGATCAATGGCGAAATAGCAGTCATAGATGAAACCAGCGCTGTCTCAGAGAGGAAGTTATCCATGATCTATTTTATTTTCTTTCTCATCTGCTTTACGGCTTCTGCAGTAGGGGCCATTTGCGGAATCGGAGGAGGGGTTATCATAAAACCACTTCTGGATGCCTTTGACATAATGAGTGTAACGACCATCAGTTTTTTATCAGGATGCACGGTCTTATCTATGTCGGCCTATTCCGTAATTAAGGGCAGAATAAGTAATGAAATACATATTAGCAAAAAAACCGGGTTGCCCCTGGCCATCGGATCTGCGGCGGGAGGCTTCATTGGGAAGGGGATATTTACCTATTTGTCTGAGGTTTTTACGGATGCAAACAGAATCGGAACGATTCAGGCCATCTGCTTACTTATGATAACGGTTGGGACGCTCCTTTATACCATAAATAAGCAGAAAATCAAAACGTATCATATAGAGAGCTTTGCATTTAGCATTATGATAGGCGCTATCCTGGGTATCTTATCTGCATTCTTAGGAATTGGAGGAGGGCCAATCAATATAGTAGTGTTGTATTTCTTCTACTCCATGGGGACGAAAGAGGCAGTAGAAAATTCTTTGTACACCATATTCTTTTCTCAGCTTGTTAGTCTGGGTGCTTCAGTGATAACAGGAAAGATACCACCATTTTCCTACCCGGTATTGTTTATGATGATATTGGGTGGAATCGGAGGGGGAATATTAGGACGCCTGTGGAATAAAAGGATCGAGGAAAAAAAGATTGAGAGGTTATTTATTGGACTCATGTTCTTTATGATTCTGATCAACATCTATAATATCTGCCAATTTGGATTTGGATTTACGTCAGCTGCATAAATTCATTCCAAAAGAAGCCGGTTAGAGGCTGCCTGATATCAGGTGATCCTCTTACCGGCTTCTTTTGGCTATTTTTCGGCAATTAGAAGAGACCTCAAAATGCCACTGGCTTGTTCATAATTTCTTTTCCCGGCACCAAGGCCGACTTTTAGTATCCGGAATTCTTCCGGGAGAACATCCTCTGTCTTTAAAGCAGCCACAATAGCCGCACCGGTAGGCGTGACAAGCTCACCTTCGACTTTGGTAATATGAAGTCTCAGCTGATAATCAGCGGCGATATTGGCTACGGCAGGTACCGGGATGGGAAGAATACCATGCTGACAGGTAATCTGTCCGGTGCCTTCCCATATGGTTGGCACTATGACACGTCTGATATTCAGATTGTCAATACAGATAGCTGTTGCAACAATATCAACAATAGAATCTATGGCGCCAACTTCATGAAAGTGTACATGCTCGATTGGCTTAGCATGAGCTTTTGATTCGGCAGCTGCAACGATATAGAAGATCTTTTTCGCCAGCTCTTTCGCATAGGAAGAGATATCTGATTGGTCAATAATAATATTAATTTCATTCAAATTCCTATGTTCATGAGGAAGCCCCATATACTCATGTTTTTGTTGATGGCCGAGTGTTTGCGGATGTTCATGAGGGTGCGGATGTTCATGAGGATGTGGATATTCATGTGTGAGGTGATGCATAGGAAGGGGATCATGTTCCTGTAAAGGAGAATTTGCCTGGGCAGGATGTGTATGATCATGATTTTCGAGAATTACATCAAAGTCACCGGCATCAATACCGCTCTTTATTCTTCGGCCGATGGCAACATGATAGCCATCCACCTTCAAACTGTTCAGACCATTGATTAATACCTGAGGATCTGCTCCCAGATCCAGAAGAGAAGCAACTGTCATGTCACCGCTGATTCCGGAATAGCACTCTAAATATAAAATAGGTTCGTTCATAGCTTTAATTCCTCTCTGTTGTATTAGTCTGCAGCGATGAAACTTTTCTGCAGCTTTCCCTTATGGTTAATGAAAACGGTAGCTCCACCTTGACAGGAAGGCTTTTTCCGTATTCCATCCGATCAATTAAAATTTTCGCAGCCATCTTTCCAAGCTCCTCCATAGGAATATGAATGGTTGTTAACATGGGAGAAACATATTGGGCAGTTTCAATATCATCGATCCCGATAAATGATATGTCCTTTGGTACCTTAAGACCATGTTCTTTTACCGCTTTTAAGGCACCGATTGCTGTGCTGTCATTTCCGCAAAAGAAGGCGGTAACCTCCAAGGGCTTCTCCAGAAACTTTTGAACACCCAGGTAACCGCCCTCTGAGGAAAAGGGGGTAATCAGGATATTTTCTCTCCTTAAGGGGAGTCCCAGCTCCCGAATGGCATCACAATATCCCTGGTAGCGTACTTCGTTATTCTTTTCTCCAACATAAGCGATTTGAACATGTCCTGATTGGTGCAGGTAATGTACGGCTTTCATCGCAGCCTGATAGCCATCACAGATTACCTGATCATAATTGGTATCGATCTGATTCAATCCGGTATATACCACATGTTTATATCTGTTTTTCACAAAGCTTAGCAGATACTTATCAAAGCGACCCAGGATGACAATTCCATTGACATGGTTATTGGAGATTAGCTGATAGGTGTTGGGATCATTAATATCATAGGCTGAGAAGGAGTATTTTACGAAGTAACCCTGGCGAAACGCCTCCTGCTCAATGGCTCTGGATATTTGGGAGAAGAAAGGATCATTCACGGTGTCATGAGAACGGGCGAAAATACAACCTATGGTCTTCTTCGTCATGGCACTCATCTCCTCCTGTTCTTTAAATTTAAGATTACGGGCATTGGAATTGGGCACATATTCTGTTTCGCGAACAATTTTCCAGATCTTATCCTGTACTTCCTTACTCGCAGCTTTGGTGTCTTTATGATTAATCACACGGGAAACGGTTGAAATAGAAACACCGGTGAGCTTTGCAATTTCTTTTAAGGTCATAGCGTATTCCCCCAATCTAAAGGTTCATAATGATAATATGGTTTCTGATGATATCGGTAGGATGGTATCCGGTACCTTTATTATACTAAGGATATGTTAACATATCTAACCACAAATAAGCAAACGTTTGCGTAAAAATAAACGCAAACATTATTTATCTCTGGCTTCTCCTATGTTACTATGGCCTTAAGCAGGAAAGAAAATCAACAAATATTCTGATGTCAGCGCTGCATATACAAACTTAAGATGTGTAAAAAGCAGTGCGGAAATGGGGAAAAATATGAAACATATTTATTTAAATCTTAAACGGTTTGATGTTCCAAAGGCGGCAGGAGGAGTAAATACAATTGCTGATCCGAGTATCTGGGGCAGGTATATTACAGAACATACCCAGGAGAAACTATTGCAATGGAAAGAAGAAGCGGAGTTTGTCATGTATTTTCCGGAAGCCCATATCCTTAATGCTGTATCTTCTTTGCATCAGGAGGGAACTTTACAAATAGGATGTCAGAGTGTATACCGGGAAGATACACAGACAGGGGGCAACTTTGGCGCATTTACAACACAAAGGACAGCAAACTCCATGAAAGCCATCGGATGCTCCTCAACGATGATCGGACATTGTGAAGAAAGAAGGGACAAGAACGGTGTGTTAGCGGAAGCGGGAGTCTCTGATGGCGATGCTGTGAACCGTATCCTGAATAAAGAGATTAAGGCGGCTATGAAAGCCGGACTATCTGTTTTGTATTGCATCGGGGAAAGCGAACAGGAACAGTCCAATTGGCAGGAAGTACTTCGCAGGCAGCTTGCCATCGGATTGGAAGGAGTGGACAGGGACAAGGTTGTGATTGCTTATGAACCAGTCTGGGCAATCGGTCCGGGGAAGACTCCTCCGGGGCGGGAATATATCGAAATGATTGCACGCTTTGTAAAAGAAGAAACAGAAGGAATGGCCGTTGTGTACGGAGGTGGGTTAAAGGTAGAGAATGCCGCTATGCTTGCATCCGTTTCTGAAATAGATGGAGGGCTAATTGCCCTGACCAGATTTTCCGGAGAAATTGGCTTTTATCCGGAAGAATATCTGGAAATTATTCAGACTTATTTAAATTGTTAATCCTGGACTGACAGCTAATAAAGGTCAGCGAAGACAGAATAATAAAGATAGAGAAAGTGAGGAAGCAGAATGAAAGTATCATTTGAATATGGACAAGGACTGATGGAGGCTAATTTGCCGGATAATACCGATATCTTTATCCCGGGTGAAACCATCGCAGATCCGCCTTTTATCCCGGAGGATCAGATAGAGGCAAAAACATTGGAATCTCTTCGTAATCCCATCGGAATGGAGCCATTAACGAAACTGGCGAAAAAGGGCTCCAAAATCGCCATTGTTTTCCCGGACAGGGTAAAGGGAGGAGAACAGCCAACGGCTCATCGTAAGATTTCCATTAAATTAATCCTTAAGGAGTTATACAGTGCAGGTGTTGAGAAGAAAGACATCCTTTTCATTTGTTCCAATGGATTACACAGAAAGAATACAGATAAGGAAATAAAGAATATATTGGGAGAGGATTTGTTCCGGGAGTTCTGGTACAGTCATCAGATTATTAACCATGACAGTGAGGATTATGACCATCTCGTGGATCTGGGTGTAACGGAGCGCGGGGATCCGGTTCTGATGAATAAATATGTATATGACAGCGATGTTGCTATCCTGATCGGCCATACCCAGGGTAATCCCTATGGCGGATACTCAGGAGGATATAAGCATTGTTCTACGGGAATTACCCACTGGAGATCCATAGCATCCCATCATGTTCCGGATGTCATGCATCGGCATGATTTTGTTCCGGTCAGCGGTCATTCCATGATGAGAACCAAGTTTGATGAGATCGGGCAGCATATGGAAAAATGCATGGGCAAGAAATTCTTCTGTTGTGATGCCGTGCTGGATTCCCGATCCAGACAAATCGAAGTATATAGCGGTTATGCAGAAAAAATGCAGCCTCTTTCATGGAAAACTGCCGATCAGAGGACTTATGTACCCTTTGCAGAGAAAAAATACGATGTATTGGTATTTGGTATGCCTATGTTCTTTCATTATGGGGACGGTATGGGAACCAATCCCATCATGTTAATGCAGGCATTGTCCGCCCAGGTAATTCGCTTCAAACGAATCATGAGTGATAACTGCGTCATTATATGCTCCTCCTTATGTAACGGATATTTCCATGATGAATTATGGCCTTATACCAGAGAAATGTATGATATGTTCCAGAAGGATTACATGAATACTCTGCCTGACATGGATCGTCTGGGTGAATACTTTGCAACGAACGAGGAATTTATCAGACAATATCGCTATTCCAATGCATTTCATCCCTTCCATGGTTTTTCTATGATCTCTTGTGGACATCTGGCGGAAAAACATACCGCGGCGGTATATATTGTAGGCGCACAGACACCTGGGTATGCAAGAGGAATGGGTTTGAAGACAAGGGCAACCTTTGAAGAAGCACTGGCAGATGCGAAGAAGAAGTTTGTAGGAGAGAATCCTAACATTCTGGCGCTGCCTCAGACATTCAAACTTGCATCCGTTCATTTAATGATGAAAGATGAGGTTTACAACGGGTAATTGCAAGAGGATGATGCATTTTAGTTACAGGATCTTCATATGATGAAGTGAAATCTAAACTTGAGGTCATCTATGGAGATATATATTGTTCAACCCGGGGACACCATTGAATCCATCGCAATACAGTATCATATATCAGCAGAAACTCTGATTCAGAGCAATGCCCTGAAAAGGCCTGTCCGCTTAGTTGTCGGTCAGGCCATTGTTATTACAGTTCCGATTCAGACGTATACAGTACAGGAGGGGGACACGTTACTTCGTATTGCAAATGGGTTTCAGGTATCCGTTTCGCAATTGCTGAGAAACAATCCCTCTCTTTCCACGACAGAAAATATTTATCCGGGGGAGACAATCGTTATCCGTTATGATAATAATAAGGGGACGATTACGACCAATGGATATGCCTATCCTTTTATCGATATAAATATTTTAAACAAAACACTGCCGTTTTTGACTTACCTGACGGTATACAATTATCAGGTTACAGGGGAGGGAGAAATTATCAGTTATGAGGATGATACGGATATGCTGGAGAGTGCGAGGTATTTTGGGGTGGCACCGATTCTGTTGCTGACAACCTTTAGTACGCAGGGCCAGGAGAATTATGGGGTTGCAATCAGTATTTTATCGAATGAGGATTATCAAAACGCATTGATTCACAATGTAATTGGTTTATTAGAAGAAAAGGGATATTATGGAGTGAATTTAGCGTTCCAATTTATCGAGCAGTCAAATCTCTCGCTTTATTACAATTTTCTGTCGAATGTTTACAGTCAGCTCCACCCGTTGGGATACCTGGTATTCATTACCGTAAGACCGGCGATCTCCTATCAGGATCAGGACATTACTTATGAAGCAGTGGATTATTCCGTATTTAACGGAATGAATGACGGAATCATTATCTTATCCTACGAATGGGGATATTCTGAGGAACCGCCCATTGCCAAGACCTTATATATTGCAAGAAACTTCCTTGATTATATGGTTAACCTGGTTCCCAGTGAGAGGGTAAGCACCGGTATTAATATATTAGGGTATGATTGGGCGCTGCCCTATGAAAGAGGGGTTTCCCAGGCCTATGCACTTAATTATGACTCTGTTCTTGATTTGGCAGCCGATGTGGGCGCTGTCATCATGTTTGATGAGATGTCCCAGGCTCCTTTTTTCACTTACTCAGAAGATGTGCTAGGAAGAACAATACAACACATTGTGTGGTTTAAGGATGCAAGAAGTATTAATGCCACCATGGATATCATCCGGGGATATGGACTGCAGGGTGCAGATATATGGAATATTATGTACTTCTTTGCAGAGATGTGGCTTGTGATTAATACGCAGTATCAGATCATAAAGCGGTTGCCGGAACAAATAACATAATCACTTAACCGGGGATAGCTTCATAAGATATTGTAGAGTTATAAGGGGGGAATGAAGGATGGAGAAGAAAGTGGATTGTAACATGTATGATGAAGGGCAAATTCCTCCCTGCAGTAATTTTCTTGGAAATGTTGAACCGATTATAATTGACGGCAAAGTGGTATTCCGTAATGAAAATAAGGTGTTTTACTTTATTAGTACCCTGACGAATTCCGGTGAAGGGGAGGAAGCGCAGACGCCGCCTGTGGTAAATCCTATCATAAATCCGCCTGTGGTATCTACCAATCTTCAGATTAGTATGGCTACTTTTTTTGTGGGTTTATTTATTAATAAAATTCAACAGGAGCAAATAAAGAACCTGGATTCTATTCAAATACATTCTGATAAAACCGCCGATGAATTTATTCACAAGACATTAAAGAAATGCCCAAATGTAATAACAGATTATACAGCGCAGTTATCCTTTATCATAACCAGTTTAAATGCAATTCTACCTCTCTATACCTATACCCTAACCATTAGTCCGTTAAATTACTATATCTTATTCATCCTAAGTCGGCTGGAGAGAAACCCGGCCTTGTTCTTTGGCAACAACGCTTATGTTTCGGAGGATTGTATTAATTTCACACTGGCAGCAATGAGCCTTCAATTTCCAAAAGGACCATTTGATGGCTGCAGGTAAAGAACCGGCTGGTTATAACCGGTAACAACCTTTACATATAAAAAGTGTAAGAAAATGGTATCCGAACAGGTCGTTTTATTATATAATATGGTTACAAGCTCCCGGTCAGTGAAAGCATCTGATGGGATAAAAACGTAGTAAAATATTAGATTTGCTTTTAAGGGCTGCGATCATAATACCGGTCAGGAGGGACTTTATACTAAAACGGGAAGTTCCGGTTTAACAGGGGGAGATACTGTAAATCGGGCTTTTTTGTATTGGAAAACAAAAGAGAAAAGCCTGGTACAATGTTTTAAATGAGCCATCCTGTGCTTTCTGTCAGGTTGTGTATAAAACGTGATACCAGAGAAACGGGGGATGAGAATGGAACAGGTTGTGCTTGGAGGAAAAGAATATTATTTGGTAAAAAACCTGCGGGAAAATGAAGAATTAAGAAAAAGTTATAATGAACTAACGAAGAAAGTATATGGATTTGATTTCGAAGGATGGTATCAAAAAGGCTATTGGAAAGATAATTATCAACCGTATACCCTTGTGGCAGAGAATAAAGCTGTCGCAAACGTTTCACTAAACCGTATGGAATTCACTGTGTTTGGGGAAACAAAGCATTTCCTGCAAATAGGAACCGTTATGACGGATCCGTGTTATCGTGGGATGGGACTTAGCAGATTCTTAATTGAGAAAATTTTACTTGAAGAGAACGGTAAATGGGACATGATATATCTGTTTGCCAATGATGAGGTGCTTAATTATTACCCAAAGTTTGGTTTCCGGGCGTATTATGAGTATCAATATGAGAAAGACATCGTGAATCATAATCCAATTATATGGGCAGAAAGATTAAATATGAATTTGCTTAAGAATGTTAACTTTGTACAGGAGCAAATTCGCAGTGCCAAACCTGTTTCCGAATTAACTATGATGAATCATACTGAGCTTGTCATGTTCTACTGCATCTCAAGCCAAAAGGAGAACATCTACTATATTCATGAATTGCAGGCAGTGACAATCGCAGAATATCATGAGGATACCTTGTATTTGATGGATGTATATGCGCAGGGTGAGGTTAATCTGGAGGAAGTAATCGACGCAATGACCAATTATAAAATTCATAAAGTGATTCTTGGCTTTACACCAAAACATGCCGCAGAGTTCAATGTAGTAGTGCGTAAGGAAGAGAATACCACATTATTTATTAAAAATGATGCATCCAAACTTTTCTTAAATCATAAACTTATGTTTCCTGTAATGTCTCATGCTTGAGCTGTATATCAGTAAATATAGGAAATGGAAGTTAAAATCTATAAGGTTAACATAGATGTGCCGGCAGCATGTCTGAATATGCTGCCGGTATTTGCTGTCTCAAAAAATCAAATAGTAAAATATTTCATGGGAAACTTGTTTTTCCTGTAAAATTGTTATATAGTAAATATGTACTATATAATATTGTTTTTGAGCGGCAGACAGGTTAAAATAACTAATTGTTGAAAGTTATCTTATAAAGTCAGGAGAGTTACATGTTCGGAAACGGGAGAAAAACCATAGGCGTTTTTGTTTCACAACTTCATCAGGAATTTCAACAGGAATTATGTCAGGGTATTTGTGATCGTGCCAAAGAAATAGGGTATAATGTGGCCTGTTTCACTAATTTTCTTGTATATGGGGAAAGCGCGTATGACAACGGTGAGCGTAATATCGCAGAGCTGCCTCATTATGAGGATCTGGACGGAATTGTTTTAATGCCTGACTCTATGTTTATACATGGCTTTGAAAAATGTATTAAAGACAATATAAAGAAAAAGTGCAATTGTCCTGTCGTAAGTGTCCGACACAAAATAGAGGAATATTACAATGTATTGGTAGATGATTCTCTGGTACTTAATGAGGTGATCCGACACTTTGCAGAGGTTCACGGATTTAAAAGAATTAACTATCTTTCAGGACCAAAGAATAATCCTGCGGCAAGAGAGAGACTCACTGCTTTCCGGAAAATAATGAAGGAGTACCAGCTTCCGCTGGATGAGAGCAGGATTTATCACAGCAAATCCTGGACCTCGGATGCTTGTGAGGCGGTAAAGCTATGGTTGTCCAATCCGGATAAAATGCCGGAAGCAATTATATGTGCCAATGATTATATTGCAATTTCCGTATGTAATGCACTTTCGGAAAGAGGAATCAGGATACCGGAGGACATTGCAGTTTCAGGATGTGACAACATTAATATAACACAGGAGTTTAATCCGTCGATTACATCAGTGGATGTTCCGATCTATAACATGGGAACCAGGGCAGTTGAGATAATTTTTCAGCATAATGAAGGAATCTCCCAACAGCAGAACTGCTATATCAAAACAACACCGGTTTACCGCAGATCCTGTGGCTGCAACGGTACAACAGTTCATAGCAATTCGCCAAAATTAAATAAAAATTTTATTATAAATGAAATAGAAGTAAGAGAGAGGGCAATCTCCAATAATGCATTTATGTCTATTAATTTGACTGGGGTACAACGAATGGAGGAATTTTGCCGCAAACTATCCTCCTGTACCTATATGAATGAAGCATTTGACAGCCTTTACCTGTGTCTGTTCAGAGACTGGGATTGCTATAACGACAGTAATCCATGTAATCATGCGGATAAGGTGATGGAGTTGGGGATTAAATACGGAGTGGAACTTAAAAAAGAGGAAATTCCATATCCCCATTTGCTGCCGTCAAAGTACATAGGAGAAGAGCCCCAATTCTTCTTCTTTAATATGCTTCACTACCAGGAGAGATGTTTTGGATATACAGCCATCAGTTTTCACAGTTCAAGGGCATATCGGATCTCCTATCAGGGATGGCTGATTAATGTATGCAATGCCCTGGAGAATATTAGAGTTCATACAGAACTAAATCGATTATTATATCAGCTGGAGGATATGTCAATTAAAGATGGACTGACAGGGTTATATAACCGCAGGGCGCTGGAACTTCTGGGAAAGCGTTATCTTGCACAGAGCATTGAGAACCAGACTAAGATTATGGTGTTCACAGCCGATATGGATAAGCTAAAGTATATTAATGATCATTTCGGGCATGCAGCAGGTGATGTGGCAATCAAAGCAGTCGCAAAATTTTTGCAGCATGCGGCAGAGGATGACGAGATCTGTATGCGGATTGGCGGGGACGAGTTTGTGGTCATCGGCCTGGAATATAATGATAGAAAAATGGAACGGTTTTTAAGAAGCTTTAAAAACAAACTGGAGCAGTATAATAAAGAGAAAGGCTGTTTGTTTAAGTTGTATGTAAGCTGCGGCTGGAGCATATTGCTTCCAAACGAGAATACAACCCTGGAAGACTGTCTGATGATAGCGGATTCTAAAATGTATCAGAAAAAGTATGAAAAGAGAACATTGCGGTTAAAAGCAGAAAGTGAGTAATGGCAGATTAATTCAGAAAGGTTTGGTAATCATATTTGGACAGGTTATACGAGGAGCTTTTGCAATATAGCAAAAAGGACAACTACCCCATGCATATGCCGGGGCATAAAAGGAATATAGGGATCCTTCCTGCAACAAATCCCTATTCCCTTGATATTACGGAGATCGAGGGCTTTGATAATCTCCATCAGGCAGAAGGAATCTTAAGGCAGCTCTCACTTCGAATCAGCAGTCTGTATCATTCCGGTAAATCCTGGCCGCTGATAAACGGAAGCACCGCGGGCATTCTTGCGGGAATTTCAGCCGCAGTTCAAAGAGGGGATAAAGTACTTGTTGCAAGAAATGTTCACAAATCCGTGTATCATGCCATTGTGCTCAGGGGATTAAGGCCGGTTTATCTTTATCCTGAGGTTATGGGAGAACTGCCGGTTAACGGAGGAATATCTCCGGGACAGGTGGAACATATGCTTCTCCTTCATCCGGATAGTAAGCTTGTGATTGTTACCTCACCGACTTATGAAGGAATTGTGTCGGATATCACTGCAATTGCAAAGATTGTTCATCTTCATAATGCGCTTCTTCTTGTGGATGAAGCGCACGGTGCGCATTTTGGATTTTATCAGAGTTTTCCCCAAAGCGCGGTCACGCTGGGAGCAGATCTCATCATACAGAGTTTTCATAAGACACTTCCGTCTTTTACCCAGACTGCAGTATTACATTCTAATACCATGAAGCTGAATCATAGAATCGAGCTGTATCTTTCTATCTATGAGAGCAGCAGTCCCTCCTACCTTCTGCTGGCCGGAATCGACCGATGTATCACGCTGCTTGAGGAGAAGGCTGCCGGCTTCTTCGAGGCATTTGATGAAAGATTGAAGCAAATCAGGGAAGAACTGGGCGGACTGACGAAACTAAGACTGTTGGACCGCAGTCTGGTTGGAGAACATGAAATTTATGATATGGATCCATCAAAGCTTGTCATCATAGCCAGTCACATGAATCTTAACGGGCATGAAATTAACCGGATCCTCAGGGAACAGTATCATATCATTATGGAGATGGAGGCAAAGGATTATGTTCTGGCGCTGACCAGCATATTTGATACCGGGGAGGGCTTTGACCGGTTAAGTAAAGCAATTACCGCCATTGATCAACAAATGTTTAGTAAGGAAAATACAGATAAAGAAGATCAGACCATTTCTTATAAACCGGAGCAGGTGATACTTCCCTGGGAGGCAATGGAGCAGGAGACAAATATCCTTGAGCTTACCTTGTGCGAGAATAGAATCAGCGCAGTTTTTATCAGCAAATATCCACCGGGAATACCACTGATTGTGCCGGGAGAACTGATAACAAAGGAGATAATTCAACAGATTCTTGCTTTAAAGCAGGCGGGGCTTACCATCACCGGACTTCTTGGCGGGGAAAAGGATCTGATGGAAGTAATTCGTGAAGATTAGACAAAGATGTAATAAGCAGAGAGGGCATAGGAATGGCTAGAATATTTATTGTAATGGGAAAAAGTGCGACCGGTAAGGATACCATATATAAGCAGCTTTTAACATCTGCAGAGTTGCAGCTAAAGACAGCGGTTATCTATACGACAAGACCAAAGCGCAGTGCGGAGAGGGAGGGCGTGGAATATCATTTTGTGGATGAAGCGGCCCTTTTGGAATTTAAGGCTCAGAATAAGATAATTGAACATCGCTTTTATGATACTGTCCATGGGCGGTGGCATTACTTTACTGTTAATGACGGTCAGATTGATCTGGATCGTTTTGATTACCTTATGATTGGCACGTTGGCATCCTATCTGCAGATCAGGGCGTATTATGGCGATGAGAAAGTAGTTCCAATCTACCTGGAAGTGGAAGACGGCGTAAGACTGTTGCGTGCAATGGACAGGGAAAGGAATCAGGGTGTTCCCAAGTATGCAGAGGTATGCAGAAGATATCTTGCGGATGAGGAGGATTTTTCCGAGGAGAATCTGGTAAAAGCAGGGATTGTAAAACGATATTGCAATCACGAGATGGAGGAATGTCTGCATAAGATCAGACAAGACATCAAAAATTTTACTGTAAACTGCCGGAATAATGTGATATAATCAACGTAGTTGTATATTTTCTGAATTTTTAATAAAATATAACCAAAATTCAGTGAATGTTGAAACAGGCATCAGCTTGAGAATTAAGAAAGCAATTACAGGAGCTATGAGGTTATGGAAATTAAAGTTAATCAAATGCAGCAAGTGAATCAGGTAGAAAAAAAGGCACCGGTACCGGAAGCGGATGGTTCTTTTAAATTTACGTTAATTTCCCATATTGAGGAACAGGAGTTGGGAACCAGATTAAACGCATTGCTCGAAGAGATCTCGGCGCATGGTAAGAAGATATCAAAGCATTTTGATGTAAAAGATATGAAACATTACCGGGAATTGATTAAGGAATTCATGAATGAAATTGTTAACCGCTCCCATAAGTTCTCAAGAGAAAACTTCCTGGATAAAAAGGGAAGGCACAGAGTATATGCCATGATAAAACTCATTGATAAGAATTTAGACGAACTGGCCACGGAATTAATTAAGGATGAGAAGGATCACTTGGCAATTCTTAATAAAATAGACGAAATCAGGGGATTATTATTAGATATCCTGACTTAAACTTGTATATGATAAAGTGAAGGTGATAGAATGCAGGATTATAATCAAGTGATAGGACATGAAAGTATCATTCTGCATATGCAGAATGCAATAAAATCCCGGAAGGTTTCCCATGCATATATTTTACATGGGGAAGAGGGGATGGGCAAGAAGACTCTGGCTGGAATATTTGCGAAAACCTTACAGTGTGAGGAGGACACTACAAACCCCTGCGGGCGTTGTAAATCCTGTATACAATCAGAAACGGGCAACCATCCGGACATTATCCGGGTTATCCATGAAAAGACCAGTATTGGTGTGGACGATATCAGACTTCAGGTGAATAATGATATTCAGATCAAACCATATCATAGTCCTTATAAGATATATTTGATAGATGATGCAGAGAAGCTGACAGAAGCGGCTCAGAATGCTCTGTTAAAGACCCTGGAGGAACCCCCGGAGTATGCGGTCATACTTCTTCTGGTAAGTAATATCAGTCTTATCTTACCGACGATTATATCCAGAAGTGTGGTGCTTAATTTAAAGCCGGTAGATAAAAAGAAAATAAAAGAATATCTGATGAATCAATATCAGATTCCGGATTATGCAGCGCAGATGGCAGCAGACTTTTCCGGCGGGAATGTGGGCAAGGCAATCAAATATGCTTCCTCGGAAGAGTTTGAACGGATGAAAGAGGATGTGCTTCATATTTTAAAATACATCGATGAGATGGAATTATATGAGGTGATTGCAGGAATTAAAACCATCACTGCAGGAAAGACAACAATCGATGATTATATTGATCTGATGATTTTATGGTATCGGGATATCCTGATGTTTAAGGCCACCAAGGATCCCAATCTACTAATATTCAAAGGAGAATATCCGTTCATTAAAAATCAGGCGAATATCAGAAGTTATGAAGGCCTGGAAAATATTATGAAGGCAATGGAGAAGGCAAAACTCAGATTAAGAGCAAATGTTAATTTTGATATTGCGATTGAATTGATGCTGCTTACAATAAAGGAGAATAGTAATGGTTAATGTAATTGGAGTGAGATTTCGAAGCGCAGGGAAAGTCTACTTCTTTGATCCCGCGGGTTTTGAGGTCACACAGGGCAATAATGTTATAGTTGAAACCGCAAGAGGAATAGAGTACGGCTCCGTTGTCTTAGGTCCCAGAGAGGTAGAAGACGATAAGATTATTCAGCCGTTGAAGCCGGTGATCCGTATTGCAACACCGGAGGATAATGCGATAGAGAAAAAGAACAAAGAGAAAGAAAAAGAAGCGTTCACCATCTGCCTTGAGAAAATTAAAAAACACGGACTGGAAATGAAGCTGATTGACTCAGAATATACGTTTGACAACAATAAGGTATTATTTTATTTTACTGCAGACGGAAGAATTGACTTTAGAGAACTGGTTAAGGATTTGGCCTCTGTGTTTAAGACCAGAATTGAGCTCCGGCAAATCGGGGTCAGGGACGAGACGAAAATTGTGGGAGGAATCGGCATCTGCGGCAGGCCACTGTGCTGTCATACCCATTTGTCTGAATTTGCCCCTGTTTCAATTAAGATGGCGAAGGAACAGAATCTTTCCTTGAATCCTACAAAAATTTCAGGTGTATGCGGCAGGTTAATGTGCTGCCTTAAGAACGAGGAAGAAGCTTATGAGGAATTAAACAGCAAGCTTCCTAATGTGGGGGACGCGGTCACAACCAAGGACAGTTTAAGAGGTGAGGTTCAGAGCGTCAGTGTATTAAAGCAGTTGGTGAAGGTTATCGTGACGCTTGAGAATGATGAAAAAGAGGTTCGGGAATATAAGGTCGAAGATTTGAAATTTAAGTTGAGAAAGCGTAAGGAAAAGGTTGCTGCAGCCATTGAGGATGAGGAGCTGAGAGTATTAGAGTTACTGGAAAGGAAAGAGGGGAAATCCCTGCTTAACGATGAATAGGAACGAGAAGAATCCTGCATTAAGGCCGGATGAGCGCCTTGATGATCTTCATAGAAATAACTATCAGATTATACAGAATACAAAGAAATTTTGTTTTGGTATGGATGCAGTACTGCTATCCGGATTTTCCAAAGTCTTATCAGGAGAAACTGTATTGGATCTTGGTACGGGAACCGGAATCATTCCTATTTTGCTGGAAGCAAAGACACAGGGCAGACATTTCACCGGCCTTGAGATTCAGGAAGAGAGTGCGGATATGGCACGACGGAGTGTCGCCATAAACAAACTGGAAGATAAAATTGATATTGTGACAGGAGATATCAAGGAGGCCCAGACTATATTTGGACGGGCTTCCTTTGATGTTGTTACCAGTAACCCCCCCTATATGACCCACAGCCACGGACTGGTTAATCCGGCTGCGGATAAGGCAATTGCCAGGCATGAGATCCTTTGTACTCTGGAAGATGTTATAAGAGAAGCAGCAGGGGTCTTAAAGCCTAACGGCAGGTTCTATCTGGTACATCGGCCCTTTCGCTTGACGGAGATAATACAGACCCTGTGCAGCTATAAATTGGAGCCAAAACGGATGAAATTTGTACATCCTTATATTGATAAGGAACCGAATATGGTACTGGTGGAATGTCTGAAGGGCGCCAAACCAAGAGTCACTTTGGAAGCACCATTAATCGTATACAAGGAACCGAAGGTATACACCGACGAAATATATGATATTTATGGATACTAAGTTATCGTCAAAAGACACAGCAAAGAAATGATATCAAATGGACGACAGTGATTTCCTGAAGCAGAGGGAGGTTATGGTTGTTCTTGGGAAAGGTTTTTTATGTCCGGTAAATTATATTTATGCGCAACACCGATTGGAAACCTGGAAGATATTACCCTGAGGGTTATCAAAACATTGGAAGAGGTAGATTTAATTGCCGCCGAAGATACCAGACACAGTATTAAGCTGTTAAACCATCTTGGAATAAAAACGCCAATGACAAGTTACCATGAATTTAATAAGATTGCAAAGGCCAAATATCTTGTGGAACAGATGAAAGCAGGCTGCAATATCGCATTAATCACCGATGCCGGAACCCCGGGGATATCAGATCCCGGCGAAGAGCTGGTAAGACTGGCATATGAGGCGGAGATAGAAGTGACTTCCCTTCCGGGCGCCTGTGCCGCTGTTACTGCACTGACCTTATCCGGTCTTGCCACCAGAAGATTTAGCTTCGAAGCCTTTCTTCCCACCCAGAAGAAGGACAGGCTGTCCGTACTGAATGAAATGAAGTCGGAAACAAGAACGCTGATTGTCTATGAAGCACCCCACAGGCTTCTTAAGACGTTAAAGGAATTGCTGGAAGTTCTGGGTGACAGAAGGATATCAGTCGTTAAGGAATTAACAAAAAAACATGAAAGTGTAGTTCAAACTTCGCTCTCCGGGGCGGTTACCCTTTATGAGGGGCAGGAACCCAAGGGAGAGTATGTGCTGATTATCGAAGGAAGGTCTGCCCAGGAAATTGAAATGGAAATTCAGGGTCAATGGGAAGCTATGTCAATCATAGAACATATGCAAATCTATTTGCAGAAGGGTCTTGATAAGAAGGAGGCCATGAAATCGGTTGCAAAGGATCGGGGGACCAGCAAACGGGAAATCTATCAGGCGCTGATTCAGGAAGAGTTATAAAATCAAAGTTAACTGTCTTTTGGAGGTGAACTAATGTTATTTGGAGTGTTTCAATCAAAAAGGTGGAGAATGGCTGCCGTCCTGCTGGGAATTGCAGTGGTGATCCTTCTTATCTTTTGCTATAGGAACTATTCGTCGGGCAGAAGGTACCACGAGCAGACAGTAATGGCAGAAGAATACTTAAAGGATGGTAATTTCAAACAGGCTACGAATGCGTTTTTAAGGGCTTTGTCACTGAATAACAAGGATCAGATGCGTTTATCGATTGGATTGGCTGATGCTTATCTTGGCATGGACATGTATGATGAGGCGTTGGAGGTTTTACGGGATTGTTATAAAAAGACATCCAATAATACCATCAAAGTAAAGATTGAGGATGTCGCGGCAAAAAAAACCGATTATGCATATCAGCAAGTGATAACAAGAGCAGAGACTTATTATTCAAACAAAGAATATGACAAAGCGATTGCCGAATTTGAGAAGGCGAAACAGATCAAAAGTAAAGATGTGACCGCTTATCAGCGGATTGCAGAGGCTTATATTGAGGAAGGAAATTATGATCTTGCCAATAAGTCTGTGCAGGAGGGCCTGACAATTACACAAAGTGATGCATTAAAGGGGACACTGGATAAAGTAAATGATTTGTTAAATATTCAAAAGTATGAAACAATGGTCACCGAAGCATCCGAGTACATTTATCAGGAAAATTACGAAGACGGGATTAAGAATTATGAAGAAGCCATTCATCTGATGCCCAATGAAATAGATGCATATACTGGGCTGGCAGAGGCCTATATTTCTAAACAGGAGTTTACAAAGGCAATCATGCTGCTTCAGGATGCCATAGGACAGACAAGAAGCGATGACCTTAAGGATTTGTTAAAAAGGGTCACAGAGCAAAAAGCCATGGAAGAGGAAAGCAATAAGGTGCTGGCGAAATTATATAGTGCTCTTGACCAGTTGGATGTTGATAAAATCATCGCTGCCATGAGTAAAAAAGCATTCAAGGAAAAGATAGCAACGGATGCACCTGTGTATTTTAGTCCGCTGGGAATCGGTGAAATTACCAAGGGGTACGGAATGATTGTATATGACAGTAATACCGTCTATTTTGGCGGGATTACTGAAGGATTAAAGAATGGTCTGGGGGTATATTTTGTACTGGCAGATGGGAAAAAGAGTAAGGACTATTACTTTTATGAGGGAAAATGGATCCTTGATTATCCCAGTGGAAAAGGCAAGACACAGGAAGTAACCGTAAAAGTGGAGAATGAGGAACACATCCATTATAAAACCTTAACCGAGGGTACGTTTATTGATGGGAAAGAGAACGGTGACATGAAGAAGACCTTCTACCAAAACGATAAGGAAATTCAAAGTGTTGCTTATAAAGCGGATAATGGCAGGCCCAGACCGTATATCAATAATAATGGAAGACAGGTTCTCTTAGACGGGGGAAACCGGTATGCCATAGGTTTTATTTACAAAGACAAAGAGCAGACCAATGATTACTACGGGGTATCTCCGGACACCCATTGGGGTGTCAAAGCATTTATTGAAAAGTAAACAGTCGGATCCGGCAAGCTGTTTCGTCTGTTATGTGTAATAAAAAAGGAGCTGTTGTATTACAACAGTTCCTTTTTCACTGTTATGTAAATTACTCTACGATTCCAGCAAGCTTAGCAAGCTCCATGATTGTGTCTTTGGAAATTTTCTTTCCTTGATAATCAATAAGATTATCTTTGCTGCCATTAAAAATGTCTGTTGGCTGATATTTCTGAAGGATAATTTTACCTTCGTCAACAAAAATTTCTAAGGGATCTCTTTCACTAACATCCAATGTTCTTCTTAACTCGATGGGCAATGTAATTCTACCAAGTTCATCAAGTCTTCTAACAATACCTGTACTTTTCATAGGGTGCCTCCTTTTCTCAAGTATATTGGGGAATAAATTGCGGCCATATACACAATGTGTCAGCTTACATTTTTTGTATATAGCATTATTATAAGATATCATAGGGCTATTTTAATGTCAACTAAAATATTTGTCATAAGATAGCACAATTTAAACAATATATGTAAAACAGATACAACTATTACCGTATATTAAGCGAAAAAAGGACATTTTTATCCGTTTTCGGCATATAGTTTAATAATGATCGTTAGTATACTAATTTTGCTCATTAGCAAGAAAGGTGAGGCCATGATAAATTACTTATGGGGAATCATGATTGTCGTTGGAATTATAGTGGGTGTAATACGGGGAGATATCGCGCAGGTAAGCAATGCCACTTTAACTTCGTCCAAAGAGGCAGTGACGTTATGCTTTACGATGCTTGGAATTATGGCAATGTGGACTGGAATTATGCAGGTGGCGAAGAAATGTGGATTGATGGGCGCCATGACGAGGGGCCTTGGTCCTGTCATACGAAAATTGTTTCCGGATCTTCCAAGAGAGCACATTGTTAATGAGTATATTGCATCGAATATGATTGCAAATATACTTGGATTGGGATGGGCTGCAACTCCTATGGGGCTTATGGCTATGCGGGAACTAAAGAAACTGAACCATGATTCAGAGGTGGCAAGCTGTGATATGTGTACCTTTCTGATCATCAATATATCCTCTCTTCAACTGATTCCGGTAAATATTATCGCATATCGGAGTCAATACGGATCTGTAAACCCTGCTGAAATACTGGGAGCGGGAATTATTGCAACGACATGCTCAACGGCGGCAGGAATTATCTTCTCCGCTGTTGCCAGAAGAAGGAGCAAACAGGGAAAGTAGGAGGTATGTATGCCGCACTGGCGGCGGAGGGAGGCTGTTATGGGTTTTATTATTTATATTTCAGATTTTATTATTCCATTTATCTTTATTTATATCATCGGCTTCGGATTGATTACCAGAACCAATATTTATGACGAATTTATTAAGGGTGCAAAGGATGGGTTCAAGGTAGTGTTTGATATAATGCCAACCCTGATCGGACTCATGGTGGCAATTGGAATACTGAGGGCCTCCGGGGCGCTGGATCTTTTATCGAATTTAATTAAGCCGGTTACAGGACTGCTGCACTTCCCCTCGGAGCTTGTGCCGGTCACATTGGTTAAGATGTTTTCCTCTTCTGCAGCTACCAGTCTGGTGCTGGATATTTTTAAACAATATGGTCCGGATTCCTATTACGGAAGGCTGGTGTCAGTGATCAGCAGCAGCACAGAGACCATCTTTTATACCATGGCGGTATATTTTATGGCAGCGGGTGTGAAAAAGACCAGATACACGCTTGCAGGCTGTCTGGTGGCAACGCTGACAGGGGTGGTGGCAAGTGTAATTATAACAAATCTAGTTTTCTGAACAAAATTTTAATAATAAAAGAGGAACCTCCACATAATACAGGAATAATGTTATGATAAACAAAAAGATGTGGAATATCATGACATGGTAATATGGTATTATCTACATAAAGATAGGGTGCAGAAGGATAAAATTATATGAAATGGAGGTGTGTCATGTCTTTAGCCGGAGCATTTATTGTACCTCATCCGCCAATTATTATTCCCGAGATTGGAAAAGGTGAGGAAAGAAAAATCAGTAAAACCATAGAAAGCTATCGTGAGATTGCAAAGAGGATCGGGGAGCTAAAACCGGATACCATTGTTATTAGCTCTCCCCATACCATAATGTATTCCGATTATTTTCACATTTCTCCCGGTACTGGTGCATCGGGAGATTTTGGGGCATTTGGGGCAAAGCAGGTATCCTTTCAGGTGGACTATGATGAAGAATTCACAGAGACCCTGGAGGATATGGCAGAGAGAGCAGGAGTGGAAGCTGGAACATTAGGAGAGAAAAACCCGGAACTGGACCACGCAACAATGGTTCCCCTTTATTTTATCGACGAATTTTTAGAGAAATACAAGATAGTAAGAATCGGTTTGTCCGGACGATCCTATCAGGAGCATTACCGACTGGGAAAATGTATGAAACAGACGGAGCAAAAGCTTGGGAGGAAGGTAGTGATCATTGCCTCCGGGGATCTATCCCATAAGCTGAAAACGGACGGGCCTTACGGGTATGCTCCGGAAGGGGTCCGTTTTGATCAGGAGGTTACCCGGGCGATGGAGGAGGGAAACTTCTTAAAATTCCTGGAATTTTCCCCGGACTTTTGCGAGCTTGCAGCAGAATGCGGATTGCGCTCCTTTCTGATTATGGCCGGTGCTTTCGACGGGAAGAAGGTTATGTCAAGGCTATTGTCTTATGAAGGGCCTTTCGGGGTAGGATATGCCGTCGCATCCTTTGAGGAGCTTGGAATGGAAGAAGACAGGAATTTTGATAAAATATTTGAAGATAAGCAACGGGCATACGCAAGAAGACTTCAGGAGCTGGAAGATTCCTATGTACATCTGGCAAGGAGATCGCTGGAGACCTATATTATAACGGGAAAATATGCAAAACTTCCGGAGGATTTGCCTGGCGAATTGCTGGGGCGCAGGGCAGGGGTCTTTGTATCCTTAAAAAAGCACGGGGGCCTCAGAGGGTGCATCGGTACGATCGCACCGGTTACAGCATGTATTGCAAAGGAGATTATGAAAAATGCAGTAAGTGCCGCTGTAGAGGATCCCAGATTTCCTCCTGTGACAGAACAAGAATTATCAGACCTGATCTACAGCGTGGATGTCCTTGCAGAGCCGGAGCCCATCACGTCTATGTCGGAGCTGGATGTGAAGCGATATGGGGTTATTGTAACTGCAGGAAGGAAAAGAGGACTTCTGCTGCCGAATCTGGAAGGAATTGATACGGTGGAGCATCAGGTGGCTATAGCGAAAAAGAAGGCCGGTATCTATGACAATGAACAATTTAATCTGGAACGATTTGAGGTGGTGAGACATAAATGAAGGTTCGATGTGAGATTTGCCCTCATTACTGCAAAATTGAAGAGGGACATGTTGGTTTGTGTAAAGGAAGAACCAATAGAGAGGGTTGTATTGTAAGCGGAAATTACGGAAAGATAACGGCAATGGCACTCGATCCGATAGAGAAGAAGCCGCTGCAGCATTTTTATCCCGGCAGCAGAATTTTATCGATTGGGAGCTATGGCTGCAATTTGAGCTGTCCTTTCTGCCAGAATTGTGACATCTCCATGGCCGGCGGTAATGAAATTGACACGGCAGTAATTACCCCTGATGAACTGGTGAAAAAGGCAAAGAGTTTGAAAAAACGTGATAATATCGGCATCGCCTATACTTATAACGAACCTTTGATCGGATATGAATTCGTAAGGGATTGCGCAGTTTTAGCCAGGCAAAATGATCTGAAGAATGTTGTTGTAACAAACGGATATCTCTGTGAACAGCCCCTGAAGGAACTATTACCTTTTATTGATGCTTTTAATATCGACTTGAAGGGATTTCGTGAGGAGTTCTATCATAAACTGGGCGGTGATCTGGAAACGGTGAAGCGTACCATTGCTCTGGCATCAAAAGAATGTCATGTGGAGGTTACAACGCTGATCATTCCCGGGGAAAATAACAGTGAGAAAGAGATGGAGGAGCTTTCGTCCTGGCTTGCAGGCGTTGATCCCGGGATAGTGCTTCATATTTCCAGATTCTTTCCGAGGCATATGATGCAGGACCGGGAAGCTACGACAGTGGAAGAAGTATATAAACTTGCCCGGATCGCCAGGAGGAATCTGATTAATGTTCATGAAGGAAATTGCTAAGCAGCAAGAGGGTTATACTCTTTTTGGTTGAAATAACCGGAATGCTGGTGTATAGTGAATACCATAGATTTGGATTCTTTAATGATAGAGGATGGACATATGATTTTTGATACACATGCGCATTATGATGATGAAGCTTTTGATACTGACAGGGAAGCAATTTTAGAAGAGTTAGCAAAACAGGAAATTGAATATGTGGTAGATGTAAGTTCTGACATAGACAGCGTGGATAAAGTAATTGCACTTGCAACCCAATATCCCTTTATTTACGCAAGCGTTGGCATTCACCCCAGTGAGACAAAAGATCTGAATGACGAACGGCTGCTATGGCTGAAAGAAAAGGCCCTGCATCCTAAGACAGTTGCAATCGGTGAAATCGGGCTGGATTATTACTGGGATACGCCGGAACGATTGATTCAGAAGAAATGGTTTGAACGTCAGATCGATCTGGCCAGGGAAGTGCGCCTCCCCCTTATTATACACAGCAGGGATGCAGCCAATGATACCTTCGGGATTATGAAAGAGATGCGGGCGGAGGAACTGGGAGCCATTATTCACTGCTTCGGATACGGTACCGAGCAGGCAAGACAATACCTGAACCTGGGATATTATCTGGGAATCGGAGGCGTCGTTACCTTTACCAACGGCAGAAAGCTGAAGGAAGTGGTGGAGTATGCACCATTGGAGCAATTGGTACTGGAAACGGATTGTCCCTATCTGGCGCCGGTTCCAAATCGGGGAAAGAGGAACAGTTCTTTGAATCTGCCTTATGTTATCAAAGAAATAGCGAAAATCAAGCAGACGGACTATGATACCGTTTTACGGATCACCAGTGAAAATGCAAAAAGATTTTATAGAATTCATTCAGAAGTGAGGTAAACTATGGCTGATCTGGGAAATCCCAGGAACACAATAGAAATACTAAATAAATATAAATTTATCTTCCAAAAAAAGTTCGGGCAGAATTTTTTGATTGACACCCATGTACTGGATAAGATCATTCGTGCCGCTGATATTACAAAGGAGGACTTTGTTCTGGAAATCGGTCCCGGAATAGGAACGCTGACACAATATTTATGTGAGAATGCGAGAGAAGTACTGGCAGTGGAGATAGACAGGGCATTGCTTCCGATCCTGGAAGATACCTTGTCCGGTTATGATAATGTGACAGTTTGGAACGAGGATATCCTAAAAGTGGATCTGATGGAACTCGTAAGGGAAAGAAACAATGGACGTCCTATTAAAGTAGTGGCAAATCTGCCTTATTATATTACAACACCCATTGTTATGGGATTGCTTGAGCAGCATATTCCTCTGATTAATGTAACTGTAATGGTACAAAAGGAAGTGGCGGACAGAATGCAGGCGGTCCCGGGCACCAAGGATTATGGCGCGCTTTCTCTTGCCGTACAATATTATGCCAAACCATATATTGCGGCCAATGTTCCCCCGAACTGCTTTATGCCAAGACCCAATGTGGGTTCGGCGGTCATTAATTTGACACTACATGAAAATCCACCGATTAAGGTGAAGGAGGAAGCACTGCTTTTTAAGTTGATTCGTGCCTCCTTTAATCAACGCAGAAAAACATTGGTAAACGGCCTGAACAATTCATCTGAGCTATCCTTTACAAAGGAGGAGATCCTGCAGGCATTTCATAAGCTGGGTCTCTCCGAAAATATCAGAGGAGAGGCATTAACACTGGAGGAATTTGCAGATCTGACCAATGCCCTGACAACATAAATTAAAAAGTATCATAAAGCGGATCAATGTGAAGAAACAGTATCTTATAACAGGAAGTGACACCATCCCATTAACATGGAGTAAGGGATGGCGCCTCATGGAATAGGGTACTGTTTTAATTTATGCCAAAATTCATTCGTTTTTCAGGAACTTTTCACTCTATAAATAAGGTTAGGTATAATGATAGTTTTAATAGAATATATTAAATAGAATCATGAAACAACCAAACAGAGAATACAAGATTAAGGGAGTGGTCTTTTGGCTGATTATAAAAGAATGGTCTCGTATATGTATCAATACGAGAAGGGAGTTAAGAAAAAGAATGTGGGATATGCAAGGATAGAGTCAAGAAGCGGACAATGTAAAATTACGTTGCATATGCAACTGCTTGGCCAATATGACAGTATCTTCCCCACCTATCTGATACAGAGAGATGATAAAAATACGGAGCTGATCTACCTGGGGGATTCCCAGCTGAAGAATCAGATCATGGACAGCCGGCTAATGGCGGAGGAAGCCAATATTATGGGATCGGGGTTCCGATTATCACAGACAGGTGGTCTGTTGATTTTCCTGAATGAGAATGTGTTCTACGCAACGGAATGGGATGACAAACCAATTGTTGCCGCTGAATTGTTAAATTCTCTGAAACCAAAACCGAAGCAGACAAAGGCATCCAATGAAACCGCAGGAAAATCAAAAATCGATTACGATTATGGCAATTATGAGGAAATGAAAGCGGCGCTCTTACAGGGAATCGTATCCGGTGAGAAGGATACGAGAAGGAAGAATAACGGTAAGAAGGAACGCACCAACGATGATCTTGTCGCCGAAAACATTCTGGAGGAAATACAGCAGATTGAAGAAGAGACACAGGAGGAATTCGAAAGTGCTTATGAGGACGAAAATAACCTCATAAAGCCGGAATTTGAAATTGGCATAGAGGACCCTGTTGAAACAGGGGCGGATAACGTGGTACAGATTCACAAGGAGCCGGAGCAGGAGGAAAAAGATTATAATATGAAAGCCTCTCATTTGTTGCAGCCTGTAGAAGAACTGGAATCGCAAGACGACAACGGGTGGTTTTTGGGAGAAGCAGATACTTCCATTCCGGTATATAAATTACCAAGAGGCTGGAAAACCATAGAGTATGTTCAAAAAAAAGATCAGGAATCAGCTCCGGCAAAAAAGGAAACGGAATCCGAGCAAAATGATATCAGCGGCAAAGACAGCACAATGCCTGAGGAATCCGGTAAGGTAGAGAATTTGCAGGAAACTGTGTCAGACACGAGTCAAAAAGTCCCCCAGGAGGAAAGTTCAGAGCAGCCGGATCATCCCCTTGCTGGTAAAATATTTGAAAACTATCCCAGAATATATCCCTTTGAGGACAACGAGATTACAATGTGTGTTAAAATTGAACCTAAGGATATCGGTTTTCTTCCAATGAGCACATGGGTATTAAATAGTAATAGTTTTTTACTTCATGGGTATTATTGTTACCGGCATCTGATTTTTGCCAGGATTAATGATAAATACGGCAGCAGATACATACTCGGGGTGCCGGGGATCTACCATAACAGGGAGCAGTTTATGGCCAGAATGTTTGGATTCGAACAATTTAAATCTATTCGCAAAAGAGAACTCAGACAGGGGGATTTTGGATATTGGTATATCACAGTTAGTATGTAATTACACGGATTCGGGCAGAGGATGAATCGGTGCAGACGCATAGGGGTTAATTGCTCTGGAATTAATCAGTGCATAGCGCAGGTGATCGGTCCATACCCCGTCAACATTGGCATACGCATAGGAAATACCTTCACATATGAAATCCAGTTTCTTAATCAGCCTCAGAGAGGGATCGTTATTCGGCATAATAAATGCCTCGATACGATGGATTGGTAACTCTTCAAATATTACATCAATTCCTTTTCTGGTACTCTCATAAGCATAGCCCAGATTATGAAATTTGTGGCTGAATTTATAACCAATGCTGCAGCTGCGATAAGGGCCCATTAAAAAATTTTGAAAGCAGACAGAACCGATAATCTCGTCAGGGCAATCCTTTAAAAATACCCAGTATCTTAAAAGCTTTCCATCTGCCATCTGGTAATACTCGGCAGAGAGGGAAGCTTTTTGATAGGCCTGGGTATAAAAGTGTTCGGATCGCTTCGGCTCCCAGGGCTCAAAGAGGGGTTTATTATCCTCATAAAAATGAAGCACCATGGCAGCGGCATCTTTATTTAATATCTTCAATTGAAGTCGTTCTGTTTCGTAAGATTTCAGCATTTCAAAGACCCCCTATATTAATCTACTCCCCGTAATGCAATATATTCCACATATGGAGACACTAGATCAACAAAGTTTTGCAAGATATCTTTTGAATGACTGTGAAAGCCGGGTGAGAGGATGTCCCCGGAATCAAGGTAGGATTGAAGATAATAAGCCCTGGCGTCCCTGATCCATTCTCCGATGGATATCATATCCTCCCGGGTATGAAGTTCTCTGACGATGGTAGTTCTGAATTCATAATCCAGCGAACCGGACAACAGAAAAGAAACACTCTCCTCAACAGAGCTGATATCAAGATCTTTGATGCCGGAGGAAATCGGATATTTTTCTTTTGCATTCTTAATATCCATGGCGATATAATCAATCAGCCCGTCTGTAGCCAGAGATTTCATAAGAGCCGGGTTAGTTCCGTTGGTATCCAGCTTTACCTTAAAACCAAGAGACTTAATCTTTCTGATAAACGCCGGCAGTTCATGATACAGTGTGGGTTCTCCCCCAGTAATGCAAACCCCTTCCAAAATTCCCTGTCTCCGGGAAAGATAATGGAATACTTCCTCCTCAGGGAGGACAGCAGTGTTGTGCAATCCGGTAACGAGAGATGCATTATGGCAGAAGGGACAGCGCATATTACAACCGCCAAGGAATATGGTGGCAGCCAAATGCTTTGGATAATCTAACAAAGTTGTTTTGTTTAAACCATAGATCTGCATATTGTCACTCCATTTGTGTTATGATACAATTACTATACCAGATTTGGAAGCATGAGTCCATATGGAAAAGGGAACCGATCAATGAATAATAATGAGAGATATATGAGAGAAGCACTCAGACAAGCCAGGAAGGCATACAGTATCGGAGAAGTACCAATCGGCTGCGTTATTGTATATCAGGATAAGATTATCGGAAGAGGTTATAATAAACGGAACAAGAACAAGACAACACTGGCACATGCAGAGTTGCTTGCCATAGAAAGGGCAAGCAAAACAATGGGTGACTGGAGACTGGAAGATTGTGATATGTATGTAACGCTGGAGCCCTGTCAGATGTGTGCGGGAGCTATCGTACAGGCAAGGATCAGACAGGTTGTGGTAGGATCCATGAACCCTAAGGCAGGCTGTGCCGGTTCTATCTTAAATCTCCTCCAGATGAAGGAGTTTAACCATCAGGTTGGACTGATTACAGGTGTAATGGAAGAGGAGTGCACAGCAGTATTACAGGATTTTTTCAGGGAATTAAGAATTAGAAACAAAAGAAAAGAACCGTTTGAACCGGAGGAAGCACAGTAACAATTTGAAGGATAACTTGAAAATGGAAATGCTTGAGGGTTGACAATCTGTCCTAAAAGCTATATACTTGGCATACAGCTTTTGTAGTAAATATTAGAAATGTCATAAAATTTCCGTGCAGCCGGGGAGATAGCGGTGCCCTGTACCTGCAATCCGCTACAGCAGGGGTGATGTTTTGCCCAGGGTGACTTACTGTAGGGCAGCCCTTTATAAGTGATGTTGACGTTTGGGTCTTACGCAACAGGAATTCGTGAACCGTGTCAGGTCAGGAATGGAGCAGCACTAAGCGAAAGCTTCTGTGTGCCGTAAGGCAGCCTGGACCGAGTTAACTGTAAAGGTAACGCTTATGGTAAGCATTCAAAGCAAAGCGCACGGAATTAAATTAATAGATAGAATTATAACAAATTGAATGAAGAAGTTTACCCTAAGACATGGATGCAGAATGAGTATAGACAATCTGATCCGTGTTTTTTTGTAGTTGTCCGGGACAGGTGCAGGCGTTACCAAAAGTGAGAATTATGTACTATTTTGTTACTATTAGTTAAATTTTGCTTTTTGTTAGCAGTGGTATCGTATATAATAATACTTGTAACTACTGATTCGGGTTTGGCGGGAGAGAACTGACATGGAATGGAAGATGAATCCTAATGCAATCAATCAATACAGTAAAGGAAGTAAGATATACCAATTGGGAGACGCGGTAAGCAGTATTGCCATGATTATAAAAGGGAGAGTTCAGATACAGAATGATAGTTCAAGAGTAGTGGTAGGATCAGGGAACTTTCTTGGTATGCATGATTTATATGCCGGGAGGTATCAAAGTGCCTACGTTGCCTATGAGGATGCAATGCTATATATGTTTCCCATTGAGCGCAAAGAAGATCTGGAACAGATCTTATCCATGAATAACGAATACCATGGATTAATGGTGGCAACCCTTTATCGCATGATTTATGAACTGGATTTAATTTATCAGGAGATGATAAAGAATAGTTCCGAGATTTATCAGTTTATCACGGAGCAATATCAATATTACATACAAGCAGCGAGCCGCAGGGGGTACAAGCTGAAACAGCCGGCGCGGTTTATGAAGCTTGCGATGCCGGACAGTGATATGGAATTAATTCGAAACACGATTGATTATTATAAAGAATGCAGAAATTTGCCGGTTGAGGTCGTAAAGGCATTTTATTCTTATGGCAATATGTTAAGTTTATATCAAATAGAGGAACAGGCAGGAATTATAAACGGTCAGCAGGAAATCCTATCTGACTTATTAACGGACTTAATTACGCTGGTGGAATGTCTGGTGGATGACAGCGATACCTGCTTGTTTCGGCTGTTTGCCGAGTTTGCATTGGAGATCACAAATTCCGAAGGCAATAATCAGGAAATGATGGATATTATGGATGGAATAATAGATGAGATTAATAAATTCTTAAAGTTCTCTGAGCAAAAACTGGGATATAAGTATGAGATTGATCGAAAAAGGATGGAGGAGGTTTACCACCTTCTTATTACGGGAACAAAGAATACGGAAATGAGTACAGAAGCTTATCTGAAATATCCCAGGGATCTTTCAGAGCGTGCGGTGGAAGAAGCGGAGAATTCATTTATAACCATCCTTTCTTATGCGGGAATCAAGGAAGAAAGGATGCAGCAAATGCAGTCCGTACTGTTGGATTTTCTTAATCTGAAGGATAAGTCTTCGACGGAGGATCATGCCAGAGTAGTCCGAAGACAATTGGCCGATGCTTTTTACGAGTTATACAAAGAAGTATTTCTAAGAGCATATCAAGATGGGAATGTACCTAAAATTGTTGATATGTTTCTTAAGTATGGTTATGCGGATGAGAGGCTGCTTACAAAAGAACAGTATCTTTCCCTGTATTTTATGGAAGAGGAGAAGACGGACGGGCCTTGTAATGTATATAATATAAAAGAGTGGCTTATTTTAATTTATGAAGGGAAGAAGATGCCTTCGAAAAATGAATTTGATCAGGAATACCCGGAATGGGTGCAAAGCCTGAGAAACCAACAGGGCTTTACACAGGCCAAAGAGAAAGAATGGATGGAAAGCAGTGACAAAAAACTGGAATTCGAGATTCAAAATATGTTCAGGTATAACAATCGGATAACAAATGGGTCGCTGGGAACCTTTGTCCCCATATTATATAAGGACGTTTTTATGCACCAGCCGGATAAAATACGGATAACTGCCAGGATGATCAATGATACTCTGGGTGATATTATGCAAATTGATTACTCTGCTTTTGACAGAGAGGTTTTATATATGAACAAGGAGAAGAATATATCCAAAGAATATATCATCAGGCGTATTTTCCCGGATATCGTGTTAATGCCAACCATTGGTGCCAACGGGGTTATGTGGCAGGAGATCACGGGAAAACGAAGGGACAGTGCGGGAAGATTTTTCCTCCCCATCTTCTCTGAAAATAATTTGTATCATATGTTAGTCAGATTACTTGGAAAATACCGCTGGGAGCTTTGCAGAACCCTGGAGGGGACAGCCTGGAATGATATAAAACACAAATCTCTGACGTCAGAATACGTTGATTATATCCAATTTTACCGTAAGAACAGAGAATTAACGGAAGAAAAGAAAGAGAAAATCAAGAAACAGATACAGCGTGGGCGTAATAGCAGCAGGGAAATCTTTGTATTGGATTATGAACAATGGATCAATTATGAAGCCAAAGGAATTTTGAAGCTGAATAAGCTGGTGAGAGAATTACTAGCGACCTACTGTCCGTTTTCCAAGAAAATTCGGGAGCAGCTAAAATCCCAGGCGCTTTTTGATGAAGCCATGCTGCGATATCACAGAGAGAAGCAAAAGAAGGTCAGGGAAGTGGAAGCCCGGTATCGTAACCTTCAGAAAGACCAGATTGAACTTACGCCGGAACTGATCGCCACCTTAAACTATTATAAAGAATTATAATTGGATGAAAATCCCAAAGGCTTTATGCTTGTCTATTTCAGGGACAGATGGTACTATGAATAGATACAAAGGAGGTTTCGATATGGGCAGCTATGATGTGATTGTAAAGCTGGAAGAAATCCATAAAAGAGTCGAAGAAAGTAATTATCAGTCGGCCCTGAAAATATTAGATACAATAGATAAGAAGAAAATCAAGAATTTCAAAAACACATCTGATCTGAGCTTGCTGGCAGAAGTTTATGAAGAAAATGAGCTTTACGATGATGCCATGGAACTTCTGGATAAAATATATGCAAAATGCAAGACCAGAAAAGTATTGTATCAGATCATCTGGGTCTGTATTAAAAGCAATCGAATCAACGAGGCACAGGAATATATGGAAGAATACGAGAGGATTGCGCCTCAGGATTATTTTAATTATGTTTTTCGTTATAAAGTGGATAAAATCAATGGAGTTTCTTATGAAAAGCTGATCAGAACGCTGGAAGATATGAAGAAAATAGAATTCAGAGAACAGTGGGCTTATGAACTGGCGAAATGCTATTATAAGGCAGGGCTTGAAGATAAATGTGTCCGGGAATGTTCGGATATCATTTTATGGTTTGGCGAAGGTATTTATGTTGAGAAGGCGAAAATGCTCAGGGCATACTTTTCCGGGGAAACTGATAAAGTGAAAGTTTTGGAGGCATTACGAAAAAAAACATATGAAGAGATCAATGGAATTACTACTGGGAATGAGCAGGAGGAAGGATCAAAACCAGAGGGGAATCCTCGCGTATGGACGGAGATAGAGGAAGAGGAGCCCAAAGAGATCCTTACAGAGGAAGAGACACGGGCTCTGGAAGACAACTTGATGATGAATATTCATAGCATTTTTACAGAAGAGATTGCGCGGGGGGGATCAGACAGCGGACAAAGTGATGCCCCTGAACCGGAACAGGATATGCCAATGGATCTTTCGTCCGACGGAGAAAATATAGAATATAGTCACAAAGAACAGGGAAACTACCCGGAAGGAGAACCGGTGAATACCGGAACTGATCGGGCATCGGAAGGACATATAGAGAATTCAGATGATACATATGGAGCTGCAGAAGAGATAGCAGAGAAGGAGCTCCTTTCCTTATTCCCGGATCTGGGCATCAACATGGCGGATGTTTTTGGAGAATATCTGCAGACAAAAGCAGTAAAAGAACAGTTGTTACATAGTCTGCAGGTGATCTTAGAGGAACAGACGAAAAGTGTAATGCTCTTTATTACAGGTCTGCCCGGATCGGGAAAAACGAAGCTGGTAAAAGCGATTTCTGTTTTTCTTTATAAAGCAAGAAAATTAAAAACTTCAAAAATTGCAAAAATAACAGCAGAAAAGTTAAATAAAATTGATGTAATGGATAGAAAAGAAACACTAAGGGATTGCTGCCTGGTGGTTGAGGACGCTAGCGAGCTGACCAGTGAAAAGCTGGACCAGATCATTGCATTAATGGAATACTATCAGGGGGACATTGCGGTTGTTTTCGAAGACAGTGAGTGGAATATGCAAAAGCTGTTCCGTCTGAATCCATCATTAGCGCAAATGTTCAAAAACAGAATTTGCTTGTCCAGATAAATCCATTGGGAAGGCAAGAATTAAATATAAAATAAATATTGGAATATGGGTTTTTAAATGGTAAGTTTCTAATCAATTCCCTGATGAGATTGAACAAAAATGGTATAGAAAAATATTAGTTACTTAAAATAAGAAATATCATTTGAATATATTATTTATGAAAAGGGTTCTTGGAAATCAAAGAGAAGGGAGGAATATTGGAAATTTATTAGTAAATATTGTAGATTATGTATAATTATAGGGAATTATGCAGTATCTCATGAATTATAATTAATAAAAAACAATTTACAAAAAACCACTTTGTGGTATAATCAACTTGACTAACAAAACTTAACAAAATATTAACTGATTTTATATGCATTTTTAACAAGCAGATTATGATGAAAATATTAGAGGTGTGCAATGGAGCAATATATTATAAAAGGTGGGAAGCCGCTGATTGGTGAAGTTGTGATTAGCGGTTACAAGAATGCGGCTTTGGGGATAATCGCCGCAGCAATTATGACGGATGAAACAGTCAAAATAGAGAATTTACCGGATGTGAAGGATATCAATGTTTTATTACAGGCCATTGAGGATATCGGAGCTAAGGTTGACAGAATCAGTAAGAGCACTGTTAAAATTAACGGAGGCAGGATCAATTCCGTAAATGTAGATTTTGATTATGTTAGAAAAATCCGTGCATCCTATTATTTGGTTGGAGCGTTGCTTGGAAAATATAAAAGTGCAGCAGTTGCATTGCCCGGGGGCTGCAATATCGGTAGCAGACCCATTGATCAGCATATCAAAGGGTTTGAAGCACTTGGGGCAAGGGTTAAGATTGAGCACGGAATGCTTTGCGCAAATGCAGAGAAGTTAAATGGAGGGCATATTTATTTTGATGGGTCCAGTGTGGGTGCAACCATCAACATCATGCTGTCTTCCTGTCTGGCGGAAGGCCAGACGATTATCGAGAATGCAGCGAAGGAGCCGCATGTAGTTGATGTGGCAAACTTTTTGAATAGTATGGGGGCCAACATTAAGGGAGCAGGAACAGATTTAATCAGGGTAAAGGGTGTGGAGAGACTTCATGGAAGCGAATATTCCATTATCCCGGATCAGATTGAAGCCGGAACCTTTATGTTTGCAGCTGCGGCTACCAAAGGGGATTTACTGATAAAGAATGTAATACCAAAGCATCTTGAGGCATTTACGTCAAAGCTTCTTGAAATTGGTGCAACTGTGGAAGAATTTGATGATGCAGTCAGAGTAAAAGCGGATGGAAAATTAGGCTCAACCCATGTTAAAACATTGGTATATCCGGGATTTTTGACAGATATGCAACCACAGATGGCCACGCTCTTATCCATATCAAGCGGCACCAGTATTGTGACAGAGAGCATATTTGAAAATCGTTTTAAATATGTGGATGAGTTATGCCGAATGGGTGCAAATATAAAAGTCGAGAGCAATACTGCTATTATTGATGGTGTAGAGAAGCTTACGGGAGCAACGGTAAGCGCGCCTGATCTTCGTGCAGGCGCTGCCCTTGTAATCGCTGGGTTAATGGCAGAAGGTTATACGATCGTTGAAAATATAGAATACATTGAGCGCGGTTATGAAAACTTTGAATTCAAAATGCAAAAACTGGGCGCTGCCATAGCAAAGATGGATTCAGAAGATATCAAGGCGGTTCGCAAATTTAAATTAAAGGTAAGTTAAAGATACAGGGATGGAATGAAATACCGGGTTAAGTACCTGGAAATGGCAAAACACCGGCGAACGGTAAAGACAGCATGCTATGTTGTCTTACCGTATACCGGTGTTTTATATTTAACAGCTAAAGAATCTCAACAATAGATAAGTCCTTGCTTTTTGAAAGGTCGATAAACTGATCCCCTGCCTTTACGATTGGCTTTGACAGGGAAAGCTTATTGATTAATACAATCTGTCCCTCTATTCCATTGCTTAGCCGAACCGTATTATTAACGTAAGTCTGTACAATTCCTTCCAGGAAAGTCATGATATATTTGGGTTCATATTTGGTGAATCCTTCTGTTTCAAAGATGCTGATAACCTCAAAGGGACAAAGGGGTCCACGATAAACTCTGGCGCTGGTCATGGCATCATACACATCTACGACAGCGATTATTTTAGCAAAAGGATCAATCTGATTGGCGCGAAATCCATAGGGATAACCACTTCCGTCACAACGTTCATGATGCATCAGTGTTGCATTTTTAATCCGCTGATCAATGGACTTACCTTTTAGCAAATTATAGCCCCGGATGGTATGGGTCTTGATGGTGGTAAATTCTTCCTCGGTTAATCTTGCCGGTTTTGCGATAATACTGGGAGGAATCATAAGTTTTCCAATGTCATGGAGCAGACCGCACAGCGTGAGAACTTCCTGATCTTCGAGGGTAAAATGAAGCCATTTGCCGATAATATTACAGATCAAAGCAACATTTAAGCTGTGCACATAAGTGGTATCATCATACTGACGCATACAATGAAGCATTTGAAATAATTCGATGTTGTTGGTGGAATTCTTTATGATAAAATTTACATCAGACAATAATTCTTCCGGTTGGATCTCCTTCTGGTTCTCTACGAGATCAAGCAAGGAACGTTTCAACTTATCAACTGTATTCATATAGGCCATGTGAAAACGATGAAAGGATTCACTTTTTCGGACGGTATCATAAAAGGAATCAGTTACGATATCAACATCCGTGGGGAATGCCTCAATTTCATTAAAATCGGATTCGGAATATATGGTTAATTCTGTAGCACCATAGAATTCCAGCCGGGTAATAATTCTGTCGGTTAAGGTAGTTTCTTTAGCAATGATGAGATGGCCATCCTGTGTATATACATCATCTGCTACAATCATACCTGGGATAGCAAGTGCAATTAAGATCTTTCTGATTTTCATAGTTTATGTCTTCCGGATTTAAAATACGGAACTCCTTTCACGCCTATGCCCTGTATCATATGTATCATACGAGATATTCTAACAATAGTATAAAAAGAGATGGAAGAAAAGTCAATCTCTCTGACTAAATTTGTAGGAATAGTGATATTTTTCGACAAATTATCACGGGTTAAAAAATCCACTTGACGGATGGAAGGATTCATTATATGCTTAAGTTAAATTGATGATAATGAATCATATGATAATTTAACATTTCTCTTATTCAGAGTGACGGAGAGTAAAGGCTCTATGAAGTCACGGCAACCCCTTAATCGGAAGGTGCCAACCTGAGCGAGCAATCGAACAATAAGAGGATTTGATGAAACCTGGTATCAAGTCCGCATATTGCGGACTTATTTTTTTAGAATGGATTACAGTGTGGTAATTCATTTGGAATTGGAGGCACTTATGCAGAAAAGACTATTTACTTCAGAATCGGTAACAGAAGGACATCCGGACAAGATTTGTGACCAGATATCAGATGCTGTTTTGGATGCGTTACTAAGCCAGGATCCGATGAGCAGGGTTGCATGCGAGACTGCGATTACCACCGGACTGGTTCTGGTGATGGGAGAGATCACGACAGAAGGATATGTTGATATTCAGAAAATTGTAAGAGATACCATCAGAGGAATTGGATATGACAAATCAGAATATGGATTTGATGCCAACACCTGCGGTGTTATTGTGGCACTGGATGAGCAATCAAAGGATATTGCCATGGGTGTGGATCAGTCGCTGGAATTAAAAGAGCATACGGCATCAGACGAAGAACTTTCCAAGATCGGTGCAGGTGACCAGGGGATGATGTTTGGATATGCAACCAATGAAACAAAGGAATTTATGCCCTACCCTATCTCTCTGGCACATAAGCTGACAAAGCAGCTGACCAAGGTTAGAAAAGAGGGAATTCTAAATTATCTTCGTCCCGATGGTAAATCTCAGGTGACAGTGGAATATGATGAGAACGGTAAACCGATTCATCTGAATGCGGTTGTTCTGTCAACACAGCATGATGAAGCCGTGTCTATGGAACAACTTCGTAAAGACATCAGAAAATACGTTTTGGAGGAAGTACTTCCCAAGGAATTCATAGACGAAAGAACAAAATTCTATATTAATCCTACCGGACGTTTTGTAATCGGTGGACCCAACGGAGACAGCGGATTAACGGGTCGAAAGATCATCGTAGATACCTACGGTGGATATGCAAGACACGGCGGCGGAGCCTTCTCTGGTAAGGATAGCACAAAAGTGGATCGTTCGGCTTCTTACGCGGCCAGATATGTTGCGAAAAATATCGTAGCGGCAGGCATTGCAGACCGCTGTGAAATCCAGGTATCTTATGCCATCGGGGTCGCAGAGCCTACTTCAATCATGGTGGATACCTTTGGGACAGGCAAATTAAACGAAGACGAAATAGTGGCAATCATCGGTAAGCACTTTGACCTGCGTCCCGCGGGAATTATCCGGATGCTTGATCTTCGCAGACCCATCTTTAAGCAGACTGCAGCTTATGGTCACTTTGGACGAAATGATCTGGACCTTCCCTGGGAAAGAACGGATAAAGCAGAGGAATTAAAAGCATATTTAAAGTAAATAATAAAAATGAATATTTGGTAAAGAAGAGGGGATGTTGTAAGGGTGTGTAACAACACCCCTTTTTTTGAAAGGCCATTGGGATATCCAGACCAATTATCAAAGTGCAATGGGCTGTGCTTCGGAATCATTCGTCGAAATCATACGCATGGCTTTGAGTGAGGCGCAAACAGTAACGAAATTCATGAATTTTTTAGAAAAATAACAGTTACTTTTTACACAATAAATGCCCCTATATGCTATAATGTACAAGAGAAAATCAGATAATCGATTGGATGGATACAGAGTTATCGCCGGGAAAGGAAGTGAAGCTCAGTTTGAAGCTGAAAGGCAGATTATTAATTGCATTCTTTGTTATGATAACAATGCCGGTGATGTTGATCACCATATCGGCCAGCACCATTGTCAGCTTTCAGCTGAATTCCATACAAAGCTCGTATGATGTGGAGACAAGTACTTTAAAAGTAATTTCCAATCCGATTCAGATTTTAAACAGATTGACAAGAGAAGTTTATAATGATGTAAGATTGACCGCATTAAAGGATCCGGAGAAACTGGAGGACAGGACTTACATTGAAAACATAAATAAAGAATTAAAAGAAAAATATTCTTTTATTATTGTCAGAAAAAATCAGAATTTTACTTTTGTGGGAGACGAGGAGAAATTAAGTACCATGAAAGACAGCCTTCCAAGATTCGGTGTCTATAATGCGGAAGTTGACGGAGGAATGTATATTGGAGGTAAGACCCCATTTCTGGTAAAGGGTCAGGACTTTTATTATTCGGATGGGAGCGAGGGGACTTTATTTGTCATTACCGATCTGGATATTCTGGTTCCTCAGATTAAGGCCGTAGCGGTGCAGAGCATGATTTCTTTTATCTTTATTATTTTATTTACGGCCACCATCTTAATGCTTTGGGTATATCGAAGTATCATCAAGCCCTTAAATATTCTTAGAATAGCTACCAATCAGATCAAAGAGGGCGATTTGGACTATTCGGTTTCGTCGGATACCGGGGATGAGATTGGGGGGTTATGTCAAGACTTTGAAGAGATGAGAATAAGGTTGAAGAAGTTAATAGAGGACAGACTTCAGTATGAAGAGGATATCAAAGAGCTGATCAGTAATATTTCCCACGATCTAAAGACCCCTCTGACAGCCATTAAGGGGTATTCTGAAGGGCTGATGGATGGTGTGGCAGATACACCGCAAAAGCAGGAGAAATACTTAAAGACCATATTTACAAAAGCAAATGATATGTCTGTTCTGGTAGATGAACTGGCATTTTATGCGAAGATAGATAACAACACGGTTCCATATGCATTTAAGGCAATTAACCTTCATGAGTACTTTGACGACTGTATTGATGATCTGAGCTTTGATTTGGAGGTTAAAAATATTAAAATTTTGTATCACAATGAAATGGATCAATCCGTTCAGGTGGTGGCCGATGCCGAGCAGTTAAAGAGAGTAATTAATAATATCATCGGTAATTCCATGAAATATCTGGACAAGGATGAGGGTAGGATAGAAATCAAACTTTATGATATCGGTTTGTATGTTCAAATTGAAATCAGCGATAACGGGATTGGAATACCCTGTCAGGATATTCCTTATATCTTTGATCGGTTTTACCGGGCAGATGCTTCCAGAAATTCAAAGAAGGGCGGAAGCGGACTGGGTCTTTCCATATCGAAGAAAATCATAGAAGATCACAGCGGAAAGATATGGGCTGAAAGTGAGCGGGGAGCCGGAACAACCATATTCTTTACCTTGAAAAAGGTGATAAAATAAGATAAGAGGAAAAATGGAACCATTTTCATCAGATAAAGTGGTTTATGATAAGGAGGTGGCTTCTCCGGTCAGGAGAATGGAACATGAGCAGATTATTAATTATTGAAGATGAAGTAGCAATCGCAGAATTAGAAAAGGATTATTTGGAACTCAGCGGGTTTGAAGTGGAAGTGGAGACAGCGGGGGATGTTGGTGCGAGAAGGGCCTTAAATGAGGAATTTAATTTGATTATTCTTGATCTGATGCTTCCGAATATGGATGGTTTCGAGATATGTAAAAAGATCAGAGAAGAGAAGAACATCCCTGTAATTATGGTTTCGGCCAAAAAAGACGATATTGACAAAATTCGTGGTCTTGGACTTGGCGCTGATGATTATATCACAAAACCCTTTAGTCCAAGTGAACTTGTGGCAAGAGTAAAGGCGCACCTTGCAAGATATGAACGATTGATTGGATCAGGAATCAGGGAAAATGAATTAATTGAAATTCGCGGGTTAAAGATAGACAAAACAGCAAGAAGGGTATTCTTAAATGGGGAAGAGAAGATTTTCACAACCAAAGAATTTGATTTGTTAACTTTCCTTGCAGAAAATCCAAACAGGGTTTATACTAAGGAAGAATTATTCAGAGAGATCTGGGATATGGAATCCGTAGGTGATATTGCAACTGTTACCGTTCATATCAAAAAAATCAGGGAGAAAATCGAATTCAATACTGCAAAGCCGCAGTATATAGAGACAATTTGGGGAGTGGGATACCGGTTTAAGGTTTAAAAACTTGTGAGGGCCATCCGGTATGATCGTTCAATACTATATCATATGAGGTGGAGAAATGGAAAACAGTAAAGGGAAGTATGCTTTATTATTTAAGGCGTTGGCGGACCCGAATCGTCTATTAATTATCGAATATCTCATGGAAGGTGAACGATGTGCCTGCAGAGTCCTGGAGTGTCTGAAGATCTCTCAGCCAACATTGTCTCATCATATGAAAATTTTATGTGACAGCGGAATCGTAAATCTTAGAAAAGAAGGAAAATGGACCCATTACTCCTTAAATTATGATAAATTTTTAGAATTGCAGAAGCTGCTAGCTGCTTATGCAAGCCGTGATTCAAAAAAAGTAACACTTCACTCTCCACATAATAATGAGGTACAATGATTTCGATAAATAATTCCATAAAGGAGTATCTGTATCCGTCAGTACCTGGGTTCTGTATTTTGGAATCGTATGATGTATTCTTGACAAATTATTAACGATGAGTTACAATAAAACCAGCCGATTTAGAAGGATTTACCTGACAAAAAGGCATAGGTGAAATGGTTTGTTCTGAAGGCACGAGGAGTTGTCCGAGTGAGAAGACGACGGTATGAAGATAGAATTTATTCCCTATGTCATTGTGGCATAGGGTTTTTTTATTCATGACAAGTAAAACGGCTTGCCGGGTCATCTTGTTTAGAGAACTGCCTTGACGGTAGTAATGGAGGTGAAAGAGTGGAGACGAGAGTGGCTTTAATCGGTATTATTGTAGAAGACCTTAATTCGGCGGAAAGAATGAATGCGGTTTTACATGAATACGGACAGTATATCATTGGAAGAATGGGGTTACCATACCGGGAGAAAAATATTAGCATCATCAGCGTTGTGATCAATGCACCTTCAGATATCATCAGCAGCCTGGCGGGAAAACTTGGCATGTTACAGGGAATCAATGTGAAAACCATATATTCGAAACGGTGAGGATTGGCTGGTGTCAAGTTTCCCGGTTTGGAAGCAGAAAGCTGAGCAAAAAAGAGCAGGCTTTTCTTTGGGCGGCTATGCCGGCGGGAAAAATCCGAAGGAGATGCTGTAATAAAATAAAGGATATCAGGAGGATAACGAAATGAAAAAATTTATGAGACTTTTTGTTTTACTGTTTTGTGCCATGATACTGGCAGGATGTGCAAAGGATAAAACAGAAGAAAAACCCAATACAGCCAACGATGCTGTGACAGTTACGCCAGAACCTACAGCTGCCGCGACAGAGGCACCGTCGGTGACAGAGGAACCGGAGCAAAAGATAGCGCTTAAGATCGCAGCGCTAAAAGGACCAACCGCAATGGGAATGGTAAAGCTCATGGAAGATGCAGATAATCAGACGACGGCAAATCAATATAATTTCTCCATCGCAGGTACGGCAGATGAAATTAGCGGAGGATTAATCCAGGGGAATATTGATATTGCAGCGATTCCTTGTAATCTGGCATCTGTTTTATATAATAAAACAGAAGGTAAGATAAAAATTGCAGGAATTAATACACTTGGTGTATTGTATCTTATGGAAACGGGTGATACCATTCATTCTGTGGAGGACTTAAAGGGAAAGACAATCTATTCCACCGGGCTTGGAACAACACCCCAATATACTTTAAATTATATATTAAATGCCCATGGAATAGATCCGGAGAAAGATGTCACCATAGAATATAAGACGGAGGCGACAGAAGTTGCGACGTTATTAAGCCAGACGGAGAATGCGGTGGCAATGCTGCCCCAGCCATTTGTCACTACCGTATTACTTAAGAATGATAAAGCAAGAGTAGCACTTGATGTTGCCAAGGAATGGGATGCGGTGAAGAACGATGAGAGCTCTGTTGTTACAGGGGTTGTGGTGGTACGCAGTGACTTTCTGGAGCAGAATAAGGAGGCAGTGGACGCTTTCTTGCAGGAATACAAGGTATCTGCCGAGTATGTGAATCAAAACGTTGAGGACGCGGCAGCCCTGGTCGGAAAGTATAACATAATTGATGCAGCAATTGCCAAAAAGGCAATCCCGGATTGTAATATCACCATGATTCAGGGAAATGAAATGAAAGACAAAGTGAACGGCTATCTGACTGCCCTATTTAACCAGAATCCGAAAGCAGTTGGCGGCAAGATGCCGGCAGATGATTTTTACTATATTCCGTAATCGGGATATCATAGCAAGAAGCAAAAGATGATCAGCAGACAGGAGGAAACGCATCATGCAGAGGAAGAAACCGGTGGAGTTTTTAAAGAAGTATGGAGTTAAGATTCTGGCGGTTTGCTTCTGGCTCCTGATCTGGGGGGGCGCCAGTAAAGTGGTGGGGCAGGACATCATTCTGTCCTCACCCATATCGGTGATGACCACCTTGCTTGATTTTCTAAAGACAGGCCAGTTCTGGGAGACCGTGGCATTTTCCTCTGTGAGGATCATGGCAGGATTTGGTTTGGCATTTGTTATGGGGATTTTACTTGCGGTGATTTCTTTTCAAAACCGTCTGATCAATGAGATGGTATCCATACCGATGAAGGTCATTAAGGCGATGCCAATGGCTTCATTCATTATCCTCTGCCTGATCTGGATCAAATCCAAAAATCTATCTGTATTTATTTCATTTTTCATGGTAGTGCCAATGTTTTATACCAATGTCTATCAGGGATTGGAAGATGCGGATGAGAAGCTGCTGCAGATGGCAAAGGTTTTTCGAATTGGCAGATGGAAGAAAATAAAAGCCATTTACATCCCCTCCATCCGTCCGCAGCTTATTTCGGCGATTACTGTTGGAATGGGGTTTTGCTGGAAGGCGGGGATATCGGCGGAAGTAATCGGGATCCCTGCGGGATCTATCGGTGTAAAGCTGTACGAGGCAAAATTATATTGGATGACGAAGGAACTGTTTGCGTGGACCTTTGTCATTATCGCCATCAGTTTAATCCTCGAGAAGACCGTGATGCTGGTAATTGGTAAGCTGAACAGAGAGTTTGAAGATAAAACAGAGACCGGGGAAAAATAAAGTGTGACAGGGAGGAGTCTATGGACATTGAATTAATTCATATAAAAAAACGGTTTGCAAACCAGCCGGTATTCTCCGACCTTAATGTCACCTTTGCCCAGGGAGAGATTAGTTGTCTCATGGGACCATCAGGCATTGGAAAGTCGACCCTGTTAAATATGATCATGGGGCTGATTCGGCCTGATTCCGGTGAGATAAAGGGTACAGAGCATATCCGCATTGCAGCAGTATTTCAGGAAGACCGGTTGGTCGAGCACTGGGATGCCATAAAAAATATTAAGCTGGTCTGTGACGCGAAGATATCGGAGGCACGAATAGAAGCGGAACTGGATCGGGTACTTTTAAAAGATTATCAGCAAAAACCGGTAAAAAAATTAAGCGGTGGTATGCGGCGCAGAGTGGTAATCGTACGGGCATTATTATCAGAAAGTGATCTTGTGATACTGGATGAACCGTTTCGCGGGCTGGATAAGATGCTCAAAGATGTGGTGGCGAGTTACATCAAATCCATGACTGAAAATAAGACTGTAATTGTTGTAACCCATGATCATGAGGATATCGAGCTGCTGAACGCCGGCAAGGTTATGTTGAACGGATAAATTCCGATCCAAGGTTGTTTTTTTTCAAGGTTTCGGCTATAATACTCCTAATGAAAAATCATTGATGATGAGCCGAGATAAGGAAGGAAAATAAGATGCATATTACGATAACCGGAAATTTGGGAAGTGGAAAATCAACCATATGTAAGATTTTGAATGAGAAGTATAAATTTGAAATTTATTCTACGGGTAAGGTTCAAAGAGATCTGGCAGAGCAAATGAAGATGACCACGCTGGAATTGAATCAGTTAATGCGAAGTGACCGCAAGTATGATACGATGATTGATGACGCAACCACCAGAATTTCCAGGGAAAAAAGGGATGAGAATATTATTTTTGATTCCCGTCTTGCATGGCATTTTGTAGAGCACTCCTTTAAGGTATTTGTATCTGTCAGTCTGGAGGTGGCAGCCTGTCGTGTCATGAATGATACCCGGGGTGCGGTAGAAACTTATCATTCGCAGGAGGAAGCAAAACAACTTCTTACGGCGCGCGCAGCAACAGAGATGGACCGCTATAAGGATATATATAAATTGAATTACATGGATTTTTCAAACTACAACCTGATTATAGACAGTACCTACTGCACTCCTGAACAGATAGCTGAGATTATTATGGCGGAGGCGGGAGAATATGAGAAAAATCAGGATATCTCTATGTCAAAAATGTTGGTCTCTCCAAAAAGACTGTTAAAGGAATGTGATTTATCGGTGGAGGAACAGGAGCGGCTTTCCTATCTGATCGATGCATATCAAGTGGTGCCCTATTCCATTGATAAAATCATCAGAGTGAAAAAGGAAGAAGATAACTATACCATTCTGGAAGGAATGGAGGAGGTCAAAGCAGCATTGCTTGCAAAGGTTCCGTATTGTCCAATCGAGGTTATAAAAATGAAGTAATTAACATAAATAAGTAAAAATGGCTGAAAGTATTTGCATTTTATACATGAACTGCATATTCTATGATATTATTGCCTTTATTTTTTCAAATTATCCCCGAGGATATAACGCTAATATTTACGAACAATAATGATAAGAGGATTCATAGCGATATGAATCTTCTTTTTTCATTCATGGCATGGGAAATGATTTCATGCTTATGTGATGGAAGGAACCATTGGGTAATATTGGTGTCAAGGGGGGTGTAATGAATGAAATGGTTACAGAATAGATCTGAAAAAAGCAGGCAGATGATAATTATTGTAGTTACGACCCTTGGTGTTTATCTGGGATTTCGGTTTATATTACCGTTGATTTTTCCGTTTATTGTTGCGTATTTTATCGCATGGCTGCTTCGTCCCCTGACAGAATTTTTGTACCGGAGGATCAGAATGTCCAGGATGATTGGCGGGACACTGTCACTGCTTCTTTTTGTGGCTGTAACGGGAGCAGGAATTTTTTATCTGGTAAATTCTTTGCTAAGGCAGATCTTTCATTTTATGAAAAATATGCCGGTGTACAGGAATCTTATTTCGGCTAAGCTGGAAGAGATCTGCAATTATTGCGATCATTATATGGGATTTGATTGCGGGACTTTTCGGAAATTTACGGATGATTACATGAGACAAACCATGGATCACATCAAATCTGATGTGATGCCAAATCTGACCCAGAAGACCATTACGATCACCATTTACCTGATCGGCGCCATCGGTGTTATCCTGATTGTATTAATCGCTGCGTTACTGATCGTGAAAGATATGCAAAATTTCAAAGATCGGTTTGAACATTCCGATATCTACCGGGATATCCATAAAGTAACAAAAAAACTTGCGGATGCGGGTATTGCATATCTTCGGTCACAGGTAATTATTATGATGATTGTTGCCGTAATCTGTGTACTGGGATTAACCCTTCTAAAAAACGAATACCCCCTTTTAATTGGGATCGGGATTGCTTTTATGGATGCCTTACCTATATTGGGGAGCGGATTGATTTTTATCCCCTGGAGTATTATTATGCTGTTGGGCGGAGATATTTATACTGCAGCTATCCTGATCACCATCTTCTTTGTATGCCAGATTGTGAGGGAGGTATTGGAACCCAAGCTGATTGGGAACAGAATCGGAATTAAACCATTGTTCACGTTGATTGCGATGTACATTGGTGTAAGACTCTTTTCCATTGCAGGTTTTTTTCTCGGACCGATTGGTCTTGTGATTATTATTACAATTGTAAAGGTGGTCAGAGAAAAAATGGGTGACGAGGTTGATCCTGAACAGACGCCAATTCCTGGCGTAGAAAAAGGATAAGGATAAGTTAACGGTTAAATGAACGGTTAAATGAAAGGTTAAATGAAAGGTTAAATGAAACATAAAGAATATCTTGACAAAGAACTTTAACTGTCATAAAATTAAGTTCATTATCAGCAATGAAGAGGAATAGTAGACAATTGCCGTATCACAGAGAGAGAAACAGATCAATTTGGTGAAAGTTTCTTATACAGGTGTTGTTGAACCGGCCTTGGAGCTTTGTATGAAAGGATTTTCCTCCAAGTACAACGTAATTTCGGCGTTAACGAAAAAGAGAGAGCTGTTACTATAAAGCTAATTAGGGTGGTACCGCCGAGTCGTTCGGTCCCTTGGGGATAGAAGGGCTTTTTTTGTTGTAAAAAAACCTTCTAACGAATTATAATACTGAAATCGAAGGAGCGCTGATTATGGCAAAGGAAAAGAAATTGGTAGAGGCTATCACTTCTATGGAAGAGGATTTTGCCCAATGGTACACAGACATTGTTAAGAAGGCTGAATTAATTGAGTATTCCAGCGTGAGAGGCTGTATGATTTTAAGACCAAATGGCTATGCCATCTGGGAGAATATCCAAAGACAGTTGGATTCGGATTTTAAGGATACGGGTGTTGAGAATGTTTATATGCCCATGTTTATTCCCGAAAGCCTGTTACAAAAGGAAAAGGATCATGTGGAAGGGTTTGCTCCCGAGGTAGCCTGGGTAACGCATGGGGGGTTAGAGCCGTTACAGGAGAGATTATGTGTAAGACCCACCTCAGAAACCTTGTTCTGCGACTTTTATTCTAATATTATTCACTCCCACAGGGATCTGCCGAAATTATATAACCAGTGGTGTTCTGTTGTCCGCTGGGAGAAGACCACCCGACCATTCCTTCGTTCCATGGAATTTCTGTGGCAGGAAGGCCATACGGCACATGCAACAGCAGAAGAGGCTGAGGAAAGAACCATACAGATGTTAAATGTCTATGCGGATTTTTGTGAAAGAGTTCTGGCAATTCCTATGATTAAGGGACGCAAATCAGAGAAAGAGAAATTTGCAGGTGCTCATGCTACCTATACCATAGAAGCACTGATGCATGATGGCAAGGCACTGCAATCCGGAACCAGCCATAATTTCGGTGATGGGTTTGCAAAAGCATTTGATATTCAATATACGGATAAAAATAATACGTTACAGTATGTTCACCAGACGTCCTGGGGATTATCCACCAGAATTATCGGCGCAATCATCATGGTACACGGAGATGACAGCGGGTTGGTACTTCCACCCAGAATTGCTCCCACACAGGTAATGATTATTCCAATTAATCAAAACAAAGAGGGTGTCATGGAGAAGGCTTTGTGGTTAAAGGAGCAGTTGGGTTCCTATAAGGTTAAAGTTGATGGATCCGATAAGAGCCCCGGCTGGAAATTCAGTGAGCAGGAAATGCGCGGAATTCCTCTTCGAATAGAAATCGGTCCAAAGGATATTGAGGCAAATCAGGCGGTGATTGTCAGAAGAGACACCAGAGAGAAGACGGTAATATCTCTTGATGAGATTGCCGTAAGGGTAGGCGAAATCCTTGAGACAATGCAGTCCGATCTGCTGGAAAGAGCAAGAAATCACAGAGACTCTCATACCTATACAGCAACAACGATGGAAGAATTCTCAAAAATCATTGAAGAGAAACCGGGTTTTATCAAAGCAATGTGGTGTGAAGATGCGGCATGTGAGAAGGAAATTAAAGAGAAGACAGGTGCAAGCTCCAGATGTATGCCTTTCGAACAGGAGCATCTTTCCGATACCTGCGTATGCTGCGGGAAACCGGCAAAGACTTTGACTTACTGGGGCAGGGCCTACTAATCAGTGTGAACCAAAACATTTCACACGAAAGCCAGGAGCAGACATAGCGGTCGGTAAGGGAAAAAACGTATGGCTTTATAAATGAGGGATGACCGGCAGTTTTTATACTTGGTTTGGAAAAGTATGGAGACTGCCGGTTGCTGTTTATTACAGGGATAAGCCTTGAATTCATGGTAAGGCTCTGATATAATCTGGATAGGCTTTAGAAAGGCAAATTAGGAGGCGGCACATGAAGATCCAGGTACCGGAACAAGTAAATGACATGATCCATAAATTAATGGAGCACGGATTCGAAGCATATATCGTGGGTGGCTGTGTCAGGGATATGCTTCTTGGACGTGAGCCGGAGGACTGGGACATCACGACTTCAGCCACACCCTATGAGGTAAAAAGGATATTTAAGAGAACCGTAGATACCGGAATTGCCCATGGTACTGTTACGGTGCTTCTTGATAAGAATCATTATGAGGTGACCACATACCGCCTTGATGGTGAATATGAGGACAACAGACATCCAAAGGAGGTCTCCTTCACCTCGAGTCTAATGGAGGATTTAAAACGCAGGGACTTTACCATTAATGCCATGGCATACAATGAAGAAGAAGGTTTTATCGACCTTTTTGGGGGAAGAGAAGACCTTGAGAAGGGACTGGTCCGCTGCGTCGGAAGTGCGGGAGAACGGTTTGATGAGGACGCACTTCGTATACTTCGTGCGGTGCGTTTCTCGGCGCAATTAGATTTCTCTGTAGAGGAAGAAACGCTAACTGCCCTGAAATCAAAGGTGGAGCTGCTTCATCATATCAGCGCGGAGCGGATTCGGGTGGAACTTACAAAACTTCTGGTATCCGAGCATCCTGACCGGTTGCGTTTGCTGTATGAAACCGGGATTACAAGAATTGTTCTACCGGAATTCGATCCAATGATGACCACCGGCCAAAAGAATATTCATCATATCTATTCTGTGGGTGAACATACCATTCATGCGGTCGCAACCATTGCAGACAAACAAAACACAAGGAGTTTCGGACCCAGAGAGAGGATGATTCTGCGCTGGACTATGTTGCTCCATGATATTGAGAAACCAGGTACCATTACCCTTGGCAAGGATGGCCAGAATCATTTCTACGGTCATCAGGAAAAGGGGGCATTAACCGCCAGGAGGATATTAAAACGGTTAAAATTTGATAATGATACCTTAAATACCGTGGTACATCTGATCAGGTGGCATGATTACAGATTTGTTTTAACACCCTCCGGGATGAGAAAAGCTGTCTCAAAGATAGGCAAAGAATATATGGAACTGTTATTTGAGGTAAACCGGGCAGATACATCTGCCAAAAATCCGGCTAAGACCCGGGAAAAGTATGAAAAACTGGCCATGGCGATGAAATTATATGAGGATATATTGTCGAAGGGCGAATGTGTCAGTATAAAGGAGTTAAAAATTAATGGAAATGATTTAATTGAACATGGTTTTCGACCGGGAAAAGAACTGGGAGAGCTTTTAAATTATTTATTAACATTGGTGATAGAAAATCCGGAGGATAATGACAAGGAAAAACTGCTTTTATTGGCATACGGATGGAATAACAAGTAACTTGTGCTAACAGAACGGGACAGGAAAAAAGCGTTGGAAAAATTTAAAATCAATTTTTCCAACGCTTTTTATATTCATGAATTAGATATTGATATCATAATATTAGTAGACGGGTATTATCATATAGTAGGAGGATTAGCTGTGGAGGATAGAATTCAGGAAGCGTTAAAAAAATATCGTCTAAAGATTTACAATATATATAGAGCCAGAGGTGCTTATCTTTTAGAGACCGATTGCGGATTAAAATTATATAAATGCTTTGAGGGCTCTAAGAACAGGGCCCTGTTTGAACATAAGGTAAAGGAGCACCTGTTCCAAAGCGGCTATTCCAATACAGATCTCTTTGTGAAGACAGTGGACGACGATATCCTGTCGGAGGATTCCACGGGCACACAATATATCATGAAAAACTGGTTCTGGGGGGAAGAATGCAATCTAAAGGAACTATCCCAGATTGAAACAGCTGCATCCAATCTGGCCAGACTACATTGCATTCTTACAGACGTTGACTTTACAAAGGATCAGATGGAACATAATATTTCCCCTGATCTATTGGATACCTTTGATAAAAGGAACAGGGAATTAAAAAGGGTAAAGAGCTATATTCGTAATAAGCGTCAGAAAAATGAATTCGAACTCTCCTATTTGAATTACTATGATACTTTTTATGAACAGGGATTAATTGCTGCAGACCGGTTGTTGTCTTCTTCCTACCCGTCACTTCATACTGAGGCAGTTGACAGACACATGGTATGCCACGGAAATTATACTTATCACAACATTATTATGTTAAAAAATAAAAGTGAAGCTATGACAAAGGCGTATGTTCCACCGGGCTGGATCAATAAGCAGCCGGTTTGTGCCACAGAGCTTTCCCACAGCGGCTCTAATATGATAGCAACTACGAATTTTGAAAAGGCTTATATTGGTTTGCAGATATCGGACCTTTACCAATTTGTTCGCAAGGTCATGGAAAAGAACGACTGGGATATTATGTATGGCAGCAATATGATTGATGCCTATGACCGGGTAAAGCCGATCTCCAGGGAAGAATTAAATATTTTATATCTGCTCCTTGTATACCCTGAGAAGTTCTGGAAAATAACTAATTTTTATTATAATGGTAAGAAGTCCTGGATCTCAGGGCGTAATATTCAAAAATTAAACAGCATCGGGGAGCAAAATGCCAAAAAGGAAATGTTTATGAACAAACTGGAGAGCATCTTGTAGGAAAAGAATACAGGATTGAATTGATCGGTGATATAAGCTATAATACATAACAGAGAAACTGTTCACGATGGAATAGAAGGATACTTATGAAATCAGAGTCGGAAATTAAAAAAACGAATAAGGTTCAAATGAGACCTATTGTCAGCCTGTTAGTCGGATTATCTTTTTTTTCGGTGATTCTTCTTGCCACCATGCTGGGAACCAATCACGGATCAAACGGGTCAAAAAACGCCAGGGAAACTTCTGTGAAGACCAAAAATGAGACAAAGGATGAGGTGAAGGCGGATTATAACAGTGAAATTCTGGCGGTGGTAAAGAAAATAGACACGCAAAATCAGGAGATTCTATTGCTTGACATCGGCAGTAAACAGGACTTAGTCTTTACCTATAATGGTGGTACCGATATTACAGACCGGTATGGAAAGCTTATGTCCATCAGCCAGATAGAGATTGGTGAGATGGTAGATGCAGGATATCTAAAGGGTAATAACAAACTTGTAAAATTGCATTTATCAACAAAAGCTTGGGAATATGCGGATGTAAACAACCTGTCCATATATCCGGATGGACAGATAATGAAAATAGCAAGAACAAAATATAAATATACAGATCAAATCGTGGTTGTGGATGGTGATCAGCTGGAAACTGTTGATCATCTGGCAGAACAGGATGTTCTTACGATCTGGGGATATGAAGAGACCATTTGGTCTGTCACAGTTACCAAGGGACATGGGATCGTAATGCTGGAAGATGATCAGGACTTCATGGGAGCTTATGTTACGGTAGGTTATGAATCCATGCAGCAGATTTCAAAGGACATACAGATACCGATAAGAGAGGGCAATTTTAATCTTACGGTGGAAAATGGAGCATTTAGTGCAACGAAGAATATAACGGTTAATCGAAATGAGAAGACCGTCGTATCTCTGGCTGATTTGGGACCGAAGGCCATAAAAAAGAGTAAAATTGTGTTTGATATTACACCGCTGGGTGCGGATTTATATTTGGATGGTGAACTTATGTCATATGCAAATCCCATTGAAGTTCCTTATGGAGCGCATAAGGTAGAAGTATCTTTGGGTGGATATACCACTTTTAAGGGAACATTGAATGTGGATGAAGCAGGTAAAACCGTGAAGATCGACCTGCCTGAGGCAAATAGTCAGAAGGAAGCGAAGGTAACAGTAACAAACAATGATACTGGAACAGACACGGGAACAGACACTGGAACAGATACGGGAACAGACAATGGAACAGATACGGGAACAGATTCCTCGGCGGATACGCCGACTCAGACAGATGAGGATGATTGGATCTCTGATTCTGATACCCGGCAAGACTTACCGGATTCAACAAACTTTCCTTCTGAAGAAGAACAGACCGTGGATAACAAACATTTGATGTACATACAAAACCCCATGGGGGCTTCCGTATATTTGAATGGGAAATATCTTGGTACCTCACCCGGAGGGTATAAAAAGGTGATTGGTACCCATGTGCTTACATTCATTAAGGAAGGTTATCAAACCAAAAGCTATACGGTAGAGATATCAAATGATGGGAAGGATACCTATTTTAGTTTGCCGGATATGGTTAAGTCATCATAGAAAGAGATTGTTTATGCATCATATTATCCTTTCTATACCGACAAACAGGAAGAAATTGGAATAGGTATTTTGTCGATTTAACATTATTTTACAATTATTATCCATTATTTTAAACAAAGAATAAAGTTTGTGTCTACCGAATTATCATTCCCTCTCTTTTCAAATATTACATTATCAGTTATAATAAATGTAAAATTTTGGATTAGAGAGGGGATTTTTATGCTGACGTTACAGGACTTATTTGACAAAAATATTCTGGCATATTCCTTTGTGGGATTATGCGGGTTGGGAATTTTGGTTCGTTTTATCATCGATATGGTTTATAAACGATTGCTAAAAGAATCGGACAACCTGGGGACAACAAAAAGCAAACCATTGAAACACATGAAAATGAAGTTTGAAACCTGTTATAAATTGAAGATAGGTGTTAATAATGTGGATACATTTGTGGATAAGAATATTTTGCGGTATCGCTTTTGTGGAATTCTTTTATCCACATGGGAGAACTTCTGTGGACAAGTTCTCTTCCTGACACTGCTACTTGTCCCTGTTTTAGCGGTCTTCGGGGTTATTTATCAATGTGGACAGGATGAAATATTGTTCACAGGGTCAATTGGTATCGCAGCGGGATCGATTATGATCCTTGTGGATAAAAGTATCAATTTGTCGATAAAGAAAAAGGTCATAGGATTAAATTTAAGGGATTATTTTGAAAATTTCCTCAAAGTAAGACTGGAACAGGAAGCGTTTCATCCGGAAATGCTGGATCAATATCGCAAAGAGTATTTTCAGGCAATGGATGGAAATCCGGCAAAGGCGGATGCTGTGGCAGCAGCAAAGGGGGAGCCCAAGGATGAACTTGGAAGAAGAAGGGAAGCAAGACAAAAGAAGGAAGAAGAAAAGCGTATAAAGGCAGTACAAAGGGAAGCGGAGCAAAAGAAGATAGAGGAGGCGCGCAGAGAGGAAGAGAAGCAAAGAATTGAAGAGAAGAAACAGTTGGCTGCAAAGCGAAGGGAAGAGGAGCTGGCGCGGCTGGAAGAAGAACGGCTGGCACTTGAGGAGCGACGGTCGGAATTAAAAAAGAAAGAAGAAGAGAAGCGGCTGGCAAATGAACGAAAACAGCGTGAAATGGAAGAAAAGGACCGCTTATTACATAGCATAGAGCGAGAATTAAAAAGTCAGGAAGTTAAGACGGAGATCAATCCGGTACTAAACGGAGCGGAAGAAATTGCAGCTGAGAAGGAAAGAGGCAAGCCGGATAGTACGGTGAAAGAAACCACGACCCACGGGGCTCCTGGCAAGAAGAAAACGAATGGTGTAAGTGTTCAGGAGGACAAGCTGATCGAGGATGTTTTGAAGGAGTTTTTTGCATAATTATCATCATATTCCCATAGAAAAATGATAATTTTTTCGTAAGAAAAGTCATTGAATAAAAAGTTGGACTTTGTTAGAATATAAGAAAAATGGATAAAGGAGTATTTTAACATGGATCAAAAAGTTGGATTAGATTATTCTGTGGCTAAAAAGTTTATATCCGATCATGAGGTTGAGATGATAAAATCAGCTGCGGAAGCTGCAAAAGAAGAGCTTCTGGGCAGAAACGGCGCAGGAAATGATTTTTTGGGTTGGATCGATCTGCCCGTTGCGTACGATAAGGAAGAATTTGACCGCATACAAAAAGCGTCAGCTAAAATTCAGAGCGATTCGGAAGTTTTATTGGTAATCGGTATCGGGGGTTCTTATCTTGGTGCGAGAGCAGCTGTTGAATTCTTAAGGCACAGCTTCTACAATTCTGTATCCAAGAAAATCAGAAAGACACCGGAGATTTATTTTGTCGGCAATAATATCAGCAGCAATTATATGAACCATTTGATCGAAGTGATCGGAGACAGAGATTTTTCTATTAACATTATCAGCAAATCAGGAACAACAACCGAGCCTGCCATTGCTTTCCGTGTATTTAAGAAGCTTCTGAATGAGAAATATACAAGAGCAGAAGCTGCAAAAAGAATATATGCAACAACGGATAAGGCAAAGGGGGCACTTAAGAATCTTGCAACGGAAGAAGGATACGAGAGCTTTGTTGTACCGGATGATGTAGGAGGACGTTTTTCTGTATTGACGGCAGTAGGACTTCTTCCCATTGCAGTCAGCGGAGCGGATATCGTGAAGCTGATGGAGGGCGCGGCCAGTATGAGGAATTACTGTCTGAATCTCCCTTACGAGTCAAATGATTCCATGAAATATGCAGCCCTTCGTCATGTATTACTGAAGAAAGGCAAGAGTATTGAGATTCTTGTAAATTATGAGCCATCTCTTCACTATTTCTCCGAGTGGTGGAAACAGCTCTTTGGTGAAAGTGAAGGAAAAGACCAGAAGGGGATCTATCCGGCATCTGTTGATTTTACTACGGATCTGCATTCCATGGGTCAGTTTATTCAGGACGGACAGAGAACCATGTATGAGACAATTCTCAATGTGGAATCTTCAAAGACTGAGATTATTCTGGAAGAGGAAGAGGTTGATCTGGACGGATTGAACTATCTTGCCGGAAAGAATGTTGATTTTGTGAATAAGAGTGCAATGAAAGGTACGCTTCTTGCACATACTGACGGCAATGTTCCTAATTTGATGATTAATATACCGGAGCAGGATGAGTTCTATCTGGGAGAACTGTTTTATTTCTTTGAATTTGCAGTTGGAATCAGTGGTTATATGTTAGGAGTGAATCCTTTTGACCAGCCCGGAGTTGAGAGCTATAAGAAGAATATGTTCGCACTTCTTGGAAAACCGGGATTTGAAGCGCAAAGAGAAGAACTATTAAAGAGATTATAAATAAAAAATAATATAAGCGGTCGAAGCCATGTATTTACGCTGTACTGTCACATAAATATAATATGAGAGTATAATATAGTAATAATGAAAATGGTAGCAAGAGCAGTTTATCGGGATATTGGGTACATATCTTTGATATTCCGCAACCGAATCCCATTTTACCTCGTATTGAGTGTGAATAGATTACTGCCCTGATACCTTACAAGAAACATTCGGCTGCTTAACATAGATATGAAACAATCCGCCCCTTACCATTGGCCAGGGGCGGATTGATTTTTTTATGGCATCATTGCAATAAATTGATACATGAGGATAAAATGACAAAGGCTGCCGCCCATTACAAAGAGATGAAAGATCTCATGAGAGCCAAAGTATTTGTGTCTGTTGTTAAAGATGGAAAGCTTCAATGCATAGATAATGCCGCCTACTGTGTAGATGATGCCTCCCGCCAGGAGCCAGCCAAATGCAGCACCGGAAAGAGAATTCATTAATTGGGTAAAAGCGAGGACACAAGTCCAGCCCATCGCAATGTATACGACGGAGGAGAACCATTTGGGGCAGGTAACCCAAAACCCGGTTACGATAATTCCCAACAGTGCAAGACTCCATATGATAAGAAGCAAAACAACTCCGACGGTACCCTTAAGAGCAATCAGACAGATGGGGGTATAGGTACCTGCAATAAGAACATAAATCATCATATGGTCAAATTTTCTTAATCTTTTATTGATTTTTTCCGATATATTAAAAGAATGATAAATCGTACTTGCAACATATAATAAAATCATACTGAGGATAAATATCCCCAAAGAAATCATATGAATTGGATCAGGATGAAGGGAGGCCTTTATCAGCAGCGGTGTAGTTGCAAACAATGCCATCAAAGTTCCAATCAGGTGAGTTATAGCACTTCCGGGGTCTTTCATTTTTTTCATTCTCATAAAATCAGCTCCTTAATTATATTATTATGATATTAGGTTCTTGCATATCATATGTATTTATACATCATGTGAATTTATAATTACGTGATGTAGTATTGATAACTATGTGTAATATGTTTATATACTACTACACGTCGAAATGAAATGCAATACTAAAATTATTAAGATTTTGTTTAATTTAAAGCAAATATTGTTTTGTTTCATACTTTTGTATTATAATAAGAATTATTTAGAAAATATCAATTACATTTTGAGGGAATTACTCACCCGGGAAACAACGAACAAAGATTGGGAAGAATTATTTCCGATGTCGGGGTGACAGGTGGCGTAAGAATTGTTTTGATCTCAGGGAGGTAAATAGATGGATCTCAATGTAGGAGAAATTGTGAAATTAAAAAAACAGCATCCCTGCGGCAGCAGTGAATGGGAAATTCTCAGGGTGGGAATGGATTTTAGATTAAAATGTATGGGCTGTGGTCATCAGATCATGATTCCCCGAAAACAGGTAGAAAAAAATATACGGCAGGTAAAAAAGCCAAATGTCGATGAAATCAACGGATAAAAGAAAGGAATTACAGAATGAAGTATCTGCTTTTTGACTTAGATGGAACACTTACAGAACCTAAGGCCGGAATAACAAAATCAATTCAGTATGCTTTAAAATGCAGCAACATCATCATTGATGATCCTGACGTGCTGGCTGAGCATATTGGTCCTCCGCTAAAGGATGTTTTTATGGGCAGCTATGGATTAGAGGAAGAAGATGCAGATAAGGCGATTATATATTACCGGGAATATTTTGAAGAATATGGAATGTATGATAATGAGGTGTATAAAGGAATCGAAAGGCTTCTTCAGAAGCTGAGAGACGAGGAGAAGATCATGATTGTGGCAACTTCAAAGCCGGAGAAGTTTGCAAGAATGATTTTGGAGCACTTTTCACTGGCAGAATATTTTGAAGATATCTGCGGAGCCACCATGGATGGAAGCCGTTCGAAAAAAGAGGACGTTATCCGATATGCTTTAACAAAGAATGGTATCTCAGATGCCGCTCAGGCGGTGATGATAGGCGATAGAATGTATGATATCGTTGGAGCAAAACAGGTTGGATTAATATCCATCGGTGTTTTATACGGCTATGGCAGCAGGAATGAAATTGAGGAAGCGCAGGCGGATTATATTGTGGGGACAACTATGGAGCTTTACGATACAATTATGGGACTGGGATAAAGGCACTGGGCATTTTGAGAAGGACAAAGCAGCTCTTTGATGGTAACGGCAGGACGGCGTAGACTTGCAGGGATATCATTTGAGATGAGAAAGGGACAGGTGGATCATGAAATTTGTTTCATGGAATGTAAATGGGTTAAGGGCATGTGTAAACAAGGGATTTGAGGAATTCTTTCGTAAAGCAGATGCGGATTTCTTCTGCCTTCAAGAGACAAAATTGCAGCCGGAACAGGCAGAGGTAATGTTTGAAGGCTATCAAAGGTATTTAAATTCTGCAGTGAAAAAGGGGTATTCGGGAACGGCAATCTTTGCAAGAAAAGAGCCGATCAATGTCTTTTATGATCTGGGGATGGACAAACATAACGAGGAAGGCAGAGTCATCACATTAGAGTACGAAGAATTCTATCTGGTTACGGTCTATACACCCAATTCGCAAAAAGAGCTGGCGAGATTAAGCTATCGTATGGAATGGGAAGAGGATTTTCGTGTTTATGTAAAGGGGCTGGATGAGAGAAAGCCGGTGATCATTTGCGGTGATCTGAATGTGGCACACAGGGAGATTGACCTTAAGAATCCGAAGTCCAATAAGATGAATGCCGGATTTACTGTCCAGGAGCGGGAAGAGATGACAAAGCTTTTAGAAAGCGGATTTATTGATACCTTTCGATATAAATACCCTGATATGGAGGGGGCATATACCTGGTGGTCCTATATGTTTAAGGCGAGAGAAAAAAATGCCGGATGGCGAATTGATTATTTTCTGATATCGGAAAGATTAAAGGATCGAATCGGAGACAGTATCATTCATATGGATATTATGGGCAGTGATCATTGTCCTGTGGAATTGGATCTGGTTTAATCAGAAACTGAGAATTAATCCGTAGTTGCAGGTTGAAGAAGTAAAGTGAGGTTTAAGATGAAAATTTATGATATTTCACAGGAGTTATTTAGCGGTAATGTATATCCGGGTGATCCCGCTCCTGCTTATGAAAGAATCCTGGAAATTGAAAAAGGTGATCCCTGCAACTTAACCTCCGTACAAATGGGAGTGCATAATGCTACACATATGGATGCACCTTATCATTTCTATCGAAACGGAAAGAGTATAGAACAACTGGATCTAAAGCGGTGCATCGGACCATGTACTGTGGTGGAATTTCATAAGAATGAGGAAATGAAGCTAAGAAATGCACTGGGAAACTGCCAAAAGCGCCTCCTGCTCAAGGGGGATGGAAACATCACCGTTGAGCTGGCAAAAGAAATAAATCAAAATGAAATTCTGCTGGTGGGCGTAGAGAGTCAAAGTGTCGGTCCAATCAGTGCCCCAATGGAGGTGCATCTGGAGCTATTGGGTCGGGAAGTAGTTCTATTGGAAGGATTGGTTTTAGAAGAGATTCCTGAAGGAGAGTATTTTCTAGCCGCACTGCCGCTAAAGCTGGGCATGAGTGATGGGGCACCGTGCCGGGCAGTATTGTTAAAGCAGGAAGGAATCGAAGACGTTAATGAAGGTATTTGAGCTGTAATGAAGGGGTGTAATATTGAATGGAAGCAATACGGATTAGAGCCGATCAGGCTGAGATAGGAATGGTAGTAGCATCTGATGTCTATACATCAAGTGATCAACTGGTTTTTCTAAAAGGTACCATATTAGATAAACGTATGATTATAAAACTCAAGATTTATAATATCTTCGGCCTGTATATCTATCCTGCGGGGAATGAGGAGCTGAAGGTGGAATCTTATCTTGAACTGGTACGTAGTACCCGGGAATTTAAGAAGTTTACTCATTCTTACGTCGATACGCTAAAAGAGACAGAGAATAATTTTAATCGCATGATACAGGGGTGGGATAAATTAGATATCGAAAAGATGCTGGAGAGCACAGAGCATATTCTCAAGGAGGGCCGCAATGGAATCCACGTTTTTGAGATGCTTCAAGGTATTCGGGATTATGATGATATGACCTTTGTACATAGTTTAAATGTGTCCATAATTGCCAGCGTTTTTGCAGACTGGCTTAAATTCTCACCTCAGGAGAAGAGAGAGCTTACCCTTGCCGGGCTGTTTCATGATATTGGAAAACTGCTCGTACCTCAGGATATTTTAACAAAGGCAGAGAAGCTTACAAAGCAGGAATTTGATTTGATTAAAAAGCATACAGACAGAGGATATCAGGTTTTAAAGGATTACCCCATTGATATCAGGGTTAAATTAGCGGCGCTGATGCATCATGAACGGTGTGACGGAAGCGGATATCCCAATGGATTTCGCTCAGATCAGATCGAAGCATTCTCTAAAATTATTGCAATTGCCGATGTATATGATGCAATGACCTCAAATAGAAAATACAGGGATGCCATATGTCCCTTTGCAGTGGTGGCTGAATTTGAAAAAGACGGATACCTTAAATTTGATCCAAAATATCTGATGGTATTCATGGAACGCATTGTTCAATCATATATGCATACCATTGTAAGGCTCAGTGACGGACGGGAGGGCGAAGTTATGATGATCAATAAACTTACCATGTCAAGACCGGTGGTCAGAATCGGGACAGAGTTTGTTGATCTATCCAGGGAGCACCACCTTTCCATCACAGCTATTATTTAGTGAAATATAAATTGAACCAGAAGCATATAAAGCACCGTGCCGCAGCCAATGCTGAGCAGGGTGTTTTTTTTCCATACATGGAGAGCAATAATAACTACTATGCTGATTGCTTCCGGCAGGGCATGGGGGGCACTGGTAAAAGATATGCTTTTCAGGCAATAGACTACCAGCATGCCGATGATGGTATAAGGTAAGACATCTGCCAGATACTTTATGTATTTGGGAATTTCTTTCCTCTCGGGAAACAAGAGAAAGGGCAGCCATCTTGTGAGCTGGGTTCCCAAAGTAATCAATCCGATAAATATCACGAACTGCATGATCGTATAATTCATTGTATCGTACCTCTTTGCATGGGCTTTTTTAATAGGGTAACAATCAAAATAATTGATATCATTGTCGGCAGCAGGAAATGATCAGGACCAAAGATGATAAGACATAGGATCCCACATAAAATGCCTGTAATGACAGGAAGATGATTGGTGGTTTGCTGCCACTGATTGACTAAGATGACCACAAACAAGGCAGTCAGCACAAAATCAATTCCATTGGTATTAAACTGAATCAGGCTTCCAAGAACTGCACCGACCACAGAACCCGTGATCCAGTAGATCTGATCTAACAAAGAGACATAAAACATAAATAATCTGCGCTCGATTCCCTCCGGAGGTTCTGTCGAACAAAGAATAGAGAAACTCTCATCGGTTAGTGAGAAGATGAGATAGGGTTTAAATTTTCCCATACCCCGATATTTCCCCAGCATGGATATGCCGTAGAACAGATGTCTTGCATTTACCATCAGGGTCATAAAAAAGGTATTCAGCGGGTGAAATCCTGCACTGAGCAGGGCAACAGCAACGAATTGCATGGATCCGGCATAGATAAAGATACTGGAGAGTAAGACCCATAGAAGAGAGATCCCTTTGCTGTTCATTAAAATACCATAAGCGGCACCCAGAACAAGATAACCGGTCATGACAGGTATGGTGTGGGGAAAGGCAGCAAAAAGAGCTGCTTTTTTATGATTCATGGAGCAGGTTCCTTTCATTCATCAATTACGTTTTAATCAATGGTTTTGATACAATATGTTTGTAGAGATATCCTACATCGTAACTTAGGAATAAATCTTTGAGGTTCCAATATATACAGGAGCAAAATCTTCTGTATCGGCGCATAAGAAACCGGAAAACCTTACTATGATCTTTTCGAAGATGGAGATTACCGTATTCAGATCGGATTCCAAAAGATTGACGGTAAAAATAGCGCTGATATTACGTTCTTTAACAAATGCAGCGTCGGAGGGGTTATGATTTGGAAGAGGAAGAGACTCAAGATCAATATGATCCGTATTGGGAAGTTCTATTTCGAGGATGTTCATCTCGTCCCATAATTCAAGTATAAGATCGCTTTGACCCTGTAATAAATCCTTGATATCTCTTGCCATAATATTATAAGGTGTCATATAGAGAAGATCGATATAGGTACTCTCTTTTATAATTTCATTTGCCGGTTTCTTTTTTCCCATGGAGGAGTCCTTTCTTAATAAACAGCCATTGAGCTTAATAATCAATATCATTCCCAATAAACATCTATTGGGCATAATGATAAATAATCATTCCCATTGAATAGATATTATAATACATGTCTTCAAAATTCGCAACCATTCCTGCTGCCCCACAGCTCTGAAAGGTAAACTTCTTTATATTTCTCTGATTTTGCTCAAAACAGTAATTGTGGAAATCTATCCTCTGTTTTGCCATTTCTCAGGTAGGTTATCCACATCGCATAAGCAGACTAATTTACT
>JAEXNR010000021.1 GCA_023439505.1 Bacillota bacterium
TCACTGCCTTGACATAATAGCCTTCATTATCAAGGATACTGAAAACGGCCGTGAGGCTTGCCGGATCGTCATCTGCCACCAGAATGCAATAGCGCCTTTTCTCCATTTTACCGGAGCTTGTCAGCCCGGAAATTTCCGTTGTCTCCCCGAATGAAATTGCCATGCTTTCCACATGAACCAGGTTTTTATGCTCCTTGCTGACAGGAAGTGTGAACGTGAACCGGCTTCCCTTTCCTTCCTCGGAGCTTACCCGGATCGTTCCCCCATGAAGCTCCACCAGGGTTCTGGTGATGGAAAGCCCAAGACCTGTACCTCCCGCTTCCCGGGTTTCAGTGGAGTCCACCTGGTAAAAGGGCTTAAAGATATCCTCCAGCTTCTCCTGTGGAATACCGCAGCCTGTATCCTCAATCCACACCTCCGCTTTCTCCTGTCTGAGGGATACCCCAACCTCAATTTTTCCTTGCTGTGTAAATTTGAGGGCATTACCAATCAAATTATAAAAGATCTGACGCAGGCGTTCTACATCAGCCTGAACCGGAGGAGTTTCCTCGGGAACGCTATTTATAAATTGGATCTCCTTTGTACCTTTCAACTGGCCTAATACATACAGGGTCAGACCCGCTGCAGAGCGCAGGTCCACCGGCCTTTTGTACAATCTGATCTCTCCATTTTTCAGGTTAGAGATATCCAGTATATCATTGATGAGATTATATAGTCTGCGTGCCGCTGACACAACGACCTGGAGATTTTGCAGCTGAACCTTATCCAGCTTTTTGCCGCTGCTCTCCATAACGGAATTCGTGATATTAATAATTCCATTCAGCGGCGTTCTCAGCTCATGGGAGGTATTGGCCAGGAATTCATCCTTAAGCCGGTCCAGCGCCAGGAGTTCCATGCTCATTTTCTCGATTGCATTGTAGGATTTGATGTATTGCTGCGATATCAGTGAGGATATGGTTCCGATAAAGATAAACATCGCCATATAGCCAATGTAGTTGCTGCTTATTACATTGTTGATATACAGAGTGCCGTCGACAAAATAGACGAATACACCTGTAAAGGCTATCATCAAACGTATCAGCTCCGATCTGCCCAGGGTGCCATACTGTTTCCTTAGTACTCCAGCCAGCAGCATGATGATAATAAACACATAGGCCATCATCCCCAACAAAAGCGCAATATTCTGGAACCTGGATACAATGGAAATAGGTAATATAGCAAAGGCAACGCAGTATCCGCCGAACAGCAGTAACATTGTTTTTTCAAACCAGTGGGGGATAATTTCCTCTGCTATTTTCCGAACAAACAGACACACGAATATAATCGTTATATAAAGTACGATATTATGTACTTTCAGAAGAATATTATAGTGGTTTGATAAGCTGCGAAACATTTGCAGAAGAAACTTCTCTCCGTACAATATTTCAAAAAAAGAAAAGGTAAGTGCGTAGATGCTGTAATACAGCACACTCAGATCCTTACGCCTGCCAAGGAATACAAAAAGGTAATACAGCCCAGTGATAAAAAGACAGGCAGCAAGAAATACATTCAGAAAAATGTTATGAGCAGCCAATGTATAAATATTCTCTTGTTTTCCCAGATAAATACTCTGTACAATGCCGCCCTCCCTAAAGTCGTAGTCCGCCACCTGAACAATTATTTCAATCTCTTTATTCTTAGGGTAAAAGGCGGTGGTATAGGGTGTATTTGCCATGACATATCCTGCTTCTTTTGACAAAGCCGGATTCCCGCTGGAGAGCACTTCGATACCATCAATGAATATGCGGTTGGACATGCGGATGCTGGTAGTTTTTATCCCCATGGCCTTTTGGGCTTCACTTAAATGCACCTTCAACCGATAGGTGGCGGCACCCTTGTCCGAAAGTTGTATCTTGCCAATGCTTCCTTTCCAGGCAGAGGGAACCTGAAGATATCCATCAGGATTATTTTCACCGGCTGCTCTAAAATCCTCCGGCACCAGAAGCCTGTCCCAGTAGAATTCCCATTCACCATCCAACTTGACACTGCCATTTTGATCGAAGTTCCAACTTGTAAGGTCAAGATATCCCCGCCTTGCAACAGGCTGTTCAGGTGAAGGATTGTTCCGGAAGAATTGTAGTGACAATACTACCAACACTACAATTAGTAAGATACAAATCATATTTTTTATGTATTTAGGCCGCTTCATTGAATTCGTCATAGAATTCCCTCATCTGTTGTTTTACATATTAGTGGCTTCAGGTGATTTATTGAAAGAATTGATATTGTTATCATACTCTATGTAAAAAACAGATGCAAATACAATTTAGATGTCGGACTGAATCTGCTCACTCCCTGATTCAGTCCGATGAAACTAGAGGATAGACCCTAATGACAGTCAGATACTCTTTTGGTTGATTTTTGCCAGCTTATTTGTATCGATGGATTTACCGAATACAAAAAACCGGTCATAGAGAAATTCCAGAATAAAATTAGCCAGCATGTTCAGTAATGTAACCAGATACTCATTCCATAGCAGGGTATCCGAAAGATAATTTCCAAGTAACGTTGATGCAGGAACAAAAATCAGGTAAAAACCCAGTACCTTTAACATAGCGACGGATACATGATTGGCAGAGCGAAAGGTATAACGCCGATTTAGCGTAAAATTCCATACGACAGATAAGATCAACGCAATGAGATAACAGGGCCAGTAACGCCAATGTGTCAGTTCATTCAGAAGAGAAAAAGAAGCGATTTCAATAATACCGGCGGAGATTGAGAATAGCCCGAACTTTATTCCCCGGAGTATTTCCTTTTTCATCACCGTTTGGTTCTTCTTTTTCCTGCTTTTTCTCTTTTGCTCCATTATAATCCACCTCCTGCCGCATATGCCGCAATTTTCATGATAAGAATTCTTTTCAAGTGTCCCATCCTTTCCACCGGATACAAATTAAGAGCCCACCTATCCCCCGATGACCTCTTTGTCTGATTTAATATTATTACAGGATAAATGCATTGTTTTAAAACTGTTCTTATTTGATTGGTACAGCCTTTTGAACACCTGAAAGTTCCTGTCATACACTGCTTTTGCCCGCACATCGGGGACAAAAATCTGTTTCATTGGAATAAATTCTTTAATGGCCTTTAGATCCGCTATGATCCCAAGTCCTACTCCGGCTACCGCCGCAGCACCTACGGAGCCTACATTTTGAGGATTTTCTACCACACCAATTTTATGCCCTGTAACATCCGCCAGAATCTGTCCGGTGATGGCAGAAAGAGCGCCTCCTCCGACAAAACGGATTGTCTCTGAAACAGGAACCTTTTTCTCCTGGCACTCCAGCATCCACCTCAGATGATAGCAAATACCTTCCAACACTGCGCGAATTAACTCCGTCTTTCCGGTATCCAGTGTGATATTGAAAAATATCCCCGCAGCATTGGGATCCTCAAATGGGCAGCGGTTCCCATGAAGCCAGGGTGTAAATATTACTCCCCCCGCTCCCGGCCCGGTTTCCTTAATGGTATTCATCAGGTAATCATATAGATTTGTATAAATGGCTTCCTGGTATTGTGCCACATGCTTTTTCTCAAGATAGATACCAATTTCATCCAGTGCCAGATGGTCTTTCACCCACTCCAGACATTTTCCTGCCGTTTCCATCTCTGCAAAATAATTATAAGATCCTTTTTGTGCACCTACAATTGCAGCGATCATCCGGATAACATCTACAATTTGTTTTTCTACTATTGTGGATACCCATCCTGATGTCCCGGAATAGATATGGGTGTCACCCGTGTGTACGCAGCCTGCCCCGATACCGATCAGCGTGGCATCGCCTCCCCCGCCAAAGACCGGAGTCCCCGGCTCCAGTCCCAGCTCATCAGCTGCATTTTGTGACAGTTCCCCTGCCTGGTCCGTGGATTTGATAATATCCGGAAGGTGTGCGCTTTTCACACCGTTCATTTTACAAAGGATGGGACTCCACCCTTCTCTACCGGGTCTGGTATCATACAAAAGGGTGGCAAAAGCCGAATCCTCCGTCATAATGAACCTGCCGGTACATCTATGTATCAGATATTCCTTTACATCCAACCACTTATAGATACGTTGAAACTGATCCGGTTCATTGTGCTCCACCCATTTGTATTTCCAGACCGGATCTTTCACACTGGTGGAAGCTGCCTTTGATATCCTCAGACTTTTTGCCAGTTTGAAGATATTTGCCCCTGCAATCTGAATGCCATGGGCCATTCCTTCTTTTCTTTCTCTCATGGCACGCTGATCCAGATAACTCATGGGTCTTCGAACAGGAATTCCCTCCCGGTCCACCAGTACCAGTCCCTGCATTTGGGAGCAAAAGGAGATCCCCGATACCTGGGATGGTCCGATCTCCGTATGTTCGAATAGCCTTCTGGTGGTGGAACACATGGCTTTCCACCACTCCTGAGGTTCCTGCTCAACTCCTCCGTTTTCAAGAACATAAAGCTGATATCCCTCATGTGCGGCACTGATTAATTCTATCTTCCTGTCTATCCCGATCAGACAGGTTTTTACCCCCGTTGTGCCTACATCATACGCAATGACATATTTCATAGTTTCACCCATTTCTGCGTGATCCGCAAATATTAACTACTCTTATGGACAATCTCCGATCCGGCAAAAGTAAATGCTGATTCAAGGAATTTTAATAATTCTGAAATTAACAGCTCGTCATCCTGAAGAATCTCCTCACCACAATATACCTTTAGCCGTTCCCTGTAATAATCACAGCTGTAAGAGAATTGAAGCATCATCAGTAAATTATCAAAGAAGAATGCAAACAGCCTGGGATTGATATCACGTCTGATATCTCCATCCTCCATGGCTCTGGCAATGAATCGGGTATAGGTTTTTGCGGTGATACCCTCAATTTGCGCTGCAAGAAGGGGCACGAATTTTTTGCTGCTTCCGGAAGTAATCTCATGATACATATTAATATAATTGCTGTATTTTCTGGAGTAAAGCTGTACGGCCCGGATCATTTTCTCAGCCCTCACAAGAATTTTATCCTCACTTGTAACAACCTCATAAAGCACCGCTTCCAATACGGACAAGCTCCGTTTCAGACACGCCAGGAAGAAATCTTCTTTGTCCTTATAATACTTATAAAGAACTCCCACACTGATTCCCGCTCTTTTTGCAATTACATTGATATTTGCACGATCCAGCCCATGATGCGCAAATTCTTCGATTCCTGTTTCAAGAATTTCAGTCATTTTTTCTTCCGTCAATTTCTTCAGCATTTCTTTTCCCTCATAGCCTTTTACTTTTTTTGTTTTGAATACTTCAGGACATATACCAGCCTTTGAAGATAGGCGTCAGGAAGCGATAAGCTGTTTGTTTTATGTAATGCCGATGCATACATATCAGCAGCGCAACCTTTCTCCAGCACCATCCCGACAGCCCGTGCGTCATCTTCCGTGATTCCAGTACAAAGTGCTCCCGCATTTTCAAGGAGCAGCGCATTCTTTTGCTTTAATTCTCTCGCTACCCTTTTTGGATGATCAAAGCCGTTTCTTACCGACTTAATATTGACTCCTGCGATCTGTGCCAGATCATCAAGAAAAGGTCTTACCATCCGCCCCGCGGTACTGACCTTCATAATCTTAGTCCCGGTGGTGTGTATAATGTGATTGACTTTGCTATGCTGATATATTTCAGCATGAAGCACTGCCGCTTTGGGTGCACCTTCCGGCAGATGGTCAATCTCAAATTGTGCAGGTACTCCGTTGTACTTTAAGAGAAATGAATTTCCCGTTCGAACGCTGATCCCGTAATCTTCCACCGGAATCTTCGCTCCTTCTCCAGCGGTTGTTTCAGATGAAGTTATAGGGTCAGGCACACAGACAGATTTATATCTTTCCTCTGCAACAGTCTCTAGTGTTGCGGCAATAAGAAAACATTGTTCCGGATCATCTCCCATACATAACGTTCCGTGATACTTCAATAATACTGCTTTGCTCTGAGGATTGGCACGAACCGCTTCCGCTACACGCTCTCTGAGCTTTGCAGTGGATGGCATTCCATAGGCAGCACAGGGAACCACATCTCCCAGTATCTTCTTCTCTTCCTTATCCTGTATTTTCAGATTTTCCCCTTCTATACTGATGACACTTGCCATCTGCTGATGGGTATGAATAATAAAATTTACTTGTGGGCGGAGATGATAAGCATCTGCATGAATCCCCTTCTCACTGGAAGGCTTAATCCCTCCTTCATAAGAGCAATCCGCAATATTTACCGTTACGATCTGCTTAGAAGTCAGCGTTTCATAAGCGAGACCGCTGGGTGTTATTACAAATTGCGTATCCGAGATTCTGGCACTGATATTTCCCCAGGTTCTTGCGATCAGACCGCTCTCCACCAGCCGCTTCCCTGCAAGAACTACAAGCTCTTTTGCTACTTCTATTGAATATGCCATAGGAACTCCTATCTATGCATTGTAATGCATCAATCTTCTAAATCGGACCGCATTTGGACAAAACCCGCTCGAATCTAACCAGTACATCATCTATCATTTCTTCGGTATAGGCGGCGCTGGTATAGAGTCTGGAACCGGCCAGTGTGATCATCCCTTCCGCCATATAGGCAGCTCCCATGTGTTCCATTTCCTTCTGACGAATTCCGGTTTCCTTTAAAACCTTTGGTATCGTCCATGGTTTCCTCCATTCCACGCTAAAGTGCATCGTTCCCGCATTATCCAGATGACAGATAGATCCCTGATTAAAGGCCACAAAAGGCAGCTGATATTTCTTAATTAATTCCTGTAACCCTCTGGTCAGCCGATCCCCCATACGACCGGCAACTTCACAGGCATTGGTTCTTACGATCTCACAAAGGGTGTAATATCCCGCCACACAGGAAATGGGTGTTGCGGCCAAAGTACCGCCGCACATTGCCTTTGGGATCTTCTTTCCGGAAGCATCAAGACCGGCACCAAGGTGGGCCATACAATCCTTATGACCTCCCACGCCTCCTGCCCCGGGATACCCGCCGGCTACAATCTTGCCGAATATGGTAAGGTCCGGGTCTACGCCAAAATAACCCTGGGCACCGCTTGTTCCGATACGAAATCCCGTCACCACTTCGTCAAAAATCAAAAGCGCGCCGTATTGATGTGTCAGCCGTTCTGCTCCCTTAATGAATTCTTTGGAGACAGGCCGGGTACCGCTTTCCGGACCTACAGGCTCTATGTAAACAGCCGCAGTACCTCCATGCAGTCTGTTCTTCCATAATTTGTGCTCCAGATCTCCCAGGTCATTGGGAAAGAATTCATCCGTATGTTTGAATACGAAGCCCGGAACACCTTTGGACATCATACCCTTTGTTCCCGGTACACGCATACCGTAAGCAAGTTGATCAGACCAGCCATGATAGGCTCCCCCCATCTTCAGGATGTTCTTCTTCTTTGTCTTTAACCGTGCAATACGTGCTGCACACATACAGGCTTCCGTTCCGGAACCCAGCATTCGAAACATCTCCACCGACGGAACCAATTCCGCTATTTTCTTTGCCAATTTGTATTCATATTCATGAAAAAGTCCCGTTGACGGACCGCAGGTATTCAAAAGTTCTATCACCTGTTCCTTGACCGGTGCAGGGTTACTGCCTAAAATCGTCGGGCCTCCCGCCTGCAGCAGATCATAATACCAGTTTCCGTCGATATCATAGAGTTTTGCACCTTCTGCTTTCGTAATAACGATGGGAAACGGATAATTGAAGGCCAGATTATGTTGTACTCCTCCCGGTATAATCTCTTTGGCTTCTTCCATCATTGCTTTGGATTTCCGGCACTTTTTCTCGTAATATTCCTCCAGATAAGTCTTCAAATAGTCCTTCTGAATGGAATATACCGGCTTTTGTATTAATTCATCCAGTTCCTTCGTTACCTTACCCGCATCCAGATATTCATCAATTGCAAATCCGTTGTATGCCATTAACTCATCCTCCTTTCTTCGTGAATTGTCGCTCACGTCTTGTATTTATATTTTATTCTTCTAAATATTTCCTGTCAATATATTTGTGAACTTTTATATATTTTTATCTGCTTTTTCCTATCTTTTATAATATTTCACCAAAAAGCAGGCAAAGAAAAGGATGTGAAAATTTTTCCTTCCACATCCTTTTCTTTCAAAATTTTCTATTATTTTACACTCCGAAATTTCTTCAAGTCTGAATTCATTCCCATGATAGTAACAATGGAATCTTCTTCAATCAATGTATTGGCATCCGGAATGATATTAGTCTTATATTTACCTTGTACAGCCAGAATATTGATTTTATATTTGGACCTAACCGCAAGATTACCCAGGGACTTTCCGCTCCACGAAACGGGAGCAGGTAAACTGATGATACTATAATCCGGAGAAATCTCTATCATCTCATAGAAATTGTCGGAGGCCAAATTATTAGCGACCTTAATCCCCATATCCTTCTCGGGCAAAATCACTTTATCTGCACCCAGTTTGTATAATATTTTTTCTTCAAAATCATCCTGGGTTTTTACCATCACAAACTTGGCGCCCAGCTCCTTGAGTAAGACGGTAACCATAATGCTGACCTGTATATTGGATCCCACTGCAACAATCGCGGCATCAAACTTTGCCACATCCATGGACTTTAAAAAGTCCTCATCTGTGATATCCGCCTGAACAGCATGGGTAATATACCTTGAGATATCATTCACGATCTTCTCATCACCATCTACTCCCAAGACTTCATATTCCAGTTCATATAAGGTCTTTGCCACACTTCTTCCAAACCTTCCCATTCCTAATACAATCACAGATTTCATATCACCAACCATGTCCTTTCTATTCCCGGTTTCAACATGCATCCGGTTTGTGCCAATTTCACGAACACAAACTTTCGCAAAAGTATTGCGAATATAAACCCTTGCTCAAATTATGCTTTTGTAATATCCGCTTGCAGTCAACAGGCTCTTAACCTACTGTTATTTTCCCTTCCGCATAACGATATGTTATGTTCTCCTTCCCTCCCTTTCCTGAGATGGAAGCAATTACTGTAATAATTCCAACTCTGCCAAGCAGCATGGTAATGATTAACTGGTATTTGCTGATGTCATTTAAACCGGAAGTTATACCTGTAGATACACCCACCGTACCCAACGCAGATACCGCTTCAAAGAGAGTCTGCATCAGGCTTCCTTCATGATTGGCAAGTAAGACAATGGTAGTTATCATGATCAGAGTAAGACTTAACATAAAGACAGAAATCGCTTTGTTTATAGTATCTGCCGCTATCCTTCGTTTAAATACCTGAACCTCATTATGTCCTTTCATGAAGGAGATGATAGTAACTATAAGTACAAAGAAGGTGGTGACCTTGATCCCCCCTGCCGTGGAGCCCGGTGCCGCCCCAATAAACATCAGGATAATTGTGATCATACAGGTGATGGGATTCATCTCATCATAAGAAAAGGTATTGAAACCTGCCGTTCTCACCGAGACAGATTGAAAGAAAGCATTCACCAGTTTCGCTGATAACGGTTTTCCTTCCATTGTCTGTCCGGATTCAAAAGCAAAATATGTAAGCGTTCCCACTCCAATCAATATCACGGTCATAAGAAGCACGATCCTGGTATGCAGAGAAAGCCTTGAAAACTTTCTGTTTCCGGCAACATCCTCCCAAACGATAAAACCAAGGCCGCCTATGATTACCAACGCTGAGGTTGTAAGAAGAAAGATATCATTGTTTATAAATCCTGACAGACTGACAAATTGATCTGCTTCTGATCCAAAAACATCAAATCCCGCATTGCAAAAGCTCGAAACAGAATGAAAAATACTTTTACCAATTCCCACAAAGATGCCATAGACCGGGATTAATTCGAATGAAGTAATCAATGCACCCACTCCTTCAATCACCAGTGTCACGACTATCATTTTCTTAAACATTGCCACGATATTTTCCAGTGAATAATTACTGATGGACTCCTTAACTGCCATTCTCTGGGTCAGTCCCATATTCCTACCTGTAAACATGGAATGTATTGTGAATACAGACATAATCCCCAGCGCACCGATTTGTATCAGGATCAGGATTACCACTTTCCCAAACAATGACCAATAGGTATTGGTATCTACAACCACCAATCCTGTAACACAAACAGAGGAGGTGGCTGTAAATAAAGCATCGGTAAAGTGAATACCGGAACCGCTCTTGGTACTGATCGGCAGCTGAAGCAGCAATGTTCCGATAAAAATCAGAATAATAAATCCTAAAACAATGATTCTTGCGGGAGTAAATCTTGCGAATTTCTTCCGATTCCTTAAGAATAAAATAGCAGAAAAGCCTGACATTAAGATCTCCTCCTGTAGAACTATTTGGCAGAAATAATATTCACTGCAAGATAGCCGCTATAAAATAAGATTAATAATATACCCTCTTTTTTTCCCAATTCATTGATTTTCTTATGATAGGCAAAAAAGCTGAAAACTGCAAGTATTACAGCAAGTGCAATAAAATGAATCCGGTAGAATTCGGTCCCGACGGATAAACCACCTTTGGTAAGCGCAGTTGATGCACCAATAACAAATAGTATATTTAATATATTGGCTCCAATGATATTACCAATGGCAAGATCTCCATGCTTATTTTTTGACGCTGAGATACAGGTGCTTAGTTCCGGAACGCTTGTCCCAAAAGCAACCAGCGTTGAAGAAATAATAACATCAGGAATTCCAATCCGCTCTGCAAGTAATTCTGCGGAAGCAACCAGAAATGAAGCACTGAAGGCAATTGCCAGCGCAGCTCCAAAAACAGACAAGAGGATAACAAGTAAGCTGCCATTGACCTTTACTTGCTCCCGTGACTCCATGGCGTGCATCACTTTCTCCTTCTTTTCCTGCTTTACCAGGTAGTAAGCATACACAGGAATAGCCAGAACAAAAAGAAAGCCCAACCATTGGGGTATTAAACCGTTTGTATGTGTTAACTTATAAGGAATGGTTGAAATCACCAGAATTACAGCAGCTATCATCAGAATCGTGATTTTATGGGAGGTTTTTTTATCCACTTTGATTTTTCCGTATAAGGCTCCGATTCCTAAGATCAAGCTGGTATTCGTGATCACAGAGCCTACCGCATTCCCAATAGCAAAGCCACCATTCCCGTGCAATGCAGATATCACAGAAGTAGATAACTCCGGCAAGGTGGTACCAAGGGATACAATAGTGGCCCCAATAACCACCTCTGACAGCCCCAGCATTTCTGACAGCTTCACCGCATTGTCAACAAAAAGGTCAGCCGCCTTTGACAGTACAAAGAGGGACGCACCCAAAATCAGTATAATTACGATAATATTAAAGTTACAAAGTATTTGATCCATATTTTCTCCCTTGTTCTTCTCGTCATCTGCTTAAAACCGGGTTCCTATGAGATGATAAATTCATAACAGTATTCTACCATAATATAATTTTATTATAATGAATTCAATAAAAAACAGGATTTTCTAATCAAATTCCAATGTTTCAGGCCTCCGGGAAAATACTCCTTCCCCAACATGACATGATACATCCCCCCGGCTAAAACCAGAGGGAACCCCTTGCAGCATAAAAAGTTCCACAAAAAAGCATTCAGATGCTCCTCCGAATGCTTCTTTGTGAATACTATGTTCTTCTTCCATTAAGAATAGTTACCGAATGTACCTGTTTTATTCCATTAATTTGTATTATGACTGTTAAACTCACTGTATTTCTATACGAACAGGAATCACTTTTGACCCGGCAATATATCTTCCGGCCATTCTCTGATAATAAACGCAAACTATGACAGGTTGATCTGTAGCAGGAAAATCATCCAATAAATTCAGATATACTCTGGTCTTATAATCCCCAATCCCCTCCGGTATCCAATATCCCCTTAATTGAACCATTTCGTCAGTTCCAATGAAGTTGTCCTCTTTCAACCTGTTTAATGCGATTGATCGTGATTCCTCATCCTTCTTTAATTCGTCAGGTACAAGAAAATTCTTCTGTTCCTGCTTCATTGGAACCTCCAGTCCCTTCATATAGGGATATACAACCACATGGTAATTATTGTATTTATTGATACTAACCTCAAGGTAAAATTCCTTTTCCTTACGATTAACTGTATCATCAAGCTTAAGACAAGCCTCTATCTGCAACCCTTTGTCTGAGAGAACGGGCCTCGTTTGATAAGAAATGACAGCCAGTAAAATAATAATAAAGATGACAGTTGCTATTCTTTTGCATTTTACCAACCCTCTTCCTCCTGATCGCCGTCAAACCAGGCGGTATCAATCGTCCTATCCTTTAATTAATAAACCTTCCTTTGTCCTATAATATTACAGTTAATTTTATCCAAATTTTATTTTGTTTTTTTGTATACTTTTCTAGAAATATTAAATAAGATAAACCAGACAGTTATTTACTTGCCATGAGTAGGAGAAACCTGCCAGTAAGCCTGTTTCACCTGACGTAAACGTAAAAAGCCCATAATACCTGATAAAGTCAGATATTACGGGCTTTTTCCATGTCGATAACAACTAAAATCATAGCCTGTGTGATCATCTCTTATTACTGCAATATGCAACAATGCATAAATTCCACAGGCTATATAATATTGACCTGTTTTATTTTGTTAAACTACCTGCTGCATTTTCACCTGCAATTCTACCAAGGCTGAGAGACATCTGGATGGATGTTCCGCTTGCAGGATATACTTTATAGAAGAATGTGCCGTTGGCAACTTCACCGGCAGCATACAGATTAGGAATAACTGCGCCGGTATTATCAAGTACGCGTGCACTGGTATCCGTATGAATACCCGTCATGGTTCCGATGGAGGCTGCGATGATTTTAACTCCGTAATACTTTGGAGTCTCAATTTTTGTCTGACCTGTAAGATCCTTACCCAATAATGTATCCTCACCATTATCGATCATCTGGTTATATTCTTTAACAGTTTCTAAGAACTGCTCTTTGTTTACACCACTCATATCAGCAAGTTCTTCAAGAGAATCAGCAACATATGCCTCTCCCTTTTCAACTGCCTGATCCAGAAGCGGATTATAAGTAGTAGCATCAAACACCAAAAGTCCTCTTAAATCAGACTGCTTTAATAATGCTTCATGAACGATTGGATAATCGGAAGCCTCATTAACAAATCTATTACCGTCTTTATTAACCAGCAGATAAGGACTCCAAATTAATGAGCTGATATCTGATTCAAGATTGAGCTCGCCTTCTACTGCTTTAAAACCGATTACACTACCATTTCCGACGATTTCAGCATTTACCTTCTCTGCCATTTTTAAACCATCACCTGTGTTGCCTACTGCAACATAAGTAGATTCGCCTACAGCTTCTGCTGCATATTTTTTCATTAACTCGTCACTTCTGTCAAAGCCTCCGGTAGCTAAAATTACTGATTTAGCATTGAAGGTGAGCTTTTTATTGTCTTTACCTACGGCCTTTACCCCGGTTACTTCACCCTTCTTATTGGTGATCAGTTCTGTGGCTGAAGTCTCATAATAAAACGTAACATTTTTACTCTCAGCATATTTTACCATAGGAGCTATAATACCATTACCCCCTTCAGCTGCCATATGCCCTCTTAATACCGGACTGGTACCTGCGGGAAAAGGTCCCTGGAGCTCAACGCCGATTTTATCTACAAGCCAATTAATGGTGTCACCGGATTTCTCAGCAACCGTTCTTAATAAAGCTTCGTCTGCCTTGCCTTCTGCTCTCTCACTCCAATAAGCTACCAGATCCTCTACAGAATCCTCTACACCTGCATCCTGCATGATCTTTGATCCGGTTGCATATACAATACCGGCAGATAAATTCGTACTTCCGCCTGCCATCGGCATTTTCTCAATAATTGCTACCTTTGCTCCGCCTTCTGCAGCTTCGATCGCGGCAGCAAGACCTGCTGCACCGGCACCTACAACCACTACATCATATTTTTCTCCCTTAGCACTACATCCGCTTAAGGAAGCAATCACCATCGCCATGATTAATAATAAACTTAATAACTTTTTACTGTTATGTAACATATTTTCTCCTCCTATTACTCTTTTTCAGCCTTCGTAAGCGCATTCTCTACAGCGGCAATAATTGCCTTAGAACTCTCTGTAGCTCCACTCACCGTATCAACATCCGTACTCTGCTCTTTCATAATATCCTTTGGCACACGTTCAAGTGCAACATCAGAGACGCCGGCAGTTTCTTCCTGGGATTTTATGTCTATCTTAGAGATTTTTCCATCTTTAATGGTAACAGCTACATCCATGTCTCCATGCATCCCTACTGCAGTTCCCTCATAATCGCCATCATTCCATTTACTTTCGCTCTTGCCGCAGCCGACAAGCATAAAAGTTGAAACCAGTAGCAAAAAAGTAATGAGTAATGCTCTTCTTTTCATAATTTTCTCACGCTCTCCTTCTAGTTTAAATTGTAATGTGAATGACCGCATTCAACGACTTAGTTCATTGACCGCAGTCATTCATATTCTACATCCTTGTTAATGTTTTGTCAATATAAAATAGAATTATTCTTTTCCACTAATAAAAGGCTGTTATCAATCAACAGCCCCCTCATTTTAAATCATATAAAATAACTTTTCCTGCCTAAACATGACGAAGCATATCAAGAAATATAATACCAGCCTCTTTTCCTTTGGTTATGATAGAATATTTATTATCGCAGATACTCCAATTCATCATAATCCCAAAAATAAGACTTGCTAAATAATTATAGATTTTCTTAGAAGGTAGATCCGTTCTGAATTCTCCTCTTTCCTTCCCTCTGTCTATAATTCTGCATACAATCTGTTCATGCATATCTGCTTTTACTGCTTCATAACCAACCTTTTCAGAAATAATAACAGTGAGAAATATCCTTGTAAATTCTGCTCCCTGTTCTTCAATTGATCTCATATACAGATCAATATAATCCATAAACTGTTCGGTCGCAGTGCAGGACTCATCCCATACTTTATGTTCAAACAATTCGTTATTGATATCCGTGAGTATTTTAATTACAATATCTCTCTTTGATTCAAAATACGTATAGAACGTTCCCTTAGCAACATTGCATTTTGCGCAAATCTCACTTACGGTTACATTATCATATCCTTTGCTTATAATTAGTTGCATTGAAGTATCCAGAAGCTTCTGATGGGTCTCCATTGCCTGGATTTCTCTTTTATTTAATTTCTTCTCCATACACGAACCGCCATATCCTTTCCAATACCTCAAATCATGCCGCAGATTCTGCCGCACAAGCTTATGTGAAGATCTCATTCATATTATAAAGAACCCTTTATGCTGCCATTCCGCGGATTTGGTCGGCAGCACCAATTTGCACTCAATGTGTTTAATATAGTTATACCACAATATTGATTTTAATGCATGTAAAACTCATATAATAATAAAAAAAGCAAGATACCAAACGAACGCTTCGTTAGTATCTTGCTTTTTAAGTTATCTCGTTTCCGTTTAAATCCGCACTTACATTGTCTCCCTGCTCAAATGACAACGGGGATAATCAGCCAGGTCTTTTAGGGTCACCTATTCTTTACCGGCAAAAGGATTTGCTGTACTGATTATTTTCTCTTAATTATTTTTTCGCTAAATTCTGTCCTACAACATAACCATAGGTTAAGCATCTACCATGGGAGTTACCGGGGACATTGATTGGATAATCTACTGCATTGGCACTGCCGGAGGTATTGCCGACTGCATAAAGTCCCTCAATTGGATTACCTTCCGAATTCAGACACTGTAAATTAGCATCCGTTTCCAAACCACCTACAACGGCAAGTAATGCTGGTCCAACCTTTGTCGCATAGAACGGTGCTTTTCTCACAGGTGTTAAAAAGACCTTTTCTTTATAATAATCTGTATCTTCACCGGCATCACACATATCATTATAACGCTTTATCTGAGCCAGGAAGTTTTCCTTATTCACTCCGATTTTAACCGCCAATTCTTCTATTGTATCTGCTTTAAATGCAAGTCCTTTTTCAATATAATCGTCGATGGTAGCCTGCTGTGCCGCTTGGTCAAACTCCATTCCTTCCCCTCTGAAGCTATCCCAGAACATACCGCCGCCATAGGGCAATCCGTTCACCAGGTCGGTCAGCCAATTCCCGTCAAATACAGAATATGCCACATTGCCGCTTCTTTGCGCCATGATATTCAATGATTTTGCTTGTACCCAGGTTGCCTCATTAAAGAAGCGCTTTCCGTCATTGTTTACAAAAAGGAAGGGGCCATGGAACCATGCATATGCCTGAGGATGGATCATGGTAGGAAGAGGACCTTCCTGCATCATTGCACCTGCCCACATACCCATTTTATGACCGTCGCCGGTATTTACGCCTGCCGGTGTATATTGGGACTCCACTGCCTTTAAGGCGATCGGAGCATAATATCCGAGCATTTCTGCATCTCCTGCGATGTCACCGGTAGCAAGTACTACACCCTTTGACGCATTATAACGAACATATCCATCGGCGGTCTTAACTACAGCACCAACCACCTTATTGCCATCCTTAATAAGTTGTTGTGCAGGTGCATTGAATACATATTCCGCCCCCGCTTTAACTGATGCGTTATATAACAAAGCAACGGGAGCAAATTCGCCCTGTTTGATGTTATCTCCACCCATGATCATATGATATCCTGGTTCATCAGGCATCCCTTTGCTTCTGGAGTAACCTCCCCATATCATAACAAAGCAGTTCTCCGCTTCTGCCTTATCCAGCAGCCAGTCCATCGCCTCACCGGATCGGTTAAAGTATACGGCAATCACTGACTCATCAACACGGCTGCCGCAGGTTCTTACCCATTCAGCCATTGCTTTTGGTTTATCAATAGATAATCCCTGTTTCCGCATGAATTTTGAATCGAGTACGCCGGCACCGCCTCCTCTGCCATTCCATTGACCGCTTTTTTCAACTACGATTACCTTGGCACCATTTTCTGCAGCTGAGCAGGCCGTTGCCACACCGGCAAAACCCGCACCAATCACCAGTACCTCGGTATCAATCGTCTTCTTTATATCACTTTCAGGAATCGCATCCGGAGGTGTCATCCAGGATGGTTGTCCTGAATTTCCCTGGTAAGTAGGAATCTCAGTATTTGCCGTATCCTTCTTTGTTGCACCCGAGGAAGCATCTGTTTGAGCTTCTTCTTTTTTGGGTGAGCATGCTCCCAATACACCCATCGTTGCTATCCCTACCGCACCTACTGCTGCCCCTTTAAGAAAATCTCTCCTGGTAATTCCCTTCTTTTCTGATATCTCCTGGATTTCATTATCTGTTTCTTTCTCTTTCATCATTAACCTCCATTATTTGTTTATTGTTTGTCTAAATATAAGTCAGTGTTCCTCTGTTTCCCGCTTCTTTCTTTTCCTTTGCTTTTGATAAAACAAAAGCTTACAGATTAAAACACTTAGCTCATAAAGTCCCAGCATTGGTATTGCAATCATTACCTGTGAAACAATATCCGGCGGAGTTAAAAATGCCGCAATAACGAAGATAACTACAATTACGACTTTTCTGCTTTTCACTAGCCATTGGGGTTTTAAAAAGCCCAATTGTGATAGTACCATAGATATAATTGGCATCTCAAAAATGATACCGAACGTCAATAAGGTCGAGATAATAAAGCTTACATAATTAGCAAAAGAAATCATCGGCTCAATCATTTGTGTAGTATCTATCTTCAGAAAATATTGCAATAAAAAGGGAATCATGATCAGATACGCAAAGGCTGAACCAATTAAAAAGAATGCAAACCCACTGAAAAAGGCAAAACACATCACTGCTTTTTCCTTAAGCCGAAGTCCCGGACAAAGGAATTTCCATATTTCAAACAAAATAACTGGTGAAGTGATTACTACTCCGATAATTACAGAGATATTGACATATTGCATAAATAGCTCTGAGGGTGATATGTATACAAAATTGTAGCCTTTTCCCAATAGAATCAGTTGATCTACGAATTCCTGCACAAAATAGAAACTTACGATTGTAAACAGAAAAAAGCAAATTGCAACAGTAATCAAACGCTTCCTAAATTCACTCAAATGTTCTATTAGTGTCATCTTCATCAAGTCATCGCCATTCGCTGTCTTGCTTGTCTTATGTATTATTTTTAATCGTTTCACAGCAAAGCCTCCAATTAACATAAATCAGATTTTATGTGAAAATTAAGCCTGCTTTTCTTCACTGCCATCCTCTTTTGTTTCTTTAATCCCTTTCTTAAAATTATGTATCGTCTTACCAACGGATTTGCCAAGTTCCGGTAGCTTGGTGGGCCCAAATACCAATAATGCGATACCCAAAATAAGTGCTATTTCTGTTGTCCCTAATTTACCCATTTCTGTTTCCTCCACTTCAAACATTATATTATAACTGTTCCTTTGAATCGGCTGTGGCATATGCTTCTTTTGCCGCTTCTTTCTCTTTGCTGCCTTCGCTGTCCATTTCCTCAAACTCACTTGTCATCTTTTCAACATAACCTTTCATTTGTCCCAGTGTTTTTCCAGCCATCTTTCCCAGCATCGGTAGCCTTGAAGGTCCAAAGACAATGAGTGCAACCGCGAAAATCAGCAGCAATTCATTTGTTCCAATTCGTGACATTGTTATTCCCTCCCTTGCGCCTGATTTGTCATTTTCATTTATTTAGAAGTACTCTGTTGCCATTACCAGTGACCCAGTTCATTGACTTTAGTCATTGACCGAAGTCATTTAAATTATATCTGATTGTTAACATTTTGTCAATAAAATTTATAATTTCGAACAATTTATTTACTATGATGTATGATTATCAGGTGAAAACGCACAAAGAAGATGACGATTGAAGCTATAGGAAACGCTCCAGTCGTCATCTTCTTCCTTCAGTAATATCATTCAACAATATCCTTCTCCAATTTCATTTCTACATAGGTTGTACTTCCCTATGATCATCGGTGTTTTTCCAGATAATCTGCTACTTCGTAAGGACTTTCTTTCATATCATTGATCAGCCAGTGAAAAATAATATTAAATTCTGCCCCCGCATAAGCATAGAGATCAAATTTCTCTTCCATACTGATTGTTTCTCTGGACGTTATACGTAATAGATAATGGTTTACCCTGTCCAGAAAAATAGAGGACAGACCGCACTTATGCAGTGTCTGCAAGTCTTTATGATAACGCGACACATACTCAAGCACACGGAGTATATGTTGGGTGGTAAATCGATATGTGATAGTATCCACCGGATATTCCGAACGAAATTCCTGCAGAATATCGTCAATATATTCCTCTAAAACATCTTCCTTCGTACAATAATTACGATAATAAGTTGATCTTGCTATTCCGGCCTTCTTGACTAATTGTGTAATCGTAATATCAGAAAATGCCTGCTGTTCCATCAGATTGAACAGTGCTTTACTTATACTTTGCTTAATAATCTCGTGCTCTTCCTTATGCAGATTCATGGACATATCCTCTCTTTTTGTATTCCATACAAATTTGAATTCCATCAGTCAATGTGATAAAATCTTAGTAATACAATATGTATCACATAACTATCTCCTGGTCAAGAAGCCAGAGTGAATGATTAAAATCAATTCATACGAAAGACTGCACCAGCGATATTACAGGTTCTGACTTCGGACGTATGGGAGAACATAGTTACTTAATGTGAATTATCATATAGGAGAGAGCGTACTTACGTGTGATGATGGAAAGGGTTACGGTATTGATTATGGGGAAAGAAAAAGCTGCCGGAATAATCCGGATAATTACTGTTCCACCGGTAATGGCACTGATTCTGTTTGTTGTTTTATTCCGGTTTAAAGATAACGTATTCGTACGGACATCAGATTTTGTTGCAGGTACATTATTGCTTGTTATTGTTCCTGTACTGGCTTATCCGCTTCAGATGGTGATACCTTCCTTAAGAAAAGAGGGAAGGGATGGACAGAGAAAATTAGCATTTATCATCAGCCTCTTATCCTATACCGGAATGCTGCTCTATGGAATAATGGAACAGGTAAGCCGTAATATGTTTATCCTCTGTCTGACCTATTTTCTCACAGTTCTTCTCCTTACAATTTGCAATAAATTATTGCATATCAAGGCCAGCGGTCATGCAGCCAGTTGTACTTCTCCACTGGTATTCTTCGTATATTATTTCTCCTGGCCCTTACTTCTTCCCTGTCTTTTTGTTTTTCTTGTAATTCTCTGGGCATCCAGAACAACAAAAAGACACACCAATCAGGAGTTTTTGATTGGCGCCTTCCTATGTATTCTATCCTTTCTTATCTCCATCGGATTGACCAGCTAAGTTAACCGGACGCACCGGATAACATAAGAAGGACTGGAATTTTCCAGTCCTTCTGTTCTAATTTATAACAAGTGAAACAACTTGCCGGTTCCTCTTCATACCATTCCAGGCTTATACCATCTTCCTAACACTGCCCTGCATTACTTGCTGTAACTTTCCGAAGTTAATTCTTAAACTGATAGACGATTTCTTCTTTCTCATTTCCGGCAATGATCGAATAACCGAAGTTCTTGAAATCCGCTTCCAGTTTTGCATAATATCCGTTATTCTCCCAATGCAGTATAAGCATATGCTCCTGCGAAGGTAATATTTGCAGCCCGGCCTCCAAGCCAAACGCCGGAAAATTATTTCTGAATTTTAACAGCTCCAGTTGCTTTCGGACAATCTCCGTTTTCAATCCCTCCCGTACCTGTTCGGTGGTCAGATTCGTCCGGTTAATTTCTTTATGTCCGTTGGCTCCTGCCCTTTTCACTGCCTCATGATCATTCTTTCCTGCCATCAAATCAAGATACCATACCTGGGGTTTTCCAGGCATAAAAATCTGCATTGCTCTGGACAGCAGCAGTTTTCTGTCATCTTCACCCAGGGCACTGTAATAAGTGGCATTTACCTGATAATACATATTCTTCTTTCCATGCAGATCCTTAACATATCCCCCCCGGTCAACAACAGTTTTAATCAGATAATCAATCTGTTCCTCCGGGATTAACCCCTTTAAATCCAGCAGTGGAATACCGTCATGACAACCAAGCATATTCACTACTTTAATGTTCTTTTCCTGAATTTCGTTAATCCAGCGGATTAAGTATTCGCTGGAGTTTCTTTCCAGCGCATCAATTATAAGTCCCGGAAGGAAGAAATCATAGGTCATGTAGCCTTCAGCCGCCAGCTTTTCATGAATCTTCTCTTCATATTTTGCGTGAATCTCAGGCAGCAGAGTCAAACCATAAAGGTCTGACAGCTTCTTAATTTTTCCAAGCAGATCCCATGTTCCAGGATCATTCAGGAAATTCTTCTCTCCCGGTTCCTTCGGTGCGTAAGCAAAAGCATCCAGCCTTACAATCTCTGCACCGTATTGCTTCAACCGCTTCAAGGTATCCTCATAGAATTCCCATACGAGAGGTGATTTGATGTTTAAATCCATCTGTCCCAGATACTCTCTATTAGCCTCAAGAAGTTCAATTACTTCGTCCTTGTATTGTACAAATCCTTCATAATTAATTTCATTTGGCTTTGTGCCTGCGTCGATTGCCTGATTGATCAATTCTGCCAGTTTCTCAGCCGATGTGTATTGGAGATTGATTTTCTTCATCAGTTCCTGGGTCCTGACTTGATGATACTTCACTTCCTGATAGAAGGTGTTCCAATAAGGTACCTGTTTCCCATCCGGCATACGTACCATCAATATTGGCAGCCCCGGTTTTCTAAAAAACATATGCTTAATCAGTTCTTCCCCTGGCTGAATAAATCCTTCCGGTGTCATATCGCCATGACCTTCCCAGAATTTATTCCAATTAATAAAGAAATCTTTATACTTTGAATTTTCACCATTTTTTATAATATCCTGAAATTGCATGGATAACACCGAGGAATGGTTCAGGATGAAATCAAACTTCAGTGCCACCTTCATTTCTTTTAAGGCATGCAGATCCTCCTTAGAAGCATATATCTTATTTAACTCGTAGTCTATGACAGAAAATCCTCTGTCCAAATCTGTATTGAAAACACTTGGCAAAATATAAAACGCCTGAAATGCCCCCTCAAATTCGGGTTCCTGCAAAAGACTTACAATGTCTCCCAGTGTTCCGCCCATGCTATCAGGATATGCATTTAGCATGGGTCCGGATTTTAATATATTCTGATCCTCTTTCTCCATTATAATCTCCATTCCGTACCGCTAACTACTAACGACACTTTTCGTAATAGATGGGTATATCATCGCTTCTTTAACGCCTTTCTCCTATGCTACGCCTGAAACATGATTTTAACATAGTCATTGTAAGAGAGCAGTTCACCGCTCTTTGAAATGATCAGTTTTGCCTTCACTGCCTGAGAAATCAACATGTCCTGCTCAATCTCAAGTACCATTTTGGTAAACGGACTATCTGTGGCACCGTCTCTGTTCCTTGCTTTCCGATGCTCCAGCGTTTCCTGTGGTGTACTATTTAATAAAATCGGGATATCTACACCGTTTAGATAATAGCTGTTCCCATGGGTCCACTCAATGATGAGCACCTGGGTATTGCTAAAATCAACGCAATCATACCATAATTGTGTTTCTTCTCTGCCCATACGCTTTAGGTATATTTTATTGTTACCATTTTTAAACTGTGAAATGATATTGCTAAGCTCATCAAAATTAATTTCATTCTCTGTTCCAAGATAACGCTTAAGACCTCTTCTGCCCCCGTCCTGATAGAAAGAAAGCCATGGGTAACTGGTCACAGCTTCCGGGTTGGCATCATTTCCGCTCTCCTGAAGCTCTTTTATGATACTCTGTCTCTCCTCAAGATATTCTCCATGAGATATCAGCCCTCTGATACCGCTTGTACGATAAACACGCATACGCTCGATATCATTATATTTTGGTATTCTGTGGGGATAATTATCACCGGACAGCGTATAGCTTCCGATGCCCATTTGATTCAGATAATACGCAAGCAGGGATGCGATTTCTGATTTGCCGACACCGGACCCTCCGCATACGGCAACCACAGCCCTTTGATGCGGATGTTCCTTTAATTGAGGAATTAAACATTTCAATAATTCAGGTACAATCATCTGTGCTTTGCTGATGTGTCCCGGTCCAATTTTCACTTTATCCCCGGGCATATCACCTGTTGGAATATGCTCTAAGTCTTCCGTGATTTCCGGTTTCCATTCGTTTCCCTTTGAAAGGGTAATATCTTTCTTCTCAATTCCATTGTTATTATTACTAGGATTACTCATTGTGACCTCCATCCTCCGCTTTCGCAGTGTTTAATAAAGTGCTGATATAATTTGCTATCTCCATCCCCATACTTTCCTGAGTTTCTCTGCCGGGATGCCCGAGGGCCCCATATCCATCCATGATACGCATTTTTCCATACTTAAAGCAGCTCAGTTTTTTGTCTTGAAAGTCCCTGGAAAAAGTTTCAGCTACTCTGGTAATATTGTCATACAGATAATAGTCCATACTTCCCAAGGCACATATGACCCAGGGCTCTCTTCCATTCTTCTCTCTGATCATCTTAAGAAATTGATAATAATCCTCTTCAAATTTTTGGACGCCTAAGGTGATATCTCCATTGAAATCAATGACGGCCGCGTCATTCGTTCCCAGATTTACTACAATCACGTCTGGTTGAAATTGCTTAGCATTCCATTCCTCACGGGTTTCTTCTCCCATAAATTCCTCAATCAGACTATCTGTATAGGGGTAAAGAGCAGGCATAACCGGTACAGGCCATTCCATCCTTCCCAATCCCCTGGTTACAGCAATTCCTGAATATGCAATGATACTAAAATCGGCGTCTAGTTTTCTTGCGGCAATAGCGGCATGGGAATACCAACCGTTTTCATCGACAGAATAGAATAGATGGTCTCTTTCCTTCGACATATTGCCAAAACCGCAGGTGATAGAATCACCTATGAATTCCAGCTTTAATTTTTCTGCTTCCTCCTTGGCCTCCATCAGATTCCCGTCCATGATGAACTGACTGATAGAAAGTTTACCCTTTGGATTTTCCGTAATTTTTCTCAGGGTAATCACATGTCTTTCTGTACTGTCGCTGGAAAACAGGAGGTAATTTTTGGTTGAATTATTGACTTCAAAGCAGCGTACCGGCTCCTCATTGTCATCAACAAATACTGCAACGTAAGGCCACAGCGTCCTTTTTTGAATGGTCCCAAATCGGTCCCGATCCATCTCTTCCCCACAATAAGCATTTAATTGGGCGATCAGACACGATCCTTCGAAGCAAAATCTTATCCCTGCACAGGTCCAATTAAAGAATAACTCCTGATCACGATAGTTATAAACTCTTCCTATTAAATGCAACTTATCTGAGCAATCCATAATATTTACTTTATTCATCATCACTTCTCCGTTATCATTCCATTTTTTATTTTGCAAGTTTGTCGCTGCTCTTTGTCCGGCATACATAATCATGTACGTTTTCCTGCTGGTAATTAGAATTTTCAAATGTTATAATTAATTCGTTGATTATAAGATTGGGGAGGTAAAACCATGTCGACATTATATGAATCTATGAATGATCACTTTAATCATTTTCCAATAAAACTATACCGCCATAATTTAGAAGGTAAATATATCTGGACGCCGCTTCATTGGCATCGCAGCATTGAACTATTGGTAACCTTTGAGGGTCGTCAAATTGTGAATGTCGGGAGTGATAACTTTGACTTCAAAGATGACGACTGGATGATCATAAACAGCAGTGAATTGCATTCCACCCGATACAATAATATCTCTGATTACTTTAGAGGTGTTTCCATTTTAATTGCACTGCCTTTTATTGAGACCTGGATTGGTAAAAATATCTTTTTTTATAACCCTCACAAGCCGGAAATCACACTGCGTGTAAAAGAAATTGCTGAAGATATTTTTAACGCAGATGAAACCCAGTCACAACATTCTCTTCTTATTATGAGTAAAATATATGAGCTTCTTGCAATTATCGTCAAGCATTGTATCAAAGAAGAGACTGTTTACCATATTCCCTTTAGTAAGGATCAGGCAAAGGCAGCTGAGTTCCTGGAATATATAGAGCAAAATTACCGTGAACCTTTGTCTTTGAAAAAAACCGCTGACTATTTCCAATATAATCAAAGTTATTTTTCTCGTATTTTCAAAGAAATGATTGGCGTTAACTATTATGATTATGTGAGCTTTGTTCGAACTCATCATGCTGCTATGCACTTAATTGAAACCCATGCAACCTTAACAGAATGCGCCTTAAGCAACGGGTTTCCTAATATTAAGTCCTTTATTACCATGTTCAAAAAGCAATATGGCTGTACTCCCGGGAAATTTATTGACCGCTAACCGTCTGCTCCATAAATTTCATGGTCTTACCATCTAAAATTCCTTTTGTCCCTTGTCGCACAATAAGAATTGCGTGGGAAGTTAGAAATCGTCTCAAGACAATAATATTATATTAGTATGAATTGCATAAATCTTTTCTTTTTTTGACTGGTTTATGGTCATATTTTTACATTTGAAACGCTTACATCAATTCAATAGTAAGAATATAATTGGAAACATCAGCCGGACCCACATAAAATCGAAACCCGGATCCGGTTCTTTTTATTCATTTGCGCAAATGAAACTAATTGTAAGCCCTAAATCATTGTGCTATAATTACTGTCAGTTATACGTAGGAAAGCTGGTAGACAAATGAGATTGCACAAAAGCACATATGACAGAAGCGATTTAAAAAAAGAAAAACAAGTAAAAGAAGTACTTTTGCCACGACAAATAATACATTCCAAGGTATTCAAAAATTTCCGTACGGAGCAGGATTTTAATCTATTCCTGTTGGCTGGATTGTTCGCCGGCATCGGCACAGGCATTAATACTTCCATATTCAATAACTATTTAAGTGATGTGTTCAGATTATCCGAGAATGTCAGAGGTTTTCTGGAGGTTCCAAGAGAGGCACCTGGTTTTATGATTATGTTTGTTCTGGCGGCATTAAGCTTTATCGGCGATGTACGGATCGCAATCCTTGGCATGGCTGCGGCAGGTTTTGGAATGATGGGACTCAGTCTGCTCTCTCCAACCTTTTCCCTTATGATTATCTGGATGATGTTATACAGTCTTGGCACCCATATGACCATGCCTGTCACACCGTCCATCGGTATGTCCTTGTCAGGTAAAGAATCCTATGGAGCCAGGCTTGGAACGGTCAGCGCCTTTGGACTCTCCGGTAGTATCATCGCCTATATTTTTATCTTTCTGGGTTTTAATTTCATGCATATGACATATAAAATTGCATTTATTGCAGGCACTATTTTTTATGTTTTTGCAGCATTTGCCCTGAGCTTGATGAAAAAAAGCAGACCGCAGGTAAGAAAAATCAAATTTGTTTTTAGAAGACGTTATCTGCTCTATTATGTTCTGGCTGTTATTAGCGGAGCAAGAAATCAGATCTTCCTCACATTCGCACCATGGGTACTGATCAAAGTATTTGACGTAAAGCCCCAATTATTTGCTATCCTCGGGATGGTGGTGGCTCTTGTCAGCATAGGTACCCGAAAGCTCATCGGACGATGGATTGATCTCAGGGGGGAACGATTTGTTTTGACGTTAGAAGCTGTGATTTTATTTTCTATTTGTCTTGGCTATGCATTCTCTGCCAGAATTTTCCCTGCCGGTGTTGCTGTGGTGATTATAGCCGGCTGTTATATCATAGACAATTCTATGTCTGCCGTTGAGATGGCTCGTTCCACTTATTTACGTAAAATTGCTGTTGATCTTGCCGATGTGACGCCCACACTGTCAACAGGGGTTAGTCTTCAGCACATTGCCTCCATGGTAATTCCTGTGTTCGGGGGCCTGCTGTGGACAGCGGTCGGATATCCCGCCGTATTTGTTGCTGCAGCCGTGATTGCCTTCCTGAACCTGATTCTTTCACGAAAGATCCGTATCATTGATTAATCCTCCTAAGAAAGGATCAGAGACGTTTCCCAATGCGAAACGTCCCTGATCTTTTAATATTTTCCGAATTCATTGTCATTTAATATAATTTTATTCTTTGATGGAGTACCCGGCGCATGTAACGGATGATTCTCTGCCACATGCTGTTTGCCTTTTAATGCCATTTCCTCCAACATCTTTTTAATCTCCGGGGTAAGTTCTATTTCCTCTATATTACGGGAATTATTCTTCTTAAGTTGAAATCTTTTCACCTGTTGCTTGAGCAGTTGCGCCTGATTAGAAAGTTCTTCACTTGCAGCTGCACTCTCCTGCGAAGCGGCCATGTTATTCTGTACCACCTGGGAAACCTGCATAATTCCCTGATTCACCTGATTAACCCCTGTCGCCTGTTCATTGGATGCAGTCGCAATGATACCAACCAGATTGGCTACCTTGGCAACATCTTCTACAATTTTAGCCAGTGCTTCAGCTGTCTGGTTTGCGATCTTCGTACCGCCTTCCACCTTTTTAATGGAACCTTCTATCATAACTGTGGTTTCATTTGCCGCGTTCGCAGATCTTGCGGCTAGATTTCTTACTTCCTCTGCAACAACCGCAAAGCCTTTACCATGCTGACCTGCTCTCGCTGCTTCAACAGCTGCATTGAGTGCCAAAATATTGGTTTGAAAAGCAATATCATCTATTACCTTAATAATCCTGGAAATATTGGCAGAGGCATTGTTGATTTCATCCATTGCCTTAAGCATCTCCGTCATTTGATTATTTCCCTGCATTGCATTTAACTGTGCGCTTTCTGCTATTGAATTAGCCTGATTTGCACTTCCTGCATTCAGCTCTGTCTGAGCAGAGATTTCTTCAATGGAAGCAGTCAGTTCTTCGATGGAACTGGCTTGTTGTGTCGCACCCTGGGAAAGTGAAACACTGGAATCCGAAACCAATCTTGAACTGGAAGCCACCTGCTCTGCAGCCGCATTAATATCCGACAGCACATGGTTAAACGATTGAACAATTAAATTAAGCGATGTTTTTATTGCTGCAAAATCACCCTTATAGTCTCCGGTAATCTCTTGATCCATATCTCCATTGGACATAGCGGTGAGAATGCCGGATATTTCTTTTACATAAACAGACATACTGCTTACGCTCTCTTCAAAATTGCTGTAAATTCTGTCAAACAGCCCACCGATTTGTCTTGTATCTGCATCCGTAGGATCGATGGCCAAGCTGCACTCCAGTTTACCTTGTGCCAGGTTTTCGATACCGACCAGGAGCTTCTCTGTCTCTCTATTTTGATATTCGGCCTGTTTTTCAGCTATTCTTGCAGCATTTTTAACAGCTGTCTGATCTACAACTAATTCCAGAGCACCGATTACATCACCATGCTCATCCTTCAGCGGAATTGCCGTATAGGAAATATCTAAATTCATCCCCTGAGGATGAGCATCGGTTTCACGATTTACTTGTTTCCCCTGCTGCATTGATATGGTACAGGCACAATTTGTGGTCTTACAATCGGAGGTATTAAAGCAGTCATAGCACTTGGCACCAATTAGTTGTTTTTGGGTCGTATTTAATAATTCTGCTCCATTACGATTCATATACAAAACGTTATACTCCTTGTCAATCAGCATGACAGGAGCGGGCATTGCATCAATATGTCCAACCAGGGTGTCCAGTGTAAGATTGATTCCTTCCATGATCTTTTGATACGCACCCGTAAAATCTTCTGAATTGCCTCTAAGATTCAGCCTTCCCTCCAGACATCCTTTGGTTAGTCCCTTAAGTTCGGTTTCAAGCTTTTGTAACCCGTCTGATACGAGCTTCATGCTCTTTGAAAGCAGATCCTGATCCGATTTTTCCGTAATTGTGACATTTAGATCACCTTCTGCTATTTTCTGAGCAATCGAAGCATTCAGCCGTGTGTTTTCTACCATAGCACGAAATGATCTTACCAACCGGCCGATTTCATCCTGTGACTTTGTCTCAACCTTTACATTCACATCTCCAACAGCAAGCCTGTCAGCAGCTTTGGTCACCTCAATAATCGGTTTACTGATCATTCTACTGATCAAGGATGCAATAATCAAACCTATGAATAATGCTGCGGCAAATAAGCTCAATATGGTATTTCTAAGCTGACCTTCAATCTCTATGATCGTATTAACATCACTTTCCATGGTATCTTCCTGATACTTTTCATACAAATTGAGCTGAATGATTACATTCTCATATTTATCAGCAACCGTAACCATATAGTCTTTTGCAGCCTTTTCTCCCTCTGTCTGATAGCGATTTATTATGTTTGAAGGAATCTCTTTATATGCTTCGATTGCTTCCTGGACCGGCGCCAGCTTTTCTCTGTTTTTGGCATTGGTATCGAGTACTTTCATTTTTTCTTCTATAATTTTATTCGCGGCATCTTCTTCCTCTAAGTGCTTGTCCTCACCTGTCAGCAGATAATCCCTTACTGCTGTTGCCTGGCGGGCTGAATTTAAGGTAATCGCTTCCGTTGCAAGTAAATTTTTAATTCTTCTGTCTCTGAGCTCCTTTACAGTGCTGTCCAAATTATTTAAACGAATAAAGCTAAAACCTGCAACAACTGCCATGATTAGCAAAATCGCTATAAAACCCATCCATATTTTGGTGGAAATTTTCTTAATCTTCATGGTACTACTCTCCCTATTAATTTTATTTAGGTTTCTTCCTACAGTAATTGTTTACCCTCGGGATACGCTAACATCATTCCCCGCTACCACCACTATTTTACCTGTTATTGACCGGCCCATCTTAGTTCACTCGCTATTTATCTCTCCTTTCTCTTGTTTCCTTCGTATCAAGTATTAATCCTGCGTATTTTAATGCTTCCTGATGATCTTAAAATTACAATAAGATCAACGAAGATCCGTTTAGCCAATCATAAAGAAGCTTGGGGCAATCTAGTATCATTATATTCCTATTTCTACATATTTCAACAATTTTAAGTATATTATTACATTTTTGTACTATTTATCCAATTCATCTTAGTAAACGCCTGAAAAAACGTCTTACGCACCTGTTAAAAAAAAGAGCCGGCTGATCTCTTTTGTGAACCAGTCCCTGTATATCTGCAGGGGTTGGCACATGATCAAACTGACTCTTGTAACATGACCTATTCTATGGAAAAGTAACCTAATTAATCAATTTCTTCGAAGGTTCTTTGATAACTGAAAACGTGACCTACCAATATCACAAGGGTTAAGTACGTAATTTTCTCAACACAACTTTTACCAGCTCAGAGATGAGAATCACACTGAAGCTGAGTCCCAATAATTTAAGCCACATGGAAGCATTCAGTGGAACAGTACCAAAGAATGCGCCGGCAAATTGAATGATGAGAATCTGCAGAATAAAGGTTACAGATATCACGATCAACATAATCTTATTTTGCAGCAGGTGTTTAAAGATGCTGGTGATATGAAGTTCACGGCAATTGAAAGCATTAAATAATTGGAATAATGCAAATAGCGTGAATAGTACCGTCGTCATCTCTTCCTTCTCAGCTCCTAAAAAGTTAAACACATATTGACACAAGAAGATGATCGAGATATACAATCCGGTGAAGCCTATTCTTGCATACATGGTGCCTGACAGGATATTGTCACTGCGCTTTGTTGGTTTTCGGCTCATTAAATCATCATAGATTGGCTCTAAGCCTAACGTAAGAGCCGGAGGTCCGTCCATAATAATATTAATCCATAAGAGCTGTAATGCTGTAAATGGTGCCTTCAGTCCCAATAAAATTGATACAAACACCACAATAACCGATGATACATTCACTGTCAGCTGAAACTGAATGAAACGCTTGAAGTTTTCATAAATACCGCGCCCCCAGGCAATAGCCTTTACAATAGTTGAAAAGGAGTCATCCAGCAGGACAATATCACTTGCTTCTTTTGAGACCTCTGTCCCTGATATTCCCATGGCAATCCCCACATCGGCATTTTTCAGGGCAGGAGCATCATTGATTCCATCACCTGTTACGGCTACCACATTCCCCTGAGATTTCAGAAGCTTTACAACCCGCATCTTGATGGTAGGGGTACTTCTTGCAATAACACTGATTTTGGGCAACAGTCTTAGCAGCTCCTCATCGCTAAGTTCTGCTATTTCTTTCGCTTCCACCGCAATACTATCTTCATTTAGAATATGCAGTTCATCTGCAATGGCTCTCGCCGTAATAATATTATCGCCGGTCAGTATCTTCAGATCAATCCCTGCAGCCTTACAATTCTTAACGGCATCATACACATCAACTCGAAGCGGATCAGAAATCGCTACAAACCCGTCGAACACCATATTTGTTTCCATCGCCAAATGATGGTCCTCATCCTCGTAGTCGCGCATCTCATCAAGCTCTTTGTGAGCAAAGGCAATCACGCGCATGGCTTTCTCCTGTGATTTAGTAATAAAATGTTCCACCTCAGCTCTTTCCACGCCAGAGAGATGACTCATAGCTAATACACATTCCGGACTCCCTTTGACATAAGAGATAATTTTCCCATCTACTTTGCTTATGGTAGTCATGTGCTTTAGCTCGGATGAAAATGGAAATGCATGTAATACATCATGGTCGCTACGCTCATCCTTATAGGATTTTCCATTCTTCCTGCGTGCAATCGAGTTCTCATAAAAAGTGAGCATGGCACATTCCGTCGGGTTCCCAATAAAAGTGCCATCAGCAGAAATATCCGCTGTGGTGTTAAGACAGACATTATGAATTAACCAATCACAGGTAAGTTCTTCCGCACGGTCATGCCATTTGCTGTCATAAAAGGCTGAGACCGTCATCTTATTTTCCGTCAGAGTCCCTGTCTTATCCGAACAGATTACATTAATACACCCAACTGTTTCAGAAGCAATCATTTTCTTTACCAGGGCATTCTGCTGCGACAGCTTTATAATATTAATGGACAAAGATACCGCCACAATGGTTGGTAATCCCTCCGGAACAGCAGCGACAATCAGGACGATGCTTGTTACAAAGGCTTCCAGTACTTCATCCAGATGTAGTCCGCCCGCCAGTGCAAATGAAATTAATTCTGAAATAAATACGATTGTGGCAGCTATGATCCCAAGAATCGTTATTGTCTTGCCCAAACGTGCCAGCTTTTCCTGTAACGGGGTACTGGTTCGTTCTGTTTTGGTAAGTTCCTTTGCAATTTTACCAAACTCTGTGCTGTCTCCGACTGCAGTGATTACCATTCTAGCGTATCCCCCGGTTATGTAATTTCCGGAGTATAGCATATTGGCACGTTCTGCTAAGGGAGTTTTTCCATCTGTGATGATATAATCTGCGTCTTTGCTTGCCGGAACGCTCTCACCGGTTAAGGCTGATTCGTCTGCCGATAGCCCGGAGCTCTGTATTAATCTTCCATCCGCCGGGATCTTGTCACCGGTTGAAAGCAGTACAACATCACCCACCACAAGATCTCTTTGACTTAGCATCAGGGTGTCGTCATTACGCAAAACCTTTACAACGGTATCATCACTGATTTTAGATAAAGCTTCAAATGCCTTGGCGCTCCTTCCTTCCATGATCACCGTAATTAAAACAGAGATGGAAATAGCCGTAAATATTCCCACACATTCCAGAAAATCTGCTTCCGACCCTGTTGTCGCACGAATGATATTGACAATCAGGGCGATCACTCCAGCCACAATAAGCATTACGATCATGGGTTCACTGGCCGCCGCCAGAATCCGTTTGAAAAGCGATTCCTGCTTCTCTCTCGTTAAAATATTTGTACCATATTGTTCCCGATTTTTTTCGATTTGTTGTGTTGATAAACCACGGGCCTCGTCAGCACCTAATCGTTTTATCAGATCTTGTTTTTTCTCCAGAAACTCCTGCATCTTATCTTCCTCCATATATATGCTGGTTTTATGTACAAGATAGAACGGAAAGCCGTTTTACCTTGTCATCAAACTAAAAACCCGTGTATAGCATTCCCTATACACGGGTATAAAATTAGACCCAGGTATAGCAAATAAGCTATACATGAGTCTCGTTTATTAAGACAAGCCAGACCATAATGGTCAGTATGTTGACTTGACACGCAGATTAGTGCGCAAACTACTCCCTCACGAGTATTTAAGTTGTCCGTATATTATGCCATATAAAACAACACTTTGTCAAGACTAAAATTACGGCCGGAAGGTACGAAGTGCTTCAATGGTCCGGGTAATTAAATCCTCTAATGTCCATCCAAGCATCTGAGCACCACGTTCGATGACTTCTCTGGAGCACCCTGCTGCAAACCCCTTAGTTTTAAATTTCTTCATAACAGACTTCAGTTCTAAATCCTGTACACTTTTTGAAGGTCTCATAATTGCCACCGCACCAATCAATCCGGTAAGTTCATCTATGGCATACAGCACTTTTTCCATCTCATGCTCCGGCTCTATCTCAACGGTAATTGCGTAACCGTGACTTGCTGTGGCGTGAATAATCTTTTCATCAATTCCACGTTCCCGCATTATTTTCTGCTGCATAATACAATGTTCCTGCGGATATCGTTCAAAATCCAGATCATGTAACAGACCAACGATTCCCCAGAATTCCTTTTCCTCACCATAGCCCAGTTTCCGGGCAAAATACTCCATAGTTTGTTCCACAATCCGGGCATGTTCCAAATGAAATTCATCCTGATTATACTCTGTTAACAGCTGCCACGCTTCTTCTCTATTCATTTTCTTAAATCCTTTCTTCTATTTGTAAGGAAATCCAATGTTCCTCATACGTATAAATGAATGCCAAAAACACCCTTGGCTAATCTGACCCGGGTGCTCTTAGCAGCGTATTCTATATTAGGAGATAACAGTGCAACGATCTATAGGAAACGGACGTTGTACTAATCGGCAAATAGCGGTGTGGAGAGATAACGTTCCCCGGTATCAGGAAGAATTACAACAATGTTCTTTCCTTTATTTTCGGGACGCTTCGCCAGTTCTGTTGCCGCCCACAATGCGGCACCTGAGGATATTCCCACCAAAAGTCCCTCTATCTTTGATAACCCTTTGCCGGTTGCAAAGGCATTCTCATTGGTGACACGAATAATCTCATCATAGATGGCAGTATTGAGCACCTGAGGAACAAAACCCGCTCCAATGCCCTGGATCTTATGCGGTCCTGATATTCCTTCTGAGAGTACAGGAGAATCATTGGGTTCTACGGCAACAACCCGTATCGCCGGATTCTGGGATTTTAAGAATTCACCGGCTCCGGTGATGGTACCACCGGTCCCAATTCCTGCAACCAGAATATCTACCTTCCCATCCGTATCTTCCCAAATCTCGGGTCCTGTGGTCGCTTTATGCACAGCGGGGTTGGCAGGGTTCACAAATTGTCCCGGGATAAAAGAATTCGGGATTTCCTGCGCCAATTCTTCTGCTTTTGCAATCGCACCCTTCATACCCTTGGCACCCTCTGTCAGCACCAGCTCAGCTCCATATGCCTTTAGCAGGTTTCTTCTCTCGATGCTCATTGTCTCAGGCATGGTGAGAATCAGCCGATACCCTCTGGCGGCAGCGATGGATGCCAGACCAATGCCGGTGTTCCCACTGGTAGGTTCAATGATAACCGAATCAGGATTTAGTTTGCCGTCTGCTTCTGCGCCCTCAATCATAGCCTTGGCAATTCTGTCTTTTACACTTCCTGCCGGATTATAGTATTCTAATTTTGCGATGATAGCTGCATCAAGGTTATATTTCTTCTCGTAATTAGATAATTCAAGTAATGGGGTCTTGCCAACCAGTTCTGTTAAACTCTTATAAACTTTTGCCATAGATTTATCCTCCATTCATTTTATATATTGCATATAGGATTAATAGGTTTATATCTATCATAGTTCCCTTTTCGATGATTGTCAAGAGGCGAATACAAATTTATACTTTTCTTATATGTATGATAGGTGAATTTACATTTTGAATTCAGAAGTTGAATTCTTTTCTAGCGTTCCTCCCTTACATTCCTCCAGGCATAGTTTGGCTAAGACTTCCTTAATATAATCCTTTCTTTCATATCCTTTGATTCCTTTCGCATGAAGAATCACCAGCGCTCCTACTCCGATGCGACTGCAGACCACACAGCGACAATCATGAATCGCCTCTATCGCCTTTTCCATCATGAATTCGTCATGCTCTCCAAAACTGCAGGGTGGTTGGACCCGGCGCTCCTCGATCAGGCAGTTGCCGCCGCTTTCGTCCACTTCATAGATATAAAATCGATCTGTATGCCCAAAATGCTGATTTATCACAATATTATCCGTTGATGCTACGGCAACCAAAACTCCCATAGTCTCTCTAGATCACCCTTTCCTTTCTTGATAACCGCATAGACTTTAAATTGTTGATTCTCTCTTTGCTAAACAAGAGAAACCGATGAGAAATTATTCAGTTTCTCCGCCTTCAACAACAATCTGATCTGCCGTAAAGTCTGCCGGAAAGCTGTCTTTTAAGGTTTCATCATAAGCTTTATGGAAAAATTGTTCGTCCTTTAACTTACCGGTAATCAAACTGTTTACATAATCCAACAGCTCCTTATTGCCCTGTTTAACGGCGCCGGCAATATAGTCTTTATTACCCAGTTCTCCAATTCCCACCACATATCCCGGATTGGCCTTTGCCCAGGAGAGCAACAATGTATTGTCCTGTGCGAACGCATCTGCTCTTCCCGTTGTTAATGTCTGGTATCCATCGGTTATGGCATCCACACGAATCAGCTTAATATCCGGATAGTTCTTTGTAAAATAAGCATCCGCTGTTGTACCTGTATTTACCACAAGCGTTTTTTCCTTCAAATCATCAACGGATTTTACAGGAGCCTTTTCACTGGAAACCACACCGATGGATACCTTTTCGTAAGGTAAGGTAAAATCAACACTGGTTGCTCTCTCCTCGGTAACAGTAAAATCCGCAAGCATTAAATCAACCTTATCTGTCTGCAGATATGTAATTCTGTCCTGTGGATTCATGGTGACCCAGGTAATCTTACTCTCATCTCCAAGTAATTCTTTGGCAATTCTTTCTCCCAATACAACATCATAACCCTTAAAGCTGCCGTCTGCATCCTGATAGCAGAAAGGTGCATCATCAGAAAATATGCCGATCCGTATGGTTCCAGCTGCCTTGATTGCCGCAAGAGCCCCCTCTTCGCCCGCTTCTGTCGGTGTTGTTGTATTGTTCTTGCTGGAATCCCCAGTGTCGGTTGCGACCTTCTTTGATCCACAACCTGTCAGGCCGGCAATCAACGCCAGTGTAAGTATCAGTATTACCAGTTTCTTCATCATATTAATCCTCCTATAAATTATTATTTATAACAATATAAATCGCATTTCACACATCATTCCCCCTGATATGATCCCAGCTCTTCTTGTTTTCGGGTCCTTTTTGTGTACCAATACTTAATTTATATGGCTATCCTTATAAATTTGATTTTTATGAAATCACTCAGATAATAAAATCATCCATTACATTAATAAATCTCCTTGCTTCCTCTGTATCAGGAGATGAGAAAAATCGTTGTGGCGTATTAATTTCTGTAATTCTTCCATTCTCCATAAAAACGATGCGGTCAGCAACTTTTTGAGCAAAATCCATCTCATGGGTCACAATAACCATTGTCAATCCCTGATTTCTCAGGCCCCTGATTACATCCAGCACCTCTCGAACCATTTCCGGATCAAGAGCGGCAGTAACTTCATCAAAAAGGATAATCTCCGGATTCATGCATAAGGCTCTGCAAATGGCTACTCTTTGCTTTTGTCCTCCTGAAAGCTCTCTCGGGTATGCCAGCTTTTTCTCCAGAAGTCCAACCCGCTCCAAGAGCTTTACTGCCTCCTGTTCAGCTTCCCTCCGTGATTGTTTTTCAACCCGCATTGGGCCCAGGATTATGTTATTTAACACATTCATATGTGGAAAGAGATCATAGCTTTGAAATACCATCCCTACCTTTTTTCTCACTTCACTCCAATGCCGGTAATTTGATATCGGTTTCGCAACAGATGTCTGATCCATCCATATTTCTCCGCTGTCTATTTGCTCCAGCCCATTGATGCATCTTAACAGCGTAGATTTACCACAGCCGGAGCGTCCCAGTACGACAATGACTTCCCCTTTCATTATTTCCAGGTTGATTCCCTTTAATATTATGTTCTTTCCAAAGGATTTGACCAAATTATTAATTTTCAGCTGCATCGTATACCTCTCATTTTCTTAACCGTCTTTCTGTTCCAGATACTTTTCAAATAGAGACAGCGGATAACAGATTATAAAATAAATCACTAAAAGCATAAAGTACATGGTAAATGAAATATAACTTTTAGGATTTTTCATGTAGGTTACTTGTATGATCGACTGAGATACCTTTAACACCTCCGGCACACCGATCAAATAAACCAGAGTGGTCGTCTTAATCAGACGGGTTGCCAGATTCACAACAGAAGGTACGGTTCTCTTCACAATCTGCGGCAATAAAACATACACATACATCTGCCGTTTCGATAAGCCGATGGCAATACTGGATTCAAATTGTGATCTTGGTAAACTGGTGATAAAGCTTCTCACCAAATCTCCGATTTCAAAGGTTCCCCAAAGTGTAAACACCAGAATAGACACAACAAAATTGCTGGAATTAATATGAAACATGTATGCAGATCCAAAAAAGAAAATAAAAAGCCAAATTAAAGGGTGAATCAAACGAAAAGCTTCCAGAAAGACCCGCAAAACAGCCAGGATCAATTTGTTCTTTGTAGTCATAATTACCCCGATTATCACACCCAGTATCACCGACAGAACCAGTGAGATGAGAGCAATTTCCAGAGTAAGTCCGATTCCTCCCAGCAAACGGGGAAAGGCCCTAAGGATATTATCAATTCCCGAATTCTGCATATCGGATTTTCCTTTCTAATCTTGTAAAAATAAAACTCATGGGAATCAAAATAACCAGGTATGAGAAAATCATGAGTACTACAACCGGCAAAATTAAATCTGCCCGTAAACTAATAATAGAAAACGCCTGGTATACAATTTCAGGCAGTAAAATCAGTTTCATTGCCGAGACCTCTTTGGTCAAAAAAATCGCATTGTTATTAATTGCAGCGATTGAAATTGAAATCGCCTGAGGGAAAATCAAAAATCGTATCGTATCCCGTCTTGAGAGGCCGATTGCCAGGGCAAGTTCTTTTTGGCTTTTAGAGATTGCCTTGATGGCTGATAAAACAGCTTCGCACATATAAGATCCACCGAGCAGGGACAATACCAATACAGAACAGGTAAAACTGTCTAACACGATAAAAATCTTTGGCAGACCGTAGAAGATAAAATATGCCTGAATTAGCGATGGTGTATTCCGAAAGAAAACTACATATGCCTTTGTAATCGTTCTTAACACCGGAACCTCATAATACAAAATAACAGAACAAAACAATCCGATAAGAAATGCCAGTAATATGGCAAACAGAGCAACTTCTAACGTAATCAGGGCCGCTCTTGCAAAAATTGCAATTAAGTCGAACGTACTGTTAATTTCCATATCATTTACTTGACTCCTATCCGTTGTAAATCATCGTATCAATATATATGTATGCGAGATAACATTTTATTCATATATATTTAATATGTTTTATGATTTGTATTATATCCCCATTTACATATAAAGTCAATAGGAATACTATACATTTAAATAGAATATTTTACCCATACATATCCCTGCCGTCGAATCCGTTGGTATAATCCTTTTCGTTACTGAATATATTTTCTTACCATTAGTTCCAGCTGATATCCGGCACACAATACCCTGCATTTTTCTATCTCATCCGTTCCGATCACATCCACTACAGTGAGTCGTACCTCTTTCACATATTTTTTGCAGTTACAGGCAAACTCCAGCAATGCCTGGAAGGATCCTTTTCCATAAATGCTGTTGGTCAACCTCAGATATTCCTCCTCATTGGATGCATTTAAACTAATGGATACACAATCTATATATCCTGACAGACGGGATGTGATATCAGCATTATGAATCAGATTTCCCAATCCGTTGGTATTAACACGAATTTTCAAATGATCATAGGTTCTTAAATACCGGGCGATTGCTATGACCGCTTCCAAGCGTGTCAGCGGCTCTCCATATCCGCAAAAGATAACCTCCCTGAATTTATTGAGCTTCAGCTTTTTAAATTCATTGATTACCTCCTCCACACTTGGTTCGGTTTCCAGCCATAAATCATTAAATTTCATTCTGTTCCTGCTGTTTCGAATGCAGAAAACACAGGCACAGGGACATTGGTTTGTTAGATTTACATAGATACTGGTAACGGGCAGTTCAGCCTCTTTGCTCACCAACGCTTCCATTCTAAGATATGTTCCGTTATAATACGAATATAAAATAGACATTGAATTCCCCATTCTCTTATATCTTATAATCTAACAGCCCATCCATTAATCCGAATTCAAGAAGAATCTCTTCCAATCGCTCCTGTGTCATCGGCGTGGGTATTACAAAATCGGTATTTTCCTCTATATTCTTCGCCAACTGTCTGTACTCGTCTGCCTGCCTTGCTCCAGGTTCATAAGCGATTACTGTCTTTCTGTTAATTTCCGCTCTTTGAACCACATTGTCCCGCGGAATAAAATGAATTAATTTTGTTCCAAGTTCCTTTGCAAAGGCTCTGAGAAGTTCAGTCTCCCTGTCTACGTTACGACTGTTGCAAATGATACCGCCTAATCTTACGCCTCCCTTGGATGCGTATTTTTGAATTCCCTTTGAAATATTATTGGCAGCATAAAGGGCCATCATTTCTCCGCTGGCTACGATATAGATTTCCTTTGCCTTACCTTCACGGATGGGCATTGCAAAACCGCCGCACACAACATCCCCAAGAACATCATAGAATACATAGTCCAGATCTTCTGTGTAAGCACCCAATCGCTCCAATAAACTGATTGAAGTTATGATTCCCCTTCCGGCACATCCGACACCGGGTTCCGGTCCACCGGATTCCACGCATCGGGTACCACCATACCCTTCTTTTAAGATGGCCTTTAAATCTACGTCTTCTCCTTCTGATCTCAATGTATCCAGCACTGTTTTCTGTGCCAACCCTCCTAATAATAAACGGGTGGAATCTGCTTTTGGATCGCATCCGACCACCATAACTTTTCTTCCTGCTTCTACCAGACCTGCGGTAAGATTCTGTGTCGTTGTAGATTTTCCAATCCCGCCCTTACCATAGATTGCTATCTGTCTAATTTTTTTGTCTGTCATCATTATCCTCCCAATTCATTCATTCATTTTTTATATAAGTAAATGGATCTTTCTCCAACCATTCCTTCTTATAAGGTATCTTTAGATTTTTGGCTATATTTTTGTTATATTGATTGTTTTCCAGCTTTCTGCATAGCCTCCTTGCTATCTCAAAAGCTCCTGCAAATCCCATATATAAAAATGTGGGACCAAACAACGGCAAAATCGGTACGCCGTATTTGGTTGTAATATGATTTAGTCCCGCATGAATAATGATAATATCAGGTTGCAGACGCGCTACAAGATTAACCTGCTCAAAGGGCTGTTGTGTAGCTACGTTAAATGTAATGTTTTCAATCTCCTCCAGCTGCTCTAGCACCGGACGAATAAAATTGTCAATGTGATGTCCTTTAAAGCCTACAATTTCCATACCGAGATCCTGTAATACTTCAGCCGTTGCCGTAATTCTGATGGCACCACCGCCAAGATAAACTTTTTTTCCCTGCAGCAACTGCTTATATGGTTCCAGGCTTTCTAAAAGTGCTTTTTCCTCGTGTCCCAGAAATATCCCGGCTTCTTTGGTTAATCCAAAATGCCCGGCAATTTTCATGATCCATCTCTTTGTGTTCTTTCTTCCAATGGGTATTGTATCTATGAGGAACGGAATCCCATACTCCTGCTGCAGATATTCTATATAATAATCATCATGTGTACCGCAAATACTCACATTTAATGCATTTTCCAGTGTATAGGAGAAGTCCTCCGGCGCACTGTAACAGGGAAGGAAAGCAACACTAAGCCCTATCGCATTGAGAATTCTCTCCAGTTCATCTTCATCCGCTTTACTCATGGATCCCACATTAAAAATATTCACTCTTCTGCTCAGCAGATATTTTCTTTGATATTCTTCCAGATCCGGGGAAATGACAGGAAGTCTCCTCTCTACTTTTCCGAGAAGCTTCTTCATAATGCCGTTATAGGCAGCATCATAAGCAGTTGCCATAACCTTGGTTTTAAAACCTTCACAGGTAACCGGAATCAGTCGCGCTGACGTCTCAGACTGTAAGTCTGATAAAATGGCATCAATATCGTCCCCGATCAAGGCAGGTACACATCCCCCCACAACTATGATGATTTCCGGTCGGAATTCTCTGTCTGCATAGCGGACGGCTTCCGATAAATTGCTTTCTCCTCCGTTAATTACATTGATTTCATCCAGATTTGTATTAATAATTACTGTCCCCTCAGCATTCGGATCTCTTAGTTTTTGAAAAGAGGCTCCCTGCTGTCCGGAATAATGGATGGAGGATGCCCCGCACCCCAGCGGCGAATGCATAATAACTACCGCATTTCTGATGGTGTTTAAGATACCCAGACTTAAACCATGCTGACATCCGTAGGTCTGGCCAAAGCTTCGAGTGGCACCTCCCAGACAACCTTTGCTTAAGCACTCCTCCAGATGGGAACAGGTCCCGCCGTATGCAATTCCTGCTTTTAATCGTTCTTCTCTTGCAGGCGCTGTATTACTTAATACAATACTCATACTACTCCTCCATGCTGCCAATGCCCGCGAATTTGGGCATCAGCACAAATTTGGCGTGTGAAAATTTTAATTTTCATACTAACGTCCATGCGTGCTACTTGCTCGCACGCATAAATTCAACGTGTGAATTAGTATTTCATACTTCACACTATCCCTCACTTTTTGCACTTCTTCTTGTACCTTACTCTTATCTTCCGGCTACCAGGGCACTTAATATATCCTCTGTTAAGATCAGCCCTCCATTGAACCCGACATAGCTGCGGTTTAACACAACTCTGTTTGTAATCGGGTAGGTTACTGTAACCAGCGGCGCATTCAGACTTGTCGCCAAATCTTTCTCAAGAATGCTTCCGATTACAACAAGCGGAGTCAATGAATCATAATATTTCTGATTCTTATTCGGCTCCCAAACCTCCCTCAGATATTTCTTTACAGAAGCAGTATTCGTATCAAATTTGACGCTGACTGTTAAACCGGATTCATAGTTTTTATAAGTCTTTTCTATCCTACCCTTTTGCTTTTCTGAGAGAATATCTGTGATAACGGATAGTTTTGGGATCCAGCCCAATTCATCAGAGAGGAATCTGGTTAAGGACGGGGCATAATTAAGATCCCCCACCACCACCGCATATCTTTGCAAATCCGCGTCGGTATAAATGTCCGTAAATCGTTCGAAATAGTCATAATAGATTTCTCTTTCGTATTGCAGCGCGGCTTCAATCACATCAATCGGTAACTCAAATAAACTGCCCATCTTTCGAAGGAATTGCTCTGTTTGCAGATAACCGATGGGTAGCTGTGCTGTGACAAAGGGTATATCAAACTTCTCTTTGTAAGCCTGTGCCGCTAAATTTCCATATACTTGTGAAAGTATGATAGTATAGCTGGCATCCGATGAATGTTGAATTTCTTTTAATCCCTCTCCTTCGCCAAACAATGTATTCGCCTGTATCCCGATCAGTCCAAGAATTCTTTTTATCTCTTTCAGATTTCCCTTCCAGAAGACATCTTCCCCCGGCACAATCCCAAGGATATTGACCTTCCTGTTATCTTTTTTCTCTGCCGGTGTCACATATTGATTCACCAGTCCTTCCAGCAGCAGATCATACCCATAATACGAATTTCCCTTAAAGCTTGGCGTAGAAATGGCGATCACCGGTTTTGGCGATTCCTCAAATTTCTTTACCACTGAATCAATGTCATCTCCGATCATCTCCACCATACAACCGCTTAACACCACAAAGAGATCACCATCCATAATTTCCAGTGTGGTTTTAATCTCTTCTTCCAGTCTCTGTTCTCCGCCGAATACAATTTCCTTCTCAGTAACATTGGAACTGGGTACAGAGGTGGAGCCACAATATCCACCTCCCAAATAAGCAGAGCCTGCATTGGTAGCATTGTATAAGTTATAACCACAGCCGGAAGCCGCATGAATAATCGGTATTGCCCTGGAAATAGCACGCAGTGTTGACAATGCTCCACCTAATGCACAGGCATATCGTGGTCTTTCAATAAAATTACTCATATCCCACCTTCTTTTTTTATTTCATATTGAACCCGATCTATGATATGAAACAATTCGGTTGATAAATATCGTTCACCGGTATCAGGTAATAATACAACCACATTCTTTCCTTTAAATTCTGGCCGTTTTGCGATCTGGGCTGCCGCAAATGCTGCTGCTCCCGAAGAAAACCCCACCAGCAATCCTTCCGTTCTTGCCAGATCCTGGGCCGTTTCTATCGCTTCCTCATTCCTCACCTTATAGATTTCATCAACAACGTTATACTCAAATAACGGTGGAACAAAATTCGCGCCAATTCCCTGGATCTTATGGGAACCTGGCACACCGCCCGACAAGGTTGGTGAAGAATACGGCTCTACTGCAATGATTTTAATCCCCGGATCCTTTTCTTTAAAATTCATCCCGACACCCGTTATAGTCCCTCCCGTTCCCACACCCGCAACAAATGCGGCAATGTTACCGTCAAGATCATTCCAGATCTCCTGTGCCGTCGTATTTTTGTGTATTTCCGGATTAACGCGGTTACCAAATTGACTCGGCATAAAGCTATTGGGTAGTTGGAAGGATATTTCTTCTGCTTTTTGTATTGCACCTTTCATTCCATCCTTTGCCGGAGTTAATACAAGTTCTGCATTTAATGCCCTTAGCATTCTCTTTCTCTCTTCACTCATGCTTTCCGGCATTGTGATTATGATGTGATACCCCTTTACCGCAGCCACAAACGCCAGACCAATCCCTGTATTCCCACTGGTAGGTTCAATTAGTACGGTATCTTTATTGATGATTCCCCTTTGCTGGGCATCCTCGATCATCGCAAGTGCAATTCTGTCTTTAACTGACCCCAATGGATTAAAATACTCTAATTTTGCAATCAAATTGGCAGATATCTTTTTCTCCCGGCCAAATTCACTTAACTTTAATAACGGAGTATTTCCTACCAATTCAGTTAATTTTTCTGCTACCTTCGGCATAATTTACCTCCTTTGCATTATTTCATCGTCCCTGCCTGATGGTCGGTATTTCTGATCAGGGATACATGCGATGCATGATTGCGATAATATTGAATAATTTTTATCATTGCTTCCTCAATTTCTTTTTCTATGGCGAAAACCGTAATCCCCGCCTTTTGCAATTCCTTTTCTGAGCCGAAACCGCATCTTGCGCACAGTACACATCTGCAGTCGAGAATACCTGCAATTTTTTTATCACGCCGGCGGCCTCCACATCCCCCGCAGCCACCATCTCCCTGTTGAATGGAAGGATCGTTGTCCTCTGGTACCTGCCTGATTTCAAGAATCTGATAGGAATCATTCTCTTCCACCCGGTAAATGACAAAACGGTCGGTTTCCCCAAAGTGACGGTTAATCCGTATCCCGTCTGATGTCGCTACCGCAATCTTATATCCCATGATTCGAACCTCCCTTCACTTCATCCATGTGAAAATGTATCTGTCGGTACGAAATGTTTTGAATAGATCTGCTCCGAAAAATTATTTTTGCCGGGTACTCCTACCGCATCCGCACGACACCTCTGACAATGTCTGAAAACTTCAATATATTGCTCTGCTTCTCTTCTTGCCCCATCGATTTCGCTGCACGCAGGGAGCTTGTAGTTCCTCATTTTATGCTGTGGGATCAATGGGATAATATTATACAGGGACGCCCCGCATTTTTTCACGGCTTCGGCAATGGTCTTGATATGATCTTGATTAATTTCGGTAATCAGGACACTATTTACCTTAACCGTAATCCCTGCGTCCGCCACCTTTTTAATCCCTTCCAACTGATTTTTAATCAGTATCTCCGCCGCTTCTCTTCCCTCATATCGTTTCCCATGGTAGAAAATATGGGATACGATTTTGGCTTGCAGATCCGGATCTACTGCATTTACCGTTACTGTCAGGGTATCCACTCCAACATCGATCACATCCCCTGCCCTCTCACTCAGCAGCAAACCGTTTGTACTCATACACTTAATGAGATCGGGAAATCTATCTTTGATCAGCCAGAAGGTTTCTAATGCTTTGTCTGATGCCAGGGTGTCCCCCGGTCCCGCGATTCCGGCGACTGTGATCTCAGGGCATAGTTTTAATGCTTTTTCCACCGCACTCAACGCTTCATCCGGAGTTAATATAGATGAGGTTACTCCAGGCCGGTTTTCATAATCATTTATCTTCCGGTCACAAAAATTACATGAAATATTACATTGGGGACATACCGGCAAGTGTATTCTGCCTTTGTTCTGTCTTGCCCCGAAGCATGGATGTAATTCTCTGATTTGACGCTTTTCTGCCATATTGCCACTTTCCTTTCTGACGATACTTATCAATGCTCGTTCCAATACACGCGATGTCTGGATAACGTAATACGCCAGGGCGGGAGTTTTCCCGCCCACTGGCTATATTTATTACCCCCATAGAGCTCTTATAAGTGAAATGGAATTTATCTGCCCTCTGTATACGTATAGGAAAAGATATCATCTCCATAGAATTTTTTAGCAATTTCACTTGCCTTTCCATTCTCCTTTAATTTCTTAAGTGTCTCGTCAAAGAGCTTTACAAAATCCTCTGACACCGTAACACGACTTAACATAGGATAGGTTTTAATGGTTTTATAGATGGTGAAAGATAACTGATCCGCATACTTATGATATGCCCCATCTTCCTTGACAACGGTATTCTCATAAGAAGTTTTTAACGTTGATGCCACATCATATCTTCCTTCTGCGATCCAGCCCGTGGCCAGATTCCATGCATTCGTGTCTGAAGTATATTCTATTGGAATTTGCTCCTTTGGATTTGCCTCATTATAGGATTCGATCTGGAAGGTCATTCCGTCACCGGCTTTCATCGGAACCAGTTTTAAACTCTGCTTCGCAACATCTTTTAAGGTGACAACATCAGCATTTTCTTTTCTAACCAATAATCCGGCCAGGCTTCCACCCAGATTTTCTGAAGGAATCAGATACTTTTCATTTCGTTCCTTTGTATAGAAACTATTGGTTAATCCCCCATCGTAAGTACCTGCAGCTAACCCGATATAGATATCATCATAACTGGTTGCTACAAATTCAAATTCATAATCCGGTATCTCTTCATCAATCAAACGCAGAATTTCAATATCGGAGCCGGTGGGATTCCCGTCCTCATCCGTATACGTATAGGGAACTCCTTCTGCCGTATACGCGAATGTCAGTTTCTTCACACCCTCTTTCGCATCTGCGCCCGGTGTATTTAAGACCTTTTCCTCTGCCCCTGTGTTCTTTGCTTCCGGCTTTGAACATCCGGTAAAGGCAGTGCTCAGTAATGCCAGACTAATGCAGATAATGATTATTGTTTTGATGCTCTTTCTCATTTTCCATTCCTCCAAACCATGATTTTATCGTAATAACTGCGTATCCTGCCAATCACCACATCCGATCCTGCAAAAATCACCCCGATATCCCTCATTGATAAAGAATAATTTGATTACCAAATCTGTTCCTCCTCTTCTTCTTAATAAATAAAAAGTTCCTAGATGCCCTTACCCGTCTGCAAATAGAAACCTCTGATGATTCAGTCAGTTGCTGATTTTATTTTTTTAAATAACATAATCACAATCCGGTATGATTCTGCGCAAGAACTGTTTGGTCCGTTCTTCCTTTGGTCTCACAAAGATATCATCTGGAATTCCCTCCTCCACAATGACTCCGGCATCCATAAAAACCACCTTATTTGCTACACTTCTGGCAAAGCTCATCTCATGGGTGACAACCACCATGGTGGTGCCTTCCCTGGCAAGCTTTTTCATTACACTCAGTACTTCTCCCACCAGTTCAGGATCCAGAGCCGACGTTGGCTCATCAAATAAGATAACATCCGGATTCCCTGCGATTGCTCTGGCGATTCCGACTCTCTGCTGTTGACCGCCGGAGAGCTGACTGGGATAATAATTATGACGATCCACTAAGCCTACCTTCTCCAGGGCCTTCATTCCAACTTCATTTGCTTCCTTTTTTGGCATCTTTCGTCCGATGATTAATCCTTCCGTTACATTCTGCAACGCTGTTTTATTATTAAACAGATTATAGCTTTGGAATACAAAGGATGTTTTCTTGCGTACATAGCTGATTTCTTTCTTTTTAGCATGTTTCAAATTAATTTCTTTGTCTTCCAGCTTCAAATTTCCTTTATCAGCTTGCTCCAAAAAGTTAATGCACCGCAATAAAGTTGTCTTGCCTGATCCACTAACCCCCAGTATCACAATAACATCTCCCTTATTTACACTCAGGCTGACTCCCTTTAATATTTCATTTTTTCCAAAAGCCTTGTGTACATTACTTACTTCTAACATTTCTTCACCCCCTGGTATCTATCTTCCTGCATTTCCTAAACACAAGCTCTGTGTGTTTTGACTTTAGACTCAATGATTTTAAAGATCAGTTCTACGATCAAACATAAGACAACGTAGATAATTGTGATATCCAGATACGCTTCGATAAAACATAATTTAGCCGAGGCCTCCACTTTGGCAATTGCCGTGATATCAAAGATTGCCATAGAAAAGGATAACGAGGTCATTTTAATCAATCCTGTAATATTCGTACACAGAATAGGAAGCAGTGCTGTGATCGCCTGCGGTACAACAATTCGCCGATAACTTTGAAAATCACTCATTCCGACAACCATAGCCGCTTCATACTGCCCCTTGTGAACAGTTCCTAAACCGGAACGAAATGCTTCGGACAAAAAAGCGATATAGGAAAGGGAGAAAACGACATATGCATAAATCACATTGTCCAGACTATAAATATCAAAGTTAATATGCATTGTCTTACAGAATCCAAAAATAAGATAAGGCAGCATATTATAGATGATGTAAATCTGAACAATGATGGGTGTTCCACGGTTATAGGATACATAGACCGCCAGAATCTTACTGATCCAGGGATGTTTTTTATTGTTTCTTACAATTGCGATCACAAATCCTAACGGTATTGATATCAATAGCGTCACCAGTGTTATATTAAGTGCTACCGGAACCCCTTTTAGTGCAAGAAAGAAGGTATGCCTCATAAACTCCCAGTCTAGTTCCATAGAACGCCTTCCCCCTCTCCCTGCTCTTGCTTCCTTGCAATCATTTCAAGCCTGCAGTTAATGGAAAAATGCCGTTCCAATACCTGAAATACACGATCAAGAACAATGGAAAGCCCCCAATAGATCACCACCAGGCCAACATATATTTCCATAATGTAATTGCTGTAAGACGTCGCGTTTAATAGTGTTGCCTTTCCCATGATGTCAACCAGACCAATGGTAAATCCCAGAGAGCCTTCTTTCAGCAGTGAAATGATCGTATTACCGAGATTGGGTATCGCTACAACAAAGGCCTGGGGAAGAATAATCCTGATAAAGGTTTGAAACCCACTCATTCCATTACTTACAGCTGCTTCATATTGACCTCTGCTGACGGCCTGATAGGAACTTCTCATAATCTCTGATATAGAAGCAATACTATACAATCCTAATGTTATAATAATAAAAATCAGGCGGTTTGCTCTGGAAATATCCGTATGAAACACTGCTTTTACAATCTCCGGCACCCCATAATAGACCAAAAAGATTAATACAACGGACGGAATTGATCTTAGTATTGCAGTATAAACGTAAGCAAGAACCTTACCTGCCTTATTTTTTCCCAGCTTCGCAGCTGCCAGGAAGAAGCCGAAGAAAACACCAATGAATAACGAAGCAATCACATAACTGATTGTGACACTGATCAATGGAACAATTTTGATAAAATACTGAATGGCAGCATCAAAATGAAATGCCCGCATGTGTTACACCCCCTCTGATAAACGATTCCTTCCGCTACTATTCTCTTTGTGTATTTGATGTAAATTCTCCTTGTCGAAATGGCAGTGAATAGATCTCCTCTAAAAGCTGTAACGCTCCGTCATAGCCAACATAGCTTCTGGATACCACAATTTGCCTGTGAATCGGAAGACTTAGAAACGTAAATAAATTCTTTGTTTCCTGGGCAAGATCTCTTTCCCAGTCACTTCCCAGAATCAATGCTTTGTTCGAATCACCTATCCGTTTCACGATATCGTTATAGATTAATTCACCATCATTTTCAAATATAAAATTATCCTCAAAACCGGCAAATTTTACATGTATTTCATCTTTCAAACCCTTCTGGGTTTCCGCCCCCGGATGATCAATCAGATAGACTCCTTCGGGAAGGAACCCCGCCTCCTTAACCAAGAATTCACTCACAGACAAGGCATAGGTACTATCTCCCACCGTATAGAGCTGGTGCGGAAGATTATTGCGAAAGGCTAAGATAAAGTCAGCCAGGCCCAAGAAGTATTCGTAATACCTGGCCTCTTCCTGCTTAATTACCGATTCCACCAGGGTCTTTTCAATTCCGGCAAATTCACCAACCAACCTTAAGAAGTCGCCTGATTGTTTTGCGCCAACCGGAATTCCCTTATAATGCAGATATGGTGTATGATACTTTTGCTCCAATAATTGAACCGAGGAGAGTCCCACCCAGGGTGAAATTAACAAATTAAATTCCGCATGAGGAATGTTTTTCCATTCCTGTACCCCCTTTGATAGATAGCCGAATAAGATATTGACCTCCAGCCCGATTTTTTCCAGCAATTTTTTAATCTGTTCCAGATCACCTCTCCAAAACGGATCCTGACCCGGAACAACAGAAAATACATTTACAAGCCCCTTTTTTATCTTTGGCTCCACATTCCCTACATATTGTTCAATTATCCCGTTCACAACAGCTTCATGCCCATAATAGGAACTGCCCTTAAATCCTGCAGTTTCCACTCCAACAACAGGATAGCCCTCTCTGGCAAAATTCTTTGCGACCTGAATCGTATCATCGCCTACAATATCTGAGGTACAACCGGAAAGTGTCACAAACAAATCGCCTTTCATTATTTTTAAGGCTGCCTCTATCTCCTTATGTAATACGCCTTCTCCTCCAAACACAACTTCCTGTTCACTTGCATTGGTACTGGGCACACTATTCCCCCCTGCATATCCTTCCCCCTGAAATCCTGCGCCGGTTGATGCAAAGGCATACGCTTTCTGAGAGCATCCCGGCCCGGCATGAACAATTGGAATTCCTTTGGGAATTGCAAGTACACTCTGCTGTGCAGCCAACGCACAGGAGTATCTCGGTTGTGCTATTATTGTACTCATAGTTCCTGATCTCCTTTCTCAATGTAGATATCCTCCTCCTGGTTAAGCCACCAGTCGGTGTATGGAAATTCCGCATGGGCAGCAAGGTTCTCAACAAGGGATTTCGTCTGCAGAGCCAGCAACAGTCTGTGCCCTAGTTTTATAATTCCGTCATAAGCGATACTGTAATTGGCATCTCCTTCCGGTATAGCCGGAATTCCAAGCTTGGTTCCGATATTATAAAGTCCCATATGTCTTGTCATCAGAATATCCGGTTGCAATCTTTTGATTATTTTTGCCACCCGGTATGGCTGAACATTACATACAGAAAAATTCGGAATATCGCCGATAGAATTTAACAGGTTTTCCAGAGTATTAATCTCCTTCAGGTCTGCTTTTTGATCCCGGTGCATCGTATTCATGCCGATCAGTTCAATTCCAAGATCCTTCGTCATATTCGCAAGATTATGCGCATAGGTATCACCGGCAAAGATGAATACTCTGATCCCGCTTAATTTCTTTCGCAGCTGCTCCAACTCCGGTTGAATTCGCCTGTGTTCCTCTGCAATCACTGTCTCGGCCAGTTCCTCCCTATGGGTAAGTCTGGCAATCTCCCGAAGCCAGGCATCTGTCCAATTCAGACCATATGGGGAGGGTGCTTTCACCTTAGGAACTCCAAATACTTCCTCTAAGCCTCCTGCGCCATAGCTGGAAAGTGTTTCACAAATTTCAGTGGTACACGCAGCTTCAGAAATCGTCTCCAACTGTTCCACCGATGCCATAGGTAACAGATAATTTACCCGAAGATTTAACTTGCCCAGCAAGGGCGAAAAGGTGTCTACCCCTTCAAAATTAAATACATTTACTAAATCACTCAGTTTCTTCTCCGGCTTTTTCACAATACTTCTCAAAATCCCATGGAATGCCGCATCTCGTCCGGTGTTCCAGATCTTAGACTTGAATCCCTCGCAGAAAATTGGCACTACCTTAATCCCCAACGCTTCCTCTGCATCTCTTGCCACACTCTCAATATCATCTCCAATGACCCCCGAAGCACAGGATGACGTGATAAAGATCACCTTTGGATGATGGCGTTGATATATTTCATGTACTGCTTTTCTTAACTTCTCAGCACCTCCGTAAATGGTATCGTTTTCCAAAATATTCGTACAAATTGTATGACTATCAAAATCGCCTAACTTCCTTATTTTGGATACGCTTTTTCCCTGAATATGTCTCCCTACATCTGTAGCGTAACAGCCAATAGGTGCATGCACCACGGTAGCTGATCCCCTGACCATACTGCACATATCCTGCGCACAGCTTTGCTGGCAGTTATTACACTGGGTAAACGCAGTATTACTTAATCGCAGACTGACATTCTTACTCTTATCGTTCAGATCCTTTGCTGTACCACTATAGCTTATGATCGACTTTAGCCGATTTTCACGTACCTCAACGGCTGCAGTACTTAAATTTACACTCATCTTACCTCTCCTTTTACCATGTTATTGAAACACTCTCGATATACCTTACAGCAAGTAATCTCAGAAAAAAGGTTTTAGAAACACAGAAACATATGTAATGTTCTGATTTCTAAAACCTCTAGTTTTCTAGTCAGTTATATACTCATTAATACAAACTGGTCATTATTCAATTTTAATTGTTTATTGCATAGTATACATGCTTTATTACTATGATTTAATTCAGTATACGTTATAATATAGGATCTGTCAATATGTTATTTTAAAATTTTTTAAATTCGGATTTTTATAATCATCCAACCTTTTCCTTCTTTTTCTCCCAGAATGCCCATAAAGTTCCGGCAATACAGATGGAGGAATAACCTCCGGATACAATGCCCACAAGCATCGGAAGCGAGAATTCTCTGATCGAACTGATATGGAACAGGAGGGATGCAACTAAAATAATAAGCACACAAATACCTGTGGTAAATACTGTGTTGATGGATCTTGACAATGTTTGTGATGTGCTTTCGTTCATCAGCTCCACAACGGACAGCTTATAATTATTCTTCCTGTTTTCACGAATTCTATCATAAATTACGATGGTATCATTGACGGAATAACCAATAATCGTTAATACTACTGCAACAAAAGCATCATTTAGGGGGATTCCAAATAGGGTAAATGTGAAGAATACTGCGATCACATCATGAAGCAGCGCAATCAATGCAGTAACTCCTGCCGAAAGTCCCGAAAGTGCTGAAAACCGTATCCCGATATATACAATGATAAACAGAAAGGAAATGCCAATGGCTAAGCCTGCATTCTTAAGTGCTTTTGCCCCAATATATGGTTCTACCACATAGGTCTGTTCCAATTGGGATGGAACGCTGCCAGATGCTGCGTTAATCGCATCTGTAATTGCTGCCTGGTCATCCGGTGTCATACCACCATTTCCTGCAAGGGTAACTGACAGATTTTCCTTACCGCTGATATTATCCTTTGTAATCTGTACCGTAACCGGCCTGTCGGTCTGACTTTCGATGGCACTTTTTATCAGATTGGTATCTGCATCTTCTGATACCGAATAATTTAAAACAACTCCTCCTGTAAACTGTGTATCCAGCTTGACTCCTTTGGTAAAGCCTCCGATCACACCGATGAGAATCATACTTGCAGAAATTATTGCATATATATATTTTTTCTGATAGAAAGGAATTACCTTTTTCTCTTTCTTCTCCCTGAAATATTTCACATTATTCCATCGCCTGTATTGAACAAAGGAGGAAAGCAGCAGTTTTGACAGGTTAACACCAATGAACAGATTTAAGACCATCCCTGCCAAAAGCGTATACCCAAAGCTTAACATGGAACCGGAACCAAAGATCATCAGGATTACCGCCACCGCCGCTGTGGTAACATTTCCGTCCAGAACGGAAGAAAATGCTTGCTTATAGCCGCTCTTAATAGCACCGGTAACCGAATTGCCCTTCTTAATTTCTTCTGAAATTCGCTCTGAAATAATAATATTGGTATCCACTACCATACCAATGGAAAGTATAATTCCCGCTATTCCAGGCAGGGTTAAGGTAAACTGGGGAACGGAGATGGCCAGAAGCTGCAGTATCATATGCAAAATCAGCGTGATACAGGCTATGATACCCGGTAGTTTATAGTACAGGATCAGGAAAGCACATACCACGAAAAATGCAATAATTCCGGCAGTTACCATAACATTTAAAGCATTATTGCCAAGGGTCGGACTTATGGTCTTAAAATTTGTTGTCTCCAGGGAAAACGGAAGTGCTCCTGAATTGATCTTGGCTGCCAGCTGCTGTGCTTCTTCAAAGGTATTTATATTTGTTATGGCAGCCTCTCCCCCGGAAATCTTTGTTTGAACCGTAGGGCTGGATATTAAGTTATCATCCATGTAGATGCTCATTGTCTTACCGATGAGATTGCCTGTCGCCTTTTCAAATAGCCTGGCTCCCGCGGGACTGAATTGGAGTGCTACTTCATAACCCTTTGAGGTAGTGCTTGTCTTTGCCTGAGCCTTTGTTACGTCCTTGCCTTCAATCAAAACCTTGCCATCAGGATCCTGAAAAGTGAGCTTGGCCATCTCTCCCAGCTCTGCGATTGCATCTTCCGGATTAAAACTCGTCTCATCAGATTTCCACGGGAACTGAACGATAATATAACCACCCTTTTTATCAATGGTAATTTCGCGATCCGTGATGTTCTGACTATCCAGACGTGTCGCTATAACCTCTCTGGCTATTTCCAGTTCATCCGTATCAGGCGCACGATCCAGTCCCTTCGGTTCGAAAATCGCCTCTACTCCGCCACGGATATCGATTCCGTAGCGCATGTTAAATACACCCTTGATGCTATTTCCAACGCCAAAAACTGCTACTAACATAGACGCAGCGATAGCGAGAAATATGACAGCAAGCATTCTTTTACCTGGCCTCATATATTGTCCTCTTTTCTTATTTAGTTTTTATGCCAATAAAAGTCTGTGTCTGTCTCCTTTCTTGCCGTCCGAACGATGCATAAACAAAATCAGATACAATCTGTCTACAAACCCGGTACGCAATAAAACATAAAACGTACTCCAGATAAAAAGTGGAAATAATGGCTGAATTGCCGAAGATAAAAATAATGTAAAAGGAAAATTTCTGGAAGAAACGACATCCTTTGTTCCGGATGATATGTTTGCAGAGCTTACCTGAGCACGATCTCCGAATATGACCGGCGCAGCATCCACACTGCTAAGACGATTTGATTTATTTGCCAGGGTATCACTTGATTCAGAATTCGATGAGAAGGAATCCACCCCCGTATTTGGGAGGTACATCCCTATTGATATTATCGCTGTCATTAACAGAAATGCCAATATACGGCAGGCCCCAGTCCTCTGTCTCATCCCCATACACCCTTTGTTTTTAATCTTCCAAGACTATAACATACTCTCTGTGTTTTATCAATGTCTATTTAAAGGGAATCTGTAGCTGCATTGCAAAATAGGGATTTTGCGGTCAAGAAAGGCAGCCTGTTATGGCTGCCTTTCCGATGCTGACTCCCCAATATTAAGATATAAGCTTATATCTTACTCCTGCAGCTGATGTCACTTCTTCTTTCGTGAGCATATGATACTTTGCAGCACGATAAAGAAGCAAAGCATGGCTGCACGAGTGATCTGCGGCCACCACGGATCCTGACTGCCAATTGCAGTAACAATCAGTAATACGATTCCACTTGTCAATACCCCGAACAATGTGCCAAAGATATTGCCAACGCCGCCGGTGAGTAGTGTTCCTCCAATGATGGACGCAGCAATGGCATCCATCTCAAGACCTGTTGCCTGCTGTACGGAACCGGACCGGGTATGAAAAAGATAGAGGAATCCCCCTATCCCTGCCAGCAGACCGCAAAGCAAATGAGAATAAAATCTGGTCCTCCTGACATTAATGCCAAGCATCAGAGCACTTTGAGAGTTTCCTCCCACCGCGTAAAAGCTTCGGCCCAGTTTGGTCTTCTTGAGCAGCCAGAACATCAAACATACGATCATAAGTGCTATGATAACACCGTATTCCAGCTTAGATTGTATGAATACACCCTTTCGATTCACATCACCTAAAAAGGGAATCTGTATTCTTGCTCCTGACAGCTTCTCAAAAGCTGCGTTATCTACCTGTATCTGATTCACCTCGATCAAAGCAACCAGCCCCCGGCCCAGAAACATTCCCGCCAGGGTTACGATAAAGGGTTGCATTTCCAGATATGCAACAAGAAACCCCTGAATCGCACCAAATGCCAGGCCAATCGCCAGCGCCAGCATAAGAGAAGTAAAGAAGTTAAAACCATAATTGTTCAGGCATACAATGCAGGAAGTGCAAATCAGGGCAGTGGATCCGCCTACGGAAATATCGATGCTTCCGGTTATCATAACAACGGAAAGTCCGCAGGCGATGACAATAAGCGCCGCATTTTCATTGAACAAATTAAAAAACATCTGAATCTTATTAAATCCCTTATCTCCAAGAAAAATAATGGACAGCGCATAGATTGCAATAAACAGAGAAATCGTTATGGTCAGCAAAAATGCCGTGTCAGTCAGCGGCTCTTTGCGTTTGACAATTTTATTTTGGATCACCTGCGTTTGTTCTGTACCCTGAGCTTTACGAATAGATGTCATATTACACCTGCTCCTTTCCTATCCCTGCTGTTATTCCGGGTAATTTGACTTTATCACCAAAGAAGCTTTTGACCGTCGGTGTCTGAATTACGACAAGCAGAATAATGATCACAGCCTTAAAGACGGGTACTGCATTTGTATTAACATTAAGTGTTGTCAGCATGGAAGTCAGTGTCTGGATGGTATAAGCTCCGATAATTGAACCCACCATATTGAATTTGCCTCCGCCAAGGGAGTTGCCTCCAAGCGCTACTGCCAGAATAACATCCATTTCAATGCTTGGTACGATGGTATAGGGATTTACCGTCTGTACCCTGCTTGACTGAACAAATCCGGCGATACCCACGCAAAATCCCAATACGACAAACGTCAGCAATTTAATCATCGCAGGATTCAGACCATTCAGGCTGGAGGACTTATCATTAATTCCCACGGCCTTGGTGTACAATCCAAGATTGGTCTTTTTCAATACGAGATAGGTTACCCCAATTACTGCACCTGTGATCAAAATCGGGGTCGGGATTGGAAATCCGGGAATAAAATTCCCGTAATAACCAAAAGCCGCCACCGCTTTCGGTTTGAGTCCACCCATTGCCATTGAACCGATGGACCGTCCCGCAGTAAAGAGTATGAGGGTTGCAACCATCGGCTGAATGTTGAATTTGGAAACCAGAATGCCGTTGAAGACTCCGCACACCATTCCTGCAAGACATCCAAGAATAAGCGCCACGATCACCGGTGCATGCAAGGAAGCAGGCTGGGTTTCACTGCCACACAGAACCCGCATAATCACTCCGCCAACGATTGCGACAGTTGCTCCCACACTGATATCCTGGCCTCTGGAAGAAGCCGTAACAAGCGTCATTCCTATCGCCATAATCACGAGTTCTGTCGCATTATTTAAGATATTAATTAAATTTCCTATCAGTACCAGGTTACCTGTGCTGTCTCTGCCCATACTGATTTTTAAAAAGTTAGGATTGATAAAGACGTTAATCAGCAGCAAAAAGGTAAGAAAAGCTATGGGAATAAATAATCTGTGCCTGACAAATGCTTTTAAGCCCGATGTCAGGGAGCTGAACTTATGCTTGCTTTTGGTTCTCGACATGTTGGCTTACCCCCCCTGCTATCGTATACATTATTTTGTCCTGGCTCATCTCATCCGCTGAGAGTTCTCCTACTACATACAGGTCCCGCATAACGATCAATCTGGAACAGGTACGAAGCATCTCCTCAATTTCTGACGATATGAAGGTAATACTCATGCCCTCAGAAGCGAGTTTTAGTACCAGCTTTTGTATTTCCACCTTGGTTCCAATGTCAATTCCACGGGTAGGCTCATCCAGAATAAGATAGTCAGGATGTGTTAGCAGCCACCTAGCAAGAATCACCTTTTGCTGATTTCCCCCGGACAACGAATTCATGGGGGTATCTGCTGAGGCGGTTTTGATACCCAGCAGGCTGATATACTCCTCTGCAAAAGCTTGTGCCTGTGAGAGTGAGAACGGCCGGAAGAAGCCTCTCATCACCTGAAGTGCGAGTATAATATTCTCTCTGACAGACAAGTCGCCAATGATTCCGTCCCGCTTACGATCCTCGGACAGGTATCCAATTCCTTTCTTCATGGCTTTTACCGGTGAAGTTATATTGACATACTCCCCTTTGATCCTCAATTTGCCTTTCATCACCTTATCCGCACCAAAGATTGCACGCACACACTCGCTGCGACCGGATCCCAGCAAACCTGCAAAACCCGTCACTTCCCCCTTATACGCTTTAAAATGAAACGGCTTAATTCCGGAAACACTGGAAAGCCCTTCTGCTTCTACAATTACTTCTTTTGATGCATTGCTATCCTCTTGCGCCTTATTATGTATTTCCGCCAGATCCCCAAGTTCCTTCCCCATCATTTTGGCAACAAGACCTACTCTGGGTAAGTCCTTAATCTGGTATTCCCCTACCAGCTCGCCATTACGCAAAACTGTTATTTTATCGCATAATTCATACACCTGATCAAGGAAATGGGTGACAAATATAATTCCCACCCCTCTGCCCCTCAGTTCGCGCATCAGGGTAAAGAGCTTGACGACCTCCTGCTCATCTAAGGAGGAGGTAGGCTCATCCAGGATCAGCACTTTACAGTCCATATCAACAGCTCTGGCAATCGCCACCATCTGTTGGACTGCAATTGAACAATTTGATAATTGCTGGGCAGGCTTTGCAGGGATTCCAAGATTTTTAAGAATATGCTCCGCCCTGCTATTGCTTTTCTTCCAGTCAACGAATACTTCATTGCTCCTTCCAATAAACAGGTTTTCTGCTACCGTCAGGTTCGGGCACAAGGTAATCTCCTGATACACCGTACTGATGCCCAGTCTTTGTGCCTCCTGTGGTGACTTGATAAATACAGGTTTATTGTTCCCCTTCAAACAGATTTCCCCGGCATCTTTCGTATAAACTCCGGTCAAAACCTTAATTAAGGTGGATTTGCCGGCACCGTTTTCCCCCATCAGCGCGTGAATTTCACCTTCACACAAAGTAAAATCTACGTTCTGCAGGGCTCGAACACCGGGAAAGCTTTTATAAATACCCCTCATAGTAAGTACTGTGTTCTGCAATATGAAACCCTCCGTTTTGGTACGATATTCAAATATGATCCATGATATCAATGATTAGATAAATGCGCGATGCCAGAATCTGCGAACAAGATCCACATAGTCAGCGCCGCGCATTTCGATCAATATCTTACCTTATTCTTCTGCCAAAATCAGCGGATCTTTGGCAGTAACGAGTCCTTAATTAATAGGGACGTGCATCAACAACATCTTTCGTAATGGTATCGCAATCAAACATTTCTTCATCAACATAGGCATTCTTCTCAACCTTTTCGCCTGCCTCAAGCTGATTGATCAGTTTCACGATACGAGGTCCATGGAGCGGATTACACTCAACGTCAAGATTGAATTTACCGGAAAGTACATTTTCAAGCGCCCACTTATTTGCATCGAATGCAATAACCTTTACATCGCCGCTCTTGCCATATGTAATACCTGCAGCATCCATTGCATCACATGCACCGCGTGCCATATTATCATTTTCAGCATATACAACATTAAATTTTGTTCCCGAGGCTATCAGATCAGCCACAGCCTGCTTAGCAAGCGTCTCATCCCAGCCTTTCATGTTCTGGTTAAATACGATATCCCAGCCGTTGGCCTTCGCGCCGTCTTCAATCGCTTTGGAACGTCCAAGCTGAGCGGAAGAACCTGTGTCACCGCCAAGTACAACGATCTTGCCATCACTGATGGATTGCTTCTTCAGCCAGTCAACTGCTTTGTTACCCTCAGCTTCGAAATCGGAGCATACCATTGCGGTATAAAGATCCTCTGATAAATCAAGTTTACGGTCTGCCATGATAAATGGAATACCTGCTTCCTTGGCAGCCTTTGCCACATCTTCCCACCCTGCGGACTGAAGACCCAAAACAACAAGATAGTCAACTTCTTCCTGAATGAGCTGCTGTGCCTGGGAGATCTGTTTTGCATGGTCCCCCTCACCAAAAACCATCTTTGTCACAAAACCGGCCTCATCAAAAGCATCATTAAATGATTTTGTGTTAGCAGTACGCCAGTCAGACTCATTTGCATTGGTCTGAACTACACCAACCGTAATCTTTTTGTCAGATTTACTGGATGTGGATGTGTCCTTCTTGCCACAAGCTGCCAGTGAGAATACCAGGGTAACTACCAGTAATAACGTAATTAGTTTTTTCATGAATATCTCCTCCTATCAATTTTACGAATCAATTTGTACTGATTACATCTATCAGTATAATGAACAGATAGGTTCTGAAATACGGAGATTATTCCTGTCTTTGTACTTTATTTTACTGTGTTTCCCCACTTATTCTTCTTTGGTTAAGATTCCTATGAATTTTGTTTGATATTCTACGCTTAATAGCTTCGCCCGGCGCGATCTCCGGCCGCATTTTCTGCTTCAAAAACTTTTCCGTCCATATAAGAGACCCTCGGCGCCTTTTGCCCATTTTTCAAACGTTCTATAATATCCGCTATCAGCTGTCCCTGTAAGGGGTTACATTCAATATCTGCATTGATCAGCCCTTCTTCCATCAGATCAAAGGCCTCTGATACTGCATCAAAAGAAATGATCTTGATCTTACCGTCTACCCCACAGGTTAATCCGGCCTCAGAAATTGCCTCAATGGCCCCAAAGGTCATATCATCATTTTGTGATACCAGGACATCGATATCCTCAAAATCCTTTAAGTACTTTGCCATTACTTCCTTACCCTTTGCTTTGGTAAATTCACCGCTCTCATGCGCCAGAATATTCCAGTTTTTGTGATGTATCGCAATATCATTAAATCCTTTGGAACGCCCGATCTGAGCCGTAGAATTTAAGGTCCCCTCAAGAATAACAATATGAATGGTATCCTCCTGGTAATTCTCCTCTTCTGATGGTAAGTTACCTTCCCGTGAATCATCTTTCCCAGCTTTTTGCTTCTCCAGATATTTTTCCAGCCACAGACCTGCTTTTTTACCCTCTGCGTACTTATCCGTACCCACATATGCAGCGTAAAGACTTTCATCCTCCGTATCGATCATACGGTCCATAATAATAACCGGAATGCCTGCTTCCTTTGCCTCATTCAATACCGTATCCCATCCGGTTTCTGTTTCCGGTGCAATGACGATATAATCCACCTCCTGAAAAATAAAACTTCTCACATCCTTAATCTGATTCTCCTGTCTCTGCCTGCCATTGGCAAAGATTAAAGAAAATCCATTGCTTCTTGTAAGTGCATTCTGAATTGATTTTGTATTCGCTGTTCTCCAGTCTGATTCCGAACCCAGCTGGGAGAAACCCACAATGGTTAAATCCGAATCAATATCCTGTGTGTTCTCATATTCCGTATATTGAAGATCCCTTAACGGCCGAAGACTGTAGATGGCAAGTGCAATAAATCCAGCCAGAAAGATCCATAATATGATTTTTATATTCTTATTCATATTCTACCTCAATCCGTTCATACTCCACCAGCCTTGCCGGAATTTGAATCCTGATATCTGTACCTTCCCCTTTTTTACTTAACAGTTCCAGTCCGAACTGGTTGCCATAATTGAGTTTAATCCGGTTGTTCACATTGGCAAGGCCAAAACCGTTGCTTTGCTTATTGCCCGGCAGTTCAATTTCTTTTCTTAACGCATTCAGCTCCGCTTCATCCATCCCGACTCCGTTATCCACCACATGGAAGCAGATCACCTCATTCATAATTTCGCCTGTCACCGTTATCTTCCCCCTTGCCCTCAGCATCTTAATCCCATGATATAAGGAGTTTTCTATCAGCGGCTGCAGTGTCAGTTTCAAAATCTGATATCCGTACAGTTCTTCCGGAATATTAATCTCATAATCCAGAATGTCCTTATAGCGTGACTGCTGAATCTGAAGATAGCTCTTAATGTGCAGTTCTTCTTCACGAATGGTGATGAAATCTTTTCCTTTGCTCACGATAATCCGGAAGAACTCGGAAAGAGCGACTACGATATCAATTGCTTCTCTGTTTCGCTCTCCTTCGATCAGCCAGATAATGGTGTCCAGCGTGTTATACAGAAAATGAGGATTAATCTGTGTTTGTAACAGCTTTGACTCCATATATCGTAAGTTCTCCTGTTCCAGCCGGATGCTCTTTACCTGTTGTTCCAGCTTGTAGGCCATATCGTTAAAGCTATCTGATAAAATAGACAGTTCATCATGATTGTCACAGGTTGTCCTAGTCGTAAAATCACCCTTTGCCACCAATGCCGTCTTATCGCATAACATTCTGATCGGCGTTGTGATACTGTCTGTTACCAGAATATTTACCAGAACGGATATCATAATTATGGAGGACAATGCCACAATCATAGTTACAATTACATTGGTCACCTGCTCATTCAGACTCTGTCTTATCATCTCAAAATTCTGGGTCTCATAATAAATATAGTATTGGATTTCTTCCTGAAACAGCTCTGTCAGAATGTAGATATCCGACTCCAGCATCTCGATGTTTTCTTCATAATGACCGGTCTGTTTCAGATTATCACCAATCTCATTGATCCGGTCCTCCAGAGTATCCAAATTAAGTAATATTCGTTTTATCCAGTCAAGACTGTCCCTGCTCGCGGTTATTTCCCTCAGTTTCATAAAATTATCTCTTGCAGCTTCAATCAGCTTATACGGATTTTTTAAATCATTATTATCATCAATAGAATCAAAGGTCTCCGCTTCCACCACAATCTTATACATACTTTCATCCATTTCCTCTTTAAAATTGAGGTTATAATTGTTTGCGGAAGTTATTCTTCGTACGATAGCATCGTACGCCGTACTATAATTATGTAATGCTGCAATCTGGTATACCGAGAGAATAATCATGGGAATAATGATGACGACGGCTACCATGAAGAGTTTGAGTCTCAGGGGATACTTAATTGGTTTTCCGTTGGTGTTGTTCATGCTTCCCCTTTCCCCTGCAGCCTGTATTCCGACGGTGTACAATTTTGAGTTTTTTTAAATATATAGCTGAAATAATGGGAATCCTGATATCCAACCAGATAACCAATCTCCGTTATCTTTCTGGAAGAACATCTTAAATATTCTTTTGCCTTTTCCATTCGAATATCTGTCAGATATTCGATAAAGGTCACCCCTGCTTCCTGATTAAATAAAGAACTGAAATAATTGGGGCTCACATTCACTGTCGATGCTACTTTATCCAGCGTAAGATCACTCAAAGCAAATTTTCGATGCATATATTCCTTGGCCTGTTCGATGAGACCCGCATAACGTTTCTGACTGTTTCGATTGCGCAGATCAATTGCCTCCCGCAGGATAGATTTATAGAATTCACAGCAATCCTCCAAACTGGATAACTGATCTGAAATGCAATCCAGGCTTTTAAAACTATTTTCTATCTTTTCCTTTGGGTACTGGAGTGTCGTAAGAAATTTCATGATAGCGGAATAACCATCCATGATAATATAGTGGCGAAAAAGGGTTGAATTCATTGCAATCAGACCAAATCCATCCAGATAGCTGTCTACGAATTCATCCACATCATGCAGGGTTCCTCTCTTTAGAAAGTCCTCCAATAGATTTCTGTCCAGCTTCTCCAGATTCAACTCACTGACATTGATCCGGTTTCCGATTTGCGCCTTCATATTACTCACATCATGATAAGACAGGAATTGATCCCTGCTTTCAAAATATCGTAGGGAAAATGCCCGGTTGGCATCCAGATAGGATTTATGTAAGTCACGGATACGATGAACATTCCTTCCGATTCCGCCAAAATAATGAACCTTATCCTCACAGATATTGATTAACAGCGAACTAAGTTCCTGAACTAAAGCATTCATCTGTATTTCATTTTCACCAAGAAGGATAAACGCCCAGCCATCCATTCCCCGTTCGAATACCTTGATATCAGAAAATCTTCTTAGAATCCGAACCATACTGGCTTCACATTGTACGATTTCATTGGAATATTCATACATATCCTCTTTTGCTTTGAACTGAAATAACAGCACGCAAAAAACACTTGCAACCATATGAATCCCAAGTTCTTCTTCTTCTTCGATAATTTGTGTCAGCGACATCTGCCCACTAACCAGAGAATTGAAAAAATCCTTCCTTTTCTCCCCCTGTTTCTGATAAATCAAATGCTGATATTGCTCCAGGATCTGTTTTTCCTTGCGTTCCTTGTCAATTGCCGCAGCCGCATTTTTTACAGCCGTAACCAGCTTGCCGGATGTCACCGGTTTTAGCAGATATTCGCTGACACCCACATCAATGGCCTGTTGGGCATACCCGAAATCACTATATCCGCTGATAATAATGATTTTCATCTGAGGCATATCCTTTTTGATCAGTTTACTTAATTCGAGGCCGTCCATAAACGGCATTTTTATGTCAGTGATTAAAATATCCGGCTGTTCCTTTATAATCATCGGATAAGCCAATTCTCCGTCACTTTCATCCCCTACAATTTTGAACCCCTCTTCTTCCCAATGAATGATATTCTTAATTCCTTCCCGTATAACAATCTCATCTTCCACTAAAAAAACCTTGTACATAATTTTCCCCCCGAAAATTCCATATAACAATATCTTTTAGTTTTTATCATGATTATGTTTAGCATCAGGTCGGTAATCAGGTCGGTAATAGTGTATTCCTATACCATTAAATGGCTATCCTTATGTTTATTCATCATACCATATTCTTCGTCCATATTGTAAATAATTTTCAAACCGAATCTTTAATTTTTCCTGTTCATTCCAGATTTAAAAGATGCTTCGCATTTTTATAATAAATATGCTCCTTGATATGACCTGACAGGTTTAGCTGCTCAATTTTGTCAATCTGCTCTTGAAAGCTTGTGTAAGGGGTATCTGTCCCGAAGACGATATGTTCATACCCAAATGCATCAATTGCCTGCTTAATATCACTGTTCTGAATTCTCCTGGAACTGGAAGTATCAAAATAGATATTTTTCAAATCAGCACTGCTGTCTCTAAATAGCTCTATCCCTGTCAGGTGTCCGATAATAAATACAGCATTGGGGTTATCCTTAATAAATTGCAGCAGTTTCAGGACTTCCTTCTTCGAATATAGATGGATAAATACCGGTAACTTATGATAAGAAGCGATTTCTATCAGCTTTCTAAATTCTTCACTGTCAATCTTAAATGGATTCCATGCCTGATGAAGTTTGATTCCCTTAGGTTGATAGATCTGTATTCTGTCTTCCAACTCATTCATATGCCCCTCATCGAGCGGATTTATCCAGAGAAACTGTATGATTAGCTCTGGGAGTTGCTTTTTCAATTCATATACAAATTGATTACCGTCTCCATTCTCCTTAAAGAAATGTTGATAAGCCATCCGATTCATCCGGTTCATCCCATAAATACTGTCAGGCTTCTGCTTAAAAGGCAATCCTGGTGGTACTTGCAGATTTTGGTTGTTCTTCGGGCTGGTACATAAGACGATTTTCTCTATTGCATATTTTTCTGCCATATTTCTTATAGAATGTACTGTACTATAATTTCCTGCAGCATGGGCATGAATATCAATTAACATACTTCCTCCTTTAATAAAATCCTATTTACTATCTGTAAATCGGCCGTTACAGGTATCCCTGTGAGAGCATAGCAACACAATCCCTGGATTGTGGCCCAGTATACGGTGGATAGCTGCATCGCATCGCCTTTTACCACTGATCCCTGTGCCTGTCCTTGTTCAATAATAGAGGCAAGACTCTCAATGGGGTCGGGAAGTACTTGTACAGACCCATCTCCTTCCGGCACCTGAAAACCGCTCATCCTGACCTGTATCATAAACATAAAATATTCAATTCCGATCGGTAACTCAGAGACCATCTCACACATCATGGACGTGATTTGCCTAATCTTCGTGGCAGCGGTGCTATCATTTTGGGAAATTCCAATAATTTTTTGACTTGAGCTGACAGTGGCTTTGCGCACGAGCGTGGCAATCAATGCGTCTTTGGAGATATAATGGCTGTATAGTAACCCCTTACTAAGTCCTGCCGTCTGTGCAATTTCTCCAATGGTAACTGAAATCCCCTTTCTTGAAAATAAAGACAGTGCCGCAGCTTCTATTCTTTGGCGCGTTGTCTCACGTATGGCTTCAAAAGCTTCTTTGGTGCGAGGCATACTATCACTTCCTTTGAATGAACATTTATTCAATAATAAATCAATTCAATTGATTTGTCAATCTGTTTTATTCCAGTTAATTCAAAAAACAAGGACCCCTGATTTATTCATCTGAGGTCCTGAGGTATTCTATTGGATTACGATAAATCGTCTTCATGTAAACACAAACAAAATGGGTGCCCTGCCGGATCAAGGAGAGTAACCCACGGTGAGCCCAGCTCCGGACTCCAATATTGGGAGTCGGGCTTAGTTGCACCCAGTGATACTGCATATTCAACTGCTTCTTCTATGTTCATCACTGTAAAATCAAGATGTTCCATTTTCCTTTGATCCTCCGGTGACCCGGGCCAAACCGGAGGGAAATAGGCCTCTTCATATTGACACGAAATACTGATTGACTCCCCAGGTATCGATACGCATACAAATGGTTCAATTTCATACGTAATTTCTCCACCAAGCAATTCCCTATAGAATTTTGCCAGCTCTGACGGATTACTGCAATCCAAAACAATACTTTGTAGTTTAATCATAAGTGACATAACATTATCTCCCCCTCTTCTTCCCGCCAATCTGTAACTACACCTTTATCTGCGGCATTTTATTGGGGCTTAAGGCCCCTGCAACTATTGATATCATATTGATTCAGTACAGGATAATTCTACATCAGATTTCAATATATTTCCATATGAATTCTGAATTTTTATGTTGAATTTATAGTATTTCTGCGTTTCTGATCCTTCTTGACCAAAACCCGCAGGTATAGGAAGTACTTGTGTATTTTGAATATCAGGGGTATACTAATCATACTGCTTAGCGTTTTACTTAAGTCAAAGTCAGGCATCTGCTTATCCTGCATGCCCTTGATTCTATCTTTTATACAATAAGGAGGAGAAATAAATGTATAGCATAAATGAAGTAGCAAACATTTGTCATATTTCAACACATACCATCCGATTCTATGACAAAGAAGGTCTTCTGCCCTTTGTTTCAAGGAATGCCGCCGGGAACAGGCAGTTTCGGGATTCAGACTTAAATCTCATCAAATTTATCTGCTGTTTAAAGAATACAGGAATGCAGGTCAAGGATATCAAACGGTATATGGAATTGGCGATGCAAGGTCCTGATACCTCAGCACAGCGAAAACAGATTATGCTCGAACACCGAAAGGCGGTGATAGATCAAATCGATGATTTAAAGAAAAATTTGAACATCATCGATTTAAAAATTGCCCTTTATAATACGGATGATGGTACTTCCTTATCCAGTCTGTTTACTGAACAAGCTTAAGAAAGCTGAAATGTTACATTTGTCAACTTTTCAGATTCCTTCCATAACCTGTAAGCCACTTCTTTCTCCAGCGCCTGTTCTGCTATTTTAGCAACCATCGGATATCCTCTCATCTCTCCCATTTTAGAGGGCCCATAATAAGTTCCTCCCACTGCATCTATCGCTGTGGCCGCATAAAGAGGCGGCCAGGCTCCATGAGCGGCAGGCTGAAACAAAAATGGTCCAAATAACAGTCTAATGATTCCTGCTCTGCTGTTTTTCCCTGCTCCATTTGGAATGAGTTCTGTTCTTGAGATCCCCGGATGTGCCGCCATGCTGTTAATTCCCCATCCATTTGCATCACTTTTTTGTTGCAGTTCAAGGGCGAACATCAGACAGGCGAGCTTGGACTGGGAATAGACTTCCATCGGCTTATAATTACGTTCGTATTGAAGATCATCAAAATTAATGGATCCCGAACGATGTGCAATACTGCTTAACGTAATGACCCTCGGATGATTTCCTTTTTTAAGAAGTGTCAGCAGATTCGCTGTCAAGGCAAAATGCCCAAGATAATTTGTGCCCAATTGCAATTCAAAACCATCTTTTGTAACCTGCCGCTGAGGAGGATTCATAACCGCAGCATTATTGACAAGAGTATCCAGACTCTTCTCCCGGGATTTAAGCCTTTCAGCAAAGGCCTTGACCGATGCAAGATCTGCCAGGTCAAGCTGCTCGAAGCGTATCTTGCCTTCGGGAACCTGTTTTTGAACGTTTCTGATGGCTTCCTCCCCTTTCACCTTATTTCGCCCGGCCATGATGACCTTTGCTCCTGCACGCGTCATCTCCAATGCAACTTCATAGCCGATTCCACCGGTTCCGGTAATGACAGCAGTGCGTCCCTCCTGTGATGGAATATCTGCCGAGGTCCAATTTTTCTTTCCATTAGTTGACATAATAATCTTCCTTTCATTATAATCAGCAGTCCGCCTGACATTTTTCATAATCTAATTCACAAATCTTTTTTTACTTGGATTACATAATATGGAACATTTAACATCTCCCATTCCAGCGCAATGTATGTGTTATGAAAGTTCTTGTTCTGTGGTGCTTATGATGATATCACTTAGAGATTTATCAATGTCAAGTATATTTTTCAATTTGTTCGCTTCCCACGCATCATAATCGTTTTCACCCATTTTTTTACATATTTGATGACAAAACGATATTTATTCTATCAATTGAATCCTTTTTTACCAGAGAAAGGCTTTTTCATCGAATGGAGAATAAAAATAAGCCATCAGATACTTAGAGTTTGGTCTAAGTATCTGACGACTTGTTTACTCCTTCATGAATCCATTCAATCCCTTTTATCCATCGCCTGTGTTACTTTTAACTGTTTGTTGCCAATCCTGGTATTTTTCATTGTCTCCAGCACCAATGTTCCCTTATTGTTAAGTATTTCTATATAGGTAAGCGTATCCAGGATGGTAATAGCTCCGATGTCCTCTGCAGTAACACCTTCAATATTAGAGATTACCCCAACGAAATTGGCTGCTCTCAGCTTCTTTTTCTTTCCTGCGTTAAATCGGAGTTTCATAATGTCCTTGTTTAATTCATCACCTTTTTCCGGTCTGAGGATGGGTGTCTCTTTTCTCTTCTCATCGAAAGAAGTCTTACAAAGTGCCACTTCTTCAGCGGACGGTCTTGTCATCTGGTCAAGTTCAAACCCGATATACGCCTCAATGTTTTTAAGGTAACGCAGCTGTGCCGATGTTACAAAGGTAATTGCTTTTCCCTTTTGTCCTGCCCGTCCTGTCCTTCCGGTACGATGTACATATCCTTCCTTATCATAAGGAATATCATAATTAATAATCAGGGAAATATGCCCGGTATCGATCCCTCTCGCTGCTACATCAGTAGCGGCCAGGTAGGAAAACACTCCCCTTTGAAAGCGCTTCATAGAGATCAGCCGGTCATCCTGTTCCATATCACCGTGAATTTTAGTACAGCGGTATCCCTGACCTGCCAACCGGGATTGCAGCATATCTACCCCGTCCTTTGTATTGCAAAAGATAATACAGCTATCCGGCTGCTCCGTGATGGTAACATCCATCAGAAGTTCAAACTTCTCCTCCTCTTCTGAGAAATAGATGGTATGACGAATTCCATCTGCGGTAATATCTGCCTGACTGACATCAATATAGCTGGCATCTTGCATATATGCGCCGGAGATGACCTTCATTTCATCCGGCATGGTAGCGGAGAACAACAAGGTAGTCCGCTGCATGGGAAGCTTGTCCAGAATAAATTGAACCTGCTCAAGAAATCCCATATCTAACATTCGATCCGCTTCATCAATCACCACAAACTGAACTTTGTCAAGGGTTAATGTCCCTCTTTTTATATGATCCATGACACGCCCCGGCGTGCCGACAACAACATGTGTTTTTTGCTTCAGCTGTGCCTTCTCCATTGCAAAAGGATGTCCTCCATAGATTGCCGCGGCTTTCACCCTTTTCAATCTGCCAATATTTGTAACATCTTCTTCCACCTGAACAGCCAGTTCCCTCGTCGGAGTCAAAATAAGTGCCTGAGGTTTATTTTCCAGCCATTGAATCACCTCACAGATGGGAATTGCAAAAGCCGCCGTCTTGCCGCTGCCGGTCTGCGCCTTTACAATCAGATTTTTTTTATCCAGTGCCAAAGGAATGACTTGTTCCTGAACCTTAGTGGGAAGCTCATATGCTAATCCTTTCAGTGCCTTCTTGATCTCTTCACTTACAGTATAATCGTGAAATCCTCTATTTTCCAAACCAAACCTCCTGCTTTAATAGAAAAGCGAATATCGATTTTTGCCTCTCTTACTCATTTTACCGAATCAATTGAAGATTGACAACAGCGAAAACATACCGCCTCCCATGAAATGATTGAAATCTTTCATTAAAAGTGTTATGCTACCAAGGATGGACGTGTCAAAGTGTCTATATCATCCCCCTCATTGCGATAATACCTGAAATCGGATGGTACATGAAAGGGCTAAAATTGATGGGTCCTTTTTTCCAGATCAACCAAGCACTGAAATTATCGCCTGGGATTACTATGCCTTTCAATGGCAGTATGGAGATTACCGTGAAAATTAAAAATTTCACATGGCAAATTTGTGCTGATGCCCAAATTCCGGGGTATTGGCAATATGGAGGTTACTATGATAAAAGTTGATAACTTATCCTTCTCATTTTCCCAAAAGGATTTGTATCAAAATATTTCATTCACGATAGAAGATGGTGAACATTGTGCCTTTATCGGCACAAGCGGAAGTGGAAAAAGTACATTAATCGATATCCTGAGATCGCCGGACAGATATATGTACGACGGAACGCTGGAGATATCCCCTTCTTTAAGAATCGGATATGTCAGTCAGTTCTTACCGCCGGATCATACGAAAGATCTCACAGTGATAGAATTTATCAGTGAAGAATTTATAAAACTGCAGCATCAAATTACGGAGGTTTGTACTGAAATGGAGTCCTCTTTGGAGATTGATGCTCTTCTGATTCAATATCAGGAGGCGTTAGATGCATTTCATGCAATTGGCGGCGAGGATTTCGAAAGCAACATGAATAAACAGCTGATGCTGGCTAACCTGAATAAACAGGCAGATCTTCCGGTTTCAAAGCTCAGTGGCGGAGAGTTTAAACTGATTCAGGTAATTAAGGAGATGCTAACCGGTCCCGATTTGATGATTATGGATGAACCTGACGTATTTCTGGACTTTGAAAACTTGAATTCCCTCAAAGATTTAATTAATTCACACAAGGGAAGTATGTTGGTTATCACCCACAACCGATATCTTTTAAATCATTGTTTCAATAAAATTTTACACCTGGAAAATAAACTTCTTCAGGAATTTAACGGACGATATCTTGATTATAACTTTTCCCTGCTTCAAAGCAAAATCGAATTAATGGAACTGGCTGATGCCGATACACAGGAGATCGAGAGAAATGAAGTCCTGATTCAAAAATTAAGATCCGCCGCAACCATCTTTACGGAAGCTTCCCGAGGAAAATCCTTAAAGGCCAGAATTAAGATACAGGAACGATTAGAGGCGCGAAGAATTAAAGTGCCCTTTGTTGAGATCAAACAACCCAATATCCGCTTTGTTACCGATACGCCTTCGGAGAATACCCTCTGCTTAAAGGTCAAAGATTATCATGCTGCCTTTGATGAATTGCTGTTAGAGCATGTTAACTTTGAATTAAACGCTACGGATAAAGTTGCCCTCATTGGAGCCAATGGTACAGGGAAAACAACCCTGCTCCGGGATATTTATCAGCATCATCATGCAGTTGAGACACCGGACTACGTTACAATGGCTTTCTTATCTCAATTTCAGGGTGAAATGCTGGAGGAGTCTGCTTTCGTCTCGGATGAATTCTTTCAAATGGGCTTTGAAACCTATGATGAAATCACTGCCTGGCTTTCAAACTATGGTTTTGACGAAAAAATCCTGTACCAAAAAATCGGCTCCCTGTCCGGGGGAGAAAAAAATCTCCTTCAGCTTGCCAAAATCGGTGCCGGAAGGGCGAACCTGTTGCTTCTGGATGAACCTACCAGCCATTTGGATACCTATTCTCAATTGGCACTGGAACAGGCTATCGCAAACTATAAGGGTGCTATATTAATGATCTCTCATGATTTCTACACCATTGTAAACTGTATGGATTATGTTCTCATCATCGAAGATCAGACGATCCGGAAATTAAGTATGCGAAAATTCCGACAGAGAACGTATGCACGTCATTTTGATAAGGACTATTTGGAAACCGAACAAAAGAAAAAAGCAGTGGAAACCAAAATAGAACTCGCTTTGAAGGATCATGACTTTACGAATGCAAAAGTGCTATCCGAAGAATTGGAGAAATTACTTCAATCCCTATAACCAGAGGAAGCGGTAAGCTGTTTTACCTGTCATAAACAAGATGAACCGGCAGGCCATTTCACTTGTTGCGAATTAAAAATCCGCTATTCCGTAAAACACAGGAATAGCGGATTTCTTTTTCATTGGTGTTTCTGATCACAGAATTATTCTTTTTCATCCTTACTTAAAAGAAATGATACAGCAAATCCGATGCAAAAGGTAAGCACCGTAACGATAACGGTTCCTAAGGTTACAGAAGATAATCCGATCTTTTTAATAATAACGATAGGTGATCCGGCAATCAAACCAAGAATCGAACAATACGTGATGGTGGGAAGCTTCGTAAATAATAGCTCGATCAGTTTTGCAATTAAACCAATCCCAATTAGTACACCCAATCCAAAGGGTAATAAAATTCCGACTTCATGCAGCAATGCAGCGATATGAAACCCTGCAAGTGCACTGATGAAATTACTGATACTCGTTATAATAATTCCATAAAATCCCATAATCATCATAACCATCGATCCGCTTACACCGGGAATAATCATGGTAGCTGATGCGATGATCCCTACGAAAAACAACTGAACCACCGTACCTGCATTTATCGCGATATCAGTCGCACTGCCCTCATTCCCATTTAAGAAAGCCATACTGATCACAAGGAGGAAAAACAAAAGAAAGGCGATTGTATTGGGCACATTCCATTTAGCTCCTTTCATCCTATTAACGATAACCGGGATGCCGCCGATAATTAAGCCGATAAAAGCCCCGCTGGTCTGCATGGGGAAATTACGCAGCGTATATTCTACAAAGAAGGATAAGGCTCCTATTCCTGCAATTGCACCGGCTCCATATGGAATCAGAGTAAAGACACTCTTTCGAAAGTGTTTTCGAATGCCGGTGATTGCCATGATTATCTTATCATATACACCCATGGAGACAGCCATAGTCCCTCCGCTGACACCCGGAATAATATTGGCTATCCCGATTAAAATTCCCTTTAAAAATTCTTTAAATAAATTCATGCCACTCTCCTATGTTCTAAATAATGTACTCGCCTCCTTATTTTACTACATTGTCCTTTATTATTCAAATATTTGAAACACATTTCTTGAAGGGATTGCTTTGGAATCATTACTGTTCGCGCTCCATATCAGGCTGCGAATATGATTTCATAAATGATTCCGAAGCAGTGCCAACAACCTTAATCACTGATCAAAATCCGTGTCTCCACCCTCTTTATCCTGCCGGAGGCAAGATAGGAAAAAACGAAATAGTTCAAGATCATAAAAACCATCGGAATTCCATTGATCCACCAGATCACATGGACACCGGCCCTGCTCACACCCATGAAGGAGAACAGGAAGCTGCCGCATACATCCGAAAGGGCAAGGTTCAGGATAATGCCAAGGATAGATCCTAATACAGCAACCATAGCAAATCTCAGGGCAAACTGCACTCTAAGTTCACTTGATGTAAAACCCAAGGCCTTATAAATACCGTAATCTTTCTTCTCCTTTGCAAATATCTTACCGCACATCATGTATACCGTAACGAGAACAAAGAGGATGGCAATGATGTAAATGACAACCGAAATACTCTTTACCGCAGTAACAATGGATCCCATGGCTTCAAACACGTCACCCTCCGATGCCTTCAGGCTCCCTTCCCCATAGGTACTGCTTAATTCCTTCACCAGTCCGCTTACCACGGAGTTATCGTTCAGGTTATAAATATCCGTCATTTTCTTGACTCCTTCTCCCGTCAGACGCTGATACCCCTGTGCGCTCATGGCAAAATTAATCCCCAGATCATTTGCACATTCGTAGTAGCCGCTGATGATAAACTCTGCTTTATCATCACCATACTTTATGGTAATCTCATCACCGAGAGAAACATTTAATTCATTCGCCAGAAATTGCGTCACAAGAATTTCATTCTCATACCGGCACGTTCTACCCTCAAATACCGAGTTGATAACCTCCGGCGTATCACAGACCAACGTATATACCTGTACATCGTCAATGAGCATATATAGCGTGGTGATTTTAAAGTGTGCTCTGATCTGGGACTTTTCTTCAATGGCAGCCTCCACTCCGGCTCTTTCTGATTCATCATAGTAATTAACAGTAAGATCCTGATCAAAGGCACTAAATAATTTATTCAGGTTTTTCCCGTCATTACCAATCCAAATTACCATCATACTCACCATGCATAAGAAAAACACAAGAATCGCTGTGATCGCCATTGCTCCCAGATACTGTTTCAGTCCTGAGGTCAGCTGACGGTACGTAAGGAAGAACTTCATTCCGCGTTGTTGAATGCCCAGTTGCAGTCTGCTTTTAAAATAAATATCATCTTTGGCACCGCGGATGACCCGAATCGGTGTGATACGGGAAATTCTGCGTAGTTTCCGCCTTACAAATACGCTAATGAAGAGTAAAATCAAAAGGAGGATTGACACACACCATACCATCGGAATATTTGCTGAAATCTGCAAGCACGTCACAGGCTTCGTCATCTCGTTAATCAATCCGATCATCGGCACAGAAATTGGCATTCCTATCATAATTCCCAAGAAGGCTGCCAGTAAATACTGTGACATATTGATCGTTCTGAGCTTTTGATCCGTAAATCCGATGGATTTATATATACCAAGATTTACAAAGTCCATCTCAATACTGTTGTTGATGTGATGACCGATGATAATAAGGGCTACAATAACCAGAAGAATAACAAATGCGACTAAAATACCACTGAATATATTGGTCAGGATCAGCATATAGTTGATCGCCTGGCTCGCTGACATGGAAAGAAATGCAAACCCGGTGTAATTGGTTTTCTCATTTAATATCCGAATGAAATGGGTATCGGTGAGCGATATGCCCTCTTTTTTTGAGACATTTATAATCGTACCGGGAGAAAAGGAACCAAACGGATCTTTTACTCCAAGTGCTGTCATATGCTCCAAATCTTCCTGAGAACACAAGATGGTCTTTACTCCTATTAAGCTGGAGCCCATAAATGGATCCTCAAAAAAATAACTGACCCGAAAGCCTCTTTTGTCTCCACGATCCTCCACATATAAGGTATCTCCAATGTTGCAATCGAATAATGTCTTATAAGAATAGGGGACAGCAATCTCTCCGGCCTTTAACACCGGTGGCTCGTCTGTTAAGTCTTTCCCGTCCTTTGTGAAGAACTGATAATGCAGACCCCCGGGATGATTCACCTGCATGATCAGATTGCTGCCATTGTCCTTACGACCATTAAATTCCTTGAGCTTCACATAGACACAGTCTGTGACAAATACCTTTCCAGTTTCTTCACATTGTCCAATTTGCTTTACCAGTGCATCAATTGTCGTTCCCGCCTGCTCAACCTTGGCATTGTTAAATCCTGCCCATATATCTCCAAACCCGTCCGCCTTTATGGTTTCTTTCACATGTGTGGTAGAATTTATTTTAACGGTTAACACGGTTGTTAATGTTACAGAAACAATCAACATCAACACTGCTATACTGATAAATCCTGACTTCCCACCTTTTACATTTGCTTTCATAATCATCCATAATTCTCTCATGCTTTTGTGCCCCCCTACCAATTCATGGAGGACAGCCATGCATTGACCTGTGCCTCACGGCTTTTCACATCCTCATCACGATACGGCATCATTGTCATCTCTCCACCGATTTTTCCATCTTCCAGATAGACCAGTCTTGTGGCACGAATGGCAGCACGGATATCATGGGTTACCATTAGGATACTCTGCCCCTCCTCATTCAGAACGCTGAGCAGACCCAGAACATCATCTGTATTTTTTCTGTTTAAGGCACCGGTAGGTTCATCCGCAAAAAGAAGCCCCGGCTCATTGATCATTCCTCTGATGACAGCCGCACGCTGGGCCTCGCCACCCGATACCTGCGCAGGAAGCCGATCCTTTACCTCATCAATATTCACTTTTTTTAATAGAGCACCTGCTCGTTCCCTTACTTGTGCCGCTGTTCTGCCTTTTTTCAAAAAGCCCGGAATAACAACATTCTCCATCAGGCTGAGATTGCTGACAAGGTACATCTGCTGAAACACAAATCCAAATTCCTCCACCCGTAAACGCGCGATTTCCTTTTCCTTTAAAGAGGAAATCTCCTTTTCCTGATAAATCACCTGACCGGATGTAACACTGTCCATACCGCTCAGGCAATAGAGCAAGGTGGATTTTCCCGATCCGGAGGCGCCCATAATGACAGTGAAGTCTCCCTGATAAATATCCAGACTCACCTGGTCAATCACATGATTTTGATTTCCGTTATGCGCAAAGCTTTTACATAAATTCTTAGCCGAAAGTAATACCTGTTTCATTGATAAGACCCCTTTATTATTTAATCTGATGAAAGCTGCAAACCAAGCCCTGCCTTCAACTTCCTCCTGATTCTATCAAAATAAATATTAAGAAGTCCTTAAGAAACCGGAAGACTTAAAATTACCTCCAACCCATCCTCTCTGTTCAAGAGTCTGACGCTCCCACTCATCTGCTCCAAGATATATTTTACAATATACAAGCCAAGGCCTGCCCCGGGTAACATCTTCCCGTTTCTTCCGCGGTAAAATTTATCCAGGACAAAAGGCATATCCTCCGGTAAAATACCCGTTCCTTCATCCTTGATGTGAATTTCGTACGTTACCGTATCTTCTATGCTTGTCCAGATAGAAATCGGACCCGGAGCATATTTTCTGGCATTATTTATAATATTCTCAAAGGCTTGTCCAAGTCTTCTGCTATCTGCATAAATGGCAGCGGGGATAATTTCACCACATATGCAAAGATCCCCTTTATCCGGATTCATCGCATCCACCATCTGCCGAAGAAGTTCATGAACTGCCACCTGTTCCGATTCGATCTGAAGTTTCTGTAAATCGGACAGGGAATGGAGAAAGAGATCGTTGGTCAGCTTTGTAACCTCATCGCATTTTCGCACAATTACACTCAGATAATACGCTCTTTTTTCCATGCTGTCCTCCATATTAGCTTCCAGACCCTCTGCATAGGCTTTGATTGATGCAATGGGCGTTTTAATATCATGGGACAGGGTAGCAATGACCGTTTTATTATTTTCAATCGCTTCCTTTTCACAGGAGCGGGCTTTCTTTATCTCTTTTCTCATATGATCGAACGCCCAGGTGAAGGCTCCGAACATATTCTTGCGTTCATAAGAAAGCGGCATATCAAAGTTGCCCTTTGCAATCTCCCCGGTGAATGCTTCCAGTTTATGAAAGGGTCGGAGAATACGTACATAACAATAGCCTACGATAAGCATCATAAAGATCAGACTGATCAAATATTGAACAACTACCGGTCTTACGCTCTTGTACACATCCCCTCCCTGTGCAAGAGGAATGCTCTGGATCAAGGTCTGAATTTGCTCCGATGCCGGACTCACACCATTGACCTGTGTCAGATTACTGATCTCATTCAGCGAAACAATCATCTCACGATTATACTGATTGTTCTTTTCATCGGATATGATTTGATAGCTGTTCACTGCTGCTGCAAGTGTTATCATAATAGCAAATGCGATACCTATTTGAATGATTTGCACTTTCATGGATTGATTAACATTCTCCATTTGACTCCCTTTCCTCCAACCGATATCCAACACCCCAAACTGTTTTGATATAAGCGGGATCGGAAGGATCACACTCCAATTTTTCCCGGAGCCACCTGACATGTACCGTAAGGGTAGACATTTCAACCTGACTGAAGGCCCCCCACACCTGAGCAAGGATTATTTCTTTTTTTAAGATCTCCCCCGCATGTTCTACAAGAAATAAGAGTAAGTCATATTCTTTCAGTGCCAGATTCACCGGCTTATCATTTCTTGTAACCCGTCGGTCCTCCTCAAAGATCATGATTTTATTATCTGTTCCCTCCCCCAAAACAAATGTCCTGCCACCCTCCCCAAAGCCATACGTTCTTCGCATTAACGAATTCGTTCTGGACAAAAGCTCCTTCAGGGAGTAGGGTTTTGCCAGATAATCATCCCCTCCTATGTCAAGTCCTGTGAGTTTATCATTCTCACTCGTTCTCGCACTGCAGAAAATAACAGGTACCGTTGAGAACTTACGCAGTTCCCGGCACACTTCAAAGCCTGTAATTCCCGGTAAGTTAATATCCAGTATAATCACATGAAACACCTTTGTCTCCAGCAGTTGAAAGGCTTCGTCACTGTTTGTTGCCAGGGTGACCTCATAACCGTAATGCTCATACATATCTCTGACTATCATGGATAAATCCATATCATCATCGACTAACAAAATCTTACGCTTCCTGTTCTCTTTTCTTACCATATTCCCCTTCTCCCCATATGTCCAGCCAAACATGGCATTGTATTCGCTCATTAACCGCAACTTTACCTCTTGCAAAGTCTTTCGCTTACACTCTCAGACATCCCCGAAACCCTCTGACACTATAGTAAGATTCCGCTCCATTATGGTATACAAAAACATGACCATATCTAAAGTCTCCAAATATAGCACCCCCAAGTTTTCTGATGTCATCCGGTGTTTTCAACCAACTTGACGTTTTCATATCAAAATTTCCCAGTCTTTGCAATTCCCGATATTGTTTTTCAGTTAAGATTTCGATGCCAATGGCAGCAGCCATATCTGCAGCACAATTCGACGGCTTATTTTCTTTCCTTGATTCCAGTGCTTCCCGGTCATAACAAATACTTCTGCGTCCCTTGGGACTTTCCGCAGAACAATCACAAAAGAGATATTCGCCGGTAGTTTCATCATAAGCAACAACATCAGGCTCTCCGCCTGTTCTTTCCATTTCGTTGAGGGATGTAAGTTTCTTCGTATCCGTTTCCATCCTTGCCTGCACCTTTTTCCATTCAACACCTTCATGACGATTCATATTTTTCTCAAAACGATCTCTTAATACATTAATAAGTTCTGCCTCTGACATAGATAATCCTCCTTTTCACCTGCTTTGAAATTCATTATAAATTAATTGAACCAAAAATACAATGAAGACACATCGGACTAATCCGATGTGCCTCCTTTTTCATAAATCATATCAATTCCTTTACGAATCATTTCCTCATCCATGGCTCCCTTTGCATAAGCAACAAGATATCCCTGATCATCAATAAAGTATGTGGTGGGAATGGAAGTAACCTGATAGGCTGCTGCCGCCTCGCTGTTCACATCAAAATACACCGGAAATGTAACCTCCTCCTTCTCAATAAATTTCTTTGCTCCCTCGATGGTTTCCCGCGTCCCATCCGTTAAGTTTACCATAACAAATTCAATATCATCACCATATTCTTTATACAGTTTTTCAAAGTCAGGTATTTCACTTTTGCAGGGTCCGCACCAGCTTGCCCAGAAATTAAGTACGACCGGTTTTCCAATCCTTGATTCCAAAGTTACTTCATTTTCATTCGCATCTAAAACTGTAAAATCAATTGCTTTTGAGGAAGCATTTTCTTGTGATTCCTCCTGAGCCGTCTGTGCATCCTCCTGCTGATCTGCATTTTGAGCTTCCATATTGTTAAGCTGATCCGTTTTATATTTGTCCTTTAAGTATTGGTAGCCAAAATAACTGCCTGCGATTAAAATCACCATAACTGCTAAGCTTATGATTAATTTGATATAATTGTTCTGCTTTTTCATATAAATCCTCCATGCTGCCAATGCCGTGTGAAAATTTTAATTTTTACACTACCTCCAAAACTCCGTGTTTCACTGGCTCAGCTAAAAAAAGTTATAATATAACCCATGCCCCCGGTAATCATCGCAATTCCAATCAAGATCAGGAAGATTCCCGCGGCCTTATTAATCACTGCATAGTGATTCTTAATAAATTGAAAGGTGCTTTTTAACCGGTCCAGCAATAGCGCACTAAGGATAAATGGAGTCCCCAGTCCTGTGGAATAGGTTATCAAAAGTAACATTCCTTCTAATAGTGTCCCCTTTTGAGATGCCATCATAAGCGCCGAGCCCAAAAAAGCACCGACACATGGTGTCCATCCAATGGAAAAGACAATTCCAAACAGTACGGAAGACAGGAATCCCGGCTGTCTCATTTCATACGCGACCTTATGATTGGAACTCAAGAATCGGCTGTGCAAAATTCCCAAATAATGCAATCCAAACAAGATGACAATTCCACCCGTAATTAGATTTACAATCGCAGAATGTTCCTTCAGAATCATTCCGATACTTCCGGCAAAAGCACCCAGCAGTACAAAAACAATGGTAAATCCCAGTACAAATCCAAGCGCATTTTTTATCGTCTTTCTTTTGTCTTCATTCCCGCCTGCAAAATAAGAAATATAAACAGGCAGCATAGGTAAAAGACATGGAGATATAAAGGTAATGACTCCTTCTAAAAAGGAAATCAGATATTGCATACGTCACCTTCCTTCCTGCAGTGATCACTGCCTTCATTTTTTCATATGATATCACCGAATTACATTTTTATCTGTGACTATGTCACGCTAAAAATTGTTTCCTACAGAGTTCTAATATACCACAGGGCTGGCCTCCTGTCATCCCTCACGACATAATTCCGGAATATTTCAGTTACTATCATTTTCCAAAAACAAATTTCTAAGTTCTGGGACAAAGTAAAAGTCCACCCCTGCTCTCTTGTTTTTCTAATGTAATGTAGCAACATTCTATATAATATTGATAAACTTCAAGTAGTTTTATCACACTCTTTACAAAGTCTTTACTATAGTTTTGTAAGAAGATGATATAATCAGAAAGAACTAAAAATATTAACAGAATAGGGAGCTGAAAGGCCAAAGAATGTTAAAAAAACTGAAAAAGGAATTATATCACCGATTAACCTCCGGTAATGCTGATATTGCTTTTTACACCGGGACCTATGTCGCCGGTAATAAAGAATGGATTTTTAAAAGACCGTTCAAATTTGTATGGAATCTCATAAAGATAAATCTTTACTGCCTTGTACTCCATAAAAATTATGCTTTCAAGGAATTCGTTCCGGGGAGAAAATGTATCGCAAGAATTCATAGACGTTCAAAAGTTTATCTATATGCAGCAGATATCATGAAATACCCCTATATTATTACAGATATCTTCCACTCATTACTCGAATTGTCGCAGGATATGGATTCCATCTTTCATAAAATAGAGGAAGCAAATCATTTACCGGGTTTTTATCAACTACGCAAGAAAAAAATAAATTCTTATCAAACGATCACAAGTATCTACGAAGAAATTTCAAAAGAACTCTCTTTACCCATATCAAAAGATATGGAAATCAGTATGTTAAAAAGACACCTCGTTATAAACCCTTATCTGAAAAGAGCACTGGAAATAGCTGCATATAATCATTCATCCATGATAGGGATCCTTGAAACCAGTTATTCAAAAGAAGACATCGAAGATATTTTGAGTGGATTTTCAATAAAATTATCCGAGATCTATGTTTCCAGCGAACAGAAACTTCCCTTCCGTAGGATGAGAAATGAATTTATGAAACAACATACGATGGAGAAGGATAAGATGGAGGAAAAATTTGCTGTTGTCAGTGCAAATTTTGGTTCAGCATGCAAAACTTCCGCAAGATATAAATTTGCTGCTTATTATTACCGTTCTTCAAAAGAAATCATGAGAAGTATTCCTCTTCCTCCAATGTCAAAGGAATTCAAGGAAGTCTATCAGACCATAGCGGGCATTGAATTATTTGGCGGACAATACAATCATAAGAATCTTTATGAGATAACTTACCTATATTTAGCCCCGGCAGTTTATGCATTCCTGGAGGAAACTTATCAAATGGCTCTTTGCAGCAATGCCGCAGTAATTGCATTATGCGATCCTGAATGTATCTTTGCAATACTTTATTCCAAATATTTCGGTGAATTAAATCCCTGTATCTGGACAGGTTTTGCCGGTTCTTTCCCTGCTGTCAAAGAAGATTGGGATGACTTAATCGAGGATTGTTATATCATCAATTCCTATCCGGCAGGTCGAATTGCATCGTCACTTGGCTTCTCCTTTCAGGATCATCTGCTAAAAGACTGTAGGGAGGAATTTATTGAAGAAGCACGGGAGAACTCCAGATTGAAAGCCGGAGAAGCGGTCCTGCGTTATCTGAAACAATATCTGAGAGATAATCAAAATCTCTTCGTCGTTGACCCTATGCCGGGAAAATCTTCTCTTAACAGTTTTCTTCAATGTGCCATGGAGATCGATTCCGGAATAAAGATCTCGACGCTTTCTATGAGTCAATATCTGAATAAGGACGCAAAAGAGCTTCAAACCCTTCACCGGATACTGCAAATGGATATGCCTTATCTCACAGGAATTTATGAAGATGAGATTGCCTTCGTTCAACCCAACTTTATGGATGAAGGAAAGAAGGAAATAATCAAACAGGCACTCACTGATTATTGCCATGCTTTTTCTACCTATCAGGAAAAGAATGCCGATCTTATCCTGGATCCATCGGATATCAATGCGATTCTGGATCACGCAAAAGAAGGATTATTTGTATTAGAAGAGGAGTTAGGGGGAGCTATCGTATGATTTTATATCATGCATCTACTTCATATCACGTTTTAAGCTGCATCGTACATAAATTAGCATATCACAGGGACGAGAAAGCTACCTTTATGATTGTTGAGCATATTATGCCTAAAAATGAACTGGAGGCATTCCTTCATCAATTAGATTCCTTCTCCTGGTTTGATGAGATTTTATCTGTTCCGGAAGGTTCTTTTCGACTTAGCCATGGAAAAACGCTGAATTTACACAGCAGTGAAAACGATATATTAGAGGTAATCAGAAATATCTGCACAGAGGTGGAGAAATGGTATCCTTTGGGGTTTAGACAGTTTAAAGAAATCTACATTGCAGCAGATCAATGGTCTGTCGGTGTTTATTTGTTATACCATAAGATAGCGCATCACTATCTTGAAGACGCCAGCGGTATGCTGGGCGATATGGAACGATACCTTACGATCATAAGAGAACTTAATCTTACAAACTATGTTCTCAGTAACTATCTTAAGGGCGTAGGAAGAAGTTTATTTGTTATAGATAAACTATGTGATATAAAAAATCAGCCGGAAGGATTTTTTGATAAAAAAGCTGTGGATTTCTCTATCTACAATGTTGTCCGTTCCCTGTCACCAGCAGTAATCGAAGATCTTCTTTCGCTGTATGACGCGAAGCGAATTAAGCTGAATCATACTGGAAAAGCAGCTGTTTACATGACACAGTTTTTAAGGACACTCACAATCAAGAATCTTGAGGTCCAGGAACGCATCACCACACTTTTGCTCGATTATTTTGCAAGTGATTGTACCATAATTGTGAAGCCCCATCCGAAAGACCGATGGATTGATTATAAAGGATTGCTGCCGGGATCAATTGTCCTTAATAATACGCTTCCCTCAGAATTATTACCTTTTATTTTGGAGGAGGATATTGATGTGGTGCTTACGGCCAGTTCAACCTCTACCGGAGGAATGACTCATATTTCAAAAAATACCATCAGTTTTGGTACGGATATCGAGGTTCACTATGAAAGACTTCATAAAATGTATCTTACAGCTTATCTAATCAATGAAGTTTTTCATGGTCAGAAAATGATTACCCATCATATAAACCCCAGTCACCTGGATCATTTCTTATCCCTGTTTTCAAAGGATTTTACCGGCAAGGAGGCAGACGATATCATCTATATTGACGGCGGACAACCAATGATATGGGAAACAAGCGACACTGCTTATATCAGAAATCCGGGAACAGATCTTCTTATTTTTTTGAATTTTAATAAAGCCTATTCCTTTTTAACTTATCCTGATTTAGATCATAATAATTTTATCCTATTAAAAGATCAACATGATCATAAAAATGAATTCTGGATCTATTGCGAAAACGAAGAGGAAAGGAGAACCATATTGTCAATCGAGGGAAAAAAAACACTGAATTATTCCGGGTCTGCATTGGAATTCCGTTGTGAGGAAGCAACCGCTATTATGATTTTAAACGGGAAGATGAAAGCCATGCAATATGCACTGAAACAAAAAGAGAAAGATGAAAATCAGGTGTTATCTAAAATGAATGAATTGCTGAAACATTATCAAGAAGAAGAAGCTGCAGCGCATATTCTATTAGAGGAGGAAGGAATTTTATATGAATAATGTAGTAGCCTTTGTGCCAATAAAGATGAACAATGAAAGACTTCAGGGTAAAAATACCAAATCGTTTACCAATGGGAAACCATTGCTCCATTACATATTGGAAACCTTAAAAAAAGTAAATGGTATCGATGAAATTTATGTTTATTGCAGCAATCCATTGATTATAGAATATCTGCCGGAAGGAGTACAATATTTAACCAGAGACGAATCCTTAGATCGTAAGGACACTCTGATATTAGAGGTACTTCGTGCCTTCGCAATGGATGTAACATCAAATTATTATGTCCTGGCACATGCTACCGCACCCTTTTTGAGTGAACATACCATTCAGGATGCACTGGATCTGGTATTAAGCGGCCGCTATGATTCTGCATTAAGTGTGGTTGAGTTAAAAGAATTCCTGTGGAAGAATAATAAACCCATGAATTTTGACTCCAATAAGGTTTTAAAGACCCAGGATCTGGAACCTCTCTATGCGGAAACCACCGGCTTATACATCTATTCCTCTGATTTGATCCTCCTGGAAAACAGAAGAACCGGTGATACTCCCTATCTTGCAAAAGTGGATAAAATTGAAGCCACCGATATCAATGAACCAATTGATTTTGAAATCGCAAACGCAATTTTTATGGAACATTTACAGGCAGAAACTAACCGAGAGCAAATGAGGTAACCATGAGAAGTATAAAATTATTAGATTGTACCCTTCGGGATGGCGGTTATATTAATAACTGGAAGTTTGGAGAGCAAACCATACGCCATACGCTGAAACGTTTATCCATGTCTGACATTGATATTATTGAGTGCGGCTTTTTAACGGATAAAGAGGTTGACATGGATTCCTCTCTTTTTACAGATACTCCGGATATCCATCCTTTTCTAAACAACAGGAATGACAAAGCACTCTATGTAGCAATGATTGCAATCGGTGAAAAGGAAATCCACCCGGATAAATTGTCACCTGCAAAAAACTCTCTGGTAAAGGGAATCAGGCTTACTTTTCACGCACAGGAAAAGAAAAAAGCCTTCGAATATGCCAAAATACTGATGAAAAAGGGCTATCTCGTATTCATGCAGCCGGTAGGTTCTGCCAATTACACGGATGACAATCTATTGACTCTGGTAAAGGAAATCAATGCCTTAAAACCCTATGCCTTTTACATTGTTGATACCCTTGGAACCATGTTTCAAGATCATATTGTACATATGGTTTCTCTGATCAACAAAAATTTAGATCCTGCAATTGCATTGGGGTACCATTCTCATAACAATCTTCAGCTGGCTTTTTCTAATGCGCAGGAAATGATTCGCTGTCCCATTCATCGTGATATTATTATCGATTGCTCTGTTTACGGAATGGGAAGAGGTGCAGGGAATCTTTGCACAGAACTTATTACGGACTATATGAATAAGACCATTGGAAATAAATATAATGTATTTCCTCTGCTGGAAATCATAGATGAGTATTTAATCCCAATCTATAGCATTACATCCTGGGGCTATTCCGTAGGTTATTACTTAGCTTCCACCATGAATTGTCACCCAAATTATACGACTCATCTTCTGGCTAAGCAGTCCGTTCCGGTAAGAACCATCGGTATTATGCTGGATCAGCTGCCGGAGGAAAAACGTAATATCTTCGATAAGGAGTACATCGAGAATATTTACTTAAATTATCAGAAGCATGATGTGAATGATGAGGAGGAAATCGAAACGCTGCGAAATGAATTAAGCGGCAAAGAGGTTCTTATTATCGCACCCGGACGTAATATCGTCACTTATAAAAAGAAAATCCAAGAATATATCCATAAAAATAAGCCTTATGTCATTAGTACTAACTTTTTACCTGATCTTGGGGTGGATATGATATTTATAGGAAATGAACGAAGATATCATTTATTGAAAGACCGATTGGAGGATAAGAATGTAGTTTTCACTTCCAATATCATACGAAAACCGGATCATGCCAGGGTGGTAAATTACTCCGACCTTATTAATTCCTCCGTTAATGTATCGGACAGCACCGGTTTGATGTTGCTGAAATTATTGGTGAAAGCATCCGTAAAAAGAGTCACACTGGCGGGATTTGATGGCTTCAAAAAAAACTCCGTCTGGAATTATTATGATGAAACTATGATCGGCTCCATAGACGCAGAAGCGCTGGTACAAAAAAATAAAAGTATGACGGTTCAGCTCAAAAAAAGAAGCCATGATATGGAGATTCACTTTCTTACCCCTACCAAGTACAAACTGGAGGCTGTTCCAATGTCCATACAGACTTGAAACAGCCTGTTCGCTGAGAAGAGCTTGATTGATTCATTGCCGGGGAAACACTTTATCAAACCCTTCGCTATATTACATGTTCATCGGTGGAAGAAGTTCGACAGATTGTCCGGGAAGAACTTCCATATATTCCTTTGTGAATATTCCACCCAGATAAACCGGCATAGCGCAGGGATTATATACTGTCTTGCTATCTGCCGAGAAAATCAATCTTTGATATGCTGTTACATATTCCACGATCTCACGGTTCGTAGCATACCATACCTCATCATGTCCGCTGATCCTGCCCAGGAATTTCTCTATATGGTCCCAGTTATCACACTGATCAAATTCATAGCTATGTCCCCAAACATAAAACAATTTGGCCGGTGTTTTAAAATTGAAGTAAAAACCATCTGATAAAAATTCATCCGCTAATTCAAATAATTTTTCATCATCATGATGGCAGGTTGGATCCCAGGTCAAGAAATTCTTCGGAATATCGAATTTATGAGTCGCATCTATGGTTCTTGCATATGCGATACCTGAAGCTTTCAATGCGTCCAGCACAACCTCATCATACGCACCAAACGCATAGGCATATCCCGTCACAGGCTTGCCCTCAATTTGTTCCAGTGCCTTTCTGCTTTCCAGTATCTCTTCCACACATCTGGCAATATCCATGCCAACCATACATTCATGGTATTGGCCATGGGCTGCCATTTCATGTCCCTTGTAACATGGTACAAGCTCTTCTTTGCCCAGCTTTATATGGGTAACTTCTTTTTTGCCCGCAGCTACTGCACCGCCTTGTTCGAATAATCCGCTATTTAAGTTAAATGTTGCCTTTACTCCATATTTATTTAGGAGCTCAATCAGTCGAATGTCCTGGGTAACGCCGTCATCGTAGCTTAATGTAACAGCCTTTCTTTTCCCGTCCGGCCAAAGCATTCTGTCATTTATCTGTAAACTCAATCTTTTATCCTCCTCTGCCTCTTTTGTATCTGTTTGACTTCTCTGTTATTTTAACAGATCCTTGATCAGCCTTGCCATATTAACGGATAATAAGGCATAATGATCTGTTGCATACAGTATACCATTACATGTTGAAACATGCCAGTTCAGAATATCTTTACAGAACCACTCAATTGAAATATATAACATATTGTTACGTTCAATCGGCTCACATAGCATAGAGCGTACACGATTATCTATGGTACAGCCGATACATCCTCTGGCAATCTGAATTGCTCTTCCATCGGGCATTACTATATTGGCACATCCATCTTTTTCTAAATAGGCAGCATTCATAACCTGTGCAAGAAAGGAGGCCGGGATCATGCAATATTCTCCGCGCACTATTGCCGCACCCCGCAAACCATGATACTTAAGTTTCTGCCACATCATGGACTTTGCCGGCATTTTAATTCTTTCATCATTTACCCAGGCGTATTCGCTGTCAGGAGCTACGGCAAAGGATACCTTGTCACCTTCTCTTTTAAGGTTCGAATCCATGTATTCTATGGTTCCATCTGTATTTCTTCTGGAACCCGAAAACAGGTAATCCCAAACCAATTCTGCTTCATCAAATGTCTGACCATGATCTCTGTTTTTTACATCACGGAATACATAGTCCGCTTTTTTACCCTTATAAAACGCGAAGTTATTTTCTCCGTCCAGCTTAATCCCGGGAAGCTCGTCACATTCATTGATTCTTAACCAGTATTCCCGGTTTTTTGCCACCACATCTTCCACTGTTTCCTCACTTCCGGGAGGTGCCTGGTCAAATTCCATTCTTGCCTGCCACGCACAAAGCGGTCCGGCATCATTTACAGGATTATCGTTTTCATCAAATAAAAGTCCTATTGTGCTGGGTCCTGCGGAACCTGCCATAGCGGCAAAATGATTCCCAAAATGTCTTGCCATTAATAATGTCATTGAATTTCCTAGGGACATTCCCTGCATGTAGATTCTTTCTTCGTCGATATTATATTTCTCTTTCATCATTTCAATGAGTTTCAATATAATTCTTGCATCATTATTTTCTCTGAAATCATCCGGAAAGTCATGCATATAGATGCCTTCATCGTTATATTCCGAAAGCTTGTCAAACAATCTTCTTTCACATTCAATCTGCCAGAACCGGCGTAAATGAGCATTTGGATATACAACAATGAAACCCTCTCTGTCTGCCACATGGGACCAGGAGGTATAGACACACTGTGCCCATCCGGTCATAATTCCACCATGCATGGAAAATACCAAAGGGGTCTTCTTTGAAGGATCATAGCTGTCCGGCACATATTCATACCATGTATCCGTGTTATCATCTATAAGGCAGGCTTTCATTTCCTTCAAATTCTTCGGATAAACCTGTGAATTATTTCCGTTCTCATTTACAACGATTTCACTATCTTTTAATTTCTCAGGCAGATACTCTCTGTTATCATCATCCGGAATACCTGCCAGTAAATTAATTTTATTTTCCATATCTCTACCTCTTTGCTTATCAGCTATATTTTACTGTTATTTCATACAGTTATTTATACGATTGTTTCGTGCTGTTATTTTATACGATTGTTTCTTTACGTTCTTTCTTTTTGCCTGTGATTATAAAGAAAAATACAAGCGCGGATAATGACAATATGCCGCAAATGTTAAATATTGCAGTATACCCAGCAACTCCCACGATATTTCCAACAATAACTCCGCCGATCATCGGTCCAAACCCCTGACATATATCACCCCCCAGGTAGTATGTACTGGTTGCAACTCCACTCTTCTCCTTCCCCACCGCACTGATACATCCGGCTTGAAGGGATGGCTGAGCTGCTCCCTGACCCAGGGACCTGATGGCGCCGGTAATCAGGATCAGGATTAAGGATCTGCTGCCTCCCAGCATAAACATGGCAAAGGCGGTAAGCGCAAGTCCCGGCAATACTGTGACTCTGATTCCCTTTTTATCCATTAGCTTACCGGAAAAAGGTCGGATGATAAATAATACAATGGCACATACCGTAAAATAAGTGCTGATGCCCTTTACTCCGATTTCATCAGCAAAAAGAACAAGGTAGGAAGCGATGATCCCATTAACAAAAGAAAATGATCCCGCAACTATGGTGAAAGGAAGTGCTTTCACCGCTATGATATCTGAAAAGCTCACCTTCTTCTTTTCTACCGTCTTTTTCTTTTCTTCATGGTAGAAGCACAAAATAGCAAATGCGATTAATGTAAATCCTGCGGAGATAAAGAATGTCAGTTCCATGCCCCACTCATCCGCAATTGCCAGTCCTAACCCCGGGGCAACTGCAGAGCCAAGAACCATACCTAATCCCAGGTATCCAAACCCTTCCCCCATTTTATCCTTTGGAATGTAATTTGAAGCGAGGGAGATCTGGCTGGTACCCGACAATGCAAATCCGATTCCGTTTATTATTCTAAACACAATCAGGAGCGGGATCTGAGTAGTAATTGTAAATCCAAGTAATCCAATTGCCATAAGAATATTACTCCATTTTAGTATCGTAACATTACTTAATCTGTCTGCCATGATTCCGCTGAATGGTCTGCAGCATAAGGAGGTGATGGAGAATAATCCTACAATAAAACCCGCTGTCGCCACTGATGATCCGATATCAACAAGATATTTAGAGAGTATGGTTGCCACCATATAAAAGGAGAATGCATTTAGGGTATTTACTACCAGTACTAAGATATAATGTTTATTCCATAATTTTCCGTCCATTATTTTGTTTCCTTTATGATTTAGATTGGGGGAAGGCTAAGCCCTCCCCCTAATGTGAACTATTGATTTGTTTGCGGCAAAATATTTACTTGCGGCAAAATATTTACTTGCTACTGAGCCAAGCATCAAGCTGTGCCTGCTTTTCTGCAATAATATCATCAATGCCGGCTTTCTTAAGTGCTGACTGGAATACTGCAAGGGTGGAGTCAATGTCTACTTCACCATACATCAGTGGTGTGTAGTACTGAGCAACAACATTGGAGCAAGCCGTCATCTGATCCGCTACCTTTGAGGAATCGAAGGAGAAACCTAATGCCAATGACTTATTACAGGTCTTATTCTTTTCTAACATTTTCTCATAGATGTCTTCCGGTTCATAGCTCCAGGTTTTGCAGAGCATAACATTTGGCCAGTAAGCCATTGAAGCTGCGGCCCATCCAAGGTCTGCCATTCCGTTTTTACCTTCCGGGAATTCCATCTGTCCTTTGTCGTTAAGCACATACTCCAGTCCCTCCACTCCATTTGCAATAAGCTGAGCTGCTGCAGGATCTGTGTATAAAACATTGAGAATTCTCATTGCTGCTTCCGGATTCTTACAGAAGGAACTGATATGCCACATATAGGTTGTAGCATCACTGGTTGTTGAAAGTGCTTCTGTTACATTGGTTCCATCTAAATCCAATCCATTCTGTGCTCCGGTTGACTTCAGGCTGACTTGTGCATCCCAAGCATAGCCGGGGGTACCATTGGTTACGCCCATAAGTAAATTCATGAGGGATGGATTACTGTTACTGAGCGGATCGGGACTAAATACCTCTGCTTGCTTCCATTCTTTTACATGCCCTAAAAAGTTAAGGAAGTAATCAGATTCATAGAAATTTTCAACCTTTGTGCTTTTTGTCGGATCGGTTAATACGCCAAGGTACTTTGTATCTCCAAGGTAATCAATGCTCTTCGGTACCCAATACGGTTCTGTTGCACCAGGAATATAGTACTTATCGGGATTTGCCTTTTTAATCTTAAGAATTGCATCTGACATTGAATCAATGCTCTTCACCTGGCTCCAATCAATGTTTGCTTTTGCAACATCATCCTTTAATGCATAATAAATATTTTCTGTGCAATAGGAATACATACTGGGAATACCGTACTGATTACCATTTACAACACCGCATCCAAGATAATCTTCCAGTCCGTCGCTGAATAAGCCTTTAATATCACCTCCGTCAGATGTCAAAAGATCATCCAATTTCATTACCTGTCCGTTTGCTACCAAATTACTTACTGAGGTGTACCAGAATGAGTTAAATAAGTCGATGGAGTTATCTCCCGCACCTGTTAACATTAAGTTTAACTGTGTTGCCCAGTTACCAAACTCCACACCAACCAGATCAATTTCAGCATGAGCCTTTTCTCTTAAGATCTTATTCAGCTCTGCTTCGATTGCCTGCTCATCCGGTGACGGGAATACAAGCGCGTACGCCATTTTTATTACCGGATAGTTTTCGTCATCTGCTCCCTGATTGCCTTTGGTCTGATCGTCTGTTTTGGTCGGATTGTTCGTGTTACCCTGATTGTCTGTTTTCTTTCCGTTTGACCCACACCCTGAAAAAAGTGCAGCTACCATACTAATAGTAAGTAAAACAGCGACTAATTTCTTTTTCATATCATTTCCTCCTGTTTTTCCGGTCGTTTAAATCAATGACCAATATCATTTCTGACATTTCCGTTATCGGGTAGCCTTATCATAACAGACTTGCCCACAATACTTCTATCGTTTTTCGGTCTTAAATCATCGTTTTTTTAGCATATTGCACTATTTTTTTAAATTTTAGTCATTACTATTCACATATTGTATAGAAGTTATGCATTCAACGCAAAATAATGATATTATACGACAGAATATCGATAGCTTTTTTGTGCATTTTTATGATATGTTTGTTGTAGAAATTAATATGAAAGTAAATTATTAAGGGGGTTCTTATGAAAGAAAATAAAGCAATAAAGAAGAAAACATCTTATCTGAAAATGAAAAGATATATTCCACTGTATCTTATGATGTTACCGGGCCTGATTTATTTAATAGTTAATAATTATATGCCCATGGCAGGTCTTGCACTCGCCTTTAAGAAAGTTAATTATGCACTGGGGTTTCTGAAAAGTCCCTGGTGTAATCTTCAAAACTTTCAGTTCCTGTTTCGTACCAATGATGCGTTCCTGTTTTTCAGAAATACCATCCTATATAATCTGGCCTTCATTATCTTGGGAAATATCATCGGTGTATTTGTTGCCATCGGTTTAGATTGTATCCATAACAAATTCTTCAAGAGATTTAGTCAGGTTGTAATCCTGATCCCGTACTTACTTTCAACCGTTATTATCAGTTATATTGTATTTGCATTTTTAAGCGGAAAAAACGGATTTATGAATATGACGATTTTACCGCTCTTTGGCATCGATCCCATCAGTTGGTATAATAATGCACAGTACTGGCCTTTCATCCTTACCATTGTATACTTATGGATGACCTTCGGCTATAGCTCCATTTTGTATTATTCCACATTAATCGGAGTTGATAAGTCTTTATATGAAGCTGCAACCGTTGATGGTGCAGGGATATGGTCTCAGATCCGATTTGTAACCCTGCCCTCCCTCAAGCCAACCATTATCACATTGGTTCTGCTTTCTGTCGGCCGTATCTGCTATTCGGATTTTGGTCTGTTCTATCAGGTACCTATGAACAGCGGCTTGCTTTACTCAACAACACAGACGATAGATACCTATGTATACCGTGGATTATTAGAGCTTAATGATATCGGACGCTCCACAGCGGGTGGTTTTCTACAATCGGTCCTTGGATTTATCTGTGTCCTGTTTGCAAATACCGTAGTATCAAAATTTGACAAAGAAAGCAGCTTATTCTAGCAGAAGGAGGAAACATTCATGATTTATAACAATAAATTATTTCGTTTTTTAATGGGATTCATCATGCTTTTATTGGTATTGGCATGTATCCTTCCGTTCTTATTATTAATCGCAAGTTCCTTTTCGTCGGAAGTTGCACTTGCCAATAAAGGCTATACCTTGTTCCCTTCAGAGTTCTCGTTGAATGCTTACAAATATATCTGGAGTGTTAAGGAAAATGTTTTGAGAGCTTACGGCATGAGTTTTCTGGTTACCGGCTTAGGAACAACAATCAGTGTTATCATCACAATGTTATTTGCCTATCCCTTATCCCGCAGGGATCTTCCGGGAAGAAGAACACTCTCTTTCATCGTATTCTTTACCATGCTATTTAATGGAGGCTTCGTTCCCACCTACTTAATTTATTCAAAAGTATTTCATATCACTGACACAATTTGGGCATTAATTGCTCCTTATTTATTAATGAATGCTTTCTTCGTTATCATGGTCCGCAGCTACATTAATTCAAATATCCCCACCGAGGTGATTGAAGCAGCCATGATTGACGGCTCAAGTGAAATGCGTACCCTGATCCGTGTTATTGGTCCCATGTCAAAGCCCATCATCGGTACCATTGCTCTTATGACGGCAATCGCTTACTGGAATAACTGGACCAATGGTATTTACTTCATCCAGACAAGACGCGAGCTTTACGGTATTCAAAACTACTTAAACTCCATTCTAAGTAATATTGCCTTTTTACAGACGCATTCCGATCCCAGTATCAAGATTACAGATCTTCCCAGTGTCAGTATCCGTATGGCATTGGCCGTTATTGCACTTTTACCGATTCTTATGGCATATCCGTTCTTTCAGAAATCCTTTACAAAAGGAATTACTGTTGGATCAGTGAAAGGTTAATGGAGGTATTGCATTATGAAAAAAATTGATAATAAGATTATGCTCATCACCTATGCCGACAGCATGGGCAAAGATTTAAAAGAATTAAATGATATTTTGTCAAAGCAATTTGACGGAGTCATCGGCGGTCTTCATGTTCTTCCCTTTTTTCCCTCCTCCGGTGATCGGGGTTTTGCGGTTATCAACTATGATATTGTAGATCCCGCTTTTGGTACCTGGGAAGATATTGATCTGCTGGCGGACAAGTATTATATGATGGCTGATTTTATGCTGAATCATGTCTCCATCCGCTCAGATGAATTTAAAGAGTATATGGCCAATGGAGATAATTCCCCAAATCGTGATATGTTTATCCATTGGGAAGAATTCTGGCCGGATGGTAATCCTACAGAGGAGCAGGCAGCAGCTTTGTACCGCAGAAAGGCCAGCTATCCCTATATCGAATTTGTAAGGGATGACGGCAAGGTTGTCCACTTATGGAATACGTTCTTCCAGGAACAGATTGATATTAATCCTTTTGCAAAAGCAACACAGGATTATTATGAAAAGAATTTAGGAATCATCAGCAAGCATATTCCTCTGATCAGATTTGATGCTTTTGCATACGCTTCCAAACGCCCCGGTTCCAGCTGTTTTTTTGTAGAACCGGAAATATGGGAGGTATTAGAGATTGGCATGAGGCCATTAAACAAAACCGGAACGCAGATGCTTCCTGAGATTCATGAGAATTACACCATACAGCTGAAAATGGCTGAAAAAGGTTACTGGGTATATGATTTTGCTCTTCCGATGCTTTTATTACACGGTCTGAAAAGCGGAAGAACGGACCGATTAATTCATTGGCTTACTATCTGTCCAAGGAAACAGTTCACGACACTGGATACCCATGACGGAATCGGTGTGGTAGATGTGGCCGGCTTACTAAGCGAAGATGAGATTGATCTTGTCCGAGATGATGTGGATGACATTACCAAAGAAGCAAAGCAATATATCAAACTTCCAAGCATGATCAAAGCAAAAGGCAAAAAATTTCAGAGTTATCAGCTTAGCTCTACCTACTATTCAGCCCTTAGGAGCAATAACGATGCTTACCTGATTGCCAGAGCAGTTCAATTCTTCACACCCGGTATCCCTCAGGTATACTATGTTGGTCTGCTTGCAGGCGAGAATGACATAGAAAGCATGAAAACAAATCCTGATCCAAGAACCATTAACCGGCACAATTACACAAGAGAGGAAATTGAGGAAGCAGCACAAAAACCTGTATGCACCAGGCTCTATGAGTTAATGCGTTTCAGAAATTCCTATGAAGCATTTAACGGTGATATTACGGTTGGAAAAGATCTTAATGACGCCACAGTAACCATCACCTGGGAAAAAGACGAATTCCATACCACATTAAAAGCTGATTTCAAATCATATACCTATACCATCTCTTATTATGACAAGGATTCTGATCAGGAATGCATTCTTTAATTCATTCCTGGTCCAAGGAGGTATTCCCTTATGAAATTATATATTTATGCAGAAGTAAAAAATCGTGGCTGGGAGGCGGTTGCATTCGATCTGTTGGATGCCCCTTCTGATCTTTTGGCTGACCAGCTCTCACTTACCGCCTATTTAGGGGAAAGAAGTGTGAACAGAAAGATTCGTTCCATCACTTCCATTGATCATGGCTATCATATTGTCATTGATCCGATTTACTACAATGGTGATTTTAAATTAGAGATAACCGATGATCACAATAGCACCATTTTTTCAAAAAAAGATGTGCCCCTTCATCAAATTCATGTCAAGGATCTGGACAAATTTGAAGCAAAGCAGGAGGAAGACGTAATTTACCGGCTGTATCGTCCCAAAGCCGATGGCCCCCGCCCCCTCCTTCTTTTTCTTCATGGCGGGGGTGAATGCGGAAATGACAACATGCTTCAGATGACGGGTACATTGGGTGCATTAAAACTTGCTCAAATGTATCCCGACCTTTATATTTTAGCACCACAGGCACCCGGCGACATCAGCGAGATGCTGCCGGACCCCTCCGTTGTTTTTAAAAGTACTTTCTATACTGCAGCTATTATGCCCGGTACCGGATGGCACAGGGAATACATCTCAAAGGTATGTGATGTGATAAGGGGTATGATTGCCGATCAAATTGTTGATCCTGACAAGGTATTTGTTACCGGCTTATCCATGGGAGGATGCGGCGTCATTCGCGCTCTTAGTGTTGCCGGTGATTTGTTTGCCGCGGCGGCTCCTATATGCCCTTCCATGATGCCGGATACCTATAACATTCTCAGCTCTCTTACCGATACGAAGATCTGGGTTTCAACCGCTTACGTTGACCATACCTTCTACCGTCATAAATATATTGTTGATGCAATTATGAAGCTGAAAGATGCCGGCAATAAAAATGTCCACCTTACGCTTTATGCTCCTGAGGATTTTGAAAAATATGGATTGGCAGATCCCTCCCTTCCCCTCATGGAAAAGTTCTCTGAAAATCATAATGCGTGGGTACTTACCTATCATAATGAATATGGAATCATGGACTGGCTTGTAAGCCAGCATAAATAATACAAAGGAGGAAATAAACGATGAATTTTGATCAGTTAACAGAGTACATTGATTCTCTGAACAAAGAATATGGAATTCCTGCAGCAGATTGCAAGATCACCAGGGGACATGAGGTCGTATATCGCCATATGACGGGATATTCGGATTTTGAGGGCACGACTCCCATAACGGAAAATACCTTATACCGGCTTTTTTCAGCAACAAAGATTGTCACAATGACTGCCGTGATGCAGCAGATTGAGAGAGGCAATTTAAGACTCAATGATGAGGTTCGTACTTATCTTCCGGAATTTGACATCATGATGGTGGCAGACGAATTCAAATTTGAATTTCCTCTACATTGGCCAACCCTGGAGGATAAATGCCATCATGCACATAATACCATCAGAATTATTGATCTAATGAGTATGACAGCCGGTTTATCTTATAATACAGGCTCAAAGGAATTAATGGAGCTCAAAAAGAAAAGTAACAACCAGGCATCTACAAGGGAAGTAATTGCAGAAATGGCAAAGATGCCGCTGGTATACGAACCCGGCACAAGATTTTCCTATAGCCTTGGACACGATGTATTAGCTGCTGTGGTTGAACTTGTTTCGGGACAGAAGTTTTCAACGTATGTAAAAGACAATATTTTTGAGCCACTTGGCATCAAAGACTTCTATTTCCACTGGGAAGATAATCAGAGCTTATCAGACAGAATTTGTGCTATGTACATGGGAGTCTTTGGTACAGATGAGCTAAAACCGGATGACGGTGCCATGTCCGGAGGTTTTAAGATTACTGCCAATTATGAAAGCGGCGGTGCGGGACTTGCAGGTACGGTAGACGCATATAGCACCTTTATTGATGCTTTATGCAACGGGGGTGTGGGAGTCAGTGGAGCAAGAATTCTCTCGGAAGCGTCTGTAAAAATGTTTACCATCCCCTATACTACCGGACAGATGAGTGAAGACTTTGCTTTTGCCGGAAAAGTTGGATATGAATATGGTCTTGGCGTCAGAGTACTTGTGGATGACAAAGCATCCAAATCACCTGTTGGCGAGTTTGGATGGGACGGGGCCGCCGGTGCATTCGCATTGATCGATCCTGTCAATCACATCAGTATCTTCTACGCTCAACATATTATCGGTTTTCCCAAGGTTTATCATGAGATACATCCTAAGCTGCGAGATATAGCATACGAATGTATGCAGGCACAATAATCCATCCATTTAAATAATTCCAGTCATTAAGAAGATAACCGGCAAACTGTTTCACGATCATGAAGAAAGGACGTGCTGCAATCCAATTGTTTGGATGCGGTACGTCCTTTTTGTGTAATAGTCGGGTGCATGTAGCATAGGGGCTGTTGCAAAACCAACAGCCCTTTTATCCCTGATATATTACCTTTTGATTAGAAAGGATTTCCCCCATCTGTTTCTTCAAGACCAAAGAAGTTTAATGCCTCCTGAATGGACAGATCCCAGAATCTCCATTCATGCTTATATTTGGGAAGATCAAACCACTTCACATCCAGACCGATTTCTTTACAGTGCTCCTGAAATATTTTATATCTGTCATAGAGCAGAGCATCTTCATGACCACATGCAAACATTAATTTGGGAAGTCTGCCTGTAGGTGCCAGCTGATCAATCTTAGCCCATACATTTTCTTCCGAATTCTTATAAGCTTCAAACCCACCGGCATTTTCAATAATTTGGGCCATTCTTGGATTATCTATATCCATGATCGGACACGGATGACCGGGCCTCAACTCATCAAAAGGTACCGGAACTGCGGAAAGAACTGCTGCTGCCGCAAATAATTCCGGATAGTTCACCGCAAATTTAATGGTTCCCCTACCACCCATGGAAAGACCTGCGATGAAATTATCTTCTCTCTTGTCTGACACCGGCAGCCAACCATAAATCAACGGCATTAATTCCTTCGTAAAGTAGTCATACATCTGAAACCCGAGCATTGCATCCGGCCAGTTTGAATAGTTGGAGTTCAGGGCGGAAGGAATTACAACGACAAGATCCCTCTCCGCAGCGTAAATTTCAATATTCGTTTTTCTGACCCAGTCTGTGTTATCACCAAAGGTACCGTGAAGCAGCCATAGCACCTTATATTTCTTACCGCTTCGATAGAATTCCTCAGGAGCTACTCCCCTCTTCTTATCCGGGAGAATCACCGTAATCTGATGATTGTTATTTAAATAATCACTTTCAAAATTATATGTTAACAGGGACATATCTTCATCCTCCTTATATTGTCATAGCTTGTACGCTCAGTCTCCCATCATTGTACCTGGAAAGCGCCATGATTATTCTTTGATATGGGAAATCATCCAATCAAGAATCCCCTTTTCATTGTGCAAGGTAAGGATCCAGCTGTTGTGATTTTCCATATCAAGTTCTTTATCACTAATTCCTCCTGTAATACCCATTCCGTATTGTTCCAGTTCTTCCGGAAGATAAATGGTATATTTCACATCCGTTCTGCCCTCGCTCCATAACTTATTGCAGGCATTTAAAATATATGCATGTCTTCCATGCTGATGGTCCATATATGCGGTCGAAATCCAAACAGGAACATTCGGCCAATGTAATAACTGCGCATAACTTTCTCCGTTCATACTGGGGCAGATGGGTGCTGCTGCCGCAAATAAATCAGGAGCAACGGAAACGGTATTAATGGTTCCGCCTCCACCCATACTCATTCCGATTACATATACTCTCCTGGGATCAACCTTTCCTTCCGCTATCATTCTTCTGATGATGTCACATACCTTCCCAAGGTAATCCCTGTTCCAGCCTCTCTCACCCTTAAGGGCAAATGGCGTCATTCCCATCTCAACACGGAAGGGATTGCCTCTCTTTTTCATAACTTCAAAATTCTCTACCATACTAAGGGTACCCGCCGGTGCCTGAGGTGCCATAACGTACATCTCCGGCCATTTTTCAGCCAGTCTTAAGGCTCCTAAGGTACCTGTCAGCTGAATGATATTATCCTCTCCGCATTCGCCGCCGCCATGAAGAAACAGCACCAGAGGTCTTGGTGAGATCGCTTCCGGTTCATATATTCTATAAGTTACTCCGTTTTCCTTCTTTGCCGTGAAGGTATCCAAATCCTTAATAACAATTTCGTCTACTTCTGTCTTTGATACCGTGATCTCTTGTGCTCCGATGGTTCCTGTTATTTTAAAATTATATCTGTATAAAAACGGATCTACAACTGCTTCAATTCCATCTGCTGCTTTTACAACAGATAAGATACCTTTTGATAAAGCTCTCCCGCTTAAATCGCAGTAATGTCCTTCCAACGCAAGAGATACCTCATCCTCATTTACCGCTTGATCTAATATAAATTTAATGCTGTCAACGGCTTGTCCGTAGTCTCCGATATGGGTATACGCTACTATTTTATTCATACTTACCTCCTGTTTTTATTTGTTTGAAAGCATCTCATCGTAATTATCCGGAACCATTTCTCCCTTGAACAGATCTTTGATCAGATCCGCCATGAACGCTGATAAATCAGCAAAATGGTCAGTGATATAGACTACACCCTCGCAGCTTGTAACCTGAAGGCCGTAGAAATTCTTTGCAAACCATTCGATGGATACCAGCAATTCATTGTCTCTGTGAAGTGCTTCGCAATACATGCATCTGACGGTATCATCAATAACACATCCAATGCTTCCTCTTGCAAACTGCAGTCTTCTTTTATCCTTAAGGGTTACTACCACACTCGCACCCTCATCATCGGTTTTATATTCTGCATCAAATACCTGCGCAAGGAAGGAAAGTGGAACACAAAGATAAGAACCTCTGACAAGCTGATCTCCATTTAATCCATGGTACTTTAATTTATCCCACTGAATGGCTTTTGTCTTCAAATCAACAACCTTATTTCCATACCAGGCTTTATCAAAACCTCCGGCTACTGCAACACCGAAGGAATCACCGATTCTGGGAAGTCTGGTATCCTCATGTGTGATGGTTCCGTCTTCATTTCGTCTGGTTCCTGAGAATAGATAATCCCAGTATAGGAATGCTTCATCCAGCGTCTGTCCATGATCTCTGTTTTTAATGTCAACATAAACAAGATCTGCCTTCTTTCCTTTATAAAAGGCGAAATTGTCCTCTCCTATAATACTGATCTGAGGAATCAGCTCACACTCATTGATTCTCATCCAGTAAATACGATTCATTTTATTAATGGTATACTCATCATATGATTTTCCCGGCGGCAGACCGTTCTTCTCCGGTCGTGACTGCCAGATGGCAAGATGCCCTGCCTTATTGATAATCTTACCGTCTTCACCAAATATGATTTTAAGCTCACAGGGACCGCCCGAACCTGCGGCACCTGCAAGTATGTTCCCATACTCTCTTGCAAACTGCCCTGTCATGATATTGCCCATTGACATACCCTGCAAGAAGATTCTGCCTTCATCGATATTATACTTATCCTTCATCTTATCAATCAGGGCAAGAATCATGTTCATGTCATGATTTTCTTTTATGTCCTTTGGCGGAAATACAATCGGAAGATCCGGCGCCAGCTTTGGATCAAAGTCATCGAACACACCATAACTTGCCCACATTCTCTTTTCATGAGCATTGGGAAAGAGGCAGATAAATCCTTCTCTTTCTGCCACCAATGTCCAGGAAGTGTAAATGGCATGTCCCCAGCCTGTCATAAGCCCGCCGTGTAATCCGACCACAAGTGGTACCTTCTTTGAAGGGTCATAGCTTTCCGGAACATATTCATACCATACATCTTCCACACCATTTATGAGGACTTCTTTAAATTCCTGCAGTCTTTTTGGGTATACGATGGAATTATTACCATTTTCATTTACAACAATGTCTGTTGTTTTGATTATCTCCGGAAGATACTCTCTGTTATCATCATCAGGAGTTCCCGGTAAAATTCTTATCTCTGCCATATTCTTCTCCTCCTTGTTTACACTATGACAATTGTCTCTTTTACATTGTGTAACAGATTTCGTATCATATCCGCCATATCTACGCCAAGTTCCGCATGATGATCTGTGACATACAGAACATCCTCACATCTTGAAGCGCACATATTCATTACAAATCTTGCAAACCATTCAAGAGAAATACAAAGCTCTCCTTCTCTGTGTAAGGCTTCGCAATACATGCACCGGATATCATTGTCAATCATGCATAAGATGCTCCCTCTTGCAAACTGCAACGCTCTCTTATCCTTCAAATACAGGAAAGCAACGGCTGCATCTTCTTCATATTTGTATTCCAAATCGAAAGTCTTTGCGATAAATGAAATCGGTACACAGATATATTCGCCCTTTACTTTCTGACCGCCACCCAATCCATGGTATTTTAACTTCTGCCATTTTTGTGCCGGAGCCTTCATCTCTACCTTCTTATTCTCAAACCATGCCGTTGTGCATCCATCCGCTACAGCAATGGCAAAAGCATCACCGATGCGGGGAATTCGGGATCCTTCATCTACAATGGCACCATCCGCTTTTCTTCTGAGTCCCGAAAAATAATAGTCCCATACCAATGCGGCTTCATCCAGCGTCTGACCATGATCTCTGTTCTTGATATCAAGAAAGACAGTGTCTGCATGATCGCCTTTATAAAAAGCAAAAGCGTCTTCCCCGATAATGCTGATCTGAGGATCTGTATTACATCCGTTTACTTCATTCCAGTATACTCTGGTGTATTTATAAATAGTTAAATCATCAAATTCACACCAGGGAGGGCAGCCATTGGTTTCCGGTATTGAGGTCCACATTCCCACAGGACCGGCTTGGTTTTTGATCTTGCCATCCTGGTATAAATGCCTTGGATTCGGTGTACCGCCGCCGGCACCGGAAGCAGCTGTCAGTTTATCTCCAAAATATCTTGCAAACTGTGAAGTGAACATATTTCCATTCGACATACCCTGCATGAAGATTCTTTCTTCATCAATATTGTATTTGCCTTTTAAATACTCCAGTAATGCAAACACCAGCTTAATATCAGGGTTTTCTTCATTTGTTCCCAGGTTTTGTTTGATGTCGTCCGGCATTTGAGCATCAACTCTTCGTTCTAATTCAGAGGCTTCTATCGTCCATAACCTTCTGGTATGCGCATCGGGAAATACGACGATGATATTATCTCTGTCAGCAATCATGGTCCAGGAAGTATAGACAGCCTGTCCCCAGCCTGTCATCAACCCTCCATGCATGGAAAATACAAGCGGTGTCTTCTTTGCAGGATCATAACACGCCGGTACATATTCATACCAGGTATCCGGAGTCTCATTCCCCATAATTTCGTGAAATTCCTGAAGATGCTTTGGATAGGGCTGTGAGTTATTTCCGTTCTCGTTTACTACAATATCGGTTCCTTTGATCGCTTCCGGTAAGTACTCACGGTTATTATCATCCGGAGTTCCCGGCAATAGTTTTATTTTATTTTCCATTGTTCTCTCCATTTCGTGGCATACACTCTATATCACTTACAACATCTCTTCGTAATTGTCCGGGACGATGTTGTCCGTCAGTAAGTCCTTAATCAGGTCTGCCATATTCGCAGATAACTTATTGGAATGATCACTTACATATACAACCTCATCGCAGGAAGAGACATGAAGGTTATAAATATATTCAGAGAACCACTCCACGGATACGTAAAGTTCGTCATTGCGGTGCAATGCTTCACAATACATCTGGGTAAGTGACTGATCGATGATACAGCCGATGCTTCCTCTTGCAAACTGAAGTCTTCTGCCATCCGACAGCTTAACATTGGCTACAAGCCTGTCTTGTGAGTACGTGAGCTCTGCTTCAAACGCTTCTGCCAGAAAGGATAATGCAACCATATGGTATTCGCCTCTGATCTTCTGTCCTCCATCCAATCCATGATACTTCATCTTCTTCCAGTGAATCGTCTCACCGGACATTATCTGAATTCTGTTCTTAAACCATACCTTTGCACTGCCTGTTGTAACAGCAAAAGCAAACTCATCTCCCGTTCTTGCCTTCACCGGTTCGGTGCATACAATTGTTCCATCTTCTTCTCTTCGAATACCGGAGAATAAGTAATCCCACACCATTGCGGCATCATCCAGCGTCTGACCGTGATCTCTGTTTTTAATGTCAAAGTAAACAAGATCCGCCTTCTTTCCCTGGTAGAAGGCAAGGTTATTCTCTCCCTGAATCCTGATCCGGGGAATCAGCTCACATTCATTGATTCTCATCCAGTACAATCTGTTGTATTTATGAACTTTTCTCTCAATTTCACCTCTTGGTGGAATGTCATTTCGTTCAGGTCTTGACTGCCAGATTGCAAGCGGGCCTCCTTGATTCTTAATCTTCCCCTCTTTCGTAAAAATCAGGGACAGGAATGCGGCTGCACCTGATCCTGCTGCTCCCGCCAACAGATTACCAAAGCTTCTGGCAAACAATGCGGTCATCATATTTCCCATTGACATCCCCTGCATGAAGATCCGTCCATGGTCAATATTGTACTCCTTCTTCATTCGCTCAATCAGTCCCAATGCCAGCTTTATATCATGATTATCAGCTACATTTTCCGGGCTGGATTTTAATCCCTGCGGCTCCCCTTCCATTGCACCCGGGGTAAGTTTTTGGGGATCCATTTCCCATGTGCCCCAGCGAACCTGCCAAAATCTGTTATCGCTTGCATTTGGAAATACAACGATTATTCCGTCACGGTCTGCAACCATGGTCCAGGAAGTATAAATCGCCTGCCCCCAGCCTGTCATCATTCCTCCGTGCATCGACAGAACCAATGGTGTTTTCCTGGATGGATCATAACTGTCCGGTACATAAACATACCATTCGTCTTCCATATCATCCGCAATGATACCGTGGTATTCCTTCAGGTTCTTTGGATAGGGCTGCGAATTGTTTCCGTTTTCATTAACGACAATATCGGAACCTTTGATTTTCTCCGGAAGATAATCCCTGTTATCATCATCCGGCGTCCCCGGTCTTAAAAGCATCTCTCCCATTTTACTTTCCACCTTCTATTCAAAATCTCGCACAAATGTATCTTTAATACCAATCCAGTCCAGGAAATTCTTTACATGACGATTACAGTATTCCCAGTTATGGGCACCATGGTCAATTACTCTGTCGAACTTCAATCCTATCGACTCATAGAGATCCATAAACGCAACATTATCCTGATAATGGGTGTCTTCCACTCCTGTTGCCATATATCCTCTAGGGAATGTTTTACCGGCATTCAACTGCTTCTTCAACATATAAACAACATCATCCTGTGTGTTCTTCGTATTGGCGGCATCTCCATAGGCTGATGCAAACATAAAGAAGTCGTCTTCCCGATCCTCGAACTCCGGAATAACATCCGGCACGTTTTTGATTCCTGAGAAAAGACCAAATGCCGCAAATTTCTCCGGATCTCTGAGCATCCATTTGAGGGTGCCATATCCCCCCATAGAAAACCCGGCAATGTAGTTTTCCTTTGGATCTTCTGATAACGGAAATAAATGTTTTACAACTTTGGGGGTTTCAATGGAAAGTTGTGTAAAATATTTGAAATCTCCATGCTTTGTATCCATGTAGCCTGAGCAGTAGGTGCCGCTGCATACTACCGCAACGCCTGCCTGCGCTGCATAAAGTTCCAGTGCCGTGTACCTCTGCCAATCTGTATAATCAAATCCGCCTCCGGACTGCAGCCAAAGCACCGGATAACGGTATCCCTTAGGTCTGTCGGCAAGAGAATGTCCCCATGTGTTTTCCGGGATAATTACGTTAACTCCCACAGTCATCTGGAGTGCTTCCGAAAAATAGTGCAATCTAAAATTTGCCATTTATGTTCCCTCCTATTTTACTTATTGCATAACCAATCAACTGCATTCTTTAATACCATTGGTTCGCTAAAATCCATGATCTCACCGTTCGTTTGAACATAACCTGCTCTGTCCTTTAAGGTTTGAACCAAACTTACTCTTTCCTGCGCATACTTTGATGCTTGCTTTCCTGTAATATAAAAGGCACCTGAATTGCATGTTCGTGCCAAAGCATATACATCATGCTCACTTCCTGAGATTGCTGTTATGTCTCCGAATACGGCTCTTAAGGATTCCTCATGATGAAAAATCTCTGTTGGCTCACCACTGATGGCCTTAGCGCATACTTTTTCCATGTCAAATATACCATCCATGGCGATACATTTGGAAAACACCTCCGGATGTTTGAGTGCAGCCTTAACCGCCCCATATGCTCCTGTTCCCACGCCGCCAATCCAATTGAATTTTGGATCCTCTGACACAGGAAGATTATTTCTGCAAATCCCTAACAACTCTGTCGCAAGAAAGTTCTCATAGTTTGGACCATATTCCATGTTGGTACAGATTGTGTGCTGCGCATCCGGCGCAATAATGAATATGCCAAATTCCGCCGCACAATGCTCAGCCATCGTCCTATTCCAGTCCAGCGCTGTTCCCCCTTCACTGTGAAGCAGCCATAATACAGGATATTTCGTTTCATGCTTTTCATCATCAATCATTAAGCGATCCATTTCAGGCAAATAAACCTTTGCGCTGAAGGATCCGCATAAAATGGTAGATAAGGCATTTAATTCTAAATAAGCCATCGTCAATCTCCTTCCTCTTTCCTATAACAACATTTTCTCATTATTAAGACATAATGTCAAACGTTTACACTTCGTTTTTCTGTTTTCTTTTATCGTTTTCTTGACTTTCTTTGTTGACTTTGTTAATATTTAAAAGAATTATAATCATACATTTGGTTATTTTGATATAATAGATAACTATATAATGTAAACGTTAATAGGAGATTTTCATTATGAGCCTTTTTAAATCTAAAACTCCTTTCTCAGTAAGAAGGGTTTTTTTTAAATACTTTTTAACATTGTTTGCCTGTACATCCGGCGTTCTTATTTTTTATTGTATTATGTTCATTTCTACCACCAACGAGCAAATGTCCTATAATGCTAACTCCGCAACAAACTTCTATGTATATTCTCTGCAGTCTGAGATGTCAGTAGTATCCTCTTTTATACAAAAATTATGCTATTCAGACAATTCATTTCAATTACTTACAATGAAGAGTTTGAAAGATTCTGATAAAGTGGTACTTCAATATAATGTTACAGAAATGCTGAAAAGACACATATCACCCTATGAATGCATCTTTGTTTTTAATAAGGAAAGAAGTATTTCTATGTTAGCATTTGGCTCGTCTTTCTCTTCAAACGGTTCTCAATATATTTATCAGCTAAAGGATAATTTAAGAGATTACTGGTTTGAACAGGATGCCAGCCAGTTTGGCACCTGGATCGCATTTCAGGATGGGCGTCATTCCGTATTAATGAAAACACTGAACGTTAATGATATTTATGTTTGTGCCACCCTGGATCTGGACAAGTTTGACCTGATAAAGTATACCAATTCAGATTATGCTTCCCTTTCGTTTGGTTTCTTTGATCAAGAAAAGATACTGACGAATACGACGTATTTTTCCGACATGGGCATCTCTGTTGATGATCTGAATGGTAAAAAGAGCGCACCATTTTTTTCGAACTATTTTATGAAGACTTCCCCGATTGAAAATACAGATATTTATATCAGTTGTATTTTTGCATCAAACTTTATGTATTCTTTTGCCCGAATATCTGTTATTGTATTTATTGTCATGGCGTTCATAACTTGTGGTATCATTATTTATATCTTCTATTTGTTCAATCATCTACTGCTCTATCCGCTGGATCGGATTAATGCTGCCACAAATCATTTAGAGCAAAATGATTCTTCTCCTTTTTTAAATAATAATGACAGCAATATGATAGAATATCAGAATATCAACAATGCGCTTGCAAATCTGATTGATCAGAAGATAGTCTTAAATAATGAAAAACTACAGGAAGCTTTCGAAAAAGATCATGCCAGATTGCAGTATTACCATTTGCAGACAAGTTCACACTTCTTTATTAACTGTCTGAAGAGCTTGTATAATATGCTGGAAAATAGCGAATATGAGAAAATGCAACGAATGATTATTGCGTTTTCCAATCACCTTCGATATGTCTTTCATGATAATCTGCAGCTTGTATCATTAGAGTCTGAGCTGATCGAAGTCAATGACTACTACAATATCATATTGTTAGACAGATTGACCCCTATGATACTGAACAGTCAGGTTGATACTCAGTTATATCGATATCAGGTACCCTCCCTGCTGATTCAGACTTTCTTAGAGAATTCAGTAAAGCACAGCAAACAATCTGACCGCTTACTGATCTTTGACATAAAAATTAATCTGGCTGAGTTGGAAGGCGTACCTGTTATGCAGATTCATTTAAGCGATAACGGTATCGGATACTCACCCGAAATGCTTGAGAAATTAAACAGTTCTGACAATGATTTATTTGCAAAAAAACATGTTGGTATTTCAAACTTAAAACACCGAATTGCTCTTATATATAAGGTAAATTACCAATTTGCTTTTTACAACAATCCTTCCGGTGGTGCATGCGTGTTAATCTATCTTCCACTTCTGGAAGCACCTGATGAATAACTATACTTAAAATTGGAGGGGAACATGAAGATTTTAATTATTGACGATCAGGTCTCTGTATTAAAAGGCATTATGAGCGGCGTTCATTTTGTCGATGCCGGCATTGATCATGCCCTCACTGCAACGAATGTTTCAGAGGCCAAAGAGATCTTAAAAACAAACGATATTGACATCCTGTTATCGGATATTGAAATGCCGGGTGAAAACGGGCTTAGTTTATGCAGATGGGTGTATGAGAATTATCCTGCCACCATTATTATACTGTTAACCTCCCATGCCTCTTTTACCTATGCAAAGGAAAGTATCAAATTTGGATGTTTTGATTACATTATACAACCGGCCCCATATCATGAAATCGAGGAAGTCCTGAAACGGGCAGTTGCAAAAATCAGGTCTGACAGACAGAACAACCATTATTATGATATGGAGTTCATCAGCCAAAGCATGCTTAATTTATTTTCAAAGAATCCTACCAACAAACAGCAGGCCATTGAATCTCTGAATCATATGGGATATCCGTTGAGGGAAGATTCTAATATTCAGGCAATTATAGTTGATATCTATCCCTATTCAGAATCAAGCTCTCCGACATTTTCGGATTTATCAATTTTTATTACATTACTTGAAAGTGCAAATAAGAATTTCTATTCCCCGGCGATCTATTCCCTGGTTTGCATAAATAGATTCAAGCAGTTTGTGGTGCTGTTGTTTTGCAATGATAATTCACTGGATGCAATTACTCCCGATGCTTTCGAGGCCTTTTACCAATATCTTTGTAAAGAGATAGGACCGGAGTTGTCCTGTTATGCAACTTCCCGCAGTCAGCTGATCCATATTCGTGACACCATCTTAACCGGGGATCGTCTGTCAAAAAATAATGTTGCAAAAAAGCCTGGCATGTGCTTTGTAGAAAAAGATATTTTTGATCCCGGATCCACCAGTATCTTAGAAAATATAGCCCGCTGGACAAAACTCTTAACCAACAGCCAATTTACTCTGCTGGAAGAAAATATCATGACCTTTCTAAATTTTAATGTATCTATTAACAGACTTAACTTAGAGCGTCTATGCGAATTCCATCAACAGCTGACAAAGGTTTTCTTTGTATACTCTTATCAGCAGAATATTGATATTATGGGATTATTTACTGATGAGTACAACTACAACGATTACATGAACAGCTTTAAGGATATTAAGTCTTTAAAGAAGGGTATTTCATTTATTGTTCATTCCATTGCAACCGCATCTTCCGCCGATGAGTCGAAGGATGATGTTTGGCGTGCCAAAGAATACATCCTGTCCAATATATCCAACGATATTTCCGTAAAGGATGTTGCTGAACATGTTCACCTGAATCCAGAATATTTTTCTAAGCTATTCAAGAAAGAAGTAGGTGAAAATGTGAAGAATTATATTCTTAGAATTAAAGTCGATGCAGCAAAGGATTTGTTGGAAAACCCCAACATTCCGGTAAGTATGGTTGCATCTGAATTAGGTTACAGCAATTTTTCTCATTTCACACAAATGTTCAAAAAGCATGAAAATGTCACACCGAGTGAGTACAGAAAACAGTTTCTAAAATAATAATTTTATTGTAGGAAAGGAATGAATCTTTATGAGCTATATGCGTTTTAATTTCAGGAGCCAGACGTTAGGACATTACGTAGATGTCTCAATCGTATATCCAACCGATGATTATAGTTACTATGCGCAGGATTTAGATGCGACAGCACTTTCCATGGAGGGAAAGCATTCCAGGGTATACGCTCCCGGAATGAAGTTCCAGACAGTATATCTGATACATGGTGGCGGTGACGACGATACCCTTACTTACAGATATAGTAATGCTGAGCGCTATGCGCAGGAAAATAATGTGATGCTGGTGACTCCAAACATTACAAACTCATTTGGAATTGATACCCGGTATGGTGTCAACTACCAAAGATTCTTATCAGAAGAGTTGCCAGTAGTAATTCAGTCACTTTTCGCCTCCTCACCGAATAGAGAGGATAATTTTATTGTAGGATATGCGATGGGCGGTAATGTGGCACTTGGGACAGCTCTTTTGCATCCCTCCCTTTATCACACCTGCATAGACATCTCCGGCGGTATCGGAATGACGCTTTCCACAGAAACACTCAAAGAGGAATTGAGCGGCACCCATTTTAGCAAGAACTTTCCACTCTATAATTCCTCCTTTGGTACAGCAGATTCCATAGATGACTCCCCTTATCATATTGAGGCTGTCGCTAAGAAGTTCATTCAGGAGGGTGCCCAGGTATGCAAGTTCCATATTATCTGCGGCAGTGATGAGTTTATCAGATATCGGGTAGAAAAAGATGTGAAGAAGCTGGAGGAGATCGGATATTGTGTTAACTATATTTGCCCCGAAGGTTATACACATGACTTTGTTCTTTGGGATAAGTATATAAAGCTGGCCCTGGATGAGTTATTACCTTTGAAGAGATAAATGTACCTATTCGATCGAGAAAATCAAAACAACTGCATTGGGTCTGCAATTGCAGTTGTTTTATTCTTCCTATCTTTCAGTAAAAACATCAGGGTTCATAATTGTTCAACGACCATAGACTCTGTGCCGGCACTTATCGATTTGATCATAGAAAAATCAAAATTTGATTTTATCAATGATGGAATCGAATCTGCCTTTTGCTTTCTCTATTGCTTCCATTCTCTCCGTTTCTGTAGTTCCCGTCCCATCAATTAAAAGTTCCTCAAAGGTATGGATGCCAATAAATTTCATAATATCCTCTACATAATTAAGACCCTTGTCAAGAACAGGCTTCGTGATCCAGTTGATATTGGCACCGGAGGATTGAATATAGAGGAACGTACGCGGCCTGTCGTTTAAAAGTCCCTCCGGCTTATCCCCTGTGAAAGTGATGGTCTTCTCTGCCTGTATAATACAATCAATATAGTCCTTGAGTATCGCAGGAAATGACAGGCTCCACATAGGTGATGCTACGATGTAAACAGATGCAGCAAGAAACTGGTCACATAATCTTGACATCTGCCGCACATCATTTTGCTCCTGCGCCGTTAATTTTAAAAGAGCATCTTCTTTAACCAAAGTACTTCTGCTGCTAAAATAGCTGTACCTTGGGCGTGGAATATGCTCTTGATATAAATCCAGCTCCTCCAGACTTAAGTCTTTATATTTATCCAAAATCTTTTGAACGATTGCACGACCTACTGTTTTACTTGATGATAATTCTTCGGGTTTTGAATTTGCTATGATATAAAGTAATTTGCTCATTTTCTATTTCCTCCTTTAAAAGCTATCCTCTATTATCTGTAGAGGAATCAGGAAATATTCAAGATTTTCTGCTGCTCCATTTTAGTAATAATGCTGAATTTGTTATGACGACCACAGAACCTGCATTATGCACCAATGCTCCTGCCACCGGATGTAATAATCCTGCCATCGCGAGCAAGACCGCCAGAAAATTAAGCCCCATGGATAACGTCAAATTACATTTAATTGTAACCATCATCCTCTTTGACAGGGCAAACAGATGGGGCAGCTCTTTAATCTCATCATCGATCAGGGTAATATCCGCCGCATCAATGGCTATATCACTTCCTATTCCTCCCATTGCTATCCCTACATCCGCCTTCTTCAAAGCAGGTGCATCATTGATGCCATCCCCTATCATACATACTTTTTCGTTCCTCTTTTGATAACTATCTATGTAATGCAGCTTATCTTCCGGAAGACAATTGGCATATACCTTATCAACTCCCAGCTCATCCGCTATGAAGGACGCGGCATTTTCATGATCCCCGGTCACTAAAACGGGTTGAACACCAAGTGAGGTAAGTTGGCTTAACATAAGTCTGCTTTCTTTTCTTACAGTATCAGATAGTACCAGATATCCACTGTATTTATGATTTATCGCTAGGTAGACAACGGTACATCCCTTTTGTAAATACTGTCCTGATTCCTCTAAGTTATTTGAGGGTATCAATACCTCTCGCTCCTGAAAGAATTTTTCATTTCCGGCAAATATTACGGCACCTTCTATCTTTGCCATGACACCCTGACCCGGTATTATCTGAACATCGTCCGCCCGCTTTAAGCTTTGCTTTTTATCATTACGATAACACTCTGTAATTGCTTTACCGAGAGGATGTTCCGAAAATTGCTCCGCAGAAGCAACCATATGGTATAAATCGTCCTCCTCATAATGCTCAGAGTGACTCTTTACTCTGATTACCTTTGGCAATCCGTAGGTAAGCGTTCCTGTTTTATCAAATGTGACCTTCGTAACTAGCGCCAGGCGTTCCAGAGCATCCCCTTCTCTTACTAGAAATCCGTGTTTTGTTGCATTTCCAATTGCGGCTATGATTGCAGTGGGTGTTGCAAGAACCAAAGCACACGGGCAGAATACCACCAGAACTGTCACGGATCTTATGATCTCTCCTGTCAGGAACCAGGTCAGGACAGCAAAGGCTAAGGCTAAAACCACAATCCAGGTCGCCCACCTGTCTGCAAGGCCTACAATTTTTGCCTTTCCTGCGTCAGCAGACTGAACCAGCCGAATCATCCGCTGAATGGAACTGTCCTCGCCGACTTTTGTCGCCCTCATTTCAAAAACTCCATACTGATTTAATGTTCCACTGGCGACCTCATCATCCACTGTTTTGTCAACCGGCATGGATTCTCCTGTCATAACCGCCTGATTCACGGAAGTCTGTCCGGATATGATAACACCGTCCACCGGAACTAATTCACCGGGCAATACCCTAAGGATGTCATCCACCCTGACTTGCTGTGCAGAGATCTCCTTCTCCCCGGTTTCCATGACAACTCGTGCGGTTTGCGGTGTCAGGCGGATCAACTTTTCGATCCCTGCACGTGCCTTAGCCACTGTTAAATCCTCCAGTAAAGCACCAAGCTGCATAATAAACGCAACCTCGCCGGCAGCAAAATACTCTCCGATCCCAATTGATGCGATTAATGCAAGAGATACCAGGACATCCGCTTTTATATCAAATTCCGTAATTAATCCTATCATTGCTTCCAGGATTATTGGAATACCACAGACTATGATGGCCACCCATACAATATCAAAAGGCAAGGGGATCAGATTTAATATACTGATAAGCAATGATACTCCGGAAATCACCAAAAAAATAATATCTTTTTTTATGCCTCCCAGTTCTAATATTCCTTTTATCTTCTCGGCAACTTTATTCATACAAATCTCCTTCTACACCCATATTGACTCCTTCAAAATCCATGTTTTCAGATTCCTACTGGGATCCCTACACATAATACCCCCATAGGTATACTTTATTATACCTATGGGGGTATAGGTTGTCAATATAATAAAAAAAAAGAAACTCATCTTTCGAATCATTCCCTTTTCCTTATCCTCATTAAGACATATTCGCAAATCGTTCCACAGCCTTCGTAAAACTTTCAATCGTCTTATCGGCATCTCCATGCTCAATACCATCTCTTACACAATGGTTAATATGTCCCTCCAGAACAACCTGACCTACTTTATGCAATGCCGATTTTGCAGCATTAATTTGTGCCAGTACATCTTCACAGGGAATATCTTCCTCTATCATACTGTCAATTGCCTTCACCTGTCCGATTATTTTATTTAATCTGCGATGCAGATTATCAGCGTCCATACATTGTTTCATTCTAGCACCTCCCATACCCCTGGGGGTTATTCTCTTATCCATTATCCCCTTAGTAATACCCTTACAGGTATGTGTATATAATAACAAAAAATCAGAGAATGTCAAGGTGTTCACTTGCTGCTCCTGCCGCTGACATCAAAGGAACCTCACTGTATCATAGAATGGCTGTGAATATAAAATTCCTCCTGACTAGGCTGATACTTTTTCTCCATATACGCTAAACCTTCGTCATAGTGCTCAGCTTCCTGTTCATCTATCTCCATCACAGGACTTTGGTAATAAATCCATTTTCTTCCATCCAAGGCATCCGGTATGAGTTCCTTTACCATCATGGCCGACGGATATATTCCGCCCTCAAGACATACCTGGTACTTTTTGCAGCTTTTAAACCCTCTGCTTACATAATTATTGGGATTTCCAAATATAACGATCACATCATAATTCAGGGTGACCGCCTGCTCAAAGGAATACTCCAGTAATTTTTTCCCATATCCTTTTCTCTGATATTCCGGAAGTATACAAACCGGACCGAAGGTAAGGATATTTTTTTCATTCCCTGACTCATCCACTAGTTTTGCTTTCGTATACATAATATTACCGATCATCTGATCATCAACTTCAATGACCAAACTCAATTCCGGCAGAAAATCTTTATGGGATCTCATAACATGAACCAAATAATGCTCGTTGCACCCCGGAATATATAAATTCCAAAAACATTTTCTGGTAATTTCTTCTACTTTTTCATAATCTGCTTCATTTTCTTTTCTGATTCTAACTTCTTTGTTCATTGATAGCCCTCCAATTCTATTATTTAAAGTACTCGCTTTGTCTTTCAAGGTGTGTAATTCTACATTAGTCTTCTCGAACCTGTTCGTTTATGGGAACGAATTGACTGATTCGGATTGATTTATTGCTGTACTGCTGCGGCAGAGAGATGACTATTATTCGCTATAACTTCATATTATTTAATACAGCTTATGTTTCGATTGAGATAAGTCAATTCAACCGGCAAAAAGCGTCTGATTTTCGCTCATAAATTATGTCGTCTTTGACGGCAACACACGGCAAATTTGTGCCAATGCCCAAATTCGCGGGCATTGGCAGCATGGAGGGTTAATATGATAATACATGTCGTTCAGGCGGGTGAAACCATTGATTCAATCGCACAAACCTATAAAAAATCGGCTGAAAGCATTATTCAGGATAATGAATTACCAAACCCATATGATTTAGCTGCCGGCCAGGCTATTGTAATCGTTTATCCCAAAGAAATGTATACTATCCAAGAGGGAGATACATTAGAGGGGATTGCAGATTTATATGACGTTTCGCTAATGCAGTTATTAAGAAATAATCCATATCTCTCCGAAAGAGATGTTCTCTTTCCGGGAGAAGCCATCGTAATCAGCTATGATGAAGTTACAAAGACCGATATCGCAACAAACGGCTATGCTTTTCCTTATATTAATCCTATCATATTGAGAAAAACATTACCATACTTAACTTATCTCTCCATCTTCAGTTACTCCATTTCAGCAGAAGGAGAATTGAATGTCATAGAGGATACAGCGCTGATTCAACTTGCTAAGGAGTACGGGACAGCCCCGATTATGGTGATATCCAATATAACTGAGACAGGAATCGCAAACTACGATGCCCTGCATTATCTGCTGTACAATCAGGAAAGGAGAGAGAGTTTAATTGATCAAGTACTTCAAATTTTAAGGTCAAAAGGTTATTATGGCGTAAATATTGATATTCCAAATATACCGCCGGAAGACACCCAGGCTTTCAACAATATTATATCAGAAATAGCAGACCGCTTACATAACGAGAATTTTAAAATCTTTGTTACCATAACTCCGATCACATTTGAAATATACACTGAGTCCAGCCATCAACTCCCGGACGTCACAAAGATTAGCGAGAAGGTCGATGGGGTGAATTTATTATCGTATTCGTGGGGTCGTTCTTATGATATTCCCATCGAAATTATCCCCTTCTATGTATTCCGGTTTTTATTAAACCTTAACACAAAAGAGGGGGAGCTAAATAAGATGAATGTGGGCATTTCAACCATAGGTTATATATGGGAGATACCTTATATTGAGGGAACATCGAATGCAATTTCCATTACGAATACAAATGCCGTCGTGCTGGCCAGCGAGTCAAATGCTGCCATTTATTACAACCAAACGAACCAGACTTCTTACTTTTATATGTTTCAATACAATAATAATTCCTTTGTCTACTTTAATGATGCAAGAGGTATTGATGCCAGGGTAAGTTTGATACCGGAATATGGATTAAACGGCGTTACCATATGGAATATCATGAATTATTTTGCACAAATGTTTCTTGTCATCAATACCCAGTATACCATAATAAAAGTATTATGAACTTTTACCCCGATGCGTTCCTCCCAGATCCCTAACATCCGGATTATTGTTTTCCCCCACATAATAATGGATCACAATGATTTTGGTCAATTCAAGTCCGAATCAAATATTTATGAATAGACCTGTTATCAATGCGAAAAGGATCACAAATAACAAATATACAAGGAACTGTCGAAGACCCAATACAATTTTAACAGCGCCCAGATTTGTAATTTTTGTAGCCGGCCCGGTGATCATAAATGCTGCAGCGGATCCCATGCTCATACCGTCATAAAGCCATTGCTGCAATAAAGGAATGGTTCCTCCTCCACACACATAGAGCGGTACACCAATGGTAGCAGCCATCAGTACTCCAAATCCCTCATTTTTACCAAACAGTTTTGCGAAAGCATCTACCGGGACATATCTTTGAAACAATGCGGATAAGACAATTCCAAAAAGAAAGTACATCCCGGTAGCTTTCACATTCCTTCCGAAATTTTTAAGTAAGCGCGCCAGGATATTCGGATCCGTATCACGGCTTTTTGGTTTTGCAATCGTGGAAAAATTAAAAAAAGATTTTTTCCTGTAACATATGTATACCAGCAATCCCGCTGCAATCCCACACAGAAAACAGACCGATATCCGCACGATCAATGCCTTCATACCTAATACAGCACTGTAAATTATCAGCTGCGGATTAAGGAGAATGGAAGACATCATAAAGGCAGCCAGCCAGTCCTCTCTCATCCCCTTTGCCCAAAAGGATGCTGCAATCGGAATCGTTCCATACATGCAGAGTGGGGAAGCTATCCCGATCAAACATGCCGGTACAATCCCAAACAAGCCCATCCTTTTCTCCTTTAATTTATGAAACAGATGATGTATCGGTTCTTTGCAAAACACTGATACCATTGAACCAATGACCATACCGAGCAGCCAGTATGGAAAGATCTGATTTAATTGAATATTAAAATAATACCATAGATAAATGAATTCCCTATGTAATATATTAATCATTAAGTTTCACCAAATCATACTTACGGCTGCCAAGACCTATTTTTTCTGCATTTTCCAGGGTATGAAGTCCATTCATTTGTTCAATTCGTTTCACAAGTGTTTCTTTGCCTTCGGCAGCATATACAAGATCAATACAAGCCTGATCCAACGCCACCGGGTCTGTAGAAGAAAGAATTCCTATATCATGAATATCCGGTTCGGCCGGTCTTCCATTACAATCACAGTCAATACTGATCCTGTTCATAACATTGATATAGACAATATTTTTTCCGTTATCCAAACTGTCAGACACAGCCTTACCTGCTTCCGCCATGGATTCCAGGAAGGCATCCTGTACTCCTCCCCACATACTTTTATTGCTCTTTCCTGCTGTATGGATCAGACATTTGCCTTCTCTTGAACCAATTCCTATGGAAATATTTTTAATTGCTCCTCCAAACCCCGCCATCTGATGCCCTTTAAAATGCGAGAGCACAAGAAATGAATCATAGTTCGCAAAATTGGCACCCACAAGATCTTCTTTCAGATGAGTTCCTCCATTTACCGGGAGACTGATCGATCCGTCAGCATCCATGATATCCACTGTGGCGATCTCTGTAAAGCCATGATCCTTTGCCACCTGCAGATGCATGGCTGTCTCACCCCGAGAACCGCCATATGCCGTATTGCATTCCACAATCGTACCCTCCACATGCTGTACAAGATCTTTAATCAATTCCGGTTTCAGATAGTTACTGGCGGGAGGTTCCCCTGTACTAAGTTTTACTGCAACCTTTCCTTTCGGTGTCCAGCCAAGAGCTTCATATACTGCCATCAACCCTTCCGGGGTGATATCGGTTGTCATATAAACTTTTGGTGCCTCTTGAGGTAATTGACCTGTCTCGTTTGAACCTGCAGAAGGTGTCTGTTCCGTGTTAACATCTGTTTCTGAGCTTTCTATGTCTGGACTATCCTCCTGCAAATTCTCTGAACTCACGCTTTCTGCTTCTGAAAGATCATTTTTTACTTCCGCTTCCTTATTTCGCGAAGTATTTCCACACGCGATCAGGAAAAATGTTACGAGAAGTAGTAAACCCAAACCAATGGCTCTTTTCCGTTTCATCTCTCACACGCTCCATTCTAATTATTCTTTTCAACAGTTCTGCTGTATTAATATGCATTTGAACGCCATTAATTTAATGCAAAAATGTGAGAAATTTGTGAGAAAAAAGGTAGAATTTTATGAAGTGTAATCTTTCCTTCTTTCAATCCAGTTTTTTTATACTGCAATTGATGCGTTCTGGTTTACGCAATGCGTATCAGTACTCAAACCAGAAGGTGGTAAGATCTTCTTTGCTTTCTACCCCATACTGCATGTCGTGTGCATTTAAAAATGTGCTGACTATGGAAAGGCCGATACCGGTTCCTTTTTTGCGGCCGCCATGATGCTGACTACGCTGATATCTTTCCCAGATGATGGTCAGGTCCTCTTTTGGAATCGGTATCCCCGGATTGATGACAGATACCCGAACCCTTTGATTCGATTTCTCGACCACAATGGAAATTCTCCCCCCATAGGCGGTATGATTGATGGCATTATTCAATAGATTTCGCATAACCTGACAAATTTTCATTGCATCTACATAAACAGGATTCTCCTTTGGTGTGATCTCCAGCTCCATAGTAATTCCATATTCAGCAGCGTTTGGCTCGCAGTGGGCTACCTCAGACGCTACAATTTCATTCAGATTGTACCAGGACTTTTTTAGTTGGATATACCCCGCCTGCAATTGGGAATAATCCAGTATGTCGCTGACCATTTCGCTCATACGGCCAGCTTCCTGAATAATTAAATTAAGGTTATCATTCCGCTTATCCTCATTTTCCCAGTTAATATCCCTTACCATCTCCGCATATCCACGGATCAGCGCCAATGGAGAGCGAAGCTCATGGGACACATTGGCTATCACCTCTTTACGTAGAATATCCACTCGCCGGAGAGCCTGACTAAGTGCATCAACCGAATCAGATAATTGACCAAGCTCATCCCCTCGCGAAAGTCCGGGTGTTGCGCTTAGTTCACCTTTTGTCAGTTTGTCTATCGTGCCTTTTATCCTGCGAATTGGCTTCATAAAATGTCGCGACAGCAATGCAGCCAAAATAGCTGCGGCTAATGACAGCACTATACTTAATGTCAAAAGCTGGCCTCGGTTAATGCTAAGTACCGTATTCAATTGATCCATGGAATGATACAAAACAATCAAAGCCCGCTGATTCTCGTATATCACCGGAATGCCAATTTCAAGAGCTAACGGTTCAGAGCTGTACTGAATAATTTTATGATACGATATTCCCCGGAAAACCTTTTGGTATTCATCACTCTTCACCAGATAACTTAGAAATTCGTTGATCGACTCCAAAGAGTTCTCATCCTGCAGTCTATATCCTAAACTATATAGCGCAAGCAACTTGCCTTTCACATCGATGATCATCATTTTACCGTTCGTGGACTTGCTTAGTGTGGATAGCAATTGATCATGATCGGTGAGTTTTGTTGCTTTTACTTTTCGTATCAAAGGCTGTAAACGACTTTGCACCTCTTCGGCAGTGGAATCTACATAGTTTCGTTCAAACAAAAAGATCTGCACCACCCACATGAAGGCAATACTAAGTATCACCAGAAGCATCATAATCAGCCACAATCGTACTACAATCCCGGATCTCCAGGGCCATCTCCTGTCCATCTTATTTATGTTCAAATTTATACCCAACCCCCCATGTAGTTTGAATAACTTTTCTGAAGTCCCCCAGGTGCTCCCGAAGTGATTTGATATGGGTATCTACTGTCCGTACGTCCCCATAATAATCATATCCCCATACCTTATTCAACAGCTGTTCCCGGGTAAGAACAAGTCTCTCATTCTGTGCAAGATATAATAGAAGATCGAACTCTTTGGGCGGCAGGTTAAATAGCTTTTCACCTGCGGTAACTGTTCTGAACCCCGGAGAGATACAAAGTTCTCCAAATCTAAGCATCCCGCAGGATTTTGTCCCGCTACGCTTGAGTACTGCACCAATACGAGCCATCAATTCCTTAGGGCTGAATGGCTTTAATACATAATCGTCTGCTCCTAGATGAAACCCCAATAGCTTATCATATTCCTCGCTTCGGGAGGTCAACATAATCACCGGAACCTGACTTTCCTTACGTATTTCAACCAACGTTTCAAATCCATCGAACTCCGGCATCATGACATCCAGTATAATGATATCAAATTGTATGCTATTTATTTTCTCTATCGCTTTCTGGCCGTTTTCTGACTCCTCGCACTGATATCCTGCCAATTCAGCATAGGTCAGAACCAGTTTCCTAAGATGGATATCATCATCCACAATTAATAATTTTGGCATCATGATCCCCCCTCTTTGTGGTTTTCCCCCCCATAGTCAGCTCCTCCTCATACGTAATATGTGTAATTGAATTATAGCATAACAATTCCATTTTGTGCCATATATTCTCTTAAAAAGGAGATTGAACTTTTAAAATGTTCCGTAAAAAAAGCGCTGCGCATCGCCCTGGTCCGGCTTTTGTGCAGCGTTTTAGCTTTTATTTGAATTCATCAGCTTTTGCTGTGATTCTTTTCATCCCTATATTCTATTTGAAAGGCGTAGGAAGAATGTGGTAAAAGTTCCACACGATTGCTATTGCAGGTCTCCTCCTCTAAGGTAATTAAATCCGGATGTTCCAATGAATTTTTTGCTAATATATCTTCATTCCAAATTCTCTGGATTTGCTTTATGCGACAGTCAGGTATTTCAAGCTCTGCTGTCTCGTTATAATGACGATTAACAGCAAAAACGATGATTTCATTCTGAGCATTTCTGCAGCAGACGATATCAACAAATGGTACATGCTCCAAGGATTCTAAAGTTTTAAGAGCCGGTGTGTCATATGTATCACAATCATATTCGCATTCCAAAACCACTTCCGGTTTTGCCTTTGCATACATTTTGATCAAATGATAAGAAGCTGTTCCATATGCTTCTCCTCTGCTGCTTCGAATGATTCCGCCCGGCCAGCCATTGATCAGATCCGAAGCATTGGTCATATTGATATCGTTTGCATTTCGTAAAAAGACATTTAACAATCCTGCATTTGCGATAAGTGCCTCTATGGTCTGCTCCCGTTCCGATTTATCCTGCTCCCCATAATTACAATTCCATTCTGTTACAGCAATCGGCACCTTATATCCTGCTTCCTCCATCGTTTGGACTGTCAGCCGGAGAACTTTTTCCTGTTTTACCGGTGCTGCCACAACAGCTTCATATAATTCCTTGTTATCAATGGTTGACGAATCAATCAGAGGCGCATAAAAGTGTAAGGTCAGTGCTTGAAGGCACTCTTTTCCTTCTGATAATACAGTTCTGTTCCATTCCTGATCCAGATTACCACCATCACCTCCGCAAGCCAATAAAGTGATCTCCGGATCTTTTTGTTTCATTGCCATCGCAAATTTTTGATACTTTTGTATATATGATTTGGCGTCACAATGGCCAATCTCCCAAGTTCCAAATACTTCATTGCCAATCTCCCAGTATCTAACATGATAAGGCTCAGGATGTCCATTCCCTGCTCGTTTTTTTCCATATACGGAATTAATATCTCCATTGCAATACTCTACCCAATTCGCTGCGTCCTCAGGGGTCGAGGAACCAAAATTAACACATATTAATGGCTCACAGTCGATTTCTCTGCAAAGTGCAAGGTACTCATCCGTACCAAATTGATTCTGCTCAATCCCACCCCAGTGTTTGTTCTCTCTGCTTGGCCGATGGTCCCTTGCTCCGATTCCATCCTCCCAGAAATAGCAGTCGGCTACGCACCCTCCGGGAAACCTCATGATACCGGGCTCTAAGTCTTTAATATATTCCATTACAGTTTTCCAAACGCCCAGATATGCACTCGCAGGCATAAGAGAAGATTGATCAAACCAGACTGTTCCCTTACCATCGATCAGATACTGTATGGAAGCATTTTCCTCATCCTTCTTATTTAAATATGTGAATTCGCATTTGTACCATTCACCAGGATTCCCTTCATACTTCTTCTCAAAAAGTATGTTATTTGAAGATGATAAGATTCTAATGATTAACGATGATTTTTTCTCACAATAGGTCCAAAGATAACCTTTATACTCTTCATTTTTATATAGTTTTAAATTCTCCTGCCGGATACCACCTGCCTGATCCAGTCCATTGGTGATTTTTTGAGATTGTCTTGGCGCAAAACAGCGCTTTGTATCCAGCTGGCATTGTATTTCTTCTCCATATACCACCCAGGGAAACGATATTCCGCTCTGATCCGGGGCACTGTTTTCAAACCCACGTGATATCAACAGTTCAGCCCATAGACCCGGGTCAATACAATCATACATATACTCCAGAAAATGACCAAATAGATATTTGGGAACGATGCCTCTTACTTTTTCCGGGTGTACTTTAAGTGTTATCTTTTTCATAAAATAATTATCCTTTCATACCTGTCATTGCAATTCCCTGAACAAATGATTTCTGCGCCAGGCAATAAGCGATAAAAATTGGAAGCAGTGAGAGTAATGAACCCGCCATCAAAATTCCGTATTCCACTACATGAGTTCCCATAAATGATGCCAATCCCGCTGCCAGTGTTTTCATATTTGGCCTTGTTGCTATAATAAGAGGATATAGAAGATCATTCCAGTTAAACATAAAGTGGAAAATGAGTAGTGTTACAATCGCCGGTTTACACAGTGGCATCATGATCTTTCTGTATATTTGGAACTCTGTACAGCCATCGATTCTCGAAGCCTCTTCCAGCCCAACCGGCAGTGATACAAAAAATTGCCTCATCATAAAGATTCCGAATGCATTGGTTGCTCTCGGTAATATCAGGCCTGCATAGGTATTAAGCAGTTTCAGATGAAATAATTCTGAATACAGTGGCACCATGATAACCTGGAACGGTATCATCAACGTCAGTAAAACGAATGTAAATAAAATATTGCGTCCCCTAAAATGTAATCGTGCAAATGCATAACCGGACATGCTGTCAAACAAAATAGAACATGCGGTTACTGCACCGGCAAAAATCAGTGTATTTTTATAGTAGGCCAAAAACGGTATACGATCCCAAATCCTTTTAAAGTTATCCAACGAATAATTTCCGGAAAACAGGACGGGTGGAAAACTCCTGATATCTGCTTCATTTTTGAATGAGGTAATTAACATCCAGATAAACGGATACACCATCAGAAAAGCTACCATCAGTAATATGAAACAAACGATGATTTGTCCGATTGTTATTTTATTCTTTTTCACAGCATATCCTCCTTAATTTAGTGAACTTTCATCACGCTTCATAATATGAAATAAAGGAATTGATGCCGATATTGTAATAAGAAGGAGCATTACTGCTATCGCTGATGCATATCCCATATTTGATTTTTCAAATGCATTTGAATAGATGTATTGGACTAGTGTTTCTGTGCTAAAAAGTGGTCCGCCCTTTGTCATTACATAGACCTGATCAAAAACCTGGAAGGATGAAATCACAGAATCAACTATGACAAACGTTAATGTTGGCATTAGAATCGGTATCGTAATGCTAAATAATCTTCTGACCGGAGTTACTCCGTCTATTTTTGCCGCCTCATAATATGTCTCCGGAATTCCCTGCAGCCCTGCTACAAGTACCACCATTTTAAATCCAAGGTTCTTCCAGATTCCAATCAGGATCATTGTCGGCATCGCCCAGGTTGTGCTGTTAAGAAGATTAGGGATCTTAATACCCAGTTGTCTCAGCCAATAGGTATAGATTCCATAATCACTGTTAATCAGAAAAGACCATGTAATTGCTACGATTGTCATGGAGCAGATCGCCGGAAGGAAATAAACCGACCGAACAAAAGAATTGAATTTCGAAGTTTTTTGTAATGCTATCCCAGCCAGTAAGGCAAAAACTACCTGCAGCGGCACCATGCAAACGGAATAATATACGGTATTCTTTAATGCGTTCCAAAAACGATGATCGGATAATAATTTTATATAATTTCTTCCCCCAACAAACTTTGTATTGGTAAACATCATGTTAAAAGTCTCTGTACTATAAATAAAGGACATTATCATCGGATAAAAAACAAACACCGCAAAAACTAACATGGAGGGTGCAATTAATATCAAGCCGGCCCTGCTCTGTTTTTTAAAATAATGATGGCTTTTCGCTTTCATTTTCTTACTGTTCAAAATTCGTCCTCCTATCATAATGGTGGAGAGCATTTACTCTCCGCCATTATTTAACAACATCTTATTTCACTAGCAATTCGTCCATTTGAACAGCGGCTTTATCAAGTGTTTCCCTGACATCTGCTCCTTCTAATAATATCCGTTCCAATGCGGGCGTAATTACATCTACATCAATCTCATTAAAGTTTGTCAGCTGCTGCAGGTAGAAGTGAGCGTACTGAACTTGATTACTAAACAATGCCACTGCTTCATTGCCAGCCAAACGTTCGTCTGAGGCGGCATCCGTATTCGTTACAGGATATCCGACACTGCCAGACCATTCCACCTGTGCATCGATACTCTGCCAATATGCAAAGAAATCATAAATTGCTTTCTTATGTTCCTCTTTTGCACTTGATGTCATATACATACCCACCCCCTGTGCAAGTGTTGCTTTGCCTGCAGGACCTGTCGGTACGTCAGCCATTCCGTAATTAAGTCCCGCTGCATCAAAGGATCCGGCAGCCCAGGGTCCGCAGAAATACATTCCTAATTTTCCTGTAGAAAACAATGTATCAATCTCTGCACCTGTGCAAATTTCCGGTCCTATTTTATTCTTTTTAATCAGATTTGCCCAGCGTGTTACAGTCTCAACATTCTCCGGACTGTTAAACACTGATTTTCCATCGTGAATAAAATCTCCGCCACCTGCCCAGATCATGATCGGCCACATTTGAATTGTATTATTGGTAGCCATACCAAAACCATATTGGTGCTCTCCATTTATATCAGTAGTAAGAGCAAGTGCCGCTTTCTCCATATCATCCCAGGTCCAATCTTTATCAGGATAAGAAATATTTGCTTTATCGAAGATATCCTTGTTGTAATACAAAACCAGGGAAGCGATATTAACAGGAACGCCATAATAGTTTCCGTTATATTGCAGATTTTCATTAAACACAGCCGGTACTTTAGAACTGTCCACCTGCTTACTTTGATAGATATCGTCAATCGGAACAATAGCTCCGGATTCTGCATATCCACCAATACGTTCTGTTGCAAAAGCAGCAATATCTGGACCTTCCCCTACCGGTAATGATGTTGCAAGCTGTTGGTATAACGTATCCCAGGATACTCTCTCCATCTGCACAGTAACATTTAACGTATTCGACGCATTATACGTATCAATCATCTTTTGCATTACTTCGCCATCACTGCCGGTAAAACCGTTCCAGAATGTAATTACTGTTTTGTCACTTTTGGCATTCTCATCCGATGCTTCTTTTGTTGGCTCTGTCGGAGCCACTGTCCCTGCCTGATTATTATCCGCAGGCTGTTGTTCTCCCGCCTTACAAGCTGTCAGTCCGACTAACATGGCTGCTCCCAACAGTAATGCAAGGAATTTCTTCATTTTTTTCATTTTCTTTCCTCCATCTCTCTTTTCATTATATTCTTTAAAGCAAACAGCTTGGTGGATTCTCATCGCCTGCCTGCAAAAAAGTGCAGTCTAAATATTGAAGAATTACTTCTCCCCCCATTTTAAATGTAAGGCCGGAAGGCCTCTGACAGGTAATTGCTTTATGCCACTCTTCTCCCACTCTTACCCGGATGCTCTGATGATCTATAAGGAACCCTGTAATCTGCCAATAGTCACCTTCCATGACAACAAGTGGCTCCTTCCGGCTCTTAGTAATCACGGATAAACTTCCAATGGATGGTTTCGCACAAACCTCTATATAACATGTCTCTTTTTCAGGAAGAAGTATCTCAAAATCTTCTATGATATGTACCACCCCATCCATTGTCTTCTCCATGTTACAAAATTGCTTTCCTTGAAGATAGCAGATATCAGGATATGGTAGTTGATTTATCCCCGTACTGGAAGGAGCATTTGTTTTCAGCAGGTTATCTTCTCTCCAAATGTAATCTATATATAGTTCTCTATCATCTTCCACAGCGTTGGTTCTTCCCCCCTGTTTTCTGCCGTGATATACAATAATCGGTGTAATGTGGTCCGGAGCCTGTGTAATGCTATTATGTCCCGGTCCCTCAATCCCATTTTGCACTTTTACCAGTGGCAGGTATTCAAGATCCGAAGGATACTTCTTAAATATCATGTCGTGTAAAAGTTCACAGGTTCTTCCTGTGGCATATCCGACAAAATAATCAGGACTGGTAAATGCATTTCCACTGTACATAAGCCAACTGTATTCTCCATCCGACAGATAATAGGGTCCTTCCAGCGTATGCCAGTCCTTACCATCACCAAACCGATTACGGGCAAAAATTTCCTGATCAATACTTGGTAACAACACAACATGCGCCTTTCCTGCAGTTTTTAATGGTGTTAATAGCTCATCCATCCAAATCGTGGTACCAATACGATTACTTTTCTCATTATTGTTAAGATTCGCAGCGTAAAAAATATAGATATGGCCATCGTGCTTAATTACATGCGGATCAATACAAAAGTAATCTGTGAGTGTTTCCTTATATTGAAAAGGACCCAATGGATGATCTGATACCGCCACGCGAAGGAAATGCAGATGAACATCTGTCTCTCCCCTCTTCAAGGAAGAATAATATAAGTAGAACATACCCTTATATTCCATAACTGATGGTGCCCAATAACTATATTCCATATCGCTTTGGTACGCATACTTATGTTTTGTAAAACTGTCCAGGTCTTTTGAATATAATACCTTTATGCCGGTCTCCCCCGATGAGTAACAATAATAACCATTTCTCCATCGAATCATATAGGGATCAGGGTTCGTATGTATCTTATTCGCTTGTATTATGCTTTTGCCTGATTTATCTTCTTCTATTATTTTAACCGGAAAATGCTTCATTAAAATCTCCTTTCAAAAATCTTAACGTTACGATTTTTTGATAAAAAAGAAAAAGATGTGTACTGCGATATCACAAACTTTTTCTTGCTACGATCTGGCAATCAATATAATGCTCTGTTTTATCCATCATTTCATTATTAATTTGATCCATTAAGAGCTTCATCGCCTGTTTTCCTTTTTCGAGAAATGGCTGATGCACAGTCGTCAATATGTTTTCTCTTGCTGTCGGCAATATATCATCAAAGCCTGTAACGGCAACCTGGTCCGGGACCTTAATTTTCTCCTGTTTTAATATATCAATCACCGTATATGCCAAAATATCATTCCAGCATATAAAGCAATCCGTTCCTCTTTGCAAACAGGCATGGATGCATTCCGCAATATCTGATATCTCAGTTCCGCAAATATACGTATGGTCTCCTGCCATTCCAGTCTGTTTTATGGCATCCATAAATCCCTGGCGGCGTAATTCTTCTTCAATTGTAAGATTAGAATAAGCCAGATAGGCCGGTTTTTTCTTCCCCTTTCGTAATGCCATCCTGGTAATATCTTCAATTCCTTTTCGACCATTACAGTTTAGCTGTACAATAGAATGGGTAGAATGTGCCGAAAGCAGCACTCCGCATGCATCACTCTCAACGAAAGAATGTACAAACTTATCGGGTAAATTACCTAAAAGCAAAAAGCCATCACTGGTTCTGTTTCTAAACAATGACTGAATTTGCTGATCAGACATCTCTGTATTATCAACCAGCTTTACAAGAACATCATAGTGAAATATTCTTGCTTCTGCTAATACGCCGAAGAATTCACCTGTAAATGTATTTTCACTTTCAATCGCTTCATTTGTTATCACTGTAATTGCATTTGATCGACCATTACGAAAACTCTGAGCAAGTCTATTGGGAACATAATGCAATTCCTTTGCCGCTTCGAGTATACGTATCCGGGTCTCTTCCTTGACTCCGGCTCTTCCATTCAATGCATAAGATACTGTTGTCGGTGAAACACCTGCCTTTTTGGCAACTTCAGTTATGGAAACCAATCGACTTTCCTCCTTTTGTAACGTTACGATTTATTAATATTATACTGCTCTTCTCCTATTTGTCAATATCATTTTACATATTAACTAATATTTTTATTAAGAGCAGTATTTATTATACAAATCTCACAATATGTTCTCATACGCCAATTGTGAAGAGAACGTGAATTCTTACCGGGTGCATTTCAAATTGCCTTCCAACCTTTCCATTTATTCCAAAATATTATAACGTATAGTAATCCAAAGTTTTATTGACTTTATATAAACCATGATCTATAATTATAGATAAATACAGTCTTTAATATCTTGAAACAACCATAAAAAATATGATACGAGGGGATTATTAATGAAATACACAAAAGCAACCAATTATGCCTTGCATATTATGACTTATCTGGTTAATCACGAAGGCAAAGACAATTTAAGTCTTCAGCCTTTGGCCAGTCATATGAAGATATCACCAACCTATCTGTCCAAGATCCTTACTCAATTGGTAAAGGCTGATCTTATTCAGTCTACTCCTGGCGTAAATGGAGGTTATAGTCTGAGAAAACTAAGAAAGGAAATAAGTTATTATGATGTCATCCAGGCCATTGAAGGAAGCGGCTCTTTATTTACTTGTGAAACGGAAGAAAATAATACTTGTCATATAGAAAAAGTGATGAGAGATGCCGAAGAAAAAATGGTGAACCACCTGAAAGAAACTCGTATCTATGATATATGAAATAGTCTTCAAAAATAAGCTGTACTCACTGCTTATTTTTTTGAGGATGAACATGGATATTCACAGTCTGTATGATACGTATTAAATCACATCATAAGAAAGGGGAGCGGTAATTATTATGAATCATATGAATTATCACAATCAACCGGATCAAAAATTTTTGAATAAAATAGCCTTTTTGGATAACAGGCAAAGGGAATTACTTATACCGCCTGAAACACTGATTCACCAGATGCCCATACAAAAGAATCATACGCTGCTCGATGTTGGTGCCGGCTCAGGCTATTTTACAATTCCTATGGCTGAAAGTACCTCAGGTAAAGTGTATGCTGTGGATCCGGACACTCGTATGCTTGACATTATAAAAGATAAGGCCAGCGCAAAAAAACTTACAAATATTGAACTGCTTCCGGATTATATTGAAGATCTAAGTATACCAAATATTAGCGTTGATTTTGCTATGGCATCCCTGATTCTCCACGAAGTTCCTTCACTGACCACTGCACTGTCAACCATCTTCGATATTCTAAAAAAGGGTGGTCACTTATTATGTTTGGAATATGAAAAAGATGATTCCATCATCGAAGGACCTCCAATGTCCATTCGTATTGGCTCAATTAATCTCGAAAAAGAATTATTATCAATGGGATTTGAAATTGTAAGGAAAACTAAAATTAATGATTCCATCTATACTATTTTAGCAGTTAAAACTGCGGCCTCTCCTTCCCGGAAACAAGAAACAATATTATAGCATCATAGATAAAGACTGTCGCTGCGCCCTCCAAATAAAACATCTGGAGGGCGCAGACAAAAATTCTTATAGAATAGGCGAAGTTAGTTCGATAATAAAGAACAATGGATGCCTTAGGTCCTCAAGATACCTTATGAAAGTCAAAAGTACTTCTCGTAAGTACCTTCTGGAATCAGCCTCTCCAGTCCTAAAACTCTTGGCCATAATCCGGTATCCTCAATAATGAATCCCATTATAATGCCCATATGACTATGAAGATGACGAAACTGTGCCAGAATCAAAGTAAATTTTGTATACTCACAATTTTCGGGATAATTTAGTAACTCTTCATCGCTAAGTTCTGTAATGTAATACGTAATCTTTCCTTTTATCTTTTCATAATACGAAATCATATCTGTTCTCGATAATTGCTTTTTAGAAACAATATCCAAATTGTTCAAACCATTTTCATGAAACTCCGGCTCACAATATGCACTGTCCCTCGGATTAATATACCATAAATCCAACGAATGCAGCATATGATAAATATGTTTCCAAAGCGGCATATCACAATAAAGTTTATTCCATAAGCCATCCGGAACACAGTCAATTACATTTTTCACTTCCCATAGGGCCTTTTCTGTTTGGTCCTGTATGACAGAAATCATAGTATCCTGCTTCATAGTATCCCACCAACCTACTTTATATTTTTTACATTCAGCATACGGATTGCATTCAAAATCGCGAGGATTGCCACACCTACATCGGCAAAGATTGCTGCCCACATAGTTGCCATACCAAAAGCACCCATCACCAGAACTACCCCTTTGACGGCAAGCGCCAGGGTTATATTCTGTTTTACGATACGAAGAGTTTTCTTGGAGAGCTTGATTGCGGTCGCAAGTTTGGAGGGTTCATCCGTCATGATAACGATATCTGCCGCTTCTATCGCCGCATCGGAGCCAAGGCCACCCATTGCTATGCCAATATCTGCTCTTGCTAAAACAGGTGCATCGTTAATCCCATCTCCTACGAAGGCAAGTTTCCCCCTGGACGACTTCTCCCGGAACAGCGTTTCCACCTGCTGCACCTTATCCGCCGGGAGCAGCTCCGTATATACTTGATCAATACCAAGCCCGCTTGCAACCCTCTCGCCAATCCTCTTTGCATCTCCCGTTAACATCACGGTCCTGCGAATATGCGCTGCCTTCAGTTCCCTGATAGCTCTGGCCGCATCTTCCTTTACTTCATCCGAAATTACAATATAACCTCGATAAGTATTGTTAATTGCAACATGTACAACCGTTCCAATCATATCTTCAGGCTCATAGAAAGCAACATTTAATTGATGCATCAGTTTGCTGTTCCCTGCCGATACCGTTTTACCGTCTACAATAGCCGACACACCATGACCCGGAATTTCCTCTACATTGGTAACACGGCTTTCCTCAATTTCCGAACCATAGGCACTTTTCAGAGAGAGGGAAATGGGATGATTGGAATAACTTTCCGCATATGCTGTCAACTCCAGCAGTTCATTTTGATCGATCCCCTGTGGAATCACTTCCTGAACCTTAAATACTCCTTTCGTCAGCGTGCCTGTTTTATCAAATACAACAATTTCTGTTTGGGCAAGCGCCTCCAGATAGTTACTTCCTTTTACTAGAATACCACGTCTTGAAGCTCCGCCGATTCCTCCAAAAAAGCTAAGGGGAATGGAAATAACCAGAGCGCAGGGGCAGGAAATCACAAGGAATATGAGCCCTCTATAAATCCAGTCACGAAATGTTGCTTCCGGTAATATAAGCGGTGGAATTACCGCGATCAAAGCTGCAACAATTACAACAACCGGGGTGTAATACCGAGCAAATTTTGTAATAAAGTTTTCCGAGTTTGATTTCTTTGTACCGGCATTTTCTACCAGATCCAAAATCTTACTTACCGTGGATTCTCCGAACTCCTTGGTCACACGGGCGGTAATCAGTCCATTTATATTTATGCAGCCGCTGAGAAGAATATCACCTTCTATAACCTCTCTTGGAAGGGATTCTCCTGTAAGGGCAGAGGTGTCCACTGTAGAGTTTCCTTCCATCACGATGGCATCCAGTGGAACTTTTTCTCCGGCTTTGATCACAATAATTTCATCAATCTGCACTTCATCCGGATCGACCTTCTCCAGTTTATCGCCCCGCTTCACATTGGCATAATCGGGGCGGATATCCATAAGACTGGCAATAGATTTACGGGATTTATCCACCGCATAGCTCTGAAATAGTTCTCCGACCTGATAGAACAGCATTACAGCTACACCTTCGGCAAAATCTCCTACAAAGAAAGCACCTACCGTAGCGATACTCATCAGGAAGTTTTCATCAAAGACCTGCCCTCGTAAAATATTTCTTATCGCACGCCAAAGCACATCTCCACCAATTATCACATAGGCAACAAGAAATATGCCGAGGGAAACTATCTTATTATCTGTTTTGAAGAAAATACCTGCTGCATATATAGCGGCACCTATGAGTGTTTTCAGCAGTCTTTTCTGATTCGATGTCAGCTTCATATCTTAAGCCTTCTTTACGATAACATCGGGTTCCAACTTTTTCACAATCGCTTTTGCCTTCTCAACAATACTGTCAAAAGCCTCATCGTCACCCTCAATTACCAGTTTTGTAGTCATAAAGTTTACAGTTGCAGCTGTTACGCCATCCAAAGCCTTAACCGCTGTCTCAATTTTAGATGCGCAGTGTGCACAGTCCAGACCCTCGAGTTTGAAAGTTTTCTTCATATAATACCTCCTGTTTTATAAATTTTATGGATTTTTTTTGCAGTAACAGTTGATTGCCTGTTCAACTGATGATTATATTATAGTTGAGTACAAATTCAACTGTCAAGAGTTTTTTAAATTTTTTTTATTAACTACTTTACTTATTTACATACTAGAGACTATACTAAATTTACTGAATGGAGGTAGAACCATGAAAAAAGAGGAATTATTCTGTGATTGTGATGTGATCCACTCAGAGGTAGTGGATGCAGTAAAAATGAATATGCCTGAAGATAACGACCTATATGACCTTTCAGATTTTTTTAAGGTGCTGGGAGATAGTACAAGATCGAAAATCATTTGGGCATTGGACGAGCATGAAATGTGCGTTTGCGATCTGGCAGTACTACTCAGTATGACTAAATCTGCAATCTCACATCAACTCCGGGCACTTCGGGAAGCAAATCTTGTGATTAACCGCAGGGAAGGCAAGAACGTGTTCTACACATTGGCGGATGATCATGTAAAGCAGATTTTTGAAAAAGGTCTGGAGCATATAAAGGAAAGAAAGTCAGAAGGCTAAATCATTACAATAGCTTAAAATTTAGAAGAATGAAAGGATGGACCGGTAAAGATTCCATCCTTTCATTTTTTTAATAGAAATACTCTTGACAATTGAATGTCCATTCAACTATAATACAGTTGAGCAGTTATTCAACTATATTGATACCTTAATTGTTCTAACACATATAAGTTCAGCTAAGGATTTCGCAGTCACAAACTTTTGCGGAAACATGTTTGCTAACTATCCTATAAAGAACATTTTAGTAAAACATTTTGGACATATTAAGAAGGGAAAGGACGGATAATTATATGGAACATAATCACGAGCATAAGGGAATCCATTCACATGAACATGGAGGCGGAGGTTTAAACAATAAGAAAATTATACAATTGGGATTGGGTATCTTATTATTTGCAGCCGGAATTCTGCTGAAAAGACTTTTTTCCGAAACATTATATCCCAGCATCGCTGTATTTATCCTCAGTTATCTGATCTTAGGTGGCGAAGTGGTGTTGCAGGCTTTGAAGAACGTCGCTAAGGGACAGATTTTTGATGAAAACTTTCTGATGAGCATTGCAACTATCGGTGCTTTCCTTATTGGTGATTATCCGGAAGCTGTTGCAGTTATGCTGTTTTATCAGGTAGGAGAATATTTTCAGGACGCTGCCGTGCGCAAATCCAAAAAATCAATTACTTCCCTTATGGATATACGCCCTGACTACGCTAACCGAAAGCGTGGAAACGATATAGAAAAAGTTGCTCCGGAGACGGTTAAAATCGGAGATTTCATCCTGGTACGGCCTGGCGAGAAGATCCCACTTGACGGGACTGTTATGAATGGTGAGTCAATGCTGGATACCAGCGCCCTGACTGGTGAATCGGTTCCCCGCTCTATTAAGAAAGGTGAGGCTGTTCTGGCCGGATGTATCAACCAGAGCGGTGTACTGACGATAGAAGTTACCAGGGAATTTGGAGAATCTACGGTAGCTAAAATCATTGACCTTGTTGAGAACGCCAGCAGTAAAAAAGCACCATCTGAAAACTTCATCACCACTTTTTCCCGTTACTATACCCCTGTTGTAGTTAGTGTTGCTCTATTACTGGCGCTCATCCCCCCCTTGTTCTTTCATGGTGTTTGGTCCGATTGGATTAACCGCGGACTTATTTTCCTGGTTATTTCCTGTCCCTGTGCGCTGGTAATTTCCATCCCTCTTGGCTTCTTTGGAGGCATCGGAGCTGCATCCAGAAAGGGTATTCTTGTAAAAGGCAGCAACTATCTTGAGGCCTTGAATCGTCTTGATACTGTTGTGTTTGATAAAACAGGTACTCTGACCAAAGGTGTTTTTGCTGTAAAAAGCCTGCAACCGGTTAATGGCTATACCGAAGCCCAGCTTCTTGAATATGCCGCCAAAGCGGAGAGCTTTTCTAACCATCCCATCGCACTTTCTATTATGAAGGCTTACGGTAATCCTATAGTAAAAGATCATCTGCACAATTATGAAGAGATATCCGGACATGGTATTCGTGTAATGGATCATGAACATGAGATTCTAGCCGGTAATGATAAATTAATGAAGCAGGAAAACATTGATTTTAAAGCTACTGAGGAAATCGGTACCAGGGTTTATATCGCAATCAACAAAGTATATGCAGGCTCCATTGTCATTGCCGACGAAATCAAACCCGACAGTCTGAAAGCAATTACCGCACTAAAATCGATGGGTGTACGTAAGACAGTCATGCTCACCGGTGATAACGCACAGATCGCTCAGGCAATTGCCAAACAGTTGTCTCTGGATGAAGTACATGCCCAGCTTCTGCCCGATCAAAAAGTTGAACAATTGGAACTATTGGATAAATCCAAGCCGGAGAAAGGAAAGCTTGCTTTCGTAGGGGATGGTATTAACGATGCTCCGGTGCTGGCACGGGCCGATATAGGAATTGCAATGGGCGGTCTTGGTTCTGATGCAGCCATTGAAGCGGCAGATGTGGTATTAATGACGGATGAACCTGTCAAGCTGGCGGATGCCATTATCATTGCAAGGAAAACCAAACGAATCGTCTGGCAAAATATCTTCTTTGCCTTAGGTGTTAAGGGTATTTTCCTTCTGCTTGGCGCATTTGGTATTGCAACTATGTGGGAAGCTGTTTTTGCTGATGTCGGCGTATCCATCATTGCTATCCTGAATGCCATGCGAGTACTAAAGGCGAATTAATATTGCTTGAATTTCCTTTGTAAATTCTACCTGTTTTTTTGTCAGGTAGAATTTACAGAGGGTAATATCCCATTCATTGTTTCATCATTTGGAGGTGTATCATGAATAAATACGAAGAACGTTCTATCAACGCATATAATAAAAAGGCAGATAACTATGATAATACTTTTGACGGTCAATTTACCTATAAATATAAGACAAAATTAATTGAATTGATACATATACCGGAAGACAGCAAGCTTCTGGATATTGCATGCGGTAACGGCAGGTTATTACAGATGCTGTCCCGGAAGCAAACCTTTCAGGGATTTGGCTGCGATATATCGGAAAATATGATAAAAATTGCAAAGCAAAACAATCCATCTATGACCTTCTTGCAATCACCCTGCGATGCTCTTCCATTTAAAGACAATACCTTTGATACTGTTACAGTTTCTGTAGCTTTTCACCACTTTCCCAATATTAATGGTTTTGCCAAAGAAGCGCTACGTGTTTTAAGGCCAAAGGGAACGCTATATATTTCTGAAGTTTATTATCCCTTGGTTTTGCGTATTATTTTTAATCCATTTATCCGTTTTTCACGGGCTGGTGATTTGAAATTCTATTCCCCAAAAGAAATATGCCGTCTTTTAAAAGATACAGGTTTTCAAAAAGAATCTGTATTCATCGATGGGAACATTCAGATCCTTCAAGGACAAAAATAAATCCCTGCAAGCGTCCAAGCGTCTACTTGCCTACTCGCAAGCATAAATTCAAGGTATAATTCAGTTTTTCATAATTCATACTATTGTTCTTGCTTATTGCGCTCAATATAATATTTGCTAATGATATTGAGTGCAATTTCTTTTGCTTTTGGTCCCCGCGCTCCCTTACTTTTATCGTCAATGAGATGTACTGCAAAATAATATCTCTCCTCATTATTTTCAAACATTCCTACAAACCATCCATTACTTGTATTCCCTTTATAACCATTGTTACCTGTACCTGTTTTTCCATAGATAACTACAGTTTCATCCTTCTGAGATAACATTACTTCCTTAAGAATACTAATATTTGTCTCAGAAAAATCAGTCTTACCCTCAAATATTTTAACGATTATGTCTACCTGCTCCTTAGGCGAGATCTGCAATGACGAGTCCAGCCAAAAGCCCTTCAGTTCCGGTAATGAATTCATACCATTACCCTCCCATTCAGATATATCACTATTTCCATAATCTAATTTATCAAGCCATTGCTGAATTTCACTTTGCCCAATGCGGTCTATCAGCTTCCTATAATACCATACACATGATTCTTTAAAGGCTTCTATCAAGCTTAAATCTTTATTCCATTTTTCATTCGAATAAATGGTTCCATCATATCCCATTGTAGAATCCACGGAACTTATAACCTCATTTTCCAATCCTATTAATGTGGATATAATTTTAAAGGTTGAGTCAGGCGATGACCGTTGTTCACATAATACCTCATGATACCTATAATACTTCTTCGTTTGGCTATTATAAAATATGGCACACCCATTGATATCGTCAAAGCAATCACTATAATCAACCTCTTCCACCTCTGCTGCTTTAATGTCTGATGCGGCTTCTATGTCTGATACGGCTTCTGTATCTTGTGATATTTCTATATCCGGTGATGCAGAAGCATCTGATACTGCATCAGAATCCGCCATATCCGGAGAAACAGTTACCTCCCCGACCTCCTCTGATTTTCCTTTGTTATTAATATCATTTATTGTATTACAACCGGTACTTCCTATCCCTATGAGAGCAGCCAGAATATAACAAATACTCCTATTAATCGTTGACCTTTTACGCAGATACCAATATTCCTTCTCATTATCATTATTTTTCTTCATAGTCCCCCCTAAATGGCGTTGATGAATCCCATACTGCTTCTGCCATAATATGTGTAACATAGTACCATAATAATCAATGATTAACAATGCACATATGACTTCGTATTCCGACGGGCAAAATCTTTTAGAACATATAAGATCAACCCTCCTTCTATGTGAAATCAAACCCGTCCATGGTACAATAAATACAATCACTTGGCATTCACAAGCTTGCATATGCTATTGAAACGGAGTATTCTTCTCATAATGAGCATTTCTCAATTATGGACATGCTGATAAGTCTCGAATATTCTATTTATATTGAGCATGCTCAATCAAGCAATCAGGATTGTGTTTGTGATATTCTACCAGAGAAGGAGGTGCTTATAGATGCACGCATGGAAACAAATACAGGAAACCATAGAATTTATAGAGGATCATATGGATGAAGAAATTGACATTGTGAGCCTGGCCGCAATGGCCTCTTTGTCGCCTTTTTATTATCAACGTCTGTTTAGCCGATTGGTAAAAAAACCAACTGCCGAGTACATAAAACTCCGCCGTATGGCAAAGGCTACTGAAACATTACTGCAAAAGGATAAGCGCATTTTAGATATTGCACTAGATCTTGGATTTTCTTCTCATGAACATTTTTCCCGAACTTTTAAAGATACCTTTGGGCTAACGCCGGATGAATACCGCAAAAATCCGCAAATACTCAATCGTATGACAAAACCGGAGCTTTTACTTTACTATACACTGATTGAAGAAGGGGTACCGCTGATCACCGACGGGATGATACTAGAAATAAACAAAAAGGAAATTACAGAACCTATCTGCTTTATCGGCATAAAGCAGGATATTCCGGTGACACTCATAGACGGGCTGGGAACTGAATCAGGGATTGATCCACTAAGTACCCTTTGGCAAAACTTTCATGATTTAAAACATACAACACTCGGGCTTGTTGATGACGCTGAAGAAACCGGCGTGGCATATCCTTGTTTAAACGAAGGATATTTCAGCTATTTTGCTGGTGCAAAATATAGTTCCACAGTAGCTCCTGCCAATTTTATGAACTGGGAACTGCCTGCGGGAGACTATATTGTATGTTCCTTTGAAGCCGAGGATTTTGAAGCACTCGTCATGGATGCGCTCTACAAAGCGCAAAGCTACCTCTATAACATATGGCTGCCAAATCATAACTTGCAAACCGAATCATTTTGTGCGGAACGTTATGCAAGCCATTCGCCCGAAACCACTAGTATGGAGCTTTGGCTGAAAATTAAACACTAGATACGCAAGCTTTGGCAAAGCATCTGTATTATACTGACTGTATCGCACAGATGCTTTACTGCTTAATTATTTTCTCATATTATCTACTGCATCAATCATATTTTTATTGTAATATATTTTTCTGCTGCCAGCCATTACAGTAATTCTTTTTTTATATAATCAATCATCGGAGCGATAAGTTCTTTTGATGATATATCATAGGAGTGACTTATCGATTGCTCACACGCCTGCTCCTCTTCTGACTTTTTCTCCTTCTTTGCTAACATTTTTGCTAAGGCCTTCATAATCAACTTGTCGCCCAGATTCATTTGCTCATAGTTTAAACCTGACTGAAAATAGTAATGGGGAATCCTTTCTTGTTCATCTACTGTCAAATTATTGTCCCACATTTTTTTAATTACTTCTTTTGCATCAGCCGGTGTTGCTCCGGTTGCAAAAACAATTCGTGTGGAGCTATCACTTAACTTTCCAGCAAATTGTTTATATCCATCGATTTTACCGGCATGTATTCTTCCGCCGTAAATCACAAGGTCATAGGATTCCATGATTTTTTTTGAGCTGCTCTTTTCCTCCATCATTTCAAAGCCTGTTGCTTCTTGAATCCATGACGCATACTTTTTTGTAAATCCGGTTCTGGATCTATATACGATTACTGCTTTCATTTCGTTTACTTCCTCTCCCTTTATTTTCTTGTAGCTTTCTCAACCTCTTACTAACAATTATTTTGCTGCATCAAAGCTGTTAACTCTTTATATAATTTATGATTAAAATAAAATGCAAAACCACCCAATAGTATAAAGGAAAGACTTTTCGTGATAAGTGCATGCAGCGGCATCGGTACATCCGCAGCGATCTGACAAATGGTCTGAGGAAACATCATGATTCCTACCACGATGCATAACCTTAAAATACAGGCAAGAATTAGTGTTCCTAATGGTTCTCTTTTTCTGATCAAATAAAGCGACGTAAAACACAGCCCGCCAACGATTCCCATATCCAGCACATAAGTAATATTGGTGGTATATACTCCAATCAGAGAAAGTGTAGTTCCCTTAATTATTGTAGGAATTACATCCGGCAGCCAGGCAATTATTATTGCGATTCCGGACAGGATTAAAAAAATATAAATTCCTTTTGATCCCCGTATTGAGCGCTGAAAAGATATGTTTTTTATATGAGCAAACATTCCAAATAACGAACAAGCGAATAAGGCTACATAAACCAGGAATAATTGATTATAAGTAATGCCTAATGCGATACTCGCTGCATAGTAAAACACAACTGCGTAAACAGAAATCAATTTTAATTCTGATACCACATCGCCTTTTTGATTGTATTTCAGGTATGATATCAAGAACATGGGAGTCACGAAAAGTAACATACATAGATCTGTTCCGATTGATATGGGTGCTTGAAAGTAACTGTCATTGGCATATATCCCATATCCGTAGATTGCCACTTGATGTCCATACTGATTAACAAATTCATAAGAACGATTAAAATTCAAAGAAAGTAATCCTGCGATTGTAGTAATAAAAAGTAATACAATTATAAGGATCACCAAATTGTCATTTCTCTTACTCATTCAATATGTCCCCCTATGTTTCGATCCATTTTCTTCAGTGTATTTAAAGTAATTATTAATTCCTCCCGGGAAATCCCCTGATACAGTTCCTTCATGAATTTAATTGTTGCATCCTTTGATTCTTCCGAACTTTGTTTCATCTTTCCTGTTTGTACCAGTAATAACTTTCTCTTATCCAATTTATCCTGCTGTATAACAAGGTATCCGTTCTTCTCCAGCTGAATAGCCATTCTTTTCACATTTTGATAGGAACAGCCAATCAATCCTCCCATTTGATTTAGTGAAGGCGGTTCTACAAATAGCTCTAAGGCTATCATTAAAAAATGCTGTTTTATCGTTATATCAGCAAACTCCTTATCTCCAATTGTTTGTATACGATTACTTAGTGAAAACAGCATTCCGTAAATCGCATATTCCTCAGTATAATGATTAATTTTCATGATTCCTCCCAAAAAAGCATAACATATTATGTATATAATATAATATGTTATGCTTTTTTTCAACTGTAAAGTTTATTAATTTTTATTCCCTCAAATTATTTCATTTTATCTATATCCAAATGCATTTGCTGGCTTACCGGCCTCTTGAACCTCAGTTAAATACCTCCAACAATCAGGTTGTGAACCATCAATGTCATAAAAATCATAAACTTTTGCAAGTTGGCCACTGGACAATGACTGGCCATTCCATTTTTCTAAGTGTGGGTCTATTGCCAGTGATGCTACAGCACGTCCCACATAGCGAGGTGTCTCAGATATGATGAAATGAGGTTCGTTTTTCGTGGCATCACGCCAGTTCTCTTCTTTAACGCCAAATTGATCCAACATCATCTCTGAGCGAAGCCAACCCGGAGTCAGTGCTACAGCGCTACACCCATATTTGTCAAGTTCTTTTGACAAAGACCATGCGATTCGAAGAACTGATGTTTTAGCCAAATCATAAAATAGGGACAAACGATAATTTGCTGCATTATATTCTGCTGTACCATCCGTCATCTCCACAACCAATCCGCCTCTATTTTTTATCAGCAGCTCAAGTGCATAATGACTGGTGATGATATGTGTATCAATAGCAAGCCGTAAGATACGAAGTCCATCTTGAAGTGAATGTTCCCATACCGGTACATTCCACTCGGTTAAGTACTCTCCTCCCCATATATCGTTAACCAGAACATCCAGTCGTCCCTGCTCCCGTTCAATTCGTTCCATCAGACCTTTTACTTGATCAGGGTCCAGATGATCAACCTGAACAGCTATACCGTGCCCACCGGCTTTCTCTACAAGCTCCGCTGTTTCCTCAATCGTTTCAGGTCGATTATACTCTGAACGCTGGCTACGGGTGGTACGCCCTGTGACGTAAACAGTAAAGCCCGCCGCACCCAATTCAATCGCAATACCACGCCCGGCACCACGCGTCGCTCCTGCAACCAGGGCAATTTTTTTGTTCCACATATTTTTCATCATACACTTCTTTCCTTTCTGTTTATATGATAAGATAAGTATAACAAAAATTGCTGACATCATCCTGTCAACAATTTTATAAAATATTCCGGAGAAAACCATTTATGAGAATACACCGTATGATTTCAATTTTGCAATTAATAGAGTCTAAAGGCATGATTAAGGCGCAAGAAATTGCCACCAGGCTCGAGATATCTTTACGAACAGTATACAGAGATATTGATTCTTTATGCGAGGCAGGCCTTCCCTTGGCAGCAAAACCCGGTCCCCACGGCGGGATCTATCTTATGGAAGGTTATGCCGGAGGAAAAGGTCATCTTCAAGAAGAGGACATTATCAGTCTTTACATTAACAGCATTGGAATTATACCGGAAAAGCAAAGTGATATGGCTATGAAGTTAAATAATACCATAGCAAAACTGCAGAATAATTTCTCTCCCAATCTTATCTCAGAGTTAAATAAAATAAAGAAGAGATTTTATTTCGATGATGCCCTCTGGTGGGAGGAAAATAAAAGAGTAAAGGACATTGACATTCTTATTTATGCTGTCCTTCACGCTAAGGGTCTTGAAATAACATATGCAAAATATAATGGTGCAACGTCAATAAGAAGTGTCCAGCCATATGGCATTGTTGTAAAAAGAATGGATTGGTATATGATAGGATATTGTACAAAGAATAAAGCAATACGAAGCTTTAAGTGTGAGCGCATACAAGATAGTAAGCTCTTAGATGAATCCTTTGAAGTACCCGATAATTTCAATATTCACGAATACTGGACAAAAGCCAAAGGTTCTTTCAAAACTTCAAATATACAGGAAGAACTGTATCCCGTAGTCATCAAACTGAACAAAAATAATAGTAATATTCTTGTACAACAGGAGGTTCTGGAAACCAATCTATATGAAGATCATATCATAGCAACAATCAACATGTACGGCTTTTCTTTTGCTGTAAATGATGCGATGAAATTAATTCGATTTGCAGAAATAATCGAACCTATTGAATTAAGATCTTTCATAGAAAATGAACTAAATAGAATCTCCTTGATGTATCAATCAGGTCAGCAAAGTCCGGACCATACAGACGCCTCTGAATCTTAAAAGTGATTTTTAATCAGTGCGTTGGCATGCTTTAAAAACTCCCGCCTCCTGCTTCAAAAGTTTACCCAAATTATCCCTGCACATATACGCTCCCAGATTATTCGTATATGTTTCATTTACAAAATCAGTATCCATGTGATTATATCACAGAATTATCGGTAACATTATTGCTATAATCTATACACTTAAAGTGAAAGGTGGTATTGATATGTCGAATGTAATTATTATCGGAAATGGCCCTGCAGGTGTTTCAACTGCATTATATACAACAAGAGCCGGTATCGACACCAGGATCATTGGGAAAGATTACGGTGCCCTGGATAAAGCCTCTGAGATTGAAAATTATTACGGCTTTGATGAACCGATATCAGGAAGGGATTTAATTTCAAAAGGAATAGAAGGTGCACGCAGACTTGGTGCAGAAATTGTGTCAGACGAAGTTTTAGGAATCACTTATGATAATAAATTCACTGTCGTTACAAAAAATGAATCGTATGAAGCTGACAGTGTAGTCCTTGCCACCGGAACTTCAAGATCCGCTCCGAAAATCAAAGGATTAAAAGAATATGAAGGTCATGGCGTCAGCTATTGTGCTGTATGTGATGCTTTCTTTTACAGAGGAAAGGATGTAACCGTTTTAGGTAATGGATACTATGCCTTACATGAGGCATTGGAATTACTTTCCACCTCAAACTCCGTCACAATTCTAACCAATGGTAAAGAACCTGAATTTGAAGTTCCTAATAATATTAAGATCAACACCAACCTCATAGAATCAATTAATGGTACGGAAGTGGTCGAAGAAGTCCATTTCCAAAATGGAGAAAAAATACAAGCGGCAGGCCTTTTTGTAGCCATCGGTGTTGCAGGAAGTACGGACTTGGCCAAAAAAATCGGCGCTGAAACAAAAAACAACAAAATTATTACAGATGAAACTATGTCAACGAATATTCCCGGTCTTTATGCGGCCGGAGATTGTACCGGCGGACTATTACAAATATCAAAAGCCGTATATGAAGGAGCAAAAGCAGGTACAGAAATAATAAAATACTTGAGGACTATTCCTCATGTCCCCAAAAGCATAATATAAGAATTGTACCAGTACATTGCGTATACATCGGCCAGAGACAATCTTCTATCCTGCTTTAAAAGTTGAGTCTCGAGGCCTTGTCTCAACTTTTTGCTGTTATCCCTTTTTATTCTCTTTCATATATTGTTCCATGATCCCTGCAGCCATTCCTACAAGATCCACGCAAGGCCTTTTTTTATAATATTCTTCTGTACGAAACTCTGGTTCCGGTTTATCCTTTCCAGCATCCAGACCCAACAGTTCTCTGCATATGATGGATCGGTTCTTATCCTCAAATTTTTTTGAAAGATACTGGATCCTTTCATAGTGTTCAGTTTTCTTTTGATGATCCACGGGATCAATATACCCATAAACCACCCCTGCTACCATAAACATTCCAGATACTGCACCGCATACTTCACGAAGTCTTCCCATGCCTGCTCCAAAAGAAGAACTAATCTTGATCGCCGTCTCAAAGTCCATATCATACGCATCGGAAAAAGATAAGAAGACCGACTGCGCGCAGTTATATCCCTCCTTAAAGTAGGCCATTGCCAGTTCTGAATGTGTCTTTTCCTTTTCTATAACTTGATCTGTATTTTCTGTGTCCATAAATTATCTCCCGGTATGTCTGATTTAGTTTGTTCTCTACCTGTTATTTTAACAAAATATTCTCACAAGTCAAACGATATCTTATCCTACATATTACATAGTACTGCATACTTATTTTGTCCTCTGTAATTCTTACGCTAACACAATCGATTGCCTGGTCCATAAAAAAGACAGAGGTTGCAAACTCTGTCTTCTTTACCAATTATGAGATAGGTCTATGTCTGCTTCCTTTGAATACCTACAGTGCTTTAAACTCCATTCGTACCTCATTATATGGAGGCGCTATATACCAGCCACTGTAATATTTAAGTTTTTAATCTTTCCATCATTAAGAGTGAAATGGAAGTCCAGCGCAATCGGACTACCGTCAAAACTACCGGATATGATGGCGGTAACAACCGTTTTGCCGTTTTTCTCTACACAGTCAATGATCTCGGTCATAACCTTAGCGGTCCTGTTAGCTTCTAGAATATGCCCGCTGACCGCTTCGGGACCATGATACTCTTCTCCCTCGTCAATTAGTATGATGTCCCCCGCAAAGCAACCGGCAAGCAGGTCGCCATCATAGACATCTGAGGCGTGATAATAGGCTGCGATAGGTTGCGGCAAAGGGATTGCCTTACTGTTCGAGGAAATAACATTGCGAAGGCATTTGACGTTATCCCCATCCATCGTAAAATGAAAATCAAGATATAGCGGATCCGGCAGACCGGCCTTGTTGTAATCGCCGTCGCATTTCGCGGTAACGACAACCTCGTTGGCGTCTTCAACTGAATTGATGACCTCCAGCCTTAGATGTACGCTGAAATAGTCTAGGTCGCTCCACTCTTTAATAGCAGCTTTTCCACGATATTCTTTACCGGCGTCAAAAACGACAGCATCCTCAGAGAATATCGAAAGGAATAACTCGGGCTCATCCGTATTTGTTGCGTGAAAGTGTGTTTCAATGGGTTTTGGCAATTGAAAGCTATTGTTCATTGTATTTATCCTTTCCCTTATTGTGGTGCGGACAATTCTGCCGTCAATGGTATGTTCAGACATTTAATCACATCCCGTTCCTGGGTCATCCGCTCGATCAGTCTTTCTGAGGCCATCGTATGCGTAAACCCGGGCGCAAAGCTGTTAACACGAATTCCTTTGGGCGCAAGCTCAGTTGCAAGTGCTTTGCTGTAATTTCTATCATCGACGGCAACAATCCAAGGTCCATTATAACAAAGATAACCTGACAACGTCATGTCAGGTTATCTTTGTTATTCAATAGAAATTCTCCGAAGAAGTAACTACATCATTGATTTCAGAAGATAAGTTCTAAGCTTTTTACAGTACCCGATTAAATTTCATCCAGTTCAGATTAAATCCTCCGCCGCTGATATTCGCTCTGATGGTATAGGTACCCGCAGGTAATTGGAAAGCACCCGAGGTTACGGTTGCCCATATATTCCCGGTATTGGTTCCTGTTGATGCAAGGGTGATGCTGTCTTTTATTAAATCAATCCTTGCACCTCCATCCCATCCATTCACTCTGTAATCTACCGTGTAGCTTCCCCCTGTCCCAATCGTAATGATGTACTCCATCCAGTCCCCCGTATCCAGATACCCTACATTCTGTCCTCCGCCAACATCTCCGCAGGGCTCAGAGGCTACGTCACTCATGTTGACATAGTTTTCTGCTTCTACAAGAACAGATTCCGGTTCTGTTACCGCCGGTTCAAATTCCAGCCAGTTCAGGTTAAATCCTCCACCGCCGGCAAATACCCTTATCGTCTGCACCCCTGCCTCCATAGCAAATGGTGTTGATGTTACGGTGCTCCAGATATCTCCCGTATTGGTTCCGGTGGCTGCCAGTACTGCATTGTCCTTTTTTAACTGAATCTGTGCTTCTCCATTCCACCCCTTTACTCTGTAATGGACGGTATAGGTTCCTGAGTTTGCAATATTTACCACATAATCCATCCAGTCACCGGTATCGATATAGCCCACATTCTCGCCACCTCCGATATCAGCGCAGGGTTCTGTAGCTACGTCATACATAGCAATGTAATTTTCTGCTTCTATTTTCAGGCTCTGAGGTACGGATGCAATGGTGATCACCGATGCCGCAATATCCGAATCCGTCATACTCTCTTTGCAGGCGATTGCTTTTACCGTAGTCGTAGCACTAACCGTAAAGCTTCCTGTATATATCGTCCCGTTTGTCCGGGATGGCTGCGATCCGTCCGTAGTATAATAAATAACCGAACCTTCTGTTCCGGATACCATCGATACCGTCTGAGCCGTCTCATAGGTTCCGGTCTGCGGCGAAATTTGCGGTGTCAATGCTTTCACTTCACCCTGGGGATAGACGGAAAACCAGTTAAAGTTAAACCCTCCGACATGAAACTTTATTCTTAGTTTCTGAACACCGGCCTGCAGATGCACCGGTACACTGACCGTCATCCAGCTTCCTGTAGCAGGAATATCTACAGAAGCCAGAACCATACTCCCAGTCAGACTTGATTTTATCTGGATCTGTCCACCTACACTGCCAATGGGACATACCCGGAAGGACGCGGTATAATCTCCCTCTGCTGCCACATTAACTTCATAGATTGCCGAATCACCCGAATCAATATAAGCAAGACTCCTACCGCCTTCAGAGCACACCTCTGTCATAGCGCTAAAGTTCGTATCATAATCTTCCGCTTCTATCAGTCCCGGTACCGGATGCGGCTGCGGATCAGGTATAGGATCAGGTATTATTATGGACGGAGCCGGATTATGTATCATCGGATTTACCGTTATCGTCGCATTTGCAGGAACAGTTGCAGATCCGATGGTTCCGCCGCTATTACAAAACTGTACAAACAGGGTGGAATCTGTCGGATTCCATATTACGGCACTGTACGTTGTTCCCTTCTGAAACACCTGATATCCGGTCCAGTTACTCGACCATATATCGGTGGTGCGGCTACCCTTTGCTGACATATTCTGAACAAACCAGTACGAATTGAACCGCTCATCGTCCGGGAGCTTGCTGTCCTCCCACTGGCTGATCACTGACTGCGGATCTGACAGTGCGGCAAACGGCCAGGTAATATGAAACCATCCTTCCGGATCGGCATCCGGCCTCCCCTCTGCGGCAAGCTTTGCCTGATATGCTGCTTCATCCCTTCGATAGTCACTGTTAATTCTTGCCGCTATGGCAGGGTCGTATCCCAGATATGTTAATACCGGAGAAACCGGCAGCCAGTGGATTCCATAAATACAGCTGGGATTGCCTGAGAAATAGGTTCCATAGGTGTATGCATTTCCCCAGACCATTCCTGTTACGCCGGGATCATAATCCTCGGCCCAGTTATCCTGGTCATAATCAAACCAATACTGCTCTATGGCATTCACCTCCAGGGTAAATCCCCAGATTCCCGCATCCCGGTAAATGGCATTGCCTGTTGCCAGACCCCACAGATACTCTCCTGCCCATGCAAAGGTAGCTTCTGATGAGGATTCCTGATTATTGCTGCTCTGGTTATCTCCATATCCTCCGGCCCAGGAATGCCCTTCATAGGGATCAAAATTTCTCATCCAGGGATATTTTTCATCATTTCTGTAAGGATTTTGCGCATCCCGCAAAAGCTCCTCCACCATACCGCCGTAACCTCTGACAAACTCCTGGTCATAGGACGCAATCACTCCTGCAGCAAAGGTAAAATACCCCCACAGGAAATGGTGATCGGACAGATTGATGCCCATTCCGTGATCTCCGCCCTGACCGATCAGGGTTCCCCAGTCAGAAGAGTAGTACATATAGTAGGGGTAATCATCCGCCCCGTCATATGTCAGCCAGTTGACCAGAATCTTTTTCAGGATGCTGATCAATTCATCCCTCATTTCATATTCCCCGAGCTGTTGTGAAATCAGAATGGCCATGGATAAGGGATGCATCTTCTTCCCCTCCCAGTATGGATCTGCTACCCAATAATCCCTGGTAACACTTTCCTTAAAGGTATTCAGGTACTGCATCAACTGCCCCCTGTTATAAGAGCCTGATTCTGATGGTTCCCCAAAAGACGGGGTGATCCCGTAAAACTTATTGGTAACCGTAAAACTATTGCCCTCCAGAACTTTCATATTACCTCTTGCCGATGGATAGCTTAGATTTGTAAGTCCCGCGTCGCTATATTTCCATTGTGTCGGAAACAGCGCCATTAAGGTATTCGATGAAAAGCCCGAACGCTTTAACTGTATCGTATCGGTATAGGTGGTAACTACATCGGAAGAAGCCTGTGCAAAATAGTAGGAAACGGCTGTATCCGTTACAACTGCATATGCATGCTGATATACATAATTTAACTGTGATCTGTCTGAAAGCACGCCGATGACCAAATAATTCTGTCCGCTGCCAAGACTGATCTTAATCTTGCTTCCGACTCTGGTGAAGGTGCTGCCCTCCGGCGCAAATAAACCGTAATTGTGAATCAGGGTATCCGTTACAGGTGCCGTATCCGTATTGATCACTTCAATTCCGATATGGTCAGCCGTGAAACTGTCTCCATCCCCCATCAGAACGGGATTGTTATTATCATCATACAAACCGGCAATTGATGTAGCTGATACTTCTACCGAACCGGGATCAGCAAATGTATTGTACAGATACGGCGAGCCTTTAATTATGGTTGTTTTCATTTTGGGGGTCTCATTATCACTAAATACAATGTCTGCGGAATAATCCCCATAGCCGTCAAGCTTTGCCTCCGGCGTATTCACAATACTGCTTGTATTAAGATAAAGATCCATATTATTGCATTTTGTATCCATTCCGCCGTCATTGGGAGCGGTAAACAGTTTGCTGGCATTATAAAAACCCAGACCCGTATCATAATACTGATACATTAGCGGCAATGCCGCCATTCCATCACTGAGACGTTTGTAGATGACAGAGGTCCACCAGTCATTGGATGGTACCGGGCCCTGAATATTTGCTGTAATATATTTGGGATCTCTGGGGTGGGCCAGTGTGACATCGTCTGTCAGATAACTGCCCTGTCCCTCCGATATTGTCTGTGGTATGGGCAGCGGTTCAATGGGATAGGTTATCTGAGGGTCTCCAGGTACATAAGATAATACCTTAAATTCATGGATGGAGTAACCGGACCCCCTTCCCATGGCAATTCCCTGCATTCTTACGAACCGAGCGGATGCATATAAGGGTATCTCCTCCGGCTCTCCGCTTCCGTGCATCTGCCGGTAAATTGTTGTCCAGTTTTGTGCATCCTGCGATACCTGGATATCATAAATTCTTCCAAACTCCGCATCCCAGGTGATATCCACTTCCCCGATGGGATAGCTCTGCCCCAAATCCACATACATCCACTGGGTATTGGGATCTCCCGCCGTATCGGACAGCCAGTAGGTGGACTGATTTCCATCCACTGCCTGTGCTCCGGTTAACGGTACTGTGACATTCCCATTGGCATCCTTTGACCACCAGGGCTGTAAGAAGGATGAGACAAAGACCGGTCGGTTCAGAGCAAGATTCACGGTATCTTTGGGAGGCAGGACAGCTCCTCCCGTACCATAAACCTTAAAATCACGAAGAGCTACACCATATCCGGTGATACATTTGACCGCATACATTCTTACATAACGCCCGCTTCCGCTGACAGTCAGATCTTCCACGCAATAATCATTACCATTTACATCCGGTACCCTGACCCCTCCCATACCGTTATCCTGCGTATAAATGGTCTGCCAGTTTATTTCATCATCAGAAACCTGTATTCTGTACTGTGATGCAAAGGTGTTTGGGCTTTGCCAGGATAATACCACACGGCTGATTTCTGCCTGTGTACCAAGATCAATATCAATCCATTGATGATCGATATTCCAGGCTGCCCCCCATGCTGTATTGATATCATCATCCGTGGCTCTGGTAGCGACATCTCCTCCGTTCACAGTGGAAGCATATGCCGGTCTTCCCTGGGATAACAGCCAGGTTATGGGGTCTGCTTTGACCTCATTGACCTGAATTATTCCGGCAATCATACTGAATGTTAATAAGAATGCGAGGAACTTATTCCCTTTTTTGTTCAACATACAAACCTTTTTCTTCATACCTTTAACCTCCTTGAACTCCATTAATTCCTCAAAGCTCTTCGTGGGAAAAGGAGGGACATCGTATGTCCTCTCCTTTCCCCTTGCATAAAATTCTAAGTAATGGCTGGTAAAAGTTTATGTAATGATATCATTGCATGTTAAAATTCATCCAGTTTAAATTAAATTTTCCGCCACTGATCAAAACTCTTATGGTTATGGTGCCTGTTGGTAATTGAAATGAACCGGAGGTTACGGTTGCCCATACATTGCCTGTATTAACGCCCGTGGTTGTCAGCGTATTGCCATCCTTCTTTAACTGAATCTGTGCACCCGCATCCCATCCGTTTACTCTGTAATCCACCGTATAGGTTCCCGCCACAGCAACTGTAATCGTATAATCCATCAAGTCACCGGTATCAATATATCCTACGTTTTGTCCTCCTCCGACATCCCCGCAGGGTTCTGTTGCCACACCGCTCATACCGGTGTAGTTTTCCGCCTCCAAACGAATGGATACCGGCTCAAGCTCCCCAATGATAATTGTACTCGCTGTCACATCCGAATCCGTCATTCCCGATTTGCAGGCAATCGCTTTTACCGTTGTCGTCACTGACACCGTAAAGCTTCCTGTGTATAAGCTTCCGTTTGCTGCAGAAGGCTCTGTTCCATCCGTTGTATAGTAGACAGCAGCTCCCTCTGTCGCATCCGTGATCATAACTTCCTGCGCTGTGCTATAGGTTCCGGATGCAGGTGTCATCTGCGGGGTGCTGACCTTTTCCATCACTGACACTGGCTTAAATTCCATCCAATTGAAATTAAATCCGCCTCCCGCCACGTATATCCTGACCGTATAAATTCCGGAGGTTAATTCAAAGGGTGCGCTGGTTACGGTTGCCCATGCATTGCCTGTATTGACTGCAGCTGATGTCAGTAACGCTGCGTCTTTCATCAACGCAATAGCGGCGCCTGCATTCCATCCGTTCACTCTGCAGTCCAGTGTATAGGTTGTGGACACCGGTATATTTACCAGATAATCCATCCAGTCTCCCGTATCGATATAACCTACATTTTCTCCGCCTCCTGCGTCACTGCAGGGTTCTGTTGCCACATTGCTCATACCGGTATAATTTTCTGCTTCTATCTTAAGCGATTGCGGTGCTGTTGATATGGTAATGACGGATGTTGCGACATCCGATGCTGTCATACCCTGCTTGTATGCAATTGCTTTTACGGTTGCAGCAGCCGATACAAGAAAAGCTCCTGCGTAAACCATACCATGTGTCTCAGACGGCATTGTTTCATCCGTAGTATATCTGATCTGTGCTCCCTGGGTTGTGTCCGTAATTGTAACTTCCTGAGCTGCATAATAAGTACCTGAAGCAGGCGCAATAACAGGTGCTGCCACTTTATCTAAGACCGCCGAGGACTTGAATTCCATCCAGTTCAGATTAAAGCCTCCGCCGCTGATATTCAAACGGATTGTATAAGTACCTGCTGCCAGAGCAAAAGGATCCGAGGTTACCGTCGCCCATGCATTGCCTGTATCGGTACCGGTGGTCACCAGAACATTCCCATCCTTCATAAGCTGAAGCTGGGCACCGGCTCCCCATCCATTCACTCTGTAGTCTAGCGTATAGGTTCCGGTAACCGGTATACTGATGACATAGTCCATCCAGTCCCCCGTATCAATATAACCTACATTTTCCCCGCCTCCTACATCGCTGCAGGGTTCCGTTGCCACATTGCTCATATTGATATAATTCTCCGCTTCAATTTTAAGTGACTGAGGCGGTGATACGATGATAATGGTACTGCCTGCCATATCAGAATTTGCCAGACCGGACAGAAAGGCAACTGCATTGATCGTTGTCGTTTCCGATACGATAAATGGCTGCGTATAGATGGTTCCATTCGTCTCAGTCGGTAAGGTGCCGTCGGTCGTATAACGGATTACTGCTCCCTGTGTCTGCGAGGTAATTGTTATCTCCTGCGCCGATGGATAGCTTCCGGTTTCCGGAAGAATAACCGGTGCACTAACTTTTTCAACCGGCTCTCCATTTACTTCAAACTCCCATAAGGAATATCCGTAACCGGTAAGTCTTGCGGTTCCAAACATTCTCACATATTGTCCCATAACCGGCTGATCAAAGGTGATCTGCTCCGTTCCTCCGGCTCCTCCGGTCTTAGTGTAAGCGTCCGTCCAATTCTGATTATCACCGGAGACCTGTATCTTGTAATCCCTGCCTGCCGCATACTCCCAGGTAAGTTTTACCCCTGTGATACGATAGCTTGATCCCAAATTTACACTGATCCATTGATAATCTGACCAGTCCGACGCCCATCGTGTATTCAGATAACCGTCAAATGCCAGGTATCCTGATCCGGAAGAAGCGATTCCTGTTTTATTTAATGCAATGTTTCCTGCCTGGGACGAGTCAATCTTAATTACGGAAACTGCCGTATAAGAGTCATTCATTCCTGCCTTATACGCCATTGCCTTTACCGTTGTATCTGCAGATACCGTAAATGGCTGCGTATAGATGTTTCCGGCTGAGGCTGTCGGATCAGAGCCATCCACGGTATACCGTATGGTGACTCCCGGTGTTACGTCAGAGATAGCGACCGTCAAAGGTTCTGCATATACACCTGTTCCGGGACTTATCTGTGGCTGCTCTACATGATTGGAATATTCTGTAATATACGTCCTCATGGTTCCGGCATTGACCGTGCCACCGGTATTGTTCACAATGTGTGTAATCTCTCCGTTGCCATTGAGAAATACACTGGTGGCATTATGTATCTTTACCCCGCTGCTTACGGGACACTTGATGGCACTGTTGAGTTTGATTACCGCATCCCGGAAGTAGGAGTAGACCCCCATTCCCCATGCCTCATGGGAAGTCACCCCGTCGGCAACCTTATAAGACGCATAACCATACTCAGCTCCATCCATAAAACTTGCCTGACCTGGAACATCATAGGCTATTTCACTCTGATAAAAATATACCCTGCCTCCGTTTCCGTTCCATATCGTACAATTCTCATTAAAATGTTCACAGAACAAACCATACATGGTTACATTATTTCCATTTACGATTAAGCCGTTCTTTGCTGTATTTTCCGTCCAGCCCACACCTGATCCGTGATCCGCCCTCCAGATCCAGAAATGATCTCCGATGACATCATTACTGTTAACGGAGACACAAAGATCCGTCTTACCGGTATCAGTGCCGCCGACTCTAAAGAACAAATCGCTTAATACCGTAGGATTTGCTCCATGATTTGCCGAAGCCGTATCCGGTCCAACCTGTAATAAAACCTTTGCGTTATTTAATCCTGCTTCAAATAATAAGCCGGCAATTCGTACGCCGTCCACATCGGCAACCGTCATGGCCGCGGTTCCATTATCCGGAATTAAGGTTGCCAGTCCAAGCCCTAACACTACCGTATTGGCCTGCGTTACCCTGAGGGGTTCCCTAAGATGATAAATTCCAGGGGTAAAAAGAATATTCTTTCCATTTTTCAGGGCAAGATTTAAACTTTCCGCTGTCGATGTATCAGGATGTGCAACCACAAACTGATCCATGGGCAAAGAGGTACCGGATCCCATATCGTTTTGCCAGGATACTCCCGAAACATTACTCCGAAGCCCCGGAACGAATACCTGATAAGCACCATTGTTAAAGTACAGGAACGGCTTCTCACTAATTAACGGGGTCTGATTCACCACGGTAAATCCCCTGTCTTCATACGTGCCTGACGGTGCACCATTATCCCCGACAAAGACCATGTTCCAGGTGGAATCATTCCATGCCGCCATCTGGCTGTTTCTTGTAAAGAACTGCTGCTGTGATCCGGAATAAATCGTGCCGTCAATGATGGAATCCGAGATAAATCCTCCACTGGACCAGCTGCCGTCATAGTTATTGGGATCCGGATCCCATAACATCAAATCTCCTCTGATATGAACACGTCTCATCGGAGCGGCCTGTGAGATCGCCCAGGTTTCTGTTCCTGCGGGTGCCAGCGGATTCGCAGAATAGGTGGGAATATCAGCAAAATTTTCAACGGATCTCCAGAAGTTCATGGTGGCGTTTCCGCCTTTCCAATCCGCTTCACTTCGTACCGATCCGGTTATGGTAACATCATCCGGCCTTTGCCCAAGACCTGCCACCTGTGTATAAAAGCCTACATTGACATTGGCATTGTAGGAACCGGGTTTAAACAGGAGGGCATATCGTTCGGAACCGAATTCATTGTATTGCATCTGGTTAAATATGGTATCGCAAACGGTTTGAATCTCTGCAGCCGACATAGAAGGATCAAATATTTTTACATTCGGTCCGAAGTTCAGTGTCGTAGCTGCGGATACCGCACCGGATCGTAAGGATTCTCCGGACGCATTCACCGAAGCCACTCTATAATAATATGTAGCGCTGTCCAGCCCTGTATCCGTATAACCTGCCGTGGTGATCGGGGTGTCGTTGATCTTTGAATAGATTCCCGAACCTGCAAATGAGCGATACAGCTGATAGCCTGCCGCACCGGATACGGGCGTCCAGCTAAGACTGACGGAATCCGCCGTTTCAGAGGTAACACTAAGGCCTGAAGGAGGATTGATATTTACTGACTGTATGGTTATAACACTGGTTCCAACCTCAGAATCCTCCAGCCCGCTTCTGAATGCTGCCGCTTTCACTGTAGCAGTGGCAGATACTGTGAATATCCCTTCATATACCAGCCCATTTGTTAGGGTAGGAGTGGTCCCGTCCGTTGTATATTTTATGGTATCGCAAGGGGTAGCAACCCGGATACTTACCGTCTGAACATCTGCATAAACGCCTGTATCCGGACTAATGACGGGCGTAGAAACCTTTGTCGGAATTGCTATGGTAATCTCTGCGCTTGCAGCATCGGATGGCTTCATTCCGGCTTTAAAGGCTACAGCCGTGATAGTAGCAGTTCCTTGCAGCTTAAACGCTCCTGTATATACCAACCCCGTTACCGCCGTTGGTATCGTACCATCCAGTGTATACCGAATGGTTGCATTCGGTGTCCCGGAAGTAATTCTTACGGTCTGCCAGACCGGATATGTCCCTGATACCGGTGAGATAACCGGGGGTTCAGTTTTCTCATCCGCTCCCACTGCCGATCCGAAGACTTCAAATTCCAACAAAGAATAACCGGCGGTTGAATTCCTTGAAGTTCCCAGCAGTCTTACATACTGTCCGGTTACGGGTGATGAAAACGTGATATTTTCAACCCCTCCTGTACCGCCGGTCTTTGTATAAGCATCATTCCAATTGGTACGATCCGAAGATACCTGGATCTTATAGTCTTTTCCACCTCCTAAGGCCCAGTGAAGTTTCACTCCTTTGATCCGGTAGGCAGAGGAAAGATCTGTCATGATCCACTGGGGATCACCTGCACCGGATTCCCAACGGGTTGCAAAGTTACCGTCAAATGCCATAGCGGCTGTATTGGCAGCCAGATCAGAGGAGGCATACGCCTCTTTATTGCATGCAATGTTCTGACTATAGACATTAAAATCTCCGATTCTCCACCATTTTTCCGTGCTGGAGCCTGTCTGAATCAGTTTTATATAACGGGCATTCTGCTGCGAAAACTGCAGAACCATCTTATTGCCAAATCCCGGACCACTCTTTAAGGTAACCCAGCTGTTCCCGTCATTCGAAACCTGAAGCTCGTAACCGATGGGATAATCACCGGAATATGCGGCGGTTGTCTCAAATGAAATCTGATCAAAAGGCTTGCTTTCTCCCATATCTACCAAAAACCACTGTCCGCTTTCCTGATTTCTTCCTGTGCTCCACCAGGTGGTTTTATCCTGATCCAATGCATTGCCCGGTGTCTGACCGGCCTCCGTTACCGATGCACCGGCAGTCCAGCCGGTCTTGTCATATGCCCTTCTGGCAGGAGCAATGCTCCCATCTGTATAGTGACTGACAACGTTAATAAACTCTGTATTCGGAGTAAAATAATTGGTGCTGAACTTACTCCATTTGTATGCTATAGTACCTGCATCATCTTTGTTTACATCCGGCACCGGGTTTAAATCGGTATTATAAAAGCCAAAATTACCTCCGCCGCTCTCCTGCATATTACCTCTTACCTTATAGGTCCAATTCGCCCAGGAGATATGATTTTCATTCATTTTGGACATCCATTTTTCCCAAAGGTCATGGAAAAAGTAAAAATTATATTCCCCGAAATTTACCGGTACGTTCCAGCTATTTTGAATATGAATTGCTTCCTCGATCTTTGTATCAATCAGATCATTCTGTGCATCCCAGCTCTCAGGCTGTTCCATAGCATAGGGATGCGCAGTGTATACCACATTTGTCCAGCCATAGGTGGATGGACCGGTGATGGCATCAAAGCTGCCAAGTGCACCGAAAAAAATGATATGATCCGGATCGATTGCACGAACCGCCGTATAGAGTCTGTTCAGGAACTCATTTTTCTGATTCATCTGTTCCTGTGTCTCGGGAAAACCAAGTACAGGTTCATTCACCAGCTCATATCCTGCAATTACCGGGTTATTCTTATAATGATTTGCCAGCCCCTGCCAGATTGCTACCGTAGTATCCTGATTCCAGGTACTGGTCCACAACCGGTTCGGGTTCGGCCCGGTCTGTCCGCTGCTCGCCCATGGACTTGCACCGCCCGGGGATGCATGAAGATCGAGCACCACATAAATCCCCCGCTCTTCACAGTTCTCTACCAGCCAGTCTAGCTGTGTAAAGGCGGATGCTTTCCAGTTTCCGTTCAAATCCATCAATTCCAGCCAGCTGATGGGTACTCGCACATAATTCATTCCCATGTTACTGATATTATCCAGATCACTCTCCTGAATCCATGCATTCTGATAACCATGGATCAGTTCATCCCCCTGGGCCTGTCCAAACCGGTCATAGATGGCTTTACGCATCGTATAGTCATCGCCCATCGATAGGTTAAGTTCTGCAATTGACCAGGGATTGCTTTTGCTTTTACTCTCGTATATGAGAATATAACGTGCTGCCTGTGCACCGCATTTCACTGTAATCGTCTGTCCGTCCTGTGTCCCTTGTGGCATATTGGACCAGCCGATCCCATCCGGTGAGATCTGAACCAGATGTCCGGCAGGAGTATTCCCTGTGGAATCTGCATCAAACGAGATAGTATCAAAGTATTGTAACGCCCCCAAATCCAGCTTGAACCATTGCCCATCCGCCTGAGGAATACCTGTTGTCCATGCAGTATTGAGATTGCCGTCAATGGCAGCACCCGGATTGGTTCCATGAGAAGCCTGTGCAGTCCACCCCTCCCGGCTTAATCTTCCTCCCCCCAGAGGAGAAAGCCAGTCTTCCTGCATCAGCCATCCTCCAAGGTTTGTCCCATGAAGGTCTACAATTCCTCCTGATCCGCCGTTATTTCTTATGACAGTACCGCTTGTCTTTAGAAAATCTGCCGATGTTAAATCAGCAGCTTTCACTGTCATCGGTGTCTTCCATGCCATCGTGAATACAATGGCCAGCACCAGGATAACAGATAAAACTTTTTTCCCTTTCCTTTTCCAATTGTGTAACATAATTTACCCTCCTTTATGATATAGTTTTTGCCGGATCAAGTTAACTCACCCCAATACGCATCCCTCCCTTAAAGAAATTTTTTTTAAAGCAATGTTAAGAAGCAGCCAAATCTTTGTAAACTTCGCCTCATTCCAGTAATCTATGGTAATGTAATTAATATCGTTATGGGACTATTAAGAGAATTACGGGTTTATCGCCCGGTCTTAAAACATTGGAAGTCAGCACAAGAAGTGTTCCTGGAGAAGGTCATTGTAATGCAGTACCGGATTTTCTTTTATTATATTGTTTTTGGGTATGTTTTACATTCTATATATTTAAGGAGTTTCATTGTCAAATTTTAACTTCTGCAATAATCGGGTAATTAAGATACGCTGAATTGATTTATTCTTAATATTGTAAGTTCTGTCAGATGATACTTTATTGACATAAGAATGCAGCCAATCATCATTTTGAAGATTAGCTGCATCCTTATCCATTCCTGTGAAAGTTCAGGTTATCAAATATGGTTGAAATAGTGTGGCGTGCCCAGATTCTGAATCGGTCCGGGTCCGTAATCCGTTGTCCGACCACCTAATGATAAGTTTTACCGGAGATATACATATAGGCATCTTCTAATGTCACATCTGACGCAATACAATCCATTTCCGGCTTACTATCCTTTATTATTTTTACCTGCATGCCATCTTTGTCATACAGCTTTGATGAGATATGATAAGTTTTTTCTAAAGCCCTTGCTTCCTCCTCATTTTTCACATGGCAAATCCATATATGTCCTTTCGTCTTATTTAAAAGCTCCCATACTGTTCCCGAGTAAATAAAATTTCCTTTCTTCATGACAGATAATTGATTACAGGTTGCCGCCAAATCCTCCACTACATGTGTTGAGAAAAGTATTGTTCTTCCCTCTGAGAAATCCACCAGCAAATTTCTTATTCGCACACGCTCCTCCGGATCCAGTCCTGTGGTAGGCTCATCTACAATCAGAAAGTCCGGCTCTGTAATCAATGCCTGTATCAATCCGACCCTACGCTTCATTCCTCCGGATAGCTGTCTGTTTTTCTTGTTTTGATGTGATTTCAGACTGGTCTTATCCAAATAGAAGTCGATTCTATCCATGCAAATTTTTTTTGGTATATCAGATAACGCGCCCATATACATGAGACTTTCTTTCACTGTCAGATTTGGGTATAAATTTAATTCCTGAGGCAGATATCCAATTTTTTTTTGAATTTTTGGATAGTTATTCTCAACATACATCGTATCATCTATCGTGATTCCTTCCGGTTGTCGGTTTCAATATGGTCGTAAGTACACGCATCAGCGTTGTTTTCCCTGCCCCATTTTCTCCAAGAAGTCCGTAAATCCCCTTAGGTATTTCCAAATCCACATGATCAATTGCCATCGTTCCATTTTTGAATTTTACAGATACATCTTTCAAATCAATACTCATATCCTCATCCTCTTTTCTTCATAATAAGCGGAACCATTCCGATCAATAAGAATGACAGAACGATTTCCACCATGCTTCCATAGACCCACTCCAAATCACCTGACCCATCTCTGAATACATAGGAGAACAAATTATAGTTACCAAAATATTGCTCACCCCATTTAGAGTAAAGAACAAGCCACAAAACAATAGAACCACCGATACCCGCAATTTGATTACGAAGTAAATTAGAAATCGTCATTGCGAATGTACTCCAAAATATCACATCCCAGAGTATTACAAGAAGATAGCATCCATATTCCTGCATAAAAGAACGATTGCCGATATGAAAAGGTTTCTGCCAAAAGAACAGAAAATATCCGACTGCGCCTACCGTCCATAAATAGATTACCTGCAGAAAAAGTCTTCGAATAATTACTTTTTTTCTATTCGCTTTCGAAATTAAGCAAAACACTTCTCCACGTTTTGCATTCCATTCACACAGATAAGTATCTGCACAAAAAACAGAGGCCAGAATCGCAAGATATGGTACTATCGCAATTCCAATTTCATCATATGTAGAAATCCCTCTGACAAGGCTCAAAATAATTATGAACAGAATGGAATATGCCAACTTGAATCCCTGAAGACAAATCTTCATTTCCTGCTTCAATATACTCGTCTCCTTTTCCAAATATAAACACATAACCACATAACCAATGCGGATACAATAAGTAGAGATATCTGATTCCATACAGCCATAGGCGGTGGTGTCGTATCAAGAAAACTTCCCGGAAATCGTACCATAATCGCCAATGGTCTTCCAAAATAACCATAATTGCCATTTGCATCTCTGCTGCCCATGTTGGAATAAACCATATATAGGAACAGAAGTGGTGTGGCCGGCAGCGGATTTTTAAATATCAGAGAAATGACTGCATATACAGATGCAATCATCAGCATATTTGGTAAAATATACATGGCTGACTGGGTGACAAACTCCATAATATTTACCGGTAATCCTGCTCGTCTCCCATGAACCTCATTGAGCACTCCGAATATTACCACAAATACACCCCATATCATTAATAGAATACCAAAACCGCCTCCAATTTTTCCTGCCACATAAGAAACCGGTTTGATCGGCTTTGTATGCAAAAGCTCATACATATCCTTTCTGCTATCCCTTAGGAATAGAAATACCATCAGTATGGTGGAAAAGAATCCCATAAAAAGCCCGCAAAAGTCCGCAAATTTTCTTCCAAAGTACCAAGAATAGCTGTGATCTTCCATCTTTTCCTTGATATATGCATTTGCCTCCTGTACCGAAGCTTTCCTCATCCCTGATTCAGAATAGTAATATCCAAAAATATGACCCGTATATACCTTCTCTCCGAGCAACGTATTTAATTCAACATCCACATAATCCATATCTACATTTCTGTCTTTCAAGTCGCGTATTGCGTCCTTTACATCCTCTTCCGGAATATGCATTTCCTGAATCAGATATTCCTGTGTCTGTTCTAAGGCTAATTCCCTTCTCTCTGTTTTTGTGGAAATGATGTATCCCTCCAGAATACTTCTGTCAGATATATTATCCGCTGCAAGAGACTGTATTTCCTGTTCTGTTTCAAAATAATGTAATTGCAGATATGGATGTAACATCTGAACCAGCTCTATTAAGACAAACACCATACCCAACCACAAAATAGGGTTTTTGAGATAATTCTTTATCTCCTGTTTTATCACTGTACGCATCATAGTGTGTCCTTTCTTTTTGATGATTCAAGGATAACAACCAAATCACAATAAAAAAGCAACGCAGATTATTTTCTGCATTGCCATTGATTATTTATATAGTAAATTGTGCTTTTACAATTGCTCCGCCATTTTTTGAATTTGCGGTCAGCAATTTACCTCCATATTTTTCACAGTAGACCCGGCAAATGTACATACCCAGTCCAAAATGTTCCAGATCATCCTGCGGATTTGAATGATAATATGGTTTTGTTAATTTCTCTGTTTCTTCTGTAAAACCACATCCATCATCCACAATCAGCAGCTCCAAACACTTCCCGTTTTCTAATATACTCACTGTTACTATATCCTTTGCATAAGCGAAGGCATTCGACAGAAGATTTTCTGCCACTTCAACAAACATGTCCTCGTCTATCTCCACCCATTGTGATGAGATTTGGTAGTGTATCTCTGCTTTCTTTCCGCTCATTTTCTCAAGTGTGAGTATATTCTTTTCAAGACGATTTTTCATAGAAGCAAAACTGCTTTTTCTTCGATTGATTTCCCGCCCTTCCAAAGAGGTTAACTTGCGCATGGACGCTAAGAATCGATTCAGGGCATCAATTTGATTCATACCGTCCTGTAACATTTCCATTAATGCTGCTTTATCAAAACGTTCCTCCGGAACAAACTCCAGCATCATTTCCTGATAGCCTCGAAGGACAGCCAGTGGAGAACGTATGTCATGGGCAATAGCTGCACGCAATGTATTTTGTTCCTCTATCATTTTCCACATACGCAGATTATTATCATATAGCGTCTGCCTCATAACTTCAAACTGACTGCACAGCGTCCCAAGCTCATCCCGATTGGTGTAAGATATTTTAAAATCCAGTTCATTCTCTGTAATTCTTTCCGATGCTGCGCTTAACTCCAGTAATGGCATCTTTATTTTATTCCTGTAAAAGAGAAAAACTGCGGCTACCATACCAATTACAGAAAAAACCAGGATACTATAGGTCTCAAAAAAATCACAGGCTTCGGATAAATGATAATCCAGCTTACTCATTGTAACTGTATCAGGACGCGGGACACTAATGCGATACCCCATTCCCTCTGATTTTTGCTGTAATCCTATAATAAAATCCTGATTAACGTATTTCCACCAGATGTCCTGCTGACTATGTTCGGCAACTCCTATTACCAACGCACCCGTCAAAAAGCCTCCCAGAATTGCAAGTGACATATATAGGACAATTGATTTCCTAATAGAAAGATTTACTATCTTATCCACCGATATCCCATCCCCCAAACAGTTTCAATGTATTCAGCTTCTGTCCGATCAGCAAACTTTTTCCGAATACGCCTGATAATCTCTGTAATTACACGTGCGTCACCTTCCGCATCATATCCGCATACTTTTTCATAAATACGTTCTTTATCAAATACCTGCCCGGGATTCATAGAAAGAAATTCTAAGATTTCATATTCCAGCTTCGTCAAATCCACATATTCAGCTCCAATCTGCACCCTCTTTGAAATATAGTCAATGATCAGGCCATTTTTAAACCGGTATTCAGACCTTATATTATGCCGTTCTTCCCGTTTCAGATGAGCTATAATTCTAGCATCCAATTCTTTCAGGCCAAACGGTTTTACTATATAATCATCCCCTCCTGAAAGAAGTCCATTCACCCGGTCCTGCTCCTCTATTCTTGCTGTAAGAAAAAGAATCGGACAGGATATTTTATCCCTGATCCGTCTGCATACCTCTATGCCATCGAGTCTCGGCATATTAATATCCAATAGAATTAAATCCGGATTTTCACTTACTTTCCCCAGTGCTTCTTCTCCGTTTTCGGCTGTAACCACCTGATATTCCTTTAAACTGAAATAGCCGTTCATCATTTTTAACAGCGCTTTATCATCGTCAACTATCAGAATCTTATAGTTCAATCCCATCACCTCTATGCCATTTTACCGCTAAAAAGTCAACAAATAAACAATAAACCTTTCCTTGTATAAATTGTGAATTGGTATACTTACAGGCAGCACGCCAATCCAGCAATGTTCTTTATAATTTTCTTTCGTTTCCCGTATTATAACATATTTCCGGAGACTAATAAAATACTTTGTAAGGTGTACCCTTACCCTCGTTTACTAATGGTGATTGACAAATAATCGTATTAGTGGTATATTTTTAACATAAAGTTAGAAATATACCACTAATGGAGGATACTATGAAAATAAATAAATTAGGGTTTTTATCCCTCCTGGCTCTTTTGGGGATTCTGGGATTTACTATCGATAAACCACTGTATGGATTTTTCGGATTTGCTTATTACTTCCGATACTTTTTTATTACACCTGATGAGCTGTTTCAACAGAATGTCAGAAGAGCAGCAAGTGTTGGTTTCTTTTCAGGCCTTTGGGCTTGCGGACTTGCGATTGCAATTCATTACTTATTTCCTGCTTTTATGTCCGGCAATATGGCATTGGCATCCTGCTATGTTGTTTCTACCTTCTGTTTTACCATCGCACTTTTGGTTCTTGAGATAAAAGAGCAAAAGGAGGACTAAACCATGCCATTAATTACAAAAATGCGTGAATACAGGGCAAGAAACAACTTAACCCAGGATGAACTGGCGGTTTTGGTAGGGGTACGGCGGGAAACTATTATTAATTTGGAGAAAGGCAGGTATAATCCATCCTTAAAGCTTGCAATGGATATTGCCAGTGTGTTCTCCTGTACAGTTGAAGAACTATTTTCATTCAGTGAGGAGAAAAAAGAATGAAACGATTGATCCGATTTTGTGAGAAAGTCCAGTACTTAGGACTTTTAGGCCTATTGGGCCTGATTTTTGATAATGACCTTTTAAATCTTCTGTGGCTGTTCTGGCTCTTTGGATTTGTGGGTGTTTTTTATAATTTCCCCGTATTTCTTCAATCGCTGAAACAGGTAGGAGGAATGTTGTACCTTTCTTTTCGGTATGGCAGGCATATACCCAATACAGAAAACTACCAATGCAAGGTCTCATACTCCTTGCCATTTCAAGGAACCTGGACGGCAGTGAATGGCGGTATTGATAAAAGACATTCTCATTCCTGGTCAATTCAAACGCAGCGATACGCTTATGATTTCGTTATACTTGATGAGGAGGGACACAGCTTTTCCGGCAAAGATACAGAACCAACAAGCTATTACTGCTATGGCATGGATCTATTAGCTCCCGCAGACGGTGAAGTGGTGGAAGTCAGAAACGAATCTCCTGACAGTCTTTTATTGGGACATGGCAAGGCCGATTGTTCTGCCAGAGATATTCGTGGCAATTATATCCTGATTCGCCATGCCGATAAGGAATATGGACTGCTGGCTCATTTGAAACCCGGTAGTATCTGCGTAAAAGCGGGCGAAACAGTAAAACGCGGACAGTGTGTTGCCAAATGCGGCAATTCGGGTAATACCTCAGAACCACACCTGCACTTTCATTTGCAGGAGGGGATTAGTTTTTATACCTCAGCAGGACTTCCCATTGAATTTATCGGAATCAACAGCTTTCCTGCTCCCAATTATGCTGTCTACGATCCCCGTCCCGTTTCAACTGCCGCCACAAATTCAAAATACATTTTTCGCAGTCTACGTGTTATAAACCGATAGATACCTTTGTAAGCGTATAAATGCTTTATACTCTTTCTTAAGACCAAGGCCGTACCTTTACCTCCGTATTTAAATCGAAATTGAAATTTAACAGGAAGTTGTTTTTACCAAAAGAATATATCCATCCGTAATTATCTCCATTGCCTTTGTGAATAGTTTCGGTAATACGGCTGTCTCATCCGTTTCCCCGGTAAGATAAGCTACAATGACATTCGTAATATCAGCCACAATGATAGCACCTTCTTCATAACAAGCGGATGCTTTAAGCCACGACTCAATTCCATATTCTTTTCCCATATCATGGAGTACACGACTCATTTTATCAAAACCGCCGCCAAAGCTCACTTCATCCTGTTCATTGATACCACGCAGCGCGTTCGGAACAGTCGGTACGGTTCCAAAAAACGTTACCATGTCGGCAAATACCTTATCATATTCAGCTTTTGTGATCTCGTCTTTTAGTTTTGGCAGTTCTTTAATGAATTTTTGCATTCCCTTCCTGCCAACAAATCCTACCGGCGGATTCAAAAACAATTCACTCTTTTTTACGAATGCTTCCTTGGCTATTTGGTATTTATTCTTCGTGGCGTTCATCCTGATAGTGCAGACTGTATTTGACTTTGACAGACCCGGATAACTGCAATCCCATGCATGACAAAGTTCATCATAAGAGAGCGTTTGCACTTCGTGGCGCCCACAGTCATGCAGATAGATACACTGTGCATCATCGTTGTAGCCAACCATCAAAACATAGTGAAACGGAATATGGTCTCCATGATACAGTTTTGAATAGTATGGCAGATAATACATATCCAGTGCACCCAAAACCGTTGGATACCCGGCATCGATTTCCGTCTTAGCTTTTTTGATTGCCTGCTCATATGTATTATACTCATAATGTTTGTATTCAAATTCCACAATAGGAGCTAGAAATTCATACATTTGTTTTGTACGTCCGTCCCCTAATGCAATCATTCGTTTCCGATCTGATTTTGGCGTTTTCATATAGCAAAATGAACCAAATGAAGATAGCGTAAAGAAGAAACTTGGCGGAAGTTTTTCCCCACTATCTCTTATATATAAATCTTCTATGCCATTCCACATACATTCGTAATCGTCTACATGGTGTGTTAGCTTAATCAATTTCTCCTTCATAAATTTTAATCCTCCTGATATGCTGTAACCATTTTCCACCATCCAATAATAAAGGTGCTTGTTGGTGTCTCGCACCATCTGTAAGTCTTTGATTTCTATGCTATCATTCATTCCATTCACTGATCCTGCATACCGGAATTTGTATTTCTGTTAACCACTCATTTTCGCTGTCTTTATTCCAGACTCCATCAATATAATTTTCACGAATCGGACCATGAATCTGTAATCCGTTCTCTTCAATGTAACGAAGTACCAAAGCATAGGATGATGGAAGCGTTTGATAGCTTCCCTTATGAAACATACAGGCCGCATACAAAACCTCTGGAATTGTTCTAAATTTGATTTTATCGGTATCATCCTTTAACTCGGTTACCGCCTCACAGGTTTCTACTAAAATATGCTCTTCCTTATATCCTGATTCCGGATAGCTTGTAAAACAATATTCAGGCATTGCGCATTCGCATCCTAATCGTTCCATCTCCTGCCCCATCTCCGGCATCAATACAAAAAGATCATCATAAGAATTAATCCTCTTTGTCATACTTGCAACAATTACTTCCGGAAGACTTTTGATGAGTATATGTGATGTGTAGTTCTTCTCCGGCGCCTCTAACGCCTGCTCAACCTTTGCAAGAAGTCTGGTCAAGTCTGCAATTTGCATCCTGAGCTAAGTTTTTTTCTTCTTTAACACATCCTCTTCATTCATCCCCTTAATGACTGCCTTTATTTCATCAATCTTAAACCCCATTTCTTTTAATGCAAGAATCTGATGCAACTCTCCCATCTGTGAGAGTGTGTAGTATCTGTAATTTGTCTCTGTATCAATAACTTTAGGTTTCAAAAGATTCTCTTCGTCATAATAACGTAACGCTTTGATTGTTACATGATTCATATTCGCAAACATACCAATCTTTATAAGTGTATCCGGTGTTTTTTCTTTACAGTAACGGAGCTCGTTTTGTCTCATAACTATTCCCTTTCTCCTATCATTATACGCCTAGTATACACCCTCCCCTAAGTGGTAGAGTCAAGTAGTTTTAATGGTCGACATAACTTTTTTCCAGCTCCAGCAGTCTTTGCTTGATATCCAAACCTGCCGCATATCCCACTAATCTACCATCCGAGCCAAGTACACGATGGCAGGGAGTCAGTATAAGGATCGGATTCTTGTTGTTGGCCATACCCACCGCACGGGATGCATTCGGCTGATCGATCATCTTCGCAACCTGTTGATAGCTTCGAGTTTCCCCATATGGAATGTTTCTAAGCGCTTCCCAGACTTTTTTCTGAAACTCCGTTCCTTTCGCAGAAATCGGCAAATCAAATATTGTACGGGTTCCTGCCAGATATTCTAAGAGCTGCTTTTCGGCTTCTTTCAACAAAGGCGTTACCAGACCACCAACATTTTCCTTTGCATCCTTTGCAAAGAAAAGCTCCGTAATGGCTCCATCTTGCTCTGATATACCAACCATACCCAAAAGGGTCTGGAAAATAACTGTATCTCTCATCGAATTAATCTCCTTTGCTTTTTGTATGCTAATTGTTATCATTTCTTCTCGTATTTCTTCCGATTTTGCATCATTCACTTTTCATGGAAACCAGATTAGGAAATCGCATCCATAACTTGTTTATGATATCATCTAGTATAACTAACATTTCCATCATATCCAATACCTAATGGCAATTTGACAATAAAAACACTACCTTTCCCAATCTCGCTTTGTACCTCAATTGTTCCTTCACATAGTTCTGTAATTTTCTTAACCAAGGTCAAACCCAATCCATTTCCTGCTAACGAATGGGAGGTATCTCCCTGAAAGAATTTGTCAAATATATGAAGTTTGGTTTCATCATCCATTCCACATCCGCTATCTTCAAGCCGTAGGATTGCCTTTTGTCCGCACCGCCATAGACCTACTTTTATTACTCCACCAGAGTTTGTGAACTTAATTGCATTGTCAAGAAGATTGACCCAAATCTGATGGATTAGATTTTTTTCTCCAAGTATTTCAATTCCATCTTCCAGTCTAATATCAATGTGAAGATTTTTATTGCTCCACTTTGGCTCTAACATTACGATTACAAGTCTAATTTGCTCATCTAAACAGAAGATTGTTCTTTCTCTTATAATCTCTGTGCTTTCTATTTTTGACAGGTTAAGAACATTAGTGGAAAGATGAACAAGCCGCTCTGATTCCTGCACGATTATAGTCAAATATTCCTGCGTTTCTTCATCGCTAGCATCACCTGCCTGCAATAGTTTGGCGAATCCACTAATCGAAGTAATCGGTGTTTTGAACTCATGGGAGAAGTTTCTCACAAAGTCGTTTCGTAAGGTTTCGATACCTTTCAACTCCTGCACCATCTGATTGAAACTCCCGGCAAGCGCATCCAATTCAAAAACAAAGCTGCCATTTACCATAACCGAGAAATTACCTTGCGATACGCTTTCGGTGGCTTTCATCATATCTCTGATTGGCTTAACAGATCGCCGACTTAATAATGTTGCTATTACCACACCCAAAAAAATACTGATATATACCATTATGGAAATTGCTCGGATTGGGCTTGCACTACCTTCTAAATCTATGATTCCTAATTTGATTAACAAATAAGCAATCAAGCCGGCCGATAAAATGGATAAAAGCATAACAAGAAAAACCAAGGCCACCAAGGAAACTGCAAGACTAATTTTCGGGGGGAAACTCTTTTTTATTTGCTTCATATGCGCCTCCCTATTTTATAACCTAAGCCGCGTACAGTGACAATTTCAAAATCTGGATTGTCTCTAATTTTATCCCGTAATCTGTTTATATGAACATTTAAGGTATGCTCGTCCGTTTCAGTCTCCAATCCCCAAAATTCGTCCATAAGTTGATTGCGCGTGAAAATCATGTTGGGATAACTCATGAGCTTAAAAAGAAGTTGGAATTCTTTCTTTGGCAAAACATGTTGTGTACTTTTCCACGAAACAGTAAGCGTATTGTAATCCGCAATGGTTTCACCCAGGACAACTCTGTGTTCGTTGGCTATTTGTGCTCGACGTAAAATTGCTTTTACTCGGAATAGCATTTCTTGTTCATCAAAAGGTTTCGTCATATAATCATCCGTTCCGACGAGAAAACCCTTATGCTTGTCCTTAATCTCCTGATTGGCAGTTACCATCAGTATTGGAATATTCTCTCCCACACCGCGTAATTGCGCACAAAATTCATAACCATCCATGCGCGGCATCATCAAATCCAAAACAATCAAATCAAATTGCTGTGTTTCCATCCTGTCAAGTGCCTCAATACCATCTTTTGCAGTGTATGCATTATATCCGCCGCGCTTAAGAACAGCGCACATTAGTTTTTGAGTATTTATATCATCTTCAACAATTAAAATATCAAACACTATAGGTCACCTCCATGATAAATATTATATCACCTTAAAAGTAAACTGAATATCAACTATATTTTGAGTAAAAGTTGATGTTCAGTTGATGTTTTCAAATTAAAGTTCAGTATAGCGTTAATTCATATAAAAACGCTTAAGAAATTCATAAAGGAGTGTTTGAAATGGAAAAATTAAGTAGTGACGGCTCCGCTGCAATACAGCTGAATAGTCTCACAAAAAATTTTGGTGATTATCGTGCCGTTAGCGATCTTTCACTTGAGGTAAATGGCGGCGAAATATTCGGGTTTCTTGGTTTGAATGGTGCAGGCAAATCAACAACAATTAAAATGATGCTTTCACTTCTAACCCCCTCGTCTGGTAGTGTCTATATGATGGGAAACAAGGTTAACTCAGTTAGTCACAAGTTATGGGAGCAAGTTGGATATTTGGAGGAAGCAACTTATTATCCAGGACTTACTGTAATAGAGAATTTAGATATTGCCCGCAGGATGCAAATGATATCTGACCGCCACTCCATTACCCGTGTGATACAAAAGCTCGGTTTAGAGCCTCATAAAAATAAGAAAGCGAAAAATCTTTCTTTGGGAAACAAGCAGCGGCTAGGGTTAGCGAAAGCAATGATTCACAATCCGAAGATTTTGATTTTGGATGAACCGATCAACGGCCTTGATCCTGCTGGTGTTGTGGAAATCAGAGAAATGCTTTTCGATTTATCCAGAAATTTTGGAGTTACTGTTTTTATATCCAGCCACCAACTGGAGGAGCTTTCCAAGCTGGTTGATCGAATTGGCATCGTCCATGAGGGGCGGTTAATTCAGGAGATCAAAATGACGCATCTAGATCAGTCTTTAAAAAAACATTTGGTTCTGGACGGTCGTGATAAAAATACAATGAAACATATACTCACAGAACACGGATATTGCTTTGAGGAAAACACAGATGGGCGCTTGTTGCTTATCGAAGACTCTGCAACTGAAAAGCCTGAAAGAATAGCTGATTTGCTGGTTCGTTTTGGACAGCCCCCAACACAACTGAACATCGTAACCGAAGATTTGGAAGGTTATTTTTTACGGATCATTCAAAGTACAAGGAGGATACACGAATGAAAATATTGTCATTTATACATTGCGAAGCCCTTAAAGTATTGCGTTCAAGTGTTTTTTGGATTGTTATTGTTGCTTTTGCAACTATGCCAATTATGCTCGGTTTCGTAACATATATCAATGGTGCCGGTACCGGATGGGAACCTTATTTATCCGATTTACTTGGTTCAATCACCGCTGTTTTGGTGATTGGCTTCTCTTTCACCGCATGTTGGGTTTTCGGACGGGAATATACAGATAAAACAATCAGTGAATTGCTTGTGAAACCGGTATCTAAACTTTATGTGATACTTTCAAAGTTCATTATAATTTTTCTTTGGGATATATTGATGGCCTTTTTCATGTTCGCAGTTGTATTTATTATGGGTATTTTGATTGGACTTAATGGCGGGACATGGCTGCTTATTATGAATAGCTTTCTTATCTTTATGATAACATCACTGCTGACTATGGTTGTCAGTACAATAAGTGCCCTGCTGGCAAATGTCAGTAAGGGATATTTAGCTCCTATTGGCCTCGCATTCCTAATTGTGGTCATTTCCAATGTTATATCTCAGGCTGGGCTTGCCGCTTACTTTCCTTGGACAATTCCCGCATTATTTATTTCAAATGTCCCTCTTGGTATCGCCAGCTTCGCCATACTTGCTATTACAGGAATAACTGGCTTTCTTGGAACAGTCGCATGGTGGAGGTTTGCTGAACAGCAATAGGTTTAATTATGCTCCTCTGTTATATGCAGTGCGGTTTGAGACCCACACCTATTATAACAGAGGAGCTGATAGCGTCTTCATAAAAAATTATGTTTCTTTTTATGCCGATGTCCTCACTGTTTTCTTTTTTGTTACTTATCAATTCTTATGCTTATCAATAAATTTGTTTGCTTTCTCTGCTGCTTTTTCTTTCAGTGATTCTCCTAATTCAGAAGCTGCTTCTGACAATTCTCCTCGTTTTTTTTGGAGCTTTCCCTCCAGTTCAAGCTGTTCTGAGCCTAACATTTGCCCTGCACCTTCTTTTATGGAACCTGTTAATTTATCTAGCTTGTTATTTGCATTTTTCATGTGATAATCTCCTTGCTTAAATTTTGACGATAAAATCAACTTCAAAGTAATCTCTGCTTTTATAGCAATTGACTCTTTCACAGGATTCACCTATCATTATCTATTTCTTTCATCATTTTTATTCAATCAGCAAATGATAACGCAAATAATTCATCCGGACTATGGTTGTCTTAGTAACGTATCCGATTGATAATTTCATTTGCTTTATCATAGATTTCTTCCGGAACAGCTCCAATATAAAAATTACCGTCTTCATACAGGATCTTACCATTTATCATGGTCATCTTAACATTTTGTTTACTTCCACTGTAGACAATATTTTTTGTAATATTATTGATTGGCTGCATATTCGGTTGATGTAAATCAATCATGATAATATCTGCATACTTACCAACTTCTAAGGTATCGCAATTCTCCAATCCCATCGCCTTAGCACCACCAACAGTTGCCATATATAAGACCTGATTCGCATCTAGTGCAGAAGCGTCCATGGAATACAATTTGGCAAGTCCTGTAACCAAAAACATTTCACGAAACATATCCAGACAGTTATTACTTGCCGGTCCATCGGTACCAATGGCTACATTAATGCCAAGGTCCATCATCTTTTGAATTGGTGCAATTCCACTCGCCAGTTTTGTATTGGAAGCCGGATTCGTTACAACAGATAAATTCTTCTCCTTAAATAGGTTCAAATCTTGATCTGTCATATGGACGCAATGATATCCACCACCGCCATAGTCATATATCCCTAGGCTATCCAGAAATTGCGTCGGGGTTTTTCCATGTCGTTCGATACACTGCCGGACTTCTAAAGCACTTTCTGAATTATGCGTATACACCGGCGCTTTATATTTCTTAGCTAAAGATGCCAGCTTTCTTAGTAATTCTTCTGATGATGTATATTCAGCATGAAAGCCCAGGACAAAGCTTATTAAATCACTTTCCTGATTCCATTTCTTATACCAGTTCTCAATTTCTTCTATCGATTGAGAAAAATTACTTAATCCGCCTACCATAACTGTTCGAAAGCCACAATCAATCGATGCCTTGGCAATGGTATCCGGCGTTATATACATATCAAAATTAGCTGTTACGCCACTGGTTAGATATTCCATAATGGCTAATTTTGATAAATGATAGATATCTTCTTCATCTATTTTAGCCTCCATTGGAAATACCTGCCGGGTAAGCCACTCCAATAATGGCAGGTCATCCGCGTAGGAACGGAGAAATGTCATTGCCGAATGGGTATGGGCATTCTTAAACCCGGGCATTATCAGATTCCCCTTACCATCCATCTGACGATCCCAGCTAACCTGATTGACTTCCTCCATGCTTTTACTTTCGCCGATATAGGTAATCACTTTGCCTTCAACCCAAAGTTCTCCCTCATTTATTTGAAAATCGTGTGCCATCGTCAATACCTTAACATTGTAAAATCTTATATTCATAAGCAGTTCTCCTATCTATTATCCTGATACCACAGACATTGCGAGTTATTTATCTTTTTCCCTTATCATAGATTTCTCCCAGTGCTCTTGGCGCTCTATTATGTTTGGAGAAGAATATTAATAACAAAAGCGTCAGCACATAAGGTAATATCATGATCAAATCCGAATAACTGCTCGGCATCTTAAGGATCTGCACGATTCGATATCCACCTGATTTTGCAAATCCGAACAGTAAACATGCCCCTAGTGTAGGCAGTATCTTCCAGTTGCCAAATATTAATCCGGCAATGGCTAAATATCCATAGCCCATATAAATACTTGAGGAAAAATTAGCTGATATGGAATACGCAAAACTAATACCCGCAAGACCCGATAATCCTCCTGATACCATAACGGCAATTAACCTGACTTTTCCAACTGAAATACCCACGGAATCTATCGCATGGGGATTATCCCCACAAGCACGAAGATGCAGGCCATATTTTGTTTTATACAATACATACCATGCGATGAATGCTACAACTACAATGATAATTTCAAATGGATATATGTTTTTAAAGATAGCACCCAAGATCGGAATCTCAGATACTCCCGGTACGGTATATCTCTTTGACACACCAAGTACAAATTTATCGGAAGCTGCACCGAATACCCTTTTATTTATCAATTTCGTTAAAAATGCTGTTAGGGCCATCGCTAAAATGTTAATTACGACACCGCTGATTACTTGATTCGATTTGTATTTTATACATAATAAAGCATGAACCAAAGAGTATAGAACGCCCCCCAAAACAGCACAGAGGATAGCAGCATAATAAGGAATTTGGGAATTGGTTGTGGCATGGCTCATAATCAATACCGCAGTTAATGCTCCTGTAAAAGCACCAAATCCTTGTAATCCTTCCAATGCAAGGTTCGTTATACCGCTCTTTTCGCTATAGATACCGCCAATTGCCATAATGAATAGAGGTAAGGCAAAGGATAAACCATCGATAATTATTGTTTCCATTATTTTTTCTCCTTTCCTTCCTTGAGGTTGTTCTTTGTCTCTCCCACTTTATATCTGATATATGCACCACAGGCATTGAATAGTAATATGATTCCGGTGATAACTGATGTAATTTCTGCTTCGAGTCCTGCTGTCGAACTCATATAAGTACTGCCCTTGCTAATAATCGTAATTAGCAGGGAAGAGAATATGATTCCAATCGGATTACTATTGCCTAATAAGGAAACTGCAATGGCATCAAATCCTACACTGCTTAATACTTTAGGTTGTATGGATCCATAATAACCAAGATAGTACGTGACTCCTGCTAAGCCGGCTAATCCCCCTGATATAATCATTGTTGTTACCATTTTTCTTCCCACATTGATTCCTGCATATTTGGCCGCAGTTTGACTGGCCCCGACTGCTTTCAATTCAAAACCGGCTGTGGTTCGGTCAATTAAGAACTTAACAGCAAAGGCGGCGATCAAAGCAAGTATAATTCCAAGCGGAATATCCATCTTTAAATCCATAACCATCGTATCCGTAAGCGTCAGTCTTGCCGCACTATTAACCAGTTTGGATTGTCTTGATACCGGATCCACATAGAATGTATTAATCAGGAAGCTGATTACATATTGGGCAATGTAGTTAATCATGATAGAAGAAACTACTTCGTTTATATTAAATTTATACTTTAGCCAGCCAATTAACCCTCCTACAAAAGCTCCGGCGACGATTCCAATCAGTAATACCAGTGGTTTGGCAACGATACTATTTAGAGGACTATATCCTACAATGATAGTTGTAACAAAGCCTGCCGTTAACATCTGTCCGGATACACCGATATTAAATAAACCCGCTTTTAATGCCACTGCCACTGATAAGGAAGCAAATAACATAGGTGTCAGCGCATTTAAATAACTTGTAAAATCAGTTAACATGCTTTTGTGTCCGGCATAAGATGGTTTTGGCATAAAGCCGGAACCTTGAAGCAGGTTTTGGTAGGCTCTTAGTGGGTTTTTACCCAATAAGCCAATTACGATTGCTCCAACAATTAAGCTGACAACAATCGAAAACAAAGGTATAGTTATAAACTGTCTCTTTTCATTTCCAAGAATTTTTACAGTTAACTTTTGTAAGAAATTTTTAATTTGCTTCATCCTTTCTTTACCCCCATCATAAACTGTCCGACTTCATTGGTTGTTACTGTATTCGCAGCAGCGATTTTTTGTATTTTACCATTGTATATAACCGCTATGGTGTCGGCACAATTCATGATTTCATCCAATTCCAGAGAAACCAATAAAATTGCCTTGCCTTTATCTCTTTCTGCAATAATCTGTTTATGGATATTCTCAATGGCGCCGATATCTAATCCTCTGGTGGGCTGCACAAATATCATAAGAGGTGATTGTAATTCGATTTCTCTCGCAATAATCGCTTTTTGCTGATTACCTCCACTCATCGAACGAGCCAGCGTTTTATTTCCTTGTGCACTTCTTATATCATATTTGTCAATTAATTTTGAGCTATAGTCTGAAAACGCCTCTCTGTTAAGAATTCCCTTTTTAGAGAAGGGTTCTTTATAATAATCCTTTAAAACAATATTATCTTCCAATGAAAAATCCATAACAAGTCCATAATGTTGTCGATCTTCCGGAATATAGGATATTCCCTCTAAGGTATGATTACGAATTGATTCATCGGTGATATCCTTCCCCTTAAATTTAATTGTTCCACTGCTTACTTTAGCAAGGCCTGCTACAGCATCTGCAATTTCAACTTGTCCATTCCCGGATACCCCTGCGATTGCGAATATTTCTCCCCCCCGTATGGAGAACGATACATCCTTTACGACCTCAAATTCATCGTGATTCTTTACTGTCAGATGGTCAACCTCCAGTATTACCTCTCTAAAATTCGGTTCTTCTTTATTTGTTATAAAGGAAACCTCTCTGCCAACCATCAGATTAGCCATCGTTTTTGTTGAAGTAGCCGCTACCTCTAATACGTCTATTAATTTACCACGGCATAATACAGCACAACGATCTGCTACCTTCTTAATTTCTTCTAATTTATGTGTAATTAAAACAATCGTTTTTCCATCATCTCTTAGACCTTGCATAATCTCTAACAGACGGTTAATTTCCTGTGGCGTCAGTACTGCTGTAGGTTCATCAAAAATAAGAATTTCTGCTTCACGATACAGCATCTTTAATATTTCCACACGTTGCTGCGTTGATACGTTTATGTCTTCAATTACTTTTTCAGGATCAACTTCCAACCCATACTTTTGGGAAAGCTCAGCTATTTGCCTGTTTGCTTCTTTTATATCAACACAAGGCAAAAATCCAAATAATTTTTTTTGTATTTCTGCACCCATTATAATATTTTCAGCGATGGTATAATTCTCAACCAATTTAAAATGTTGATGTACCATCCCTATATTAAGTTTAGCGGCATAACTTGGAGATGTGATTTTTTCCTTTTTACCACGGATATAAATTTCTCCTTGATCCGGTTCATACATACCGAATAACATACTCATTATCGTGGATTTACCCGCACCATTTTCTCCTAGCAGCGCAAATATCTCGCCTTTTTTTATTTGCAGAGTTACATCATCGTTGGCTATGATGCCTGGAAATTTTTTCGTAATATGTTTCATTTCAACAATATATTCCGACATAACGTCCTCACTTTCATTATAGAACATTTCATAAAGCTAACATGAATTTTATATACCATACAGTTATTCCAGGGGTATAACTGCTATTATTTCCCATTTATTGATTACCATTTACATTGATATACAAATGTTGATTCCTATTATAGATAACATTCAAATACAAAAAGAGGCTGATTACACAGCCCCTTTTTTGGTCAAAATCCGATTATTCCAGGCCTGGGAAGTTCTCAGGAGAAATACCGTTAAAGTTTGATGCCGGAACAATTGTACCAGCTTTCACTAATGCAAAGGCTTCATCGATTTTAGAAATAGTATCCGCAGATAATTGATTTCTTCCATCAGCTTTTACATATCCTGTAGAATCTGTATTTGCTTGTAATACTTCGTTCTTGCCTGCAAATGTTCCATCTACTATTGCATTTAACTGCTTTTCAACATTAATGTCCATTACTTTAAGCGCTGATGTCAATATAATATTACTGTCTCCATTTGCACCGTCATCGTATTGATCTACATCACAACCAATAACTTTGATACCAGCTTCTTTTGCAGCAGTAAATACACCATTACCGGAACCACCTGCAGCAACAAATAAGATATCACATCCTGCATCGATGAGCGCTTTCCCCACTACTTTTCCAGTAGCTTCATCAGCAAAACTGCCAATATAGTTACCGTCAACATTTGCGCCTGTTACATCAGTACCGGCATAAGACGGTAATTCTACAACTTCAACACCAGTGTTATATTTCTTATTTGCATATGTTACACCGGATTCAAAACCAAATTGATAATTTACATTAGAAGGATACGCTATCCCATTAACAACTGCAACTTTCTTTGTCTTTGATTCTAAAGCTGCAGCCATACCTGCATAGAAACCACTTTCTTGTTCAGCAAATGTCATAGCATAGATATTCTCAATTACTTCATCGCCGGAAGGATTGGTATCAACAAGGATGAAATCAACCTTCGGATTATCTTTCGCTATATCCGTAATCCCGGCAAATTGGAAACCGCAGCATACTATTGCATCATAATCTGCTACAATATCAGCGACAGCTTGAATAGCAGCAGCTGTATCACCAGTCTCTTCTCTAACGGGAGTTACAGTTGCATCCGGATGACTTTCGATAAACTTTAAAATACCGTTATAATTGTTTTCATTAAACGAACCATCATCTACACCGGAAGGACTGCTCACTATTGCAATCTTTAAACCTGCTTTGCTATCTGATGGGGTAGGCTCTGCTTCAGAACTCGTTGGTGTTTCTGAATTCGTTGGTGTTTCAGTAGCTGTTGGTTCCGGATTTTTCGTATCTGTCTTCTTCGATGCACATCCTACGAAAGAAACAGCTACCATTGTTGTACATAAAAGTACACATAAAAATTTCTTCATGTTTCATTCCTCCTAATTTTAACCTTTTGAATGTTCTATAATCAATCTCTTATGAAAGATGTTGATTCTCATTAACTGCTTATCTGTACTACATTGATTCACTATTTATCATCAAATAATTTCTTCAAACTAACGTTAAATGGCGGTCTGGCAATTCCATGCTCTGTAATAATTCCGCTAATCAATTCATGATTGGTTACATCAAACGCCGGATTATAGCATTTCACATCTTTAGGCGCCATTGGTTCTTTATAAAATTTTTCCTTGATTTCCTCAGGATCTCTTAATTCAATGACAATGTCATCTCCGGTTTCACAGGACAAATCAATTGTTGAAGTGGGTCCCAATACATAAAAAGGTATGTTATAATATTTTGCCAGGATAGCAACGCCGCTGGTACCGACTTTATTGGCTGCATCTCCATTGGCCGCAATACGGTCACATCCTACAAAACAAGCATTTATCCAACCATTCTTCATAACAATGCTGGCCATATTGTCACAAATTAAGGTTACGTCAATACCGGCATTCGATAATTCATAGGAAGTTAATCTGGCACCTTGTAATAATGGTCTTGTTTCATCTGCGAATACACGAAAGTTCATTCCCTTTTCTTTTCCCAAGAATAAAGGCCCTAAAGCTGTCCCGTATTTTGATGTGGCAAGTGGACCGGCATTACAATGGGTCAAAATTCCATCTCCGTCTTTCATTAGTGATAATCCATATTCGGAGATAGCGTGACACATTTCGATATCTTCATCCTGTATCAGCTTACATTCTTTCCCTAATAAATCAATGATTTCTGATACTGATTTATCTTTATTTGATATTACTACCCGTTCCATACGCCTTAATGCCCAGCTTAAATTAACTGCAGTTGGCCTGGAAGAATCCAGGTACTCCTTATAAGCGCTGAACTTACGATAGAATTCATCGTAGTCTTCTGTCCTTATTGTCTGCGCCAGGCAATAGATACCAAATCCGGCACATATTCCTATGGCAGGTGCTCCCCGCACTTTAAGATGGAATATTGCATCATAAATATCCTCTGCGGATTCCAGTGTAAGAAATTCTACGATGGATGGTAATTTTGTTTGATCGACAATCACTACCTTTTTACCATCTTCACTTAATTTTACATTATCTATCATATCGTATCTCCAATTCTTTTTCCACTCTTATACACAAATTTTTTAAATATTTCTCAAATCAAATCCTACTTTGAAAGCCTGTGATTGAAAGGCCTCCTGATGGTCCTTTAATCTGTATAAACGAACCCGCGGTAACTTAACCAATCTTTTCTCTAATAAACGTATGGCGGGTTCAAACGGGCCACATCTGCTTCCCGTAATTTGAAGTTCATTGACCGCAGCTAAACTCATATTTAGGCTTACTTCTCCGGCATAAGTACTCTTTAACACGATCTGCCCTTGTTTTCTTACAATTTCCATGGCTTGTTTTAATCCCGAACCATTACCGCAAGCGTCTACCACCACTTCAAAGGTATCCTCCGGATGCAAGGTGGTTTTAGCATATGGCGCAAATTGCACCAGCTTCTCTTCATGTCTTCCTATCACTGTAATATCCGCACCGGATAATGCCAGAACCTGAGTTATCATAAAACTTAGTCTTCCATCCCCAATAACAGCAATATTTTTTTCCGGCTTGATATGAATCTGAGATGCAATCTCAACCGCAGCAGCCAGAGGCTCTGTATAAACTGCTTCTTCATCGGATAAATGATCCGGCACCACATGAAGCAATCGATTCTTTACAGTCAGATACTCAGAAAAACACCCATCTTTACCATCGATACCAATAACTTTTCGATTAAGACAATGTTTTTCTCTACCCGTATTACAATAAATACAATCTCCACAGCCTGTGTTAATGTCGGCGGTTACTCTTTTCCCAATGAGCGAGGTATCATCAGAATCTTCTACAATGCCAACAAATTCATGACCTAATATTCCTTTAAAATCCGGACGATATCCCTTTAAAATTTCTTTGTCCGTATTACATATCCCTGCTAATAAAACTCTGATCAGGCTCTCATTTGCCACCCTTTGCTGCACCGGGTAGTTCTCAACGTACGCAGCCTCTTTTCCATTAAAATATATAGCCTTCATATTCTTCGTCCTTATAGGCAATCGTTTGAAATGTTAATGATTGACTGTGTAATTAGTTGTTTAAATAATGGTGCCACCCGATCAGCAGTTTCCTGTACTTCTATATGAGATAGTGGTTCATCCGTCATACCACATCCCAAATTTGAGATACAGGAGATTCCACAAATTTTCATGCCCATATGATTTGCAGCAATTGCTTCACACGCTGTGCTCATTCCAACAGCATCTGCGCCAAGTATTCTGCACATCTTAACCTCATGTGGTGTTTCAAAGTTAGGTCCTGATAATTGGATATACACCCCTTGTTTCATTGGAATATTCAAAGAATCTGCAGTTGCTAAGATACTTTTTCTTAATTCCAAATTATAGATTTCACTCATATCACTAAATCGCAACCCAAGTTCATCTATATTGGGGCCAATAAGAGGTGACGGAACAAAATTACTAATCTGATCTGTAATTAGCATAAAGTCACCTGCACAATAATTAAAATTAACTCCACCAGCCGCATTGGTAAGGAATAATACCTTAGCCCCCATCATTTTCATTAATCTGGTTGGCAGTACCACATCCTGCATATCATATCCTTCATAGTAATGAACACGTCCCTGCATGATTACAACAGGCACTGCAGCAATATATCCAAATACAAAACGTCCTTTATGCCCCTCAACTGTTGATTGAGGGAATCCTTCGATATCACCATAATTCAGTGTAGCCTCAACTTTAATTTCATCTGCATAACCGCCAAGTCCAGATCCAAGCACCAATGCAACCTCTGGCTTAAAATCAATTTTCTCTTGAAAGCTATTATAACATTTTAATAACTTGCCATATCCCTGACTCATGATCTTCCTCCTGTCATTCTTTCATCACGGCCGGCCCACCGGCCAATCAAGCCATAAGAATATTTTGCTGCATCTCCCACCACTTCGATCCTATTCGTATCGTTTAACTACAAATAACTACACGAACTTCCAGCTTGTTTAATGCAGCTAACAAGTCCGGTTCCTTCTTGTCTATCGGTTCACTTACGATTAAGAAGTCTATTAACTCCAGACCACCGATAACATTCACCGCGTTTCTCCCGATTTTAGTGATATCTGCTACAAAGTGACATATGGTCGCCTGCTCCATCATCTTTTTATGAACGGATGCTTCTTCACTAGTATAATCTGATATGCCAGCTTCCATGCTGATTCCGGCACTGCTTATAAACGCTTTGTCTGCATGATAACAGCTAAGTTCCTCAATGGTATGATGTCCAAAAAATGCATTCACATTTTTATTCAATTCTCCACCCACCAGAATGACACGAATGTGATTCGACGTACTCAATTCATTTACAATCGTTAAGGAATTCGTTATTATCGTCACCTTTTTATCTGTTTTATTCAGTTCTCTCGCGATATATAATCCAGTTGTACTACAATCTAATAATACGGAATCCTGATCCTTGATATACTCCATACACTGTATTGCTATTCTTTCCTTATCCTCTAAGTATAACTTTTCTCTGACAGCTACAGGGGTTTCATTACCATATCCTTCTTTTAAATATGCACCACCATGTACTCTACAGATATGATATAGTTTTTCTAATTTATCTAAGTCTCTGCGAATCGTTTCTTCTGATACATTCATCTCTTTGCTTAATTCGGATACCAATACAACTTTGTTCTTATGTAATCCCGCTAATATATATTGTAGTCTTTCTACTCCTAACATAATCCCCCCATAATTAGTAATAGACTATCTATATGAATAACCATGTCCTGCATCCGTTTCCTTTTGAAAACTTTCGTTAGAGTATTACGTTTTTCTATCTTTCAAATCATCTTTTACTTTATAACTACTTATAAAAAAAGACAAAGTCATACATCTTAATTGCAGCACCTTTGTCATTAGATTAGTATACAAAAACATAAGGTCAATGTCAATAGATGTTCTGTATTTTTCTGCGCTTTTCTGTGTTTTTGTGAATATTATTTGCTTTACATAACCTTACTGCTTTCTTATATAAATTGATTCTCTTCGCAAGTTTAACTGCTTTGGTATCACAATTCCATCCACCGGTTAAAACTCCACTTTCTGTCTTGATTTCACTTGACAAAGAGAAAATACCGTATTAAAATCTATACATACTGCTAGTATGTATAGATTAGGAGGTGTACTATGGCACGGAACAAATATCCGGAGGAGACTGTCAGGTTAATACTGGACGTAGCACAACGGCTGTTTCTAACAAAGGGCTATGAGGACACTTCTATTCAGAACATTATTGATGGTCTTGGCGGTCTATCCAAAGGGGCCGTCTACCACCACTTCAAGTCTAAGGAAGAAATATTCAATGCAGTGGGAGACCGATATAATGAACAAGTCATCAGAGAATTAAAGTTAGTTCGGGATGATCCTGAACTAACAGGCCACGCAAAATTGAAAAAGATGTTTTGTTTATCTCTTGCAAGCTCTGAACGCGACATTGTTTTTACAATTGCGCCCAATATGTTGGAGAATCCAAAACTACTGGTCATGCAGATGCGTGAGATCTTTTGGGATGTTGTGCCGTACTATATCCAACCGGTTATCGAGGAAGGTGTTGCGGATGGTTCCATTCATACCAAATTTCCAAGGGAACTTTCGGAGGTCATCACCATGCTGACAAACCTATGGCTCAATCCAATGGTAATTGAAACGGACGTGGACAGCATGGAAAAGCGAGTACGCTTTTTCGATTTGATGTTAAAGAACATGGGAATCGATTTACTGGACGAACAGATGCTGGAATCCTACAGGCGGTACTGCACTCTCGCAAATCAAAAAACGAATAAATAAATGCCCGTCAAGGGTATTTATTTTTAGACGCATACATACCAACGGTTGGTATGTTATTAGGAGGAAATTCATGAAAACAAAACTATTTCAAAAAGATTTTTTAATGGTCGTTATCGGGCAGATCATCTCTCTGTTTGGCAACAATATCCTGCGCTACGCCCTGCCCCTCTACCTGCTCAACAAGACTCATTCAGCAGCACTATACGGTACGGTGATGGCACTGTCGTTTCTTCCGATGCTACTGCTCTCCCCTGTAGGTGGTATTGTAGCTGACCGGGTGAACAAACGGAACGTGATGGTATGTCTCGATTTTTTTACCGCAGCATTGATGCTCTTTTACGCGTTGAGCTTTGAAACCCTCCCGCTGGTGCCCCTGCTCATTGCCGTACTGATGATGCTTTACGGTATTCAGGGTGCTTATCAACCCACCGTACAATCGTCGCTGCCGGTACTGATGCCACCCGACAAGCTGATGGAAGGGAACGCCGTTATTAACATGGTAAACTCTCTGGCCGGAGTGGTAGGTCCAGTGTTAGGCGGACTAATTTTCGGATTTTATGGAATAAAGCCGATTTTGTATGTCAGCATTGTCTGCTTTTTTCTATCAGCCTTCATGGAGATTTTCATTCACATCCCCTTTGAAAAGCGGAATTTTGAAGGAAGTGTACTCTCTCTCGCCACTTCCGACCTACGGGAAAGCTGGCATTTTATTCGGTATAATCGCCCAGAGATAGGGCGGGTAGGGCTGCTGCTCACCGCGATCAATTCGGTCTTTTCCGCACTGGTTATTGTGGGCTTGCCCATCATTATTACCAAACATCTGGGATTTGATCAAGCAACAGGCAACCGACTTTACGGATATGCGGAGGGTGCTTTGGCTGCCGGTGGACTATTCGGCGGGTTTCTCTCAGGCGTTATCGGACATAAGCTAAAAGTTAGCCATGGAGCAAGTTTGATTTTCTGGTGTACAGCAACTCTGCTCCCAATGGGATTTGCACTGAGGTTACCGATAGGATCAATGACGTCATATCTAATTATTGTCGCCTTCTGCGTAGTAATGATGATTATTTCAACGCTTTTAAGCGTGGAAATGATCACCTATGTTCAGAAAATTACCCCTGCCACTCTCACCGGCAAGGTTATGGCTTTGCTGTTATGCCTTGTCATGTGCGGTAATCCCATCGGACAGACGATCTACGGTGTGCTGTTTGAATGCTTGTCGTCCGGTGTTGATTGGATATATTTTGGTGCATTTACGGTCTGTCTCGGTCTGTGCCTTGTATCCAATATAGTGTTCCGCCAACTGAGCGACAATGTGATTACATCTTAAAAATCATGAACTGAGTTACATAATCGATTGGACTGATTTTACGAAAGTTAATATTAGAATAATTAATTGTATCCGTGGATCCATCTCTATCTCCCCTCTTTCGCTTCGTCAGATAAATCTGACGAAGCTGGTGTCTCTGTATCGTGAAAAGATGGCATCCATCCCCAATAATAAGGGAAGTATGATTGGAAATAACTTGTAACGTATTTTGTCAGAGCCGCGTAAGTCTCCGGATCGAACTTTCTCAACCATTTATCTTTTCTTTCTTTCATGTTATTCTCCTTATGCTATAGAGTAGTAGTTTATAAAGCCCCTCTCCAAGGGCAATTCATCCATGATCGCCATGGCACAGAGGTATAGGTACTGTCATAAACGCACCATACTTCCCATATAAGATCTGCTCAAAGCTATGGTCCAACATCATCATGATGCTGGCCGTAATCTTTGCGCTTCCGAATAAGTATCCTGCATAAACAACGCATGCTGCCATTCTCCGGGATACCATGCAGCGTCACAGCAAATACTAACATTGATCTCCCCTGCAAACAGCTACTTGGGTTCTCCGGCTTTTCACTATTCCGATATTCAAAAGAATTTAGTATCCCGGAAAATTATAAGTTAGTATACGCTAACTCATGTTTAAAAAAATTTGTTTCTTTCTGCTGCAAATCCCATCTTCCTACAATCAAAGTCAAATATTTTAGTCACTTTGCTATCTACAGTATAAAGCTGGATTACTATAATTAAAAATACATTATGATATATGTATTCATAAGCGTTTATATATTAATTAGCGAAAAAAAAGCATACCAATTTATTGGTATACCTTTCTGCAAAAACTAAACGGTAATATTGAAAAAACGAGTTACATATTCACGGAAATTTCTTGCCGCTTTTGAAAAATACCGTTGCTCTTTCCAAGCAAGTCGCAGAATATTTTTAAAATCAATCCCATCGATCTTAAGTAAAACAACAGGCAGCTCCTTTTTCTCCTCCTCAGAACATGGTAAAAAAGATACACCAAGCCCTGCTTCAACCAAATTAATAACCGCTGTGAATTCACTGCACTCACAGATGATATTTGGCACAAATCCATTCTTTTTGCAAAGTTCATCGCAAAATTCTTGTTGGCTATAATTAGCTTTTAATCCAATAAAAGCTTCGTCTTTCAAATTCTGAAAAGAAACTGTTCGATGATTAGCAAGGGAGTGCGATGGTGGCACTGCCAAATAAATGTCCTCCTCTGCCAGTTTCATGGTAGAGATATTAGAGGGCTCATCAATCGTATTGATAAAAGCAAAATCAATTTCATCTATATCCAATAGATGGAGCTTTACTCTATCATCTCCTAACTGTGTAATATGGAAATTTACTTTTGGATAAAGACTTGCAAAGTTGCCTATAAGATTACCGAATTCTTTATTCAAAGATGTAGTCGCAAAAGACACAGAGCCCATTTCACTTCCGGACAGATCGGATATCTCCTGTCGTCCTTCGTCAACTTCTTTCAATATTCTATTCGCCCGTTTTAAAAACGTTTTCCCGTATTCATTCAGAACAATATTACGTCCTGTCCGATTAAACAGGGGAACTCCCAAGTCCGCCTCCAGTTTAGCAATCATGGCACTTAAGGCAGGTTGAGCAATCTGCAACACATCGGCGGCTCTTGTCATATGCTGCATGATTGCCACAGTTTGAAAATATTTAATTTGCAACAAGTCCATACAGTATCTCCATATTTATAAAGTTATTATTATTAATTCGCTTACATCAATAATCATTTACATATCATACAATAACATGGATACTTAAAATTATCAAGCGCCTTCAAATAACCAATGAATTAATGAAGGTCTACCCCAACTCATGAACCCGGAGGCCGTAAGTGACTTGAAAGTCCCCATAGACGGTCTTATGAAGGACTGATTTGCTGCCCACTTTCTTACGAAAAAATCTCTATTTCTTCGTAAAATCGAAGAGATAGAGATTTCCCATATAACGAGGCTAAATTGCCTTGCCGTCAGCTTATTTATCTTCCCTGTTAGCTATGTTTTAAATTAGACTGCTCATATTCCATTATTCGTTCCACCTTGGGTATGGAACCTCCTCCCAAAAATTCACTGTCCAGCCAGATGTCCACAAGACATTTGGCCAGCTCCACACCAATGACACGTTCACCCATACACATGATTTGTGCATTATTGCTTTTTCTGGACCGTTCCGTAGAATAAGGATCATGACAAACCGCTGCCCTGATTCCGGGAACTTTGTTTGCGGTCACAGCCATTCCAATTCCTGTCCCACACATCAGAATACCTCTTTCAAACTCACCCTTTGCTACTGCTTCTGCCACAGTTACCGCCACATCCGGATATAGTACAACGGCACCTGCTTCGGCACCAAAATCCTGATATTCTATGTTCTTTGCATTTAACTGCTTTATAATCTCAAGCTTCAAATTATAAGCCGCTTCATCGCAACCAATTGCCACCTTCATATAATCAACCCTTTCATTCTTCGCAGTAATAATATTGATCCGGTAATCCCGTCCTAGATCAAGACTTCTCCAATGCCATCGGCCATGGCTGTAAGAATAATGCAGCAGGAGGTTGCTCCAGCATCCAGCACGCCCCTTGACCGTTCTCCCAAACGGCTGGAGCGGCCAAATTTTGCAACCATATCCTTCGTAGAATTTCTGCCGGCTATGGCAGCATTTTTCATTTCCTCTAACGCTTCCTTATAATCACTGCTCTTTTTAGCTGCTGCCAGGATTGTATCAGCTGCCGGTGATAACGTATCTACTAACGTTTTATCCCCAACCTTTGCATCTACAATACCATATAACCCCTCCAAGCCGGCTGCTAACATCTTTCCAAAGTCTTCAAGTGAAATTCTTTCTAATTCTTTTGCCGATTCTGCCATATCCATAAATATGGTTCCATAGATCGGTCCCATAGAACCACCAATCTCATTGAGGAGAATCATTCCAAGTTCTTCTAATCCTTCTGTAAATGTTATTTCTTTGTCTTTAAATCGGGCTTCAAAGACGGAAAAACCTTTATTCATATTCATACCATGGTCACCGTCGCCAATTAAACCGTCTACTTCTCCAAGGTATGCTTTATTCTCTTGTATCGCCTTTACCATTCGCAGCAAAACAGCTTTTCCATCTATATTTCTAAATTCACTCATCCTCCTGCCTCCTCATTAAAACTGTTTTAAACCCACACTATTTGCCGGCATATCAATTAATTCCTTCAGCTCGTCATCTAATTTCATTACCGTTAACGTAGCGCCCATCATTTCCAAAGAAGTGAAATAGTTTCCGACATAAGAACGGTGTATCTTAATTCCTTTTCCTTTCAGCAATTCATCTATCTCATCATAAAGAACATATAATTCCATTACAGGAGTTGCACCAAGACCGGATACCAACACGACAACTTCATCCCCTGCGGTAAAAGGATAGTCAGGAACAACAACATCTACCATACGTTTTGCCATCCCTGCAGCTGATTCTAATTCGCAAACTGCAATACCCGGTTCACCATGATGCCCTATTCCTACCTCCATCGTTCCTTCTTTAATCTCAAAATTAGGATGACCAACTGCCGGTAACGTGCAGGGAGTTAATCCGATTCCTACACTCCGGGTATGATCAATTGCCTTTTGTGCCGCTGCGATTACTTCCTCCAAATCTGCACCCTGAGCGGCCTTTGCACCTCCTACTTTCCACATCAGTACTTCACCGGCTACACCACGACGTTTTTCTCTCTGATCTTTCGGAGCGGAAGCCACATCATCATTTGCCACCACTGTTTTTACTTCAATTCCTTCTTTTTTTGCCATTTTTACAGCCATTTTGACATTCATGTTATCTCCGGAATAATTTCCGTACAAACATGCAATTCCTTTTTTACCATCCGCTGCTCTAAATGCATCTAAAAATGCTGCCGCGGTAGGCGAAGAACAAATCTCACCAACTGCCACTGCATCACACAGATTTTTCCCGACATATCCGATAAACGCAGGTTTATGCCCGGAGCCTCCGCCCGTAACCACTCCAACCCGGTTTGCCGGAGCGCTAACCGCCTTCACCACGCGAGGGTTTTCTGTTTTTTCTACAATATCACTATGAGTTTTTAGAAAACCTTTCAACATTTCATCTACTATATTATCCGGATTATTTAATATACGCTGCATACAAGCTCCTGTCTCTGACGGCTGTCTTTTTATTCCGCCGCTTCACACCGTCAGTCACAGAGCAGCAGAATAGTCTTTTTATTTTATAGTAAATCCGCCGTCTACCAGCAGATTATGTCCCGTTATCATTCCTGCCGCATTGCTGCACAAAAATGCAACAACACCTGCGATTTCATCCGGCTCAGCAAATCGTTCTGATGGCATCTCTTTTTTAAATGCTTCTCCCACCTCACCGGACCACGCTTTCTTACCAAGCTCTGTCAAAACAACGGTCGGAGAAACGCAATTGGTACGAATTCCATATTTGCCCCATTCTAAAGCCATTACCTTCGTCATGGCTATAATCGCACCTTTACCGGCGCAATATGCGACATGCTTATCCAGCGCAATCACTCCCGCCTGGGAGGCCATATTTACAATTGAACCGGGACGCTTATTATCAATCAGATATTTACCTACTGCCTGAGCCATCATAAAGGAAGCCTTCACGTTTATTTCCATCGTTTTATCCCACATCGCTTCGCTTAAAACTTCTGCATCATCCAAAGCAACGATACCTGCACAATTGACCAAAATGTCAATGATTCCGAATCTTTTTACCGTTTCGTTTATAACGGTTTGACGATATTCCTTGTTTGTAATATCACCCGGTACCCCGATACAATTCCCGGAAAGTTCCTTTGCAATGACATCAGCATTCGGGTTTAGATCTGCCAATACCACATTCGCCCCTTTTTCTGCAAAGAATTTTGCAGTTGCCAGGCCTATACCGGCTGCACCACCTGTTATTATTGCTGTTTTATTTTTTAACGAAAACTCTATATCCGCTCCGTAATATGGTAACATATGTTTTCCTCCCTGATCTTTTTATATGGGGCAAATTGATCAAATTTGCCCCATATTATTCCTGAACGCGAATTCGCTTGCTAATTCAGAGACCCTCACTTCAAATCACATGAAGTGACGGACCATTTCCTATTGTGCTCTTAATTTAAATTCTGCCACATTGTCTTTTGTAACAGGTTCAAAGTCAATCCAGTATTCCTTATCAACTGTTTGACCATTCACCGCATTCACTAATACTTCCACTGCCTTGCTTCCCTGTCCGGCTCCATCCTGGAAAATACTTGCAACCATTTCACCGCTTTCAACAGCATTTAATGCATCCGTGATACCATCCACACCGATCACAGGGATGTCCAGGCCTTTGGCTTTAATAGCTTCCCTGGCACCAAGCGCCATTTCATCATTTTCTGCTACGACTGCATCAATATTATCAAAAGCATTCAACCAGTTTTCCATAATCGTCATGGCTTCCGATCTTGACCAGTTTGCTGTCTTTTCGGCAAGAACTTTAATATCAGGATTTTTATCCATTATATTTTGAATTCCCTGACGACGTTCAATCTGGGCAGATTGCCCAAGGGGTCCTTCAATAATAACGGTGTTAAATTTAGAACCTACCAAATCCACCATAAATTGAGTTTCAAGCTCTCCGGCATATACATCCTGTGATCCGACATAACTGGTTAGCTTATCACTTTGAACACGGGTATTTACACCCACAACAGGAATTCCCGCTGCCACCGCTTTATCAACGCCCACAGAAAGAGCTTCCGCATCCTGAGGATTTAGGATAATTCCATCAACGCCATCTGAAATCATTGTTTCAATTTGATTGATTTGTGTGCTGGGGTCATAGTTGCCGTCATAAATCTTTAATTCTACCCCAAGTTCTTCTGCTTTGGCAGTTGCTGCATTTGCAAGGCGCACTGTAAATTCATTCTTCAAACTATAAAGTGTCATACCAAGAACAATTTTTTTGTCAGCTTGTTTATCCGTACCCTCTGCTGCAGCTTCTTTCGTTGGTGCCGCCGCATTTCCCGTATCTTCTGTTTTACCGCTATTAGAACACCCTGCTAACCCCACCATCATTACTACGATTAATAAAATGGCAGCCCCTTTTCTAAATACCTTCATAATTTTTCCTCCTATTAAAATTTTTGTTTATCTGAACGAATCACCTATCATGATTTCGCTTCATTCAAAGAATCGAGCATAACAGCAATAATTATGATACTTCCTTTGATGACCAACTGCCAGTAAGAAGAAACAGCCATCATATCGAGTCCATTGTTCATAACACCAATAATTAAGAAACCTACGATCGTTCCCCATAAACGTCCGCGTCCGCCTGCTAAGCTATTTCCACCGATTACTGCCGCCGCAATGGCATCTGTTTCATAATTTTGACCGCTTTGTGCTAAGCCGGAGGTAACACGGGAGGTAAGGATAACTCCTGCCAGACCTGCCAATAAACCGGATATCATATAGACAGAACATATAATCTTTTTCACCTTGATACCTGAGACCCTGGCAGCCATCGTATTCCCGCCGGTTGCAAATACATATCTGCCGTATCGGTGTTTATATAAAGTAATACTACAAATTACTAATACAATGGTTAAGAGTACAACCGGAATCGGAATTGCTCCAACGCTTCCGCCGCCTATTTTGAGGAATCCTTCACTAAGTCCCGGTACCGGCCTGGCGTTGCTTGCCATATAAGTTACACCTCTTGCAATACTCAACATCCCCAGTGTTGCAATGAAGGCCGGGACTTTTAAATAAGAAATAATAATACCATTTAACGAACCAAGAAGTAATCCAACACAAAGTCCCACAAGAACCGCAACATACCAGGGCAGATTCATCTCGCTTCTTGCTGCCAATGCTGCAAACATACCCGAAGCACCCACAATTGATCCTACCGATAAATCAATCCCGCCCGTTAATACTACATAAGTCATACCAATTGCTAATAATCCATTGATCGATGTCTGGCGCAATAGATTCAGTATATTATCAATGGCAAGAAAACGTGGTTTTATGATAGATATTATGATTACGATTGCCACCAATCCGAATAAAGTCCCATATTGCGAAAGCATATGCTTTAGGTTTATTTTCTTCTGCACATTTCTTATTGTATCCATTTATCGTTATTCCCCATTCCCTCTCTATATTTTCGACACAGCACAACTCATGATTTTTTCCTGCTTAAACTCTTCACGGCATAATTCGCCGCCAAACTGCCCATTGCTTAATACAATAATCCGATCCGACATGCCCATAACTTCGGGCATCTCTGAGGATATCATGATGATCGAATTTCCTTTTTCAACATACTCACACATGAGCTTGTATATCTCTGCTTTCGCACCCACATCGATTCCTCTTGTCGGCTCATCAAGGATCAGCAGTCTCGGATTTTTCATCATCCATTTTGCCAGTACTACCTTTTGCTGATTGCCACCGGATAAAGAGGATGCCAATTGCTTTGCGTGATTCACTTTTACTTTTAATGCCTTAATCTGCTCCTGTATGACTTTTCTTTCTTCCTTGTTTTTAATTAAGAATTTCTGAAGTTCTTTCATGGAAGCCAGGGTGATATTCTGCCCTACTCCCATTTGAAGTATCAGCCCCTCATTTTTTCTGTCTTCTGTTACATAGGCAATTCCACATCCAATTGCATCCTGCGGATTTTTAATCGTAACCGCTTTATCATCCATTCTGATTTCCCCGGTATCAGGGGGTGTTAATCCAAAAATCGAATTCATAATTTCGGTTCTTCCTGCTCCTACCAGACCCGCAAAGCCGAGTATTTCTCCCTTTTTTACATCAAAGCTGATGTTCTCGAACTTATTCTTTAATGAAAAGTTCTTAACCTCTAATAGCGTTTCTCCGATTGGAACCTTGATTTTGGGATACACTTCATTTAATTCCCTGCCCACCATATTCTTAATTAGAATGGAGTTGTCAATGTCTTTTGCCTGCCAGGAATTAATATAAGTACCATCTCTCAAAACAGTAATTTCATCTGCGATCTGAAAGATTTCGTCCATCTTATGGGAGATATAGATGATTCCTTTTCCCTGCTCCTTCAGTGACCGGATAATTTGAAACAGGTCCTCTACCTCTTTATCTGTAATAGCCGAAGTCGGTTCATCCATTATGATTATATTTGCATTAAAGGATATCGCCTTCGCAATCTCTATTAACTGCTGGTCTGCAACCTTTAAGGTTCCTATCTTAACTTTAGGATTAATATGTACATGCAGGCTTTCCAGCAACTGTGCTGTCTGTTTATACATTTCTTTATAACTCATAAAGAGTTTTGAACCAGGTTCCCTGCCCAGGAATATATTCTCTGCTACGGTCATTTGAGGAATTGATGATAATTCCTGATGTATCATTGCTATTCCCAACGTTTGTGAGGCCTTTGGAGAATCTATGGCAACTTTTTTGTCGTTAATATAGATTTCTCCGCCATCACTTTTATAAACACCAGCCAGTATTTTCATCATCGTCGACTTTCCGGCGCCATTTTCACCCATCAGCGCATGTACCGTACCGGCCTTTAATGAAAATCGGATATCATTTAACACCTTGACCGTATGAAAACTCTTCTCAATATGTTTCATCTCCAGCAGACTCAAATCATTTACTCCTTCCTATCTGTCTTTCACTTGTTTTGTATCTTCATTATACCTTCTCTGCTCCCGTTAAAAGGTTCAATAATTCATGATATGGTTTGAATTATCACTGAAAGCTCTATCCCAGATAAGAAGTTACCCACTAAATTGTAACAAAAAACACCAGGGCGTAAGGAAAAGCTCTAGTGTCTTGATATTACAAGCCGATCTGCCTTTTTGTATCAGTGATTTTCCCGATAACTTTTTGGGCTTTCTCCGGTCACTTTTCGAAAAACAACCGAAAAATACTTGGAATTAGGGTATCCACACATTTCCCCAACCTGTTGAATAGAGACGGTACTATCTTTTAGCAGAGATTTTGCTATCTTAATTCTTTCATTGGTAATGTAAGTATTAAAGCCATCCCCCATTCCTTTTTTAAATAATGTACTGATATATCCCGGCGTTCTTGAAAAATGTTCGGCTACCATATTTAAATCCAATTCACTGGTTATGTTATTCTGTATGTAGCGAACAATATCGGCTTTCAGCTTTAGATTCGAGCTATCCAATCCACCATTTTGAAAAACTTCCTGTACCTGCAAAATACCATTCTTTACTTCTCTCTTTAGATCCAGAAAGCTCCACAAATCATCAAAATTTCTGACCGAGAGGTTGGGTTTTGTTTCCATGTATTGCAGATGTGCGATAGCCTTCTCCATCCTGGTTTGAAATTCCAGATATGCATCTTTTATTACCCGAAGAGCAGCTCTTGATTTTGTTTCATGGAGAAAGCGGTCAAAAAAATTAGCAGCTTGAATTGCATTGGATGTCTCTATCGATGTTAATACTTTTTCGAGTCCGGTATTTTTATATTCCGGTCCTCTATCAATATCGGAATATGCTTCAATATGATCGGTGCCTCCATATATCTTAAAATCTACCGCAAACAAGGCATGTCTTAAGGAGGTGTGCAGATGTACCAAATCATATGCCACATCACCCAGTCCAATAAATACGTTAATCCGGTAATACTCCCGAATCAGCTGCCCCGCTTTTCTTAACAGCTTTTTCTTAGGCTCCTGCAATTGATTCTGATCGGTTCCTTCAAAGATAACAACAGCCTTTCCTATGTCATATTTTACGACAAAAGCCGAGCCGCTTCCCTGATGAAGATTTATATACTCATCCAATATATTTGCTACGGCAAAATCCAAATAGTCTACATTTTCTTCATTTACCTGATATTGGACCAGTGCACAGGCAAATAACATGGACTGAAAATAAATGCCTAAGGATTTCAATTTAACCAAATACTTTTCTGCTTCCTCACTACTCTGACAATTAAGCAGCCCTACCAACAGATCATGCTTCATCTGCTCCATAATTTTATTATTCTCGATATTTCTTATAATTTCATCATTCGTCCGTGCCTGAACCGTTTTTATATTAGATACATAGCCCCGGATCAACTCCAAAAACTCCCGCTTTTTAATCGGTTTCATCACATATTCTTTTACCCCCAGCTTAATAGCTTTTCTGGCGAAATCAAAATTCTCATAGCCGGATAAAATAATGACCTGGGCAGCGTGATTGGTCTCTTTCAGCAATTTAATAAACTCCAATCCATCTAAGCCGGGCATACTAATATCCGTCACAATCAGATTGGGATTTTCCGCAGTGGCAATCTCCAAAGCCTCCTGTCCGTTTCTGGCCTCCAGACATTCCACTGTTTCCTCCAGATCCCGTTCTAAAATAGAAATAATACCTTTGCGAATAAATCTCTCATCATCAGCAACTAATATTTTAAACATTTTAACACCGTGCCTTTCAATTTTTGATGACCTATTCCCCAAAAAATTGAACAGGCCCGAACAGAAAAGGTTGAAAATGATCTTTTTCAACCTACTCCTCCTCCAATATTATGGTAATAACAATTTTAGTACCGACTCCTGACTGGCTGCTGATTTCTATCTTACTGCCTTCTTTACATATCATTTCCAATCGTTGCTGCACATTGATAATGCCGATTGAGTTTCTTTCCCCTTCCGAAGCTTCAATGGATCGCTTTTCTCTCATTGCCAGCCTGATTTGCTGGAGCCGTTCCTCCCTGATTCCCGACCCGTTATCTTCTATTTCTATCATTAGCTTGTCCTGTTGCAGGAAAGCCCGAATGGTTATCCTCCAGGGGGGAAAGCTGCCGCGAAAGCCATGATTAAAGCTGTTTTCCACCAAGGGCTGCAGCAACAGTTTCGGCACAATAATATGTCGTATCTGTTCCTCGCATTCCATAATGCAGTTCATATCCTCATCAAAACGCATCTTCATGATTGAGATATAGTTCTCCAAATTAGCCCACTCTAATTCGAACGGCACTTGATTACTTCCCCATTTAATACTATAACGGAACATATCACCTAACGCGGCAAGGTTTTCTCCTAAGCTGTAGTATTCATCCATTTCACATTGCATCCTCATGTTCTCCAGCGTATTATAAAGAAAATGAGGGTTGATCTGTGCCTGCAGCGCCTTTAGTTCCGCCTCCTTTTGTGCCTTCTCCTTCTCTATGGCAGAACGCAGCACCAAATGAAGACGAGATGCCATTCGGTTAAAAGACCTGCTGATACGTGCAATTTCATCAGCTTCTCCATTATCCTGAATGGAAACGTCAAAGTCCCCGCCTTCAATCTTAGCCATCATCTCATCTAAAACCACTAATCGCTTCAGCATTCTTTTCGTAATCCAATAAATAAGCGCGAATACAATCAGCATGCTACTCAGGGCAACCATAATAACATTAAGAATGATACTATTGGAATACGCCAGTACATTATGCTTTGCAATGATAACTGCCCTCATAAGACCTGTATTCTCACAGCGGCTATAGGCAAGCATATAAGTCTTATTTCCGATCCTGTAGTCAATGATATCCTTTTCCTTCTTAAACTTCAGATCCGCAAAATCTTCCGTCTTAAGTGTTCCGGTTTGATAAATCATCTGATTGTTTTGATTAAATAATAAATAATCTGCCATGTTCTCAGTCACAGGCAAATTTTCTTCTCTCACCAACTTCGTAATTTCCATATCCACTTCTATCACACCAACGATTTGCCTGGTAGAAAGATTGTATATCTTTAGATAGATAGGCAAAACCTGAATTCCCTTATGATCCAAATTCAGATCTCCTACATTAAGATTAGAGGATTTAAATTCAGAGTTTCGAACCATACCATAACTAATATTATCAGGCGCATTTAATATCTCATTGTAATAGGACTTATTTTTCAAATCCGCTAAATTATACTGCCGTTCAAATTTATCCTCGACTTGGGTATTGGAAGAAAAAACGGCTATATAGTAGAACTTATTTGGATACAAATACCGTATATTAATCAGCTCACCCTGCACACTGGAAATATAATAAGTCTGCTCCTTTTCACTTAGCACATTTTCTCCATCCAGGAAATAGGAAAATTCCTGCCGATAATCAAGTTCATGAATTACCGCATCGATGGTATCTAAATTTGTATCCATTGAAGTCTCCATATAATTTAGGGTTTCTTTCAATTTAATGTTAGCATCATTTAACAGGGAAGTTTGAAATCCTCTATAGTAAAAAACGCAAACAACTCCGATAGGTACAATTAAAACCAATGTTATGATCCATGTGATCTTTTGGACTAAACTAAGTTTTTTTATTTTATTAAAATTCATTCTGCCAAAATATTTTTTAACACGTTGTTGTAATCGTCTTATCATTTTCCTCTCACCTGCCTTTGATGAAATCAAAAGAAACAAGTTTTACGGGCGTCTTTGTGCCTGCACGGCAGGCATATTCAAAGTGCAAATTCTACAACAAGATGAACCAGTTTGCTGATTCATCTTGTTGTAAATTCAGGAGCTTTCCTTTAATGAACGCAAGATCCTTGTTACTATATACTAAATAATATACTAAAATAAGAAATATTTCTAGCATTTTTTATAAATACATATAGGTTGGTATCCCATTTTTATATCTGATATTTACTTCACCCTGAAGCAATGGTTTTAAATATTGCATCATTTCTTCTGTAACATCATTTCCGTCCCTATGTATCATATGCAGGGGCACCGTTTTTTCGCGGTTGGCAACGCTTGAAACCGGAACTGAAGTATATTCCACGGTATAGGGATTTGAACAGGTTCTGTGAATGGATGCCATCTCTCCCGATCTGCCTTCAAAGGCACATTGAAACGCCTTCATACCAAGCATTTTCGACTCATTCAAATCCGTTTCACTGGCGATATGAGCGGAACAGCGCTGCATGAGATTCAGTTCAATGGAACGTACCTTACAACCAATCTCCCTTCTCACCACATCTTCCAATACACGCCCTGTGCCTGCGATATATTTGTGTCCAAACACATCTGCTGTATCTGATTGAACCTGAGCAGAGATATAATTTCCTGCCGCATCCTTTAACCCCTCACTTACAGCAATAAGAAGTGATGGCCTCTCTTTCAACTTTGCCTTTACATCTTTCACAAATTGATTGATGTCAAAAGCCCTTTCGCATAAATAAATTAAACCTGGGCCTGTACCGCCATTCACTCTGGAAAGAGCCGAGGCCCCAGTCAGCCATCCGGCGTTTCTTCCCATAATCTCCACAATGGTTACCGCCGGGGTTTGATACACTGCAACGTCTCTCTCCAGTTCCGCAAATGTTGTTGCGATATATTTCGCTGCCGAACCAAAACCGGGGCAATGGTCAGTTTCTGCCAGATCATTATCGATGGTTTTGGGTGCACCCATAATTATGATATCCTCTATTCCCTTTTCTTTACAATATTCCGATAATTTATAGACAGTATCCATGGAATCATTTCCGCCGATATAAATAAAATAACCGATCTTATGTTGATAAAGAATCTCAATGATCTTTCTATACTGTTCGTTATCCTTCTTATGATCCTCCAAAATGAAACGGCATGATCCCAGTGCAGATGCCGGTGTCTGGCAAAGCAGCTCGGCAGTATTCGTATCCTTTATTTTTTCTTTTAAATCGATAAACCGTTCTTCCAGCACTCCCTGAATTCCATTCAATGCCCCATATATATTGTCTATTTTTCCATTCGTCTGAGCTGCCTGTATAATACCTACAAGCGTTGCGTTAATTGCTGCCGACGGTCCTCCTGATTGTGCAATTAAAAGATTTTTCATATCAACATACGTTCCTTTCCGTTAAGCGCTTATAAATGATGTTATCTTCTGATAGATTCCCTGCGTATCCAGACCATATTTATGAATAAGTTCTACCGCCGGACCGGACTCGCCAAACGTATCCTCCATGCCTATTTTTAGAACAGATGCGGGTGCATGTGCGCATAAAGTATCACATACGGCACTTCCAAGTCCGCCGATCACAGAATGTTCTTCCACAGTAACCACCTTCCCCGTTTCCTTTGCTGCTGCTATAATTAATTTTTCATCCAGAGGCTTGATCGTATGTATATTAATCACTTTTGCATCAACTCCCTCTTTTTCCAATAACGCTGCAGCCTCAAGAGCCGGTGCCACGCATAAGCCCGTTGCGATAATTGTCAAATCCCTGCCTTCTCTTAAGACAACGCCTTTTCCTATTTCAAATGTATAATCTTCTCTATCATTCATCACAGGTGTTGCCAGTCTTCCAAAGCGAAGATACACAGGCCCTTCCAGTTCAATTGCTGCTTTCACTGCCGCCTTCGCTTCTATGTCGTCTGCCGGATTAATCACTACCATTCCCGGAATGGTTCTCATCAAAGCAATATCTTCATTACATTGATGCGTAGCACCATCCTCCCCTACAGAGATACCTGCATGTGTGGCTCCTATTTTAACATTCAGATGAGGATAGCCTACCGAGTTACGGATCTGTTCAAAGGCTCGTCCTGCAACAAACATGGCAAAGGAACTAACAAAAGGTATTTTCCCCGTGGCTGCAAGTCCCGCCGCAATACCAACCATATTACATTCTGCAATACCACAGTCAATATGCCGGTCCGGATACACTTTTTTAAATACACCGGTTTTCGTAGCTGCTGCCAGGTCAGCATCTAAAACAACTAAATTGTCATATTCTGCTCCCAGTTCAACTAATGCATTCCCATAACTATCTCTCGTTGCAATATTCTTTACTTCTGACATAACGTTTCACCAATCCTTTCCAGATCTGCCATTGCCACCTTTCGTTGTTCCGTATTCGGAGCCGCACCATGCCAGGATGCCTGATTTTCCATAAAAGATACACCTTTTCCCTTGACGGTCCTGGCAATAATTGCGGTCGGTTTATCTTTCGTAATTCTCGCTGTCACAAAGGCTGCTGCAATTTCTCCAAAGTCATGACCATCAATCTTAATTACATTAAAATTGAAGGCTTTAAATTTTTCATCAATTGGATAAGGGGAACAAACCTCTTCAATATGACCATCGATCTGCAAATCATTATTATCTACAATAACTACAAGATTATCTAATTTTCTATGACCTGCAAACATTGCAGCTTCCCATACCTGACCCTCCTGAAGCTCACCATCACCAAGAAGGGTATATACCCGATACTCTTTCTTACTAAGTTTTGCAGAAAGCGCCATGCCCACAGCTGCGGATACCCCTTGTCCCAAAGAACCGCTTGACATATCGACTCCCGGGATATGTTTCATATCCGGATGCCCTTGCAAATAAGAGCCGGTATGACGAAGTGTCTCCAAATCTTTCACCGGAAAAAAACCTCTGGCAGCAAGCGTAGAATAGAGACCCGGCGCTACATGTCCTTTCGATAAGACAAACCTGTCCCGATCGTCTTTTTTAGGTTCCAGTGGATCAATATTCATTTCCTTAAAATATAAATAGGTAAGAATGTCTGCGGCTGAAAGTGATCCGCCCGGATGCCCTGATTTTGCACAATGAACCGCTGTTATAATTCCCTTGCGTATCCCGTTGGCCTTTAACTGAAGTTCTAAACTGGTCATATGTACCCCTTCCTTTTCCTTTGTTATTATTTTTTCTCTTGTTATTTTTTTTCTCTTGTTATTATCTTTTCTCTTGTTATTATCTTATAGAATTATCATTTCTTATTATCTCTTCTTGCTTTCTTATCTTTTTGTTATTATTTATTATTGTTTATTATAATATTTTTCTATTTTACTATTTTATTATATTAATTTCAATTGTTTTTTATTGATTTTTATTACTTATTTGTTTTTTTTACGTTTAACTAGTGTTTAATGTCTTTTTTTAATAACTGTAACATATTCTTTATTGCTTTTTTCCATTCTTTCGATTAAACTATAAATTATGAATGAAAGGATGTTGATATTATGTTAGCAATTGAACGGCATAACAGAATTTTAAAATATCTGGTAGAGAACGGACATGTCACTACCAATGAATTATGCGAACTATTAGAAGTTTCTTCCGCGACCATCAGAAATGATTTGAATAAACTTGAAAAAGATAAATTAATACAAAAAACTCATGGAGGGGCTGCATTGCTTGCGTCAGACCTTCTGAAGCAGCCAGATAACTATCCTTTTAGCGAGCGGGAAGTAAAAAACAGGAAAGAAAAAGAAGCCATAAGCAATATGGCCCTGGGGCATATTAAAGAAGGTCAGTGCATCATCCTGGATGCAAGTTCCACCGCTCTCTTTGTTGCCAGAAAATTAAATTGTTTTTCGAGGCTTACCGTAGTTACAAATGGAATCTATACGATGCTCGCCTTAAAAGATATGCCAAATATCACTGTTATTTTTATTGGTGGGATTGTAACGAAAAACTCAGGATGCACCGAAGGATTGCTCGGTTATGAATTGTTAAACCATATCCATGCGGATACTTCTTTTGTATCAGCCCATGGATTTACATTAAAAGAAGGTTTGACAGATTTTAATATTTATGAGGCAGATTTAAAAAAAGAAATGCTTCTTCATTCCCGCCGCTGCATCGCTCTTTTAGATTACACGAAATTAGAGCGCATCTCCCTTGCGAGTTTTTGTCCTTCTCATAAAGTAGACTTACTCATTACAAATGAGCAGATTAATTCTGAACTGATGTCACGATATAAAGACAGCGGCGTAACAATAGAGCTTTCTCCCTATGTTTAATCTGCAGTAAATTTCCGGCCTACAGGTTAAAAATATTCAAAATTTAAAAAGTAAATAAAAATCTGATAAGGAGGTATTATGAAAAATTTTAAGAAAGAAGATTTGGAAAATGCGGTTTCTATACTATCTTCTATAATTATTAAATGTGAAAAAATGCAGCCCAAATTTTTAGAGGGAACCTCTCAACACTCCTTATTAAAAAACAGAATAAAAGCACTTGGTATTTCCAAAGCACTTATTATGGGTGATAAAACAATACCGTATACAGTCAAAGAATTGAAGGAGTCACTACCTCCTGTGGTTTCAATCATAAATAAAACCACCAAGGCACAAAGTAAATATGAAAAAGGAACTTTACAATTCAAACGACTTGAACCCATACTCCGGGCTATTCTCATTTCAAAAGAATTCATTGAGGGTCAAATAAACATCGATCCCTAAATTATGTGTTTCGTTCTGAGCTTCTCACAGTTTTGTCCCTTTTCGCCTCATCAGGAACTATGAAATACATGAAAAGAGGGAAACAGCTCTAGTTTATGCTGTTTCCCTCCTGTGATCATCAGGAAATTTTTTCAATCCAATCGGTAAAAGAGGCTAAAAATCCATTAATGAATTCCCGGGTAGCCTCGTTACTTAATGCACCGGTTTCGTCAATTAATGTGTGGTAAGCTCCAATATACGCTTCAGGCTGAGCAAGGGTTAAAACATTGAGAAATGCCAACACCTGACGTAAATGATGATTTGCCCCAAATCCTCCAATTCCTCCGGGAGACTGGCTGATTACCGCACCCGGTTTCCCGCTCCAGACATTTTGACCATAAGGACGGGAGCCTACATCAAGCGCATTTTTCAGTGCTGCCGGAATAGAGCGGTTGTGCTCAGGTGTGATGAACAACACACCGTCCAAAGCCTTTATTTCCTCACGAAATTCCGTATATTCTTTCACGTCTTCTCCATCGTAATCCTGATTATAAAGAGGAAGTTCTCCTATATTGATGTTTTTAAACACATAACCTTCCGGTGCATGGTGCTCAACATAATCTGCAATACTTCCTGAAAAAGAGTTCTTTCTTAAACTACCTGTTATAATTCCAATTGTTTTACTCATAAAATTTTCCTCCTGTCAAATATAATATTTTTAATTATTGATTACCTACAGTAAATCTTGTACAGATAAACTGCGGATTTTCTATTTCATTCAAAATTGCAACCGCCATGGTTTTGCTTGTTACAACCGACTTACCGTTGGAGGAAATCAGCAGATCATCCTTCCCTATAACCGGTACCGTTGCTTCTCCGGCAACAAATTCAATCGAAGGGGATACTCCTACCCAGTTTACATTCTCAATACCGCGTAAAAAATTAAGGGTCTTGTAGGCTTCCGTTGGTATTGAAATCCAGGATGCAGTGTCCGGAAGCGTCTTTAGTGTATCTAAAAACAGCTTACCATTTTCATCCAACAAGCTGGCAGCGCCAAGTATGAAGAACAGTCTAGGACTTTCGGTTTCCCGAAACATTCTAACCAGCATTGCAGCCAGATCCAAATGTAAATAGGCCTTCGCCGGAGCTGTTGCAAAAGCATTTACAATGACATCAAATCCCTCAAAATCAGATTTTGTTAATTCAAATACATCTTTGTCATTTACGTTAACTTCATCTCCCAACAATGAAACGGCTCTATCCTTATTCCTTACGATTGCAGTGACCTCGTGTCCTCGTGACACGGCTTCTTTGTACAGTGCTGTACCGGCCATGCCGGTTGCACCAATGATTGCTATTTTCATATAACACCTCCTGGTATAATTCATTCTTGACAAAATACATTTGTACTGATCATTCAAGTAAATTCTTTTGTAATATCAGCCAGAGTAATCGCCGACAACTTTTCTTCTGTTGCGGTTTGTATATTGTCGTATAGTTTTTTTAATGTGCCTTCTATCTTTGCCCCCACGGGACAGTTTGGGTTGGTATTGCCATGGATGCTGAACAAATCACGATGGTCTTCTACTGCGAGAAAGATATCAAGAAGTGAAATATCTTCTGCTTTCATTGCAAGACCAGTCACACCCAGCTTGGTACTCGTTTTAATTAGTTTTGCTCTCTTTAAACGGCTCATCAAGCGTCGGACAAGAGCAGGATTGGTATTAATACTGGAGGCAATATACTCTGATGTGATTGGTTGTACCTCCATCAGTGCAATTACACTTAAAATATGAATGCTAACTGATAATTTAGTCGAATACATAATTGCTGGTCGCCTCCTTTTGTAACCATTATAGTTACAATTAAAATTTTTGTCAAGTATATAAACTGCATTTATTAGATTAATTGAAAATTCTTTTTTTCTTAACTTCTCCCATTTATAATTACAGCTCCTTCGGCAATTTTTCACAAAGCATTGTAATAGCCCGCTTTGCCAGATTTTCAATGTCCTGCGATGTTAGCTTATATGCGCTTGTTACCTGAGTAGTGGGCTTGGGCCCGGGCGGCAAAAGGTCTGTTATATGCAGGTCAACTACCGCCGATGGTTCTACCCCCGTCTTGCCTTTAAGCACTGAGGACAACCTCGGATTGTCATTCATTGCACCACCACTGATTGAGACAAATGCGAATTTTTGAGGACGTTTCTTCAGTTGTCTAAAATATGACCTCATCGGGAACGCGGGCTGCCCCATCCAAACAGGGGCTACTAAAATAACAAGATCATACAATGACATGATTTCCGGCGTTGGTATTGTTTTTGGTGTTCTCCCGAAGATAAGGTCTGCCACTATTGTTCCATACGTGCGTTCCTTCGGCTCTGTTATTCTGATGTGCTCTGCTTTTAGTTCCTCGGCAAGGCGCTGTGCTAAAGCCGCATTATTTCCTGTATAAGAGTACGACATTACTGCTGTTTTCATCCTTTTAATCCTCCTATTTATTTGTGGGCGGCTCTACAGCCAGCCCCTGTAATACAAATTGCGTAAGATATTCCTGAAGCTGTGGAAAATACTGCAGCCCTATTTCTTCCTTATGCGTATCCATGTTAATGATAGCCATGAACATTGCCATGATGAGTCCGCTGTCGATGTCACCTCTGACCTTGCCCTCCTCTTGCCACCTCTTGATGAACACCATAGTTTCCTTATAGAAAAAATCCATCGTTCCCATTCCATTCTCTTCACGGAAAAGCCGTTCAATCTTTTCAAAAATGTCTTTATTATACCACTGCGACAAAATTGGATTTTCCTTCATTCCCTCTATATTGAACTTTATTGCTTTGTTGATAAGCTGTAAAGGTTCGTCGCCGGGATTGGTCGCTGCCATCAGCTTTCGTTTGAGCGCTTCATTCTCTTCAAGGTAGATATCCATGAAGAGTTTCTCTTTCGATGGGTAGTAGTTGTAAAACGTCCCTACTGCGAATCCTGCCATTTCGGTGATGTTCGATACGCTTGTATCCTTAAACCCCTTGTTGCTAAAAAGCTCCTTACCGCTGCGAAACAGTTTTGCCTTTTTGTCTTCCATCTGTTACCTCCCGAACTGAATGAATAATTTCTTTGTTCATTCATATTATACACCATTACTGAATGAATATCAATCACATTCATTCATATGTGAGATTTGTTTTATTACCATTTATATATACTGTTTGTAGGTAATCAATCTTGTTTCTGTCTTATCTAAAAGCATACCCTTCTTTGCCTCATAATTCGGATTACTTGACTTCTTTACAATCACTGGTCAGGAAAAATATATCCTTCAGTACTGTTCTTACCATTACATTCCAATTTCTTAACCCGCGATTCATTTAAATACTTGACAAATTGATAAGCAAGCGATAACATATTACATATATTACATATATGAATACAAGTTTTTCAAGTGATCATCCATTTTACAAGAGTGATGTCGCCGCTACAACAAAAACACTGCAACCAAATAATTAATTTTAAAGGACGGTAACCAAAATGAGAAAAAAATCAATTTTGCTTACACGCATGATTACCGCTATTGTCGTGCTTCTTATTCTTATCAGCCTAACTGCATGCAAAAATTCAACCTCAGACGTTCCCGGTACTGATGCAAAGAAAGAAGGAAAAGCACTGGTAATCGCCGTGCCTGATGCCATCAACCTGCTCGAAGCCGGTCAGGAGGGCTCAGTTATCCAGTATTATATTCAGCAAGTAGTCAACGAAGGTCTTGTAGCCCTTGGTGAGGACGGAAAAATTCATCCCGCGCTGGCAAAAAGCTGGGAGAATGAGAAATCCACTGTATGGACCTTCCATCTGAGAAACGACGCCAAATTCTCCGATGGTTCACCTGTAACAATTGATGATGTCATCTATTCTATCGAGCGTTGCGCCGACCCCACGAAATCGCCTTCCATCGCTTATTTTTATCCCGAAGGCTTTACCACCGAAAAGATTGACGAGAACACTTTGAAAATCACTTTGCCCTATGCGAAGTCAAACTTTATTTGGTCAATCTCAAACAATGGCGGTTTATTTATAACAAAAAAGGAATGGGCACAAAATGCCAAAGCGATAGGCTCCGCTCAGGATTTGCTGCTGGGGTCAGGTCCTTATAAAGTAACGGAATTCTCCCCCGGCTCTCATGTCACACTGGAAGCCTCCGATTACTGGTGGGGCGGAAAACCCGAAATCAAAAAGGTAAGAATAGACTTCATAACCGACAACCAAACCCGTCTTCTTGCCTTTAAGCAGGGCGACATTGACTTTTCCTTTGATATTCCGATCAGTCAAGTAAAAGATTATCAGTCGGTAGACGGTGCTAAGGTTGAAACCTATATAGATCGATCCTATGTTGGTTTAACCTTTGATTTAACAGTAAAACCCTTTGATAACGAACATGTTCGCAAGGCTGTTGCTTATGCCATTGATTCACAGGGCATTATAGACAGCATAAAGGACGGTTACCCGCAAAAGGCGACGGCGTTCACAGCCCCCGAGCAATTTTCTACCATTCTCTCAGCAGATGATGCCCGCAAAAAGCTAAATGCCCTCACACATTATGATTATGACCTTGAAAAAGCAAAAGAAGAATTTAAGCTCTCCGGTGAAAAGCCCTTCTCCACAACAATCTATTATCCGGACAGCAATCAGGATTTGGGTAAGGCATCCTTAGTGATTGCCGATTCCCTGAAAGAAATCGGCATAACCGTAGAGGTTCAGGAAATACCCATCGAGCAGTGGCTGAACGAAATGGGCTCTGGTACAAAGGGTATTGACTGGATGGATTACCGCCCGCCGACACTGGACCCTGCGGAAATCGCAATGTGGTTTCTTGACACTACAGGCGAAGGTACAAATCCTGCAAACTGGAACGACAAATCGGTGCAGCCCTACTTTCAGGCAATTCAAGAAAAATCCTCTGAGGAAGGTCTCGACGATTTGTTACAGGGTATCAACATTGCGCAGGAACAGGCGATCTATGCTCCCATTTGGTGGGGGGAGGCCGCAATAGCCTACAACAGCTCAATAGAGGTTAATAATTTCAGTTCCTACTCCTTACTATCCCAAAACTGGCCCAAAATTTTTACCGTTATAAAATAAAAATAAAATTTCAACATAAAAAAAACACCACTCTTCCCGACAAAAAACTGTCAGGAAGAGTGGATTCCCTTTGGATAATTATAGCAAGGATGTCTGAATATGAACAAATCAAAATTTATCGTAAAACGTTTGATTGCTTGCCTTGTATCTCTGATGGTGATGTCATTCGTTATTTTTTCACTGCTTTATATGGCTCCCGGCGATCCGGCCCGCTCCCTAGTTGGAGCAAAAAAGGTAACCCCTGCGTTGTTAAGTCAAATTCGTGAGCAGTACCATTTAAATGACCCTTTTTTTGTACAATACATAAGGTGGGTCAAAGGAGCTGTCTCTCTTGATTTTGGCAACTCCATCAAGGCGGGCTATCCTGTGATTGACTATATCGCACCCCACGCCTCGGTTACTTTTCGGCTTATTGGACTGTCACTGCTGTTTAGCATAATGATCGGCGTTGGGTTGGGTGTGTTTTCGGCGCGCAGGAAGGGCAGGTTTGCCGATAAGCTAATCGACATTTCAGCACTGGTCGGCACTTGCTCCCCCAGCTTTGCGTTAGGGTTGGTGCTGCTCTATGTTTTTTCCTATCAGTTTGGCATTTTCCCAATGTATGGCATAGGTGACGACCGTAATTTCATTGATGTCCTGTGGCACTTGGTATTGCCAGCAATCACACTGACGATAGGAGTCGCCGCGTTACTAATTAAAATAACCCGCTCGGCTATGCTAAAGGAAGTATCAAGTGATTACACCGTATTTATGAGAGCGCGGGCAATCCCTGCCAGAGTAATCGTGTTTTCTCAGCTTAAAAATGCATCATCGCCCATTTTAACAAGCACGGGGCTGGTGCTCGCAAGCCTCTTCGGTTCTACTGTTTTGATAGAAAACGTCTTTTCAATTCCCGGACTTGGCGAACTGTTAACAAAATCGGTTACCTTTCACGATGTTCCCGTTGTACAGTTTATTGCCCTCATGCTTGGGGGCATAATCTGCCTGACATCGGCACTTGTTGATATTTTAGTTTATTTTTTTAATCCCACTGCTCACAAAGCACACAACTCCGGTAACAGAGCGGAACAGGAGGATCTTTAATATGAAAAACATCAACAAAAAGTTTAAATTGCCCCCTGTCCGTATCATTCTGTCATTCTTGTTTTTGTTTATTATCGTCTTATGGGTAATTCTCCCGTCGGTTTTCGCCCCCGATGCTTTAAGTTTGGACATTAAAAATTCCAAACTGCCTGTCGGTTCAAAAGGTCATCTCCTTGGCACCGATGCTTTGGGACGCGATGTGCTGAAGCTCCTCATTGCAGGTGCCCAAAGTGCAATGATAGGACCGGTGTGCATCGCTTTGGGCTCTCTCATCATCGGACTGATTCTTGGCAGTACAGCAGGCTGGTTCGGCGGAGGCTGGGATAAAATCGTATCGGCATACGCTGATATAACGCTATCTATGCCATCCATGCTGCTGGCTATTGTTGCGGCTGCCATAATTGGCAGGGGTTACTGGGTAAGCGTTCTGGTTATGATTATATTGTATTCTCCCTTTGACATTCGTTTGGTACGCTCGACAGTAATTCAGCAAAAATACAAACCCTATATCGAATCGGCAAAAATGCTGAATCTAAGTACGGTTAACATTCTGGCAAAACATATTTTTCCCAATATCGCAATGGTGGTTCTGGTTAACTTCTTTTTAAACATAGCTTACGGTTTAATAAGCATGTCTTCCCTGTCATTTTTGGGCCTTGGTGTAGGGCCAAAGGAAGCAGATTGGGGACGTCAGCTCTCCGACGGACGCGAGTTATTGTCGCAAAACCCTGCCATCTCCCTATCCGCCGGTATCTTAATCATTTTAACCGCTGTTTCCATTAATCTTGTCGGCAGCTATCTTCTCGAAAGGAGTGGTTTAGATGACATTTGACGCATTGCAATCCTCCGAAAAAGCAACGCAAAAGGCAAACTCCGAAGCTGCTATTAATATAAGTATCAACGGCTTACGGGTGCAAATCGGTGGTAACGAAATTCTAAAAGGCATCGACTTTACACTGAAAGGCAATGAAAGTGTCGGTATTGTGGGACAATCGGGTTCCGGAAAAACAATGATGATGCGCTCTCTTATCGGGCTGCTTCCAAATCAGGCACAGTCAACCGGAGATTATAGAATCGACGGACAAAAATTCAATCTTAATGCCCGTGAAAAGCAGTGGGGAAAAATTAGAGGAAGCGGCATAGGGATGGTAATGCAAGACCCTTTTACCGCCCTTGACCCTCTAAAAAAGTGCGGAAAACAAATTCTAGACGGTGTTATGCACGATAAAAAGGCTGCTTTTGATATTGTGTCAGCTTTAAAAGAAGTCGGCTTACCGCAAGATGCTGCTCAACGATACCCTTTTGAATTGTCTGGCGGGCAGCGGCAGCGAATCGTAATAGCCGCATCCCTCGCAACCCGGCCCCGCCTTCTGATAGCCGACGAAGCAACCACGGCGCTGGATGTAATCACCCAAAAGGAAATTCTCGACCTTATCGATTCGATTCGCAGCATCCGCTCTATGCCCTTGATCATCATCACCCACAATATCCGCCTTGCAAAAACCAGATGCGATCGTGTGCTGGTTATGGAAAACGGTAAAATTGTAGAAGAAGGTACGGCAAAACAAATAACGGAACAGCCTCATTCAAAAGCTGCAAAGACACTAATCGAAGCAGATCGGTTTTTACAGATAAAATCCTATTCCGATTCCGGTTCCGGCGGCCATACTCTCCTTCACGCAATGAATCTGAATAAGCGGTTCGGTAACGTAAACGCCCTATCTGACGTGA
>JAEXNR010000040.1 GCA_023439505.1 Bacillota bacterium
TATTCCTCGATAGCTCAATGGTAGAGCACACGGCTGTTAACCGTGGGGTTGTAGGTTCGAGCCCTACTCGGGGAGTTAAATATAAAGGTAATAAATTTAATAAATTGTTGCAATTATATTGACAATACAGATAACTTCATGTTATAATAAATATCACGGCTCCATGGTCAAGCGGTTAAGACACCGCCCTTTCACGGCGGTAACAGGGGTTCAAATCCCCTTGGAGTCATTGATCGAAAGTTTTATTAGGGTCAACTTGCCGGTAATTGATTAGCTTAATCGGCAGAGCGGCTGATAATGTTTCAGCATTTTATCGGTTCAAGTCCGAATAAAGGCTTTTGGACCTTTAGCTCAGTTGGTTAGAGCAACCGGCTCATAACCGGTCGGTCCGGGGTTCAAGTCCCTGAAGGTCCACTTAAAATATGGCCTAGTGGCTCAGTTGGTTAGAGCGCCGCCCTGTCACGGCGGAGGTCGAGGGTTCGAGTCCCTTCTGGGTCGTTAACGATGTAAGATCGTTAAGATGAATGAATTAAGTTTTTATTGTGTATGTTCCCGGGGATCTTAGCTCAGCTGGGAGAGCATCTGCCTTACAAGCAGAGGGTCATAGGTTCGAGCCCTATAGGTCCCATTTGTGCCGGCGTGGCGGAACTGGCAGACGCACAGGACTTAAAATCCTGCGGGACTAATCTCCCGTACCGGTTCGATTCCGGTCGCCGGCATTATTCTATATTAAATATAGAATAATGCTGATTTTTTTTCATCAGAAGATAATTATTGTGTGTGCTTAGCTCAGCTGGATAGAGCGTCTGGCTACGGACCAGAAGGTCGGGGGTTCGAATCCTCTAGCACACGATCGTGAGTGTAATGAAAATTTGAAAGAATTTTCATTACACTTTTTTAATATGAAACAGTTAAAAGCTGATAGGGCATCATTTGCCTGAACGTTCATTTTTTGGATTTGTGGATTCAAAGTGGGGAATAATCAGATACTATGGTAAATACCTATCATATTTATTGATATTTCATGAATACAATAGAAATTTTTCATAATCTTGGATTTACTCAAATAAGAGATTATGCTAGAATGGGATAAAGGAGATGGACAAATGTATAAAAGTGAGTTTCTTGATATACTGAAGCAATCATTGGTTGGCGAGATTAGTCCTGATCATATAGAAGAAAATATAAAATATTATGATCAATATATTAATTCTAACATTTCAGAGGGTAATGAAAATATTATGGAGGAATTGGGTGATCCCAGACTGATCGCAAAAACTATTATAGAATCAGAGCGTATGACGAGGCAGAAAGGAAGATATCCCAATCGGGATTATCAGGCATATCAGGATTATGATTTTAAAACACAGGAGACAGGAAATCAGCAGAAGAGAACAGTCCATAAATCATTTTTAAGTAAAATGAAGTGGCAGCATAAATTAATCGTAATATTGAGCATAGTCATGTTACTCTTTATCCTGCTTTTTATCGGAAGATTTTTATTGATCCTATTGCGATTATTTGGTGTTCCCATCATGTTTATTCTTATCATATATTTCTTGTTCAGAAAAAGAAAATATTGATTAAACCATATAGTTAATGCGGCCACCGGAGGAAGTCAGGTGGTCGTTTCATTAAGTGAACACATAAGAGTAGATGATACCGGAGATTGTTTTTTACAAGAGGATAGAATAAGATGAACGAGGCGAGTACGGATTTCTATAGGCGAATTTTTGAAAATATGTTTGATATTATACTTGTACTTTCAGATGCTGGTGAAATAGAATATGGGAATTATGCTGCGATGAAAGAATATGGTTACTCCTACGAAGAGCTCACCGGTAAGACAATATTTGATATAAGAAAAAATGATAGGAGAGAATTTGTTCTAAATCAGATTTATGTGGCAAACAGTACCGGAACAGAATATGGAGCAACACATTATAGGAAGGATGGATCATCCTTTCCCGTACTGGTCAGACCGACCATATGTAAGGATGGAATTAAAAATAAGGCGGTAAACATTATTCATAATATCTCGGATATCAGAAATGTGGCAGAGAAGACCAAGGGAATTGATGTATCCCTTGACATAGCGGAAGAAGCGGTCATAGTCGTCGATCGGGACCTTCATGTTACCTTATGGAATAAGGCAGCAGAAGAGCGGCTAGGATATAAATCGAAAGATTTGGTTGGTAAAGCGGTAGAAATTATTATTCCACCAGAGAAAAGGGAAGAGTGGACAGCGATACAAAGGCGTCTGGAAGCAGGAGAAGTAATTGAACATATAGAAACGGAAAGATATCATTTAAAGGGACACAGGATAGAAGTATCTGTTTCCTATGCTCCCTTATATAATAGTGAAGCAAAAATTATTGGCTTTATTGGTATATACAGTGATATTTCTGAAACAAGGAGAAGAACCAGAAAGCTTCAGGAATATCATGAGAAAGCTGCGTTGGCGCTTGAGGGCGGAGCGTTTTGCATTTGGGAGATCGATCTTAGTTGTAATGAAATGATTGTGTATAATAATATGGAAGCACTTTTGGGGTATACCAATGGAGATATTGGAACAAACTACGAGGATTGGATAAAATTGATCCATCCGGAAGATTATCATATGGTCTATCAGCAGGTAATACCGAAAATAAAAAGTAATTCAGACCTGGTTTTAGAATGCAGAATGCTTAGTAAGACTAAAGAATACAGGTGGGTCAGAGCAAAAGGGAAAGTGATAAAATGGAATATAAATCATGAACCGGTTCGGGTGGTTGGCACGCTGGAGGAGATAACAGAACGTAAAGAGATTGAGAGAGAGATTATAAGAAAGAATAAGGAACTTGAAGAAATGAGCGTCAGTGCCCAAAAAGCAAATGATGCAAAGAGCCTATTTCTTGCCAATATGAGTCACGAAATTCGTACTCCTTTGAATGGTATCATCTCTTTGGTTCAACTTTTACAGAACACTGCATTAGATAATGAGCAGAAGAAATTATTTCGACTGTTAGAGGGAGCTTCTGCTACATTAATGGATATTGTTACAGATATTCTCGATATTTCGAAAATTGAGCAGCAGCGAATAGAGCTTGATCAGACCGAGTTTTCCATACGCCGGATGCTCAATGAACTTTTTGATGAGCTATTGATTGAGGCCAGCAAGAAGAATATTGAGGCAGGGTATTTTTTTGATCAAAACATAAACTTTGATGTGATTGGCGATTTTCAGAAGGTAAGAAAGATACTAAGAAATTTGATATCTAATGCACTGAAATTTACTGAGAGTGGCTATATATCCTTAAAAACTTATCTTGTAGTGCAGAAGAATAATCAGGTCACAATTGACTTTGAAGTAAAAGATTCGGGGATAGGAATTGGATATGAATTTCGCGATAAAATATTTAATATATTCACCCAAGAAGATACATCCACGGAAAAAAAATATAGTGGAACAGGATTGGGATTATCAATTTCCAAGCGCTATGCAAGAGCGCTAGGAGGAGATATTATTTATGATAGTGTGGAAGGGAGGGGAAGTATTTTTCATTTCACCTGCCCTTTTGAGATCGTACAAGTCAACAGGTACCCAATTCTCTCTGATCCTGAAATAAATAAGACAAAGTTAAAGTATAAATCTATTACGAAAAGAAATAAGATGATATTAAGTATTGATGATAATCTGGTAAATCAAAACGTAATAGAGTATATGATAGAAAAAGCAGATTACCAATACGTTTCGGCTTATAATAGCGAGGATGCAATCAGAATTCTTGAGCAAAAGAAGATAGCTTTAATACTGATGGACATTCAACTTCCAGGTATGAATGGCTATGAACTGACAAAATTAATTAAACAGAATGTTATCTGGAGAAAAATACCGATCATTGCTATGACTGCATATTCTAAAGTAGAAGACAGAGGGAAATGTTTTGCAGCTGGTATGGATGATTTTATTGTTAAGCCGATAAATATTCATTTATTTATGAAATCCATTGATAAATTATTAAAAGAAAGACGGTGAGAATGCCGTCTTTCTTTGTCGATAATAGAATAATAATGTATAAATATGGAATTATAGATTGCATTCTAACATTTGATAGGATATAATGAGAATCATCTAACTGTTGATAGATAATTATTGAATCAGCCAGGTCCTTTGAACGCGGGAGAATTAATTTGCATTATGGATAAATTGCGAAGGTGGTGAAAAGAAAATGAAGAATTTAAGTATTACACAACGGGTAACGATCTATATGGGGATGATCTGCATCATTATTTGTCTAGCGATCGGAGGTGTCTCCACCTGGATCAGCAGAGGCTTTGTTATTAAAGATGCGGAGACCAATTTAAAAGACGTTACCCATGCAGAGGCTGAAAAAGTTGGCATTATCGTTGCTGATCGTTTACTGATATTACAGGAAATAGCCAACCGTGCGAGAACTCAAACCATGGATTTTAAGATACAACGGGAGTCGATAGAGGGAGATATAGAACGGCTGGGATATCTAGACATGGCAATCGTTACTCCGGATGGGGTTGCAAATTATATCAAAGAGGACAAGACGGCAGAGTTATCAGATCGCGCCTATATACAAAATGCTTTGAAGGGAACAGCAAATGTTTCAGATGTAATCATAAGCAAAGTTACCAACAGTGCTGTAATAATGTATGCAGCACCAATCTTTAATGGGGACAAAGTAGTTGGCGCATTGATTGCACGCAGAGATGGAAATTCGCTTTTTGAGATAATCGACGAGATGGAATATGGGGAAGAAGGATATGCCTATATCATCAATGGAAAGGGAACTGTTGTTGCACATCCTAACAGGGATTATGTCATGGAACAATTTACTCCAATTGAGGCAGCCAAAGAGGATGCCCAATATCGTATTCTGGCAGATGAAGTTGAGGAAATGCTGAAGAATAAGACCGGTGTCAGCTCTTATACCTTTCAAAACAGAGAAATGTATAATGCTTATACACAGATTTCGGGAACGGAATGGATACTGGTGAATACTGCTCTAAAATCCGAGGTACTCAAAGGTGTGAATCAACTAATCACAATATTAGTTGTTGTTATACTGATTGTACTTGCTGTTGCGCTAGTTCTGTCCTTTGGTGTGGGAAAGGCTATTGCTATACCCATTATTAAATTGACAAATATCGTTAAGAAACAGGCTGATTTGGATTTTGCCCGGTCAGATGATCCTTTGATTTATAAGACCAGGGAAAGAGGGGATGAGATTGGCAGCATGACTCGATCATTATTATTTATGGAACAAAACGTCAGAGATTTTATCGCCAATGTATCCAATGCCTCTGAACAGGTTTCGGCAACTTCGCAGGAATTAACAGCAACCTCAGAACAGTCTGCAACAGCATCCGAGGAAGTGGCAGAAACAGTCAATGAGATTGCAAAAGGGGCCTCAGATCAGGCATATCATACCATGGAGGCTTCCGAGAAATTGGGTATTCTGGGAGATGAAATTAAAAATAACAGAAGCGGATCACAGGAGCTTGAAGAATCTTCAAATCTGATTACAAAGGCAGTAGAAGATGGTTTAAGGGTAATTGAGGAACTCTATCAAAAAAATCAGGAGAACATGAAGGCTGCCGGTGTCGTAAACGATAGTGTCAATCATACGTGTGAGAGCTCTGTCAAAATTGAAGAAGCCAGCAATTTAATTACCAGCATATCGGAGCAAACAAATTTATTGGCGCTGAACGCATCGATTGAAGCAGCCCGGGCAGGCGAACATGGCAGAGGATTTGCAGTTGTAGCGGAAGAAATCAGAAAACTGGCGGTCCAATCCAGAAATACCACCGCTATCATTGATGACCTTGTAAGCGGGTTAATAAAGAATTCACAGACAGCAGTAGAAAAAATGCAGGAAGCCAGCGAGATTGTGACAGAGCAGGGAAATAATGTCGATTTAACAAAACGTACGTTTGAGGAGATTGCCAAGGCAATTCAAGAATCAAATCAAAGGGTAGCCCAGATCTATGCGTCGAGCCTGATCATGGAATCTGGCAAAGCGGATGTATTAACTAATGTTGAAACCTTATCAGCAGTTGCTCAGCAGAATGCCGCATCTACGCAGGAAGTATCAGCGGCAATTGAAGAACAATCCGCATCTGCAGAGGAGATCTCTAATGCAAGCGAAGAGTTATCTCATTTGGCCCAGGATCTGCAGGAGTTAATCAAGAGATTTAAAATTTAAAAACGAATTTGAGAATATATTTTTGAGTGCTCAGTCATATGGATATTTTACTCTCAATATTCGACATATTAGTACATAGTGAAAAGACCGCCAGGGGGAGCCAGGCGGTCTTTTCGATGAGGGGAGTATAAATAATTAATAAGGGGTTATATCATGCGCATAGTGAAACATCACTAAGCACATAAATATTATAATACAGAAAAAAAATTTATGCAATATGAATATACATTAAAACCATTACATATAATAATTATTTGCAAAAAGGTGCTATAAATTACCATAAATATACGTTTTGAACAAAAAATATGATAAATTTTAAACAATATCCCTGTAATTTTGTGAATAAAATACAATTTTATATTTATGAATAATTCGATAAAAATTACAGATAATATTTGCGTAATGATTAATTTATTTTATAGGAGGCCATTCTATGACAACGAGTAATAATTCTAGTAACAACGGCAGCTATTCAACATCTAATGTGAGAAATACGACCGGAACAAGTAATACAACATCTGGATCCAGCAGAAATGCTAGTACAAGCAATACCAGCGGATCAAGTAAAAATTCATCATCCAGCAATTATACAACAGGTTCCAGCCGTAATGCATCAGGTAGCAAATGCCAGGATTCTTCCTCAAAAAATTCATCTAAAGATACTACCAGCAAAAACAACTATAGAGATTTGGATGATATGGATAACAATTATTAAAAAAGAAAAAAGAATGATAAAAAAATCTGTCCTTACACGGGGGCAGATTTTTTTCGACATTTCATAGATCAGTAGCATTTGATTTTTGTCTGAATATAATAGATGGGGGGAGTTAATATGATTTATTAGAAGGACGGTGGCGGTAAGAAATGTCATTTGAAACAATTAGGACGAATGAGATTATGAATTATATTGGTAAAAGAAATGTTTTGATTATAGATTTGCGTGATAAAGAAGAATTTGATGCAGGGCATATTCCAACGGCAATCAATATACCGTATGAGGATCTGGAATATAAGAAAAAGCAACTATCCCGAAACCTTCTTTTGATTTTCTACTGTGACAGAGGAAATATAAGCCTGCTGGCAGCGAGAGATTTGATGAAGGACGGTTATAATATTAAAAGCCTGTATGGTGGATTACATGCATATCGTGGAAGACTGGAACGCAGTTAGTAAATTATGTTGACTGTTAACAGAATGGGCATTAAAATAACATAAGAATGTCTAATTTACTCGGAGGTAAGGATGAAACAATATGAATATACATCGCCGTGTCACTTTGGTCTTGAGGCGGTTTTAAAAAGAGAAATCATGGATCTGGGATATGAAATAACAAAAGTAGAAGATGGCAAAGTAAGCTTTTGCGGAAATGAGGCAGCCTGTGCAAGGGCGAATATGTTTTTGAGGACTACAGAGCGTGTATTACTTAAAATAGCTTCTTTTCAGGCAGTCTCTTTTGATGAATTGTTTGAAAATATTAAGAAGATACCATGGGAAGCGTATATACCAAAAGATGGAAAGTTCTGGGTCGCAAAAGCAAATTCTGTCAATAGTAAGCTGTTTAGCCCCTCTGATATTCAATCCATTATAAAGAAAGCCATGGTTGAGAGATTAAAGCAGGTCTATCAAACGGACTGGTTTGAGGAAAGCGGAAACTCCTACCCTCTGAGAGTGACAATAATTAAAGATGAAGTAACGGTTAGTATTGATACTTCCGGTGAATCCTTACATCGCAGGGGATATCGAAAACTGACGAGTAAGGCACCGATTACAGAGACGCTTGCAGCGGCATTGATCATGCTGACACCATGGAAAGAAGACCGGATCTTAGTGGATCCATTTTGCGGAAGTGGTACAATTCCCATTGAAGCAGCGCTGATTGGGGCGAATATTGCACCGGGAATAAATCGTAACTTTCTTGCTGAGACATGGTCAGATAAATTTCCCGAAAAAATCTGGGAAGAGGCGAGGCAGGAAGCAAAGGATATCAGAAAGAACGAGATTGAGATGAATATTCAGGGATATGACATAGATGCGGAGATCATTAAGGCGGCCAGACAAAATGCACGTTTTGCCGGAGTAGACCATCTGATACATTTCCAGCAAAAGGCCTTGAAGGATTTAAGTAATAGTAAGAAATTTGGATTTATTATTACGAATCCACCCTATGGTGAAAGATTGGAAGATAAGCAGGCTATGCCCGAACTATATAAAGAAATCGGGAATGTATTTGGTACGCTTGATTCCTGGTCCTATTATATCATCAGTGCCTATGAAGATGCCCAAAAATATATAGGAAGAAAAGCAGAGAAAAATAGAAAAATATATAATGGTATGATGAAAACTTATTTCTATCAGTTTCTGGGACCGAAACCTCCCAAACCAACAAAACTATAGAAAATTCCATAAAAAGTTTTATTATTTAACAACATTGCGGTGAGCATATAATCCTGAATATAAGCCTGAGGATGATAGTCTCACCGCATTTATTGATTGATAGGAGTTAACAGTATCCAAATCAGATACGTTTTGATATCCATTGATGAAGGTCGGAATATACCTCTTTATTATTTAGCTCGTTGAGTAACTCATGTCTGCATTCCGGATACAGTTTGATGGTGATATTTGAAAATCCCAATTTCTTGAGAATCTGATGAAATTTCCTGACTTCTTTTCCATATCCGCCGACAGGATCCTGTTCTCCGCTGGTCAGATAGATGGGTAATTCGCGTTTTGTCTGGCGGATTAATTTCTTCTTGCCGGCATGTGCAGATAATTTGATTAAATCATTGTAAAACGATACAGTACAGATAAAACCGCAATAAGGATCATGGAGATATGCTCCAACAACGGGATTGCTTCTTGATAACCAATCAAAGGCGGTTCGTGTAGAAAGTTTTGTGTACTTCTTGCTACCAAATAGTAAATTATTCATATAAGGAGATATATGTTTGGGGCCTTTGAATTTTTTGATGGCAGAAGATAGTAAAATTCCTGCAGATGTCATTAACCTTGCCGGATGGGTTGTCCCTGATAAAATAATTCCATTAAATTTATCATATTTTTGAATGACGTTTCTGGCAATTAGAGAACCCATACTGTGTCCCATTAAGAAGAACTTACTGCTTCGATTGTGATGATCAATATATTCGCAAATCGAAATCACATCGTCAATAACAAGCTGATAACCTTTATCAGGTGCTATGTATCCCAGTTCATGTAGTTTCTTATCAAGACCATGACCGCGATGATCATAATAAAATACATCAATACCCAGATTTACCAGGTATTCCGCAAATGCCTGATACCGATTATGATGTTCGGCCATACCATGTAATATTAATAAACTGGCTTTTGGCTTTTTGATGCTGTAAAGATGCGATAAAATTGTAATATATCCATCTTTCTGCTTGATTTGGATGTGATTTTCTTCATACATGAACCATTTCTCCTTTGTGTAAGAAACGTAAGACAAACATACCGGTTACTATTTTATTATATAAATAATGAATTCAAAATGCAATCATAATGGAAGGAAAAAACCACCATATATCTACAAAATATACGTTATTTTGCAAATTATTATTGTGAATAAAGATCAATTATTATATAATTTATGGTATATTATGAAGTATACAGCTGAATACGGGATAGAGACGGAAAGGGGTATGACATGAATCAATTGCTGTTAAAAAAGGCTGCCATACAAAGTGTTGCCCTTATGTTCATGGTGCTATTCTTCTCCTATGCCTTAGAACACTATCACTCTGTTACAATACTGGCAAAAGGAAATATTCTATTGGATACAAATATAGATACAATATCGGCAGCACTCAACCAGGCAATCAGTGAAACAACTGACAGTTCAGAACGCCAATCAGTACTTTCTGCAGGAAATCAACAACAAGAAATACTTTCATATTCATCCACCGAAGAATTCAAAGAAAATATTGATAAGGATATTCTTGACCAGTTAGGGGAACGTTATCTAATAATCAAAAAACCAACCGGCATTCATATTTCATATCAGATAGAGGATTTATATCTCTTAAAAAGTATCAGGTTCACGCTTAAGGGAGAGGGGCTTGGTATTGTGAATGAGGATATGATTACCAGAGTTCATGAAGGGAAAATCTATCGAGGCATGCCTCAGGATCAAGAGATGACAACCATGCAGGAGGTACCTTCAACTGAGGTTGCCTACAAAGAGGCGGACAATGACATCGTAAGTTCCGTCCAGATTGAAAGACTAGAAAAGGATAAGACAGGTTCAGAATCTGTTTCAATGTTAATAGGAATGGATCATGTTTATGTTCAGAATATATATGAAGATGATAATTATTATTATATTAACTTAAGAAATCCTAAGGTTGCTTATGATAAAGTGATTGTAATTGATCCGGGACACGGCGGAAAGGATGCCGGGGCAATCTCGATACGTGATGGTGTGTATGAAAAAGAGATCAATCTGTTAATTTCACTGCAATTAAAAAAAATACTGGACAAAAGTGATATTAAGGTATATTATACGCGTTTAGGAGATGATAAAGTTTTTTTAAAACCGCGTATTGGACTGGCCAATGATGTGGATAGTGATTTTTATATTAGTATACATAACAATGCCTGCCCGGAGGAATGGCCTCATGGTACTGAGATTTTATACTATGATAATGAGGTGAAAGGGATAAAGAATAAGAATATGGCTGATATTTTCTCTGAGGAATTAGGCAAAGCCATATCCCTGGAACCACAAGGAACTGTGGAAAAACATGATGATGATGTATTTGTTCTAAATCATTCTGAGGTACCTTCCGTTCTAATTGAGGTAGGGTATTTAACCAACCGTCATGATATGAATTACCTGAGCCAGGAATCCAATCAGGAGGCAGTGGCAGAGGGTATTTATAACGGTATCATGCGGCTTTATAAAGAATATAAATTTCCTGACCGTCAATCATCAATTAGGGATTGGCAATAAAATGGACATAGGAAAGAGGTACACGGATAGAATGAAAAAAATTATTTTTGCGACTTCGAATGAAGGGAAAATGGATGAAATAAGAGCAATATTACAGAATCTGGATGTAGAATTATTATCATTAAAAGATGCCGGATTACATCCTGATATAATTGAGGATGGAATAACATTTGAAGAGAATGCAATGATTAAGGCCAGAGTGGTAATGGAACTGACCGGGGAGATGGTATTGGCTGATGATTCAGGGCTGGAGGTGGACTTTCTGGACAAAGCTCCGGGAGTATATTCCGCAAGATTTATGGGTGAGAACACTTCCTATGAAATAAAAAATCAATATATTATTGATCAGCTGGCGAATGCAAAAGGGGATGAACGTAGTGCAAGATTTGTCTGTGCCATTGCGTGTGCGTTTCCTGACGGGGAGATTATAACGACAAGAGCTACGATCGAGGGTCTGATTGCTGATAAGATTAGTGGCATACATGGGTTTGGTTATGATCCTATTTTTTATGTACCGGAATATGACTGCACATCTGCAGAGATGTCTCCGGAGTTAAAAAATCAGATTAGTCACAGAGGCAAGGCATTAAATGCAATGAAGGAAATCATCCTGCAACATATTTCATAACTGGAGTGTAAAATGAAGATACTAATTGTAAGTGATACCCATGGTAGGAATCACTATTATCTGAATACAATGAAAAGGGTTAGTCCCATTGATTTGGTAATTCATCTCGGTGATTTAGAAGGTGGGGAAGAATATATCAGATCAATTACCCATTGTCCCATAGAATTTGTCTCCGGCAATAATGATTTTTTTAATTTTCTACCCAAAGAGAAGACGATTCAAATCGGGAAATATAATGTTTTCCTTACCCATGGTCACCGCTATGGGGTCAATTTTGGGATGAGTCATCTGGAGGAGCTAGCTAAAAAGGATCATTATGATATTGTGATGTTTGGTCATACGCATATGCCCACGATTAATTTAACGGATGGTATTTGGATGATTAATCCGGGTAGTTTAGGATTTCCGAGGCAGCAAAATAGAATACCCACTTTTATTGTTATGGATATTGATTCCGTAGGAAACGCTCATTTTACTCTGAATTACTATAAAGAAAATGACTTTAAGGGCAGGTGAGATTTAATGAAATGCCCTAAATATGGGAAGAAGTATAAAATTGTTTGAAATGTATAAAAAGTTTAAAAAAGTTGTTGACAATACCTTGATGCTATTATATAATAATTCTTGCGTCACGGCGAAAACGACAAAAACCTATAAAACGTGCAATATGCGGTACGCGAGATATTATAAGCAGCCACGTGGTATAATTAGCAAAGTGCCGGAAGTAATATGAAGTAAGTAGTTTTGTCTTAATTATATTGTATAACGGGGTGTAGCGCAGCTTGGCTAGCGCGCTTGATTTGGGATCAAGAGGTCGCAGGTTCGAATCCTGTCACCCCGACTCCATAATATGATTTGGCAGCAGTTATTGGATTTGTCTGAATAAAAGCATTAGAGGTACACATAATAACAAAATAGTTTATTATATGCGGGTGTAGTTCAATGGTAGAACACTAGCCTTCCAAGCTAGATACGTGGGTTCGATTCCCATCACCCGCTTGATATTTGGTCTTAAGTGAATTAATTCACTGACCGTATCAAACACCATATATGTGCTAGTAGCTCAGTTGGATAGAGCAATGGCCTTCTAAGCCATGTGTCGGGGGTTCGAATCCCTTCTGGCACATTTTTCATCTAAACGATTGGTGTATGGTGGGTATAGCGCAGTTGGTTAGCGCGCCAGATTGTGGCTCTGGAGGCCAAGGGTTCGAATCCCTTTATCCACCTTGATATGAAGATGAGAAGCTTTTCATATTTTATAATACTTTTTATTTTCAGATTTATAAAATATATTGGGCTATCGCCAAGCGGTAAGGCACAGGACTTTGACTCCTGCATTACGGTGGTTCAAATCCACCTAGCCCAGTTTTTCAGTATGAAGTTTATATACTGGGAAAGTGTGGCACTGAAAAACTGGGCTTGCCCAGAAACAGTGAAATGTATGCCGGGTTTCAAAGATGGTAAATAGGTAACTGGGCTTGCCCAGATTACGCAGTATGATCTAGGCTAGATACGGAAGAAACGGTGTTATCCATTAGTAGTGAAATGCAATTGATTGTATGTGTTCTGCTAGTTGAGTTTTTCAAAGTGAAATGCTTTGCTTCTATATCTAAGCTATTTATTCATAGGTACATTATTATGGGATATTAGCTCAGTCGGTAGAGCACTTGACTTTTAATCAAGGTGTCCCGGGTTCGAATCCCGGATGTCTCATTATTTATGATTTGATTTCATCATAAAGCTTTGGTGATATCTAATCATTGAGAAAAGAATAAGCGGATGTGGCGGAATTGGCAGACGCGCTAGACTTAGGATCTAGTGGGATACCGTGCAGGTTCAAGTCCTGTCATCCGCAGTACAGAATGTTTCTGGAGTATGATTACTCCAGTTTTTTTTATTTAAAGATAGAAACCTAACTACTTCAATTAACATATGATGTATAAATGAATGAGGTAGGGAATAGGATATGATAAAAATTCTGATAGCCGGTGCACACAGCTTTATTGGAACCTCAGTTGAAAGATGGCTGCTGAAGGATAAAGATAAATTCAAGGTAAGTACTGCTTCCACGTTTAATGAGGAGTGGAAAAGACTGGATTTTACGAAATATGATGTGGTAATTAATGTAGCGGGGATTGCACACAGAAGGATTACGCCGGATATGGAACCTCTTTTTTACCGGGTAAATCGGGATTTGGCAATTGAATTATGTCAAAGAGCGAAAGAAAGCGGCGTAAAACAGTATATTTATCTGAGCAGCATGAACGTATATGGTGATATGAATGAAATAATTAAAAAAGACACGAAGCCTGTTCCGAAAAATTTTTATGGAATGAGCAAGCTTCAAGCTGATATGGGCATTCAAGCGATGAATAATGAGCAATTCAAAGTGGTCAGCATCAGACCTCCGGTGGTCTATGGAAGAGGATGCAAAGGAAACTTTGTAAAGTTAGAAAAACTGACAAAGGTCACGCCGATCTTTCCTGAATATCATAATAAGCGAAGTCTTATTTATATTGATAATCTCTGTGAATTTATTAAATTAATGATATTAAACGCAGAAGCCGGTGTCTTTCATCCTCAGAACAGGGAATATATATCAACAACAGGAATTGTAAAGGAAATGGCAGCTGTGAACCATAGAAAGATTTTATATACTAAATTACTGAATCCGTTGATTCATATGCTCCTTCCCAAAGTAAGAGTGATGAATAGAATATTTGGTGATGATTTATATGATATGGCCTTGTCGGATTATAAAAATTTCTCTTATTGTCTGGTGGATTTTGAGGAATCAATCAGAAGAATGAAAACATGATGAAGGAACATAATCCACACCGGAATCCACCTTTAAAGTTCTCGCACCACACGCAATCTGCGTTGGAAAAGAGCTGAAAACCAATGTGAAATTGTTTTGTGGAAAGTGGCAAATTAATGATACAAAATGGCAATAAATTTGTGTTTCTTTTTAAAATACTTATGATATAATGAATCAATACGGAAACTAGGTAAGTGCTGTTTTACATAGCAAAAAGCCCCATATGCGGGGCTTTTTGCCGATCAGGATTTATTAAAAAATTTCCGCAAATAATAGTTACTCATAAACGAGGAGAATAGAAGGAATAATATGAATTTCTTAAAAAAAATGCGCCCGGGTCGTTTTATTGTACTTGGTTTTGCTACCGTCATCATACTCGGCGCAATCATATTGATGCTTCCCATAGCACATCGGGAGGGCGTTAATGTTTCACTGGTGGATGCCCTTTTCACATCCACCAGCGCAGTGTGTGTAACAGGTTTATCAACAATTGACACAGCAGATTCTTTCAGTGTATTTGGACGGACAATCATTGCCCTGTTAATTCAGACCGGCGGCTTGGGCGTTGCTTGTGTCGGGGTCGGTTTGATTTTACTTGCAGGAAGAAAAGTAAGTTTTAAAGATCGAATGCTGATTAAGGAGGCACTTAATCTGGATACGATGAAGGGCATTGTGAAGTTAGTTAAGATAGTTCTGTATATCACAATATTCTTTGAAGGAATTGGAGCCATATTGAGTACGATCGCATTTGCTCAGTATTTTCCGATAAAAAAGGCCATTGGAATCGGATTGTTTCATTCAGTCTCAGCATTTAATAATGCTGGATTTGATGTATTAGGAAGTTTTAAAGGTCTCATTGACTATAAGCATGATATCTTATTGAATTTAACCACCATTGCTTTGATTATCTTCGGCGGTCTGGGCTTTATCGTAATTAAAGAAATTATATATAAACGTTCGTTCAAGAAGTTCAGCCTGCATACAAAGATCGTTATTACCATGACGATCATACTTTTGGCAGCGGGTACAATACTCATTAAACTTACAAGCAGCGTGAGCTGGCTGGGCGCGTTGTTTTTTAGCACTTCGGCCAGAACGGCTGGATTTGCGACCTATAATACCGGGGATTTTGCCAGTCCGGCCTTATTTGTAATCGTTATTCTGATGTTCATTGGTGCCTCTCCCGGATCAACGGGCGGCGGAATTAAAACAACAACAGCATTTACCTTATTTAGAAGTGTATATAGCATGGCTACCAATCATCACTGCAGCGGTTTTAAACGAAAGATACCAGGTGATACCATATATAAAGCGCATAATCTGGCGCTCCTTGCAATTTCGGTGGTTTGTGTTAATACATTTTTGGTCAGTGTACTGGAGCCGGAGTTCACCTTTATGCAAGTACTTTTTGAGACAGTATCCGCCTTTGGAACGGTGGGGTTATCAACAGGAATCACACCTGAACTTAGTACAGCCAGTAAGCTGATTATCATCTTTACGATGTTTATTGGTCGATTAGGACCGATTACTATTGCAACAATATGGTCCTTCAGGCCGGTATCCAATATCAGTTATTCGGAAGAGAACATTACCATTGGTTAGCATGAACCCCTTGGTTCAAATGAAGTGGTGGACAGGTACGGGTGCTTCATTTGAATTAACAGAGGCTTAATTCACACTTGCATAGATAGAAAGCATAGAAATGAGGAAAATATGATACATCATAAATCAGTAGTCGAATTTGGAATTATTGGTCTGGGGCGGTTTGGATATGCTTTAGCGAAAACACTTGCAAACGCCGGCAAAGAAATTATTGCGATAGATACGATAGAGTCCAGAGTAAAGCAGGTAAGAAATATAACGGATAATGCATTTGTAGTAGCAACACTGGACAAAGAAACTTTGGAGGATGCGGGGATACAAAATTGTGCTACGGCTGTGATCTGTATTGGAGACAGCATCGATACGAGTGTGTTAACGACCCTGAATGTGATCAGCATGGGTGTGCCAAGGGTTATTGCAAGAGCAATGAGCTATGAACAGGGATTGGTGCTTGAGAAGATTGGTGCACAGGTAATCTATCCGGAAAATGATATGGCGGTCCGACTTGGCAATAAATTAATGAACAGTAATATCCTGGAGAGTATAGAATTAAGAGGAGATGTCTCAGTTTCTGAAATAAGATTAACAGGCAAGCTTGCCGGACAGAAGGTAATAGAAGCTAATTTACGGCAAAAATTTAATGTGAATATCATTGCGATTGAACATAATGGAGAGACTTCTACGGAAATTTTACCGGATGATATTTTACATGAAGACGATAATCTTGTGGTGATCGGAAAAAAAGAACATATAAAAAAATTAGAGGTATATTTAATTACTCAAAAATAGAAAGAGAAAATCAGTGAACTTACTATAATCAGAGACATATGGAATAAATCAGAGATATTTAGGATTGGAGAAAATTATGATACTTCATAAATCAATCGTGGAATTTGGTATTATTGGTCTGGGACGGTTTGGAACCGCGCTGGCCGAAGGTCTTGCCAAAGAAGGAAAAGAAGTTTTGGTTCTGGACAGCAGCGAAAGTAAAATAAAACAAATACGTAATTATACAGAAAATGCTTTCGTTGTAGGAGAGTTAACCAGGGAGGCACTGGAAGAGGCAGGAATTCAGAATTGTCAGACGGTCATTGTGTGTATCGGTGAAAAGATCGATGTGAGCATCCTGACCACGTTAAATGTCATTAGTATGGGAGTTCCCAGGGTTATTGCCAAGGCAATCAGCCTGGAGCAGGGGAAGATACTGGAGAAAATCGGTGCCGAAGTAATCTATCCGGAACATGATATGGCACTTCGATTGGTTAACAGGCTGACCTCCTCCAGAGTTATGGATTACATTGCCTTAAATGATAATATTTCAATTTCAGAAATTAAATTAAATTCCAGAGTCGCCGGGCAAACAGTGCTGCAGACTAATATCAGAAAGAAGTACAGACTAAATATTATTGCAATAGAGCATGAAAATAAAACTACAACGGACATCAGACCGGAGATAAAATTAGATGAAAATGATGTTATTGTAATTGTCGGTAAAAAGGATGATATCAGACGGTTTGAAAGCTATCTGGTCACGGGTAAATAATGATTTCAATTAGAATAAAATTAAAAGCTGCTCAGAAGGTTTGAAGGGAGGGCAGCTTTTGTCATATTCCAAAGCAATTTCGCAGGGGAGCGTACCTGAATGCGTTTTTTCGTAGGAAAATGATGTGGGAGCGGTTGGAATCCTGCACGATTACACAAATTGTGAATAAACTGAATTGAGAATATCGGATCGATAGGAATCCGTTGCATTTTTCAAGGAGGTTACTATGGATTATAATAATTACGGCAATGAAGCAATGCCTTACGCAGGTTTACCCTATGATGACATCAACTGGTATGATATAGCAGGGCAGCCATTTGGCACAGCTTCTTATTTTAATGCAATTATTTTTGAAGATGCGAATAATATTGTAGATACAAAGGGAGCCATGGCGGTAGGAAGAAATTTTACAAGTCCGAGAGGATTAAGTCTGGCATATGGAAGTGACGGAAAACTTCAAGGAACGGGATACAGTCCTGATATGGTGAGATTTTTGGTAGGCAATGATGTAAATATGCAGGGACCGCTGGTCGTCATCGGTCATGTGGTTGCAGGGGGCAACTTCAGGGCAGCCAAAGGAAGTACATTTTTGATAGGGAAAGACGGTCAGCCATCTCAGCTGGAAGAATTGAGCAACTTATATCAGGCAAATGGAGGGAGCCAGTATTGGAGACCCAGTGACAGAGGAAATCATTATGCAATTTCGAGCTATGATGTGCCCAGATTTATCCCTGCGTCCCGAATCGGTGCTAATGTAAATCAGTTTTTCCAAGATGGCAGAAGCAGTATACAGGACTTCTTTGATTGTATTAATGATCTGGCAACGAATGGAACGGTTCAGGAACACTTTCATGAGTTGATTCTGCGAGGAAATGACCCGGTACAAAATGTATTTGTAATTGATGCCAGACCAAACGGTGTTCTGGATAAGGGACTTAGACTTGAGATACCGGAAGGCAGCCTTGCAATTGTAAGATTCAGAACAGGTCCCAATGCACATCTACAATATGGTGTATTAGGTGATGTTAACCATGCAAACCGGACACTTTATGTCTTCGAGGATGCAAACAACATCCATATGGAGGTTCCTGCGGCAATATGGGGAAGTATGTTGGCGCCTCAGGCAATGTACCATGCACATCAGACCGGAGGAAATATCAATGGCAATGCGGCATTTCGTTCCTTTGCTGTTAGTCCTACCAGTGGTTTTGAGTTTCATTTATATCCCTTTGTGGGAGGTATTGTATGTGGGGAGACGCAGCAGCCTGTCCCGGCACCTGCCCCAGTGCCAACACCGGTACCGCAGCCACAGCCGATTCCTGCACCTGCACCCGCGCCCCGGCCGATTCCTGCACCTGCACCCGCGCCCCGGCCGACTCCTGCACCTGTACAGCAACCAGTGATGGTTTGCCCGGAATGTCCGCAGCCGCAGCCATGTCCACAGCCGCAGCCATGTCCACAGCCTCAGCCATGCCCGCAGCCGCAACCGTGCCCTCCATGTCCGCAGCCGCAACCATGCCCGCAGCCGCAGCCATGTCCTACCTGTCCGCCGTGCCCCGAATGTCCGCAGCCGGAAACTAGAATAGAATATCAACCGGTTCCGATACCGGTACCATATCCGGAGACACGGATCAAATATCATCCATATCCGGTGCCGGTAATCATACGTTATAAAGAAGAGGAAACCTGTGAGAAGAGCCTGATAACGCCGGGAACCATTTATGGATGTATCTGGGGTTGCTGCTGTGGCTGTGATCATCAATGGGAAGTGAAGCTGTATCGGGGATGTCATGATATGAAAAAGCCCATGTATTGTGAAATCGTTGGTTGCTGCGGATGCTTTAGTTTCGAAGTGCCATATGATGATTATTATGTACTTGAGATCTGTCCTGTAAATACCAACGGCAGCCGCAAAGATGGATCCTGCAGACCAATGCTTACACTGAAAAATGTAGGAGTTTCCAATCTGATGATTGATAAATAAAGTAACTTTAGAAAAATGATTGATTTAGAAAATATATCACATTATAATGAAGAAAGTTAATGTAACTGGAAAGTACGAAAGGAGAATTACATGTCAAAGGTATATATTTTTCTGGCGGATGGATTTGAGGAAATCGAAGGGTTGACTGTTGTAGATATACTTCGCAGGGCGGGAATAGAGATTAAGATGGTGTCTATCACCGATAGCATTTATGTTACCGGCTCACATCAGATCATGGTAAAGGCGGATCTGCTCTTTCAAGATGTGAATTATCATGATGCGGATCTGCTGGTATTGCCGGGTGGAATGCCGGGAACTGATCATCTGATGGAACATGAGGGACTTGATGTGTTATTAAGAGAGTTTCATGATAAGGGAAAACAACTTGCCGCGATTTGTGCTGCTCCAATTGTATTAGGAACAAAAGGCATATTAAACGGGAAAAAGGCTACCTGTTATCCCGGACACGAAGAGAAACTCCTGGGCGCAGACATTGATAAGAATGCGGTGGTAGTAAATGATGGTACGGTGACAACCTCCCGGGGTATGGGGACAGCGATTGATTTCTCTCTGGCACTGATTAAGCAATTTCAGGGAGAAGATCAGGCAAAACAAATGGCCGGTAAAATACAATTCCCCTACTATTGCTAAGTGTTTCTGGAATAAAAAGGTAAGATTTTTTTTCTGAGTAAGATCAGACATAGCAAGTTGGGGACTGCCATAAAGCCATTCACAAGATCTGTTAATTCCCAGACCAGGTCTAATGACATAATAGAGCCAACAAAAATCATCACAATATACCAGATGCGGTAGGTATTTATTCCGGATTTTCCGAATAAGTATTCTACCGCTTTTTCTCCGAAATAAGACCAGCCGATTAGTGTGGCAATGGCAAAAGCAACCAGGGACAAGCCCAGCATACCGTTCCCCAGAGGAAGTGCATCAAAGGCAGCTGTTGTCAATTCAGTATAGGAATATCCTGCAACAGATGAAGGATTTTTTAAAAGGTTGGTCACAATAACCAGACCGGTAATGGCGCACATGACGACGGTATCCCAAAAAGTTGCACTCATTGAAATCAAGGCCTGTCTTGCCGGATTTGTGGTCTTCGCGCCTGCTGCGGCAATGGCTGTTGAACCCAGGCCTGCCTCATTGGTAAAAAGGCCTCTTGCAATTCCATACCTGGCAGCAGATCTTATGGTGCTTCCGATAAATCCTCCGACAACGGCAGCAGGAAGTTTAGAGGGTACAAATGCGGAAAGAAAGATATATTTTATTGCAGGCAGAAGGTATGAAAAATTCATGATTAATAAAATGATACAACCCAGGATGTAGAATAATCCCATAGCGGGAACTAACTTACTGCATATCTTTCCAATGGATTTTATTCCGCCGACAATAACAAGGCCAACGAATACAGCGGTGACCATCCCGATCAGGTAATCGGGGATATGTAAGAGCGAATGAACCGTGTCAGTAAGGGAGCGAACCTGCGTAGAGCAGCCAACACCAAACGAAGCAACTAAGGTAAAAAAACTGAATAGTATGGCGAGCCATTTCTGGCGTAAGCCATATTCCAGTGCGTACATAGGACCACCCAGATAAGTGCCATCAGAGGTCTTTCTTCTATATAAAACGCCAAGAAAACATTCTGCATAGGAGGTAGCCATTCCAAGTACTCCGGTCAGCCAGCACCAAAAAATAGCTCCGGGACCGCCAAGGGCTACCGCACTGGAGACACCGACAATATTACCCGTACCCAGTGTTGCTGCAAGGGTAGCGGTTAAAGATGCAAATCCGCTCAGATCACCCTCTGCACCCTCCTCTGAAGTTACAGAAAATTTGATGGCTTTCCCGATATGTTTTTGGACACCTTTCAGATGCAGGGTGAAATAGATATGCGCTCCAAATAACATAGCCGGAAGCGGGATACCCCAGATGAAGTTGTTGACAGTCTTCAGAATATCAATCATGGTTTAAAAACTCCATTGCTGAATTTATTTATATATATGTGAGCAGGAAGTCGAATATTATAAAGAAAAGAAAAAGCAGCAAAAAAAATAGTATTTTTCTGCTCATAAATTTTATTTTCATTGTAAAAAATACTTTATGTTGAGAAGTTTGAGGGATTTCGCCATATATTATCATTTCATGGTTAGAGAAGCAATAATTACCATAATAAAATCTCTCATTGCTGTCAACAATATGATTACAGGCAATACAAACGAAATCACGTGCGGTGAATAATACTTATTGATTACCGCTGAACCTACAAAAGTTGATTTTGTAAATTGGTTGCTTTGATAACAAAATTTTATGGAGGTGAATTGATTATGGCAAGTTCAAACAGCAATTATAGCAGCTCTAACAATGCAGCAGTTCCTCAGGCAAGAGAAGCTCTTGACCGTTTCAAAATGGAAGTTGCAGGCGAAATCGGTGTTCCGTTAAAGCAAGGTTACAATGGTGACTTAACAAGTAAACAGAACGGTTCCGTAGGCGGAGAAATGGTTAAACGTATGATCAGAAGCTATGAACAACAGATGTCAGGTTCTGCTCAGTAATGAAATTAAAAAACATCACCGGTTAAATAACCGGTGATGTTTTTTATCTTTTATCTTTTCAAATAAAATGAAAAATGTTACAATGTTCACATTAAATTATGAAATCTGATAATTACTGGAAAAATACATAGGATATTATATCCATAGTGCTTTAAAATGTAAATATGTGGAGTGTAAAATCATGCATGACAGAAGATGTGGCATATACTGATATATAACCAAGAAAGGAATTATGATAATGGGAAAATATTTTGGAACGGATGGATTTCGTGGAGAGGCAAATGTTGATCTGACCGTGAATCACGCTTATAAAGTTGGAAGATTTTTAGGTAATTACTATAGCACAGGACATAGGGCTAATATTGTCATTGGTAAGGATACAAGAAGATCCAGTTATATGTTTGAGTATGCCCTGGTAGCAGGACTTACAGCAAGCGGAGCGGATGTATATTTATTGCATGTAACGCCGACTCCCAGTATCTCTTATGTTGTTAGAACAGAAGGGTTTGACTGCGGAATTATGATCTCTGCAAGTCACAATCCTTATTATGATAATGGAATTAAAGTAATGAATGGCAGCGGATATAAATTAGAGGCGGATATTGAAGCATTGATTGAAGCCTATATTGACAGAGAGGATGATAATCTTCCTTTGGCCACCAAAGAAAATATTGGAAGAACGGTGGATTATGCCATTGGAAGAAATCGTTATATCGGTTATCTGATCTCTCTTGCGACCAGATCCTTTCAGGACAAAAAGGTTGGACTTGACCTGGCGAATGGAGCGGCAACTACAGTCGCTAAAGGTGTATTTGATGCTCTGGGTGCCAAGACCTATGTCATGAACAGTGAACCAAACGGTGTGAATATTAATGCGAAATGCGGGTCCACCCACATGAAAGCGTTACAGAAATTTGTGCTGGAAAATGGGCTTGATGTAGGGTTTGCATATGACGGAGATGCAGATCGATGTTTGGCTGTCGATGAAAAGGGTAATATTATAGATGGTGATCTTATCATATATCTGTGCGGAGTGTACTTCAAGAGCCGTAATGATCTTGCGAATAATACGGTGGTAACCACCATCATGTCCAATATGGGACTATATGAAGCACTGGACAGACAAGGAATTTGTTATGAGAAGACATCAGTGGGTGATAAATATGTTTACGAGAATATGATGAATAACGGACATTCCATCGGAGGAGAACAGTCCGGACATATCATCTTTAGTAAGCTTGCCACCACCGGAGATGGTGTCCTTACTTCTTTGAAATTAATGGAAGTGATGCTGGAGAGTAAAGCAAAGCTCTCAGATCTCCATAAAGATGTATATCTATTTCCGCAGACATTAATCAATGTAAAGGTGAAAGATAAGAAAGCGGTAAGAGCGGATCAGGAAATAGCAGATCTGATAGCCCGGACAGAGAAAGAAATGGGGGATTCGGGAAGAGTTATTGTGCGTGAGAGCGGGACGGAGCCTGTGATCCGCGTGCTGGTAGAAGCAAAAGAAGCAGACGTAAGCAAATTCCAGGCGGAAAGAATTGTTCAGAGAATGAAAGATCTGGGCTATGTGATTGAGTAGAAGAATGCTTTCTTCTTGGAAGTTATTGAATTATGAGGAAATTTTAAGAAAAAATAAATTGTAGTATTTACAGAATGATTATGTTATAATATACTAATGTCAAATTGTCTGCTAGAAGCAGTAATCATGTACTTTTACAAGAATAACGTATCTTAATGAACATAAATGGAATACAAGTTAAGTACATAATACAAGGAGGAAAATACAAAATGAGTTTACAGGTTGAAAAATTAGAAAAGAATATGGCAAAGCTTACAATAGAGGCTTCCGCTGAGGAATTTGAGGGTGCATTACAAAAGGCCTATCTGAAAAGCAGAAACAAGATTAATGTACAGGGATTTCGTAAAGGTAAGGCGCCCCGTGCTATTATCGAAAAAATGTATGGTGCCAGCATTTTTTATGAAGATGCAGCAAATGAAATTATTCCTGAGGCTTATGAGAAGGCTGTAAGTGAAAGCGATCTTGATATTGTATCAAGACCTGATATTGATGTGGTACAGGTCGAAAAGGGAAAGACTTTTATTTTCACCGCTGAAGTTGCATTAAAACCGGAGGTTACATTAGGCGATTACAAAGAACTTGAAGTGGAGAAGAAGGAAATTGAAGTAACGGAAGATGAAATCATGGCTCAGATCAATAAAGAGCTGGAGCAGAATTCCAGAATGCTTACCATAGATGATAGAGCTATTCAGGATGGTGACATTACAGTAATTGATTTTGAAGGCTTTGTGGATGGAACACCTTTTGAAGGTGGAAAGGGCGAGAACTATTCCCTTACCATCGGTTCCCATTCCTTTATCGATACATTTGAAGAGCAGCTGATTGGTAAAACCATTGGCGAAGAGGTTGAGGTCAACGTAACCTTCCCTGAGGATTATCAGGCTAAGGAACTGGCCGGAAAGCCTGCTTTATTTAAAGTTAGTATAAAAGAAATTAAAGTAAAAGAACTGCCAGCATTAGATGACGATTTTGCTCAGGACATATCAGAATTTGATACACTGGATGAATATAAGGAAAGTATTAAGGCTACAATTAAGGAAAATAAGGAAAAAGAAGCAAAAACAGCCATTGAAAATGATTTAGTGGATAAGGTAATTGAAAATGCCTCTATGGATATTCCGGAAGCAATGATCGCTACACAGGCAAATCAATTGGCTGATGAATTTGCGCAGAGAATTCAGTATCAGGGGCTTTCTCTTGAACAATACTTCCAATTTACAGGAATGGATGCAAAGAAATTCCTGGAAAGCTTGAGACCACAGGCCGTAAAACGTATTCAGAGCAGATTAGTTCTGGAAGCGATTGTAAAGGCTGAGAATATTGAAGTAACGGAAGAAGAGTTAGAGAAGGAACTTACAAATATGGCTTCTATGTACCAGATGGAAGCTGATAAATTGAAGGAACTGATCGGTGAGAAAGAAAAGGAACAAATTAAAACTGATATTGCAGTTCAAAAAGCAGTGGATTTTGTAGTTGAAGCTGCAAAAATAGCGTAAAACAGGTGGGAGATAGGTACCAGTAAATTACCATATACAGATAAGGAGGAATCTTTATGAGTTTAGTACCCTATGTCATTGAACAAACCAGCCGTGGTGAAAGAAGTTATGATATCTATTCAAGATTATTAAAAGAAAGAATTATATTTTTGGGTGAAGAAGTAAGTGATGTGTCAGCAAGTTTGATAGTTGCTCAGATGCTGTTCCTGGAATCTGAGGATCCTGGAAAAGACATTAATTTCTATATCAACAGCCCGGGCGGATCAGTTACTGCCGGTATGGCAGTTTTTGATACAATGAATTATATTAAATGTGATGTGTCTACTATTTGTATCGGCATGGCAGCCAGTATGGGAGCGTTTTTATTGGCCGGAGGAACAAAAGGTAAGAGATTTGCACTACCTAACGCTGAAGTAATGATTCATCAGCCATCCGGTGGGGCAAAGGGCCAGGCAACAGATATTAAGATAGTTGCAGATAATATCATTAAGACAAGAAAAAAATTAAATGAAATTTTAGCAAAAAACACCGGAAAGCCCCTTGAAGTGATAGAAGTGGATACAGAAAGAGACTATTATATGAGTGCAGATGAAGCACGCGAATATGGGCTGATTGATGGAATTCTGGCCAACAGATAATGCCGGTATGTTTTTAGGCTACAGAGAGAATGAGGTGATAGGCATTGGCAGGAAAGGTAGATGACAGAAAGCAGCTAAGATGTTCCTTTTGCAATAAAACACAGGATCAGGTAAGAAAGCTGATTGCAGGCCCGGGAGTATATATCTGCGATGAATGCATTGAGATTTGCAGCGAAATTATAGAAGAAGAATTCGAAGGAAATCCTGCAATAGATACAGATATTAATCTTCTTAAACCCGCGGAAATAAAAAGTTTTCTGGACCAGCATGTTATCGGGCAGGATGAGGCCAAGAAAGTGCTGGCGGTATCCGTATACAATCATTACAAAAGAGTACTGGCAGATAAAGATCTGGATGTGGAATTACAAAAGAGTAATATTCTTATGGTCGGACCTACGGGATCTGGAAAGACATATCTTGCCCAGACACTTGCTAAATTATTGAATGTTCCATTTGCCATTGCGGATGCAACAGCCCTAACCGAAGCAGGTTATGTAGGTGAAGATGTAGAAAATATACTATTAAAAATAATTCAGGCAGCTGATTTTGATATTGAGCGTGCGGAGTATGGTATTATTTATATTGATGAGATTGACAAGATTACCAGAAAATCCGAGAATACTTCAATCACCAGAGATGTATCAGGAGAGGGCGTTCAGCAGGCCTTGTTAAAAATTCTGGAGGGTACGGTTGCTTCTGTACCGCCCCAGGGAGGAAGAAAGCATCCTCATCAGGAGTTTATACAGATTAATACGACGAATATTTTATTCATCTGCGGCGGAGCTTTTGACGGTCTGGAGAAAATTATTGAAAGCCGCATTGGACAGAAATCCATCGGTTTTAACGCATTGATTCATGATAAAAGCAAGACAAATGTGGGAGAGCTTTTCCGTCAGGTAATGCCGCAGGATCTGATCAAATTTGGGTTGATTCCCGAGTTTGTAGGTCGTGTTCCGGTATGTGTTGCCCTTGATATGTTAGACGAAGAGGCGCTTATTAGAATCTTAACCGAACCTAAAAATGCCATTTCAAAGCAATATAAAAAGCTTTTTGAGCTGGACGGTGTAGAATTGGAGTTTGATCAGGAAGCACTGGAAGAAATCGCAAAGCAATCCTTCAAGAGAAAAATCGGTGCCAGAGGCTTAAGAGCAATTATGGAATCAGTTATGATGGACTCCATGTACAATATTCCCTCTGACAGCAGTGTTGTAAGATGTGTGATTACAAAGGACGCGGTGCTTGGTCTTGATCAACCGAAGTTATACGTTTCGGATGAAAATGTGGCCAGAAAGCCGATCGCAAAACGATCGACGAAGAAGAGCAAGGATGAAATAGCATAATATAATTTATAGAGGGTCTGTTGCAATGGTATTCTGCATTTGCAGCAGACCTTTTTTACAACGTAGAAATGAGGAATATCATGATTATCAAAAATGTAAACCTGGAAACGGTGTGTGGAATTACCAGCATCCTTCCTCAAAATGACAAACCGGAAATCGCTTTTGCCGGAAAATCCAATGTAGGAAAATCCTCGTTAATCAATGCGTTGATGAACCGGAAAGCATTGGCAAGAACTTCGGCACAACCGGGTAAGACACAGACAATAAATTTCTATAATATCAATGATCAGCTTTATTTTGTAGACCTGCCCGGATATGGTTATGCGAAAGTTTCTGTATCGGTGAAAGAAAAATGGGGAAAAATGATCGAAAAATATCTGAAGGCCTCATCACAGTTAAAGGCGGTTTTTTTATTGATTGATATCAGACATGAGCCTTCTGAGAATGACAGGAATATGTATGAATGGATTGTTTATCAGGGAATGCAGCCCATTATCATAGCGACAAAACTGGATAAAATAAACCGGAGTCAAAAGGATAAACAGCTAAAGATGATAAAAGAAGGCCTGAAGCTTGTGCCGGGTACACGAATCTTTCCCTTCTCCTCGTTAACGAAGCAGGGAAGAGAGGAAATTTTAGAATTCATATCCGACCTTTGCGGGATAATGGAGGAGACAAAATAAAATCCATATTCCCGTGAGAGAATATGGATTTTGATATTAACTTTGTTCCTCCATTAATGAGGATAATAAGTAGGCATAAATATCAGAGCTTTTTTCCTTCCAGTTGTTGCAGATATTTTTTGCTTCTTCCTCTGTTGGGATGATTAAAGTTAAATCAATAATGGAAGTTTCCTGTTCAATAACCTGTAGATGGGCGGAGTATTCGCCCTTCTTAATCTGAATATAATCCGCCAAAGTGGAAACCTCTTCCCGAAGTTCGTATTTATTTTCCATTAGATAATTTTTAATATCCTCCTTAATTCCGGATGATATCATATTATCAAAAAACAGGAGTGTCTCCAGACCGCTTTCCGTGATTCGGTATAGCGAGCTGTTACGAATTGTATCGGCTGAAATATAGGCATCATCTATCAGCTCAGCAATTGCACGCTGCAAATTAAAATAATTTGTATATTCCTTTTCTAAAATAAACGCAGTCAATTGGGCGTTGGTTAATGGAAAGTCAACGCGGCTTAGAATATATAAAATCATTAATTTATATAACATAAAGGTATCAGATTGCATTCGCTTCCTCCTTTTTCAGTTTACCCTGCCAAGTGTACGTTTCTTTCATTGTCTGATGAATTCTGTTTAATACCAGTTTCTTATTCGTACTCCACAGCGGTGATAATAACAAAGATCTGGGACCATCCCCCGTAATACGATGAATGACCATCTCCTTGGGAAGGTGTTCCAGACAGGCTATGACAAGTTCTATATAGGCGTTCATTGTCAACGTTTCGTGAAAATCCCCGTTCTCAAACATAGTGCCGAGTTCAGTACCCTTTAGGATATGCAATAATTGCAGCTTAATTCCCCAGATGGGAAGATTACTGATGTATTTGATGGTTCGCATCATATCCTCGGGTGTTTCTTTTGGTAGGCCCAATATAGTGTGGACAATGATTCTGATTTTGCGGGAATTCAGGTTATTAACGGCATCCTCAAAAATGGTAAGCGGATAACCGCGCCGAATCATAAGTGCAGTCGAATTATGCATGGTCTGAAGACCGAGTTCTATCCAAACAGGCTTAATCCGGTTTAATTCAGACAAAAGATCCAGTACTTCAACAGGCAAACAATCCGGTCTTGTGGCTATGGATAGAATTACGATATCCGGATGTGATATAGCTTCCAAAAATAAGGATCTAAGATATGAGACAGATGCATGGGTATTGGAATAAGCCTGAAAATAAGCAATATAGTTTACCTGTTCCTGATGAGATAATTTTGCTTCTACTCTTTTCTTAGCCTCTTCTATCTGCAGTGTTACAGAAGACAGCAACGGCGTGCTAAAATCGCCGGAACCGCCTTCACTGCAGAAAATGCATCCATTCGTATCAATGGTGCCATCCCGATTGGGACAGCTCATGCCTCCATTTAAGGATAGCTTATAGATCTTTTTACCATATTCTTTTTTTAATTCGTAATCAAGGGAGTGATATGGTTTATCACCCCATAAGATTTGATCAGAGGATGGATCGGACATTCCTTACTCCTGTATCATATAGAGATATTTTAATGCAAAGATTATATGCTATCCTAATATCAGTGTTCAATGTATGCCATAACCGCTTTTGCCACTACATCACTTACCCGTGGGTCAAAAGGCTGGGGCATAATATTGTCCTCTGTCAACTCACTTTCATTAACAAGTCCGGCGATGGCAGCAGCGGCGGCCAGTTTCATCTCTTCTGTAATCTGTCTTGCTCTTCCTGCCAGCGCACCGCGGAAAATTCCGGGAAAGGCTACAACATTATTGACCTGATTAGGGAAATCGGAGCGACCCGTAGCAACCACCTTGGCACCTGCCTCTTTTGCCAGATCAGGCATAATCTCAGGAACAGGATTAGCCATTGCAAAGACAATTGCATCGGGATTCATGCTGGCAACCATTTCTCTGGTAACAATATTTGGTGCTGAAACCCCGACAAACATATCGGCTTTGCATAAAGCATCAGCCAAAGTACCATTTTGATTCTGAAGATTTGTTACCTCGAGCATCTGTTGCTGCATCCAGTTAAGGCCTATGTAATCTTTGGAAATAATTCCGTTTCTGTCACAGAGTGTAAGATGCTCAAAGCCATAGGATAATAACAGTTTTGCAATGGCTATTCCGGCAGAACCGGCACCATTCACAACAATTTTGCACTCTTCTTTTTTCTTTCCTGTGAGTTTCAGCGCATTAATTGCACCGGCCAGAACGACAATTGCTGTTCCGTGCTGATCATCATGGAATACAGGAATATCTAATAATTCTTTTAAACGCTCTTCGATTTCAAAGCATCTTGGTGCGGAGATGTCTTCTAAATTAATTCCACCAAAAGCAGGGGCAATGTTTACTACAGTTTTAATGATTTCTTCGGTATCCTGGGTATCAAGGCAGATGGGAACGGCATTCACTCCGCCAAACTCTTTAAATAATACGGCCTTTCCCTCCATGACAGGCATAGCGGCGTAAGGTCCGATATTACCAAGACCGAGAACTGCACTGCCGTCGGATACAACAGCAATGGTATTAGCCTTAATGGTATATTGATAAGCTGCCTCCTTATCCTCTGCGATTACCTTACAGGGCTCCGCAACTCCGGGGGTATATGCGATGGATAGATCCTCTCGCGAGGTTACTTTACACTTTGAAGTGATTTCCAGTTTTCCGTTCCATTCAGCATGCATTCGTAATGCTTGTTCATTCACATTCATTTATTATTCCACCTTATCTGTTATATTGCATGATAAAATAACCATTGTCAGAAACTTTTTAAAGCTATCATAACACTAAGAAATCTGTAAATCAAGTAAATCTAAGCATAATTATATTCATCAGAAACAAATGCTCCTTTCTGTATTCTCATCAAAATCGTCGCAGCCCATTATGATATGGGGATGGAACAGTAACCTTCGGATAGGATGGAAACTTTACTTAATTACGCCGGATAGACTGCAGTGTTTATCAAAAAAACCGGGAAATTTAACAAAATATTGTCCATACCAATAGAATCTTAGAAAAATACTTTATTTTCTTGTCTAAAAGGTGTATAATAATAAGTAAACTTAGGATAATCTATGGACATCATTCCGCATAGTATTAATCTTTATTTCATCATATCTTAGTTACATTCCGTAAGAGAATCCAATTACAGATAAAAAGGAGCTGAATACATGGAAAATCAGTACGATTCGATGAATCTTGCCAATTTAAGGGAATTGGCGAAGGAAAAAGGGATAAAAAATATCTCTACATTGAAAAAGCATGACTTGATCGAGGCGCTAAAAAATCATGATTTTAACGGCGAAGATAAGGTTGAATTACGTGAACAAAAGATAGCACTAAACCAGGAAACGGTTCGAACAGAGAGATTACAGCCAAAACAGCAGGAACAAACGGAGCAGTTGCAGACAGAGCAAATGCAGATGCAGACGGAGCAGGCAGCCAATAGCATAAAGGATGAAAAGAAGACGTCGAATCATAGCGAAATGGATCAACTAGATAGCGGTGAAACGAAGGAAGGAATTCTTGAAGTACTGCCCGATGGTTACGGTTTTATTCGCTGTGATAATTATTTACCCGGAGAGAACGATGTTTACGTGTCACCTGCTCAAATCAGAAGATTCAATCTGAAAACTGGTGATATTGTTGGGGGTAATACAAGAATTAAAAGTCAGAACGAGAAATTCAGTGCTCTTCTTTATGTAAAATCTGTGAACGGATTTCATCCCGGGGAAGCTCAAAGACGTAAAAAATTCGAAGATTTGACCCCTATATTCCCAAATGAAAGAATTCATCTTGAAACACCCGGTGCAGGGGTATCCATGCGTATGGTAGATTTGATTTCTCCTATTGGGAAAGGGCAGCGTGGGATGATTGTTTCCCAGCCCAAGACAGGTAAGACAACCCTTCTAAAGCAGATCGCAAAAGCAGTTACCAGAAATCATCCCGACATGAAATTGATTATTCTGCTAATTGATGAGCGCCCGGAAGAGGTAACAGATATCAAGGAATCCATCGAAGGAAAAAATGTAGAAGTAATATATTCTACGTTTGATGAATTGCCGGATAACCATAAAAGAGTATCAGAAATGGTAATCGAGCGGGCAAAACGTCTGGTGGAGCATAAGCAGAATGTAGTAATTCTGTTGGACAGTATTACAAGACTGGCCAGAGCCTACAACCTGACGGTACAACCAAGCGGTAGAACCTTATCCGGTGGACTTGACCCGGCGGCACTTCATATGCCCAAGAAGTTTTTTGGTGCGGCCAGGAATATGAGAGAGGGCGGAAGTCTGACCATACTTGCAACAGCGCTTGTAGATACCGGCAGCAGAATGGACGATGTCGTTTTTGAGGAATTTAAAGGAACCGGTAATATGGAGCTTGTTCTTGACCGGAGCTTATCGGAAAAGAGAATTTTCCCGGCCATCGATTTACCGAGATCCAGTACCAGACGAGAGGATCTATTATTGAGTCAATCGGAACTGGAGGCCACATTCCTGATGAGAAAAGCATTGGGGGGATTAAAGTCAGATGAGGCCCTGGAGCGAATCATCGACATGTTTCTGCGAACCAAGACAAATACGGAATTTATTGAGACAATCAAAAAGACGAAAATTGTCTTTTAGGTATTGCATTATTATTAACCCCATGGTATAATGATAGAGCTGTTTATTAGATTGGAATTATTATATTACCAATATATAATAGAAATACTATTAGATTTAGAAGAGGTGAAAATATGAAAGAGGGAATCCATCCACGCTATTATCAGGCAAAAGTTGTTTGCAACTGCGGCAACGAGTTTGTGACAGGATCAACAAAGGAAGACATCCATGTTGAAATTTGTTCGAAGTGTCATTCATTTTACACTGGTCAGCAGAAAGCATCAGCAGCTCGCGGTGCTATCGATAAGTTTAATCGTAAGTATGGTCTGAGTCAAGATAAGTAGAGTGATAAAACTATAAAATATTAAAAATCGGGTTGAGGTTTACTTCCTCAGCCTATTTTTAAATAATAAGAATTGCAGGAAATGACAGTTTTTAAGGTACGCATGTCTATTGCAAACTAGAAAAGCGGTTAATCTTCACGGAATGGCATTGCGTCAGTAATGTCTGTTAGGGCAGACATGGAAAGGTTCGGGATTAAGATGAGACCATCGGGTATTGGTGGCATGGCTGTTATCGAAGGCGTTATGATGAAGAACAAAGAGGAATACGCCGTAGCAGTACGCAAGCCAAATAATGAGATTACAGTTGAAATGAAGCAGCATAAGGATTTCTCTGATAAAGTCAAATTATTTAAACTGCCTATATTTAGGGGAATACTTGCATTTGTGGATTCTATGGTAATCGGGGTAAAAGTAATTAACTTTTCAGCCGGTTTCTTTGAAGAGGAAGAACAGGGAAAAGCTGATAAAAAAGACAAATCATATGACAGAAACAGTAAGAAAAATTCCGGCTCAAAACAAAAAACCATCGAGGAACTTTCCGTTACAGATATTGATTCCGCCTCAGAGTTCAATTATAAATTAAAAGAAGTTAAGAATGAAAGCAAAGAGAAGAAAGAGAACGACAATGCATTTATGATGATTGCAGCGGTTTTGCTTTCCATTGTATTTTCTGTTGCTTTTTTTATGGTACTACCGGTGCTGGTATCCAACCTGTTTGTAAGGGTAACAGATAATCAGACCATCATTTCATTAATTGAAGGACTTTTGCGTCTGGCTGTTTTCATCGGATATGTATCTGCCGTATCCCATATGAAAGAAATTAAGCGGGTCTTTATGTATCATGGCGCGGAACATAAGACAATTAATTGTTTGGAAAATGGATTTGAATTAACGTTAGATAATGTAAAATGGCAGTCAAAACAACATAAACGGTGCGGGACAAGTTTTATGCTTCTTGTTATGCTGATCAGCTTGGTGTTCTTTATTTTTCTTCCCGCGTACAATTTGTTATGGAGAGTTGTCTCCAGAATCATTCTGGTACCGATCATTGCCGGATTATCCTATGAGGTGATCCGTTTTGCCGGTAAAAACGAGAATAAACTGGTGGAAATCATTAGTTTACCGGGGTTGTGGATGCAAGGTCTGACTACAAAAGAGCCGGATGATCAGATGATTGAAGTGGCAATTGCATCCGTGGAGGCTGTTTTTGACTGGAGAAGTTTTCTGGCAATTTCGCCTTCTGAAGAAGAAGTAATTGAAAAAGAAGTGACTGAAAGCAAAAATAAATCCAAAATTGCCGCTTCCGTGGCAAGATCAGAAAAAACCATTGACTCGGACGAAGAGGATGATGATATACTCAAGGCGCTGGACCGCTATCTGGTTGTAGATGATGCTGCAGTCGGAAATTCGAAAAGGAATAGCCGATAAAATTTAATGAGGTCTAACAATGAGCACGTATAAAGAGCTGCTAATGAAAGCTCGTACAATTTTAGAGTCAAAACAGATAGCAGATGCCAATGTTGACGCATGGTATCTGCTTACCCATGTATTCGGAATCAGCAGATCTGACTTTTACTTATATGGAGATCAGGAAGTTGACGAGGAGAAGCAAAGGATCTATCTGATGCTTACTGCACAGCGGGCAGAGCATATTCCCTTGCAGTTTATTACCGGAACACAGGAATTTATGGGGTTGGAGTTCGAAGTGAATGAGAATGTGCTGATTCCGAGACAGGATACACAAGTTCTGGTGGAGGAAGTGCTGAGGGTGTGTGAAGATAAGTCAATTCTGGATATGTGTACCGGTTCGGGATGTATTATCATCAGCCTTGCCAAACTTGGAAAACCCCTAAAGGCAACAGGGGTGGATATTTCAGAAAAAGCATTGGAAACAGCAACAATCAACGCGAAAAAGCATAAAGTAGAAATAGACTTCATTCATAGCAATCTATTTGATAAAGTAAAAGGAACGTATGATATCATTGTTTCAAATCCGCCCTATATCCCCAGCGGTGAAATTAACTCACTAATGCCGGAAGTAAGAGACCATGAGCCGATTATGGCCCTTGATGGCGATTTTGACGGATTGGTATTTTATCATAGGATTCTGGAAGAATCTTCGCGGTATTTAAAACCGGAGGGCCTAATCTTCTTTGAGATAGGGCATAATCAAGGGGAAGCTGTTACGAAGATTCTGAAGCAGAAAGGTTTTTATCATATCAGAACGATAAAGGATTTAAGCGGGTTGGACAGAGTAGTAACAGGAATAAGATCCAAGAATTAACGGAGGACATTAAATGTTTGATAAATTGGAGGGTATTTTGATTCGTTATCAGGAAATCGAGCAGGAGATGATGGATCCCAATATCATAAATGATCAGAATAGATATAAAAAGCTGAGAAAAGAGCAGGCTGATCTTACCCCTATTGCGGAAAAATATATGGAATATAAGACGGCACAGAACAGTATTGAGGAAAGCCTTGCCATGCTGGATGAGGAAAGTGACGAAGAAATCAGAGAGATGGCAAAAGAAGAACTAAACCTTTGTAAGCAGCAGGTAACCCTGATTGAAGAAGAGCTTAAGATCCTGCTGCTTCCCAAAGATCCTAATGATGATAAGAATGTAATTGTGGAGATACGCGGCGGTGCCGGCGGGGATGAAGCTGCCTTGTTTGCGGCAGAATTGTACCGTATGTATGTCAGATATGCTGAACGCAAACGATGGAAAATTGACATGATGAACGTCAATGAGAATGGGATTGGCGGTTTTAAGGAAGTAATCTTTATGATCAATGGACAGGGAGCATATTCAAAGTTAAAATATGAAAGCGGTGTACATCGGGTACAACGTGTACCGGTAACAGAATCCGGAGGGAGAATTCATACTTCAACGGCTACTGTTGCAATTATGCCGGAAGCAGAAGAAGTAGATGTAGAACTGGATATGAATGACTGCAAATTCGACGTATTTCGTTCCTCGGGAAATGGTGGGCAGTGTGTCAATACAACGGACTCCGCAGTTCGACTGACCCATATTCCGACAGGCATTGTAATATCATGTCAGGACGAAAAATCTCAGTTAAAAAACAAGGACAAAGCTATTAAAGTATTAAGGTCAAGACTTTATGAATTAGAACTGGAGAAAGCCCAAAGTGCAGAGGCACAGGCAAGAAAGAGTCAGATTGGTACAGGTGATCGTTCCGAAAAGATCAGAACCTATAACTTCCCCCAGGGACGTGTAACAGATCATCGGATTAAATTAACCGTACACCAGCTTGACGCAGTCATGGACGGAGATCTCCAGGAAATCATAGACAGCCTCATTGCTGCCGACCAGGCAGCAAAGCTGGTAAATATGAATCAAGAGTAGAGCCTGGTCGGCTACGACCAAGGCAGCAAAGTACAACGATTAATAATATCAAAAGGATAGAGATAGTAAGCGTTGTACTGTAAATATGAATCAAGAGTAATTAAAGAGGTAAAAGGAACATAGGCGATGAAGAATGTGATTAGCAGCTTAAGCAATCCGCAAATGAAAAACTTAACATTGTTGCAGAAAAAGGCTAAAGCCCGTGAAGAACAGAGTCTTTTTGTGATCGAAGGCTTGAAGATGTTCGAGGATGCCAGAGAGGCTAATATCCTGGTAAAAGCCTTTGTTGCCCAGAGCTTATACGAGGAGCTTGTGGGATCAGATGCGTCGTATTTCATAGATATGGAGTATGAAATTGTTAAGGACGCTATCCTCAAGGAAATCTCAGATACCATGTCACCCCAGGGAATCGTTGGAACCGTACGGAAAATCAAGTATTCTCTGACAGATATTATATCAACTCCCAGTGCTTTTCTTTTGTTGCTGGAAGACATCAGAGATCCGGGGAATCTTGGTACGATACTGCGCACAGCGGAGGGAGCAGGGATTACAGGAGTAATATTCAATGATACCTGTGTGGATATTTATAATCCCAAAGTTATCCGTGCTACCATGGGATCTATTTACAGGGTGCCTTTTTACCAGACAGGTGATTTCTTTGACGTAATTTCTGATATGAAGAAACTGGGGATCCGTATTTATGCAGCGCATTTGCAGGGGGAACCATATGATACGGAGGGAAACTTCCTGAGTAAGTGTGCATTTTTAATTGGTAATGAAGCCAACGGATTGTCTGAGAGGGCATCGTCTATGGCTGATTCACTGGTTAAGATACCAATGAAAGGAAAAGTGGAATCACTGAATGCTGCAGTTGCAGCTTCGATCCTAATGTATGAAGTTGCCAGACAAAGAAGAAAATATTAAAATCAACGTTATGTTTCGTTTTAAATAAACAGCCTGTTCACGATGTGTGGACAGGCTGTTTTAGGAGATGAGGGAGAGATGGTCATAATCTACGATCCGGTGCCATAAAATTAAATTGATAACAACAGTGGATAATACAATTAAAGATTTGATGATTACTGGACCTGAAAATCATCGTAATTCGAACAGATCTGAATGAAAAATCAATCTTTGATGTATGCTATAAATATTATATTAAAAGATAATTAGAAAATGGCAAATAGTATTGTATTATATATCATTGTAAAGTAGAATGAGGGTAACGATTAGAAAGGGGGTAGATATATGATGAACTCAATATACTGGTTGATCATTCTTGCTGTATTGATATTTATAGAAATTATCACCTTGGGGCTAACAACAATCTGGTTTGCAGGCGGTGCTTTGGTAGCCTTTATTTTATCCTTATTTTTTGATAATTTACTTGTGGAAATTATAGTATTTCTGGTAGTATCGCTCATATTATTGTATTTTACAAGACCTGTCGTCTTAAGATATTTTAATCCCAAAAGAGTCAGAACGAACTATGAGGGCGTGATTGGAAAGGAAGCACTTGTTATTACAACCATTGATAATATGCAGGCTGTGGGACAGGTTGTAGTTGAGGGACAGGAATGGTCCGCTAAATCAGCCGCCGGTGATATCATAGAAAAAGGAACCAGAGTTACAGTCCAAAATGTATCAGGTGTAAAGTTAATTGTGAAAAAGAATAAGGAGGATTAAGTATGGGACCATTTCAAATTATTTTAATTGTATTTGCGGTAATTATTCTGCTTATCCTGGCATCCTGCGTAAAGATTGTTCCGCAGGCGCATGCTTATGTTCTTGAACGACTGGGAGGTTATCAGGATACCTGGGATGTAGGAATTCATATCAGAATGCCCTTAATCGATCGGATTGCCAGGAAAGTACTTTTAAAGGAACAGGTTGTCGACTTTCCGCCTCAACCGGTGATCACGAAGGATAATGTAACTATGAAAATTGATACGGTCGTATTCTATGCCATCACTGACCCGAAGCTATTTGCTTATGGGGTGGAAAACCCGCTGTTAGCAATTGAGAATTTAACAGCTACCACGTTGCGTAATATTATCGGTGACCTGGAGTTGGATGAGACACTGACTTCAAGAGAGATTATTAATACAAAAATGAGAGTGACACTGGATGTTGCTACAGATCCCTGGGGGATTAAGGTGACCCGTGTGGAGTTAAAAAATATTATTCCTCCCTCAGCGATTCAGGATGCAATGGAGAAGCAGATGAAGGCGGAACGTGAGCGAAGAGAGTCCATTCTAATAGCAGAGGGTGAAAAAAGATCTGCGATTCTGGTTGCAGAAGGTAAGAAAGAATCAGCTATTCTGGAAGCAGAAGGTGAGAAGCAATCAGCAATTTTAAGAGCTGAGGCAAAGAAAGAAGCAACCATTCGTGAGGCAGAAGGTCAGGCAGAGGCAATCCTTGCTGTACAGAAAGCAAATGCAGAAGGCATTCGTTTCCTGAATGAATCAGCTCCGCAGAGTGCGGTAATCCAGCTGAAGAGTCTGGAAGCATTCGCAAAGGCAGCCGACGGGAAAGCAACAAAGATTATTATTCCATCAGAGATACAAGGTCTGGCAGGAATGGTAAAATCTTTAACTGAGATCGGAAAAGACGAATAAACGTAGATAAAATGGGGGCTGTAGTGTATATTCGTATGCACGCAGCCTTTTTTTAAGAAAAAATTAATTATTTTCCGCTTGATAATATAAAGACGTTGGTATATTATATTGCTAGTTTTAACAAACGTTGTGACACGGATTCAAAGAGGGATCCTTTTGGGGGAAATTTATGAAAAAGTTAAAAGAAATTCTTGCATCACCGTACCTGATTGCTATACTTTTCGTCTGCAAGATGATGATTTATTACTCATTAATTGAAGTGAAGCAGATGGAAATTGTTTTGATTATTCTAAGCCTGATTGTCTGGAGCGGAATATTTGTATGCTTTAGCAGTATGGGATTAAAAAGAAAACGAGGCATTTTCCTGCTGGTATACTTTCTTTTAAGTCTGCTTATGTTTGCTGATACCATGTATTATAATTATTATAATCAGACAGTATCAATTAAACAGATCTGGCAGGCGAAAAGCGTGGCAGCCGTACCAAAGAGCTTTATCGCCACATTAATTCCGAGCAGTTTTTTATTGTTTATCGATATTCCCTTTGCATATCTATGTTTTAAGAATTATGCGCAAAGAATTATTAATTCAAAATTCAAGCTAAACAATACTATGAAATATACCGTTTATGCACTTACCGCTGTTCTTCTAACCCTGATTGTAAATCCATTTCACTCTACGGCAATTGAGCGAGTGAATAAAATGGAGTTTTTTACTAGCCATGTGAATGATATTTATGAAACGATCACGGACAATATTGTACCGGAAGAGATGACAAAAGATGAAATAGCAGATGTCCTGCAGAACAATGTGCCGAAAAATGAAGGTACTCGTTATAATGGGATAGGAAAAGGGAAAAATCTTATTGTCATACAGATGGAAGCATTTCAGGATTTTGTGGTCGGGGCGGACTATAACGGTCAGGAAATAACACCAAATCTAAATAAGCTGATTCAAGGAGATACGTTATATTATGATAGATATTTCTCCAATATTGGCAAGGGAAATACCGCAGATGCAGAGTTTTCGAGTATGAATAGTCTGTATCCGGTAATAGATGGTGAGAGTTATACGTTATATGAGAATGATACTTATAATGGTCTTCCATGGCTTATGCGGGATGCCGGTTACAATTCATTTGTAATACATGGTTATAAAGGTGAGTTCTGGAATCGAGAAAATGCATATCCAAAACAGGGCTTTCAGAACTTTTACAGTGAGGAAGACCTTAATCAGGATGAAGTGATTGGCATGGGAATATCGGATAAATCCATGTTCAAGCAGTTAATACCGATTCTGCAGCAACAGACAACACCTTATTTTACATTTGCCATCACCCTTACCGGTCACCATCCATTTATTTTAGATGAACAGTATCGATCCTTGAATTTATTGCCGGAGGATGTGGATACCAAGTTCGGAAGTTATTTAGAAACCATTCATTATACAGACGAAGCCATCGGACAGCTGATCGATGACCTAAAGTCAGCCGGACTTTATGATAATACGGTGATCGCATTATACGGAGATCATCATGGATTAAACTGTGGCATGGAGGATGTATATGATAGAGTTGGTGAATTCATCGGGCGTGGATATGATTATGATGAAATGCTCCATATTCCATTGATCGTGAATATACCCGGAAGTGGTGTGAATGAAACGATCAATACAACAGGCGGACAGATTGATTTCTTTCCTACCATAGCAAACATCATGGGTCTTGATATGAAGAACACCTTTGTACTGGGGCAGGATTTATCGAATGCAAAAAATGGATTTGTAGCATTTACCGCATACTTGTTTGATGGATCCTTCGCCAAGGATGATGTCCTCTTTCAGATATCCAGAGAAGGTATCTTTGAGGGCAGCAGAGCATGGAGGATTGGAACCAATGAAGTTCTGGATGCATCATTATATCAAGTGGATTATGATAATGCGATACTGTTGAAGAAAACTTCCAAACAAATGCTGGAACAGAATTATATTGGTGATTATATCACACATAATTAAAATGAAACTGCCTTGAATTTTAAACCGAAAAGAAATATAGGTTCAAGGCAGTTTTCTTTTCATCGGTTCTTATCACTTTTCGTGTATCATACACAAGGAAGGGGCAAAGATGGGAGAAGCTTTTCGCTTCGACAGAGAATATGGAGTAGTATTAGAAGGCGGAGGAGCCAAGGGAGCTTATCAGATCGGCGTCTGGAAGGCCTTCTTAGAATGCGGTGTAAAAATAAAAGGTGTGGCAGGAGTATCGGTTGGCGCTTTGAACGGCGCTCTTATGTGCATGGGAGATTACGAGAAGGCTGAAGAAATTTGGAGAAATATCAGCTACTCCAGCATTATGAATGTAGATGATACACAGATGGATCATTTGGTTAACGGTAAATTCAAGGAAATGAACTTATTGGAAATGGGGAAACAGAGTAGAAATATACTGGCAGGAGGAGGTTTTGACGTATCTCCGCTACGTAGATTGATAGAGGATACAGTAGATGAGGACAGGATTAAAGCATCTGATATGGAATTTATTATGGGTACATTCTCTCTCAGCAATTTAAAGGAAATAGAGATATCGGCAAAAGAGACAGAGACCGGTTGCCTGAAGGATTATCTAATGGCGAGTTCCTATTTCCCTCTGTTTAAGAAAGAGAAGCTCCATGGGAAAAGTTATCTTGACGGCGGAATCGTCAATAATGTTCCCATTGATATGTTACTTAACCGTGGATATAAGGATATCATCGTAGTGAGAATCTTCGGAGTCGGAATGGAAAAGAAGATCAAAATCCCGGAGAATGTAAATATTATTTATATTGCGCCAAAGGTTAATTTATGTAATGTTCTTGAATTTAATCGAAAGAAGGCAATCAGAAATATTACCATTGGTTATTATGACGGGATGAGAACATTAAGAGCCTTAGCGGGAAGAGACTATTATATTGATGCCAGAAGAGATGAAATAGAATACCTGACATCTTTAATCCAACTGGATAATGAAGTGCAGCAACACCTGCTCACCCATTATAAGCGTGAATGCAGGCCGGGTGGGTCAGCCATAAGAATTCTGGCCCAGGAAATATACCCGTTGATGGCAGCATCCTTAAAGCTGGGTAAGGATTGGGATTATAAAGAGTTTTATTTCGCACTTTTAGAATATGCAGCGAAAAGAATGAGGGTCATAAAATATAGAATTTACTCAGAGAAAGAGTATTGTGATTTGATTGGAGAGAAGATAAAAAGCTATGATTTGCAGGATAATAAGATAGATATTATCCTGCGCTTCGTTCAAATGATGTTTGAACATAATAATTTTGCTTGACATTAACTGCGAATTGGAATAATGTATAATTAATCATTTAATAGAATAAATATAAATCCATTGATTATGATATCAAGGATTCAGGGAGGAAACATTATGAATTTAAAAGGACGCAGTTTATTAACATTAAAGGACTTTACACCCGCTGAGATAGAATATTTTATTGATTTGGCCGCTGACTTAAAGGCGAAAAAGAAGAAGGGTATCACGGGAACAAGCCTGAAGGGTAAGAATATTGCCTTGATTTTTGAGAAGCCTTCCACCAGAACTCGATGTGCTTTTACCATTGGATGTATTGATGAGGGCGGACATCCGGAATATCTGGGTAAGGACGATATACAATTGGGCCATAAAGAGAGTGTGGAAGATACGGCAAGAGTTCTTGGAAGAATGTTTGACGGCATTGAATTTCGCGGATTCAAGCAGGAAACGGTTGAGAAGCTGGCGAAGTACAGTGGGGTACCGGTGTGGAACGGTCTGACGGATGAATATCACCCTACACAAATTCTGGCCGATTTCTTGACTTTGAAGGAGCAGTTTGGTAAGCTAAAAGGGTTAAAACTGGTTTATGCAGGGGATGGACGTAATAATATGGCAAATTCATTGATGATCGGATCAACGAAGCTGGGAATTAATTTTACTATTTTAGCTCCCAAGTCATTATGGCCGGATCAAAAGCTGGTGGAAATTTGTGAAGGATATGCTACAACATCGGGAAGCTGTCTGGCATTTTCTGATTCTTTGGATGCGGTGGAAGATGCTGATGCCATTTATACGGATGTATGGTGCTCCATGGGAGAAGAAGATCTGGCGAAGGAAAGAGTTGCGATATTAAAACCCTATCAGGTGAATGCTGCATTAATGGCCAGAACCAACAGAACCAACAGTATATTCCTGCATTGCCTTCCTGCCGTGAAAGGAAATGAAGTAACAGAGGAAGTGTTTGAGCGTTATGCCGAGGTAGTTTTTGATCAGGCGGAAAATCGCATGCACACAATAAAAGCGGTTATGGTAGCGACTTTGGGGAATTATTAATCAGGAGTATTTATGAAGACATTCAGACACCTTTTGAAAGAATTCAAATTGCATTATGATATGGCAATTTCTCTGCTGGGACTCGCTTTGGTGGCCATTATTTTCCTCCTGTTCAAATATCCCCAAAACCGGTATCTGTTATTGGCGGCATTTGTTTCAGGCGGATTATTAAATGCAGTAAACGGCTTGAAAATCATGAAGGATCCGAAAAAGAAAAATATGGGGATGTCTTATCTGCTGATGGGTCTAATTTTGATTTTTATCGGAATGATGGTCATTAATATAAAACAGATTTTTTCATAGAAAAGGAGTAGTGGGATGTATCAGGATAAGGTAGTGCTCTGTGCGAGCAGTGCTTATGAAAAAAAGTTTTGGATGAATGATGATTTCAAGGCTTTACCGGAACAGATAAAGCAGGAACTTAAAATAATGTGTGTCCTGTATACGGAAGATGTGGGGGGAGTTTTATCCCTGGAGTTTGATGAGGACGGACAGCTTGATTTTCAGGTAACATCGGATGAAGGAGATTATCTGTATGATGAAATCGGAAGTGTCTTAAAGATTAAGGAATTGCAGCGGACGAAAGCCGAATTGTTAGAGGCAATCGAATTATATTATAAAGTATTTTTCTTAAATGAAGATGTGTCCGACTTATTATAGTCGGAGATATCTTCACTAATTTATGACAAGTGAGGCGGCCTGACGGATTATCTTGTCTATTCCGCCTTTTTGATCCCTTCATTGGATTTCCGATGGCAGTGATCGGGAGATTACGAAAGGAAAATATCATAGTAATGAGAAGGAGGCAAAGGTATGTTATTAGTAATTGATGTGGGAAATACTAATATTACGCTTGGCGTATTTGAAGATGTAAAAATAAAGGCGAGTTTTCGCATGACCACACAGGTTGCAAGAACCTCGGACGAATATGGATTGCTGCTTTGCGATTTACTTCATTCACGTGGGATTAATACTGAGGAAATAGAAGCGGTGACGGTGGCTTCCGTTGTCCCGAAGATTATGTATTCCCTGAATTCGGGTATTATAAAGTATCTTGGAAAGACGCCGTTAATCGTTGGTGCAGGAACTAAAACGGGAATTAAGATTGCTACAGCCAATCCGAAGGAGATCGGAGCCGACCGTGTTGTTGATGCAGTAGCTGCTTATGAGATTTATGGCGGACCTGTTCTGGTTATCGATTTTGGTACAGCGATTACCTATGATTTAATCAGTGCAGACGGCAGTTTTGTTGCAGGAGTTACGAGTCCCGGGTTAAGAATATCTGCCAATGCATTATGGAATGAAACTGCGAAATTGCCTGAGATTGAAATTGCCATGCCGGATACGATTCTCGCAAAGGATACTGTGACAAGCATGCAGGCCGGTCTTGTATTCGGATGTATCGGGCAGACAGAGTATATTGTCAGACGGATGTTAAAGGAAGCAGATATAACACAAAGCAGAGTAATCGCAACCGGGGGATTGGGTAAGATTATTGCTGACGCTACGGATGTAATTGAAATATATGATCCTAACTTGACCTTGAAGGGATTAAAGATCATTAGTGATAAGAATAAAGCCGCAAGATAAGAGGAAAGGAAAAGCATCTTCCTCTATGTATTAAGATGCCGCGCTGCGGCATCCTGTTTGAAGGGGTAAAAGGAAATCATCTTCACTCAGCAAGTATGTGCCGTCATGCGAATACATACTTAGAATTCGCAATAAGCAGCGCAGAAATGGGGAAAACATGAGTTTTAAGATAGGCAAAGTGGAAATAAAAGGGAAATTGGTGCTTGGACCCATGGCAGGAGTAACAGACCTGCCTTTTCGTTTGCTATGCAAAGAGAAAGGTGTCAATCTCGTCTATACTGAGATGGTGAGTGCCAAGGGCATACAATACCAAAATAAGAATACGCAGCAGCTTCTTATGGTTGCCGAAGAGGAAAGACCGGCTGCAATTCAACTGTTTGGATGTGATCCGGATATTTTAAGCGAAGCAGCCAGGCATATCTCGAATCGTAACTTTGATATCCTTGATATTAATATGGGATGTCCCGTGCCCAAGGTTGTAAATAACAATGAAGGCAGTGCGTTGATGAAGGATCCGGCTTTGATCGGAAAAATTGTAAAAAAGGTGTCCGGCGCAATTGAAAAACCCGTTACGGTAAAGATCAGGAAAGGGTTTGATGATTCCCTAATTAATGCTGTGGAGGTTGCTAAAATCGCTGAGGAGAACGGAGCGGCCGCAATTGCGGTACATGCCAGGACAAGAGACCAGTTTTACAGCGGACATGCAGATTGGGAGATTATTCGAAAGGTAAAGGAAGCGGTTTCCATACCGGTAATCGGAAGCGGTGATATCTTCTCACCGGAAGATGCAAAAAGAATGCTTACATTAACCCGTTGTGATGGTCTTATGATCGCAAGGGGTGCCAGAGGAAATCCATGGCTCTTTGAACAGATTAGTGTATTTTTGGAGGAGGGTACGATACGAAATAGACCCGATTTTATAGAGGTGTGTGAGATGATTATGAGACATGCCAGACTTTCTGTGGAATATAAGGGCGAATTTACCGGAATCAGAGAGATGCGAAAGCATGTCGCCTGGTATACAAGTGGATATCCCGGAAGTGCCAGATTAAGAAACCGTGTAAATGAGATACAAAGTATCAGTGATTTGGAATCTCTTTTGGAAGACTATCAAAACCACGCAGAAAAATAACCAAACAAAATCAGAGAAACAGGTTTTTCTTATACCTTTCTTACAAAAGCAATAAAAATGCAAATTTTTAGTTGCTTTTTTATTGAAATAATGTATAGTATATTTACAGAAAAGACAGATGTGTGCCATACAAGAACAGAAGGTGGAGGAATTGGAAATGGATAAGTTAAAAGTAGGAATTCTCGGCGGAACAGGCATGGTTGGGCAGCGTTTTATCTCATTATTGGCGAATCACCCTTGGTTTGAAGTTGTTACAGTTGCAGCCAGTCCCAGAAGTGCAGGTAAAACTTATGAAGAAGCAGTGGGTGATCGTTGGAAGATGAGTACGCCGATGCCGGATTGTGTTAAGAACTTAGTTGTAATGAACGTGAATGAAGTTTCCGATGTCAGCAGCAGCGTAGATTTTGTATTCAGTGCAGTTGATATGACAAAGGATGAGATAAAGGCAATCGAAGAAGCCTATGCTAAGACAGGTACCCCTGTTGTATCAAATAACAGTGCCCACAGATGGACTCCGGATGTCCCCATGGTTGTTCCGGAACTTAATCCGGAACATCTTGCAGTAATAGAAGCTCAGAAAAAGCGCCTTGGAACGGATCGTGGTTTTATTGTTGTTAAACCTAACTGCTCCATACAAAGTTATACGCCCATGCTTTTTGCATTAAAGGAGTTTGGACCTAAGGTAGTAGTTGCGACGACTTATCAGGCTATTTCAGGAGCCGGCAAGAACTTTGCAGACTGGCCTGAAATGGTAGATAATGTGATTCCTTTCATTGGTGGCGAAGAAGAGAAAAGTGAACAGGAACCGCTTCGTATCTGGGGTAACGTAGTGGATGGACAGATCGTTAAGGCAGAGGGTCCTGTAATAACAACCCAGTGTATCCGTGTTCCTGTTACAGACGGTCACACGGCAGCAGTTTTTGTAAGTTTCGAGAAGAAGCCTTCAAAGGAAGAGATCTTAAAGGCATGGAGTGAGTTCAAAGGCCTTCCGCAGGAGCTTGATTTACCAAGTGCCCCGAAGCAATTTATTAAATATTTCGAGGAAGATAATCGTCCGCAGGCTAAATTGGACCGGGATTATGAAAATGGTATGGGCGTTACCGTGGGCAGGTTGCGCGAGGATAAGGTTTACGACTATAAATTTGTAGGATTATCCCATAATACTGTTCGTGGTGCTGCAGGCGGTGCGGTTTTAATTGCAGAATTATTAAAAGCGCAGGGATACATTACAAAGAAATAATTGACTGAGGTCTTACAATGCAGATCTTTATGATCCTGTTCGAGTGTTGATAATTTCATACGAGTGAAGAAAAGAAAAAGGATTTGAAAGGCTAAGTAACTTAGTCTTCAAATCCTTTTTCTTTTCAGTCTGGAATTTATGAGAAAGCTCATGCTCCCTTTTTGCTGAATGTTTCTTCTAATAACCGGAAGAACTCCAAAGAGTTGCCGGTACGCTTACCGCCGTTGACAATACCAACAATATAAGGATCCGACGCATCCCGCGTATTTGTAAATATTTGATCCAGATAGATTCCGTATGCCCCGCGATTGCCCGGGTCATCCTTCAAATCAGTGACATAAGCATAGTCCTTGAAGAAATCATTTAGATCCGAAGGCAGATAATCTTCTGTTTTACTGAATATACCGTTATACGCATAGTTCTCAAAAAGCGATTTGGGAGCAATCAAAACATCAATCTCTCCAACAGCCAATCGTGTCATAACTACCTGTACCATATTAATATCATCCGGTGTTGAAAAGAAGATGGAGGTATCGAATACGACTTCCTGCGTCTTGGGATCAATCTCCATTCGCTCCGCCAATTCCTGCTGAAGTGTCTGAATCTCCTGATCATCAATCGTATTGTTTAATATGGAAATGTTTAATTGGGATACTGGATTGGGTGTTACGATCCGGTAAATAATATATACAATGATTGAAATTCCCACGATGATTGCCAGAGCAATTAATTTGTAATAATCATAGAGATATTGCAGTTTTTTCTTGAAAGGAAGATCATGAAGTTTTTCCTTCTCACTTTTTTGGACTCTGGGCTGATAAATTTCAGCTTGATCATCAAGTTTAGCGTGTTTTGGCATGATATTACCTCACTTATTCTTGTCATTGCTTAAATTTCTTTTAGTGTCCATGCGTGCTACTTGCTCGCACGCATAAATTCAACGTGTGAATTAGTTTTTATCATTCACAAGACATTGAAATTATTCTATCATATATGATGCAAATAAAAAAGAAAATTTCCATAAAATTTATTCGCCAGGTATTTCATGATATTTTAATATTTGGAGTTTCAGTTTACTTTCACATCTGCATTTTACAAAGAAGAATCAAGGGATATTTATTGAATGCAATATATGACAAAATTACCCATTATCTTATTGATAAATGGAATTAAATGATATATAATTACATAATAAGTGAGAAAATAAAATATGAAAAGAAGAAATAATGAGTCAATGTCTATAACAACATATTCTCCTGGCTCTGCTTTTGCTATATTTGTGTTTATGCTTTTACATGGGTTGTAATGCTTTATTAAAAATTAGTTTTGGATTATCATAGATGTTATATGAAATAAGGAGTTACATGAGAAAAACAAACAAAAGAGAATTAATTTATTTTATATGTTTTATCATTATCATTTTAATAATTATTTGTTTTTTTATTTAAAATATAATAAAAATATTAAAAGTGAGCATATGAATGATATATTCAATGAACAATTAGAATCAGATGTAAATTCAATAACACTTCTATATGGTGGCAAAAGAGAAAAAATTTCATCAAAAAGAGATATAAATAAATTCTTCAAGCTCATGAGAAATACTAAGTTAATAGAATTTAATACGGATAATATTATTTTTTGGGGTATGCTTTTAGAAATTAATACGAATAATACCTCAATTTATATGGTATGCTATGATACAAAAATTGTTTATAATAACCGGCATTATTATATTGATAAAGATTGTACGAATTCCATTAGAAAAATTTTTGGTAAATAATAATAATTTTCACACTTCCAAATATGACGGGCCTCTGAGCTTCTGGCACGAATAATTGGAACGTTGATCCGGGGCAAGGCCATTTCTTAGTGGGTCTTGCCCATGATTGTTTTTACATTGTACCAGGTACCGATACTTTCATTCTTTACAAGCTGATGAACTCATTTTATTCATATTTATGACTTTTCCATTTTTCTTATCAGGGATATCAATCCGTTTTCATATTATCAAACAAAATCGAACGCTGATCTAAATGGCATGGGGGCTATTCCCATCAGCCCTCATCAGCATTATCTTTGCATTCATATCCTTGTTATGCTATACTTAAGTTCAGTAAAAATTTAACGTGGCGCTTATTTAGAAGGCTAAGGAGCGGCTGCGGCAAAAGCCGGATAGGTAATCGGTTTGGTTCTGATAGGACTTCTGATAGGACAAATCATCGGTATTCGGAGAAAATCAGAGGATAAAAAAAGAGAGGTAGCGCAAAAGATGAAAAGAAGAATTCTATCAATTATTTTATTGACAATGATGGGGCTTATGTTATTTGCTCCAGCATCAGTGAATGCAGCAGAGGTCTCCTCACAGAAGGATATTGTTGTTGATTCCTATGCAATCCCGGACCTGGTTTATGGAGACACCTATGGAATATATCCGTTAACCTGGTATGCGAAGGGGCTGACTAAGCCTGTGACAATCAGTAATCTGGAGGTATTATTCGCGGGATTAAGAAATAAAATTTTAGATTCGGGGGAAGTGATTCATACAAAGGATGTATTACCTGACGTGAAGGAAGCCATGACGGTGGAAGAGGTAATCCATGCTTATGGGATTATTCTCTCAAATTATAAATATACGAAGGATATCTATGACATAAGTCCGGATTATTCCGTTGAATTTATGAAAAAGCAGGGTGTCTATACCGGAAAGAATGGTGAACAGGGGCTTAAGGAAAAATGTTCCTTAGAACAGGCTATGGTTATGGCAACAAGGATCGTTACTTATGTTTATCACTCTCTGGATGCTGCAAGCAAGGGCTTTCTGTGGCAGGTAAACGCCGGGAATAATACAGTTTATCTGTTGGGATCAATTCATGTGGCATCTCATTCGATCTATCCCTTTGGTCAGGCGATATTGGAGGCATATCAGAGTGCGCAGGCGCTGGTCGTAGAAGCAGATATTTATAATCAGAGGGAGATGGCAGCCTATAGTAGACTGGCAGTCTATACTGATCAGACTACACTGAAGGATCATATTCCTGCAGACTTGTATCAGAAGACGATAGAGATATGTACCAAACTGGGGATTTCAGAATCAATTGCAGCCTATATGAAACCATGGTACTTATCTTTCGTATTTGGCAATTATGCCATAGCCGGAAAGGATGAATCAGATGAACTGGTAGCAAACCTGGGAATTGATATTAGCTTTTTAAATGATGCTCATACGAATCAGAAACCAATCCTGGAAATCGAAGGGCTGTCACAGCAGGCAAAAATCATCGATGGTTTTTCCGGGGGATTACAGGAATATCTTCTGGCAGACAGTATTCATGCTGTGAATCTCTTGCTGGGGGAAAGCACCTCCCCGGATATGACGGATCAGAATGACTTGACAGACAGAATGCTTGCGTGTTGGCATGACGGTAATGTAGATGCCTTTCGTATGATGACCCGGACAGGGGGAACAGGAAAAGACAATGAGACGGCAGCGTTTGATGAGACAATGCAATATCTGAAAGAATATCAGGATAAATTAATTCATCAGAGAGATGTGGGTATGGCTGATTATATTGATAAACTTTTGAATACCCAGACGCCTCATACCTTCTTTGTCGTGGTTGGAGCAGGTCATTTTATCAGCGATTACAGTGTTCTGGATATTTTGAAGGAAAAAGGTTATGAGATAACCCAAATTAAATAGAAATTCGAGTTGCACAAACGGGATACCATCCACCGGCAATGAATCATTGATTCTCCGGCATCCATGACAGGAATTTGAGTAAAAAGGAAAGGAAGATGACAACATTGAAAAAACTTCTGATGTGTCTATACGGAATACTCATTGTTTTTGCTGCAATGGGAATACAATTAGTGGTCTTTGGTATGATGGAATACCCATTTATCTTAGGCGGCAGACCTGTCACAGATGAGGTGAGGTATCTTTTCTCTGTAATCGGCATACTGGTATGCGGTATTATATTTTTCCTATGGTATAGAGGGACAGTCGGAGGGGAAGACAGAATAAGTGTCCGAAGAATTCTTGGAGGAAGAAATCTGTTATGGATCATTGCACTGGGGATTGGATGCCAATTTCTGGTATCCGGTTTGCTCAGTCTGATACAGCCCTTTTTTGATGAAACCTTCTCCGATTATAATCAAACCATAGATAATTTGTTTCGCGGCAATATCATTGTTGTGGTTATCTTAACTGTAATTATTGCACCTATTACGGAGGAATTAATATTTCGGGGAATGGTAATGGGCAGTTTAAAAACGGTAATCTCTTCATTGGGCGCCAATATATTTCAGGCCGCTGCTTTTGGACTATATCATATGAATCTGGTTCAGGGAATCTATGCTTTTATTTTGGGATTGATTCTGGGATCTATGGCTTTGAGATTTCATTCTGTGAAAGCCTCTATACTGCTTCATATGGCAGTGAATGCCAGCGCGTACCTGTTGATGATCCTCCCCTCCCATAATGCGACCCTGGTACTGACCATCGCAATCGGAACGATCCTTCTGGTTGCAGGTCTCATGGGATTACGAGAGAGAAACTTAATCGATCTGTGAAAAAGAGAAGATAAATAAGAAAGATAAACAGGAAAGATAAACAAGAAAGACAAACAAAAAGGATAAGAATGATGGTAAAGACAGGAATGATGGAAAAGGATATGAACCATGGTAAGGATAGGAATGATGGTAAAGATAGGCATGATGGAAAAGGATATGAACCATGGTAAGGATAAGAAGAATGGTAAAGATAGGAATAAAAATGAAGATAATAAAGATATGAAAGATATGAAAGATAAGAAAGATAAGAAAGATAAGAAAGATATGAAAGATAAGACAGGAAGATAAGAGAGTTAATTTTAACTTGATTTTTTGGGTATTATAATATAAGATAAAGCTGTAATAAAATTATAAATTAAAATACCTTTCATCAGCAGGAAATTATGAATAATCAATTTCGGGGTAAGTACTATCGTACTCTGTTACCAGAGACGAAAAGGAGATACCTGTTACTGTGATTTTCTGAAGAGGAAGAGGATTTATCATAGGTTTACCGAATGGTCTTGACCCATAAGCAATAGCGGCAGGAACGAATAAGGCAGGTTTTACCTGGTGAGATTTCCGGATCGAAATTTAGGTCCGGCTGTAACGGATCGCAGAAGATCGCTGATACATATGCCTTGAATTTTGGCGTAGAGTGATACTACTGATTCTATTTCTGTTACGGCTCAAATGTCAGTTCAAAAATATGCGCCGCTATGCCAGATCGAGAGATTGGTTTAACGGCGTATTTCTTTTGATAAATCAATAGCCCCGACAGAAACCCGGTTTAACTGTGAAGGTGTATTTTAAGAACAAAAATAAGGAGGATTATTGATGAAAACAAAAACTACCTTTGGAACAACGAAAATGGTGCAACTGGCACTGCTTACAGCAATTATATTATTGATGGCGTTTACGCCCATCGGGTACATTAAGACCTTTGGTCTGGAAATTACCTTAATTGTTATTCCTGTAACAGTTGGAGCAATTGTCCTGGGACCGGTCAGCGGAGCAATTTTAGGAGGAATATTTGGCATTACCAGCTTTATACAATGCTTTGGATTGAGTCCCTTTGGAGCAGTTTTATTGGGGATCAGTCCGCTGGCAACATTTATTACATGTATGATTCCCCGTGTACTGATGGGATGGGTGACGGGATTAATATTTGCCGGACTGAAAAAGAACGGCAGCTTGAAGAACTTATCGATTGCCATTACATGTCTGATTGGACCATTACTAAATACGATACTGTTTATGATTACACTTTTGATATTCTTCTATCAGAGTGACTTCATTCAGGGAATCGCAGAAAGTCTGGGTACAAACAATATATTTGCTTTTGTACTTGCATTTGTCGGAGTGAACGGATTGGCAGAAATTGCAGCATGTTTGGTCATCGGAACAGCGGTTGCGAAAGCCCTGGATGTGATTCTGGTTAAGTATGACAGATGAAATCAAAAAAGTGTTTGACATGTGGTTATTCCTATGCTATATTGAATAAGTGTGATTGTTGTTTCGGCAATAATCATGAAGAAGAGTATCCATCTCTCACCCATAGCGTAGTTTCAGTACAGTGAACGGGTTATAGTAAAGAATACCATTTCAATTATTTCAATAAAAGAAATAATAATGTTATTAGACTTACAGGTGGATAATCTTGGTTATCCACCTTTTTTTGTCTATATGAAATAAGTCAGACGGTCTGATATATTTGAGATAGGATGTAGGGTCAGATAGTCGGAAGTTGAAACTGGAAATGAATGAGTTAAACCTATGGAGGTGCAGTACTATTAGCGATTTAATGATTAATGAACAAATCAGGGACAAAGAAGTTCGCCTGATTGGTGAAAGCGGAGAGCAGCTTGGTATTATGTCTGCAAAAGATGCAATGAAATTAGCAAAGGACGCCAATCTTGACTTAGTCAAAATTGCTCCTACAGCGAAACCACCAGTTTGTAAAATTATCGATTACGGTAAATACAGATACGAATTAGCAAGAAAAGAGAAGGAAGCCAAGAAGAAACAGAAGGTTACCGAAGTGAAAGAAATACGTTTATCTCCCAATATTGATGATAACGATTTAAATACGAAGGCAAACCAGGCACGTAAGTTTATTACGAATGGTGATAAAGTTAAAGTGGCATTACGTTTCCGTGGCAGAGAGATGGCTCATACATCATCTTCTAAAGTTATACTGGATAATTTCTATGCTAAGCTCGAGGATATTGCTGTAGTAGATAAACCGGCAAAGCTCGAAGGAAGAAGTATGATTATGTTCTTATCAGAAAAACGTTAAAATACTAAATATTACACAGTTTGAACATCTGCAGGCAAGTCTTATGCAAGTGTCCGCTGTATTAATTATTAAGGAGGAAATATCA
>JAEXNR010000026.1 GCA_023439505.1 Bacillota bacterium
AATGAACGATCTTCATAAACTGTGATTACTACTGGGATAATACTTCCCATTTGTTCACGTGTACGTTCATTGAATTCTTGACAGAATCCTTGAATGTTCGCACCTGCTTGTCCTAATGCTGGACCTACTGGTGGAGCTGGATTTGCTTTTCCTGCAGGAATTTGTAATTTAACAATACTTTTTACTGCTTTTGCCACGCGACACACCTCCTCTAAGTCCGTGATGTGGTTATTTGGGTGTTTCACCCTCCCACTTGATATGAATCTCATATCGACTACGATAGTTTATCACCTTTTTTTATATTAGGCAAGATTTTTTTTTATTCGACTTCACAAATTTGTGAGAAATCTAATTCTACTGGTGTTTCTCGACCAAATAAATCCACTAACACACTAACTTTACCATGTTCTTTGTCGATTGATTCGATCTTTCCAATTTGTCCTGAGAAAGGACCAGCAGCAACTAATACTTGTTGACCAACTTCGATATCAACTGAAACTTCTACGCTCGTAATTCCCATTTTCTTAAGAATTGGCATAATCTCTTCTGTTGGAAGTGGAACTGGACGTGTTCCTTTACCACTTGACCCTAAGAATCCAGTTACACCTGGAGTATTACGAACCATGTACCAAGAATCATCTGTATCAATCATTTCCACTAATACATAACCAGGGAAAGTTTTCTTTAATTTTTCTTTACGTACACCATCTTTAATTTTAACTTCTTTTTCTTCCGGAATTAACACGCGGAAGATTTTTTCTTGCATATTCATTGTTTCAATACGTTTTAATAAGTTAGTCATTACTTTATTTTCATAACCTGCATACGTTTGAACAACATACCAACGTTTTTCCACTATCATGACCTCCTACCCTAGTAAATTCATTACTTGGGAAATCCCTAAGTCAACAACAAAGAAGAAAACAGTTAATATAGCTACAAAGACTAATACTTGTACTGTATATAACTTCATTTCCTTTTCTGTTGGCCAAGAGATTTTCTTTAATTCAGTTGACACACCTTTAAAAAAACCTTTTACCTTACTCATCATGTACCCCCTACACTATTTTTACTTCGTTTCCTTATGCATTGTATGTTTTCCACAACGCTTGCAGAATTTCTTAACTGCAAGACGCTCGCTGTGTGTTTGTTTATTTTTAACCGTTGAATAGTTGCGACTTAAGCATTCGTCACAAGCTAAAATTACTTTTGTGCGCATTATTTGACCTCACAATTTTTTATATCTTAACTTCATCTACTCTATCAAAAACAACCATTATTGTCAATAAAGCTAGCAACTTTGCCCATAAGATACATTTATTTTATTTAAATTCTTTAATTTGGTTTTGCATCGACTTAAAGCATTATCTACTTTTTTAGGGGGTACATTTAAAATCAATGCAATTTCAATATAATTATTATCTAATAAATAGTATTTCAAACACGTTTTTTCAAATTCAGATAAAATTCCCTTTTCCTTTAAAGCCAGTTCAATTATTAGACGTTCATTCAAGTTGCTGTGGACTCTATCTAAATAATAATAACTTTGACTCTCTGATGCTATTGGTAAAACTGGTTCAGTATAATCAGTTAACTGATCTAAACCGGCACTTCGTTTTGCTTTACGATATGCTGTCGTCACTGCATTTCTCACACATGTCATAGAGTAAGAATAAAAACTAGCAACCGATGTTTCATCAAAGGTGTAAATAGACTTAACAAATGCCATTCGACCTTCTTGAAAAAAATCCTCATAATCAAATCCAACTCCATAATAAGAAGAGGCTATTTTCCAAATTAGCGGCGAATATTTCTGGATGAGAATATCTAATGCTTCTTCATTTTGTTCACGAACTAAATAGACTAACTCATAATCATTATATTCAACCTTCACCGTATCCCTCCGATAAACTATTTAATAGGATTTCGTTTATTATAAATTTCGTACATTAATAGCGCTGCTGCTACTGAGGCATTTAATGAAGTAACATGACCTCTCATCGGAAGATAAACTTTAAAATCACAAGCTTCTCGTACTAAACGACTCATTCCTTTTCCTTCACTACCAATGACTAATCCTAATGGTAAAGTTGCATCTAAGGTGCGATAATCTTGGGCTTCGCTCGCGTCAGTTCCTGCAATCCAAAGTCCCGCTTCTTTTAATTGGTTAATTGCAACTGTCAAGTTTGCTACACAAGCAACCGGAACATGTTCAATCGCACCCGTTGATAATTTAGCTACAGTACTTGTTAGACCAACTGAACGATCTTTACGAATAATAATTCCATCAACACCTGATGCATCAGCCGTACGTAAAATGGCACCTAAGTTATGTGGATCTTCAAGGCCATCTAAAATTAAAATAAATGCTGGCTCTTCTTTTTGTGTCGCTTTTTTAATTAACTCGTTTAATGGCATATATGAATAAGGCTCAACAATCGCTAAGACACCTTGATGATTTCCCTAAACATCATATTTATCTTTAGCTAATTGCTCAAACTTTTGTTTTGGTAACACTTTGTAAGAAATTTTTTGTTTTTCAACTGTCTTCATTAATCCTGCATCATTT
>JAEXNR010000003.1 GCA_023439505.1 Bacillota bacterium
TCACGTCAGATAGGGCGTTTACGTTACCGAACCGCTTATTCAGATTCATTGCGTGAAGGAGAGTATGGCCGCCGGAACCGGAATCGGAATAGGATTTTATCTGTAAAAACCGATCTGCTTCGATTAGAATCAGTTTTAGTAACAGGTGGTACAGGTTTTGTTATAATGCTCCCATAAGGTGAGACACAAAAATTAAGAATATAAGTTATAATGGAAGCATGAACAAACGAAACAATTACAGTGCGGAATTTAAAACCAGCATTATACAGGACGTAAAATCTTGATGCTTTTGGATTTTGCTTAACTATCCATTACAATGGAAGCTATTTGTCAATCCGCAGACTTATAGTGGTGACACCTTTTGTACTGGTGTAGGAACGCTCATTTGCTTTTGTTTGGGTACTTATTGATGATTATTATTCCATCGCATCATTTCAACAAAAATAGGGTATAAATCTTGTCCTGCTTGAGATAGTGAATACTCGACATGCGGTGGAATTTCGTTAAATTGGGTCCTGTCAACTAATCCCTTCTTCTCTAAATCTCGGAGCGTAGAAGTGAGCATTGTGTTAGTTATTTCACCTATTTGTTTTTTTAAATCACCAAAGCGAATTGAGTCGCATTTTATTAATTCAAAAAGTACTCGTATATTCCATTTTCCTTGAAAAATTTCTAATGTTTTATATGCTCCGCAATTTTTAACGATGTTTACATTCTTTATTTGCTCTTGATATTCTTTAAATGTTATATTCGACATTTTGAATTATTCTCCCTGAATTGTAAAAGTTAGTACGCTTAATTATACTTTGGCAGTTTAATCTGCGTACTTGTATTTATATTTAACCTTAGTATAATAAAAATACCAAAGAAAATCAAGGAGTGATATCAGATATGAATACAACTATTTATTATTTTTCCGCTACTGGAAACAGTTTAAAGGTAGCGAAGGACCTAAGCGAGCAAATTGAAAATTCTAATATTGTGCGAATTTCCCAAAAAAGCATGTCCATTTCAAAAGACACGCAATCAGAAAAAATAGGCTTTATATTTCCCGTGTATAATTTCGGAATACCTGTGATGGTGAAAGAATTTATCGAAAAGTTGCAAATGAATCAGCAAGCATATGTTTTCGCTATCGCAACATACGGAGGAATGGTAGGTGCACCTTTTAGTGAAATAAGGAAGATACTGGATAGGAAAGAAATTAGGTTGGCTGCGACATTTACTGTTAATATGCCCGGCAGTGATCTGCTTCTAATGCCGCCTGCGTCAGAAGAAGAACAGAGTAAATGCTTTCAGGATGAAAAAGTTCAGATATCTACGATAGCTTCCACTATAAAAAACCGTCAGCAAAGTGATTATAAGGTTAATGCACCTATGAGCGCTTTGTACAAATTACTATACTCCGTGTCATTTAAGCCCAAATCTCTGGGCAAGAATTTCTGGACGAATGAAAAATGTACGGGGTGTGGTATATGCTCGGAGGTTTGCCCTGCAAGCAATATAACAATGAAACAAGGAAACCCAAATTGGGAACGTCAATGTGAGTCTTGCCTTGCTTGTATTCAATGGTGCCCGCAAAAATCAATACAATATAAGAAATCTACTATTAAAAAAGGTCGTTACCACCATCCAGATATAAAACTAAATGACTTTATTTAGTAAGATAATTTCAAATCAACTGGAGGAGTTATCTTATGAAAATTATTGATCTAGAGAATCATTTTTATGATAATTGTATTCTTGAAGTTTTGGGATAAAGGACAGTTCCGCCTTGCTATGATGCCGAAACTCAAATCTTTGAATTTACTCAATATGATAAACCAGCTGCTCTGCAGGTGTGTCCCCAGATGCTTTAGATTAAAGTAAAACCTCCTATGTTATAATGATGTGGGTTTGCCGACCACAAAACATACATAGGAGGTATCCAAAATGGATATAAATAGCTTAGCACATACCACATGGGAATGAAAATACCATCTGGTTTCGTACCAAAATATCGCAGAAAGATAATATACGGAAAGATAAAAGCTGATGTTGCACAGATTTTAAGCACGCTCTGCAAAAGAAAAGGAGTTGAAATCATCGAGGCAGAGTGCTGCAAGGATCATGTGCATATGTTGGTACGAATTTCACCCAAATTTAGTGTGTCTGAGATCATGGGGTATTTGAAGGGAAAAGCTCGCTTTTGATATTTGAGAAACATGCAAATCAATTGAAAGATGATATGGAAGCCGATCAAATTGCCCTGAACGAATACATAGACCCGTTCACGCGACAACAGCCCCGCCACCGACATAAGAACCGCAAATCCATATCTGCCACTGACGATCTGTTTTTTAGAAACAGGTAAAGAAATTGCATATTTGCCCCATCTCCATTGTTCGTCACAGGTTGCCAGAGTAATCACCATAGACATAATTTCAAGCGGGATCAATAGAAAGCTGATAAACAAGGCTCCCTTATCTTCAAGGATAAACATAAGAGCTACCATAATGGCAATATCCACAAAAAGCCGGGCTATGCCATATTTTTTTCTGATCGTCAGAAGATCCTTTACGAACAATCCTTTCATTGTTGTTCCCCCTTTACGTAATACAGCATAATATCATCAATAGACGCAGGTGCCGTTAGTGTGTCCCCCCGAAAGTGTGTGAAAAAACGGAGGCCGTGCTTTCACACTTCTTAAAGCATGCAATGATACTATTGACAAGTATCCGATTTCGGATTATAATTAATATGTTTCCGAAGTCGGAAACACACGATTTAGTCAATGAGCCAATAAAACAGCTTATTGTGAAAGAGGTAAGCGTATGGGACATGACATTCAACAACAACTGAATACTCTCAATCATCTATATAAAGAAACAGATGAAATCTATCGCGGCATTGCCGGACGCTTTGGATTAACTGATACGGCATTTTGGATACTATACGCAATCACCCATGCTGACGGGGATTGCACACAATACGACTTGTGCAATGATTTGTTTTATCCCGTGCAGACTATCAACTCGGCAGTCAGTAAATTGCAGCAGCGAGGTCTTGTATATCTCGAAACAATTCCGGGCACGAGAAATCGGAAAAGGATTCTCTTAACGGACACAGGAAGGCAATTCGCCGAACACAGTATTAGCATGATTGATGAAATGGAGAAAGAAGCTTTCTTGATGTTTACCGATGAAGAAAGAGAAACCTATATTTCTATTTATCGAAGATATAACGAAAATATCCGGCGTGAGCGGGATAGAGTGCTATGCACAATAGATAAACTGTTGAAAAAGGAGTGAGGGTGCATGGCCGAGCAATGGATTATCTGTCCTGTTTGTCAGCAGAAAACCAGACTTAAAATCCAAGAAAACACGGAACTGAAGAACTTCCCGCTATTCTGCCCCAAGTGCAAGCAAGAAACGCTTATAGATGTCAAAAAGTTTAATATGACGATTCTCAAAGAGCCAGACGCAAAGACGCAGAGCCGATAACACAAGAAATTGTTGTTACGGCTCTTAATTTTTTTCAAATAAAAGTTTAGGAGAACTTTTAAGTTATGAAATCAACTCAATTCAAAAATGTACTTAAAATCGTAATACCAACAGTTTTTAGCCAATGTGCCATTTTCCTCTTTACCATAATTGATGGTATTTTTGTAGGTCGCGGCGTTGGAACAGACGCTTTGGGCGCTGTGAATATGGCGCTGCCTTTTATGATGATTATTGCTGCGGCCTATTTGTTGACTACAATCGGCGGCGTTACAATCGCCGCCATCAGAATAGGTCGGAAAGATATTGATGGTGCAAATCAAGTGTTTATGCATGGATTATGCCTGACCGCACTATTATCTGCTATATTTATGATTATCGGCACCGTATTTAATGAGGTGCTTGTAACAGCGTTAGGTGCTACCGGCGTTTATCATGATATGGTATCAGAGTATATTTTTTGGTGCAGTATCTTTACCATTCCCTCCGCTATGTCAATTATCTTGCAAGGTTTTGGAAGAAATGATAATGCTGCTGTACTGGTTATGATTGCCACAATCGCCAGTACCGTATGTAATGTCTTTCTCGACTGGCTTTTTGTATTTCCACTGCAAAGAGGACTTGCGGGCGCAGCCATAGCAACGGGTATTTCTCAACTGCTATCTTTCGTTATTATTGCCATGCACTTTATTAGCATGCGCGGGGATTTGAGAATAGGCAATTTCAAGGTTGATGGTGTTATAGTAAAAAAAATTCTGACCCGCGGCTTGCCGGAAATGCTTTCACAACTTACCACCCCTATTATGACAATATGTATGAACGCTGTGGTTTTAAGATATATTGGCAACAATGGAATCAATGCTTATTCCGTTATTAGCTATATCTCATCGTTTACTTTTGCAATCGTCCTTGGTGTTGCTGAAGGTATGCAGCCTTTGTTCGGACAAAGCTATGGTGAACAGAATGGGCAGGATATGAAGTATTACTTTCGTGTAGGCCGTATCATTAGTTTTGTGGGAAGTGCATTGATTTATCTCGTTACCTTTTTTGTCGGAGCAAATATTTGCAGGCTGTTTGGCGCGGATACTGCCGCAACGGAAATGTCGGTAGTAACAATGCCAAAATACGGTTGGATGTTTCTTTTTGCGTCGCTTAACACCATGATTGCCGCCTATCTCTACTCTACAAAGAGAACAAAAGAAGCAGTTTTGCTAAACATTTTGCGTGGGTTTGTGTTTTTACCTGCCTGTATTTGGGGTGTTTCTATTGCTTCCAATGGTGCGTTGGTATGGTTTACAGTCGGTATTGCAGAAATGCTTTCTCTGATAGCTGCAGCCGTTATTGTAAAGCACTCTGAACGAAATGGCTTGACTTTTGACGCGGATTAGAGGAGGGGTTTTATAATGAGCATCGTTGCAATTAGCAGGGAAAATACCCATTGTTTCCGATGAAGAGCTTCCTGAAGCGCAAATACTTATTGTTCCAGTTGATTGTTATGGAATTAGTTGTGACAACTGGTTTAAACAAGAATATGGGATTGATAGAACGCTTGGAGAACTTGCGAGATGTGGAAATCAATTTGTTGGTGATATAAAAAGTATTTGTCCATTTGAAAGGTTACATTCCAAAGTGTTACAGTTCCAGAGATACCATTTCTTTGCATTTTCGATGGAATTAATCAAGGCTGTGTGATACATGTACCAGATAAAGCAATATGCAGCTATCAAACTGCTTTTGAGAATGCAAAACAGCCTGAAGGTGTAGTAATACTGGAAAAATAAGAGTTGTACACCATACAGGTTAAAAAACAGGTATTATCGTTAACGAAGGGTCTATAAATGGAAAGAAATGGTTAATTGAAACGGATGCCACCATGACCATTTTGCTGCATGTTGGAACAGACGCAAGCTGTTTGCTGGACTCTATTACCATTGAGAAGAGATGGTATTACTTTAACACCGATGGCTACAACAGCAGGCAGAGCCTGGCAGAGAATATCAATCTATTTTGAATATTATAAGCTACATAAAGAAAAAGTATAACCAATAATAGATGGGGCGCGGTAGCCGATGAGGTCATCGTGCCCCATCCTTTGCATGGTGCTATTTCCTTGTTAATATGCCTGATACTGCGAAATTACTAATTGTGCCATATGGAAAAGCAATTCGCCGACTGTGATTTTTGTAGATCACATATGTCCCGGAGGCTGACTATGTATCCGTTTTCCAGCGGATATCGCCAGCTGAAGATAGGTGGGATTACAAACTACTCGGCGCCAAAGGCCGCCGCTTCGATTAATTCCTTTGTATAGCCGTTTGTTGCCGATTCGAATATTTGTCGTGCCGTGCCGTGTTCAACCACACGCCCTTCATTCATAACATATACTC
>JAEXNR010000013.1 GCA_023439505.1 Bacillota bacterium
CATACCAGTCGTAGGTGGCAGGCGTAAGAAGTGCTATTTTTACGCTTCTGGAACCACTGGACAGGAAGGTCGCCTTGACTTTATAGGTTTTTCCCTTCTCCAATTGTAATCCTGCCTGCTTTAACTGAACACTCCAGTCTTCCTCTCCCAGACTGCTGATGTCAAAGCTTGCTTTGCTGTCAGAGAAGGTAACTTCTGCCGCTGCGGGTGCCGTAATGGCTGTAATCCAGTCTGCATCCCCTTCGGAAAAGTCTCCGTTCTTTATTAATTTCTTTACAGGCTCAACAACCGGCTCGCTAACCTCTTCCATCGTCACATGATCGATCATAATCGTATGCTCGTCGGTAATAATTTTACCGCCGACAGCTCCCATGGATATACTCAACATAGCATTCGGGTCCGTTGCCTGTGTCATCTTGAATACCATTTCATAGGTAGCATAGGTTTCACTTAGATTTACTGTTTTCTCTCCGTATATGGTCCAGATATCATCGCTGCTTCCATCTCTTTGGAGCGCATACTTAAACTTTCTTGGCAAGCTAGACTTGACATCCAGTGTTACTTTATACCATTTGCCATTTTCCAGATTAATGTGCTTTTGCATTAACTGAATTTTATAATCCTGGTCACCGGTATGATTAATGCGGATGGCAGGAGCCTTCTCACCGGCATTATCCTCTATCTGAATGTTCACCTTGGAGGAAATGGCGCCATCCACATAGGTCTGCCAACCAGCAAGACCTTGATTAAAATCGCCGTTTACCAGCAAACTATCTTCGACTAATTTTACATTATCCAGATAAGTCGTTCCTGTCGCTCCAAGCAGAAACTCCAGATCTTTACTCACTAAGCTCTCCCCTGTTTTAAAGGAGAATTCATAATTCTTATATGCTCCGGTAATCTCAACATCAAATTCTTCTCCGTTGATTCTCACCTTAATGGTCTTATCCTCGGTGCCATATCCGTTAAAGGATAGTTTATAAGAAGTTTTTACTCCGATTCCAAGTTTCGCCTGCTTAACCTTCACTGCTTCCAGGGAGGATACTCCGTCAGGGATTACAGCTTTCAACTCTCTTACTCCGTTAATATTCGTTACGGTAATACTGCTTGCTGGATCTTGGGCTTCTATCTCCCAATATTTTAAGCGGTTGTCTCCCACCTGGAATTTGCCGTTATAGACATAATTTCCATCGGCACGTACGGTTTTATCAGGATTATCATCAATCGTAGTTTCGCTGATCTTCACTAACCGGATATTGCTGATCTCCACTGCAGCTATACTGCCCTGAGCTCCAAGATTAAACTCTAATCTTCCATTCGCATCGTCTTCATCGGATACAAAGAATTCATAGGAATAATTAGTTTTTGTTGTTCCCAATGAAACCTCCTGATCCCCAAAATACCGTTTCCAACTCTTATCAGGTGCCGTTACATTTACCACCATTGTTCTAGCTTCCTCTGAAACCGCATCAAAGGAAAGGCGATAGGTGGCTCCCCGTTTCATCGGAACTAAGGGCTGTACCAATTGAATCGAATAATTTACCGTTCCCATATTCGATGTGGTTAGTCTGACCGCATTGTCCGCTATCGTCGCATTGGCTGCTCCTCCCAAATCGGTCAGCAGCTGCCAGTTTGTCTTGTCGGTCAGGCTCTCCTGCTCATGGAAGTCCCCATTATTTACATAGTTTCCGGTTGCATCCGGATCTCTTAGCACTACCGGAGGCTTCACGGGCTTCGCTACATTTTCGTTATAGGAATCCTTCTGATACACTCTGACATAATCTACTTCAAATTTTGCTTTCTCAAAGTCTGTAGTCTCATCAGGATTACCCGGCCAGTTGCCACCCACAGCTAAGTTCATCTGCAAAATAAATGGCTGATCAAAGGGTGCCGGATATGTGAGTTCATCTTCTCCATCTACCTTTGTAAACCAATCGTTGGTTTTCTGATACAGGATACCGTCAATATAAAACCTCAGTTCTCCCGGCTCCCATTCCATAGCATAGGTATGAAAATCATCGGCAAAGGTACCATTTTCCAATATGTAGGTTCCCTGTTTCTCTTCATGGGGATCTCCGTAATGAATCGTTCCATAAAGTTTCTCAGGCTGCTGACCAAGAACCTCCATGATATCTATTTCACCGCATTTTGGCCATGAGCCGTAAAAGCTCTCATTCTCAGGCATCATCCAGATCGCCGGCCATAGCCCCTGTCCTTTCGGTACTTTGGCCCTTACTTCAACTCGTCCGTATTTAAATGCTAATTTTCCCTTTGTGGTAACCTTGCCTGAAGTATATTCGGTGGTTCCCTCTGACACAGTTTTATTAGCTTTTAGTACCAGGTTGCCGTTCTCTACATATATATTATCCGGTGATGCCGTATATCTTTGCAATTCATTATTTGTCCAGCCCGGTTCTCTTAATTCACGAACCCAATTATCTTCCTTCAGACTACTTTCTGTAAATTCATCACTCCATATCATTTGATAGGCAGGATCAGGTGTTGGTTCAGGTGGTGCCGTTGGTACGGGTGTTGCCGGTGGTGCAGGTGTTGCTGTAAGTTCAGGTGTTGCCGGTGGTGCGGGTGTTGCCGTTGGCGCGGGTGTTGCCGTTGGCGCGGGTGTTGCCGTTGGTGCAGGTGTTGCTGTTAGTACAGGTGTTGCCGTTGGTGTGGGTGTTGCTGTTGGTGCAGGTGTTGCTGTTGGACTTGAAGTTGGCTTTGGTTGATTTGCTTCCTGCTCCTTAGCATCTAGTCTCGCTTTTTCTTCAACGATTGATTTTATTTTAGAATCTGCTTTGACAGGAATCTCTTTGCCATCCTGTACAACCGTGATTTCTTTACCGGATTGATTGGTGACCGCCGCATCTACTTTAGTTGAAGTCAGCTCAATCCTGGTATTCTCCGCACCTTTTTTCAAAACCAGATCCGCAGATTTTGCCAGGACTGCCTTCAGACTTACACTGGAGGTCACTTTCGTTCCCGCTGCTTCTACTCTTAAACCGATACTTGGTGCTTTCCCTGATACAGTGATACTGGCTTTCTTGGTGACTTTGAATTCACCAAGGTTTCCGTCTGCCATAAGCTTCACATTGGCATTTGTTTTTGCTGCCACAAGCGTTACCACTTTCCCACCCGATAACAGCTTGATATCTCCATGTAATCCTTTGATTTCCAGTGATTTAACAGTCGCTCCCTGGCCAATGGAAATTACTGTCTTCTTGGAGGAATCAGTAATTTTATTGTTTTTACCCAGCTCCAGGAAAGTTGCTGCTCCGTTTCCTGTCAGACTGATCTGCAGAAATGTTGCCTTGTTTTCAATCATGGCCTTTGGGGCATTCATAACCAACTTTTTGTTGGCAGCTGTCTTCGTTGCCGGAATTACAAATTTGATTTTTTTGTCCGTCTTAATTGTAATGCCGGTAACTTTGCTATCCTTCAAAGCCTTGTCCAATTCCTTCTGTGTAGCGACAGACACTGTATTAGAAGCGGCTTTTGCCTGTGTCTGGGAGGGATTGAATAAAAGGCTGATGGCAAGCAATAAAACCAATCCTGTTTTCAAGATACTTCGTCTTCTCATTCCTTAATTCTCCTTCACTTTATATTTGGTAATTCTAATCCAATCATATTCAGCACTAAGGGGAACCGCTCCGTCAAAAGCATTCAACCAGTCATTCACACCGGTTCCGGGCCATGCATTCATCATCACCTTACTTGGTGTACTTGGAATGTTCTTCGTGGCCTTATGAACAGCTTCGCCATCCACATACCATGTAATGGAGTCCGGCAGCCATTCAAAGGCATATTTATGAAATTCTTCTGATGCGTCAAATCCCAGATCGTAAATAAATTCATTGTCACCTATCCCATCGGTAAAGTAATTAAATTGTACCTTGGATGTATCCTTACCCAAAAATTCAATATCAATTTCATCCCATGGGTTACTATCACTGGGACCGGTATAAGTAAAAAAGGAAGTCACGACGCCGTCGTTTTTGATTGGCTTCATTTTTACCTCATACAACCCATAGCTGTAAAATTCCTTCGTTCGATATTCTCCTCCCGACCACTTTGGTTTGGCATTCTCCCCATCGGAGTCAATGGTAAGCTTCATGATACTATCTTCAAAGCTGACATTATCCGCTCTCCAGGTACAATCAAACATACTTCCGTTACTCCAGCCATTGGCTTTTTCCATCCTGTCAGCTTCATACTCTTCAAGCTGTGTCTCTAATAATACTTCCTTTTTTGTTGTTGTACATCCTGCCAGCATGATCATTGCCAGCAGAAGGACCAAAGTCTTCTTCCTCTTAATCAGCATGTCATATCCCCTCCATAGTTTCTGCTCTCTGCACCCGTCTTGTATTCTTTTTGTCATCTTATGTAAGCAATACATCTTTGAACGCTTCTTTCCCATACCCTCTTTTCATATCCTTTTATTCACCTATCAGTAGTATATCGTTAGCAGCCTGAATGTAACAGAGTACAATATTATGATAGTCAAGGGTAAAATTAATAAGTTGAGAGGATACTCCTTCCCAACTTACTAATTTTCAACTATTTATATTGATCTTATTTATACTTCCTCATTGATATTGACTTACGCATGGCAGCTAAATACCCGGATCTATTCCGTCGGCTCACTAGACATCTGCTGAATAAATTCCTCATAGTTTTTTTCTCCGAATACCAGCTCATTTAGATAATCATAATATTCTCCTGATAATTCTTCCGACATAATCTGATCATAAGCAGGATACATGGTTTTATCCTTATTAATACTCCAGCATTGGTAAAGAATCGGGTATTCCGTTTGCTTTACCGTCTGATTCTTATATACGGGTATTCCGGATCCCATGTCATTAACCGCAATATCGGATACGGTCTTCATGACCTCCATATACATATTGATTAACATGGGATTCTGCGCAATTATGCCGTATTTATTAATAATAAATGTATCCACATAGCCTCCGATTCCCTCTTTCTCATTTCCATTTGGAAAAGGAATCACATCAACCAGACCTTTCACCTTGGAGCTATCACTTTCAATAAATCTGGTACCCCAGCTGCCATAGTAAAGCATCGCAGCCTGTCCCTGGGAGAATAAATGAATTGCATTATATGCATCATATTCGAGATAGCCCTTCTGCCAGGTATCACCCTCAATTAACTGTTCCATCTTCTTTGCTGCTTCTTCGAATTGCAAAGAAGTAAATAACTTTCTGTCCTTTGCCGCTTTATAAATGGCATCTCCCGGTCCTTCCCCCTGGACCAGACTCATATAAAACAGAGAAGTAAGCCAGCCTTCCTTTGCACCGGTGACAACAGGAATCAAATCCCGTTTATTAAATTCTTCTATCGCCGATAGTAACTGATCATATGTCTCAGGATATTCCAGTCCGCATTGCCGAAATATCTCCCTGTTACAAAACAAAGAAGCCCTCCAGCCATACAGCGGAAGCGCGTAGATCTTGTCTTGATAAGTGAAGGCATCCAAAACTCCTTCTCGCAGTTCAGCAGAATATTCTTCTTCTTTTACCTGCTCTGTAATCTCCTGTATCATGTCAGCATCGACAAATCGTTGAAGCTTACTGTACCCCCACATGAAAAACATATCCGGAAGACTGCCTGTCAGGACCGCATTATTAACTGCTGCCTGGTATACCTCATTCTTATAAACAGTCACCTCAAAACTGATCTGAGGATGCTTTTCCTTATATTTTTCCAGGGCTGTATTTAATTCATTTTCTATGTCCCCGTGTATTGTCCATATCCTTATTACTTCTTCTTTCCCTTCCTCTGACTTATTCCCCCAAATTAAGTCCGAATAAACTTGTAATAAACATACCCCTAAAATGATCCCCAGAACAACTAACAGCAGTGCAATTTTTACTTTTCCCATACTCCTCTTATTCACCCTCCAGATTATTTTTCTCTTTTAAGGTTTCTAATGGAATTTTAACACAGAAAATTTCCAAAAAGCAACCTTATTCAAAAGATTGCTCTTTGGATTAATCATTAACCCTTGAGTGCTCCAGCTGTCATACCTGTAATAAATTGCTTTTGCAGGCCAAAGAATATCAGTAATACCGGCAGTGTGGTAACACATCCGGCTGCCATCAGTAGGTCATATCTGTTTTGATAATTTCCTACATACAACCGAATACCCACCGGAATAGTGGCAACAGAAGAAGAGGTAGTAAGTACCCATGCAAATAAAAGCTCATCCCATGCCATAAGGAATATATAAATTCCCGTAGCAATCATTCCCACTCTTGCGATGGGTAAGATCACCCGGACGAAGGCTCCAAATCTGGAACATCCGTCAATGATTGCAGCTTCCTCGAGCTCAACGGGTATACTTGCAAAGAATCCCCTCAAAATCCAAATACTGAATGGAATAAAAAATGCTGAATATACAATTACAATCCCGGGATAAGTATTAATCAATCGTATTCCCAGCGTTTCCTGAACCCGGATAAACATCAAATACAGCGGCAAAAGGAACATAATACCCGGCACCATCTGTGTTGCTAATACGGTAGCTCCAAAGATTCCTGAACCCGGAAAATCAAATCTGGAAACCGCATACCCGGCTAAAGTTGCGATAGTCAGGGCAACCACAGTAGTCGCTCCGCATACAATTATGCTGTTTTTAAAATATTGAAAGAAGTTAACGTTCTTCCACATCTCAACATAATTTTCAAAATGATTTGGAACTGTCACCTTACCGGTTGCTATATCTCCCTGGGTCATCAATGAAGTTAATACCATCCATACAATCGGCGCAATTGCCAATACTACAAAGATTCCCAATACCACGTTGGATAATTGATCCATTCGTTTCTTTCTGCTATTACGTTTTGTTATTGTCTGTACCTTCATCATTCCTTCACCACCAAATCATTTTGAAATACTTTATACCAAACCGCTACCAATCCCATGACACAGACCATTACAATGACTGTTGCTGCCGCACCAGTACCAAACTGCCAGATCTGGAAGGAATTACGGTTAATATTGGTCATTAACAGATCGCCGTATTTTCCCGGGAACCCTGCTCCATGGCCAAACATCATTGCAACTATATTAAAGGAATATACGTAGTTAATGATCCCGTTCAAAATCTGAATGGATAATACCGGTCTCAATAAAGGAAGTGTAACATGTCGGAAACTTCTCCATGCAGTGGCGCCATCAATCTTAGCCGCTTCATAATAATCGTCCGGTATCTGCTGCAATCCCGCCAGAAGCATTAACATTACAAACGGAACCTGGCGCCATATGGTTGGGATGATAATGGCAATCATAACTGCAGGTCCGGTAAGCCAAAATGGCCGCTCCGGAAAAAGATGAAGCAGATCCACCAAAATCCGGTTAATAATACCGTCATTTTGCCACATAAATCCCCAAAGCATACCAACAACAAAGGATGGGACAACCCAAGGTGTCATAAGTAAGGTTCTGACAACTCCCCGGAAACGGAACTTTCGATTCAGCAGTACCGCTAAAAGCAAAGCAATACAAATAACTAATACACTGCAGATCAGCCCGAAAATTGCGGTGTTTCTCAAAGCATCAAAGAATCCGGAACGCATGGTACTGTTTGGATCCAACAAGACAGCTTTATAGTTTTTCAATCCAATAAACGGCGCATTTAAAAACTTTTTCAGGGTAAATTGATTTAACTTTAAAAATGACATCATGATTCCTGATATGATAGGAATAAAGTGAATTAATATCATTGCCACGATTGCCGGAGCAATCAATACATACGCCAGTTTATTTTGCTTGATTCTTTCAATGAAACCCTTTTTCTTATATTTCGGGTTTCTTTTTTCAGGTCTCTTTTTCTCTTGATTCATCCTCACACCTCTGATTAGATAAACCGCTGCAACATGTGCGACCATTTTGCAGCGGTTTGTAAGAAACTACGTTCTTATTTACTGTTCATTATAAATAACGGTAGCTTCACCTGCAGTCTGCGCCAAAAACTCTTTTGTCTGCTCCGGTTTATATGATCCATATACTCCCATCACATTATCCCAAACATTACTTAAGCCTTTTTGTAGAATTGTTTCAGAAGGACCCCATCCGGCTACGGAAGGATATGCTTTACCATATTCCAGCTGCGTTTTAAATGCCTCACGCATCGGCTCCTCAGATACGAAATCGGTACTGTAGGTTGCCTGTACGGTCGGTAAATTTCCACAGAATCTCTGATATGCAACTTGTGCATCGGAGGTCATCAAATACTCGAGAACACGATAAGCTGCGTCCTTGTTTTTAGAAGATTTGAATACGCTTAATCCGCTGCCGCCAAAGAATGCATATCTTCCTTTCGGACCTGCAGGGAAAGGTACGGTACCAACCTTCTCTGCCAGTTCCGGCTGCTGTTTTCTTAAGGTAGCAATTTCATATGCTCCTGTGAAAATAGTAGCTGCCTCGCCTGCATTGAACAATGCTTCTACTTCTGCAGAGTTCTTCTCAAGTGCACTCATACTCATAAGGCCGTCTACTGCTAATTCTGAATAGAACTTTACACCTTCATATGCAGCGTCTGAATCCACTACACTGGTCTTATTATCAGTTGAGATGAATTCGCCGCCTGCTCCCCATATCCATGGTGCAAAGTTGTGGATTACGTTCCAGTCATTTTTACCGGGCATAGCCAGAGGAGTTACTTCTACTCCATCAATTTTAATGCCCTTCATCTTGGCTAACGCTGCCTTAAAGGAATCCCATGTATCAAAATCTGTTTCAGGGTTTACACCGGCTGCTTCGCAAACGTCTTTACGATAGAACAATGCACGTGTGTCGATAAACCAAGGTGCGGCAAATCTTTCCTCTCCGGCACCAAGAATCTGTGTGGTAGGAAGCGTTGCAGGTACAAATGCTTCTTCACCGCCGTATCTGCTATATTGACCGGTCAGGTCTTCCAGAGCACCCATAGCAGCTACTGCAGCAACCTGCGTTGTACCTAACTGAGTGATATCAGGACCTTCTCCGCTGGTAGCGGCAGTTGTGATCTTTGTCCATGCTGAACCCCAGTCTAATACAGTAACTTCAATCGCAAGATCAGGATTCTTCTCTAAAAAAGGTGCCATTACAGCATTAAAATCCGCTTCCGGTTCACCACTGTTGGGCATAATCCACATTGTTACTGTTGTTTTTTCACCGCTGGTATCCGGTGCCGGAGTATCTTTTGCCTCCTCTTGCTTCGGTGCCTCTGTTGGTGTTTCCTTCTGCGCATCATCCGTAGATGCCGGCTTGCTGCTGCATCCAACAAAAGATGATGCAACCAGTACTAATACGAGTAAACATGCTATTAACTTTGTTTTCATAATGTATCCCCCTTTATTTAAGATACATTTATTATAAAACAAATGGTTGTCTTGGATAACTACACAAAATTACGATAGTAATGGGTAAAATTCTCAATCATTACTTCTACTCCTGAATTCCCTTTTCCGTTCTCTCAAATGGTATCTTTAGAATTACTCTGGTAAATTCTCCCTCCACAGATTCAATCTGGATAATGTCTTCTATGCTCCTGATATCATACAAAAGGGAAATTCTCATCACGACTGAACGGACACCAAATCCTGATTTTGCTTCCAGGGATTCCCCCCTCATAATCTTACGAATCACACTCTTTTTCATTCCGCTGCCATTATCCTCCACGCATAGTCTGGCGTATGTTCCTTCCTCCGATTTGACAAGCTTTGCGGAAATTGTGATCAGAATTGGCTCTCCCATCTGTTTGATTCCATATTTAATGCAATTTTCAACCAGCGTCTGTATTGTCATCTTCGGAATCTGCAATTCTCTGACCTCAGGGTCTATATCATAGGTCACTCTGAGAATGTCCGGATTCCGGATCAGCGCGATCTCAATATACTCCCGCGCAATTTCCAGCTCTTCCTCAAAAGACAGCATATCCTTTCCCTGATTCAGACAGGCGCGATAATACTTGGCAAGGGAATTAATCAGCTGGTTTGCGGAGGCTTTCTCTTCCACACTTACCAGAATACTGACAGCATTCAGCGTATTGTATAAGAAATGCGGCTTGATCTGATGATTAATCACGGACAGTTCCAGTCTTTTTTGAAGCTTCTCTCTTCGTTCCACTTCGCTGACCAGGGTTCTGATTTCCTCCATCATCTCGTTCAAGGCTCCGGAGATATCATCTGCCTCCGAATAATATTTTTCTTTCGGGAATACACTGTCCAGATTTCCCTCTACTCCGATTTCGCGTGCTTTTGCAGCAATTTCCTCCAACGGTCCTGTTACCCGCTTTTTAATAATATAGGATGCTATTATAATAAATTCCATCGTTATAATCAGTACAAAGATTACCACAAACTCCACACTGGGCTGAAACAATGATTGATTTGTCATGCCAAAGATTTCTCCCTGTATGCTTTCAAACTTTTGTGAACTATACTGATTGGTGAAAAGCACCTGCCACCAGTTATCCTTTGGCTGTTCCTGATATACCAGCTCATCCCCATAATCATTCATCTCCAGGTCGTCCGGAAATGTTATGGTTTTTCCCATATCGTTTCTGATCAAAACACCATAATTCATCTCCTGTAAATAGAAACTTAAGCTTTTTTGCATCTCATTGGGATCCAGAAAGAGGATCAGGTGCCCAAGCTGGTCCAGATTCTTCTCTGATCGGATACTTACCACCAGATAAAAGGTATTGGGCTCAGGTTGTGTAAGGCTGTCATTGCCTATTCCCCAGTAAAAACTGCTTTTTTGTCTGTCATTTCCCAATTTCAACTGTCGGATGGCTGCTTTGGGATCATCATCATATACCGGTCTTTTATATTCGGATAAAATGTCATTCCCCAAAAAAATATGAATCGACTGAATTTCATTTCTCTCAGCCATCTTATGGATTAAGAAGGTACTGATTTTCTTATTCTTCCCCTCCCCCTGTCCTTCCAGAGCAGTTTGGAGTTCGTCTTCTATGATAATCTTGTAAGCGAATTTCCTGATATCTTCCAACTGAATATTAATAAAGTATGACACTGTGGTCAGAATGCGGCTGTTGTTGAGATTTTGCCGGTGCACCATCTCTTTCCCCGTTATCATAATAAAAATAAGCATACCAAATAATAACGATATTGCCATGGATTTGATATAGCTTCCCAACAATACGCTTGTTATTGTTCTCTCTGCTCTTATGATCTTCTCTTTCTTAATTCTCAATCTCATAATTCTCACACTCTGTTTTCTTATATTCATGAGGTGTCATCCCAAAATATTTCTTAAATAACTTTGTAAAATAAGTGGTATCGGTATAGCCCAGATAGTTGCACACTTCATAGATACGCATATTCTTTTCCTTTAACAGATACTTTGCCCTTTGAAGTTTAATTTTTGTAACATAATTAAGAAAATTTTCTCCTGTCTCTTGCTTAAATAAGCTGCAAAAATAATTCTTGCTGATCCCGATTGTGTCGCTGACCATGGTCAAGCCTATTTTCTCATCCACATGCATCACGACATACTGGCAGGCCTGTCTTACCACATTGTCCTTGTTTACCAGCATATATTCTTCCAGTATGGAAAAGATCCGTCTGATTTCCGACTCAAACTGCGTCATCAGCGCTGTCTTTGTCAGCTGCTTCTGCTGCTTCGGGATTAACACAGAGTCCAGCTTTTCCAGCTTATTGAGATTGCTGTATTTCTTATTCACTTCCTGAATAATCTCCTGAAGGATATAGGAGAAACGATAGCTGGTACCCTTAATTTCTCTGTCCCCATCCGCCTCCTCCAGGATAATCTCCTCAAGAAGTTCAAACGCCTTCTTGTCCGTTAATAATACGGCCTCGACTAACTTATTGTCTGTTTCTCTGGTGAAGCTCCCGTCCAATGTAACTGTGAGATTCTTCTTGATCTGCTGCAGCGTATCTACAATCTGTCCCTCGGTGATGGGCTTTAAAATATACCCCATAACACCATATTTGATTGCTGTTTTGGCATACTCAAATTCGGCATAAGCCGTCAAAATAATGATTGCCTGCTTACCGTTTCCTTCTCTTACCCGTTTGATAAAATCCATTCCATTCATAATCGGCATCTCGATATCCGTTATAATCAGATCGATCCTATGATCTTCCAGCTGCTGTAATGCCTCTGTCCCATTCTGGGCCTCGCAAACCACCTGAAACTCAAGTTTCTCCCAAGGAATTAATTTCTTTAGCCCCATTCTGACAATCGGCTCGTCGTCCACAATCTGTACACTAAACATTATAATCGCCTCCCTGTACCCTCTGTATCTGATTTCTCTTAAAACACAAGCCATAAAAGAATCCACGCTTTGGTATAACACGATTCCTTTATGGCATTTATGTTCATCTTATCCTATTTATTTAAATTTCATAGTTACATGATGTACTTTCCCATCATTTTGTAACGTAATTTCATTACCGGATATCTCTGTCTGATCCAGTGTAATCTGATAGCTGCTATCCTTCACCCTATATAATCCTACCGGCTTCAGGATTGTTATATCATAACGTGCGGTCAGGTGTTTCAGGGTAAAACGCAGCTTTTCCTCTTCCTTGTTAAGCATAGGATTTAATATCAGCTTGTCTTTCCTGTATCCAATTCCAAGGATCTCAAATAAAGTCAGTGCCATCCAGGTTGAGGTTCCACTCAAGGTAGGCCCGATGTTCTCTCCGGTCTGACTGTTAATATATTGGGTACACCAGCGGGGATTGCCGCATACTTTAAAAGGATTTTCCAGGGTATGATATGGCAGTACCAGCCCGACCATCCAATACGCAAGATCTCTTAATCTTGCTGCCAGAACCACATCCTCCACGTTCTTGGAAGCCTTCACCATGGCGGCTGTTGCCATCATGGTAGCATGCTTGAAAATACCGCCGTTTTCTCTGTCTCCGGGGAAATATTCTCCCGTCGCTGTAGACTTTGCCACCTTGGATAAATCGGTAGGACTCATAAGCGGGAAGCCATAAGGGCTGATAAGATAGGACTCAATCTGATCCAGCATAATGGAAATCTGCTCCTGGGTAGCCTCATCTGACAATACGGACCAGCTGAAGGAATTTAAAAAGTAAGTACCCGGTATCTTCTCATCGCCGGAGAACCCATCTCCTCCTGCTCCCAGATAAACCGTTTTGTCCTCAAAGCGATTAAATAATACTCTGGCAAAGAAATCCCCTTTCCATGCATGATCCTGAAGATTCTTACTTAACCTGAGCTTCTCTTGCCTAATTTCACTTTCATATTCCGTATCACCTGTCTTATCTCCAAGCTCTTCCATATGGTTTAGGGCAAGCTTTAACAGAAAGCCATTCATAACACTTTCAGAATATTGATCAATCGGGCCGGTCATGGTTTCTTTCTGGGGACCGGTAAGATAATCCGTATCCACCTTTAAACAATCATTCCAGTCAGCATAATCAATCAATGGCAATCCATGGTTTCCCACAGATATTTTTGCGCTGTAACGGATAATTGCCTTCAGGGTATCATACACACTTCTCTTTTTCCCATTGCTTTCCGGTATCTCAAACTGCTCTTTTAAGAAGCTGACATCTCCGGTGTACTGGACAAAACGATAAACCGCCTGAATCAGCCAAAGCCCGTCATCCGACCACTTTCCCGCCTCTTTGCCCTTCCAGAAGAAATTATGGTAGCAATATCCGAATTCAAAGACTTTTTCAATCCACTCTCTTAATAAATCCTTGGTATATTCTACTTCCCCCATGGCTACAAAATAATACATGGATGCAAAAATATCCTGTATTTCCCGGAAACCAATTTCCCGGTAACCCTTTTGTGTCAGATCAAAGGACCTTGATACAAAGGTTTGATACAATACCTGAAACGGTAAATTGTAATTAACATAGGTATTATACTGCTCATTTTCCGAATACAGCTGCAAGTAAGAACGGTAATTATCATACCACTTTAATTGCTTCTCCAGTGCTTTATCCAACGCTTCCTGCAAAGAAAATTTTGCATGCAGATTATTGATCTCTTCTTGAACGGTTTCTTTAGATACCACCGTATCCTTTAATTCTGAGATCAATCCCATATAATGATCTGCCGTAACCTCTTCGCGAGGTCCCAGCAGCAGCTGTTTTCCAAGTGCCAGAAATCCCGGTCCCTTGGTATTCAAACGATTGGACAGCTTCTTCAGACCCTGGGGACGATACAGGCTGCCACTTCCAATGAACTCCCCATAATGGGTACCAAGTTCCGAAGGATATGTTTTTTCCCCTTTCTCATAAAACATCGCAGTGGAAAATCGAATATCCCGGTTACAATACTCAGGATAATAATGGGGCAGATAGGCTAATAAATCTCCTGCCTCATTGTAAAGTACTCCCGATTCCATAATAACCGTGGAGTACACAACATCCTCCATCAATGCCGGTGGGACAGCAGATGCTATCATACCGGTCAGAACAATCTTAATACGGCGCCTGCGGTCCGTGTTATTCTTAATATGAATTCTCTGTACCTCTGTAGCGATGGGAAGTCCTTCATACTGAGGCAGCAAAAATATTGTTCTCGTAATGCTTAAACCGCAAGCCGTTGTATATTCTATCTGTGTATAATTCCTGGAATGCCGGCAGCGGGCGGTCATTATATTCGAATCCGTTACATCTGCGGAATAAAAGATTTGCCTGCCCTCTTCTACCAGGTAAAACTGCCGGTTGGCCGGAAATCCATTCTCCTCGGGAAGCATATCCCAACGGGTCGCCAGCACCTGGTTGGCAGCATGTGCCCGAAAGCTCCCTCCCCCAAAGCGGTCAACCACACTCTTGGGTGTGGACTGAAGCGGAAAAGAAAATCCGATCCGGTTGCCCAGAAGCATATTTGTATAAAAATGGACGCCGGGTGTGGGAGACATCAGATCAATGATATGATCCCCTTCTTCATTTAAACACCCTGCCCATTGCTTATATTCTTTGAGTCCGTTAAGTATCTTACTCCGGATCTCCCCATCCAGTGTTATACTGTGAACCTCTCCATGATCATATGCATAATATTCAATTTCATCCTTGTCCCAATGAATCTGAAAGAAATGAGACTGTGACACACTGAGGCTGTCAAAGAAAATGGCCAGTTCCTCCTGCTTATATAATTCTTTTAATGCAGGAACCTGATACAAAAACCTGCCCATGACAATCAGATTGTTCAGTCTGGCATCAATGAACTGATAATCATAACATGCCGGTTCTGTGATCATGTCTCCAAAATACTCTCTTGCAAGGTTCTCCGGTTTTCCCAAAAGTTCTCTTGCCAATTGTTGATTCATACTCCCTCCATTCTGCCGAATCACAACAAGTTCCAACTTCGGCACTTTCGCATACTATAATGATAATACCTCATAATCCCGGTGAAATTAACCTGACAATATTCCGATTAACCGTGAGAATATTCCGATTTGACGGCATTTTTGTCAGGGATTGGCTTTAACGCGAAACCAGTTTCGTATCCACTGCCCGGATTCGCTCAAGTCTTTTTCTTCCCAGTCCGAAGTCTTCATACTGTCCGGTGCAATAACGCTGCTTGCTTCATCTTTATTGGCCAGATTCCAACAGATGTAGCTGATGCTATTATCATCCAGTAACGTAAGCCACTTTGTTGCCTCATCGAAATTATTTCCCCCATTTCCCGAGGCATCGCACATACCAAATTCACTAACAAAAACGGGAAGACCTGACGCTATGCCATCTTGAAGTCTTTGCCGCAGCCAGTCCGTGTGCGTGGCTGCATAAAAGTGCAATGCATACATTACATTATTATATTCTAACGGTGATATCGCTGCTTTGTCAATGTCCTGACTCCAATTTGTGGTACCCACGATGATAACTGCATTCTCCGCATTCTTCCTGATGACCGGAATGACCTCCTCGGCATATCGCTTAACCCCATCCCAGGTAGCACTTTTGCAGGGTTCATTGCATATCTCATATATGACATTATCCCTGTCACTGTAGAGCTTTGACATCTCATCAAAAAATGCGATCGCCTCCTCCTTATATAGATTAGGATCCTCATCATTTAATACATGCCAGTCAATGATCACATACATGCCCAGCTCCGTTGCATAATCAACACCGTTTCTTATCAGCTTCTTAAGCTTCTCCTGGTTAATAAACGGCCTGCAATATCCCCCGCTCTCATCCGTATACATAGCAATTCTAATACAATTGGTATTCCAGTCATCACGCAGGGTCTTGAACGCATCATAGTTTACATAATCCGGAAACCAGGCAATCCCATGCGTTGACATCCCCATCAGCTGAAATGGAAGATCGTTACTGTCTATCAGCTTTGTTCCATCCACCCTTAACGCGCCATGCCGTGCAAATGGTCCTTCTCCTTCGGGTATGACCGGCGGTATTGTTTCTTTGGGAGCATTTGTTGTCTGCACATCTCCCGATACTTCTACTCCTTCTGACGCAGGAGTTTTGACCTGTTTTGACTGGTTGCAGGCGATGAGTGATATCAGCATAAAGCCCAGAACGGCAATAGCGGTTAGCTTTCTCATAATTTGATATTTCATTGTCTCTATCCATCCTTTCTTAATTACTGTTTTCCCCCGGATTTCTAAAACTATCTATATCATACCTGATCTTCTATCTTGTAATAACTGCCTAAAATTCTGATTTAGCAGGGGAATGTTCCGTTTATCACCCCTTATCTTCCTTCCATAATAAAAAAAGGGACTTACCAGGAGGGTCCTATGATACCCTCTTGATAAGTCCTTGTTTGTTTCTTATTCTTTATTTACCTGCCAAAAATTCGTCTACCTGTTTTTGCTTTTCTTGTAATACCACATTAATACCGGAATCATCCATGGCCTTTATGAATTCATCTTTGTGTTCTTCAAAATTTAAAGAACCGGTATTAAATGCCCTCTTATATTGTTCCCACGTATTTTTGACAGATGCAATTTGATCAGCCACAGGAGTGGGATCAAATACCATACCAAGTAAATCAGAAGCACTTGCTTCTTCATTGTATTGTTTGAATTTTTCCCATTTATCCGGATCCTCATTATCCCACAGATAATTTAAGAACTGATTCTGGAACATCCAGTTTGCTCCGAGGGAATAGTTGCCGGTAACCTCTGTCTTGGTAATGACATGATCGGATACCTTCTGATAATGTGTACCTTCGATACCAAAGTTCATTAGATTATTCAAATACTTATCTGTGTTCATCAGGTTAAGAAGCATCATAGCTCTCTCAGGATTTTTGGAAGTTCTTGAGATCGCCAGCATGGAGCCTTGTAAATTACCGGTACGGATCTGCGGCCTGGTTAAATCCAACTGTATTAATTGCTTTTTGCGCGCTGCTGACAGTTCCGCATCCTTGCCCGGCTTTAACTGTTCTGAGGTACAAAAGTAATTATCATAGGAAGGTGCCTGCATCGCATCTTTGTTGATATAGCCAAGCTCCATCCATCGATAGGCAAGATCAAACATAGCAACACTTTCAGGAAGAAGATACTGATTTACCACTTTTCCATTTACATATGCTCCCGGTATATCACCGTCCCCTACGCCTTCATAACTGTATGTTGCACTGTAAGGAGATCTGTTACCATCGGAGAAGAAGGGGATGACATTTGGTTCTTTTTCTTTGATTGTCTTTAACCAGGGCTCTATGTCTTCAATCTTCTTAATGGTTGACAAGTCAAATCCGTACTTATCCATAAGTGTCTGATCAAAGAGTAAGCCGAAATTGGAAGCTATTTCTTTATAAGTAGGAATGGCATAAACCTTGCCATCGACCCTTGCCCCATCCAGTACTTCCGCAGGTAATGCAGCTTTTAATTCCTGTCCGTACTGATCAATTAAATCGTCTAGTGGAAGGAATGCTCCTCTGGCTACGTTACTGCCAAAAACCGTACCTCCCCAGCTGGCAGTAAAGATGATATCAAATTCCTCTCCCGAACTAATCATTAAATTCGGTTTCTGATCCCAGGTAGCCCAATCCAGCTGTACAAGATCCACGGATGCATTGATCTTATCCTTCAGATACTTATTAATCTCTGCCTCGACCTTTCCTTCATCCACCTGCCCACTATCGGAACCGGGAAAATAAATCGTTAATGTGACCGGCTCTAATTCCTTGTCAGCCTCCGGTGTAATCGTGGCTTCATCTGTGGTTTTGTCTGTTGTCTCCTCTGGTTTTGTTGTTGAAGTCTCCTCTTTTTTGCTGCTGCCACAGGAAATCAGTGATGCCATCAGCATCAACATCAGCAGTAAACTAATCATTCTTTTTAACATTGTGACCCCCTTGATTTAGTAAGTTTATACTAGATCAGTATCGCTGATCGTTATCGGCCTGGTTTATAAGATACCAGCTCGGTTAATAATGATCAAATTGACCGCTCAACTTGATTGATGATTATTAACCATACTGAAATTGATCCGCTATACTGATATTAGCCTTTAATTGATCCTACTGTCAAACCTTCAATAAAATATCTTTGAAAAAAAGGATAGGCAAGCAGCATTGGCCCGACACCAATGACAACCATCGCAAATCGAATTCCCTGGGAAGGCGCATTCATCACCTCTATTGCAAGGTTTCCGCCTGCACCGGCCGCGATATTATTCTTTAAAAATTCAATATTCATCAGTGATTTATACATAACGAATTGTATGGTAAACAGATTTCTGTTACTGATATAGAGAAGACTGGAAAACCAGTCATTCCAATAGCCCAGTGTATTAAACAAACCTACGGTAGCCAGTACCGGTTTTGATAATGGAATAATAATGGTTTTATAAATTCTGAATTCACTGGCTCCGTCCAATTTGGCAGCCTCCAGTAAAGATGCCGGAATCGTATTTTGAAAAAAGGTTTTCATAATCAAAACATTAAATGGAGTGATCAGGAATGGAACCAGCAAAGCAATGATATTATTATTAAAGTGTAATATTCTCGTATTAATAATATAGCTTGATACCAAACCGCCATTGAACAACATTACAAAGAACACAATAAACGTAAATACTTTGTTACAGGGTAAGTCTTTTCTTGAAATAGGATAGGCATATAAGGATGTGATTAGTAAACTCAAAATGGTGCCGGCTATGGTGATTAGTATGGTTACAACATAGGAGTTCACTATGGATTTCGCATCGTAAAATATATATTTATATGCTTCAAAGCTTATTTCCTTAGGAAAATAGGAGAAACCATTTACCATTAATGACTGATTCTCCGTAATGGATACCATTCCCACAAGTAAGATCGGGGCGATACAAAGGATGGAGAAGAAAATGAAAATCGTATGTAATATGATTTGGGACCATCTTAATTTTTTCTTTTTAGACTGCATGATTAACCTCGTTTCTGCACTGCGATACCCCTGTCATGTTTGGGTTATTGCGCTGATATATATTTGACTGACTAATTCTTGTTCTTCTCTAAAACATTGCGCTGTCCGGATCGACTTTTTTAATGATGCGATTGGAAGCCAGCACCAGTACAAAGCCTACCATGGACTGGTAAAAGGCTGCCGCAGATGACATTCCGATATTGCCCATTCCGATAAGAGAGCGATATACAAAAGTGTCAATTACCTGAGTCGTAGGAATTAAGATACCGGTATTCATTGGCACATTATAGAATAACCCGAAATCAGAATAAAATATTTTAGCAATCGACATTAACGTCATAATGACGATGACAGGACGTATAATCGGCAGTGTAACGTGCCATATCTGTTTCCATCTGTTGGCTCCATCAATCTTGGCGGCTTCATGAAGTTCTTTATCTACTCCTGCAATAGCCGCCAGATACACTACCGTACCATAGCCGGAGCTTTTCCAGATATGAACCAGAGGCAGAATGACAACCCAGAGATTGGCTTTTCGATACCATTGCACCGGGTTTAATCCCATCTTGGTCAGTAACTGAGTATTTAAGAAACCTTGTTCTTCACCAAGTAAGGCAAAGACCAGATATCCGACTACAACCATAGAAAGAAAATAAGGAGCAAGGATAATTGTTTGATAAAGTTTAGCGGCAAATTTTTTCCTTATTTCATTTAACATTAATGCCATGGATACCGAGATGAGTAATCCGGTGATGATGAAGAACCCATTATACAGCAGTGTATTTCTTGTCATGATCAACGCATTATCCGAGGAAAATAAGTATTTGAAATTATCGAACCCTACCCATGGGCTTTTTAATATTCCCAGTTGATAATTAATATTCTTGAACGCTATGACCACGCCGAACATTGGAAGATAATACATCAATGCCAGTACGATAAGTCCCGGCAAAAGCATCAGATACATTACTCTGTACCTTTTGAAACGTTTTATACCTTTTCCTGTTCTATTGTGTGGAATTTGTCCCTTCATTGCAATTTCGTCTGTCGTCACTGATATTCGCACCTTTCTTTTAAGTTGTTTCCTGATGGACTTATTATATCGGAACCATAACAATTGAAAAATAAACGAAACTATAATTAACTCACCAAATCTATTGTTAAGCGTCTCAATCTGTCAAATCAGATCCGATCTATGGAAAAGGCAGTTGCAAAATGCCCTTCCTCCAGCTGTACACAACAGGAGGAAGGGCATTTACAACTGCCTTTATAGATATCCTAACATGATTCACTCTTATTTTGACGGGTTCTTTCTTACATAATAGTTCTCTCTTAATAGCAAGTCGTTAATATCTGCCTTCTGCTTCAGACAGTTTAAATAAGTATTGATACGATGAATATTTTCGGCTTCCGGCCCATAGACCGGATAGATGGTTTCCTGCTGCACCGGAAGAAAGGCTTCCAGCATCGGATCCAGATTTTTGTCGGCACTTAGGTCCCACGCCTTGTAATTGATGGGCAGACACTCTCCCTGTGAGAATAACGCCATATTAAATTCCTTGGAATTGAGATAATTCCATACCACAATGGCCTGATCCAGATTCTTTGATCGCCTGCTGATACCATAGTAACTGCTGTAAGTCATCATTAAGTCCGATTTCGTTTCTTTATCGTCCGGAGGCAGTATAATCTTCCAGTGATCCTCGTTTTTATATAATGACTGGATTGTCGGATAATCTTCACTGGAAACATAAACCATCCCAACATTCCTCTCGGCAAACTGGTTCAGCGCCAGATTCATATCAATACTCTCATAACCCGGCATTATGATATTACGGTAAATCAGATCCGATATTGCATAAAACCAGTCGGAATAAACCAAAAAATCTACTTTACCGGTTTTCGGATTATAATAATTGATATCCGATTTGGTGCAGGGGATCTCCAGATTTTTTTTAAACCCCTCCAGTGCATCTTTCATGGGTAGAACAAGGCCGAATACATTTTTATCCTTCCCCATTTTGCTGATGTGCTCAGCGGAATCGATGATATCGTGAAATGTCGTTGGACCTTGTGCGCTAAGTCCGTATTGCTGAAAAAGATCAATGTTATACATCAGTCGATATGTGGTGAAAGAAGTGGGAAATACATAAATCGCACCATTCAGTGTATAGGCACTCAGATAGTCCGTCACTTCTTTTGTCTTACTTCCCAGCAGTTCCTCTCTGATATACGGCTTTAGGTCAACGAGCCATCCCTTCTCTATATAAGTCCGTATCCAGTCGGAGTCAATATTCATGATGTCCGGTTCCTCGGATGATGTCATCAGATAATTTAATTCCGTTTGAAAATTCGAATCGGAAAGCCCAACCATTTCAATTCTGATCTTATCCTGATTGTTTTGATTATAATCATCAATCAGCCGGGCAAACGCTGAGGAGTTCGAATAATTTCTCCTGGCAACCCGTATCACCGTATCATCCTCCTGTTTTACCTGCGCCTTCGGTGCGGTCGTATCAAACGGTATTTTCTGCGATAATACAAAAAGGATGATATCAATTAAAAGAAAGATAATGACCAGACTATTTAATAGAATACGTTTCATACTGACTGACCTCCTTCGACTTTTCCGGTTTATTGCCCACTGGACCATTTCTCCATTATATCAGATGTTTCATTTAATAGGATATGATAAATCTGAAGCAGGCATCCTCTTCGTACCACATGGGAAAATTGGTGCCCCATACATTATTGAACAGATGAAACGCCATACCCTGACTTAAGTCGGGCTGCTCCTGATTAAACTCCAGTAAGGAGGGCCTGCCCGGTGCAACCAGCGGTGCGTCCAGGGAATTGATACTGAGAGAACACCCCGGATCCCTATATATCATCTGCTCCTCAATACAATGCAGTTTTCTGTTTCCCTGTTCAATCACATCCAAAGGAGAAATCTCCTGTCCCATTTTCACCATCATCCAGCGATTATCGTCCGGAACCACCGGATGAAAACAAAGCCAGTACGCTTCCGGCAGACGGTTTGCCGCTTTGTCAAACCACTGCAGAGTAACTTCAATATTCCGTTCTCTGTTATTAAACGTCCACTGGATATACAGTTCTTTCGGGCATCCGTACCGCCTTTGCAGCTCCTCATCAAAGCCCAATTCCACAAGATAGCCGGTTTCCTTTCTATTCTTAAAGATCTGTCTGAGAACAGGCGCATAGGAAATTACTTCATGATCTTCCTTCGGTAAACCCGGTTTTCCATTATCGTAAATTGCCCATTCCGCATGATCTTTCAGATACTGTCTGTGAAATCTCTCATAATCCTGATCTGTAAATGCCTGATAAATGAACCTGCCGGCAATATGGTTCTCATCAAAGATTATCTGATTCCGACCTTTGTCTCGTAGGAAGCACAGGGAACCGGCGCCATCAAACATTATTTCAAAAGTGTCCGTATAAAGGGCCGGAGCTGATAAGTCTATCTGATCAAAGTCCGTCAGATCCGGTCTTTGGGGGATAATCTCCTCCAGCTTCTGCTCCAGCGTTTCATACATAGGTGTTCCCCTGATCGCTTTCATTGCACCTGTTATATACTCTCTTTGTTCTTCCCAGGAAGCCTCTACCTTGAGAAAATTATCCTGCTTTCTGACTGCTTCAAAGCCTTCTCTTTCATAATGGGTTGTATCCCTCAGATGGGTTTTTATGTCCATCCCCCAGGTATGCTCCGGTATCATTAACAGGGATCGGCTGAATAACTCCATCTGTCCGGCATACGGAGCCAGGGAAGCCTTCGGATTGTTATCCTTATCATACCATTCCTTTCTGGCCCGCTGCAAGACTCTAAATTGTGCTGTTTTCTTTGGATCTGTCCCCACTCCGTGGATCCAGGTATCCCCGATTTCCTGTTCAATCACCGGTAACCGGGAAGAAATCCTGCAAAGCTCTGCGGCAAAGGAATTTAAGTCCGATGCAGATACCTTTGCGTTCGGGTGCGCCTCCTGTATTTTCTTTTGTCCTTCTATCACTTCCTGCATTGTCTGCGGCCCCAGATTATCATTGGTATGCTCAAACATCAGCGCGTGCCCCAGTCCTTCGGGCTCCATGTAAGAACCATATCCCACCTGATACATCACCGTAATCTCTGATCCCTGCCGATCCTTCCAGCAAAAGGCGGGAGGAACAGAAGGGGGCGTTAAGGCAGGGTTGCAGCCAATATGCAGGAATTTTGTCCCCGCTTCTAAAAGCAGTGGAATCATGGCTCTGGTATGTCCCGGCACATCACTCATTTTGGCAGCTATTGTTGTTATGCCAAATCGCTCGTCCAGCCGCTTTGAAAGGCTCAGACCATACCGGAACAGGGAGGCATCCATGTACTCCGTATGTGTGGTAAACGGAAGAGAATGCCAGCGGATATCTCCTGCATCAATTGCCTCTTCCATTCTCTGACGTCCCCTGGCGTCTGCCTTTTCCAGATATTCATAAATAATCCAGGATCCCGTCGTCCATATAAATCGCTGGGTAACGCCTGATTCTCTTAAATCTCTGGCTATCTGCAGCGCTTTGGGTATATAGTGATTTAAATATTCCTTTCCCACATTGCCTGCAAAGTCTGTGAACCCCACATCCAGATGAGTCTTATAAATCACATGTATTTGTTTGTTCTCCATCTCCTGCATCACTGATCCTCCCTACGCTATGATTCGGTATGTCTTAATTTCATACGGCTTTATTTCAAACGCAATCCCATCGGTATCCTTCCCGCATAAGGAAAGATTATGCTCCATGAGATCACATTCATAGAGTTGAGAAGCATTCTGAAACCACTTCAGCCGGCATTGGGTTCTTCTTCCATGACATTCATACAACCGAAGAATCGCATCCTTCCCATCTTCTGCTTCTTTTATTACCTCAATGATTACATTGTCTTTGTCAACCGAGGCAACGCAAAGTTCCCCGGGCAGTGTGCCCTCATGAGCCTGGGTCATTGCTGCGTATAGCGGATAATTCAACTCATAAGCCCTCGCCACCGTATGGGCCTGTTTCCAGTTGCCATCATGCGGGAATAAAGAATAAGTAAATTCATGCCGTTCCCGGTCGGCTTCCTCATTGGGATCAACAGCCGATTTAATCAGGGTCAGACGCAGATCCCCCTCTTTGATATCATGACCGTACTTACAATCATTTAAGAGGCTTACCCCGTACCCGTCCTCTGAGATATCCACCCATTTATGCGCACAGACCTCAAAACGCGCAAAATCCCAGCTTGTGTTCTTATGGGTCATCCGCTCTACATTCCCATACTGTATGTCAAAGGCTGCCTTATCTCCGTGAAGGTCAAGGGGAAATTTAACCTTTAATAGCATCTGCTTTTCTTTCCAGTCCACATGGGTGATAAAGTCAATCCTTGGAATATCACGATAAATGACCAGCTCCTGTACCAGTACGGAATCTAAGAATTGTCTTGTGATACGAAGTCCGCCCATTAATGGCCCCTTCTCTGTGTATTCAATGTTTAGCGCCTCTGTTATCTCCCACATTTTTTCCTGATAATACACATTGATATCCCAGGCATCATAATTGTGCGGTTTATCCTCAAACACCTGAAAAACATTGGCCCGTTCACCGGGCTTTAGTACCTGCCTTCCGGCTGTTTTGTCAAAGATCGCCGTAATGTTCCCTTTCTGATCCAGGGTAATGTCAAAGAATTTGTTGGACAGATAGTCCTTCGATAGTATCAGTGTTTCTCCGGCCTCACATTGCAGTTGTCTTTCTGACTCCCGGATAATTTCATATGTCTGATATCCCATGGGGGGCAGGTTAGCGGCCAGGAATACCATCTCATATTGCCCGTTACCATCCTTTGCTCCCTCCTTTATGATCTGCACCGGCACCTCACGCCCATTGCTGTCTGTCAGAACCAGATCTTTGAATTGATCCGAAAGTCTCATTCGAACCAAATCGGTCCGTCGGGTACTCAGTGTATTGTATACAATGATGGAATCCCTCTTCGTCTCAATCTGTCCGGCTATCTTCTCAAGTCCCTCCTTAAGAATCCTGTTACCCTCTTCCTCAATCTGCCTGTATCCTTCTTTTGTATCTTCGTATACCTCCCGAATGGCTGACCCGGGAAGAATATCATGAAACTGGTTCAAAAGAATTGTCTTCCAGCCTTTGTTTAGTTCTTCTTTGGGATAGCCCGCTGCTCCTGTTATTCGATCAGCAAATAGGGAGATGAATTCTGCATTCTGATAGAGAATTTCATTTTTCCTGTTGGAACGTTTGTTTCTTGCCATGGACGTATAGGTGCCCCGGTGATATTCCAGATATAGTTCCCCCACCCATTTGGGAAGTCTTTGACTCCCGGCGGTCTGTTGCTCAAGACGCTGAAAGAATTCCAGGGATTTACCTATCTTTACTTTGGGGCAGCCGGGAATACCGTATTGTAATCTTCTTGCATTCTCAAGCATTTCCCTTGTAGGTCCGCCTCCCCCATCTCCGTAGCCATAGGCAATCAGTACTTCCTTACTGATCTCCTTCTGATGATAGCGCTTCCATGCACCGATTACATTGGAAGGAATGATATGCCCATTGTAGGAGGTTGCATGGGGGGTGATATTGAATTTGGGATCCTGGGTTGTGATCATATGGGTCAATACCTCGCTGCCGTCAATTCCCTTCCAGTGAAACGTATCATATGGTATCCCGTTGTACTCATTCCAGCCAAGCTTTGTGGTCATAAAATAGGAAATCCCGCTCTTTTTCAAAATCTGTGGCAGTGCGGCGCTATATCCGAAAACATCAGGAAGCCAGAGTATCTTACTGTCAATTCCAAACTCCTCCCAAAAGAATCTTTTTCCATGAAGAATCTGGCGTATCATGGATTCTCCGGAGATCAGATTACAGTCTGCCTCAAGCCACATCGCTCCCTCCGGCTCCCAGCGTCCCTCCTTCACCCTGCTTTTTATCGCCTCATAAATCTCCGGGTAATCTTCTTTGATGTATTGATATAACTGAGGCTGACTGGACATGAAGATATATTCCGGATACTCTTCCATCAGTTGTAAGACAGTGGAAAAGCTTCTTGCAGCCTTCTCTCTGGTCTGTGCAAAGGTCCATAACCAGGCAACATCTATATGGGTATGTCCCACACAAAGTGCAGTGATATCTTCTTTCCCGCAGTAGTTTCGATAAAATTCTGTCTCAAGATACCGGGAGGCTTCCCTGACGGATTCATAATATTGATCCGACCGGGGACGGCGAAGATCAATCATCTGCACCGCCTGTTCCATGTATTTTAAAATATCAATTCTTCTGATATCCTCTGGGTCCAGATATTCCACCACATCCATCGCAACTTTGATATGGTAATATAAGTTCTCTGTCTCTCTGTCAAAGGCGCTGATGCTGGAGGTCATCTCTACCATTCCGCCTCTGATCCCGCAGTATCCCTTCAGTGCCAGCTGATATCTGGTACCGGGAACCGCTTTTTTTGTAATTGTAAAGTCACGGTGGCGGATATCCATCCCCTGAATTAACACGCCATCCAGATAGGCCAGCAGCTGTGGATTGGCAAGATCCCAATCTCTGTCTTCTCCCGTGGTCATATGACAGACCACTTCTTTGTCCCTCAGATCCTCAGGGATCACAAGCTCTGTCCGAAACCAGTAATGACGGTCCGCTTCCTCCTTACCTCCCCAGCGCATGGATGAATCAAAGTACTCCCAGTCCGATACATCCAGTCCCCTCTCCCAGGCGTCCCTCTCCGATCCTTTTTTCATCCGATATCCGGTAATCTCATGGGAATCCGGATAGATATATTCCCTAAGCTCCTTCAGGATCCGATTGATCCTCTCTATTACAAAATACATTCCTGTTCCTCCCTGCTATAAGCAATCACTTATCTGATACTGATCCAATAACAGCTCATTTTGTTCAATCATATGATTTCTCTGCCGCACACACGCTAAGGACCGGAAGGGGTCCTGCGGCGTATGAAAAACATAATCTGTCAGGCGTTCTATGGTTGTATGCGCCACATGAATTCTGGTATCGCTGGAGGCATAATACAAATAGATATCCCCAGTCGGTGTGGGAATCACTCCATTGCAGAATACAACGTTTGATACGTCTCCCACCCGTTCCTTACCGTAAGGCGCCAGAAGGTAACCTCCGGGCCTGGCAATCACCTTGGTTACATCCGTCAGAGAAGTGGCAAAAGCATATAAGACATATCGCAGACCTGCTGCCGTATTTCTTACCCCGTGGGCAATATGAATCCATCCTTTTTCTGTCTTAATCGGAGCCGGCCCCTGACCGTTTTTCACTTCATACACCGTATGATACTGTCTTTCATCCAAAACTGTTTCATCCTCAATTATCGGCTCCAGAATATTGTCACAGGTTCCAAAGGCAATGCCTCCGCCTGTTCCCGCAGATATAAATCCATCCTGTGGTCTGGTATAAAAGCCATATCTACCGTGCACAAATTCCGGATGCAGCACCACGTTGCGCTGCTGGGGTGAAGGGGTAGTAATGTTGGGCAGTCGGTCCCAGTGAACCAGATCTTTGGTCCGTACCAGTCCTGCTTTGGCAAAGGCAGAGGAGGTATCCGATGGCAGGGCAGAGGGGTCCTTAGACTCAGAGCAGTAGATTCCGTAGATATATCCGTCTTCATGCTTTACCAGCCTCATATCATACATATTGACCTCACTGTCATCCACATCCTCCCAGTGAATCGGATGCCCGCAAAACCGGAATCCGTGGGTAGGATGATCACTGACTGCAAGAGCAAAGAAAGACTTTCTGTCCAACCCCTCCACCCGTACACAAAGGTAGTATTTGCCTTCATGGCAGATGGCTCCGCAGTTAAGGGTTGCATTAATCCCAAGTCGCTCCATAAAGTAAGGATTGCTCTGTATATTCAGATCATATCTCCAGTGAATCGGGATATGGTGCCTGGTGATGACCGGATTCTGATAACGCTCTAATATTCCATTGTAAAAATCAGTTACCGGATTCTTCCGGTTAATCAATTCTTCTTGCTGTTTCATCAGTTCATAATATTTTGTATGGATCATAAAATCCCCCCTCTTTTTTCCCTATCTTACAAAAACCATTTGCCTTCGTCAATCTGACATCCCCCCTTGAAAGACAACATCATTCTATTGGAGACTTTATTATAGAATTTTATTCCCACGGGTTTTATAATTAGATTATAATTAATTCATACTAGTAACAATACCCGCTCAAACACGCCCTTCGTTTGTTTTCCGGATTTCGCAGGTTCAAACTTTTAGGGAAAATTTGTAGTTAGAACCTATTGAAAGGAAACCGGAATGAAGCATATATCTTTTCGAACACGACTTTTTATTTACAGTCTGGTTTTTACCATTCTGTCCTTAACCGGGCTGACTTTATCCATTCAGATACAGACTAAGTTATATATCATTAAAAAGGCCAGGGACTCGATTCCCATGCAATTTGATCTTTTTGCCAATAACCTGCAGCAAAGTATCGACTCTATCTGTGATATTGGGAACAAGATTTATTACAATGATAATATTATGAATATTCTGTCTCAAAATCACCCTTATAAGGATTCCTATTCCCTGTCCACGGACAATGACGCGGTATCTCCCGTGCTAAACAGTACGACGATCCTCAATGAACGGCGGTTAATTTCAAGTACCCTGGAAAACTATAACTTTTCCTATATTTTGAATACACCCATTTATCCGACCCTATATATGATAAACCGACCGGAATATGGTGATTACCGGGTTTATTCCTATGTAGAGGATCATCTTTCCATTGAAAAAGCCGCCTGGTATCTTCCTCTGGCCTCAAATGACAATTTTGTACTGATCCATAACATTACTGACGCAAAGCTCTCTTCTGATTTTGTAATGCGATATGCCAAACGGCTGTATGGACTGAAGCGAACCGGAATTCCCTACGCGGCTTTGCTGACCATAGACTTTGATATCGAGCCCCTGTGCCGGTTACTGGATACCCTTAAAATGACAGAACATACAGATTTGTTGGTTCTCGATCAGAATGGGGACATCTTATTTTCCAACCAGCCGGATCTGGTGAATACATCAGCACTGGATACTCCCTATTACTCCCGGATCCCCTCCAATACGGAAGGTTCTTTTTATTACAGCAAAAATGGCAGCCGCTACTTTGCCTATTACAAGCCCATTCCTTTGCAGGGCTGGTCCCTGCTTTCTCTGATCCCCGTCCATGAATTGACACAGGGCAGCCGGGATCTGGCAACGACACAATGGCTGTTTCTCTTTATTGGTGTGTTATTTTCCTTTATCGTAGCCATATCCTTCACACATGATATGACCAGGCCGATTAACGTTCTGATTTCTTCTATGAAGGTTGCTGCGAAGGGGGATTTTAATCTGCATCTGGATTACCCGTATGATGACGAATTTCAATATCTGATCCAGCAATATAATGACATGATAAACAAAATTCATTCTTTGATAGACAACCTTTATAAGGCGGAGCTGGACAAGAAATCCGCAGAGTTGAATGCGCTTCAGGCCCAGATTAATCCTCACTTTCTCTATAATACGCTGGATTGTATTCTGTTGACGGCACAAAACGGTGATATAAAGCTGATGTCCGATCTGGTTATGGCGCTGGCAGATTTCTATCGGTACAGTCTGAATCGGGGCAAGACCTTTATAACGTTTGCAGAAGAACAGAGACAAATTGAGAGTTACCTTGTCATTCAAAAGTTAAAGTATAAGAACAGACTAACTTATAAGATTCAGCTTGACCCAAAGACAATGCGGCTCTTCACCATCAAGCTATTGCTCCAGCCTCTGGTCGAAAATGCTCTGATTCACGGGATTGAGCTATTGCCCGAAGAAGAACCCGGAACAATTCTGATCACCTCAAAACTCCGGGATGGATATCTGTTGCTGGAAGTGAAAGATAATGGCATCGGATGTGATATTGACCGGCTTAACGACGAATTAATTCAGAATACAACCGGACAATCCTTTGGCGTTCGTAATGTATACCACCGGATTATCAATCAATTCGGCCCGGAATACGGGTTAACCTATCAAAACAACAGCCCGCGCGGCACAATTGTAACACTGCGGCTGCCCATAATCAGGTTCACGGAGGTAAATCATGTATAAGATGATCATTGCAGATGATGAAAGTATGGTAAGAGACTCTCTCCCGGAGAAGCTAAACTGGTCCGATTATCAGATCGAGATCACCGGAATGGCTTCCGACGGGGAGGAAGCCTATGAAATGGTACTGAAAGGCAAACCGGATATTTTGTTGACGGATATCCGTATGCCCCATATGGACGGATTGGAGCTTTCTGCTAAGCTGCGTGAGGAAATGCCCCAGCTGAAAATTATTATTGTCAGCGGTTATTCCGATTTTACCTATGCCAAGACAGCACTGGAACTGGATATTACTGATTATATTTTGAAACCGATTAAGGTGAAAGAACTGACACAGGTTATTCGCAAGGTTATTTCTGAACTGAATAAGGAGAAAAACCTGAGTCTCTTTATCGAGGATCTGAAAAAGCAGACGAAGGATTTTCGTCTGCTGGCCAAGGACAAATTTCTGGTAAATCTCCTGATGGGAACTCCTGTCGCAAAAGAGCAGCTGGAGCGCAAGTGCCACTATCTTGAACTTCCCTTTGATCCGGATGAGCAGGTCTCGGTTGCAGTGATTGAGCCGGATACCTTTCATGAAATCAGCGAGACGCTTTCCGAGGAGGATCTTCAGTTACTGATCTTCTCCATACACAATATCACCATGGAGATTATTGATAATTATGAGGCAGGCGTCTGTGTTCAGCTAAATGATACCCAGCTGGTCATTATTTTTAAATCCAGGATTTTGATTCAGGATCAACAAACAGACCTTTGCCGTCAGATCCAGCAGTCCATCCATAAATATATGAAGCACACCGTCTCGATTGGCATCGGCTACCCGGTAAGTAACATATCCCAGATCCAGACCGGCTTTCAATATGCGCTCAAGGCACTTCAATACAGATTTTATACCGGCAGGGAAAGCATCAATCTGATTGATGATTTTGATTTGCAGATAGATATCGATGATCTGGATACCCTAAAGCTTTCTGCTCTGGAAAGTGAGTTATTTAATGCAATCCAGCTTGGGGACGGCAGCTATGTGAAAGAGCTCATCCACCATTTTCATGAATTCATTCAGTCAGGCTCTCTCACTGTTACGGCAATCCGTCAGTATTATCTTGATATCGTAGGGCAAATCACAAGACATTTTAAAACCGGTCAGCTAAATTGTAAAACCCTTCCTGAGAAAGAACGGGAGATAAAGAATATTATGCTGCAGGCTCGTATGCAATCCTTATTAACAACTGCACTGACCGATTATTGTATGGAGCTTGCCACCTACTTCTTTGAACGTATGGAAATCCGGCATTCCAAGATAATAGAGCAAATTTGCACTTATATCGATAAAAACTATATGGATGAATTAAGTGTCAGTTCCATCGCCGAATCTGTCTTTTTGACACCGAATTATGTCAGCCTGATCTTTAAACAGGCCACCCGGATGACGGTCATTGAATTCATCACGAAAGTCCGGATCGAAAAATCTAAGGAACTGTTAAAATCTCCTGATCTTAAGATATTTGAAATTGCAGAGATGGTTGGATATCCCAACCCAAGGTACTTTAGCAAGGTTTTCAAGAAAATAACCGGTCTTCATCCCAGTCAGTTTAAGGATATTTGATCACGAATACAAAATGATCCTGCAAAGTGTATGCTATCACTCACACTTTACAGGATCATTATTTTCCTTACTGTAACCTTTAATTAACATTCTTCACTTTGCCGCTGTAGTGGGTAATGTCAGGGGTAACGTTCCATTCCTACCGGAATTCCTTCACTACTTTCATAAATTCCTTTACTCTGTTTACATCCACCGCATTTTCAAAGATTCCGTCGTATTTGAATGTGGTCGCACAAACGGCCCCGTCTGCGATGGATAACTGCCTTGTAATATTATCTTTATTGCAGCCGGTATTGCAAAAAACAGGGGTACGCTTCAGCGAATCCTTTACTCGCTTTAATACCTGTGAATCTGTCTCGCTGCCCGCTGTCAGTCCTGAGACACAGATGGCATCCGGTGCATTATTAAATTCTGTGGTCTTTGCAATCTCTGTAATATCACGGTCCGCAAGGTATTTTGCTGCTTCCGGTACAATATTAAAGAGCATCTTCACATCCTTCGCTCCGATCCGTACTCTGTGACGGGCCGCAGCTCCGGGATCGGTATTCCAAAGACCGAAATCACTGGCATATACGCCGGATATGATTTCACGGATGAATTTGGCACCCGTAGCCACCGCCAGATCCAGAGAGGCGATGGGATCCCATAAGCAGTTAACTCCGTAAGGCACAGAAATTTCTTTCTTTAATTCTCCGATAACATTCGCCATAGCCGCCACCGTAACCGTTTCCATCTTCGTCAGGTAGGGAAGGCTGAATTCATTGGAAAACATCACCGCGTCTACTCCGCCTTCCTGCAGCGCATAAAGATCCTTCCTTGCAAGTTCCACAACCTTTTCCATGCCACCGGCTTCATCATAACCGGGATCTCCCGGAAGCGGCTGCAAATGACACATTGCAATAATCGGTTTATTGGTATGAAATAATTCTTCTGTCCAGAACATAATTTAACTCCTCCTTATGTATGTTATGATTTACTTAATTTCTCTTACCAGCTGTACCAGCAGGTTCATCTTTGCCGGATCCTTGACTTTATCCGTCTCAGCGCCTGAGCTGATATCCACCGCATAAGGCCTGAAACGAAGGATCGCCTCCTGCACATTGTCCGTATTCAGCCCTCCCGCTAAGAAGAAGGGACGGTCCACATTCTGTATCAGATTCCAGTCAAATTGCTTACCCGTGCATCCTCCCGGGGTATCTAACAGAATGAAGTCTGCATTACTCTTTATAATCTCCTCTACGCTCTGCGGGTCAGTTACTCCCATGGACTTTAGTACCGTCTTACCGGTTTCTTTCTTCACCCGCTCTACATAGGCAGGATCTTCCTTTCCGTGCAGCTGGGCAACATCAATCAAACCGCTGTTAAGCCGTTCAATTACTGTCTCCACCGGAGCATCCACGAATGCCCCCACCGCTAAAATAGCAGGATCCAGCAGTTTTTTCAATTCCCACGCTCTCTCCTGTGTCAGATAGTGTCTGTCAAAATCAGCGAATATAAAACCGATATAATCCGGCCTCGCCTCATTGGCTGCTTTGATATCTTCTTCCCTCATCATGCCGCAAAGTTTTATTTTTGCCATAACAATATCCTCCTTTTTAAGTGAAACAACCTGTTTTTAGTTTCATGATCTTTTATGCTTCCCTGTTTCTATGGTATTAACACTGTTCTATCTGGTTTCACTAATCGTTTATCTGGTTTCACCTCTGCCTTATCTGGTGTTACCGCTGGCGATAAATTCTCTTATTTTATCCTTCATTGCCGGTAGGTTCTCCTGAAGTTTCAAAATTGCGCTGCCGACAAAGGCACCGTCTCCTCCTGCCTGTTTTACCATGGCAACGTCAGAGGGATCATGGACACCCACGCCGCAGTAAATGGGACGATCGATTCCCTGACCACGAAGATGCGTGATGCAATCCTTAAGTGTAGCATACTTCTCATTCACATATCCCTGTCCCGATGCGGGCTTCGCCTGCATATATACAAAACCATTGGAAGCAACCGCGGAGGAAACTTCTTCCTTCAGCATCTGAAACTGAACGTAACAGGATACCCGCAATCCCTTCCGTATGAAGTTCTCCTTCATCCGCTGGTCCGACAGTCCCACCAGTATGACATCCCTTAATTCATTCTCCAGACAAAACTCAATAAACTTATCCTCACCAATTTCCAGAACGGTATTTTCATATACCAGCACCAGCAGCTTTACTTTGGGAAGACTTTGGTGTACCTTAATAATCTCCTCCATATATCTGTCATAGTCGTCGCAGGCTTCCAGCGCCTTTTTCATGCGTCCCGCGATCATCTCCCCCTCCAGATACGGATGATGGGAGGGAAAATCTATCTCAATCATGGTGCAGCCGGCATCCGCATACTCTTTTGCTGTCCGGATACTTGACTCGATGGTCGGATAACCATTGGACAAGTATAATATTACTTCAAAGTTCTCTTTCATTAACCGCTGTATGCCTCCATCAATAAGTTTTTCATCTGGTCCATTGTTGGCAGGATGGGATTTGTCTTTGTGCAGCCATCCGCCAAAGCCATTACCGCCATGTCATCCAACAGTTTCTCATATTTTTCTCTGTCTAAAATCATCTGATCCAACGTGTCCGGAATCTGCATCTTCCGATTCAGCCCGCGGATCACATCGATCAGATCGCTACCGCCAATGCTTTGGGCAAAGTCATCATAGCGCTGCTTTGCTTCAGGGGATGCCATATTAAACCTGATAATATAAGGTAATAAAATCGCATCCGCCAGACCGTGAGCAATGCCAAAGAAGCTTCCCAGGGTATGGGCCATGGAATGTACAATTCCCAGGGAAACATTGGTAAAGGCCATACCTGCGATCATGGAGGCATTTAACATAGTCTCTCTGGCAGACAAATCACCGCTGTCCTGATAAGCTGCGGGCAATGCCTTTATGATATCCTGTGCTGCTTTTACCGCCAGTATGTCACTAAGATAGTTGGCACGGTTTGACACCATTGCCTCCAATGCATGGGTTAATGCATCCATTCCGGTCTCAGCGGTAATCCCGGATGGCATGGTAAGGGTTACCTCAGGATCACAAATTGCAATATCCGGCATCATCTCCATGTTACCCAGCCCTCTTTTGATACCGGTTTCATCCTCTGTGATAACTACTGAGCGGGAGACTTCACTTGCGGTTCCGCTGGTCGTCGGGATACAGCACATTCTTGCCTTTCTGCGAAGCTTTGGGAATTCATAAGGAGGAAAAAGCTCCTCAAGCTTTGATAATTCCTCATGTTCATAAAAAACCCACATGGCTTTTGCAGCGTCCATCACGGAACCTCCTCCAAGAGCAACAATCAGATCCGGTCCAAATTCCTTCATCCGGTCAGCCCCACCCATCACCGTTGAAAAATGGGGATCTGCCTCGACGCCTGATACCACCATGGTTTCGGCCCCTGTTTCTTTTATGTAATCTTCCACCTTCTTCAGAATCCCATTTTTTTTCATGCTGGATCCTCCGATTACAATGGATACTTTTTTCGCTTTTATCGTTTTCAGATAAGCCAGACAGCCTGTTCCAAACATTAACTCGCTGCCGGCCAGTTTCATTGGTCTCATCATATCTTTTCCTCCTTCTGACCCCGGTCAAAACCAACTGACTCAGATCATAACGCTTTCTCTTCCTGCTGCATATGATAACGGTATATCCCTTCCAGTGCCGCTTTACACAGAAGATCCTCCGCATCCTTTCTCTCTTGTCCTTCCAATACCTTTTTCAGATTTTCTAAAACCGTTGTCATGGTGAGAACACAGGTTTTCACCTGCATGAGTCTTCCAAGCACCAGCATACAGGAGGATTCCATATCAATTCCGGAAACATGAAGCTTCTTTAAACGGTCAAACATCGGCTGCATGTTCCTCCCTGATTCTAAGGAAAACCTGGAATCGTGCATCTGACTGTAAAAACCGTCCATGGTGCAGCTGATCCCGTTGCGATAACCGGCTCCGAAGCTGCGCGCCGTCTCATTCATGGCCTGAACCAGATCAAAGTCTGCCACCGCCGGATATCCGCTTTCCACATACGTTTCACTGGTATGCTCCATCCGAAAAGATGCCACAGGGATTAAAAATTTACCGAGCATATCATCCTGCAGCGCCATGGAAGTACCCATACGAACCGCTACCTGCATTCCTGCTTCATACATCTCTTCCATGGCAATTGCTGCTCCGGGAGCTCCAATTCCTGTGGAAGTAATCGTCACCGGTACTCCCTTATACGATCCGGTATATGTGTTAAATTCTCTTAAAAAGGCGACCTTTACAGGGTTGTCAAGATACTCCCTGACAATCTCCACACGCCAGGGATCTCCTGAAAATATCACGTATTTGGCCACCTGATCCGCGCCCATATATAATGTACTCATTCTTCATTTCCTTTCATAAGCTCCATGGCTTTCTCTTCCAGTCTGCTGCAATCCGGTATATTCGTACAGCAGCCGATTCCCTGCAGGATAAAGGAGGATAATGCCGCTCCAAGACAACAGCACTCCTTCACAGAACGGTTTCTGCCATATCCGTAGATAAATCCTGCCATATAGGCATCCCCTGCACCGGTGGTATCGACAACACAATCTACTTCACATATACCGATCCTATATTCTTCGATACTACCCGTATCATTTTTGGTATAGCAGATACTGCCGTCCTTTCCCAGGGTTGTAACTATGGTCTGCGCCTTACCAATTTCAAACAGTTTCTTAATACTGCTGCAGCCAAACAGCTTCTCTATAATCTCCCGTTCCACCTCATTCATAAAGATCATAGTGCTTTCCGTTAAAATCTCCTTTAAAAATTCCACCGGAAATGCATCAAAATCATCTTTCATACCAAATACAACCGGTACGTTATACTTTTTGCATTGTTCCAGAAAATAGCTGTTATCCGGTTTGCTTGCCACTGTTATAATGCCCAGTGCCGTATTCTGAAAAAAGGTGTCCGGAATGGGGGCTGCATACTTTTTGTCCATGGATCCCGGATAATATATGGTGATATGATCATTATGATTATCCTGAATTAAATAGCAGGCTGAGGTTGTCTCATGCGCTATCATCGTCACTCCATCCAGCGGCACCCGGGATTTTTCCAGAAACTGTTTAAATCCATTGCTTTCATAATCTTTGCCTACCCGTAATATGGGCATTGCCCGCATATTCAGCCGGCACAGGGAAACTGCGATATTTACCGAACATCCTCCATAATAAATCTTTCCATTGTCTGCGTTGGTCACGATGGAGGTATGTCCCGTCTGTGCCGGGGATGCAATTTTTATAATGTGATCCATACTTACATATCCGCTTATCACTGCATCATATTTCATACTTCCTACAATTCTCCTGCTCTTAATTTAGTAAACAGCGTTTCACTATCCATTACCTGTCCCAGGTACCTTTTGATGTCATTGAGGTGTACCTGATTTACCTCTTCAGAGTCGGTAGCCACACAATCGCTGATCACGATACCGTTATAATCCAGATAAAATGCATCTGTAACTGTTGCCCTGATACAGCAGTTTGTCTTGGTACCCACAATGATCAGATTCTCGATCCGATGTTCACGAAGGACCATATCCAGATCCGTTGCAAAAAATCCGCTGTAGCGACGTTTGCGAATGACATAATCTTTCTTCTCATCCACCGTCAGCTTAGGATCAATTTCAATGCCCCAGGTTCCTTCCAGACAATTGGGACGCATGGAGGAAATCCGGTGATCCGGTTTGTCCTTTCGATTGCAATGCTGTAAAAATACGATCAGACATTCCTGCTTTCTGCATTCTTTCAGCACGCTTTGTATTCTGGGTACAATCTCCAGATTCTGCGGATAATACACCAGCCCCTTCGGGTCGGTAAAATCTCTGACCATATCTACAATTAATAATGCTGTTTTATTCATTTACCTTAAATCCTCTTTCTCTGACATTTTTATGCTTTACAAAGGAAGCAAAGGATAGTACCCCCACCATGACAATATAGGGAATACAGTCAAATAATCCGGCTGCATTACCGGCATATATACTTAGATTTACCGACAGGGAACGTGCAAGTCCAAATAAAATAGCATAGAGGGAAGATCTGACCGGATCGCCCTGACCGCAGTAGATGGCCGCAATGGCGATAAACCCTCTGCCCGCCGTCATGTTATTTGTAAACAGCCCCATTCTTTCCAGAGAGAGATTCATTCCCGCCAGAGCGCAGCCTACCGCTCCCAGTAAAACCGCCGCATATTTATAAAGGTTCGTACGAATTCCTATGGTTTTCGCTGCCTCCTCAGTTTCTCCCACCACTCTGACATATACACCAAATTTGGTATGATACATCAGAATATAAATGAGGAATATCATCAGAAAACTGAGATAGGTAATAGCAGGATGACCGCTCACGATACTTCCGATTATCGGAATATCTTTGATAAGCGGAATGTTGATCTTAAATTCATTCACGCTGAAATCGGGGATAATAATATTGGAGGAATGCATCATGACAAGGACAAATCCTGCAATTGCCGATGCTGCCATATTTAATGCCAGACCAATCACAATGACATTTCCTTTTAAGGTAATTCCGAAATAGGAAAATATCAGACCGTAGAGTAAGGTAGATCCAATGGTCAGCAATAGTGTAATCGCCATATTCTTTGTGGCATAATAACTGAGTACTGCGATAAATGCTCCATTTAACATCATACCTTCCAGTGCAATATTTAATACATTCGCTTTATAGGCGAAGATACCGCCCAGGACGCAGAGAATAATGGGAGCACTGTGATATAAACAATCGTAAAGTATACTGATAAGCATCTGCATGCTGCTCTACGCCTCCTTCGCTTTCTTTCTGCCTGCTCTTCGTTCCCTGAAAAACTTGACTGCCAAAAACAGAACGATCAAAGCCTGAATCAGAGCTACGATTTCTTTGGGTACATTGGTATACATGTTAATGCTGTCCGCGCCCGTCTTCAGTCCGGCATAAAAGATTGCCGCCACCAATATGCCTATGGGATCAAGACCTCCCAACAGAGCAATCAGCATACCATCCCAGCCAAGCCCCGGATTTGCCGAAAAGGACAGGGTGTAGCGGTATTGGTCCTCCAGCATCCATCCGCCGCCGGCCAAACCGCCAAGTGCACCGGAGATCAGCATAATTTTCATAATTGTCTTACCTACATTCATACCGGTGGCTTCCGCAAATTCAAAGTTCTTACCCATGGCGGTAATTTCATATCCCAGCCTTGATTTCTTCATAATGATATACAGGAGTACCAGTACGATGAGTACCACAACAAAGAAAAGCGTAAACCTTGATTTTTGAATTAACCGGGAGAACATGGCTGAATCTGAGACTACCGGCGTACAGACATATCCGTTGCCGGAATCGCGAAAAACTGATGTTGTCAGGAACTCCAGAACCTTTGCCAGTACATAATTAATCATCATTGTCACTACCATCTCATTGGCCCTGAACTTTACCTTCAGTATCGCAGCGATTGCCGCATAGCCCATGCCAAAGATCACTGCCGCTGCCAGACAGATGAGTTTTAGTGGAACAGAAGGCAGTCCTCCCAGCTGGGCGCCCAATATTCCCGCAACAAATCCTCCCGCCAGAAGAGACCCTTCCACACCCATATTATAAATATTGGCTTTAAAGGTAACGGCGATGGCAAGTCCGGTTAAAATCAAAGGTCCGGCATAATGAAGGGTATTCCAAAAGCCTGTAGCCGTTAAAAATGATTTTTTGATCAGAATATAATATAATTCAAACGGGTTTTCTCCGATTGCAAAAACTACGATGCCTCCTGCCACAAATGCAAGCAGGACGGGCACCATACAGTTGAGGAGTGTTGTAAGTCTTTTTCCAGCTCTATTGCTCACGATGATTGTTCCTCCTCTTCCTTATGAATCCCCGCCATCAGCAATCCGACTTCCATCATTCCGGTTTTCTTCGGATCAATCTCGCCGGATATTTCTCCTTTGTACATTACAATCACCCTGTCTGAGAGGCTCATGATTTCAGATAATTCGCTGGAGATCAAAATCACACAGTTGCCTTGATTCCGATACGCTAACAGCCGCTTATGAATTGCCTCTATGGAACCAATATCAATTCCTCTGGTAGGCTGACAGGCAATCAGTAGTCTGGGCTTTTCAGACAATTCTCTCGCCACCACGATTTTCTGTGCATTTCCACCGGATAGGGAGGATACATTCCCCTTGATGTCACCAACTCTGATACTGTAAGTCTCTATCATTTCGTTTCTTTTATGATTAATTGCCTTTCGATGTAACAGCCGGTGTCTGCAGATTGTGGGGTGATCATGATATCCGGCGATGCAATTGTCCCCAATGGACATTTCCTTACAAAGCCCCTGGGCATACCGGTCTTCCGGAATAATTCCGATTCCTGCCCTTCTGATCTGCCTGGGCCACCAGTTTGTCACATCTCTTCCCTCAAACAGAATGGATCCGTCCGATGATGTCATCAGTCCGCTCAAAAGCTTTACCAGCTCTGACTGACCGTTTCCTTCCACGCCGGCGATCCCAAGAATCTCTCCCTTGTGAACATCAAATGTAATTTTATTGACAACTTTCTTTCCAAATAAGTTCTCTGTTGTAAGATCCCTGACCTGATAAACCACTTTTGCATCCTGAGGTACAACAGTATCGTTTTTCACTGTCAGCATTACGCTGCGGCCAACCATCATCTGGGCCAGTTCCTGTTCACTGGTATGCTCGGTCCGGACACTGCCAACTACCTTACCGGCCTTAATTACAGTAACGCTGTCCGATGCCTCCATTACCTCACGAAGTTTATGGGTAATAATCAGTATTGTCTTTCCCTGTTTCTTTAATCCTTTTAAATTTACAATCAATTCATCTGTTTCCTGAGGTGTTAATACTGCGGTAGGTTCATCCAGAATCAGGATGTCTACATTACGATATAACATTTTGAGGATCTCCACCCTCTGGCGGCTACCGACGGAGATATCTTGAATTTTGTCCATGGGATTCAGATTAAAATGATATTCTTCGATCAGCGCTTTTACTTTCTCAATTTCTTTCTTCTTATCAATCAATACTCCGCCCTTTTTGATTTCGGTGCCAAGCATAATATTTTCAAATACAGTTAAACTCGGTACCAGCATAAAATGTTGATGTACCATACCGATTCCATGACTGATGGCATCAATCGGGCTTTTCATCTTAACTTCTCTGCCCCTTATTAAGATCTTTCCATCCGTCGGTTCCACGAGCCCATACAGCATATTCATTAATGTCGTCTTCCCGGCTCCGTTTTCTCCGACAATACACTTGATTTCCTGTGGCTTGACAGACAGATGAATATGATCGTTGGCAACAAAATCGCCGAATTTTTTTGTTAATTCAATCGTCTCAATCATATGTTCCATACGAGCGCCCTCCTTTAGACAACAGATCCATATAAATAGCGTATCGGGGAATACCTATCTATACAGACCTGTTATACTTGCCCTGCTCTATTGAAGTCTTATTTGAACTTGATATTCGGGCAGGAGCTCTCATCAAAGCTGTCACCATTTTGCATATTGGTTACAGTAATCGTGCCATCTGAAATCTGGCTCTGCAGCTGGGCGATCCTGTCTTTGATTTCATTCCATTTCTTCTGTGCCTCATCCGTAGTCTGAATATTCTTGCTGATGGCTGCCAGATCCGTAATGGTCGTGGAACCGCTGGCCAAGTCATATGTAGTATTACGCTCCACGCTGCCGATGCTGCCCTCTGCCATTGCCTTTGACAGTGATTCCACAACTACCTTGGTGTTCTTAATAACGGAAGTAAGAACATAGCCCGGCTGCTGATCATCTTTATTGGAATCTACCTGTACCGCCAGCTTGCCTTTTTCCTTTGCCTTTGCCGTTACACCGTCGCCTACACCGCCTGCGCATACATATACTACATTGGCACCCTGATCAAAATAGGTTCCGGCAATGGTACCGCCTGTAGCACTGTCTGAGAAGCCTGCATCATATTTCGTATAATAATCATAGTTTACACCAAGTTCTCCGGCAATCTTTTGTACCCCTTCCACATAACCAATGGAAAATACCTTGATACCTGCCGAATCAGTTCCTCCGATAAACCCTAACGCACGGGTTTTAGAGGGATCTGTGAACTGATATCCGTCTCCAAAGAGGACGGAAGCATTTTCATTTACCAATACGGAGAGTGCACCTGCAAGATAGGAAGATTCATTTACATTATATAAAACAGAAATTACGTTATCATGTATGATGTTTCCCGCATCATCCACATTGGGCGTTGCATTGAAAACAACGAAGGTAGTATCCGGATACATAGATGCAATAGAATCAGATCCTGCTTCTCCTTTGATCAGTGCATCAAAATCATATACCATGGAGAAGATCAGATTGTAACCATCTTGTGCCAGCGCGGCCAATGTATCTCCCGTGCTTTCCGTAGGCTCTACCACCTTGTATTCACAGCCGTATTCACCGGCTACTGATTTTGCACCTTCGACTGCAGACTGATTGTAACCATTATCATTCTGACCGGCTGCATCACAAACGATTGCAACCTTTAAATCAGATGCTGCCTCTTTGGTATCATCCTGCGCCTCTTTCGTAGGCTCGGCGGTGGGACTGTCTGCCTGACTTGAATCCTTTGTCTTACTGCCGCATCCGGTAAGTGCTGCTGCGATCAGGGTAAGAGATAATACGACTGCTAAGAATTTTTTCATGATTCTTCCTCCTTAATATGTTCCTTTTTAAGATACTAGTTCACCTGATCAATGTAGAATTTATAATGGTCTGTTCTGTAGTAGCACCGAAAACTCTCAATGGGAATTTCTTTCCCATAAACTTTGCCATAAGTGACACAATCAAACAGAATGACCGGCATATCTGCATTAATTTCAAGGAATCTAGCTATGATTGGATCCGGAATAACCGCTTCCATGGTTCTTCGTGCCTTTACAATCTGTATCCCGTATTCCTTTTGTATGATTTCATAAAGAGAGTTTTTCTCCAGATCAAATTGATCCAGACCGGGGAATACCTTCTCCGGAAGATAGTTGATGGTGTAGTTTAACGGCTCATTATCCGCATAGGTAATTCGCCCAAAGGAAAACACCTTGTCTCCCATGGAAAGATTTAATTGCTTTGCACGCCTTGCATCTGCATCTTTCTTTTCTGCAAACACAATCTTTTTGGTTGGTTTTTTTCCAAGTTTCTTTACATCCTCCGTGCAGCTGTTTAACGAATAAAGGCTTTGGCTTGCATTGGCATCTCCCTTTACAAAGGTGCCCTTTCCCTGAATGCGGTACAAATGTCCTTCGTTTACCAGTTCATCAATGGCTTTACGAACTGTAATTCTGCTGAACTTATATTTCTCAATCAGCTCCCGTTCACTCATGATTGGTTCCCCTTCGGGAAACGTACCGTTCTCAATCATTCTGAGAAGTTCCTGTCGCAGTATATAATATTTTGGAACATAATCTTCTAACATCTTTTTCCTCCACATAAAATATTTGTTATGTCGTTATGTTGTCATGACCAGTTAGAGTATAAAAAAATGATATAATATTCTTATATACATGTCAACAGAAATATGCGATTTCCATACTTTATTCTTATCAGTTACACAAGAAACAAAAAAAGGTCATGCAAATTTTGCACGACCTCATTGTCATTCTGTAAATTAAAACAAAGTATAGACCAAAGATTTCAGAATGTCAAGTGTAAGTTAAAGTTTTTTTGATACCATATTTTGCCTGTGTTCAGACCTCATTCTTATGGTCCGGTTTATTGGACTGTCAGGACTGCTCACTGAGAATTCCATTCTCATAACAATAGAGCAGAAGTTCCAGCTTCTCAATCTGCCTTTTCAGTTCTCTGCCCACATCCGTATCCCCTACTCTGATTCGTAGGGACGCATGCTCCAGTACAACCGTGGTTGTCAGGATATCTTTTTCTTCAATAATTGCTGTTCTGGTATTTTCAAAGGGCTCGTGGGAGGCGAGAAGTAAACCATAGGAGTTATAGATGCAAGACAAATTCTTTCCGACCGTTTCCCCAACGGATCCCTGCTTGCTCACCCCGGAGGAAAGCTCAAATGACAATGATTAATTCCATCTATGTCATTTAAGCTTATCGTTGGTTTGTATTTTAAATAATACGTTTGGTTTATATTTTAAATAATAGTTGCATTTTGTCATATAAGATGATAAAATAAACGAGCTTTCTTTTTTATGCGGGTGTAGTTCAATGGTAGAACACTAGCCTTCCAAGCTAGATACGTGGGTTCGATTCCCATCACCCGCTCTATTTTTTTGCCCTTCTGTCTGCCTCTTAAAGACCAGCGGACAGCCTGGAACAGACTTCCAAACTGCTTTTTCTCCCTTGCTTTCTATTATTTCATTCCCTGATTTCCATGTTCCTTTGGGAAGATATACTTCTCTTTTGTTACAATTCTTCTGATAAACCGGAGCTACCAGCAATGATTCCCCCAGCATAAACTGATCAATGATGCACTCCACCGGTTCCTCCGGGAATTCGTAGCTCATATATCGTATCGCCGGCTCTCCTGTCTTTGCCGCCAGTTCAATGTAATCCAGAATCTCCGAAAGATACTGTTTTCTAAATTCCAGGCTTTGCAGAATCAGCCCAAAATTGTCTTCACTAAGGACCCTGAAAGGAGCCGCCGAAAACTGAATCGCCGGCATCAGACAGGCAATTTCACAATGTCTCACAAATAACTCCTGATCAAAGTTTGATTCAGCCGCTTCCCAAAAGTTCACATATTCTCCCCCGCCGATCATATCCGGACAGCCAAAGGGGTGACCTGTCAGTCCCTGCAGCAGGATATCCGGAATCAGTGAATCAATACCGTTGTGTCCCCAGGAATGATCTTTATCGCAGAGTCTTTGCAGCAGACCGTATCCACCCGCAAAAACGCTGGCCCGGTATTCATTAAATTCAAACTGCTCTCCAAACTTTGCCCACAGGTTGGAATGCTCGTCCGGCGATACCTTAATTGCAGTAATATTATCCTCCCGATAATAAATACTGTCTCCGCCATCAAATTTAAAACCATCCACTCCCATCGCCTGTAATTCTCTTAACTGCCTGCCAAACCATTCCTGCGCTCTGTCATTGGTCATATCAAGAACAGCCGAATACCCATTCCACCATTTTGTTATGTAAGTTTCGCCGTTCTCCTGTTTAATTAAAAGGTCCTGGCTCAAGGCCTCCCGATAGGCCAGCGTGTCGGCACTGATATAAGGACTTACCCAGAGCATGACCTCAAATCCCATCTCATGAAGGCACTCCATCATCTTCTTTGCATCCGGGAACCTCCCGCTGTGAAATCTCCAGTCGCCATAATACTCTGCCCAACCGTCATCAATAATTAAGACACCTGCCGGCATGCCATGATTCAGGATATTCTGAGCATAGGCAAGGATATCCTTTTGATTTTGATGAAATGTAAGCTCGATCCAGGTACAATAGATGATCCTGCTGAATAATTTCTTTGACGGTGTTTTTTGATGAAATGGAAAATACGACTGCATCGCAGCTAAGTAAGCACCTTTCAGATGATGATATCCTTCTTTTAAAATCACATCATCAGGAAACTCCATGACTCCCAGGTGAAACGTAATTTTAAACCCGGTTCCTCTCCAAAGATATCTGCCTTTGCTGGATATCATCACCGGCATAGCCTGATTGGGTGTCTCATTCGTGCTAAAATCCAGGGTGCATTCACTCCCCGCATGGAGTGGCATTATCACACCGTACTTTACACAGGTTCCATACCAGTATTCCTTCTCTAATATTCTCTCTTTCATAGGTGTCTCCTTAAACTAAAGTGTCACTAAGTAATGTTATGTCCTGCTTCCCCTTATTCTCCGGAGAAAACCAACCTTTGACTTCAAACCGTAAATCTCAGGTCCCGGGCTGCATAACAAGACCACCACATATAAAACCCATCCATAACATCGGTTTTTACATCAGGTGGCCCGGTTATTAACAAATATTCAAATACGATTACTTATTTCTGTTTGCTACAAATTCATCAAATTGTCTCTGTACCTCTGCGATATATTTATCAATTCCGGCAGCCTTCAGCTTCTTTATGGCAGCATCATAATTGGAATCAAAATCTACAAAACCGTTTCTTACCGCCGCCAGATCTTTCGTACATACTTCATATACAGCGGTCTCTATCTCTTTTACATTCTCATTATTAAATACAAATCCTATGGCATTGGATATTTTAGCGTCATCATCCCAGTGCTGATACTGATCAATGTAGGCAGCATCCACATTCGGTGTGAATACTGTATAATTCTTGTTACGGAACATCCATTCATAGAAGAAATCGTTGGTAACCAATCTGTTAATTCTTCCGTCAACCATCTCATAGTCTTTGCCTTCTACACCGTAAAGGGCAAATAAATAGTTCTCCTGGGAAGAATACAGCCAGTTGATAAATTTCATGGCACCTTCGGGATTGGGCGCTGTATAAGGAATACAAAGCACTTCTCCACCGGTGGCGGTAATATAACGCGGCTTATCATCCGCAAGCATATAATTCTTTAATACGGCAGTAGGCGCATTGGCCTTTACTGCATCAGCAATTTCTGTGTCTTTTCCAAAAGAACCTTCCGTCCATATGTACAGACCTGTCTGCATACGGTTTGTTCTCTCATTATAATTGGTGGATAATTCATCTTTATACAAACCTGACTGATACATATCACTGTTGAACTTTGCCACATCCTTAAAAGCATCTGTTTCATAATAGCTGTATACCTTACCAGTATCTTCACCGTATACTGCAATTTCCTCTTTTGCCACAAAGGTATATTGTTCGGGTTGGAAATATCTTGTAAGAGGCTTGAATATAATATCTCCGGGTCCTTTTAATTCAGGATAATTCTCTTTTACCTTGGCTGCATATTCTTTTAAATCTGCTGCTGTATTTAAATCGGTCATACCAACCGCATCCATTAGATCCTGACGAACCGTAACAAACTGATACATACCTGAGGAGGATGCATAGGAGGAAGGGATTCCATAGATCTGACCATTTACCCTGGCACCTGCAATATGAGTTTCAGGTATTACTTTAAGCATATCCTGTCCATACTTGCTAATCAGATCATCCAATGGCTGCGCCTGCTTTTCATTTACCATCTGTGAGAGATTGGGCAAACCGTCCCAATACAAATCAATTGGCTCATTTGCCGCCAGCATAATGTCTTTCTGCTCCCAATAGGAATCCCAGGGAACAAAAATCATTTTAACTTTTAAATTCAGATCCGCTGCCATTCGCTCAGCAAATTCATTCTCAAGGAATGACGTCATACGATCGGCCTCATCACCCGGATATAAAATTGTCAGCGTCTCCATTTTCCCAGGAGATGCTTCCTTCTTACCGGAATCGGCCTTCCCGGAGCCGGTCTTTTCCGAGTTGGCGGGTTCACTGCCGGTATTACTATTTTCACTTTTTTTGCTGCATCCGCCCAGTAATCCCAAGATCATTGTTATTACCAGTACAAGCACTAACAATTTTTGTCTTTTCATAAAATCCTCCTTTTAAATGCTGTTAATATTTATGTAAAGCATGACTGCTTTCCATTCCATTATCATTTTGTTACTCTTTTACTGCTCCGGTCATAATCCCGTTCACAAAGAATTTCTGTATAAACGGATATAAAAAGATAATTGGTCCGATGGTAATTACGGTTACTGCCATCTTAACCGTTTCCGCAGGCAAAGTGATGTTTGCTGCTGCTCCGGAAGGAACCACACCCGAACTGATGGCATTGACATTGGATAAAATATTATAGAGATAGTATTGCAGGGTGAACAGCTTTTTATCATTGATAAACATCAGGGCATTCCACCAGTCATTCCAATATTGAAGTGCATACATCAATCCGACAGTCAAAACACCTGTTTTACATAATGGCAGTGCAATCTTATAGTAGATCTTAAAGTAATTGGCACCGTCAATTTTTGCCGCCTCATATAACGATTGGGGAATATAAGAAAAATAAGTACGCAGCAAAAACATATTCCAGACACTGAAGATCGAAGGCAGGATCAATGCCAAAACATTATTTCTCAGATGATAATAATTCACGCATACGATATACCATGGGATTAAGCCTGCGGAAAATACAATTGTAAAATTACACAGGAAGGTAATCGCATTCCGGTATCTTAATGTCTTAATTGAGGTGGCAAAGGAGATCATCGTTGTTACGAGAAGCGCGCCCAGGGTTCCTGCCACCGTCACAAAGATGGTCAGTCCGTAGGATCGTAATATCTTCCTGCCACTGTTGGCAAATATGTAAAGGTAGGTATTAAAGGTGAAGCCCTGGGGTATCACGGAATAACCATGCAAAGCAACTTCTCTTTCCGAAGACAGAGAAACACTCAGGGTCAGCAGTAACGGATACAGGCAGATCAGTGCAAATAAGCTCATAAATAGATATGCTGTACCGGTCACGGCACCATCACCAAAGGATCTTTTTATCCTCATATCAGAACAGCCCCTCTCCGTCATTTATTTTTTTGGCAAATTTGTTGGCCAGGGTAACAAGAATCAGTCCCATGATGGATTGATACAAGCCAATTGCTGTTGAATAGGAGAACCCTAATGTTCTCATAGATTGATAAACATAGGTATCAATAACCGTAACCGTATCCGCAAGGCTTGGATTGTTGCCTACGATACCATAAATCATTCCGAAATCACCATAAAAAATCCGCCCCACACTTAGAAGAACCAAAACAACAGCCGTAGGTTTTAACATCGGTAACGTTAAGTACAGGATTCTCTGTATTTTATTGGCACCGTCAATCTCAGACGCCTCGAATAAAGATCTGTCGAAATTAGACATCGCCGCCATATAGATGATGGAATTATATCCGCTCCATTTCCAAACGCTGGCGAAGATAATAATCGGCTTCCAGTATTTTGGGGAGGCATACCAGCTGATGGCTTCCAGTCCAAAGGACTCCCTGATCCTGTTCACCAATCCCACGTCACTGGCAAAGAAGCCGTAGACAATTGCCCCTACAACAACCCAGGAGAGGAAATACGGGAAAAACATGGCACTTTGTGTCAGTCTTTTAAACACCTTCAGGCGTACTTCATGAAAGAAGATCGCAATGCTGATCGGCACAATCAGCCCAAAAAAGATGCAGAAAATATTAATGGTCAATGTATTGAATGTTACCTTCCAGGCCGTGCTGTTTCCAATAAAGAAATACTTGAAATTATCAAGTCCAACGAATTTACTGCCAAAAATACCATCCAGAATATTGTAATCTGTAAACGCCATCCATACTCCGGTAAAAGGAATATAACAAAAGAGAAGCAACACTAACAGAGCCGGTACACACATGGCATATAAAATTTTATTCTCTTTCATTTCCTTCAAAAAACCCTTTTTATGTTTTCTTGTGTCTTCTTTTACTCTCATTTTTATTCATCTGCATTCCTCTCCATTCGATTTTCGTACAACATATCAACTGTTTACATGCCAATTATAGCACCATAGTTCCTCCATTTATATGAACTATTGTTGGACAAATAAGATGTTTTGTTGTATTTTTTCACAACATATTTGTTTTCTTCCATCATAAATTGTATACTTTGATTACATTTATAGAGTGATTTAAAAAATTATCTTTTCTTTCTATACAACAAAAAGACTATTGTTACCATCTTTATACTGCCTTCCTTTGTCTGTTTCCAATGTGGCTGCTTTTCACTCCCCACATAACAATGAACACCTTGAATGGGGGGTGAGCCGTAACCCATTGTAACTTCATGTTAATCCGGGTTTTGAATGGATCATTGAATTATTGCTCCAAATCATGCTATAATAAAAACGAATATATGAATACTATACGAGGAAGGTCAGGCCGATGAAAGTAAAGCATTGTGAGGTATTATCTGATGACGGTAAAACAGTTAATAAATACAATAACTTTCTGAAAGAAATCTATACGGATGATACAATGGAAGAATATCATTTTAATGATAACACCAGTTCTTCCGAGCTCTACGTGTATTATTGCGGCATATCCTCCTGCCTTCCCGGTCATACCTGGGGACCTGCCATACGGGAGCATTATGTCATCCATTACATTTTATCCGGAGAAGGCACTCTAAAAATGCGCAATAAAACCTATCATTTAAAAGAAAAGGAAGGTTTTTTATTAAGCCCCAATGATGTTTCCACTTATTCTGCAAGCAAGGAAAATCCCTGGGAATATGTATGGGTCGGTTTTCATGGGTTGAATGCTTCCCATTATTTACAGCTGGCGGAGCTATCCAACGATCATCCGACCTTCCAATTTACAAGAGGAGACCAGCTTAAAAATTGTTTGCTGGAAATGGTTAAAGTAAATAACGAATATTCGCACAGCACCAATCTGCGAATTCAGTCCCTGCTTTATTCTCTTTTTGCTGAACTGGTGGAGAATGCGCAAAAAAATAATTCCATATCCCAGCATACCGCCAAAAGTCAGTATATCAGAAAGGCACTGGATTATATTCAGACCAACTATATGGATCATATTACCGTAGCTGATCTGGCTAAATACGTGGGACTGGATCGCAGCTATTTCACTACCATTTTTAAAGAAAGTTTAAATACGTCTCCACAGACCTATTTGACTCAGTTTAAAATAAATAAGGCGTGCAATCTTTTAAAGGACGAGACTTTTACCATTGCTGAAATTGCCATTATGTCCGGATACAGTGATCCCGTTATTTTTCAAAAAGCATTCAAAAACGCCCTGGGAATCTCTCCCTCCATATACAGGCGAATTAATCATTAAGAGCTGCTGTTCATCCTAACATAATAATGGGGCACCTGCGTTCTATATTTCCGAAAACATAATTGTTTTAACTTCAGATATAAAATTTTACGATATCATGTTATAATAATTGAATTCACATTAGATTAAGGAGTTTACCTGATAAAATGAAAATAATTATTTTAGGCTGCGGTAAAGTAGGATATGCACTTGCCGAACAGCTTGACCGAGAAGGACATGAAATTACACTAATTGATCATAAAGCATCCGCCATCCATCATATTACACAAACGCTTGATGTTATGGGGGTCATCGGAAACGGAGCAAGCTATAATATTCTCATCAGTGCGGGAATTGAAGCGGCAGACTTGCTGATTGCCGTAACCGGATCTGATGAATTAAATCTGCTCTGTTGTCTTATCGCTAAGAAAGCCGGCAGCTGCCATACCATCGCCAGGGTACGTAATCCCCAATATCATAGTGAAATAGATTTTATAAAAGAAGAAATGGGTATTTCCATGATCATAAATCCGGAGCTTGAGACTGCCATGGACATTGCCCGATTAATCAGATTGCCCTCAGCCATTGAAATTGATGTATTTGCCAAGGGAAGGGTTGAATTACTTCAGCTAAAGATTCCTGAGGATTCCATCCTTCATGATATGCCCATCAGAAATATACCAAATCAGCTGCATTGCAACATTCTGGTATGTGTCGTAGTTCGGGATGATCATGTCTTTATCCCCACAGGTAATTCCGTATTGCAATCAGACGATAAGATCTCCATTGTTGCCACCCCTAAGAATGCCCTCGAATTCTTTCGAAAAATAGGCATCTCTTCCAGTGCGATGAAAGATGTCATGCTGATTGGGGGAAGTAATATCTCAGTCTATCTGGCAAAGATTTTTAATGAATCAGGAATTCATACGAAGATCATAGAGCAGGTGTTCGACCGATGTGAGCAATTAAGTGAAATGCTGCCGGAGGCCTTAATCATTCATGCCAATGCTGCTGATCACAATGTTCTACTGGAGGAAGGAATCGAGAATATGGATGCGTTTATCGCCCTCACAAATGTGGATGAAGAAAACATCCTGTTGTCACTTTATGCCCAAAAGAATTCAAAAGCCAAGGTATTCACCAAAATCACCCGTCTGACTTTTGACGAGGTGATCAAGGATATGTCCCTTGGAACCATCATAAAACCCAAGCTTATAACAGCGGACCGCATTGTACAATACATTCGCACCATGCAAAATCCTAAGGGAAGTAATGTAGAGACGTTATATAAGATTATAGATAATAGAGCGGAAGCGCTGGAGTTTCGTGTGAAAAGCAACTCAAAACTGACAGGTATTCCCCTGTATAAGCTTACTCTGAAGGAAAACCTTCTGCTTTCCTGTATCAAACGAAAGAATAAAATTGTCATTCCAAATGGACAAGCCTCTCTTCAGATCGGTGATTCTGTTATTGTTGTTACGACAATTACCGGTTTGAATGATTTAAATGACATTCTAAAATAAAAAGGTGGTTTATTATGAACAGATCAATCATACTGCATATCTTAGGATGGATTTTAACTGTTGAAGCCGCCCTTTTGATGCTTCCCGTTATGGTAGCAGTTATTTATGGAGAAACCAGCGGCTATGCATTTTTAATTACCATCGGATTATGCCTGCTTCTGGGTTTGCCCTTATTACTTCGTAAACCCAAATGCAAAATATTCTTCTCAAAGGAAGGTTTTGTAAGCGTTGCTCTGGGATGGATCGTCCTTAGTATTATGGGCGCACTTCCCTTTTATATCAGCGGTGAAATTCCCAGTTATACTGATGCTTTATTCGAAGTCATATCCGGTTTCACAACGACCGGTTCCAGTATCTTAAGTGATGTGGAAGCACTTTCCTATTGTATGCTGTTCTGGAGAAGTTTTACCCATTGGATCGGGGGCATGGGTATTCTTGTATTTATTCTTGCCATCCTTCCCATGACAGGGGGCGAACGCATGCATATCCTTCGTGCGGAAAGTCCCGGACCCTCCATAGAAAAACTTGTTCCGAAAATGAAATCTACTGCTATCATTCTATACGCTTTGTATATCGGAATGACATTATTGCAGATTATCCTGCATTTATTTGGGAAAATGCCTGTATTTGATGCCGTAACATTAACCTTCGGTACGGCCGGAACCGGCGGATTTGCCATTAAGAACTCCAGTGTGGCGGATTACTCCATCTATAATCAAAATGTAATAACCATATTTATGTTCCTATTTGGTGTAAACTTTAATATTTATTATCTGATATTATTTCGTAAATTCAAAATCGCCATTAAGAGTGAGGAGCTGCGCTATTATTTTCTAGTTGTCGTTACATCAATTATATTGATCTCCTTTAATCTTGGCGGTATAAAAAACTTCCTTGGTTCTATTCAGGTAGCTGCCTTTCAGGTTTCCTCCGTCATTACAACCACAGGCTATGCCACCGTAGACTATAACGCCTGGCCCGCCTTCTCCAAATCAATTCTCGTGTTTATCATGTTTATTGGTGCCTGTGCCGGATCCACCGGCGGCGGGATGAAGGTATCCCGTATCGTGATTCTCTTCAAGGCTTTGGGAAAGGAATTGTCTTATCTTGTCCACAAACGGAGTGTAAAAATATTAAAGTTCGACGGACATAAGATTGAGCATGAAACCATGCGGTCCATAAATATGTTTTTTATTACCTATATATTTATTTTTACAGCTTCCGTTATCCTGATTTCATTGGACAATTTTGATTTTACAACCAGTTTTACCGCTGTGGCAGCAACATTAAATAATGTTGGACCGGGACTTGATATTGTTGGCCCCGTAGGAAATTTCGGTTCCTTTTCAAATTTTTCAAAGATTGTAATGATGATTGATATGCTGGCCGGCAGGTTGGAGATTTTTCCTCTCATATTATTGTTTACCCCACATACCTGGAAGAAGTAGATCCTGTAATTTCCTTTCAGCAGCTGATGGTGCTTACAAAAGCCTTGTAATCATTGTGTTACAAGGCTTTTGCTTATTCAACTATTCTTATTTTCATCATTACCTGATTAATCCCAGTGATACAATTACTTTTATCTTGCTGCCGATATCAATCTCCTTTTCTTTCTCGAATTGCTCCACCACAATTCCTTTGTCATAAAGGAAGGAATATTGATAGATATACTCTATCTGAAGGTCTCCCTGCTTATTGTTCACATCCTTCTGCCACGCTGCCAATTCTGCTTTTGTTTTGCCGGTATAATCGTCGAGATACACCTTCCCCAGGGAGTAATTGATCCTCAGATAGGTATACTCAGGAAGATAGGTATTGATATAATTCTGCTCATATAACGTTCCCTTAGGGTAGAGGTCGCTATAACATTCTTTGACCTTATATGGAACAGAATTTATCTCACACCACAATTTAAAGTCATCGATATCCATCCCTTCAAACTTCTTTATCATGGCGCCCTGGTCTGAGGCAGACGCCCATACATTGATTGTTGTCGAACGCTCTGTCTCCTCATCCTTTAAACTTTGATCCGTAATTATCCCTTTTCTCGCAGAGCTTTCCGCTGCGGATAAAAAGTTAATGGAGATATCCGCACCTTTTTTATTGACTTCATCCCTCCAGGCAAGGACATCAGTTCTGGTCTTGCCCGTAAAGTCGGGAACATCTACCAAGCCCAGAGAATAATAGACCGTAAAGTTCTTTCCTGACGGAATATAATTCCCCGGCTTACAATCTTGTTTTATCAATGTTCCTTCCGGTTCTTCTTCACTGTAGCATTCAACCGTATTAAGAATGACTCCATTTTGCAGGGCCCATGCCTTCACCTCATTCAGGCTCATATCCAGGGTATCAATCGCCACAATACCGCTATTGACAGCTATTGTAAGCAACAGTGTATCACCTGGATTTAATTTCTCCTTTGGTTTTTTGTCCTGGTAAAGCACCGTCTGTCCCTTCGCTCTCATCGTTTCCTTTTCATCAAAAATCAATTCAATTCCCATATTTCTTGCCGTTTCGAGTGCTTTACTCTTCGTCATTCCAATAAATTCCGGTAAGGGAATACTCCCTTCCTGTTTTTTCATCTCAAGGGTTACGATCGTACTCTCATCGATCATGGTTCCGCGTGATATGTTCTGTGCCATGACAATTCCGTTGTCACCTGCTTCCTTCTGATTCTTCACAAAAACCTTCATCCCATAGAGCGCCGCCAGATTATTGACCTCTGTTGCAGATAGCCCGCTAAAATCAGGAACCACTACTTTGCCTTCCTTCTTTGCAATCTGTATGGTTACGATCTGCTTTTGATCCACCTCTGTCTTTGCGGATCTATCCTGACCGATGACCGTATCCGCTCTTTTGCTGCTGGCCACCATCTGAATGAAAATATTAATTCCCAGCAGCTTTGATAATTCCTGTGCCTCACTTTTGTCCATACCCACATAATCCGGAACAATGATGGATTTTCCTCTGGAGATACTTACTTCTATTTTATCCTCTCGGGTAATTTGTGTATCCTTCTTAATATTTTGATCATATACCTTGCCATACTCCGTATCCTGATTAAAACGCTCTGTTACCTTCACCTGGATCTGCCTGGATTTTGCCCATTGAAGCACCTCAGTTTTCGTCTTCCCATAGAAATCAGCCATGGGGAAGACTTCATCCATGTCCGGGGCTCCGCTGGAGACGTAGATCGTTAATCTGCTTTTTCTCTGGAATTCGTCTGCCGTCCCATCAATCAGATTATAATTGATTACCTTATCCTTGGGGATAATCTCGTTCTGCTCCTGCTTTATTGTGACAGAGGTCAGCTGGTTATCCGCAATCCAGGACTTAACCTCTGATACCGTCATCTCTTTAATATCAGGAAGCCCGATCACTTCCTCCGGATCCATTCCAAGAGAATATGTAACCGTTAGTGATTGCTTCCTGCCTATTCTCTTTCCGGGAGCAATTGTTTGTGATACCACATTCTCTTTCGGCGTCTGCCCACTATATATGCCCTTTAGAATCGTATTATCATGATACTTAAATGCCCAGGCTTCCAGGTCCTCATACTTCCATTTTGCCATATCGGGAACGGTGACCCGGCCCGCTTGTGTCAGAATCAGGAAAGCCGAAATTACCAGCAGGAATAGTGCCACTACCGCTACGACCCGCCCTGGCCATTTGCGTACCGGTTCTAATACCTCCTCCTGAAAGCTCTCCGGTTTTCCGGAAGATAGTTCATCCAAAAATTTCTTTTCTCTTTCCACTATATTAAAAGCCTCCTGTTTCGCGAATCAGCTTACCTTCTTTCAGTCGCAGCGTGATATCGCTGTTTGCAGCTACTGCGTCAGAATGAGTCACAAGTATAATAGTCTTACCATACTCATGTGCAAGACGCTTAAACAAATCAACAACCTCATTTGCTGTAGCTGTATCCAATGCTCCTGTCGGCTCATCCCCCAGGATGAGATCCACATCCTTTGCCAGTGCTTTGGCAATAGCGACTCTCTGCTGCTCACCACCGGATAATTTTGTAACTCTTCTGTCAGCTTTGGATTGGACAATTCCCACGATATCCAGAAGCTGATACGCAATCTGCTTTCTCTGCTTCTCTCTCTTCTGATTGGGATGCATTATATTTGCTTCCACATTCTCTACGGCAGAGAGATAGTCTGTAAGATTATATTTTTGAAATATAATGGCCATATGATTCCTTCGAAATTTGGTATAGCCTATTTGCGTAATATTCTTCTCTTTATATAGAATCCTTCCCTTTTCAGGAACATCCAGTGCCCCGGCCAGCGCTAATAATGTAGTTTTACCGGAGCCCGAAGGGCCAAGTATGGCATAGAGCTTACCCTCTTCAAATTCATAGGAAAGATCGTTCAATATGGTTCTCTTTTTACCTCCGTCAATATATCCGTAGGTTAAATTCTCAAGTTTAAATATTGGCATAAAATTCCTCCTTTTTGCCGCAGCTAACGGTCAGATTAATTCATCATTTATGTTATATATACAAAAACTTCAGCTCTCTCCTCCTCTGATCCGTCAACTTTGCAGGGATTCTCTTGGCTTATAACCAAGAATAATAATGAGTGGTGCTCCTGTAGCTACAAATACAATTCCAATACTTGCAAAAAACAAATTCCGGATGACCTCCGCATTAATTATTACATTAAACTCGTTGGCAATATCACTCATTTCCAACTGCTTTTTATTCATATCTCCGAATGCGATCATCCCCATATTTTGTGTGTCTTCTTCTACGAATTGCGTATGAATAATCCAGGATGCCATAACCTGTGAAGTTATTTTACTTGCACCCGCTGCCAGGATAAAAGCTGTAATTGCAACCAGTAGTATCTCCAGCAGGAACTGGCCGAATATCCCGCCCTTGCCTTCTCCTCCTGCCAAAAGCAAACCTATCTCAAATCTTCTGTCCTTGACAAACATTGCAATGACAACCATCATGATTACTGCACCGGCAACAAATACAATAACCAATAGCAAAGTAAGCACCGTCTCAACCAGTTCCAGCGGTCTCGTCAGTGTCTGATACTGGGCATCATTGGAATATAGTTTGATGTATTCGCCGGGGATCTTCTTTTCCTGCCGACTGATGAAGTCTTCTACCTCTAAGGGGTCATTGAGCAGAAATCGAACGGAAGAAATTTCCACTTCATCGCCACTTGTAACCGACAGCCTCTCAACGCTTTCTTTTGACGTTCTCATCTCATCCACCAGATATCCGGGGCTGCCGGAGAAGATTCCGATGATTTCAAAGGGATATGTCTTAGCATCAACAGTAGAGGTTAACTCAATAACGTCTCCGATGGCAAGATTATTCTTGGCGGCAAATTCTTCGGTGATATACAAGGTATCCCTGCCTGCGTCACTGTCATCACGATATCTTCCCTCTGTTAATTTCAATGTTCCTTCCTGAAATTCCATGGGGATATTTTGATTACTTCCATTGATCGAAAAGTTACCTTGCCCACTGCCGCCAATGCCAATTGTCGTAACTGTCACTCCAGCACCCTGATCGCCACCTCCCATATCCACCGCACTCTGCAATTTCTCGTTCTTCGCTGTCGCAAGGCTCGAGAGATAAAGTGCCTTTACTTTGGAATCCCCGGCCAGTTCCATAGCAAGAGAAGGAGAAAGACTTAATCTGGAACTGATTTCTTCAAAAGACAGTCCATCCTTCATTGCCTTCGCATAATCCGATTGCATCTCAACGACGGCACCTAATTCCTGACGCACATATTTCTTTGAGGATCGAACACTGTTTTGGATGATAATTCCCGTAAATATTAAGCCATTGACAATGAATAAGATCAGAAAAATCATGATGGCTTTTGATGGCTTTCTGATGGTACTCAGGTAAGCGTGTTTCATAATTCTCATATAATATTCCTCCTAGTCGCCTGAATGGATCTGTAACATTCCTGTTAAAAACCATCGGCATTTATTCTCATCGGCTGATCGCCATAGTTTAATTCTACTTCCTTCCTATGTGATTGAAGTGAAACAGCTGTGCGGTCTGTGTGAAATTCGTTCTCTGTTTCACACAAATCACACAACGAAATGATATAATTGGCAGCATGGAGGATTATTATGAGCGTTAAAGTACTTGTTGTAGAAGATGATAAGAAAATGAATGACATTCTATGCGATTATCTGGAGACAGATGGTTATCAGGTCTATCCTTCATCAGATGGAGTGGAAGCACTGAACTTGTTTGAGCAGGAAGAAATCGATCTGGTTCTTCTGGATATTATGATTCCAAAACTTGATGGCTGGTCCGTCTGCCGTAGAATCCGCCAAAAATCAGATGTACTGATTATCATACTCAGTGCTCGCAGTGAGGATGATGACAAGCTTCTCGGATATGAGCTGGGAGCGGATGAATATATCACCAAACCCTTTAGCCCCAAAGTTCTCTTAGCCTGCATGGGAGCGCTTTTAAAACGCAGCAAGGCAGCTCTCCCATTGGAGGAGGGTTTGCTCCAATATCGGGAACTGGTATTACATAAAGACGCATATCGTGTTACCCTTTCAGGCGCTGTCCTTTCTCTTACAGTCAAGGAATACGAACTGCTTCTTCGTCTGTTGGACAATCCCGGCAAGGTATTCCGCCGTGAATATTTAATTAATGATATCTGGGGCTATGACTATTATGGGGATGGACGGGTGGTCGATACCAATATCAAGACGCTGCGAAAAAAACTGGGGCACTATTCCCGCACTATTCAGACCGTGATCGGTGTGGGATATAAGTTTGATACTGATCTCCTGCCTGCTCTGCCCGGCAAAGCAGAGCGATCAGATACCGGAAAGGAAGCCTTATGAAAATATCATTAAAAATGCTTTTGTTAACGTTAGTATCCTTTCTTTTCCTGATTATTGGAGTGATTTTTTCCATGTATTTCTACTTTCATCGTTATTATGAGCCTCAGAAAATCGCACGTACCATAGATTCCATCAATGAGTTCACTGATTCCTATGAAAAACTCAATTGGACGGATGTGCAGCTCTATACCGAGGTGTCTCGATTTATGACCAATCAGAATGCCACTCTGAGTATTATGTCTAATGTATCCCTGATGCTGACGGCGACCGCCACCGTAAATGAGGCAGAAATAGATATCTCGGCACCTGCATTACGAGCTGTTGAGCTTAAGGATTCCCTCACGCTAAATGATGCTTCTCTGCCCACTTATAGCGCCGGAACCACCACCAGCATTAACGGTACCTATGTGCTCTATCCCATGGGAAATGCAATCTCTCTATCCGTTGCCGATACAAAACAGAAAGATGGAGTGGACTATATCATCAGTACCATCCCTTATACAAAGTTTCATCAAGTGGTATTTTCCAAAGAGTTTAAACTAAAAAATGGCGAAACAAAGACGTTATTGGCCAACATTTCCCTCCAGTCCGTGGATGAAGTCATGGATTTTTTTATCGGTATTTTCCCTTACCTGATTGGAGCAGTACTTTTGTTATCCTTGTTCATGGTTATGGTGTATTCAAAATTAATCATAAAGCCGATTATCCATATCACGAATATCTCCAATCGTATGGCAAATATGGAGCTGGGAATCACTTTGGATTTCCATCGTAAGGATGAGTTAGGCGCTTTATCTGTAAGTTTGAACACACTATCTTCTAACCTGAAGACTGCCCTTGAGGAACTAAGTACTGCCAATCATCAACTAAAAAACGATTATGAACAGGAGCTGCGACAGGAGCAGGCGAGAAAAGAGTTTGTGGCGAATGTATCCCATGAGCTGAAGAGTCCTCTGGGTATCATCAAAAGCTATACAGAGGGGATTGGAGACGGTATCAAGACAGAAAAAAGAGATTATTATGTAGAAGTAATTCTGGAGGAAGTAAACCGAATGGATCAGATGATTTATGAAATGCTGGAAATCTCAAAGTTTGATGCCGGTGCGGTAATCTACCATAAGTCTCCTGCGGATCTGCGCATTCTTGTGAATAAATCAGTACAAAACTTCCGGGAAAAGGCAGCCAAACGGGGGGTTCTTATTCAGGTCCGGGGAGAATTCCGGATGGTATCGATTGATTCCGGGAAAATCGAACGGGTCTTTCACAATTTCATCAACAATGCTGTGAAATATTGTATTCCGGATACTACCATAACCATAGTCGGCGTCAGTGAGAACGGGGCCCAAACCATCTATATAAACAATGAATGTGAACCTTACACTGAGGATGTGCTGGAGAAGCTATGGAACAGGTTTTACAAAGCTGACACCTCCCATAGCAGAAAAACCGATGGAACCGGTCTCGGGCTTTCCATTGCAAAATCCATCCTGGAGGGACATGGCTGCACATACGGGGTAAAAACAACCGATTCCGGTATCAGCTTTTATTTTACTTTAAAACTTCATAATGAGGCTTTACCATAAGGTTTCGTTATTAATTTTTTCTATATTTGAGCGTCAATCCCTTTAAGAAATTTTTGATATACCCATCTTTACATTCCTTATAATTACGTTGCCCTTCTCGTCGAAACAGCGCACTTAATTCACTGCTTGATAATATTACTCCGGCCGCTCCGAAAATATCCAGCATGTCCTCGCTTGTAAGTGACAGAGCAATTTTTACTTTCTTAAGAAAGATATTATTCACCGTCTTATTGTCATTTATGAGATAGGACGGTTTCTCCTCTTGCCCCGGTTTTGATTCCTGTTTCCCTCTGTTTAGAATAATGAAACCGTTTAAAAAGGATTCCAGCATGTGGTTACTGCACTTCTTCCGATCGGAAGTTTGAGTAAAGCGCTCCTCTTTGGATTCATTCTTCCCGTCATTTTCAGGCTTTTGTAAGATTCGCTGCAATTCCTCTTTTGTTACGGTCATTCCTCCCAATTGAAAGATCTGTATCATATCTGTATCCTTAATATCCAGAGCATATCTTAATCTTATTAACAGGTCATTATTATTCATACTTATCTCCATTTCCGGGCTGCTTTTTGCGTATTACCCATCTTCGCGCTGCTTTTGCACGAACCGTTCTTATTCCTATTATACCTTAGTGAATTTACATATTCAATCCTGTCGGTGATATTACCACGCAGTCCCGGGATATCCGTGTTACTGCTCACTCCCCGTTTCATAATTAACACATTGATTTCGATAAATAATTCCGAAAAGGAGTATTTGCATCCGTCAGTACTTTGGTTCTGTATTTTAGAACCTTATGTACTGCTACGTGATGCAACTAAGCGCGAGCGGCTCCGCTTCGGAAATCTTTGTCGAAATCATATTCATAGCCTTGGATGGGGAGTGAACTGTAACGATATCCGTGTATCTGCTAAGCGCGGACGGTCCCGCTTCGGATTCATTTGTCGAAATCCTATTCGTCGCTTTGAACGGGAAGTGAATCTTTGCTGTCTGCATGAGAAGGGGAGGAAAACGCATGAAAGTAAGTAATCCTGCGTTGTGACCCGGGCCAGTCTATGATACAATAAAACAATAATTTGGTAATTATCCTTGAAAGGAGTACTTTATGCGTATCGCAGCATATTTCCCCAATCGTAAGACTGCCGACCTGCTGTCAAAACAGTTTGACTTGTATCAGCAGAAAACAGGGGTTGACTTCTCTTATTGTTTTTTTAGCAATGAGGTGGATTTTCTTTGCGATTATACTCCCGGTGAATATGACGCATTGTTTTTAGCTGAGGATAAAAGTGACAATATAATTTTGGAAATCCGTCGAAGGGACAGAGGAATCCGTTTCATTGGAATTGTTCCCTTTCGGGAAACTCCCATGGGGTCAGAGCAGAATTTCTGGTATTGTCTGCCGGAACCTGTCAGTACACTGTTTTTATTTCCGGTGCTGGACAGATTGACAGGAGAGGCCAGCCATAACGATGAGACAGGCATGGTGATCAAAACCAAAGGAAGCGTACTTCGCCTTGCATTTTCACAGATTGAATATGTGGAGGTAATCGGCAGAAGGATCTTGTTTCATCTGTTGGGCGGTAAGCTGGAGGAGGTTTCAGGCACTTTTTATGATTACGAGGCAAGACTTCTACAATGGCCCGATTTTATCAAGGTGCACCGGTCTTATATTGTCAATTTACAGCACATTGCCAAACTTAGTGCAGAAGGTATTTTAACCAAATCGGACAGCTGGGTACCGGTATCCAAGCAATTGTATCCCCAGCTGAAAAAGGATTTTCTCGGAAGCCTCATGCTGCCCGAAGCCCAGATCCTCAGTATGGAAAAGAAATGTCCCGATGTCAGGAGCAGTCCGGGTTATGTCATTCTTCTGGTGGATGATGAAGAACAGGAACGGTTTCGCTGGTCCCAGGTTCTACTGAAAAACGGATGTACGGTCCGAACAGCGGACCATGCAGCATCCGCCCTTACGCTTGCCGAGCAGGAACGGTTTGATTGTGTGGTACTGGATGTAAATCTTGGAGCTGCCAGCGGTTTTGACCTTTGCGACAAGCTCCAAAGGCTCACCGGTGCGCCGGTTCTTTATTTGAGCAGTTTATCAGACAGTGACCATCAAACGAAGGGGTTTTTGACCGGTGGCACGGACTATATTACAAAAGACGTAACTCCCCAGCTTTTTTGGCTGAAAGTAGAAAGCAGAATTAAGACAGCCGGGGCATTACGCTCCGAACTTTCCTCCGGCAGTCTGCACCTTGATTTAAAGGAGAGAAGGGCTTTCCTTACGGGACAGTTCCTGCCCCTGACTACGGTAGAGTTCGATTTGCTGCATCTGCTGATGCAAAATAAAGGAACAACCTATTCACCAAATAAGTTGTATGAGCTAATCTGGGGCAGTCGCCAGTGGGATGACGGGCACACGGTACAACTGCACCTGTCACAGCTTTGCCGGAAACTGGAGGGAGCGTCTACAGGACATCGTTTTATTGAATCGGTCTGGGGTGAAGGGTATCGCTTTGTTGAAGAACCCCAGGGGCTATGAACAGTACTTTAGAACCTTACACAGGGAGGAGGGAGCATTTTGCATTGGGAAAGAGCAAATAAATGGATGCCGTTTATATTTATGGCTTTACTGACTGGTTTCTTTGCCCTTCTATTTATGGAAGACAATAAATATAATACCCCTCCGCCTTATGGAAAAGATGGTGTGATTGTTTTGACAGAGAATAATCTGCGCGGCAGCAAACCCTTGTATCTCATTGACGGCTGGCTTTTGACGGACCAACGGACAGCAAATCTCCCCACCTATATCGGTGAATTCTCCAACCTGCAAAGAGGTAACTCCAGGGTATCTCCCCATGGCAGGGCACTTTATCAAATGACACTTCGCTACGATGGAGGTCCTATGGAAGTGGCGATGGACTTTCCCATTCTCTATTCCCACTATACCATCCGTCTGGATGGAACAATAGTGTCTGAGGGAAATGCCAGTGGACACATTTCATTTACCATCACCCGGGGCAACCATCTGCTTACAGTGGAAACACTGTCCAAATCCGGATATTACAGCGGTATGTACCATCCTCCGGCGCTGGGCAATACGAATACGATTTTCAAAACAGCCTTTCTTCAATGTATTGCCTATGCCATCGCCTGCTTTGTTGCACTGGCACTGACTATTTTTACCTGGACGATCTGGCTGCAGACCAAAGACAGGCTGGTCCTCTGGTTTGGGGCACTTTGCTGCTGCTACTCTTTGTATCTGTCCTACTATTTTGTACGGCTATTGTCTCTTCCTATGGAGCAATATTGGTATTTGGTGCAAAGTGCGGCGCTTTACGGGTTGTGTTATTGTGTCCTGCACCTGGCTGCGTTATCAGGCGGAATAGAAAAGCGCAAGCCCGTCCCATGGATTTGGCGGATTTTATTCATAACTTCCGGATTGCTGCTTATACTGGCTCTGCTGATACCTGTATTTCCCCGGGCAGTATGGCTCCATGGAATTCTCACCAATGGTTACTACATCTTTACGTTTTTTGCGACCCTGTTTATGGTAGTTTACAGCAGAACCCCCCTCACCGGAGAACAGCACTTTACAAGACTTGCCTGTATTGCCTTTGGTGCCGGACTACTGTATAATTTGTTAGCCTCCAACCTTTTTGAGCCGATTTTATTCTTCTGGCAGTTTGAGTGGTGCGGACTTCTATTGGTACTGTTGTTTGGGACAATGATGACTTCTCGTAATAAGCGTATCCTTGCCGAGAACGAAGCCTTTCATACTCATTTGGAGGAACTGGTAGAACAGCGTACCGAGGAACTGAAGAATCTTATGCAGGAACGCAAAGCTTTTTTTGCCGACATGGCACACGATCTCAAAGCTCCGGTTTTTGCCGCAGGCTCATTTATTCAGGCAATTCGGATGCACAACACCGGTGTGGATACAGAACTGCTTCGTTATATTGATCTTGTCGAGCAAAAACAGCAGGAAATGGCTCGCCGTATCCATGGTTTGGCCTTATTCAATCAGATGGATGAGCTGACGCAAGCCTATGAGAAAATTTCGGTAAAGGAGTTGCTGGAGGAGACCTATCACGCCCATCATATGGCGGCGGAGGTACAGTCGGTATTCTTTCGTGTGGAGCCCCCTGAGGTGGATGGATTTCTATATGCCCAACACAGAAAGCTGGAAATTCTCTTCGAAAATCTCATTGTCAATGCCCTGAAGTTCACAGGCGCCGGAGGACAAATCACCCTTTCAGCAACCATTGATGAGGAGGGATGTCATTTGTCCGTTGCCGACACCGGCAGTGGTATTTCTCCCAAGGATATTCCCCATCTTTTTGAACGGTTTTATGTAGGTTCTGATCATCATAGCACCGGCAGTGGTCTCGGGCTTTATATTGTAAAAAGTATTGTGGGAGAGCTGAATGGGGAGGTTTATGCTTCTTCCAAAGTAGGTCAGGGCTCTGTATTCTTTATCGATCTGCCTTTGTTAAAGCAACCCCGGAGCCAAGGGTAAGAATAGAAAGACCTGCTTAGCAGGTCTTTCTATTCTTACTTTTTATGGATTAATTTCCGCAGTGCAGTAATTATTCTGCCGGTCCTGCCAGCGTAAGCGGCCGCACCTGTCATACCCGCAAAAATCCCCACGATCACAACAGTTCCAACGACCAATATGCCGATGATGAGGATATTGGACAGACCAGTCCTCTCGGGCTGGGTCCGTTTTGCCGGAGTAACAGCCGGGTTGAATGCCTGTTTGCTGCCAGTCTCTTCTTCCGGTTTATGCTGCAGCTTACCCTGCGGTTCATCCGCTAACTCATTTTGCTCTTCAGATGGCTGTGCTGTTGCGGGTTTCTCCGCCACGGATCCTGCCAAAGGCTCAGGCAATGCAGAAGTTTCAGTTTTTTCTATCAATATGGCTTCTGTATCAGAATTAGAATTTGCTCCATGCCAGCGCTCCGATGTCGACTTTGTTCCGGGATTCGTTGTATGTTTAAGATCTGTTAACAGCTTTGGTCCGGGAACGATGGTATGCACAAGATCTGCAATCAGCTTCGGATCAGGGGCGGGTATTGGAGTAAGTTCCGGTACCTGGTCCGGTAATTGTATCGGCATCGGGGTAAGCTGTGGCAGCGGTTCCGGTATATGTGCAGGTATCGGGGTAAGTTGCAGTGTCGGCTCAGGGCTTGGAGTTGGTGATTGCGTCGGGGCTGGTGTCAGCTCCGGACCGGAGTTGTCCGGTGGGGGTGTTATGGTTGCCGGCGGATTCTCCTGGGGTAAATCAGGACGTTGACCGCCGTTGTTGTTGCTGCCTTCATGGTTTCCCCCGTTACCGGCATTGTTTTCATTTCCTCCGGAGCCGCCTATTTCCGGTACCCTGGTGGGAGGATTATATTCTCCCGGCCAAGGCAGCATCACAGTTTCACCATCATAGACACCCCCCTGTATGGTAAGTGCAATTAACAATCCCGGAACCTCCCCCGTCAGATATCGGTGATAGGAGGTATCAGCGGGCTGCAATACATCTATATATCCATAAAGCTGCTCAGACTGGTTGGCATCAATGGCCCTTTTGGTCAACAGATCACCAATCGCTGTCCAGCTTTCATCCCCTTCCGTATAGGAATAGGCCTTGATGGCAGTGGCTCCGCTGGGTTTTAAAGTAAAGGCCAGAGAGATTGGAAGTTGATTTTCTACCGCCTCCTCCTTCAGCGTTCCCCGAAGAGACACCTCTGCCTTCTCTTCTTTCTCAATGACGTTCAATACAAGGCGTATCTCATCTCTTGCATAATTGCCGTCAAACATCAGTTCATGGGATAAAACATAGATGCCAAACGGTGTGTGAACCTGTGTACCGGCAGGAATCACCAAACTGTCCGCCGCGTTATTTATCACGAGCACCTCATTTGCCACTAAATTTAAATCCTTTATCGCTTTCCACGAAACTGCAGTTTCTACAACACCTGTGATGGGTACCCCTGTTGAACCTGCCAATGCGATCTGAATTTCTATCGGCACAGTCTTAGGCAGATTGTTGAAGATGCTCTCCACATCCGTATCCTCACTTACCGCAATCTGATATCTGCCATAGGTGTAATAGGGGCGCTTACTCCTGTCAATCACTCGCATACTTCCGGCAAAGAGAGCCGATACAGCGGCATCCTCAGGAATCGGCTGTGCCACTCCCCGCAGGATCTGAGAAGGTTTTGTATCATAACAGATACCATTTTCCAGTGTAATCTGCAGCTTTGTATAAAAAGAATCAATCCTTCCTGCCAGATAACTTTTTAGCGGTTCCACACTGGATTCAGCGCATGTCTGATAGCCCAGTCTTGCCAATTTCGCTTCGTCCTCCGCCCCCAGTTTATCTAACAACCAGTCATATGGCTGTTCCTCACAAATCACCTGATAAGTTTCACCATCCAGCGAGTACATCGGTCTGACACGGATTGTACTGGGCAAAAAATCGGTAAATCTGCCCTTTAACTGATACCCCTGACCCGTCACCTCTATATTTGCGGTGAAATCGGGAGGAGTTGCCGGAGCCTCCCATGTTTTATGATGAGAAAATGTAACCGCTTCCGTGTAGGTTTCCACCGTGGTCTCTTCTATCATTTGTGTAATTATCAGCTTAACAGAAAGGGTATTCACCGTTTCTCTCAGATATGCTTTGAGCGGACTATCTCCGTCCCAGATGCATAGCTGGGTCAGCATTGCCGCTCCTTCCTCAAGGCCGGTTAAATCCCATTCTCTGGAACCGTATTCCGCTTCATTCTCTACTGCATAATAATGTTCTTCGTCAAAGGAATACAGTACAGCAATTTTCACCGTATTCTCCGGTATGTAGCTTAATGTGCCATATAAACCTCTCGTATCCGCTTCCTCTGACAGCGCTATCTGTATATCAGGTGTCTCTGTCAATGCTGATAACTCGGGTAGCAAATCCACCTCTTCCGGGGTAGTTTCCTCTTCAGGAGCAATCTCCTCTACGGGAGCAATTTCCTCTTCAGGAGCAATCTCCTCTACGGGAGCAATTTCCTCTACGGGAGCAATTTCCTCTACGGGAGCAGCCTCCTCCATTTGAACACCATCTGCCGGCAAGTCGTTTGCTTCTATAGCAAATGCCGGAATACAGTTTAAAAAAGTGAGGCAAATTGCCAGAAATATTGCGAAGATTTGTTTTTTTCTCATTGATCCATCCTCATTTCTGTGGCACAAAGGTGCCGGACCATATTTTTGAACTTAATCTCTTTTTCATTGTATTTCCATTCATTGCATTTCCATCTACTGTATTTCCATTCGTTGTATTTCCATTCATTGTATTTCTATTTACTGTATTTCTATTGGCTTTATTTCTATTGGCTGTATTTCTATTGGCTGTATCTCCATTGGCTGTATTTCCATTGGCTGTATTTCCATTGGCTGTATTTCCATCGGTTGTAATCAAGGTATCATTAAATTCTATTTTAATGTATGATTTGGTATATTTCAAGACGAACACCCGGGCGCATTTGATTATTTTATGCATTCCACATCCAAAATATATCTCATTTGCAACTTTTTTGTCACTAATTGTCATTCTATATTGTTTTCTGCATATGATGATATTGAGACTGGTTTGTAAAGGAGTAGTCATAATGGGATGTTTCTGTGGTAATCGGTGCCGTTTCAACTTTTGTTGTACTTCCAGATGTTGTACTTCCAGATGTTGTTCTACCACTTGTCGCTGTAATAGCTGTACCTGCACTACCTGTAGATGCTGTTCCAGCAGATGCTGTTGCAGACGTAGATGCTGTTAAGATTCGCTGTTGCGAAATTCCTGTGTGAATTTTATTTATAACAGAACTGTTGCAAGACTATCATCAGTTTTGCAACAGTTCTTTGGTTTCAGTTCATTTCGGTTCTTGTCCATAAAATAAGGACGTACTGCACGCCCCATTAAAAAAACGGTCTTACAATACGTCCTTAAGATGATATCTTTAATTAAATAATTATATAATTATTTAATTATTTAATTATTTATTCACTACATTAATTGGTTCGCCATTCACAAATGCCTGCAGATTGTCTACTGCGATATTCATTAATCTCTGTCTGGATTCTTTGGGGGCCCAGGCAATATGAGGTGTAATAATGATATTCTTTGCCTTTAAGAGGGGATTATCTTCCTGAATAGGTTCCGTGGATACAACATCCAATGCTGCTCCCGCGACCTTCCCGGAATTTAATGCATCAGCCAGATCCTGTTCAACGACTAACTGCCCGCGTGAGTTATTAATAATCATTACTCCGTCTTTCATTTTTTCTATTGTTCCTTTATTAATCATGCCCTCTGTTTCAGGGAATAACGGACAATGAAGCGTAACAACATCTGAATTGGTCAGTAATTCGTCAAGTTCTGTATAGGTGCAGGTTTCTGTCTCCAATGCCGGATTCTTGTAGGAATCATATGCCAGAATTTTCATTCCCAATGCCTGCGCGATTGCCGCTGTCCTTTGTCCGATTCGTCCAAATCCGATGATACCCATGGTTTTCCCCGCCAGTTCCACTAACGGGTGCTTCCAAAATGTCCAGTCAACATTATTTGTCCACTCCCCGTCTTTCACAGCATCTGAGTGTTCACCAATATGGTGACAAAGCTCTAATAATAATGCTATGGCAAATTGGCTGACAGCATCGGTTCCATAGGTGGGAATATTCGAAACAGGAATCCCTTTCTCCTTTGCTGCTGCCACATCAATTACATTGTATCCGGTAGCAAGTACTCCAATAAATTTCACATTAGGGCATGCGTCTAAGGTTTCTCTGGAAATCGGCGTTTTGTTTGTATATACTACGCTGGCATCACCAATTCTTTCAATTATCTTATCCTTTGGCGTCCTGTCATAAACAGTAAGGCTGCCCAAATTTTCAAAACCTTCCCATGATAAATCTCCCGGATTTTCCGTATACCCATCTAAAATCACAATTTTCATCGTCTTCTCATCCTTTTCCTTAGATTTTGTATCAACTAATCTTCCAGTAAAGCCCACGCTCTGTTGATCACTCTCTTTGTATTGGCTAAAATAATATCTGCATCCTCATCTTTCCATGGCTTAACCTCAAAGGATAATACATATGGATTTTGCGCCTGAAAGAACCCTTCCGCCTTCAGAACCTGGAAAAAATCTAATAGCTGTTTTGTGTCGTTTGCACTGTCAGGAAATCCGAATCTCGGATGCTGATCTCCGTATGCTTCGCAGCCCTCTTTTACAACAGCATTCCCGATATGAAAATGATTAATATAAGGTCTTAAGGTCTGTATTACAAATTTAGAGGTTTCATAAGTTGTGGGAAAATGAGAGAGGTCAACCAGCAATCCAAAATTGTTGTGTGTCATTCTCATATCTGCCGCAAATTGAGCTGCATAAGTTGCAGGACCTATGAGTACTGCTTTATCCATATCATAATCAAATACCTCAAGGTTCACAGTAATATTCTTCTTTGCCGCATAATCACAGACTGCTCTTGTTGTCTTTAGCAGTTGGTCATATGCTTGCGATTTTGTATCTTCTTCCCACTTTCCTGCCAAAAAGGCTACGCCCTGTGCTCCCAGATATTGCGCTTCATCGATTGCTTCCAACAATGTGGCCTGTGCAGCCAGCCTGCCCTCTTCATTAAGATCATTGGGATTTAACTTAGGTCCCAGAAGTCTTGGCTGTGCTCCATAACATACCTTTAGATGTGCCTGCTCCATCATCCTTTTGGCTTTTGATCTGGTTTCCTCATCACTGAATTTACAGACTTCTATGGCATCAAAAAAGTCATCGCATGCGATTGTCTTTATGGAATCTATCACATTATAGGTTGGATGACTCATCCATTGAATTGTTCCGATTTGAAAATATTTATGTATTGATTCCTTCATTTTATCTCACCTTTCATAAACACTATTTTCTGGATATCGCTTTCTTCGCCTTATTAACGATGGCTTGTACACCGTATCCATACTTCTCCAATAGCTGATCGTAGTCCCCTGATTCAGCAAAATCCGTAGCGCCAACAAATTCCATGGGCACAGGATGGGTTTGTGCTAATACCTCAGAAACCGCACTTCCCAGACCACCATAAATACTGTGCTCCTCCACCGTAACAACCGCTCCGGTCCGTTTTGCAGTCTCCACAATCAGCGCTTCATCAATCGGCTTTATGGTATGGATATTAACAACAGAGGCCTCAATTCCTTCTGTCTGTAATAACTGAGCAGCAGCCAGTGCATTCCTCAGTATTGTTCCCGTTGCTATAATTGCAACATCACTGCCTCTTCTTAGTTCCACACCTTTTCCTATTTTAAACTCATAGGATTCATCAAAAATCATGCCGGCAGGTGCCCTGCTTAATCTCAAATAAACCGGTCCATCAAATTCAGCGATAGCCTCAACCGCCTTTTTCGTTTCTACCGGATCAGATACCGAGATAACCGTCATATTGGGAATGGCTCTTAATACAGCAATGTCTGTAATTGATTGATGACTCGCACCGTCATAGGAATCCGATAAACCACAATAGGTTCCGGCAAGTTTGACATTTAATTTGTCGTATGCAATTAGACTTTGAATTGCATCCAAACCTCTTGTTGTAAGAAAAACAGCAAATGTATTTACAAAAGGAATCCGTCCGGATGATGCAAAGCCGGTAGCCATTGCTACCATATTAAACTCGCTTATTCCCACATTAAAGTAACGTTTCGGAAATTCCTTCCCGAATAAAATACTTTTTGTAGAACTTCCGACATCCGCTTCAAGCACTACAACCTTATCATTGTTTGCTCCCAACTTCTTTAGAGCCTCACCATAGGCATCTCTGATCGCAATTTCATTAGCCATTAACATTACCTCCCAGCTCTGATTTTGCCAATACATACTCCTCATTGCTGATCGGTTTGCCATGCCAGATATTCTTTCCTTCCATAAATGAAACGCCTTTCCCTTTTACTGTCTTTGCAATAATAATTGAGGGCATACCCTTACATGTTTTCGCTTCATCTACTGCTGTAGAAATTGACGCAACATCATGACCATCACAATGTATTACATTCCACCCGAAGGATGAGAATTTACTTCCGATATCACCCAGTGGCATAATCTCATCCACCGTACCATCCAGCTGAACACCATTACAGTCTAAAATAGCAATTAAGTTATCTGCCTCATACTTAGACGCTGCCATTGCAGCTTCCCAAACAACGCCTTCCTGAATTTCTCCATCTCCTAATAATACATATATGTCAGCATCACTATTGTTCATCTTTTCAGATAGTGCCATCCCAAGTCCGGCACCCAGTCCCATACCCAATGGACCTGCCGAAAGCTCTATTCCCGGTGTTTTATGCGCACATGGATGCCCCTGCAGGTGGCTTCCCATTTGTCTTAAGGTAGGAAGATCTTCCTTGGGAAAATACCCCATCTCCGCCATAATAATATAGAGAATCGGACATGCATGCCCTTTTGACAAGATTAATCTGTCTCTGTTTTCCATATCAGGCTTCTGGGGATTTATATTCATTTTTTCATAATACAGTGTTGTGAGAATCTCAGTACAAGATAAAGATCCCCCCGGATGTCCTGTTTGAATGTTATGTAATAGATCGATTAAACTGTTTCTAAACTGTAAACATAAGTTTTCAAGTATAGTTTTTTGTTCACTTAGCATAAATACTCCTTTATTGATTTATCCATATATCTGTTTGAAAATCGGCCTCAGATGGGTAATGGCTCCTTTAGCGGCTTCTTCCTGATCCGGTATTTGCATGATTTCCGTACTGAAATTGTCATCATATCCACATTCTTTAAATGTAGTGATAATTTTTTCAAAGTTTAAACCGCATTGCCCAGGGTAACGTCTGTTATTATCTGCCAGATGAACATGCATATTATATTCACTGTATATTCTTATGGCTTCATATAAATTCTTTTCCTCCAGATTCAGGTGAAATATGTCCATCATCAGCTTAAAATACGGGTTGTCCACTGCCGTTATCAATTTAAGAGCTTCTTCCAGCGTATTAATAAAATTGGTCTGCATAATGGTTACTGTTTCCAGTGCAATTGCCACGTTTTTCTTAGCACCATATTCACTTAACTCTTTTAAAGCATCGATTGCATATTGTTGTGTCTGGTTTTTTGTTAGATCAGAGCAATAATGGCCGCGTATTCTTCCTATATTAATATTAGCTTCCAGGGCAGATGCAAAATCGATAATCCCTTTGGTGCGGTTTATTGCCTCTCTTCTGATTTCTTCCCTGGCATCCGTATAACTCAAACCCAGTTGTCCATAGATTTCGCCGGTGCAGATAAGTGCAACCGATAATTTGTTTTTATCCGCTTCTTTTCGTACAAGATCCCAATTAAGCTCAGAAGGATTTAATGTCATGAGTTCCACACCATCATACCCCAATGATGCCAACTCATAAAAGCTCTTCTCCAGAGGCCCCTGATACGCTGTCACAGTGTCTGCGATTGCAACATCCGGTGTAGCAACTTGATAACATAATTTCATTTTAAACAACTCCTTACCATAAGGATATTCTTTACTTCAGTAAGTCTCTCATCGCATTAATATCCTGTTGTATCATTTTGATCGAATGTTTGTCATCATGATTACAGATTGCTTCAACCAGCTCCTGGTGATCTGATATTGATCTTACCTTCTTTTCCTGCGTCCACTTTACGACATTCGTTCTCGTGTATGCAAAGACATCTTCCAATTCATTGATATAAGTTACCAGCCTTTTACTGTCTGATACCTTTGCAATAAACCGATGTATTTCACTGTCCAGTTGGCTGGCTTCCACATATTTATTACTGTTTAACTTGGCCTTATAATTTTCAAATATTGATTTTAATTCATATTTTTGACTCTCAGTTATCATCTCACAGCACATTTTCGCAGCAAGTGTCTCCAACGCAATTCGTATATCTAACATTTTTTCCAGTTCTTTATTTGAAATTTCCGTTGCAAAAAGACCCTTTCGTGGTCTGTTTTCTATCAGCTCTTCTGCGATCAGGCGATTGATTGCCTCACGCACAGGTGTTCTGCTCACTCCGAGTTCTTCTGCAATCTTATCCTCCCAAATTCGTTCTCCCGGCTTAATAGAGTTATTAATCAATTTTTCCTTCACTTCAGTGTAAACAAATTCTTTTAACCCCGAAAATCTTATTTTCATCATTTAACCTCTCATTAATTCATCTTTTATTTGTATACCAATTATCATTATTATAATGTATAAAAAATAATTTATATAATGTAATAATATATAATAAATATACTGATATTGTCAATCCTTCATAGATATGTTCTCGTCGTTTGCTTAAAGAGCCTCTTTCTCTTTTTGATCAACTACCGTTTATAAACGACATCATCAAATGATTCGTTGAAACAATAAGAATAATATTATATCGGGATCCTGTTCCTGAATTAATTCTCCCTGATGAATGATCTTTATAGCGTCTCTTGTTTCTAACGCTTATTGACAGAACTTTTCAGCTGCTGCCGAGAATGCAGACTCTACTTTTTCATAGGCAAATCTGGCGGAAGTTTCAGGAGAAACCCCCGGGTAGGGCCGCATCTCCAGAGAGATTACCGGTCTGTTACTGCCCGGATTGCTCCTGAGATATCCAAACTCAAATAATTGTATCAATTGCTCTGTCAATTCTTCTACGTCAAAGCATCCCTCGTGTATCCCTAACGGTGGATGCGTATGTCCATAATATGCACTCTTAGGATCCTTCACTGCATCGCCCAGGTGTATATGAGCCAATCCTACTTTTCTTGAACTGTTCAGTGCCTGGGTAAATGTCTCCTGCATGAGAGGCAGGTGTGCACTGTCTAGCATGAGCTTTGCATTGGCCGCACCCTCATTTTGCATTTCTTCAATAAAGTCGGCACATTCCTGTGTAGGTCCCAGAACTAATTTTTTGAATGCCTCTCTCTCCATAGGTTCCAGTACGATGGTAATATCAAATTGTTTTGCATATGCCGCAACCTTCAGGAAGTATTCCTTGAATCTTTTCAGAATTTCCGGACGTTTCTCCGGTCCTTTATCCGCACACCCGGTGATTACCATCAGCTTAGAATCAGCTTCTGCTGCGTAATTTATATGTTGTTTGGCTAATTCCAAAGCATTGGCACGGTATATAGGCTGATCACTGGCAGGATTGAATTCACCATCCAGCTGAAATGGAATCGGCGTATTATAGTTCAGGATCTTGTTATATTCCTTCATCTTTTGAATTTCACGTTTTCGCAATGCATCGTTTTGCGGTAAAAAAGTTTCAAAAACCTCATATTCGGGAAATCTGCAGCATGTCTCTATTGCCGTCAAATGTTCCAGTTCATCCTCAAAAGCTGCGGGAAAAAGCAAGGTTGGACTTATCCCAAATTTCATATAGTTGTTCATTCTAATCATCACATAATCCCCCTTTCCTTTTATATTTCTTAAATATGATAAAGTATATATTAAATTGATCCACACCAAACCATATACTGCTGTCAGGCTTTTATCATTTGATGTATCTGCTGAATGCACAGCTTGGGGCTTGATAAAACAGGACAGCCGGTAATCTTACCAATGGAGGATTCCAGATGTTCCATAGAAGCCTGGGCTAATATGATACAATCATACCCTTTTACCTCTTTTGCCAGTTCCAGCAATAACGAATCATGCAGCTTCATATCCATTGCCTTCAGGGCGGCAAATGCTTCGTGACATACCCGGTAGGAGATGGAAATATTATGATTTATCTCTCCGGCTTCCACCTTCAATTTAGATATCGAGGGCTGTATGGTACTTTCAGCCGTGGCCAGTATCATAATATTATCCCCATAGGTCACTCCTTTTTTAGCCATGGCATCGTCAATGGCTACAATGGGAACTTTCACGAAGGGGCGTACCATTTCTACAATCGGTGTCAATGTGGAGCATGTAGTTACAATCATATCAGCACCTGTCAGTTCTGCGGCTTTCACATCCAGCAGGAACCGATTTCTGTTATCCATTGAAAACATACCAATTTCATTCGGGTTATTCGCCAGAAAATCATCCAATAGATTATGTATCTTTACTTCCTCACCAACTCCGTCACGAAGCTGTTGATCAAATGTCATTGCGACACTTTTTACCGTATGAATTAAAGCAATACTCTTCACTTTGTTTTCTCCTTACGTCCACCAAATACAACTGCCGTGTTATGGTTTTAAGCTTTTTCAATCGCTGCAAATGCACGCTTTCTTAAATCTTCCCCGGTAATTGGTGGTGAAAACACACAGAAGACACGCAGCATTTCATCTCCTGTATTTTCAATCATATGTGTGACTGTGGGGGGAGCTACAATTAATGAGCCCGGAGTAAACAAATGCTCCTCTCCATTAATCTGAACCCTTCCTTCACCGGACATGCAGTACATGGCTTCCATCGCATCCGGATGATCATGAAGGTCTATTTTGCAGCCCGGTTCCCATTCTGTTATATGCAGTGAGAAATTACTCTCAGTAATAACCGGATCATCTGCCATAAATAGCGGCGTCATATATCTTTTAAATGGTTCCGGTACGGCAATAGAATTTTCTTTGCTATATTGATAGAACATATTCTCCTCCATTTCTGCGCTCGTTTGGGCTAGTATCACCAACTAGCTTGAAAGCTTCTTCTTTTTTAACTTTCTTTTTATGAACGGATAAACCAGTGATAAAAGTCCGATTAAGATAAATGCGGCACATATGGGTCGTTGGGCAAAAATCATGTAATTTCCCTGGGACATAACTAAACTTCTTCTAAAGTTACCTTCCGCCATTGGTCCTAAAATCATTGCCAGAATAATTGGTGATAAAGGATATCCTCCCTTGGTTAAAAAATAACCGATCACTCCGGCGATAATCATTACAATAATATCGTAATAATTATTATTTATGGCGTAGGAGCCTACCGCACATAAAACGATAATGCTGGGTGTCAATATCTGCTTTGGTATGGAAACAATTTTAATGAAAAGTGGCTGTGCCGTAAGTCCAAGTAATAGCATGATGAAATTGGCAATAATAAATCCCACAAAAAGTGTATTGACAATGGATGCCTGCTGTACAAATAATTGTGGTCCCGGCGTAAGATTATGCATCATTAAAGCACCTAACATAACCGCAGTATTAGAATCACCCGGAATACCCAATGTTAATAACGGGATCAAAGCACCACCTGTCGTACCGTTATTGGATGATTCCGGTGCAGCAATCCCTTCCGGAATCCCCGTTCCAAAAAGCTCCGGATGCTTGGAAACACGTTTTTCCATATCATAAGATACAAAGGCACTAATATCACCACCTGCACCCGGGATCGATCCGATGAATGTTCCTGTAATCCCACCGCGAATCATTGTGGGAAGTATCTTTTTCATATCCTGTCTTGTTGGCCAGACCTTTTTTGCTTTGCTTATCTTAGGTCTCGGAACAAAAATTTCCTCAATTGTTAAGAAGCACTGACTTAAAGCGAAAAGACCTACCATTACCGGGATAAAGGCCAGACCGCCTGATAAAAAGGTGGTGCCAAAGGTGAATCGGGAAAATCCGGTTATGTTATCCATTCCCATCAAAGATAAGATTAGTCCCAAAACGCCGGACATAAGTCCCTTAAGGATAGATTCTCCAGATACGCTGGAGATAATACTGATGCCAAAGAATGCCAGTGCAAAGGTTTCCGGTGCACTAAATCTTAATGCGGCCGTTGCCAGCTGAGGAGCAAGAAAGATCAAAAATATGCCACTGATGACCCCACCTGCCCAGGATGACACCGTGGAAATACCCAACGCACGTCCGGCTTCTCCTCTTAGTGTAAATTTGTAACCGTCCAGTACGGTTGCTGCAGCGGATGGTGTTCCAGGGGTATTAATTAAAATTGCAGTGATGGATCCTCCGTAAATAGCACCAACAAAAATACCCACCAATAACATTATTCCGTTCTGCGCTTCCATTGCAAAAGTTAATGGCATTAACAAAGCTACACCCATTGTGGATGTGAGGCCGGGCATTGCTCCAAAGGATATTCCCATGGCCACACCACCAAATAAAATCAATATTGTCAATGGATTAAATATATTCGATACTACTGTCATAAACATAATTTTGTACCCGCCTTATATGAATATTCCATGTGGAAGTTGAACCTTTAGTAACACGGTAAATACCGTATACAGAAATATGGAAGTACCAACCGGTACCAAACATAGAACGATTTTATTTCTGATTTTATAGTACCAGAACATAACAAACAAATAGACGATTGTGGCAAATATAAACCCGATCAAAGCGATTAATAATAAATAACCAACGGTAATTCCAAGGGAAACCCATACTTTGGCGTTTTCTTTAGAAAAGAGCCTGGTAGCGTCTTCCTCTGTTTCCTTCATCTTTTTAGAAACAAGCAACTCGAGAATGCACAAGCCGGCGAGCAGACATGCCAGCATCATCGGGAAAAATCCCGGACCGGGTGCTCCATTTTGTGCACCCGGAAATGTATTTCCTTTTATAAAAACAAAGATACTAATTGCCAGCAAAACAATGGCTATTACATTACCTACCTTCTTCATATTTCATACGCTCCCTATTTATCGTATGGGGAAGGCAAACCATAGATCGGTTCCTCCTTTCCCCATACTAACAAGTTCTATTTATTTACTAAGCCAAGTGCTTTAAACTGCTCTTCATAAATGGCATTTTCTCTCTCCATCAATGCTGTAAAATCTTTTGCATTCATATAGTCCTTCATAAAGTGCTGCGCTTCCATAAATTCTGTTACCGCAGGATCATCCAATGCATATTGAACAGCCTGATCGATCATTGAAATAACTTCCTGAGAGGTTCCAAGGGGCGCTACCAGACCCCGGAAAATTGTAAGGACGGTATTTCCATATCCCAGTTCCTTACCTGTCGGAAGATCCGGTAATTCCGGTAATCTTTCCGGTGAGAAAGTACATAAGATTTTAGCATTTCCTGCTTTCACGTGTACATCAACCTCTTGCGGACTAACCGGAACAGCTTCAATATGTCCGCCGGCCAATGCGACTCCGGCCGGACCGGCTCCATCGAAAGGTACATGTACAACATCAATCCCTGCTTCTGCCGCGAAGGAAGCAGCCAGAATGTGCCAGTTACTTCCAATTCCGCTATTACCGATTCTGATCTTTCCCGGATTTTCCTTAGCATATGCAATAAACTCTTCCAGTGTGTTATATGGTGCATCCGCTGTTACTGTAAGTGCACCATAGCATGAATTCATATTAGCGATTACTTCAAAACTCTTATATGTAAAATCCACATCCTGCATCTGTGGCACAGAGAGCATTTCTGCTACGGCAGCAGTTATACTGCTTCCATCATTTTTATCCTTTGCTCCTGCAGAATAACCGATTGCACAGCCCGCGCCCGGCTTATTCACAACAACAACAGGAACACCAAGATATTCACTCATTGCCGGAGCCATTGCTCTTAAGAGTAAGTCTGTACCTCCGCCGGATGCCGGTGGGCAGGTGATCGTAAGTTGATTCACCGGATATTTTACCTTTTCCGGTGTTGCCACGTCCGCTGCTTTATCATCGGATTTTTCCTCCGCAGCTTTCGTCACTTCATTATTTTTACTTGTTGGTTCCTCTTTTCCGGAACTTTTACATCCAGTCAGCAAGGATGCCACCATTGCTATTACTACACAAACTATAAGTAATTTCTTAGACATTTAATTTTCCTCCTCCTGAAATTTAAGTCATCCTTAAAGATACTGCTTTTATTATCTCACATAGTTATGATGACTCTGGTCTTTCATACCCTTTCTCATTTTTATCGTTATTTCCTGCAACCTTGTTGTCACATGTCTGCCTGTTCTAATTAATCTCCTGCACCTCCTTTATCCATCAGACAAATACGTTTTTTCTCACATCACCCCAGAACAGTTTTGTATTTATATCGCTCATTATAATTTATAAATTATAATGTTATACTTATTATACAATTATTTTAAATATTTGCAACCATAATTATATGTTTTATACAATATTGTAACATATCACTAACTACATCGTAAAATATTCATATATTATGCCATTCAATTTGTGAATTTCGCCAGATTGATCCGCAAATTCATCATTTCTAATTTTTCATTGGTTGTAATGCTTTTGGATTTACTACATTACCTGGAATTTTATCATTCAGGAGTAATTGAATCCCCCCTATAAGTTCACCCATCATGTTCATCCGTACCTCGGCTATATTGGTGCATATATGGGGTGTAATCACTATATTTTCAAGATTTACAATTTCTTCGGAAATATCCGGTTCGTATTCATGAACATCTAATGCCGCTCCGGCAATTGTCTGATTCTTTAGCGCCTCTATCAGTGCCTTTTCACTTACAATTGCCCCCCTGGACGCATTAATCAGATAGGCATTTTTTTTCATTTGTGAGATTTTGCTCTCATCCATGTATCGGTAATTCTCTGGTACATATGGCAGATGCAAAGAAATCACATCAGAATTGGCCAATAAATATTCTGTTGAAACAAAGGAGGCATCCAAGCTTTTCTCAACATCCTCCGGTGCCTGAAATTTATCATAATAAAGAATCTTCATACCCAGGGCATTGGCCTTTTTCGCAACACAACGTCCAATTCGTCCGAATCCTAATATGCCCATTGTTTTTCCGGAAACCATCATATCTCTTTCCAACAGCAGTTCACTTTTACAAAATCTGCTTTTTCTCAGCTCGCGATCATAACGCACCGTACTGCGGCAAATTCCAAGTACCAGAGCGATTGTCATTTCAGCTGTTGGCTCCATGACTGAATTTGGTGTATTAAGTACAACAATCCCTTTTTCGGTTGCATACGCCACATCAACATTATCAAAACCGGAGCCAAGATTACAGATTGTTTTCAAATTTTTACCTGCGTCGATTAATTCCTTGTCACACACAAAATCCTTCAAACAAACAAAAGCGGTTGCCTCCTTTATCGCCTTCACAGCTTCCTCTTTGGTGTACATGTCCAATCGCTTAACAGGACATATGATTTCAAAATCTTTTAGTTCCTCTTCAAATTGATCCAGAGGAAAGTTATGACTCATTACTATTTTTTTCAAGTTTAGATTCCCTTCCTATTGTTTTATTTTTCAATATCAGCGCATTCTGCCGCCCTGTTCGCTCACCCACATGTCCGCATTCGTTCCCATTACCTGCTTTAAACTCTCACTCAGCGCTGCCGCACTATTAACCAAATCCTGCGGCACTGCACTCTCAAAAGCGGCTATATTCTCTTCGAGCTGGTGGGTATTTCGCGCGCCCATCAAAATACTTCCCATGTTGGGCTGGGATTTCAAAAAGGCCAATGCCACCTCGCTCATTGTGAAACCCGTTTTCTCACACAGGGAGGATAATTTATCAAGAAACTCAAAAATTTCTGTTTCAAAACCGGCCTCCTTATGACTTCCCTGATTCCATCTACAATGATACATTCGGGTCTCACGCCGGTTAAGAGGCACATCTTCGATTTTCCTGAACTTACCGGTTAACAGTCCCTGCGCAAGAGAACTATACGCCCATAAGGTGATCCCCTGGTTGATACTTGCAGGAATAATTTCATGTTCAGGAACCCGCCATAGCAGGGAGTATGGAATCTGGTTAAGCACCACCGGATAAGGGGCAATCCCCTCAAGACATTGCCTGCCAAAGTTGCATACGCCAATCTCTCTGATTTTTCCGTCAGATTTCAGTTTTTCAAAGGCCCGGAAAGTTTCTTCCACAGGGATATCATAGTTGGGCCAGTGTATCTGATAGATGTCAATATAATCTGTTTGCAGACGGTTCAGACTCGCCTCACAGCTCGATATTACGTCCGTATAGCTCAAATGATTCGAATATACTTTCGTTGAAATCACCGCCTGGGCACGTCGTCCTTTCAGAGCTGCTCCAATGACTTCCTCCGCTTTGCCATCACCATATCGCTCTGCAGTATCAATCAGGTTGATCCCCCGGTCAAGAGCATTGTGAATTGTATGAATGGAATCCGAATCATTATTGGGTCCCCATACCTTAGCTCCGGAGAATGCCCATGTTCCCAATGACAATACCGAGATTGACAGTTTCTCTGTTAATTGTATTTTTTTCACTGTAATTACGCCTCCCATTTATAAGTTACTTACTTCATAAGTTACTTGATTATTCCCTTTCCGGGATATGAATCGCTCCTTTCCTACATTTTGATGTTATCTCATGATCCTCCCCCCTTTTTATCAGGCTGTTTTCATTAGTTTTCAACCTGTTATCCAGCATTACGATATAAAATTATGCAATGTTAAGTATATTCTTATCATTCTAGGATATTTAATATTGACTTTTAAATAATTTATAATGTATAAATTATAATAATATATTTATTATACAATTTAATTCTATTATTACAATATATTTTTATATATATTTTATATATTTGGTTATTTTGTTCAGAATTTCACTCGAAATATGTTAACATTTCCGGCGTCTGCGTATTTTGTCCTGATAGTATTTTATCCTGATAGCTTTTTGTTAAATTTCTAACCGTTAAAATATTACTCATACCACTCATCTCCCTGTATTTTTATTTCGTTTTCTATCATACTGAAAATGAAGCAAAAAAAAATCAACCAAACGGTTGATTTTTAGGTTGATTTAAGTCAGCAAACTTAATTTCTTTCTGGGAGGGAACTATCCTAATCGAATTTCATTTCCCGGCATACAGTTCACGATGAAATCTCCATATCTAAAGGCGCATTCCCGTGTATTATTTATATCAGCACTAATCTTGATGCCTGTTCTGTGTATCTCTACCGTAAAGCGCTGGTTTCTCCATTGAATGCCAAAGGACAGTTTTTCCCATTTCTTTGGAAGAGCCGGTTTTATTGTGATCTCATTCTCTGTGAAGTTCACACCCCCAAAGCCAAGAACTGCTGCCATCCATGCTCCGCCATTTGCTGCAGGATGAGTTCCTCCTATGTACAGCGGACCTACATATTGTTTTGACGCTCCGGTAAGATCAATTGTAGCTGTCTTCATAAAATAGCGATAAGCCCAATCCGGGTTTCCTATATCTGCTGCTACCAGGGCATAAACACATGCACTTAGACTTGACCCATGCTCGGTCCGAGGTTCATAATATTCCCAATTGGCCTTTTTTATCTCGTTTGTGTACTCTGTTTTGTATAGATTCAGCATCGTGATGACATCTGCCTGCTTTATAATCTGTGTTGTGGTTGCCAGCCCGGTACACCCGCCAAGATATTCATTGGGAACTATTATTTTTGCTTTTAAATCTGCCAATGCTTCGTCCTTTAATTTAAAATAACCGTCAAACTGTTCAATTAATCCCTGATGTTCCTCAGGTGACGGAACATATAGCAATTTCTCCATTTCCAGGATTCTATCATAATCTTCCTGGAATTCAAGTTTAGCAAATAACGTTAAAAATTGCTCCTGATATCGGCTTTTTAGAACATCAATCACTTTTATCGCAACTTCTAATGTGTATTTGACCATCTTATTGGTATAAGCATTGTTTCCCACACGATCATGATATTCATCAGGGCCGACAACATCAATAATTTCATATCTGTTTTTTTCTTTGCTGAAATAGGAGTAGGTATAAAAGAATCGCGCGCACTCTAAAATAACTTCTGCTCCGCCTTCTAACAGAATACTCTCATCCCCGGTACAGATAACATATTGCCAGATTGCATATACAACATCCGCACTGATATGAACCTGTTTGTCTCTGAAATAAGTCCGCATGGGACGGCCCGAAAAAACATCTGTGATAGCAAAGTCCGTGCAGGCATCATCTCCGGTTTCCTGGCTTTCCCATGCGTAAAATGCACCCCTGAAACCGTATTCTTTTGCTTTTCTTCTCGCTCCGTCCAATGTACGAATGCGGTATGATACCAAATTACGTGCTGTCTTTGGCTGTGTTAAATAGAAAAAAGGATTCATAAACATTTCCGTATCCCAGAAAATAGCACCTTTATAAACCTGCCCGGACAACCCTCTTGCAGGTATTGATATCCTCCCACAATGTGAAGGTGCGATAATCATTAATTGATAGATGCTGTACCTCAGCGCATATTGGGCTTCCTCGTCTCCCTGAATGATCACGTCTGCGTCATTCCATCTCTCCTGCCAACTGTTTTTATGTTTTAAAAGCAGCTGATCATACCCTGTTGCCAAGGCTTCCTTTGAGAAATTACGGGAAGCTGCGACAGGATCCTGATAACCATCCAGACTTGTGACAATCGAACTATATTTTATAAACGTATAGTCCAATCCGGCCTTCGCGTGAAACCTATATTTTCTTAAAATTTTATTACCCGATGTATCCAACGCAGTAAGTGGCACACAAGCAAGGGTACACTCAGAAACTGCTATGATATGATTGCATTCTGAAGATGTCCCCTGCAAAGTAACAGTATCATCTACCACAGACATTTCAAGTTGCGTTAAGTGAGGCCCGTTAATATCCCAGACATCACCGTCAATCCCAGTCTCCAACTCCAACACACAGTCTTCTGAACATGCAATGCTGTATTTCATGCCTCCATTATGAACATTATGAATACTCAAAAAACGCTCACTTTCGAGCGTTACTCTTCCTCCATCCTCAATCTGATAAACGCTTTTTCGTCTGTGAACCGCCGCTGATAGATCCAGGCACTGCTCATGTTCGATTAAACATTCAGAAAAGACGGTCAGCCTTGTATCATTATATGATAGAGCTGCGAAAAAGGCATTTGGAGCATTCACAGGTTCTCTCCAGCTGTCACCTACCTTATCAAAAACACCAGCCAGGTTACATGCAACAAGATCTTCTTTGGTGCATTCCTCCATGGTTCCTCTGTATCCCATATAACCGTTTCCTATCATAAAACGGTTTCCATTCATTTCAACATTATGCCTTCTAAATCCTGTTTCTTTTAACATCCAATCCATAAGTAACGATTCCTTTCCTTCCGAATGAGTTAAATCTACATACCGTTTATCAATTCATCTAACTTTAAGCAGTTTAAATCCGTTCCAACCCAATGTGCATTGGGACTTAAAGCCGCCGCCCCTACTCCCACAGCTCTCATTCCCGCTGCCAGCGCAGCCTCAATACCGGCCTCGGCATCTTCCACCACGACGCATTCTCCACATTCCAATCCTAATCTTTGTGCTGCAAGGACAAATACTTCAGGGTCGGGCTTACTGCGGATAATATCATTTCCATCTGCAACTGCATCAAAAAAACCTTCCAGTCCCAGGTTTTTAAGAATCATGGGTGTATTTTTACTGGAAGATCCAATTGCAATTTTGATATTGCAAGCTTTTAACTTCTCTAATTCCTCCATAACACCGGGTAAAATATCACTTGTACCAAGCCCTTTTATGTATGCTTGATAATATTTATTCTTTCTTTCTGCCAGTACCAGCATTTCATCTTCTGTATACTGTGTCTTGGCCTGTTCCAATACAATTCTCAGGCTTTCCATACGACTAACGCCTCTAAGCCTATGGTTCATTTCCCGATCAAAATAAATTTCCTCTTCGTCTGCCAGCCTTTTCCATGCCGTATAATGACAGGAATCCGTCGAAACAATGACACCGTCAAGATCAAATATAAAACCTTTTATCTGCAAGAAAGTCCCTCCTTTTTCATGTTAAATATTTTTATACTTCCATCTTTTATCCACCATACTGGTCTGATTCCTGTGCTGCTCCGTATCGATTCGCAGCACCGGAAGAATGATTCCGGTTATAGCAATATTTCTTGCTGCAATGATATTAGCAGAAAGCCTATCACATAAATGCAACAGGCTTTCCGCTTCCATATCATCACATCAAAAACTTATTGATCAGAACTACTAACAATAACTATATCACTTTTACCTTTGTTTTTACGCTGACCTCTCCCACTTTGGCAACTACATAATCAATTCCCTTTGTTTTTGCGACTGCGCTGCCTGTCTTTTTATCAATTACAATTATGGATTTCTTTGTCGTCAGCCAGGTAATGTTATTACTGTCAAATCCATCAGCCTTTGCATTGAATGGAAAGGTATCTCCAACCTTCATTGTTTCTTTTCCGGAGATTATGATAGAAGGAGCTTTTACTGTCACTTTTGTTCGGAATGTCTTCGTCTTGCCGCTATATAAAGTAACCGTGGTGATAATATCAGTACTTCCATTGCCCATTGCACTGATTTTACCCTCTTTATTTACCTTGGCTACTTTATTATTGCCGGAATGATACGTAACCGTAACACTTCCGATTGCAGGCTGAGAAGTTTTATGATCTGATGAATCTACCAGCTCCAATGTAGCCGGAAGTTTTACCGCTATCTGAGTATAAGACGGGTTTCCGGCACCGGTATATAGCAGCTTCTTTGCAGGTGTGACTGTAATCTGATCTTTTAAGGATGTTATGGCTTCAGAAGGAGCTTCCTGAAACAATACGGCATAATCAGAACAATGTATCACATCAAATTTTATGTAACCATCTTTATCAACCTGACAATTCGAGCTGTAGGGTAACGTCTCCAATTTGCCTGTCTTTGGATTGACATGGTACAGATATACTCTGTTATCCGGAATAACACCGGGCAAATCTCCAACAAAAACTCTTATGTTTGCTTGACTCGGAAGGATTCCTTCATATCCAAAATCAACCAGCAAGCCGATACCGTTTTCTCCTGTATTTGGCTGTTTCTTTGTATCGAAAGTGCTCATACTGCTTACTTTCAAGGTCAAATCAACATCCGCCATTTTGCTCTTAGATGCCGCTAATAAATCATGCTGAAAGTTCCAGGAATAAAGTTCCTTTCCTTCCTGATCCGTAACATATACCGTAATATCCTTTCCGGAAAAGGATAGGGCCTCCAATGTCTCTTCTTTCAACACTAATTTCAAGTTCGCATCAGCATCATCAGACGCATGACTGGATAGCCTCACATTCACCTTAACAGCATCCACAGCATCATTTTCTATGACACTCTTCAGCTCCTTTAACGTGAGAGAAATTTCTTCTTTATTACTTGAGGATAACTCAATCGAGATTATATCCGTTGTACTGTTCTCATCTGTCGGAGCTGCTGTCGGATTCGGTGTGGCTGTCGGTTCCGGTGTGGTGGTAGGATTCGGTGTAGCCGTCGGTTCCGGAGTGGTGGTTGGTTCCGGTGTTACCGATCCAACGAGCAGTAAATCTCCAAATAAATTCGGATCTTTTCCTTCCCCGATCCCACTCATGTATTCAAGGAAACCTTTTCGGACGCCTGAATCATTGTCATTTATCAAAAGCGAGAATCCTACAAATTTATCTATTTCTGCTGCAAATGCTTCCGTAGTAATATCTTTCCACGCAATCGCAGTTTCATAAACTGTCTTGGTATTATCTCTTGAAACTCCAAATTCAGCATTGGTCATTTCTCCTGAATTTTGTCCCTGGCATGCCGTCCATCTGTAGTTGTAAACGTTATTGTCATCTGAGTTCAATGCGAAACCGATCTCATTATATCCATCAAAACCAGGTTTTACGCTTCTTGAGGGATCAACCGTGAATTGAATCCCATCCCCCTGCCATATACTGCCCTTCGTCGCCTTTTGATAATGTAAGTCATCCTCTACCTGTACAGCAAGATAAAGCTTTTCTTCATCCCATTTGAGGAATCCAATGGCATTTACATCACTTTTTCCTCCCCAACTTCCTGACAGTGCTTTGTATTGACCGGCGCTGTCCACAACAAATGGCATGGCTCCTGCCCATTCCTCAGCATCTAAGTTTCCATCTGCAATCATAGGCTTCGTAGCTTTTACTGCTGCCAGAAAGCTTATGTCTTGTTCGATTATTTCTGACGGTTTCCCCTCTTCGTCTATTCGCAGCTTAACATGATACAAGGATTGTGTTGGTATTTCGGGTACAGGAATCAGAAGTGTCTGGCTGTCGTTCATACTGACATCATATGTTTTTGTACCTGCCCAGCCGACCGGTTCTAACAGTGTAATATTCCCTTTTTTATTATCGATTGCGTAATTATTTACTGTAACGGCAACTGCCCATTTTGTAAAATCATTCGAATCCGGTAAGTATGGCGATACTTCATAAACCTTTGGAGTTGTTACAGTAACAATAACATCCTGTGCCAAAAATTCCTCTCCTCCGATGAGCGCTTTTAAGGCAATAGTATATTTCCCGTCCGGCGTTCCTTCCGGAACACTTAATATAATCGTATCTGTTGTTTGACCTGGTTCTAAAGCACCCTTAAAGATAGCACCACTATTAACGAGCCAACCCTCCGGAAGCAGAAATTGATATTCTCCGTCCAATCCGCTGACATCCACAGTTCTTGTGACATTGACCGCAAAGGATCCTCCGGCATAAGCCGTATATTGTGCCGGCAGGCTAAAACTGGCATCTCCGACGGTAATGTCTTCTACAAAGCTGCCTTCTGCATACACTGGTATATCAGAAACATATAGATTTATTTTGCCGGATATATTTGCAGGTGTTGAAGCGTTTCCAAACATATCAGATATTTTAATTTCTGCTGATCCAACATTCAAACTAATTGTTTTTTGCAGCCCGTCAGCCCATGCCAAAAGTATATCCGGTTTTAAACCATTCTTGTCCTTAAACCGATATAGATAGATATCTTTTTCGACTTGAATTGATTTAACAAACTCATAACCGGAGAGTTTTGTTGTATAGGTACTAAATGCAGCATATCCGGTCTTTGCAGAAGTGGTAACGTCAAGGTTTTTCCAATGGCTCACCAAACCAAAGTTGTCTTCGAAATATTCCTTATCCGTACCATCATTCTGGAAATCATACCAGAAAAACGTTTCTACGATATCCGGATTTGCCATCGCCCATGCAAGAGCTCTGATCCCATAAGACGCGGACATAATTTCAGAGACTCCGGTCGCTGTGTCGCTTGTAGGCCATCCCATTTCCGTCATCCACATCGGCAGAGGCTCCAACCCTTTCGCAATAAATACATTTCGTATCGATTGCAGATTTGCTTCCATCTCTGTTTCAGGTTTTCTCGGAAAGGAATATGGATGTGCCGCAATGGCATCCATGGCTTCATAGGCCCCAGGATAGCTTAAAACATCTGCAACATAATTCGTTTCCGTAACACCCAGTGCCATGCCGATGATGTATGCATCCGGATTAGCTTCTCTTATTGCCGCACTTGCTGCAACAACCAATTTTCCGTATTGATCGCCGCCCTTGTTGGTATTATTTCCTGTCCCCCAGTTCCATTCATTCCAGATTTCAAAATACTTTACACGTCCTTTAAAATGGTTGGCCATCTCATAACAGTACTTCGCATATGCCGCGACAGCTTCATCCGTTGTCGGACCATTTCCATTCTCATATAACGGATTTCCGTAATCTAAAATAATTAGTGGTTCAATCCCGTTAGCAACTGCCTGATTCACAATATCTTCCCATTCCTGTTTAAAGGTATAAACACCTTTTGTCAGTTCAGCATCCTGCCAAAACATCTCATCCCTGATAAATTTAATTCCGGCATTGGCTATTAAGGGCAGATTGGTATTCAAGTCTCCCCGGTTCATACCAAAGTGAGTACAGGTACCCAGTACGTCCAATTTGTCCCCACCGGACAGGATTCTGCTAAAGGGGAAGGAATATGACTTTATTATGTTTCCACTTCCGTCCTGAATTTGAACATCCAGGGTGTATACCCCAAAAGAATTTATATCCGATAAAAAGTTCAACGGTATATTAATTACTCCCAGATTGTCTATTTGCAGCGCTTCACGCTCTTCTTTTACAATCAGGTTGTTACTGTTTTTCACCTTACATAACACGGTGATATCCTTTTGTCCGGGAAATTCGCTATTGAGGTCTAAACTCAAGTCATATACCTCGTTATTATAAAAGATATTACCTGCATGATTGCTTCTAATTTTTGCGTTAATTGTTGGCGTTTTCTCTAATTTACGCACAACAACCTGACTAATATTTACATTCGCCGGACTCATACCATGACTGGTCCATAAGCCCAATCGAAAGTCCATGCCCGAGCCAAAGCAATCATTGTTTAATGCTGCATCAGGCAACAGAAATGTATGGGTTACCCACGCATTGGTTCCACCAAGTTCCACAAAATCCGACCAATTATCCTGTGCCTGGGCCGTATTATAATTCAGGCTGAAAAACCCGCCGGTGCCATCATAATAAGTTACATCGATCGCTACGAAGTTGGAACCGCCAAATAAAAATTGATCCTCTACATTTCCAAACAAATAAAAGGAATCAGCCGCAGGTACCAATGACCAATAGCTTCGACCGTCACTCGTTCCTGCTACCGGTGCGGCATTCCAGGCCCCATCGCCTTTCATCTGCATGGAAAGCCCGTCAAAATCAGGAGCCTCCCCCAGGACTGCTTTCACTTCTGTCCGATTGTCAGGTATATAGTTACGTACCACAACCTGGCTAATGTTAACATTAGCCGGACTCATACCATGGCTCGTCCATAAGCCCAGCCTAAAATCCATACCGGAACCGAGGCAATCATTGTTTAATGCTGCATCAGGCAATATAAAGGTATGGGTTACCCAACCATTGGTTCCACCAAGTTCCACAAAGTCTGACCAGAGATCCTGTGTTCCCTGTGTATTATAATTCAAACTGAAGAATCCGGAAGGACCGTCATAATAGGTCACATCAATTGCTACGGAATTGGAACCTCCAAAGAGAAATTGATCATCTACATTTCCAAACAGGAAAAATGAATCCGCTGTTGGCACCATAGACCAATAACTTACACCGTCACTTGTTCCTGTTACCGGAGCAGCGTTCCAGGCTCCATCGCCTTTCATTTGTAATGTAAGCCCGTCAAACTCAGGCGTCTCCCCCAAGGTTGCACTCACTTGTGTCTGATCCCCCAAACGATTTATCATGGATTCATTGGCACCGAACGCATTGATCGTTGCTAATGGTGAAGTAACTATGGTAATGATAAGGATAATAGATAATAACGATGCTAAAAACTTAGATTTTTTCATTAAACTTAATCCTCCTTTTTTTAATACCCGGGAATCCTTAAGCCTTAATTCATTTGGCTTTCGGATTCCATTTATTAAAAACCCTTTCCCTTTCTATACAAAATACCTAAAACCCTCGAAAATGCGGCGCCTCACACCTCTGTTAGATATTTTTTGATTGGACGGGATTTTTATTACCCTCTCCTCCTGCCGTATTATTACTTGTCATAGTCCTGATGAAATAAGATGTTGCGGTTTCCGTCAACACGACACGCCCCATCTGCTTTTATAGTAAGCCTGCTATAATGATCCGGATTACTGAATTCTTTACCATAACCATCATCTTGATACAATAAATAGGAAGCTGTATCCTCAACATACGCGAGTGCATAAAATTCCTTCTCATTTAAGGCATCAACAAATTGAGCGCTGAACGTGAATGGAACCATTCGATTGGGACGTATAAAAACTACCAGCTCCTCAAGTGCAATATCAATATAATGATGGCCCGGCTCAAGAATGCAGCTTTCCATCTCCTTTAAACTCTTTAATTTGTACATTTTCATCCGCTCCGGCAGATACACATAGCGTCCGGTGGCGTTCTGCTGATATACAGGTGCTATCATCAGCTCATCCCCAATCAGAAGTTGATCTTCTACCTGCGTTGCAAAAGAATCCTCCGGATAGTCAAAGGCCAGGGGCTTGATATACATTCCATGATGAACTGCCGCTTTCACAAATTCACTGTATATATAGGGGATCAGGCCATAACGTATTTCGAGAATCTTGCGAAAGGCATCCGTTTTTTCAAAGCTGTATACCTCCTGATGACGTGTGTTCAGACACGTGTGGTTTCTCATTAACGGTGTGAAAATACCAAACTCCATCCAACGAAGAAGCAGATCCTGTGTGGTATCCCCTGCAAAACCTCCGATATCCGCACCGGAAAACAAGAAGCCGCACATGTTTAAAGATGGCATCATTTTTATATTAAGCAGCAGGTGAGACCACCAGGATACATTATCACCTGTCCAGATTCCTCCATACCGGTGCATCCCGATGCAGGAGGCACGTGAGAATAATAAAATTCTCTTGTCCGGCTCAAGTTCTTCAAAGGCTTCTGCTGCTGCCCTCGTCAAATGATAACCATACAAATTATGAACCTTATCGTGTCTTACCATCTTTCCATTGATGTTATGAAAAAAACGTTTATAATCATCCCGATTATTCGTTAACTCTTTTACCATACCCTGAAAGTGTGATAATGTGGGAAGATCCAGATTTTTTCCCTTAAAGCTATCTATTTTATCAAAAACTTCTTTTAGATTTTCCTCGGAATAAAACATGGATGGCTCGTTCATATCGTTCCAAAAGCCTTCAATCCCCTGATCCAGGAGAAATTTATACTGATGTCCAAACCACTTTCTGGCATCCTTATTTAAAACATCCGGAAAATGAACATCACCGGGCCATACGCCGGCTACAAAGTTCTCACCGTCTTTATCCTTGCAAAAATAATCTCCCTTCACGCCCTCTTCATATACACCATATCCTTCTTCTACCTTGACTCCCGCGTCAATAATAGGAATCAGGCGAATCCCCTGGCTCTTTAAATCATCCGTAAGTTTCTTAAAATCCGGAAAACTCGTCTTATTTATTGTGAAGTCCTTATATCGTTCCATATAATCAATATCCAGATATATCATATCCAGAGGAAGCTGTTTTAGACGATACTGATTCGCAATCTCCCTGACGTCCTCTTCATTAAAATAACCCCATCGGCTCTGACCGTAACCAAATGCCCATTTGGGAGGTATATAGCTTCTGCCTGCCATCTCTCTGAATTGGCTTACAATGTCAGGGACTGTGGGTCCATCAATGATATAGATCTCCAGATTGTCATCTTCGGGCGTGATCATCAGCTCGTTTTGTCTGGTATGTCCGACATCGTATCGGAGTAAACCTGCATAATCCAGAAAGATTCCAAAGCGTTCCCTGCCATTTACAATAAGAAAGTTATGTGCTGCATAAAGTGATTTCTTATCCTCAGTGTGAAAGGTTTCATCTGAACAACAGCTTTCATATATACCCCCTCTTTTATTGATTCCTCTCACATTCTCGCCCAATCCGTATACCACATCCTGCTCCCCCAGGGTATACGTATAGTTTACTTTTTCATCTTGTATCTTATTAAGATATACCAATTCGTTTTTACTGACCGGCATATCCTTTACAATGGTATCCGTAGGAATCGGATTCCCGTACTTATATTTATAAATCATTTCCATTCCTCCTGGTTAAGTGTTGTAAGCCTTGATACATCATCCATAAACAACGTTCACAGTTTCAATTCACCCGCAGTTATGATTCATTTATCAGATAATCAAATATCAAATCTGCTGAGCCCTTCAAATCCTCATGAGCAAAATCAGGATACAGGATATGCCTTTTTTGACATGTCATTTTGTTATAAACAGCATACTGGGTTGATGGCGGACACATATTATCTAGCAGCCCTGTAAACATAAGAACATCTGCTTTCACTCTTGGAGCCAGATTCTGTATGTCTATATATCCCAGCTTCATAAAAATTTCTTCCTCACGTTCATGGCGCGGGTCAAAATTGCGGAAGTGGTCTTTTAATTCTGCATATGCCAATAAGTCAAGATCCATTTCCCATACTCGCTTATAATCAGATAAAAACGGATATAGTACTGCCGCTTTACTGACTCTGGGTTCAAGGGCTGCACAGGCAATCGTCAATGCACCCCCCTGGCTTCCACCATACGCATAAACCTTATTCTCATCGATGATCTCCATATTGAACGCAATTTTTGCCAGCTGCGCTGTATCCAAAAAGATATCACGGAATAATAGTTTGTTTGGATCCGGCTCCTCCAGTCCACGTATAAAATGACCATACAGGGTATTTCCCTTGACATTCCCTATATCCTCACTTTTACCGGCCTGTCCGCGGCAGTCCATAGCAAATACCGCTGATCCGGCGAGCACATATCCCAATTTATCCATCCAGTTGCCGCTGTCACCACTGTAACCATGAAACAGTAGTACTGCCGGTATTTTCCCTTCAATCTTTTCAGGTCTCATAAATTTTGCGTATATTCTTGCTCCGTGAACTCCGGTAAAATATAAATCATAGCATTTCACACCGGGACACCGAAACGATGCTTCCGTCAGGGAAACCTGCGGATCGGTTCCGCGCATTTCGGCGATGGCGTTGTCCCAATATTCCTCAAAATCGTCCGGCTTTGGTGTGATTCCATCATAATTTTCTAATTCATTTTGTGGCATATCAAGATTTGGCATAGCTATCTCCTTTTGAGGTAATCTTTCATAATGTCTCCATGTACATCAATTAACTCATCGTATCACTTAACAATATTCTCCATAAACAAATCCGTTTATAATTTAACCTTCATTGTTTTTATTTCATATGGTTTCATTGCAAAAAATGCATTCTTCCCCTGATGCTCAATAGCGCCGGTATCTTCTTCCAAAAGATTGCACTCCGTAATATACCGAATTTCCTTGGGGAACGTAAGAACTACATCATTTCGTCGATTAAAGCACTCGTACAGACGTAGGATAATTTCATCACCTTCCTCCGCCTTTTTAATGGTTTCAATCACAACATTATCGCAGTCAACGCAAACAAAAGACTGTGAAGCGGCAAGCATCCCTCCTTCTCTCTCTTTCATAATTGCACTAAGCGGATTATTAAAGAGATATGCCTGCGCAACTGTTCCGGCTTCCTTCCAATTTCCGGTATGAGGATAAATAGAATATATAAATTCATGATATTCTTTGTCTGCCTCCGGATTCGGATAAATGCCTGATTTTATCATGGAAAGTCCAACCACTCCATTATGCACATTGTATCCGTATTTACAGTCACTCAGAAAACTGACCCCGTAGGAATCCTCTGCTACATCAATCCATTTATGCGCACATACTTCAAATCGTGCCCTGTCCCACGACGTATTATAATGGGTAGCTCTCTTAACATTACCAAATTGAATTTCAAAAGTAGCTTCATCGGTATGAATATCAAGCGGAAAATAGTTCTTTAAAAATATTTGCTTTTCTTTCCAGTCAATACAGTTTTTAATATCAATACGCGGTAAATCAGAATAAATTGAAATATCCTGTGTTATATGAGAATCAAGATATTTTCTAGATATCCTTAATGTTGCCCTTACCGGCCCCTGTTCAACTACCTCGATTGCCTCAACATCATCTACCTCCCAGGATTTCTCCTCATAATAGTGATCAAGATTCCATGTATCAAAATTGTGAGGACGGTCTTCATAGCTGATTATTACATTCCCCCGTTCCCCGGATTTTAATATATTGCGCTTTGCTTTCTTATCATAAATAAATGTAAAATATCCTTTTTCATTCAAATCTATAGAATAATACTTGTTTTCCATATGTTTTTCCGTAATCAAAATAAGGTTCTTATCCACCGCTTCTTCCTTCAGAGAAAAGGTTTTATACCCTTTCCCAGGTATGCACTCAGCTGCAAAAATGAATTTTCCATCCTGTGCTTTTTGACACTTTACTCTAAAATCCCCGTCATATACCTGCGGATTGATAAGTTCCTTCGGGCAGGAAAAGGATACGATACCTGAGCTCTCAAAACTATTTGGATTAAATATGACCAGTGAATTCTTCGGTGCATCAATCTGATCTGCCAGATGTTGGAGCGATTGTTCCACCAGTTCATGATTTATGGTTTGGATAGCCTCGTATTCCTCCCTTGATTCATCATATACTTCTTTAATAGAGGTACCGGGCAATATATCATGAAATTGATTTCTTAAAATCACTTCCCATGCCTCTCTGATCTTATCCTTAGGATATTCGCCTTTCAGCCAGTTCTCATCCATTACTGCATATAACTCGGCATTCTGATAAGCAAACTCGGATCTTCGATTGTACTTCTTATTTCTTCCCATGGAAGTATAAGTACCCCGATGATATTCCAGATAGAGTTCTCCGGTCCAGGTGGGAAGATACTTATGCCCGGCCACTTGATTTTCTAATAATTCAAAATAATCCTTAGTCGTGCTCATAATTGTAACCGGACAGCCGGGAATTCCTTTTTGAAGACGTTTATAATTTTCAAGCATTTCCTTTGTAGGACCGCCGCCGCCATCTCCATAACCAAATGCCATTAAAACCGAATCATTTAAATTCTTCTGTCCATACCTTAGCCAGTTCCCCTTCACATAGGATGGATTTAACAAAGCATTATAAAATGTTTTATTGATATCAGGGTCGTCAACAGGAGCTACCTTGTCGTACTCCTTTGCCGCGATAAAATGCGTCAAAATCTTTGTCCCGTCCAGGCCTTCCCATTCAAAGGTTTCATAGGGTATTCTATTTGTCTCATTCCAACTTATTTTAGTTGTCATAAAGTACTTTATCCCGCATTTCTTCATAATCTGAGGTAATGCCGAAGAATAACCAAACACATCCGGAAGCCAGAGTATTACATTATCTTTGTTGAATTCCTCTTTGAAAAAGCTTTTTCCATACAGAAACTGACGAACAAGGGATTCACCGGATGTCAGATTGCAGTCTGCTTCAACCCACATCCCGCCTTCCACTTCCCAGCGCCCCTCTTCCACTCTTTTCTTAATCTCCTGATATAGCTCCGGGGCATTTTCCTTAACATATTGATACAGCTGAGGCTGACTGGACATAAATTTATATTCCGGGTATCTTCTCATAAGCTCTAAAACCGTGGAAAAGCTTCTCACTACCTTATCTCTGGTTACCGAAAGTGTCCATAACCAGGCTACATCAATATGCGTATGGCCGACACAAAACACCTTTGCTTCCCTGCTGCCACAGTATCTGTCATAGAACTTCTCTGTTATGTATTCCTGTGCGGATTTCAAACTATCATAATACGCCTGTGAGTGCTCTTTTCTAAGATCCAGCAAGTTAATTGATTCATTCAATTTGTTTATAATATCATGATACTCCTTATCCTCGTCGCTCAATAGACAGGCCACTTCATATGGGATTAAGATATCGAAGTAATATTTTTCTGTCCTTAAATCGAGTACCTTTACAGAAGAATTTAGATGAAGTGAAAAATTCGTATCACCGCTAAATGCAGATAATACAATTCGGTATGTATCACCAGCCACAGCATCTTCTGCTAGTACCGCTTCTCTATGATTCACGTCCAACCCTTGTTTTAGTTCTCCGTTTACATAAAGAGAGAACTGAGGATTCGTCGCATCCCAGCAGCCTTCCTTTCCTGTTTTCAACTCATATATGACACAATGCCCGGCATACTCTTTTGGTATTGTAATCAATGTTTCGAACCAGTAATATTCCCTGTGTCCTCCCCAGATCTGCCGATGATCAAAAACCTCCCAACTTGAAGTATCCAGATTTCTGATATCTTTAAACTTATCCGCTGTCTGTATAAATTTATATTGTGTTATTTCCTGCAGCATGGGATATCTCAGATCACCCAAATACTCTGTTATCCTGCCGATTCTCTCCCTCAAAAACTCCATTGCAAGCACCGATATCCTTTCAAGTTTTAATAAAGTTAACCTTTAATTGCACCGCCTACCGCACCATCTGTAATGCGTTTCTGAAAAATCATAAATAAAACAGTCGGCGGAATTACAGAAAATAGAATTGCTCTAATCATAACAACATTCGTTGTAAAAGTATCCGTTTGTAACTTATACAGATGTACCATAACTGTTTGTTTTCCGGAATTATTTAAGAGTAAAAATGGTAAAAGGAAATCGGACCAGGAACTATTGATTGCAAATATGATTACTACAAATACAATAGGTTTGGACAGCGGCATGATAATGCTGAGAAACATTCTGAAACGACCGGCTCCATCCAGCCGTGCAGCCTCCAGCAATTCAGTCGGTATCGCTTCAAAGAATTTCTGAAACAAAATAACAGTAAACGCATTTGCTCCGGCTCCTAACCATAACGGAATATAGGAGCTATTTAATCCGATTCGGTTAATATTCGCATATAATGCTATGATGCTGCCGGAGGATGGTATAATCAGACACAGCATAATCAGTGTAAATAATACTCTGTATCCTTTCGGCTTTAATACCGCTAAACCATATGCAACCAGCCCATTCATAATCACAGCGAAAAAGCAATAACCTAACATTACAATTCCGGAATTAATAAAGTATCTGACAAATTTGAGCTTTTTCCAGGAAGTCACCAATAATGAAAAATCAAACTTTGCCGGAAGTATGCTTGAAGATTTGGTGAATTCCTTAATATCCTTAAAGCTGCCCATAAAGACCCAAAAGGCTGGAAACAAACTGATAACAGCAATCAAAATGCATATCACAAAAATAACTGTAACGATTATTTTATTTTTCGTACCCTTCAGATCATAGCCTCGAATTGCTCCGTCCTTCTTTGACTCATAACTTTTAAACCGCATATTATCCCTCCTGCTTTTCTTTTGTCATCTTTGAGTAAAATACACTTAAGAGGATAAGTACGAGACTCATCATTACGGATAACGCCGCTGCTTTGGAAAAATCATATCTTCCGAAAGCATAGTTATAAACCAACAGCATGACAGAGATACTTGCATTATTCGGCCCTCCGTTTGTCAATATCATCGGTTCATACATAATCTGGAAGACTGCGATAATCTGAAGAAGTAGCATCGATTTGGCAATACTCTTTAGGGAAGGTACAATGATGTGCGTAATTCTTCTAACGATTCCTGCTCCGTCAATCGTTGCCGCTTCGTATAATTCGGGATTAATGCCGCTGATTGCCGCCATATAAATTAATGCGGTACCGCCAAAGCCTCTCCAGGTACACAGAATACAAATAATCGGTATTGTCCACATACCATGCGAAAGCCAGGCCTGTGGCGCCAGTCCGATTTTACCGATTAATATATTTATTACTCCATTGTTGCCACCTGCAAAAAAGAATGATCCAATTAAAGTAACTGCCAATCCCGGAATCATTGACGGGAAATAAGCGGCTGCTTTAAAGAACCCTTTCAATCTTGTTGTCTCACAAATTAAAATCGCTACCATAATTGGAACTAAAAACCCTATGATCAGGGACCATGCAATATATAGAAATGTATTTTTAAATGCAGCTGTAAAATCGGGATGATTTACTACTGCTATATAATTCTCCAATCCAACAAATTCCTGTATTTTTAAGCCTTTGAGCGAGTATACGGATAATCGTATATTTTCAATTAAAGGTGCCCATACAAAAAAAGCAAAAAGGATGATTCCCGGAAGCATAATCAGCCAGCTCATTAAATCACGTTTTTTGAAAGTAAAATTATTTTTCGATATCATTTTACTGTTTCTCTTCTTATCCAAGTTATAGCCGCCTTTCTTATCATTCATTTTAGAAAGTGGAAGAAGGCTATCATTAGCCCCTTCCACTTTAAATTCTAAGGACTATAAATCTGTTTTATTTTAAACCATCAAGAATCTTCTGATAATTTTCATCCGCTGTTTTCATAAGAGAGGCTGTATCAGCGTTTTTATCGGTAAGAACTGCCTGAAGCACTTTTGTTAATTCAGCATACATATCTTGTACAGAGCCCTTATCTTCCGTATGCAAATTACCTTCTTTCGTCACTATATCATAATAATTTGAGTACATTTTTGGATTAACGCCATCATTGTATTTCTCGATGATTGCATTCTGTCCGTTAATCAAATCATCATTTGTCCAGATCGGGAAGGGTCTGACAACAGGACGCCCGGTTTCCTTATATGCTTTAATTTCATTCTCAAAGCCTGATAAACTTTCTGTAGAAGGTCCATAGCCATAGATTTCAGTAAAATCCAAAGCTGCTTTTATCTGTTCTTTGGTGGCATCAGGAGAAAACATATAACTGCTGCCTCCGGCCAATGAATATTGAACTCCATTTGGACCTGCCGGGAAGGCGCAGATTGCAAGATGACCCAATTCCAAACCATTGGTAATGGGAAGTCCCAACGCATCATTTGCTCCGATATACATCGCGGCGGTACCAGCTCCAAGCGCGGTAAATCCTGAGCCCCAATTTTCAGTCGTAGGATCTGCTGTAAGTACGTCATACTTCCATTTTAAAGATTTTACAAATTCCATTGCTTCAATTGCTTCCGGTGAATCCAAATTAGCTGTATAAGTTCCATCCTCATTTTCTACTGTTAATACTGCTCCGAAATTCCATGCGATATTAGAGAAATGCCATCCGCCGGCACCGTCCTGTGCAAGAAGTACAAGACCTGCTTCACCGGTGGCATCTTTAATCTTCTTCGCGTCCTCAGCAACTTCCTGCCAGGTCTTAGGGTAAATCGGAACACCCTCTGCATCAACCAGACCGGCTGCCTTGAACAAATCTACGTTAATCATAAGTCCAAGTCCGTATGCTGCAACCGGAACACCATAAACCTTTCCATCTTTGTCTGAATGAATTGACAGCAGAGATTTATTCATTGGATCAATCCAGTTGCGTGTCTGTAATTCTTCGGTAATATCTGCTGCATACCCCTGACTGATTAATTTCTGCGGTTCAGTAAACCATGTACCGTATAAGGTAGGAAGATTCCCTGCTTCAGCAAGCGCCACAAAGGTATCCGGTGCATAATCATAACGCGCTTCTACAAGCGTTACATTCGGATACTTTTCTTTCATAGTCGCAACCGCATTATCCCATCTCTGGATATCTGCTTCCGTAGCTGTATCCGAAGGTGAAACTCCAATTGTAATCGTTACAGGCTGGTCTTGTGCGGGGGTCTCGGCAGCATCCTTATTTCCTGTATTACCAGCTTCATTCGCAGGTTCCTTGGTAACTTCATTCGTGGTATCAGAGCTCTTTGTTTTTGAGCAACCACTCAACAGACTCATCGCCATAACCAGACACAAGACAACAACTAAAACTTTTTTCATACTCTCATTCTCCTTAATGATTTTTTATAGATTAAAATTTTACAAAGACTTCATAATTTACAAAACTCAGCAAATTATTATTTGTAAAATAATCTACCACATATGTAACATTGTTTTCCTCTTAACTATAAATCATGAATATCATTTGTCATAACATACATTATCATATTTGGTTTGTCATGTCAATATATTAACGGTAAATGCTTATTATTTATTATATTAATTGTGCATTTATGCTATTTACATATTATAATGTATTTTTTGTTTGTCATGACAAACATTATTTATATCCAAATGTTTGTAAACCATGAAATCATTTGACATATTTTTATAACAATTATATAATTGTCTTAATTAATCACTATTTCATGTGTTTTGATATATACAAACTCAAGGTATAGATTTTGTTATACCAGCGGTTCACGCGTGCTACTTGATCGCACGCATAAGTTCAACGTGTGAATTAGTTTTTCATAATTCACACTAAACATTCAATAGGTTAAAAGTTTATTAACGGGGAGCGTAATTAATATGGAATCTGTTTACTCAAAAAAATATGAGATTATCGTTGATGATATTGTAAGTCAGATAAAAAGAAATGACTTTTCCTACACAACACCCATCTGTACGGAAAAGCAGTTGTCTCTTACCTATAACGTCAGTCGAATCACTGCCAGACGAGCGATTGCAGAGCTCGAACAATATGGAATATTATATAGGAAAAGGGGCGCAGGAAGTTTTGTATGCCAGGATGCACTGACCAATTGTGCTTCACTGACAAACAAAGACAATTCTTCTCTTCCTTCTTCTGATGCCAAAAACTTTGCTTTTCTCATTCCCTATGACGATATAGCAAAAAGCGGATTACTTGAAACGGTAGAAGTCGTTAATGATTCCCTGATTTCCACAAGTTATTGCATGTCAATTTATATTTCTGCTAGAAACGTTTCCAATGAAAAAAGTATATTGGTTCGTCTTTTAAAACAAAACATTTCCGGGCTGATCTATTACCCGCTTCAAAATAATTATAATTTAGATTTATTAAACACTTTGGTATTAAACGGAAAGCCTGTAATTATTATTGATAAAAGCAGTGACTGTCCTTATGTTCACAACATTGTTTCAGATAATTTTGATGGGGGCAAACAACTTGCTAATCATCTGATTTCCTTAGGACATCGTAATATCGCTTTCCTGTCCTATGCTTCCATTGATAAAACCACATCGGTACGTGACCGTTTTGGGGGCCTGCTAAGCAGATTAAGGGAAGCCGGTATATCACTCAATCCTGATTTTGTTATAAATCAAATCGCCAGCATCATCGGAGATACGCTTGACACATCCGATAATCCGCAGCTGATCTCAGTGATACAAAAGCTCTATAAAGGCGGTGTCACCGCTATTGTTGCCGAAAACGACCGATTTGCTTACTATATTTATGCGACCTGCAGGGATATGGGGTTACGCGTACCGGAGGATATCAGTATTTGCGGTTTCGATAATACAGACTGGTCAACAAAGGGCGATGTAGGCATCACAACGATTCGTCAGGATTTTAAAGAATTTGGAAGGAAGATATATGACATATTATCAGAATCCATCACAACTCCGAATATCCCTATTCAGAAGTTTGTCATTCCGGTAAACATAATTGAAAGAGAGTCCTGTGCAGCGCCAAGGCAATAATTCAATGAAAGAAAAAAATTCCAGAATAAGAGCAGATCAGCTTCTTATTCTGGAATTATTTATTTTATAGCTGTGTATTTAACCAATCATACTTGTTCCTTTTCCAAACTCAGTAAGATCATGGCGCAAACACCTTCAACACTCGCTTGCGGCGTTTGGGATCCAGGCTGATCTCCAGGTGCGACAGCAGTGTGGTCAGAAAATACCGTGCCGACTGAGGAAATGTAATTTTCCAGAAAGTCTTGGCCTTTGTAAACCCCAGCGCGGTTATGCTGTTTATGAATTTAAGATCGTATCCCAATCTATCTCGCACTGAAGATCTCTCTCCTGATAATCTGCACCCAAATGCTCATATTCCGGCCCCACCCCAAGAGAACGCATATTTGCAGCTTTTGCTGCAATGATTCCGGCTTTCGAGTCTTCTACGACAAGACATTGATCCGGTGGCAGACCTAACTTTTTTGCTGCAACCAGGAAAACCTCAGGATCCGGCTTTGATTTCGTGATATCCAGTCCACAACTGATTTGATCAATATATGGCCGCAATCCAGTTTTTTCTAAGATAAGAGGCGTATTTTTACTAACGGAGCCTATCCCTATCAGCAAACCTTTATCACGAAGCATCGTTAAGGTATCTTTTACTCCCGGAAGTACCGCCTCATCGGTTAGTCCCTGTAAGAGCTCTATGTAAAAATTATTCTTTCGATCGGCTAAAACCAGCTTTTCTTTATCAGAGTATCGTTTCTTATCCTTCTCTAATACGATCTCTAACGAATCCATTCTGCTTACGCCTTTTTGCCTTGCATTATCTTCTTTCGTAAATCCCATGATGCCAAGATCCAAAGCCAGCTTTTTCCATGCCTGATAATGAAGCTCGTCCGTCGAGACTAATACGCCATCCAAGTCAAAAACAATTCCTTTTATCATGTTTATTCACCATTCCTATCCTACAAGCTTCCGTTGCAAACTCTTATCCGTTCTAAGTAATCTGCATGTTTATAACAAAACATTTACTATCATAAGATTGCGCCCATGCTGGGCGCACCTACAACAAGAAGGAGGCTATCCTATGCCTCCCGCTTGTTAAGCCACTAGTATCGTAATATAATATCCCGAAAACAACACGTTATATTACTATTTCCTTTACAGTTCCTTTACTATTTTACTACAACTTTGATTTTTTCCACGGTATCTCCTGCTGTCATAACAATGTAATCTGTTCCCTTTGACTTAGCTGTAGCAACACCTGTTTCCTTATCAATCACTACAACTGATTTCTTTGTTGTAGTCCAAATGACAGGATAAGATCCGGATGCCTTAGCATAAAATGTGAACTTACTTCCCAATTTCATGGAATTGGTTTTCCTTGTTACCGTAGCAGCTTTTCCCTTTACCATAATTTCAGTTTTTACTTTTTTCACCTTGCCGCTATATAGCCGCAGAGTCGTTGTAATAACTGACTTTCCTGCACCAACTGCTGTTATTTTACCGTTTTTATCAACAGTCGCTGCTTTCTTGTTGGATGAGGAATAGGAAACAGATACTGCACCTATAGCACTTTGTGAGGTTTTATCTTTCAAGTCATTCACCATTTGTAACGTTGAAGGCAATTCAATATGAATTATGGTGGATGTATTCTTACCAAGGGTTAAACTCTCCTGTGGAGCAGTTACCTTAATTTGATCTATAAGGCTGATGTACCTATCCTTAGGTGCTTCTTTGGTAAGTGCCACATAATCGGAACAATGCACAATATTAACCGTAATGTAACCTTGGGCATCTACAAAATAATTGGAACTGTAAGGTAATGTTTCCAGCTTACCTGAGGTCTTGTTAACATGGTATAAATAAATCTTATTTCCCGCCTTTACACCATCCATGCCGCCAACATAAGCTCTCACACTTGCCTGTGCAGGAAGCACACCGCTATATGCAAAGTTCATTACAATACCATTACCATCAGTTACATTTTTAAGTGCTGCATTCTCATTTATTGCACTAATATCCAGTCTTAAGTCAACATCTTTCATCTTATTCTGAGACTGTTTGAGTTGATCTTTATCAAAGCTCCAAGTATAAACCACCTTATCATTCTCATCTTTCACAGTAACAGATAACGTCTTTCCAGCTTTCGCAGCCTCAGCAAAAATCTCCGCTTCCAACATTATACTTGTATCTAATTTACTACTCGGAAGATTTACTGCCACGTTTACTGCAGAATCTTTTGATTCAGTAATCTTTTTCACGATACGATCAGTTGGTAAGGTGTAGGAACCGTCTTTTAAGTCAGTATCCACTAATACAATATCCTCAATGCTTCCACCTGTACTTCCTCCCGGTGTGCTTGTCGGTACCGGTGTTGCTGTCGGTTCCGGTGTTGCTGTCGGTTCCGGTGTTACTGTTGGTTCCGGTGTTACCTCACCTGGCTTGATTCCGGTAGCATCGAAGCCATCTGCAATCTTCCAAAGCTGCCGTTCTGCCCCTTCTTCGTATGCTGCAAGACGAATCATCGCACCATTGCCAGTCAAACCACCCTCTACTTCCAGAACCATATCATATTGTCTATTGGTAAGCTTATAGAAATCTCCTGCCTGCTCAATCTTCCATTGCTGGGAAAGAGAATCCGGATTGTTTGTCTGCTGGCAGGTATAGAAGGTCGTAGTATCAGCCACATCCAGCATATGTCCGCTAAAGGAACTCATAAGCTTCCAGTATCCATTCCCCTGATCTAACAGCTCCCATAACTGATTGATATTACCTAAATAACTCCACTGATTTACAAGCGCACCTGCATTTCTGGAATAACCTTGCACATCTGCTGCCTTGCCACTTGTCTTTGACTTCATTACGTATACGGTACCGGATACCAGACCTGGACTCTTCATAGATGACTTAGCACTGCTATACTTGTCAATTGTCAGACTGTCAATATTTAAACATCCGGAGTCATCCATGTCACGCACAATCTTAATCGTATTGTTTCCTGCATTCAATGGTACATAAAAAGTCGATTCTGCCCATTCATCCCAGTCTTTGGTTGGAGGGAATGCAATCTGATAGATTTTGTTTCCATTTACATACAAGCTCATGGTCATGTCATTTTCTTGAACACCTGAATATCTTACAGTGGCTGTATGCGTACCTGTGTATGGTACATTAACCGTAAATTCGATTCCCTCACTAACATTTTCAAAGCCACCTACATATCCGGTTCCTTCATACCAAAGATGATCATCATGTTTATCTACTTTAATGGCAGTGTTTTCTGCCTGATTTGCTTCATATGTGGTAACTTGCACAAAGGTGTTGTCCAGGCTGATATCTTCCTGACCTTCTTCTCCGGCCAGTATGATGATATTATTGCCTTCGTTCAATTCCCTTCTTTGCAGATGGATGTTGTCTAGGTTAATATCTCCCTGACCGTCCTCTTCTCTAACCAGTTTGATGATATTGTTGCCTTCGTTCAGATCCATAGCAACAACCTTCTTCCCCCAGCTATCCCAAGAGCCCGTGTCTGTAAAGGTAAGTTCTTCTTTGAACACACCATTGAGGTACAGATTCATATTTCTTGTTTGGCCGGCAAACCCAAGCGCGTACTTCATAGCAACATCATAGGTATCGGTTGTTACCACGTCTACACTAAATTCTATTGCTCCATCCTGCCACAGTCCAGCTACAAATCCAGTACCCGTATATCCAGGATGGTCTATTGCAACACTTGCACCACCGGACAGTTTTGCCTTTTCTGCTTCATATGTAGTAACTTGTAAATGGATGTTGTCCAGGTTAATATCTCCCTGACCAACTCCTTCTCTGGCCAGTTTGATGATATTGTTGCCTTCGGCCAGTTCCAATGCAACAATCTTCTTACCCCAGCTATCCCAAGAGCCAGAGTCTGTAAAGGTAAGTGTTTCTTTGAACGCACCATTGAGGTACAGATTCATATTTCTTGTTTCGCCGACAAACCCAAGCGCGTACTTCATAGCTACATCATAGGTATCAGCCGTTTCCACATCTACACTAAATTCTACTGCTCCATCCTGCCACAAACCACCTACAAAACCGGTACCCGTATATCCGGTATGGTCATTGGCAACAATTGCACTACCGGTCAGGACTGCCGCTTCCGCCTCGTAGGTTCTGGTAACTTCTGCTTCTTTTTTAACTATAATAGCAGCGTTTTCAGCTTGATATGCCCACGGAATTCTTCTCTGTAAATGGATGTTATCCAGGTTAATATCTCCCTGACCTTCCTCTTCCTTAGCCAGTTTGATGGTATTGTTGCCTTTGTTCAGTTCTAAAGCAACTACCTTTTCACCCCATTTATCCCAAGATGCAGTGTCTGTAAAGGTAAGAGTTTCTTTGAATTCACCATTAATGTACAGCTTCATATTTCTGGACGGACTGTCAGGTAACGCAAGCGCGTACTTCATAGCTACATCATAGGTAGCAGGTGTTTCCACATTCACACTAAATTCTACTGCTCCATCCTGCCAAAGACCACCCACAAAACCAGTACCCGTATATCCGGTATGATCCTGTGCAAAGCCTGCGCCACCGGATAGCTCTGCCTGCTCCGCCTCGTAGGTCATGGTAACTGCTTCTGTTACTGTAATATAATCAATATTTACATTGCCCAAAGAAGCATCGTCATACTTATATTCAATCGTATTTTCTCCCTTCTTCAGGTTTAAGTTGTCGTAACGATCCTGCCAATCCGACCAGCCGGTTCCATAGAAACAATCAGCAGTCTTTACTCTTACTCCATTTACGTAGATTGCAAGAGATTTGTTGATCTTTTCGCCATAAAAGCCGTTGCAAAAACGAAGGTCAACGGAATAATTCCCTGTATAAGGAGCATTAACCGTAAATGAAGCACCGGTTCCATTGGTATAAAGATTATCTACATAGCCACTTCCACTAAATCCAGTATGCTCGGTGCTAGTCTTAGCACCACCGGACAAGGCTGCCTCTTCTGCCTCATATAATGTAGTTTTCTTTATGGTGAGAGCATCCAGAATAAGTTCATTGGACTCCGGTGCTGTGAGTCGAATCTTATTGGTTCCCTCCTGCAATGCAATGTTGTATACTTTCAAAATATCCAGGTTTGCTGTATATTCTCCATTTGACTTAAAGCTCAGTGTTCTCTGCTGAGTATCATTTACAGACAACTGCATGGTAATATCCGAACCGATAACGGCATTGTTATAACGAAAATCAAGAGCGTACATACCAGTGCTTTCAGCTTCTACGTCAAACTCTACATATCCACCGGCTTGATTAAATTTAACATTACCGGAGCCTGAACTTCTGGCACTGTCGCTGATGATTCTCTTCTCTGCATTTACGATTGCAGCATCTTCTGCTTCCAGCACTTCACTCTTTTCCTCACCGGATGGTCTGTCAAAAACAGTTCCCGGGTTAGAAGGTACCCCTACATTAACAAAACCGTTATCGGTCCAACTAACCGGTGTCGCTCTGACCCAACGATTGGATCCGGTTTGTCCTCCAACCGGACCTGCATGATGAATCAGCCAATCCTCTGTACCATCCTCAGACTTTACAAAAAGAGGGGAACCCGGTCCATATGCACTGTTCTCCGGTGACTTTTGCATCAGTGGCACAGGAAGCTTCTGCCAGGAATTCGGATCTAATAAATCTGAATTTAAGTCTGCATAGGATACACCGACAGCGTAGTTATCATTCATAAAGCTGCTTGCAGAGTATGCAAAGTACACTTTTCCGTCTTTTTCTACTACTGCACATCCTTCATTAATATTATCTCCAAACTTTTCCCAGTCATATACCGGTCTTGCCAGCGTACACTCTGTTCCTTTTGACAGTTCTCCTGTTGAATCTGCTGCGGTCCCATTATCAAGAGTCCAGGGATTCAGCATCTTTACGATGGTAGGACACTCATCAAACTTAGTTCTGGTATAGCTTTCAGCCGGTCCATTTTCTGTGCCCAAATAATTATCTTTATAGTAGAAATACTTGGTATAGGTATAGTATCTCTCTCCTCCCATAGTGATGACACCACATGGCAGTCCATAGCCTTGTGCATTCATAAGGCCTGCTTTTTCTGTAGCCAATCCATTTGCATCCCTATTTGACCAGCTGCCCTTCAGCTCCCAGGTGCCTTCAAATGGATCCGGAGATTCATTCTCCAATACATAAGTGCTTGGATGTCCATAGCCAAAGTCAGTCTCCGGACCGGATGCAAAATAAATATACCACTTACCTTCCAAACGATAGATGTAGGGTCCCCATACATAGCCAAAGTCCGCAGGCTTCTTCCATATCAGTCTGCTTTTTGCAGTCGCGATTCCCAGTACGGTCTCTGATTTCTTCAGATAAATATTATTATCTGTACCAAAGCAGCAATAATAGAAACCATCTGCATCTCTTGTGATTGTCGGATCTGCACCTTTCATAAGTGGATTGCGGTACTGACCTTCCACTTTTGCCTGCACATTCTGTACCGGCATCAGGTTCATTACCATTGCGGCTATTAACAAAAACAATATCCATTTTTTTCTCATTTTTATCCCTTCTCCTTTAATTTATTTTATATCCCTCATGTGTCACTACTACCCGCTTCCTTTCTCCGTGCCACATAACGGGAATATCCAATTGTTTCCACCCCTTTGGTAAGTGTGGAGTAAGCACCATGTCTTCCTCCCACATTGCACTTTGAAGTCCGGCAAACCCATATACAATCAACTGCCACAAACCACCACAATTCGCAATATGGATCCCCTCTTCGGCTCCCCGTTTCTCAACGGACAGGTCAATGTCTATCACCTTATCCAGAAATCTTTCCGCTTCCTCCATCCTTCCCAGATGAGCTGCAAGAATACCATGAACCGCTGCGGAGAGAGAAGAATCATGCGTGGTAATCGGTTCATAATAATCATAATTGACCGACAGCTGCTTCCTTGTAAACTCTTTGGGAAAAAGCAGCATCATCTCCAATACATCTGCCTGTTTCAATGCCTTTGAACGATAGTTTTTTTCCTGAGAGATAAATTCCCCAAAACATCTGGAACGGTCCGCCCAGATCGCATCAAAATCCAAATCAGCATAAGAAGCAAAATCATCGGATTGCATGATAAGTTCCTCTGTTTCCTTATAGGGAAGTCTTAAACTTTCTTTGATCGCTTCCCATTTTTCAAGCTGAGCCTGATCCCCCTGATCATACTCTTTACAATACTGGATCGTTTTTTCCAATGAGAACTTTACCATACGATTGGTAAATGCATTGTTCCGGGTCATTGGAAGATATTCATCCGGCCCCATAACGCCTAAGAGTTCATACGTTCCGTCCCTCTCATCCACACGTCCGGCCCAGTACCTGGCTGTTTCCTTCATGATTTCCAGACCGTATTCCTTTATAAATGCAACATCGCCAGTCGCTTGTACATAATGCTCCATGGCATATATGATATCTGCTGTTACATGGATCTCGTGATCTGCATACTGCCAGTTTGCGCATTCTTCCCTGCCGGTAACAGAAGCCTCCCAGGCATAGCGTGCCCCTTGATAACCATATTCTTTTGCATTTTCCTTTGCTCCGGGAAGCGTCAGGTAGCGAAACTTCACCAGATTTCTCGCCGCCTTTGGATTGGTATGGAGAAAGAACGGCAGCATATTAATCTCTGTATCCCAGAAATATCTGCCACAGTATCCTTCTCCTGCATGTCCTTTGGCACAAATAGCCACTCTGGGATCATCTTCATTATTTGCTCTCATCAGATGGTAAATAGACATCCGAATTGCCAGCTGCGCACGATTGTCTCCAAGGATTTTTATATCTGCCGTTTCCCATTTTTCTGCCCATACGTGTCTGTGTCTTTCCAGAGCCTTATCCACATCAAGTCTTCTGATATCCTCTTTGACTTCCTTCAGTTCCGGAATTTCCTCATCCCGGTCTGTGCTGACATGGATTACTTTCGTTATGGTAAGATGTTCCCCTTTCTGTATTGTGTGTTCCCCCTCCTGATTCAGGTAGGAGCGCATGGTAACGATGTTTCCCCCATTGGTTTGTGTCATCACACAAGTGATATCATCTTGTTTTTCTTTTATACTTTTTATAAAATGATTAAATCCATTGGTTCTGACTCCGGTGTTAATATCACCAGCCACATGAACTTTTGCATCTCCTGACTCTGCTTTTATTGTCAGCGTCTGAATTGCCAGATGCTTCTCTGCCATAGAGATGAATCGGGAAAAAGTGAGACTCAGCACATTTTTCTTCTTTGTCTTCCAGAGAAAGGACCGGGTAAGAACCCCATCCCGAAGATCCAGATACCTCTGGTACTTCTCTATCTGACAGTTTTCCATATCCAGCGCTTCCCCCTCCGCATTTACCCGTAAGTCAAACGGATAAGGAAGATTAATCATTTCCGTTTTCAAATAGGGATGGGGCCCCACTATGCCCGGGATGTAAGTCCCCCATTTGGATTTCTGTTTTTTATGCTTTTCCAACGTTACATTGGCCGGTTTTCTATCATACTCTTCTTCCTGCATTGCTCCCGATATTCCTTCTTCGTAGCTTCCCCTCACATGAAGATAACCGTTCCCCTGGGTCATTAATCCTTCATAATGCTTGATTAACTCCTCCTGATAGGAATCTTCATATAGACACCAATTTGTATTCATTTTTAACTCCCTTCCTGCGCATGATTTTTTCGTATGTTGAAAAGCGAATATTAGTGTTTCGTTTAGCCTTTTACCGATCCGGCAGCCAGGCCTGAAATTACCTGTTTCTGAAGCAGGATAAATGTAATGATACTGGGTATCACAACTACTACCGTTGCAGCAAACATGGCACCGTAATCACTGGCAAAGGCACTCTTAAAATAGTAAAGCGCAATTGGAAGCGTTCTTTTTGCCGTTTCTCCTGTTAAGGTAAGAGCCAGCTGAAATTCATTCCAGCACAGTAAAAACTGAATCACACCTGCCGTAGCAAATGCCGGTCTTGTAAGGGGCAGAACAATCTGCACAAAAGTTCTGAAAAATCCGGAGCCATCAATATAAGCCGCCTCTTCCAGCGTATACGGAATCGTCTTGATGTAACTCATCATGACATAAAAGGTAGTCGGCATACCAAGCGCGGTATATACAAGGATCAGACCGGTTCTTGTATTATAAAGATCGGTGGCGTTTAATATAGTATATAATGGCTGAAGCAGCGCAGCTCCCGGAATAATCAGTCCTAAGGAAAACAGAAGCATGACTGCTCCCTTTAGCTTAAAGGAGCATCTTACTACCACATAAGCCGCCATGGAACATATGATAAGATTCAGTGCGGTTCCTATTGCTGCAATAAAAACACTGTTTTTATAAAAGGTTACAAGAGGCGCCAGCTTGAATGCAGTCATATAGTTACTGAAGTGAAAGCCGGATGGAAATCCCAAAGTTCCGGACAAAATCTCGCTATTGGTTTTAAAGGAAGAAAACAACACCCAGGAAAAGGGCACAATGGAGATGATCACTATGACCGTCAGCAACAAGACTGTAACTAATTTTCTAATATTTCGAAACATAATGTCATCCTTTCTATTCTTTTGCGTCCATATGGAACATTTTGCGGATGTACTTAAGCACAATCATACCCAGAATTACAAGCAAAACACCTTGTGCATTTGCCAATCCATAATTATTGTTGGTAAATACCGTCTTATAAAGATACATAGGCATATTCATGGTTCTGCTTCCCGGTCCGCCATTGGTGGTCATCATGATAATGTCCAGCTTCTGCAGCATACTGGTAGATGCCAGAACAACTGAGGTTCCGATGATATTTTTCATAAGAGGTAGAATGATATATATATCTGTTTGAAAAGACGAGGCCCCATCGATCTTTGCTGCTTCATATACATCATCCGAAACAGATGACATCTCAGCCATGACCAAAACTGTAACAAGTCCTGCATACGGAAGCCATGTCATCGTAACCGTCAAAAATGCGGTCTTTGGATCCATAAACCAGTTCTGAGTAAAGCCTTCTCCCGTTATTTTCGTAATTAATGAATTGATCAGTCCATACTGCGGATTCATCACACATAAGAACAGCATCCCCAATGCTGCACTCGAAATAACATTTGGTATAAAGTAAATGGTTCTTATTGCACTGCTATACCATCTCTTTTTTGCTAAAATAATCGCTACGGTAGTTCCGATAAGTACATGAAAGGTCGCCTGAAGAAAAATCCAGACAACCGTATTTTTCAAGCTGTCGATAAATATTTTGTCTTGTGTAAATAGATAGATGTAATTTTTTAAGCCAACAAAGGATATCTCCCTGCCGATAGACCAATCCGTAACTGATGTTCCAAACAATACTACCAAAGGCCCAAGGAAAATAAAGCTGAATAAAACGATCCCCGGAAGCAAAAATAGTATGATCCATTTCTTATTTTTTGTCATAGTATACCTCCATGCAGCCACTTTCCGGCTGCTCAATTCTGCAAAAAAACAGCAAAAAAAGCACAAGTATAAATATGAAGCTCGGTTAAGTCCTTATTTATACTTGCGCGATTGGTTAAAGCATCTATTTCTTGCTCTGCCCGGCTACCTTTGTAAGTTGGTCTGCAAAATCCTCCGGAGTAATCTCATCATATGCAAGTTCCGGATATCTGGCAGCAGTTTCATCTATGATAGCAGTAAATGCTGTATTGTCGATGTTCTCAAAGGTGTACTTTGCGCTGCCTGACAGCTCGATCAGTTCTGCAAGTATGGGATTCGCTGCTTTGTACTCATCAGACAGCTTGATGTTGTCAGTTAAAGGCAGAACGCCGGCTTTCTCAAGGAAAACGCTCTGAGCATACGCTCCGGTCTTGAACTTAAGGAATTCAAGAGCACCCTTCTGTTCTTCTTCTGATTTTTTACTTGTACAAAGAATATATCCAACCTCAAACTGTGAAATCAACCCATCTTCCGGATACAACGCTACGCCGACCTTCTCACCAAGACCAGGCATAGATTTGGTTTCATCGGTGAAATCAGGACACATCCAAGGTCCATTTGCAATAATGGCTACATTCCCCTGCTCGAAGTTATTCGCTGCATTTGCATAAAGTGCACCCACTGCATCCGGCGTGGTGTATTCCTTTAAACAGGTTCTAAGCATATCCAGTCCCTTGATTACTGAGCTGGTGCTGTAATTTGTCGGATAGCTTGTATTCATGAAAGTGTTGCCTTCTGCACCATCCGTCCCGATCATTGCCGCCAGCCAAAGGTTAGTCGTCCAGGCATTTTCACCGGTCATCAAAGCCAATGGTGTAAATCCGGCTTGTTTCAACTTTGCATTGTTGCTCATGAATTCATCCCAGGTCTTAGCCGGGGTGATGCCTGCTGCTGCAAACATGTCCTTGTTGTAGAAATATCCGATGATCTGACGCTGATTGGAGATAGAATATACACTTCCATCCTCTTCCATATTGTAGTTCATAGCGTCTTCACCTACTAGCTTCATCCAATCTGCATCTTCATCCAGAAATGGCTTAATATTTACAGCCTGTCCATTCTCAATCGCCAGCTCTCTGATGCCATTCTTACCAATAAGTACATCCGGTAACGTCTGAGAAGAAGCCAATATCTTCATCTTATCAACAAATGCATTATCGCTGGGAAGTTCTTCAACTACTACCTTATATATACCTTCATATTTCTTGTTGAAGGCGTTGATTACTTCCTCTTCTGCTGTAGCAGATGCATGGGAGCCAACCATGAAAGTAGCATATGAAATTTCTACCGGTTCAGAACTTTTATTCTTTGCCTTATCCTCTTGGTTTGTCTCATCCACTGATGTCTTCGCCTTGTCAGAGCCTGTTTCTTTGTCTGCATCATTATTTGCCTTGTTACCACATGCCGCCAGTGACAGAATCATGGTAAGGGTCAACAGTAATGTCATTGCTTTTGATATTCCTTTTTTCATAACACCCTCCTAAATAAATGGTTTATTGTTAACGCACGTTCATCATACACTATCTGCCATTTATTCAAAATAAAATCTCTTTTCCTCCTGTTATAGAAAATTGACCACTTCCCCCTCCCACAACCTGTCTTCACAATATTCTTGTGAATTTTTTACCTTTACAGAAATATTTTGCAATGATCCCTTATTGTTCCTGTCTGAAATCAGTCGGACTCTTACCGGTATATTTCATAAAAACATTGGTAAAATAAGGCGCGTCCTTATAACCTACTGCCTGTGCTATCTCATAAATCTTCATATTCGTCCTTGACAGTAGTTCCTTTGCCTTACCCACCCGATACATGGCAATCTTCTCCGTTACCGTAAATCCGGTCAGCTTTTTATAAGCACGGCTTACATAGCTATTGTTCAGGTACAGTTCATTACTGATATACTGAAGGTTAAGCTCCTCACAGTAGTGCTGCCGGATACATTCATCCACCTTGATTACCAGCTCGTTCTTAAAATTTCTTTTGCCGATACAAATTGCTCTGACTCTTTCAATGGTATTATTTCCTATACGGATTAATCGAAAAATCGTCTTAGCATTCTGTATCTTCTCATAAACTTCCTTTTCCATCTCATTAAAGTCCTGATCCACATCCAGGTGATACCTTACTGCCTTATGTATAATGGAGCTGCAAATCACCAGCATATATAGCTGACACTGTTGAAACGTACAGCCGGTATCAGCTAACTTTTCAAACCCTCGTGAGAGCTTTTCCTCCGCCTCCCGGCTTTCCTCATCAAAGGTAAGCTCCAGGAGCATATTGGTGTATCTGTCCACATCAAAGGCAGTAACAGAACCCGGCAGCGACAAAGATGTGTACACTTTTATAGCAGTTCCCTGTGTTGTTATCATAGCCAATGCCTGCCTTGCCTCTTCATATCCATTCTTCAGCTGGTTCACCTCTTTTATTTCTGAGCTGATTCCCAGTTTCATATCAATCCTCATAAATTCTTCAATCATGATAATAATATTGTTAAAATATTCCACTATGGTATTCAATCCGATTGTGCTGTTCTTTTTGTATCGTACCGGAATAATCAAATACGATTCAGTTAAAGGGATGATGCTGTAGCTGCAGTCTTTTAATGAGATGCGAAGGATGTTATTAAGAAGCTCAGACATATTTTGATTTCCTGTATCCTTATCATAATAGGTAATATCACATGCGCAAAGAACATAATTGTTCTCCCCTAATCCGCCTTCCGTTATCTCCTTCTCTGAAATTTCACCTGTCATAATCAGACGTTTCAATATGTTAACATAATCAAAGCTGCTAAGAGACTCTGCTCTGCCCGAATCATTCGTATCTCTTTCCTTTACCAGCTTCTCTATCGTCTTATTGATCGCTAACGGCAATTCTTCTATAAATTCATTTTTAACAATGAAGTCAGACACATTATACTTGATTGCCTGCTTTGCCAATGCAAAATCGGAATATGCAGTTAAGATAATTACCTTCGCCGGATACTTTTCGCTGATATTTTTGCTTAGCTCAATTCCATCCATAATCGGCATCTTAATATCAGTCACAACAATATCCACCGGATTATTTTCCATATAAGCAAGAGCGGCACTTCCGCTATTACAGGAATGCACTACCTCGCACCCTAGTTCTTTCCAGTTAATCAAATAAATAATACCTTCTCTGATATTACGTTCATCATCCACAATCATCACTTTTATCATTCTCTGTCTCCATTATCTTCTTTGGTATCCGTATTTCTATATCTGTTCCTTCCTTTTCCTTACTATGAATGATCAGACCGTATTGTTGTCCATAGATCAGTTTCAATCGTTGATTGGTATTGTTCAGTCCCATTTTATCACGCCGGATACTACCGTCATTTTCCAATCCTGCCTTCTCTGAAACCACCTTGGCTGCATTAAAACCGGCTCCATTGTCTATGACATGAATTAAGATTTCTTCTTTCCCGTCGGAAGTAACATATTCCAGAGTCACACGTACCATGGCTCCTTCTGACATATTCTCGATCCCATGCACGATCGCATTCTCTACCATCGATTCAATGATCAGCCTGGGGATCTCACAATTTAATATAGAGTCCTCCGACACATCAATACAATAGCTTAGCCGATCATCATACCGTTCCTTTTGAAGCCAGAGATAATACTCCACATACTTAAGTTCCTCTTTCATTGACACAATGGCGCGGGCATCCTTATAGATGCCTGCCCGCAGCAATGCAGACAGGGAAGAAATCATCTTATAGATTTTTTCATCCCCGGACATTTTTGCCTTGATCTGAATGGTAAGTAAAATATTAAATAGAAAATGAGGATTCATTTGATGCTGCAGAAACTTAATTTCCATCTCATCCAGCAATATTTTGGACTCATAGGCACTCTTTACCAAACGCTTAACTCCATTTGTCAAAAGAATAAAAATCGACACGATGAAAGCTACGAAAAGTACCGATATCACAAGAAAGGACTTCATTCCGAAAAATGTACGCAGCACTACCTCCTGCTTAGGATAGAGGTAGATAAAGTTGTATTCTTTATTAATAGATTGTTTTGTCACGATATAGCTTCTTCCATCCATTACCACTTCTCTTTTTCCTGTGGAATTGGACAAATGGAGCAGCTTCTCTGGCACCTTTTTTCCCAACCATTCCTTATCATTAGAAGAATAAACCATACCTTCCCTGTTTGTCATGAATACCAGGGAACTATCATACGTCGCCAGACTGCTCAGTCTTTCACCAAAGCATCTTTCGTTGGTGGCTCCAATAACGTACACTTCATTCTCGCTTTTAAAATCTGATTTGATGCGAAGTGTGGTATAGATTGTATTGTCTTCTTCTGTGGGAGGTATCTCTACCGTATATTCCTTCCGATCTTTAATCTGCTTATAAATCCTCCGGGAAGAGATGATAATCTGCTGCGTACTAAAAGGCTTGGTATAAGTAAAAGCGAGTAATTTATCATTTTCATAGATCGCAACGTAATCAAACAATTCAAAGTTCCATACATTGTTATCCGTTAGAATCTTTTGCATTTCCTTGTTCAGGTTCTCCTGATTCAGGTAACTTTTTTTGTCTCCTCTTGAGAAAAATGATGCATCATTGCGCCAGCCTTCGATGGAATTACTGCCTGAGAGCGAAAAAGTCGTTCCTCTGATCAGTTCATGGGTCTGTTTCAAACTGTTTATATTCACATCAACCATAATATCGATATATTCATAATTACTTTTTAATATATTCTTATAGGTTCCATAACTTACATACATCCCATACAGCAAAAACGCTACCATCAATATCATACTGAACTTAATAATCAGACTTTTTTCTTTCATCCTTTATCCTTTCGCTGCTTCGATTCTGGAAGCAACATTCTTTATCACTTGTTCTTCCATAAGATAGCCCAGGGTAATCCAGGAATCCATATATTCGTGAGGCTTTAGATACATCAATTCCCCATCAATCGCTTTCTGTCTGATAGAATTTGGTCTGGTCTTACATGGTTCTATGGCATACATAGGCTTGTCTATCGCTCTTTTGGCAATCAAGGTTCTTGGAAATGTATCCAGGGGTCTCACTAGTACAGCTGCCATCGTATCTCCATCATCTACTATCATTTCTGCTGTAACATGATGGTGATCCGGAATAGGCAGCAGCTCAAGTCCGCTTACTTCCTCCGGTATATATTGATAGCATCTGATCGGATCCAGGGTCCTGCTGTCATCATATATTTTCTTTGGATCCTCCTCAGCCGGGGCCGAATCACGCAAAAGCATATCCTCTGTCTTTACAGGAAGCACATATCTTCCTCCCCCTGCCACAAAAGCTCCTGCCGGTTGGATATGAAATCCATCATCAATGTGCTGCCTGTCATCGGTAAGATTGATCGTTCTTTCATAACGAGTTAGGAAAGTGGAATTATGCCTTGTTATAATTTTGACTTCCTTTTGATACACCGGTTTCTCCTCATATCCCCGAATAATAACTGTACCGCTGATCTCTGTTTCTTCGTTTGATTCCTTCACGCAAAAAGTGCATGGATCTACCATAGAATAAGCGCCGGTTCCATGCACGGTTCTAAGCCCATCCGGTGTTCCAAATACCTCCGGTCCAATCGTCGCAATGCTGGCCACAAATCCTTTGTCCCAGGCTCCCGGTTCCTTTAAATCAATACTATCCGGATGAAGCAGCTCCCCCTCCGGTGTCTCCCAGGATACCTTCTCTCCCTTTATGTAAATATCACCAATGTCCATGCCTCTCTCCGGCAACACAGTAAACGACATGCAGCCATTATCAATTGTCACTATGTGGAGTGTTCTGCCCCACCGATCAATGTATTTATTCATATTATACCTCCATCCTGTCACGAACGCCATGTCCATAAACTGGTAAGAAATCACCCATAATATCCCACTGTACTGCGTGTCAGCGTTCCATCTACGCGAAAGGATATTTTCTTCACACAGTTATTCACTTAATTATAGATAGAATATCTAAAATGCAATGTTCATGAAATAGCCGGCATTTCCTTTGTCATATAAAATTTTGACCTCACATATCTCTGTATCAAATATATCCATCATAACTTATAAAATTTTGACTTTTGTTATAATTTTTTTCCCTGGAATAAATGAAAATGAGTCTGGCTCACCAGACTCCGGCGCTGACGCGCTGTCACGGCAGTGACAATCTTCCTTAAACGCGTTAATTTGATGGTTTTTGCAAATTTTTCATTTTGAGCGTATCCCGAAAAGCAAAAAAATGAGTCTCTACACTTAAAAGACTCATTTTTACACTTGAAAAGGCTTTCGTTCTTATACCAGAAGACGTACCCGGAAAACGCCCTTTTCTACCCGGTACATCAATTCGCCATCGTATTTTTTCGCAAAAGCGGTAACACTTTTACTGCCGATCCCATGCCCTTCCTGGCAGGTGAAGGGGTAACCGTTGTCATCCAGAATTGTGTCCGCTGTGCAAGAGTTCTCCATTTCCAGAAGCAATCGTCCTATACTTTTACATGTGAACCTAAGATAGGCAGGCTGACCTTTCACCAATGCGTTACAAGCTTGAATTGCATTTTCCATCAGGTTTGAGACCACCATGGATAACTCCAGGGAATTCACATCTAAGTCATGTGGAATATCCAGTTTAATCTCTGTGAGAATACCGGCTTGCTTTGTAAGAGCGGCATAGTGGCAGACAGCGGCATTGACAGCCGGGTTTTCACAATAGACCTCACTGATTGCGTAGGATGTTTGATTTTGATTCTGCAGCAAAGCTACCGCATCATTGGCTTTTCCCTGCTCTAAAAGTTCCAGCAGAACATTGTTAAAGTGGCGGCGGTCATGTGAAGCCCGGCTGTTCTGTGCCGACACCTCCTCCATCAGCACAAGACGCTGAGACATGTTTCCTGCTGCTAATTGCAGATATTCCTGCTCCGCCAGCATTCTCTGGTTTTCCTCCTTCACTCGAAACTCTCTCTGAAGATTCTTGAGGGAGAGAAAAATGGATGCGTAGGCAGCAAGTCCAATAAAAATCACCAAAATCAACGGTACCGCTTGCTCTGACAGCATGACAACAACATCTTCCGCAGATAAAACATAGTAATTAAAGGTGAGGTAGAGTCCCAGTGCTACGGCTAAATATGCCGTCCAATGTTCCACCGCCTGCCGATACAAAGGTCGCACATAGCGCCATAAAATCATCAGAAAAGCACCGAATAAAATTACTCGCAGCAGCGAATTGGTATAAGGAGGATAGGGTAAATGCCTTGATCCGGTAAAGCTGAGGATAATCACAATATCGCTGATATTCTGAACGGTAATATAGGAAAACAGCCATTGCATGAAGGTATCCTTGAAGAAGGGCCGTACTGCAAAGCATAAAACCGCAAACAGGACGATATCGAGTTTCGATAACAAGGTAAGATTGCCGCTGAGATAGCAATAAACCGCAATGCCCAAATCGATAGCAAGAATCCCCATCATTGTCAGAAACGTAATTTTTTTAGAATACTTTGGCTGCAAAAGTATCCCCATTAGCAGAACATTAGCAGTGGTGGAGACGGCTGCCCGCAGAAGGTCGGGGAAAAGTTCTCTCATCACTTCCCCTCCTTCCTCATGAGGTAATCCATATAGCTATCCCGTACCGCAGCATATTGCTTTGCCGCAATCGGTACGGATTTTTCGCCGCAGAGCAAAAAGCTGTCTTTGGCGAAGCGTTCCACCCGGCGCATGTTGACTACAAACGAGCTATGGCATTGCAGAAAATGAGTATTCTTTAAAATCGGCGCACAGTATTTCGAAAAGCTCTCACGGACAGTTTTGCTATGTACTTCTTCTCCGTTCTTTAGACGAAAGATCACAGCGTGGCTTCGGTATTCACAACAGATCATGTCAGACAGCTTGATTACCCGCAAACCATCGGCGGTCTTGACAGAAAACGTCTGCTCTTCGTCAAGGTCTGCCTTGGAGATCGCATGGGCTAGTGTAGCAAACAGCTGCTGCTTATCAATTGGCTTAACAAGATAATTAATCGGGCTTGCGGCATATGCCTGCAAGGCGAACTGCGGCTCTGTAGTAACATAGATAATCTGGGCCTCATGATCAATTCGACGAATTTCTTTGCCAAGTTCAATGCCACTGACCATGGGCATAACAATATCTAATAGATATAGATGAAATCTTTCCTCTTCCATGTCGGTCAGCAATTGATCAGGGTGAGAGAATTCTTTCATCTTGGCTTCCATCGAATGAACATTAAGATATTCAGTTACGTGTGCACGGATGATTTCCCGTTCCTTCGGCTGGTCATCACATACAGCAATCCTAAGCATAGCAGTCTCTTCCTTTCAGTGTGTCTATTGTTAGTCATCTCTTTTACATCTGCCGAATGGTTCCCTTTGCAATCTGTTAAAATAATATAACTCTATTATAAGTAAAAAAGGTAAAAATCGCAATATTTACATCAGCTGGTGTAGCGATATAACATTTTAGGATATCAAACCGGTATCGTTCCCAAACAAAAAAACCTTGAATGATCAAGGTTTTATAATAGGGAAATATCAGAAGATTGGAGGCGTTAATACACACAGCATTTCCAATTCCGTATCAGTGATATTCTTTACGCTATGCATCTTACTGGATGGAAAATGAATGGTCTCACCGGCATTAATACAATGCTCGACTCCCTCTATTACGAAGATAGCGCTTCCTTTTAGTACATAATAAAGTTCTTCCCCTTCATGACTGCTGGCTTCAAAATCTGTAAAATTAGCTCCCATTACCAGGTGGAACGAATCTAATTTTCTATTTTCAAATCTACCGCTTAATATACTGAATTGCTTATAATTCCTTTGTAAGCCCTGCAATTCATTGTCATTTCCTCTCCTTACAAACTCTTCCTCAATTATGGTTTCTGTAAATAAATCTTTGATCGGTATATTTAAAGCTGACGTTATTTTTTTTAAGGAAGTCATAGTAATCGGTGAAACTCCCCGTTCCATCTGTGACAAAAAACTAATGGACAAACCGGTTGCTTCGCTCATATTCTTCAGGGTAATCTTTTTATGTTTTCTGATCCTCTTGATTTTATGATATACTTCCTCTTCCATCATCTCTATACTCCCCATTTCCATTCCCGATTTCATAATTGCAGCTTATGGCATTCGCCAGCAGGCTGGCAGCTCTGTCGTCTCAACTCTAACCGGCGGCGGATATTCTTTTCCAAATAGCTCTAACTCCACCCGCAATAACACCTGAGGCACTACTGATTGATTTACCACCACACCCTCTTCAGGATAATCTGTGACGGGTATCGTCTCAAGGTTCCCAAGGCGGCATAGTTCCTCCAAGCCTTCCTTAACTATCCCGAAAACCGGATAAATTCCTTTTAACTCAGGACAATCTCTAAGCGGAAAGAAAAATTCACAACCGGCCAGTCCTTTGTCACCATAGCCACCCATTGCCACAGTACCAAGCTTAGGTTCCAGGGGTACAAGCTCCGGATGAAGGTCAAATTCCCCAGGTATTAAGTACTTCGCTTCCTCGTGACCAAAGGCACGATAACTCATATCGATCCAGGAACCAGGGACAAAGCGCTCTATGGTATGATTATCAAAAAAACCTTGCTTCGCACTATAGATAAAGCTGTTAACCGTGTTTGGCGCCGCCTTTGGAAGCAATTCTATTACAATCTTTGCACCGTTTTCCATAAAAAGTGTCGCAATCGGATTCATCACACTATCTCCAATTCCTTAGAATAATGATTTAAACGTTCGCATCCATCCTCCGTTACCAGTACAAGATCTTCTATTCTCACTCCTACCTCGCCCTCCAGATAGATGCCCGGTTCAATGGAGAAAATCATGCCCGGTCTTGCTATTTCATCATTGCTTGCTGATACATCACCAAATTCATGCACAGCAATACCGATGAAGTGCCCAAGACGGTGCGTGAATTTTGGACCATAGCCTGCTTTTGCGATAATATCCCTTGCCAGCTTGTCTACCGCCCCAAGTGGTATTCCGGGTTTAATCCCGGCAATCGCAGCTTCATTCGCACGCTTTACTAATTCATATACCCTCCGATGCTGCTCCGTTACGCTTTGGAAGAAGAAGGTCCGTGTCATATCCGCACAATACATATCCTTCTTACAGCCCACATCAAGGAGTACACAGTCTCCCTCCTTTAATACCGTGTCATCCGGAGCATGATGCCCCTCTGCAGCATTTGCTCCAAATGCCACCAACGGCTCAAAGGAATATCCATCTGCACCAAGGCCCTGATATATCCCAAGCATCTGCTCAGCCAGCTGCTTCTCCGTTATTCCGGCGACAATCAGCTTCTTAAATTCTACCATAGCACTGTCATTAATTCCAGACACTACTTTCATAAATTCCTGTTCCGCAAAATCCTTACAGCCTCTGGTTTTATCAACACAGATTGATGCCAGTACAAAACCGGCAGCCGCCTTCTTCTCCTGTAAAGGAAGCAGAAAGCAGGCCGGCATAATTTTATCAATTCCCAGTAAAGCAGAGTGATTCATTCGCGCTGCTACCATATCGATTATCGGGTCCGCATCACGGTACCATACCTTTTCTATACCAAGATCCTCTGTAACTGTAAATAATTCATTGATAAAAATCATATGCGTTCCATTTTCATTTAAATAAAGTGCAAAAAAACGTTCTCCCGGATCTACTAAGCTACCCGTCAGATAGTATATTGATAGCGGATCACTGATTAATATTTGCGATAATTGCCGTTCTTTCATTTCTTCAAGCACTTTTGCCACTCTGCTATTGTTCATTCTAATACCTCATAATAGATAAGTTTGAAAGACGAAACTCCCACGGTCTCTGATCGGAAATTTCGTCCTCTATGTTGTCTCTAGAATTGTTTTCTTAATTTAGGATCCATCAGATCACGAAGACCATCCCCAATAAAATTGGCGCCTACGGCCATAGTAAAGATTGCAAGTCCGGGAAATCCGGCCACCCAGAACTTATTAAAGTAGTTTACACCGTCGGATACCATCATTCCCCATTCCGGTGTCGGTGGCGAGGAGCCAAGTCCCAAAAAGCTTAACGTGGAGAACATCAGTATCTGGTTGCCCAAGTCCGTAGTTGCCATAATCAAAACCGAGCTGATGCTGTTCGGAATAATTTCCGTTATCAGGATTCTCCACCTTGAGGATCCCAGAGCTCTCGCCGCTTCGATATATTCATTTTCCTTAACACTGATTACCACGCTTCTCATTAGTCTGGCATAGGAAGGCCATGCTACTACGACGAGTGCAAACATTGTATTGAATATACTTGATCCCAGGGCAGCATTGATACACATTGCCAGAATAAGTGAGGGGAAGGATAATATCATTTCAGAGATTCTCATCATAATATCATCGATAATTCCGCCTGCATAACCTGCAATCGCACCGTAAACGGAGCCGATCAGAGCTACTAATACAACCGTGACACAGCCGGCTAGAATGGAATAACGGCCACCATACAAAACCCGGCTTAAAATATCCCGTCCGAAATTATCCGTACCAAAGAGATGTTTCAGGCTGGGGGGATTTAATTTTACCGTCAGATCCTGTGCCGTTGCGCTGTAGGGCGCAATATAATCTGCAAAGATGGCGGTCAGTATCCAGAAGATGCAGATAATACAGCCAAGTGTAAATAAGTAATTTGATTTCATTAGCCTTTTTATTGATTTCAACATTATTTACACCTCACCCTCGGATCGATAACTCCATAAAGGATATCGACGATTGTATTTATTATCATATAATTTAGAGCAATTAAAAGCGATACGCCGATAATTGATGGATAGTCCAGGGATTTTACCGAATTGTAAGCAAACTGTCCTACACCCGGCCAGTTAAAAATTGTCTCTACCAAAACCATACCGCCTAACAGGTTTCCAAAACCAAGACCAATGACTGTCAATACCGGAATCAAGGCATTACCCAGCGCGTGCCTCATAATAACTCTGCGTCCGCCGAGTCCCTTTGCTCTGGCGGTTCTTATATAATCTGTTGACATGACATCTAAAAGGTTAGAGCGAGTGGTTCTTGTGATTAAGCCCATGGTAAAAGAGGCAAGAACACTTCCCGGAAGGATCAAATGTTTCAAAGCATCTAAAAACATGGGAAAATTACCTGCCAAAAGGCTATCAATCGTATAGAAGCCGGTCACTGCCGCAGGCGCATCAAAAGAAGTACTAAGGCGTCCGGGTCCCGGAAGGATCTTCAATTTATAGTAAAATACATAAAGTACTATCAGTGCAAACCAAAAGCTTGGAATACTTACTCCGGTAACAGAAATCGCTCTTACAATTTGGTCAATGATACTATTGCGCTTCATGGCAGAAATAATGCCAAAAAGAATACCAAATATGGTCGCCAGTAAAATCGAGAAGATTGCTAATTCCATTGTCGCAGGAAAGCACCTTCCAAGCTCATAAAGAACCGATTTATTAGTTCGCATGGAAGTACCCAGATTTAATTGCAATATATTTCGGATATGCAGAAAATACTGAACAGTAACCGGCTGATCCAACCCATGCTTTGCTTTATAGGCTTCGACAACCGCAGGATCATTCAGACTTCTTTGGCTTAAGTTTGCAACGACCGGATCTCCTGGTATAATCTTTGTCAAAATAAATACGATTGTTGCCACACCAATCAGCATTACCACAAGAAGAACCAGCCGTTTTAAAACAAATTTAAACCGTTCCATGGTACACCTCGTTTCTGAACAAAATGAACCGGCAAGCCGTTTCACTTGTCGTGAATTATCAAAGAGAGGGCTGCCTAGAAGGCCGCCCCCCCTCTTTGCTTGACAAATTATTTTACATTTACAGTTGTAACATCGATACGGTAGGTATCCGAGAAATTAACACCATCAAGCTTTGCATTGTAACCAACATGACACGCTGACTGGGCAAGCATTACAAACGGTGAGTTATCTACCATTTTGTTCTGAACATCTGTTAAGAGCTTGGAACGTTTTGTTGCATCGGTTGCTGCAAGAATTTGATTATAGAGAGCTGTCAGATCATCATGTCCATCTGCTGTCCATTTTGCACGAAGACCAACCTCCTGTCCCGGTAAAAATACAAGCTGTACATTCGGGTCATTATAATCAATACCCCAATATATTACAGTGATTCCAAGATTACCATTACGGTAGTTATCTCCATAGCCGCCGCCCCAATTAGACTGAACGATATTTACATTAATATTAATTGCTGCTAAATCTTCTTTCACCTTCTGTGCTAAATCAAGAAGCGGAATACCTTCCACATCAAGCTCACTGACCGGCATATCGATATCAAAACCAGCCTCATAGCCTGCTTCTTTCATTAACTGCTTTGCTTTCTCCAGATTCTGAGCGGAGGCTGTGTCTAATTCACCAAGGCTGCCCATAAACCCTACCTGAATGATGGACTTTGGTGTAATAGAACCGGACCCGCAGATATTTTGAATACCTGCATAGTCTATGGCATATTTCACTGCCTGCTGAACCTTCGGATCGGAAACCGGTCCACCAATCGCAGGATCCATATTCATCATAATGAAGCTGACTGTTTTTGCTGATGCATTGATGGTTGCAATTTTATCATTTCCGGAGAGCTCTTCCATAGTATCATCGGTCAGATTTAACGCAATGTCAATATCCCCGCTGGAAAGCCCCATCATCTGAGTGTTAGCATCATCCTGTAACTTAATAATATATTTGGAAACATTGGTTGCTGTTCCATAATAATTCGGATTTCTCTCAAGAACGATTTCTTCGTCCGGTGTATAGCTCTTAAGGATATACATACCGGAACCTGCACTGGTGGAATCTAAGTAAGCTTGTGCTTTATCCGCAGTGGCAGCATCTGCTGCATCTGTTCCGCCATTCTCTTTCACTACCTTGCTGTCTAAAACGCTGCAAGCGGAGTAGGATAATTTAGATAACAATGCGCTGTCCGGTGTTATCATATTAATTACTACGGTATCATCATCCGGACAATCCACGCTGCTGATGTTAGCACAGATAAAGGAAGGATTCCCTGCAAGGTTCTTTGTACGGTTTAAGGAAAATGCAACATCTGCTGAGGTCACATCATTGCCGCTTGCAAACTTTGCATTCTTATTCAGTTTAATCGTACAGCTTAAGCCATCTGCCGAGAACTCGTAGCTTTCTGCCAAAGCGGGCTGAGGATCTTCTTTGCCATTCACAAATTTAAATAAGGTTTCATAGCAGGCGTTTGCAACTAAAGTTGGGTTCTGCTCATACATATAACCCGGGTCCAAGGTTGAAAAACCGGAGCCCATCGCAATAACAACGGTATTATCACCGGAATCTGTTCCGGCATCAGCAGAATCTGGTGCAGGTGTGGCAGCTGCTTTGTTTGAATCATCACCGCCCTTTGATCCTGTACATGCCACAAGGCTAAACGCCATTGTAGTTGCCATTAATAAGACAAATAGTTTTTTTCTCATAATTAATCCTCCTAAATTATATTGTAAACAACGAGCTCAGAACTAAAGATCACGTTATTTATACTCATTCCTGTACTATAACTTTTCTTCCATAGCATATCTTCTATCGCTTTTCTTCTAACCATTCTTTCCACTCTTATAAAGATGGCAGGCAACATAATGTCCGGTCTTTACCTCCTGTAATACCGGGATCTCCGTGCGACATCTCTCACAGGCTTTTGGACATCTGGTATGAAAATGACATCCGGAGGGTGGATTGGAGGGACTTGGCAGTTCTCCCTCAAGTATTATTCTCTGTTTTTGCAGCTCTTTGTCCACCTGAGGTATGGCGGACAAGAGTGAGGTGGTATATGGGTGAAAGTGATGATCATAAAGGCTGTCATACGGTGCAATTTCAACCATCTTGCCAAGATACATCACGCCAACGCGGTCACTGATTTGATACACCACATTCAAGTTATGTGAGATAAAGATATAAGTCAAATTCAGTTTCTTTTTTAAATCAGCCAGCAGATTTAAGACCTGCGCCTGCACAGAAACGTCCAGCGCAGAGACTGCCTCATCGCAGATAATCAACTCCGGTTCCAGGGCAAGTGCTCGTGCAATTCCAATTCTTTGCTTCTGCCCGCCGGATAGCTCATGCGGATAACGGCTCAAATGATACGCTGCCAGTCCGACCAGCTCAAGTAATTCCTCAATTCTTTTCTCAATCATGACGTTATCTCTGATACCATGAACCCTGAACGGTTCCATCAGAATCTGTTTCACAGTTCTTCTGGGATTGAGACAGGCCGATGGATCCTGAAAAATAATTTGAATTTTCTTCCGCATATCCTTCATTTCATTTGGCTTTAACGTAATAATATTTTTACCGTTAATTTCAACGCTGCCGGAGCTTAACTCCAGTAACCGAATCAGACCACGCCCCAGTGTACTCTTACCGCAGCCGCTTTCACCAACCACGCCGAACACTTCCCCGCGATTAATCTCAAGGCTGACTCCATCAACTGCCTTTACAACGGTCTTTGCATCTTTTTTATCATGAAAATGAATTCTAATGTCATTTGCCTTTAAAAAGACTTTGTTTTCGCTTCGTTCCTGTTCCATAGCTTAGGCCTCGTTTTTCTGATCGCCGGCAAAGTTCCAGCATCTTACTTTTCTTTTTTCCTCTAACTGCAGCATCGGTGGCGCTTCTTTCTTACAGCGCTCAGTAGCTTGAGTACATCTGGGCCAGAAGTTGCATCCCTCAATCCTCTCCGTCGGATTAGGTACAACTCCATCAATGGTATTCAAGGGATTTCTCTCCTTTGTAATCCTGGGTATTGCATTGATCAGTCCAACGGTATAAGGATGCAGCGGTTTTTTAAATATCTCCCCTGCAGGCGCCTCTTCCACAACTCTTCCCGTATACATTACAATCACTTTCTCACACAATTCACTGACAACACCCAAGTCATGCGTAATCATAATCACTGCGGTCTTTGTTTCCTTATTCAGTTTACGAATCAAATCCAGAATCTGCGCTTGTATTGTTACATCAAGTGCGGTTGTCGGTTCGTCACATATCAGTATTTTAGGCTTGCAGGCAAGCGCCATTGCTATCATTACTCTCTGTCTCATACCACCTGACATCTGATGTGGATATTCGTGAACCCTTTTTTCCGGATTCGCAATTCCCACCGCCCTCATCATTTCAATCGCCGCTTCCATCGCTTCTTTTTTCCCCAGCCCACGATGCAGACGCAACGATTCGGCAATCTGCTTGCCGCAGGTTATAATAGGATTCAGTGAAGTCATCGGTTCCTGAAAAATCATGGAAATCTGATTACCACGAATCTTCTCCATTGTCTTCTCCGAACTCTTTACCAGATCTTTTCCTTCATAAAGTATTTCTCCATGAACGATCTTACCGGGTGGATTTGGAATCAGCTTCATAATTCCAAGGGATGATACACTTTTTCCGCTTCCGCTTTCTCCTACGATTCCAAGTGTCTCACCCTCTTCAAGAGAATAGCTTAATTCGTTAATGGCGTACACCGTTCCCTCCACCGTCTTAAATTCTACTGTCAGCTCTTTGATTTCTAATAATGGAGTTTTCTGACTCATGATATTCTCCTTCCAAAGAGTACTCGCATTCGCTCTTCGTTACCTATTATTTTAAAGGCCATCCCGCATAAAACCGGAAATGGCCTCGTTGTCATTTATTAAAATATTTATTCATTTTGTTTTAAACATTCGTTATAAGATATAGCAAGAATAACAAAGATCATTTACATTGTCAACATAATATTGATAAAAATTATGCTATTAGTGAAATCTTCTTCTGACTACCATGCATCTCCATGTATCGGAATTCAGCCGTTATTCACCATGGGAATAGTGATAGTTCGCCTTCATTTCGGGCAAAAAAATAGACCCTAATCCGAGTCATGATGAGGTAGATGCTGCTTCATAATTCTAATTTCAGCAGCGTGAAGCAATGATATTTCTTTCTTTCAGTTTTACTTTGATTTTCCGCGTCACGTAATCATTACGACTCGCTTTAAATCAACTATTGAAGACATCAATTTGGTTTTACGCAATTTAAACCTTAGCTTCATAATAATATGTGCTTCTTGGGATTTGTAGAACTTCACACATTGCTGACACAGAGTATTTGTGGGTGTTAGCCTTAAAACATATTTAGTTTCGTCCTAAGATCAGCGCTGCTTGTTTTAAAATGTTCTCCATCTTAAAGCTATTGGATTTCTTTGCAAAGATAGATTAATTAATTCTTTTTTTACAAATTTTCTTACATTTTCCTTAATTTTCTATGTTTATTATTGTATTTATATGTAAATTATTGTACAATTGTATTATCAAAAAAAGAAAGGTGGAACTTAATTATGAAAAAGATTATTAGGAAACTTACTGTACTTATTTGTGTGACTACAATTCTTATTATGCCCTCTGCTTCAGCGCTAGCATCTACGACATCAGAACCAGTTCTGTATTATTCCAGCACAGGTCCAAGCTGGGATTACAGGTATTGGCTATTTCAACCAGAACCCCTGGATATTTTAAATTCACAAACGGTTGTTATGAAAGATACTGTTCCAAATCTACCCTACTTTATAGTACCCGCAGGACAACAATTTAGTTTTGGTGCGTCATTAGTAAATGGATCTGTTATTTATGAGGTATATCAAATTGGTCATGGTAATTCAACATTAGTTAGAAGAAGTTTCTCTGGTGGAGGTAACCTCATATTATTCTCAGCTCCTATATTAAGTTATGATTGCGCTTACACTATATATGTCACAGCTTTAGATTCTAATGCCCAAATCAGTAATTATGATGCTAGTTGGTATTATTAATTTTTATGGCTGCCTCCTTTGTGAGGCAGCCTTTTGGTCTCAACCTCTTATCATTTCAAACCCGGGTATGTAAGAAGCTAATACCCTGCTGGTTTTACATATCTGGAACACATGCATTTGCTTCAATCTCAATAATGCCTTTCTTACTAATTTTCTATATACAATACCATAGATAATGACACTAAATATAAACTGCTGAACTATTGAAGGTGATATAATAACAGTCATAGCAGCTGAGCTATAAAACCCATTCCTTTAGTCAAGAAAAGACTAATATTATCGAAAAAATAAACACAGTTATTAAAATCATCGACGAGTAATCGCTCTCATGTTGCATCAAAAACGAAAAACAGACGTGGATATTTTTGTGAAAGTGGCAATTCTAAAACAGTTAGCAGTTTAGCATAATTTTGCCACCTAAAGTAAAAAATAATATCAAGTTAATCTCAAAAACCCTTGATTTTACTGGCTGTTTTACAGGAATAGTAGGAATTGAACCATCTGCTTTATCCACAAACACTGATAGAAATGGCATACCCGCATGCGGGTATTGAAGTGTCATCAGGTTCTAATCAAATTACTCTACTTGTACTATCGCGTCTGTCCGTTTCACGCAATTCATTGAATATACTTCGATGCAATTACATTATCTATTGTAACGGTCATAATATTCCCTGAAGCATACAGTTCCAATAGTTTATCGGCTTCTCCGTAAACTAAGGCTCCATAGGTACTTATCCCGCTATGTTTTGCATACTCTAATGCACTCTTATAATCGAACGGTTTCGTGTTTCCAACCAATGCAGTAACTGCTTCGTGATGATCTACCAGATATTTAAGGAGGCTGGTGTAATGTGTTTCATAATTTTTTGCCATATAAACTTCATAAGCTGTATGACTAGAAGAAAACATTAAATCAACCAGTTCAAACCCGGGATATTTATCCTGATCTATTTTATCACTTGATACAGCGCTATCATTCGCACCTGTGTAAAAGCCCATTAACTGCTGCCCTTGATTTTTTGCTGTACGTACTGCAATCCATTTAAAGTCAATATCTTTGTAACTATATTTTAAGTTACATAATTCCTCCATCGTAAGGTCATTTGTAAAACGAACCCACGCAGAGATATAAGAGGTGGAAGGTAATTCTCTGATATGTGTTATCTGTGTTCCAGTATTTAACTTTCGTATATTTAATGCTGCTTCATATTCACTACTTCCTTCCTTGTCATTCCAAAATTCTGTAAACGCAAAGTTACCCCGGCTGGTAAAATAATTCCCATTATAACCCACACGCATATTTTTATTTAATTGTGCCCTGACCGTCTCATTCTCCTTTGTGAACAGATCTTTTCTCTCATAGATAATATCATATTTTCCAAAACCCAGCTTCTGGGTAAGCGCCAATCCGGCTATAGCATATCCCGGCCTGGATACTTCAGTGATCGCTCGTATATCATTTGCAAAATCCTGCCGGTTTTTCTGCCCTGCCGTTTTTCTTGTGGGGTCATAATATTGGCTGGACACCATCGGAGATATGATATACTGAATCATAAAAATGATTGCAAATACACATGCAACCGATATTGCTACGACAGCTGCAAGTCTTTTATAAACCGTTCTCTTAATGGATTTTTCTATTTTAAACTGGTCGTACGTAGCAACAGCTTTTTCTGCAGTCCCCGTCAAAAAGGATTTTTCTATTTCTTCAGCCAGATAATCATTAATTGCTTCGCTCTTTTCAAGTTCCTGCTCTACCAATAATTTCTCTTCCTCTGCTAATGTACCGTCTTTATATTTTGCTAATAGTTCACGAAATGTCATATGAAGTCCTCCTTATTTAATCGCTCCTTTAAGTATTTTCTGGCTCTGCTGATTAACATTCTGCCCGCACCATAGGAAATGTTCATCATCTCTGAAATAACATCCAACGGCATGTCACAATAGTAATGCAGGATAAGTATCTCTTGATATGTCTGGGGAAGCTGCTGTATCGCCTCATATAATATACATCTTTCCTCCTCCATAATGATTCGATTGAATATATCATGTTCATATATAGAAAAATCTTCTATGGGTTTATCAAGTAAATACTTTTTCTTTTTAATTCCATCCAGCCAGGAGTTTTTGCATACTCGAAATAGCCAATATTTAAATTTTCCATCTTCCTGCTTTAAAGAAATTAAAGCCTTAAAAAAAGTATCACTTACTAATTCCTGTGCATCATAATGATTTTTACAAAGCGAAAAAGCATACAGATATACTTCATTAGCGTATAGCCTATATAGTTTTTCTAATGAATTTTTAGTCATATACTTCCTCCCTTCATTTAAAAAACGATTGAAAATCAAAAATGCAACTCTATCAGAGTAATATAATTATTTATGAATCAATTTCTCCTTCTTAAGGTGATAATGATGGGACCACCGCTTTATAATAACACATAATTACTAACTTATGTCTTCTTACCGCTGCATACATCTGATCTTCTTCCTATATTACTTAAGTGTATTACGGACTTTCAATTAATAGATTACGCCCGGATCCAGCACATAAACATCAATTAAGTAAAAGGGCAACCACTGAGGATCTGTTAATCGGGGCAGGTTTATATTCCAAATATTGTTGATCTCAGATTTTTTTCTGCTATAATTATGATAACGTCAAATTATCGGAGGGTTTCTATGAAAATAGTTTATAAAACAAGATTACTATCTCTGTTCCTGGTTCTATCACTGGTATTCTCCTTATTCTCATCCACAACATTTGCTTCTGCTAAAAAAATAGACTCTATTAAAGATATTAAATCATCCGTGTACGTGAACAATAACTACTCTTTGCCTGGAAGTGTTGCAGCCATAATGAGCGACAAAAGTACACAGAAGGTTTCTGTGAAATGGAATACAAATACCATTAATACTTCCAAAACAGGAACCTTTATTTATAAAGGAACTGTCAAGGGCTATGCAAAACAGGTATTGCTGACCTTAAAAATTCTACCGGCTTCTAAGTACAAGAATCCCGAATTAGAGCGGGCTGTAACACTTGGTATTGGATCTTACGCTGAAAATAGCACCATTACATATAAACTATTCTTTCAAATGCTGGATCGTGTCGTAAAAATGGCCAAGCCCGATGTGTTAGCGAAATGGCAAAAAAAATATCCCAAAGCAAGGCTTTCAAATAATACGATGCGTCGGGAAGAAGGTATGCTGGCGGTTTACTTTGCGGCTGAAGCCTTGGGAAGTGATTATAATAAGACAAATGCCCCATGGTGGGAAGTGAATGATATGCTGGGCGATTCTGCCTGGGAAGGCTTTAAGTGGGACTATCCATTGTTCCCGGATTGGGATAAGCCAGTGGTACTGATCAGTGAGTGCGATGGCGCCACCAGTTCAAATAAATGGAAAAATTATATGACTGCTGCTTATTTCTATGCCATGGGCAGGGCTTCACGCTACAGCGATGCGCTGATATTTGACTACGATTCCAAGAAAAACTCCATGCGTCCGGGTGATCCACTCCGATACGAGGAAGCGTTACTTGCAGCGCTAAGACTATATGATTCCTCCCATATCATAATTAAAGCAGAAACTGCAAAATCCGGAACTGTTACCATGCAGACACTGGCGTTAGCGAAAAAAATGCCGCGTGTCTCTAATCTCAGCCAACCGAATTGGTATGGAAGCTCTATGGAAATATGCAATATAAAGACCATAAGAGACCGGGTATCTGTAATCAAGGAGGATATCGCCGAATTTGCAGATATGGGCTTTAACTATCTACGTCTGATGCTATACTATCCTGATTTTACAGAGGACCGGAACGGTACCTTGGTATTTTATCAGGATGTGCTCGAAAACATTGATCGTATTGTGGATTGGTGTGCCGAATATAAGATTCATTTATGTATCGACATGCATACCTTGCCCGGTTATACTTTTGACAAACAAGATATCCTCGAAAATCGAAAGAATTACGAAAAGGCTTTATTGATCTGGAATGTATTGTCCTCCCGGTATGCTGATATTCCATCCAGTCTTATCAGTTACAACCTGGTAAATGAACCAGGTAACTACTTCTCATATGAGAGCTATGCGAAATTTGCCAAGGATTTAATATCGGTGATACGAAAGAACGATAAAGCAAATAAGCTTTTGGTTTCTGACGGCATGCTAAATATGGAGTCTGATTGGGTTGGCGCCTGTCCCTCTTCCCCAAATAATCTGATCTCAAATGATATCATGCAAACACTGCATTTATATCCATGGCATTCCTTGAATATGGCAGGCTTTCTCACCTTGGAAAAATGGCCCTATGAGCATGCACCTGCTGTGAACAACTATGTGAACGGAGAAACACCATTTGATATCAAGGGCGATTTCAAGGCTGGAACGATGGTCACTCTCTATATTAACAATGTCAATGGGATTAACCGTGGAAGATCATTACAATGTATGGCTGACGGGAAGGAAATAGCCTCCTATTCCCTTGATCATATTGCAGTTGGTAAAGATAACTGCATCAGTATAATTGATGATGTTGCCGAGTTCGGTAGTTATGGGTCACTAAACAGCTGGGTGATTAATCTTACGGTACCTTCCGCATGCAGTGAGATAAGTATCGGAGTTAGTCCTTCAGGTATAGGTACAGGCTTTTCTATCGATGATCTTCTCATCCGATTACCCTCTGATACCATGCATACCTACGGAGTACCGGATAATGCGAAAGAAAATGGATTTGTATACGAAACAGCAAAATATACCACCATATATATACACTGTGCTGATGCATGGCAGCAAATGACTTCCTCCATCAAGGTTAATACCGATGGCAGCTATACCGTTGAGAACGAAGCTAATGCTGATGTATTTGATTACGAGACACTTAGAGCTTATATTAAGAAATGGGCAGACTGGTCAAAGAGCACTGGAACGCCCATCCTGTGTAATGAATTTGGAGTCCCTGTAAGCCTGTCAAAGGATGCGAGAATTGCATATATGCGTTCGGTGTTGGATCTTCTAAAGGAATATGATATTCCCTGGTGTATCTATACTAACGCCAATGGGTGCTGGACTCCTGCAATTTCAAATACAAGTGTAACGCAGGAAAGAACAGTGCTCCCGGCAGACAAAAGCCTTAAGCTTAAAAATGGTTTCTGGTATGATACTGCCATTTTGGAGCTATTACGCAACTATATGAAGCGTTGAATTAAATTTACAGTATATATAAATCAGGCAATGGGCTGGGGCAGTAGGATTTTGGCAATCCGCCCTAGCCACAAGCACTGATAGAAGTGACATTCCCACATGCCGGACTTGAAGTGTAATCATGGGTGTAATCAAATTAATTATTACTTATCAAAGAACAAGAAGCAGAGTCATCCTTCTCTTGCCTCGATGATTGTCAAATGACATGGCTATCCCACATCTTCACTCTTATTTATTCCTTAAGGCAGACTAATACCGCATCCGCATTCATCGGATAAATATCAAAAATAGTCTTTCCATCCCTTGTAATATAATTGGGTCTCAACAGGGTATTGCCTTGTCCTATGACATGAAGATAGAATTGATAATCCTGGAGTTCCAGATTAATCGTTATTTCAGTCGTGTATGGCAGATACACAACAAGCCTTTGCATTGCTGCATCACAAGCCAATCGTATGCTTCCGGCTCGATCATCCAACAGCAACTCATTCCTTGGCATTACTTCAAATAAATGATAGCTCTCGAATAACCATCTCAGGTATCCAATATCATAAGCACCCTGAAAGGTCATTGCGATATTGGAGTTAAAGGGTTTATCAGAAAAGGAAGCATTCGAAAAACTGCTGTCCGGCTTATGCCACGACCATACTCCGTGTGCACCATATGTTATTCCCGCCTTTGCACCGGCAAGAACACTTTGCCAGCTGGCTCGGCGAACATGAAAATCATCAAATCTTCCATAATGGTGACCGTAGCCATGACCCTCATAGCAGGGTTCCCCGTTGACTATCGGTCTACTTCTCAATTTAGTGTACTGTTCCGCCATAATAAACCCCTTGCGCTGTCCGTTACCAGTAATATCATGGCCTGACTGATACATATAGAAATCGAGATTTTCATCACTAATAATCGACTCCGGTAACTCCGCCTCCGGGAATACATGAAAGGTCGCTATGCTCTCCGGAGCGTTTTTCTTGATTCTGTGTAAGGCTGACTGATAAAAGTCAGCGATATAATCGGAATCAAACCGTGCGTCTCCGCTTACAATGTAAATGGGCTCGAAACGGTTAAATCGATCTGTAATGAAATCTATATAGCCTTCCATCTGGTCAGCGTCCATTGCATATTCAGAAAAATCTTTTGAAACCCAGCTCCCCTTCACATAACTGATCCAAACAGCTACCAGGGCCGGTGTAAAGCCTTTATTTTTTGCCATTTCAAGCATCTTCTCTGCCTTATCAAAATACACGTCATTGGGAGCTGAATAATCAAATACTCCACTCGCATTAAATGCAAAAGGCTGAATGGTGCTCTCATCCATCGATCGGTCGTGCAGTATAGGCAAGACAGAAATTTGTAGCACATTATAATTTTGAATTTTTCTATAATCAAGATATGAATTCCATTCATCAAAGGACATATTGGTAAACGCACTCCATATCGTATCCGCAGTATAAAAAAACGGCTTATTATCTTTAGTAATATAATTATACTCGTGGTTTATCGCAAACATATTTCCTCCTTTAGGTATTGCTATCATAAATACGCAGAGCTACTTTTTGATTTTTCTAATGTATTCCCCCTTTTTACTACGAAATAAGTTACTGAAATATCTCCAGTCCGAATAGCCAACCTCTTTGGCAAGCTCGTAAATCTTCATATTATTACTTACCCGGTATATTTCCTCCGCTTTATCCAGTCGAACTTTGGTGAGATACTCAACAAAGGTTTTACCATAGGTTTCTTTGAACAATTTGCTGAAGTGAGATTTACTCATGTTTACATAATCAGATACCGTATCCAATGAAATATCGTAATCTGCATAATGCTCTTTTATATATTCGGAGGCATTGTACATCTCAATTCGCATATCTCTTTTGGCGATTTCATCAACCATATGAATCGTTGCCTGCAGATAATCCAAAAGCCGATCTGCTTCTGTTATTGTATAGATATTACTGAAAATGAGAGGATGGTCGGAAAGTGCTTTGGATAATTGAAACTTACCGGGCAGCATCGTGTTAAAATAATAGCTGATAATATGACTGATCAGCTCCTGCAGGTCATCGATTGCAATATTTTTATTGTCGATTGCATCCTCCATAACCATTCGTATGGTATTATTCAATTCATTGATGTCCAAGGAACGTATTTTGTCCATTATAATCCATAGCAGCTCCGGACTCTTTTTTAGCTCACCCTGTGGATTGTTCGTAACCTGCTTATTCTGCTCATCCTGTCTGTCAACGGATCTATCCTTTAACAGGCTGTCCAGTTCCATATCGTTGAGCTCATGATCCCCCTCATAGCTTGAAAAAAGTTGCTTCAGCTTCAGTTTCGTTTCAATTCTTGCCTTGACCTCCAGTAGAATTTTTAGAAAATCCTCCGGAAACATAGTGGCCTTAAAAAAATAATCATACGCTCCAAGCTTCATTGAATTTCTGACATTTTCATAATCATCATGACAACTGATGACAATAACCTCCAGATTTATCCCGTTGTCTTTGAGCTTATTGAGTAATTCAATTCCACCCACTCTCGGCATCTCAATATCCGTGATCAAGATATCAATCTGATTATTTATTATGATGTCGAAGGCAGTATCACCATTATCCGCTTCAAATTCAATGTTAAACCCGAATTCCTTCCAATCAATTATACGCTTCAGACTCATCCTGACAAAGTTCTCATCATCTACAATTAAGACATTATACAATCTTCATCTCTCCTTAATTTTGAACGACATAGATTTAGCATCTACATTGCACATCACTATAAACATATTATAACTCAAAGCATAATCGAAAAGTATGAAAGATTTTATTTATCCTACAGCAACATCGCTGCTTAGCCTTTAACGGATCCCTGCAAGCCAGAAACAAAGTGCTTCTGAAAAATAATATACACTGCAAAGACAGGGATGATTGACATTAACACCGCCGCATTAAGCAGCCCATAATTCGTTGAATGCTGGGTAGTGAAGTTTAAAAGTCCCGTCGGAATTGTCTTTAAGCCTTCCTTCGTAATGAACACGGAGGACAGCAAAAACTCATTCCAAGTTGACAAAAAGTCAAGGATGATCAAGGTGACCACAGCCGGTTTAGCAATCGGAAGAATAATTCTTACTAAAATTTTAAAATCAGAGCATCCGTCAATTCTGGCAGCCTCAACAATTTCGTTTGGTATTGTTCTAAAAAAACCTCTCAGGATCAGAATTCCGAAGGGTATGCCAAAACCAAGATAAATCAGCATCAGACCTGCCCTGGAATTAATCAGATTAACACTTTTTAACATTATATTAAGCGGTATCAGGGTAACCTGAACTGGTATCGTCATTCCCGGCATTGAACCGCTTGCTGCAGCAACCTTTAAATTGTTTTTGTGAGCATCAATGCTATTGTAGGTTACGTCAATTTTGATATTAGGATGACTTGATTCAAAATCCTTTATCAGTTCGTTTGTAACCTTTTCAAAATCACTGATCTCCCACAGGGATACTACAACCTGCATATCCGACTTCACATCAGATGTGTTGTTTGCATCATCCTTTCCTACATTATCAGTTTTCTTTCCGTCCGTCTTGTCTTCTGTTTCTTTTTGACAACCGACAAGAAGAACATTAAATGATAGTACTAAAATTACCAATGCTACGATTATTTTTTTCATTTTATCCTCCCAATCCTTGTTTATTTTAGATACAAACATATTATACTTCCGACAATTCTTAATGTATATTACACAAAAATCCTTTAATGATGGGAAATATTCTTTCAAAATAAGAATACGCTTAATGCGTATTCTTAAAGTGTGTAATATTCTTTTTTTATTCGGATATTGTCTTATTCCTGCCACTACTTTTGGTTCTATGATCAGCTCTCTCATCACTGTTCACTTAAAACCTCCGGCAGCTCAATCACAGCCGTGGTTCCATCGGAGCCACTTTCAACCACGAGCCCGTATTCTTCGCCAAACCAGAGCTTGATCCGCTGATCTACATTCGCAATACCCACACCCTTTGCACCATTTGTGTCAAACCCGATTCCGTTATCCCTGATCCATATTTTGATTCCACGATCCGTTTTATGGGCATTAATATCGATATGTCCATTTGCCCTCTCTTTCGGGAACGCATGAATAATCGAATTCTCAAATATAGGCTGCAGCAGCAATTTGGGGATTTGACATTTTCGTACATCCTCGGTTATTCTATACTCAACCTCAAAAATTTCACCATATCTCATTTTTTGTACAATCGCATACTGCTTCAGAAAATCACACTCAACCTCAAGTGGAACCAGCACATTGCTGCTTTTGGTTATATATTTGAGGACATAAATCAGTGCAACAATTGCGTTGGCTATTTCCATAACGCCTGAATTAATTGCCATCCACTTTATGGAATTCAGCGTATTATAGATAAAATGAAAGCTGATTTGAGATTGAAGCGCATTTAATTCGATTCTGTTCTTTTCACGCTCTTTCTCAATTGCATCCTTCATTAAGTGATCGATCTGAACGACCATTTTGTTGAAGCCTTCAGACAGTACATGCATATCCTTATCCTGATACTCTTTTATCCTGATATCAAAGTTTCCTTTTCTGAAATCCTTCATCGCATAAACCACCTGCTTTATCGGAAGAGTAATACGACTTGCTATAAGATAGGCAAGACCAAAGCCAATCAGAATAAACAGCAGCATAAAAACTGCTATTTCTCTGGTCGCTTCCCATAGCTTTCCTAAGTACAGATCCTTCGGTATATATTTAATTACCTTCCATTCCTCTTCTTTCATTTTCGCCGTAATAATAAAGGAGTTCTTATTACTTACCAAATTGTCTTCTGTCATATAACCCTTTTGGATCCAGTAGGGAATAATGTCTTTTTCTCTGCTGTTCTTACCGATTAAGGACTCCTCTGAGCAAAGAATGATATATCCATCCTTTGAAATAATTGCTATTTCTTCATTCCCAGAAATTGCCCCCGATGTGATCTTCGTTATTTCCTCGTATGGAATATCCACCTGAACAATGTTATAGGATACGGTTTTGCTAAAAATCTTGATTTTCCTATAAAACGAAAGCATTTCTTGCTGTTTATTGTCTATATAATAATTGGCATTCCTATTAACCAACAGGTTTTTTGCATAATCATTTTGCATGATTTTCTCAGTTGGCAAAAATCCATTATTATAATACCCGTCTCTGTGTATTGCCAAATCTGTCAAAATCCCAAATTCGGGATCGGTGATTATCATTCGATATTTTTGGCTAAAAGCCTGCTTTGTATCAATCATTAAGTCAATCAGATTTATCATGTAATAGTGCCGACTTATCGTATTGTTAGAAATAGCTCTGTTTGATGCAATATAACTGATCACCTGATGCTGATATATGTTAGAAAAGGCTACCAGCTCATCAAGTCTTACCGTGACCTGATTAAGCACCTGTTTTTGATCGTTATGTGCTTGTGAATAAACCAGCTGATTAATTTTCCTAAGATAGATTGAACCCACTGCAAATACTACTACCAGCATAATAATCAAGAAGCAAACGAATATTTTTGTTTGTATTGTATTGAATATTTTACGAAACATGATATCCCTCCCTATCAACAGTAAGCTAATTAAGGATTTGTAATACAGAGTATAAAGCGAATAGATAAGGCTGTGAAAAGATGGGTCTTCCTGATTTTAAAACATTGGGACAGGGTTACCGGCACTAATCACAGCCTATTTGGGGAACTATTATTGGTGTTATAAAATCAGATGAGTGTTTATTCTATCTTATTCAAAGCAAGTGCAATGCTTGAGTTGGTCAAAACAGCCTGATGCCTTGAGTCGGAACGCATTAAGGTGCTAATATAAAGGGTTTCGATCACACTTAGCTCGGCGATACGTTTTGCCATGATCTCCTTATAGATATTAGGAGAAAAGGAAGCCGTCAGTATAACAGAATCAACCATCTTTGCTATGGGTGAAATGGGGTAATTTGTGATAGCGATGAGCTTAGCTTTATTGAGCTTTGCGCATTTAGCCACCTCATAAAGAGACTGAGTACGACCCGAATGTGAGATAATAATTAATACGTCGTTTTCTGTAAACTTGGACATCTCAATTAATTGAACATCCAGATCCTTGGAGCAACCGGCATTGTAACCAATTCGAGAAAATTTCAGATATGCGGCATAAGCTACGGAAAAAGCATCCCCGACTCCGACAAAATAAAGCTTGTTCGCATTAAGGATATATTGGAGAGCAAGCTGGTATTGAGCCTCATCGATCATGGATTGTGTGTCGGTTAAGCTCTGTTTGATAATATTAAAGACCTTATCAATAATAATGGATGGCTCATCATCCGGTTGTATTTCATCGTAGAGTGAAAAATGATCTTCCTTTTCCTGAAGTAATGCGCTCTTTAATTCCGGATACCCGGAAAACCCCAGCTTTCTGGAAAGACGTACCAGTGTTGCTTCACTGCAGCCGGATAGCTTGGCTACATCGACTATCGTTGAATTCACAATATAATCCGGATTTTCCAGTATGGCGTCGGCAGCTCTTCTTTCTGCCGATTTCAAGGTGGAATAGACTGCCATAATACGTATTAAGAATTTATGCGAAATGCTCTCATCATATTTGCTTAATATTGTTTCCATCGTTATCTATCACCTCAAATCTCATATTGGATTTCTTTCAGTTTATCATACAATTGAGAATAAATACAATATTTATTGTTATATACTCTGTGAAATTCCTCCGATGGCTCGTAGGTTTTTGCTACATTAACAATACCCACGGCATCCTGTAAATTCTTATAGACTCCTGCTGCCGTTCCAGCCAGCATCGCTGCTCCGAGACATGCGGCTTCCCTTATCTTTAGGGATGCTACAGGAATTCCAAGAATATCAGCTTTATTTTGCAGACCAAGGGGTGAACGTGCACCACCTCCCACGCAACGAAGCTGCCGTATCTCTATTCCGAGTGTCTTCATATTATCCAGATTGATTCGAGCTTCAAAGGATAATGCCTCAATGATTGCCTTTGCGACATCGTAGCGTGATGTTGCCAGCGTTAAGCCTAGAAAAGCTCCCTTTGAGTCAAGATCGCAGGTGGGGGTTCCGCTTCCGTTAAAGTGAGGAAGGACCATGACCGTGGAGGGAGTATTCGGCATATGATTAAGAATATAATTATAGATTTGATCGCCGGTCTTAGCTGCTGCCAATCCGTCTTCAGAGCAAAAATTGTCGACAAACCACTTTAAAGAGACTCCTCCGGTATGATTAAGTGAGAAGGTGAAATACATACCAGGCACTGCATGAATATAGCAGGGATAAAAGGATCGGAACATGGTATCGTTCAGTTGCGGACTAGAGAAAACGGTCGAAATGACCTCTGCAGAGCCATGGGAATCAAGTGCCATGTTTTCCTTAACAACTCCTGCACCGAGTGCTGCACAGGTCTGGTCGTGCCCTCCGGTAACGAGAAGCACCTTGTGATTCAGCTTCAGCTCATCGGCAAGCTCCCTGTTGATTTCTCCGACAATCGTTCCGGAAGGAACCGGATGTGCCAGCTTTTCTGCAGCAATGCCCAGTTGATCCAGAATCAATCTAGACCACTGTAAATTTTTTATGTCAAATGCCATGGTCCTGCTGGCCATCGTATAATCGATGACAATTTCGGTGCTGCCCAGCTTGCCCAGTATAAAGTCGGCATAGGTAACAAATTTATATGTCTGCTCATATAGTTTGGGATTGTTATTCTTGACCCATATTATTTTGATCAGTGAATTCATGGGATGGGGGCGCATTCCGGTCAATTCAAAAAGTTTACGTTCCCCGAACATGTCTTCACAGCTTTTTGTTTCCGTGATTGCACGATAATCCATACCCAGCTGGGCATAGGACAGAGCATTGCGGTTTTGATCAATTGGGATAATTGCATCCCCCTGAACCGAAAGAGAGAGTGCGTTGATTTCGTTACCAATGCCTAAAACAGCCTTTCCGATTACGATTTTCGTTATATTCCAGATCTGTTCGGCATCCTGTTCGGCATACCCTTTTTGGGGGCACAAAACTCCGTATTCCTGAAAGGCATAACCATGCTGAACGCCATTTTCATCAAATACGGCAGCCTTAGCACCTGTTGTACCTACATCAATTCCTAAAAACAACATCATATCACCTGCTTCTTTTGTAATACCGTAGTAAGAATTATAATTACCAATTTCTGATTTGTCTATATTCTTTTGGGAAGGATTGGACACCATTTGCATGGTGTCCGATCCGAATTCTAAAAAAGGAGGGGCTTATTTATCGTATAGTAAACATCACGAGCTAGACATTAAAATAGAAATTCTTTGTCTCCTTTTCCTGCTCCTCGTCATAAAAGTCTGCTTTTACACCTGTAATATAGGTGAGTGCATCATAAATTACGGGTAGAATATTACCATGAATGCCAACGGCATGGTGAACATACGGACCCTTTACTATCATTGTCTCCACCTTAGGCCAATTTGGGATTTCAACCCAGGCATAGGTTCCGATTGTCTTTGGACCATCAATTGTTTTTGCGGTTCCCATAAGCATACCATATTCTCCGTTATCGCCGTCAAAACGCAATATGGAAATCTCTCCGGGCTTTAACTCTGCTACAACGGAGCCGGGACAGTGCTCCGGGAAGGCAAATGGCCTGTCAAGCTTCGCCTTTTCCCTGGCAAGAGAAATGGGCCAGGGACCACAATGCTGCAGCAACTCGCCGTTTTCGTTACCGGGATGGCGAATAGACCAGTCAACAAAGAAACTTGGCGTTTTACCCATTCCTGCGGCCTGAACCATGATAGCAGTGATAGCTCCATGAATATCGGTCTCACATACAACAGGTATCCCCTCATCGGTCAGTAGTGCATTCGCACAGCAGGGCATGATATGAAGAGCCTGCTGAAGTGCATCCCAACATTGGATTGCTACAGCATTGCATTTATTTTCTTCTGCGAAGTGCTTCATGGCAACCTTTAGACATGCAATTTTACGTACATCCGTCTGGGGTATGCATACCTCCATGTTAGAATGGATATAAACAATGGTATCCGCTACCTCCCGGTTATCGGACGCCTCCAGCATTTTTACACGTTCGGCAAGTTCAACCATGGAGATTGGAAAAAGCTGTACTCCGAATTTCTCAAGCAGCTCACCTTCGTTCACCATCATTGTCCAGAAATCTCCCGGTCGGGTGTCAATCTGTAGAATACGAGCACTGCGAAATTCTTTGATCACATTTGCAACTGCTACAAAATTTAACAAACCCTTTGTAAATAGCTCGTCATCAACGTGACAGTTTGGAAGATAAGTAAAGGGAACCTTCATGCGTCTTAATACCTTGCCGGTGGCAAACAGACCGCATTGGGTATCCCGCAGACGACTTCCGTCCTCAAGGGGAGCTTCGTCCCGCGGTCCCCATAACAATACGGGAACGTTCAACTCCTTGGCTACTTTGGCACAGCTATGTTCGGAGCCAAAATTGCAGTGTGGGATGAATAGGGCATCTACCTTAGCCTTCTTGAATTTTTCAACTACTGCATCTACATCCTCGGCGCAACGCAGTAGTCCTTCCTCGTTTATATCCTCCAGATCAATATATTCAATACTTAAGTCCAGCATTTTACGAGCAATTAAGCTCTTATACTTCAGTGCATCCTCTGCACTGAAAATTCTTCTTCTTGTTGGCGCATATCCAATAACTACTTTATTATCCATGACAAATCCTCACTTTATATAATATTAGGATGTAAAATTTAAGATTTTTCATTCGCCAAATTTCAGCTATTTCTCAAATCCGCAGGGGGTAACAGCATAATGCTTCGGGTGAATGGATTTAGCGAAACATCTGATCCTGCATGCGTCGTAATTGGAGTAGTACGGAGTTGTTGTCCAATTCAACCATGTCGTATGTAATTACATCATCTTTAGCTACATCAACCTTAAGTACGGCTCCTTTGGCCAGACCGACAGGAAGCATATTGCCTTGCTTCGCTATATCGGCAAGCTCAATTGATGCCCGGTAACAATACTCGCCGATGCCATCCAACTTCTGACCTGTTTTAAGATCTTTCTTTGCAACAGTGATGCATTCAGAGGTAAGATGATCCATCGGATGAGCGGTTGATTCCCCGTATAGCACTGCCTGAGCTGCGGTAATCGGCGTTTCTATAGAGCATAAATGATATGGTCTGTAAAGCAGATAATTCGGACCGGTGCCCATATCTCTTTGTACAAGACCATCGATAATTCTCTTGTTCTTTGTTGTGACTATGACAAAAACTCCAGGATTAATATCACCGATGCCGTAATCCACAACACCTGTTTGATCTAAAATCCCACCCTGCTCCTTTAAGGAGAAAACTTTGGAAAGCTCTTTTACATTACATTTTGGACCATGCATCCCACGAACATCCGGCTTTAATCCAGTAGCATTGGATACTGCACACATTTCGATCATAGTCTTTGAGCCATCCACGAACTCAATCAACATTCTAGGGTTCATATCACGCTCCGCTGCCTTATTTTTCCACTCCTCCTGACCCGGATTAGCGTAGATATCAAGGGGGTTATTCTTACCCTTGCCGGCAGCTACGACCTCAAAGCCGAGAGCCTTTGCAAAGCGGTATACCTCGATGATGGATCCCGGCTCATCTCCTGCTGTTAAGGAATATACGATTCCTGCCTTTTCACAAAGCTGCCTGAGAATAGGTCCTATTGTGATGTCGCATTCCACATTCATCATAACAATATGCTTCTGATATCTGATACAGTCAAGGGTTACGCGAGCCCCCATTTCCGGTGACCCGGTAGCGTCAATTACGCTTTTGATCTGCCTGGACATTACAGCCACCTTATAATTGGTCGTTACTACTTTCTTTCCTGCATCTAACGCATCCTCAGCAGTCTCTACAGAATCTGTCACAACGATTTCACCCTGATAATTTGCCTGCTTTAATGCATCCAGTGCAATATCCGTATTAATATCGACGATGATATCACAGGACATTCCCTTCATTTCTGATATCTGCGCAACGATGTCCTTTCCCATCTGACCTGCTCCGACTAATGAAATACTGATTGGGGTACCTGCCTTTTCTAAGGCTTCGAGCTTTGAGTCTATTTCATACATACTAATTACCGTCCTTTTTATATTTTCAAATTATTACTGATCTATTACAGAGCGCAGCAACAGATAGACCGCTTATCCGAGGAGGGGAGTTGAACTCTGCCGGCAGCGCTATAACCCTAATTATTCATCCAGGGATCTATGATAACCTTAAGTGCTTCACCCCTTGTGACCATATCCATTCCCTTCACAACATCTTCCAGAGAGACCTTTGCATTCAGGTATTTCTTGGCGTTGATTTTTTTTGTATGGATTGCAGAAAGTGCATCAGCAAGTCCGGTTGCCGGATACGAAAAGGCTCCTACTACCATAATTTCGTTGTAATGAATCAGATTGGAATTTAAAGTGGTCATTTCCGCATTCTTGGGAGTACCTCCATAAATGATAACTCGACCGCGCTTACGTACCATTTCAAGAGCCTGCTGCTGCGGACGTACGGAGGGAACTGCAGAAATAACAAAGTCCGCACCCACTCCATCGGTTTCCCTAATTACCTCGGCAATGACCTCTTCCGGATTTTTATTGGAGAGAAGAAGGTCTGGCTTAAATTGCGCCGCAAGCTCAAGCTTGTCCATTCCGATCAGAATTATTTTCTTTGCACCTCTTGCTCGTGCCACTTCGATATGAAGACATCCGACGGGTCCATCTCCAATAATAACGACGGTATCACCAAGTGATATATTATTTAGCTTTTGACAGGCAATCACTGCGGCCGCAGTTTCTGCAAAAGCTGCCTGTTCAAAAGACATGCCCTCGGGTATGGGCTCAACAAAGCCACGCTGTATTACTTCAGAGGGCAATGCCATGTACTGTGCATAGCCTCCGGGAAAATGAGTACCAAGCATCCTGTGTGATGTGCATAGATTAACATAACCATGTTTACAGTACCAACAGGTACCGCAGCTTACATCGGGTGCCAGAGCCACCCGGTCTCCCTCCTTAAAATGGGTGATCCGGTTACTCACTTTGATTACCTCTCCTGCAATTTCATGACCCATGATCTGGTCTTTTACTCCGCCCTTTAGACCATTATGATAATTTCTCACATCACCCCCACATATTCCGCAGGCACGAACCTTGATCAGCATTCCGCCTTCCGGACATTCTGGAATGGGTCTTTCTTCTAAAACAATCGTTTCAATGTCTTTGAAAACAGCTGCCTTCATCCGGTTAATCATATTTTAATACCCCCTTTTATCCAGTAAACGATCCCCGACAGCACCGTTTGGATGAATGATCGCAAATTGTTCCTTTGTATAACCTGTATATTGCATTAAAGAGATGCAGATGGAATCAAATACGGAAATTACCGCCATAGTACTTGCTGTAGCCAGCATGTTAAATCTACAGGGTTCCTTTTCAATTTTTATCTTCAGCGTAATGTCTGCCTCCTTGGCAATCAGTGATTCTGTATTCTCTGTAACAGCGATCAGTGTGGCCTTCTTATGCTTACATGCAGGAATCAGCTGCACAAGCTCCTTGGTATTTCCTCCCTTACTAATTAATATCAAGATGTCCCCCGGTTGTAATACTCCCAAGCCACCATGTACGGCATCGGAAGGCGTAAGAAAAATCGCTGGACGTTCAATACAATTAAGTGAATGTACTATTTTCTTAGCGGCCATCGCTGATGTGCCGCAACCGGCAATGATAATTCTTCCTCGGCAATTACCGATAAGCTGAACAGCTGAAACCATTTGATTCATGTCTAGTGTCTCCAGTAAGGAGCCAATGGAGTTGGCCTCAATCTGAATTGTTCTCTTTATTTCACTTATAATCAACTCGTGTTCCATTTTATTTTCTCCTTTCGTATTTATTTTTGAAAAATGAAAATTTTCATAAGATTATTATGACATAGGTTGAATAATATCTCTAATATATATTAGTTTAAGTGCCTTTTTACAAGGATATAATATATCATTATCGTAAAATAATCAATAGTCTTTTTTATTTAATTTTCATTTTTTTATTGATAAAATGTATAAAATCCAATAATCACGTAATTTTATTGGTTTGTTATCAGTTCTATCTTCGCTGTATGGAAAGAACGGGAGTATCATGTTATATTATCATCTCATCTTATTCATAATTTTCATACTCGAAATTGAATTATGAAAACAAAGTTAATATTATCTTATTAAACAGGAAAAGGTGCCCCCATGGAGGCATTGCCTATGATAAGGAGGAAAAGCCTAAGAAAAAGGTAGGCGATGAATGTTTGACAATCTTTGACCAAAGCATTTCCATTAAATATCCAATAGATGCACTTATAAAGGCAACAGGAGTATAATCTCTCAAAAATATCATTATCGTAAACAGCAACACATTTTACTTCTACAAAAAGGCATCTCGGATAAAACGAGTTGCCTTTTATTATCTTAAGGTTTATATGAACAAACATAAGAGAATACGTTATTTGTGAGGATTGCCAATGCTACTACCCAACAACATAAGGCGCTAATTTAATCCAAGTAATTTGTTCAGTTATGCGTATTAAAGGAGCGAAACGCTAAAAAACAAATAAACTTTACCAGAATATAAGGTGACTTTGAACAGCTATTTTTTAAATGGAGGGGATTATTATTAAGGTTGGTTATATACGTGTCAGTTCGTCGGAACAAATGCAAAGCAGCAAGGTAAATACACCGGCCGCAAGCCAAAAAGCATCCGCAATAATACAGTATATGAAAAATGGATCTCCGGTGAAATTACCGCAGTAAAAGCCTCAAAGCTATTAGGTATTAGCCGAAGCACTCTTTATCGACACTCCAAAGCAGGCAAAACAAATTAACAAAAATCTCCCCTATCGATGTGATTATTTTTAACACACCTAGGGGAGATCAAATCCTCTACTTGTTACTGGAACATCCTATATTCAGACGAATAATTCCGGTTCATTCTCAATTAAGTCCTGCACTAAGTATTTATAATCAAGATTTTCAATACCATACATACCATCAGCTATCTGTCCTGCCAACCTGCTTCGATAATAAATATCCATTGAAACACGCAATTCTAATTTTTTTATTTCTGCCAAATAGGCTATTATGCTCTCTTCCAAGTTCTGTTTATATTCTTCCGATAAAGCTTCTCTATCTACCATATTATCTCACCACCCGGTATGATTTTTGAAATAGTAACAAGCTATTCAATGTTTCCTGATTTACAAAGCAAATCTGATCATTCATTTTATAATCTCTGAGCTCTTCAAGTGCTTTTGCTTTACTCTATAGCCCACGGAAATACATATCTACCGTTTTAAAGACTTCATCATCAGCGACATTACCAATGATAATATCATATCCCTGATTTAGCTCATTTCCTCTGTGACATTCACAAACAAAATCAAGCCATTTCTCATTTTCCTTTTCAAAGGACAGCACCCTATGATTCTTGAAGTCATCCTGTAAGGTATACACATTTACAACCGGATCCTTCCCTTGACGGGTTGCTTTCCGTAATGCCCATTGCTCTGCTTGCTTTTGAAAAGTTGTCACATAAAAGCCTCTGCCAAAATCCAAGAATGTCTTAGAATAAGTAATTTCCGGATATATCACTTCTAAACTCGAACCATGATAAACAATCATATGCTGACTCCTTTTTCCCTGGCAAACTCTGTTATATCATTGATCAGTGCTTGCTCTCCCTGAGTGTGTAATGTATCGTAGCATCCGATTATATAATCATCCATTATATGTGTATCATTCAATGCTTTATACACATAAGTCGGCTTTTTCCCCCATGCTTGAGCCAAATGATGAATAATAAATACCGAAAAACTCAGTTCATTTCTGTTACACATATAACCACTTCCTCTCAACATCATCATGTTTAATACTTCTTATTAAGAATACCATAGTTAAAAAAATATATCAAAAATCTTTTGTAAAAAAATTTCGTTGAAATGTGCGCATTAAACCATTCTATTGGTAGCACAACCCCTACCTCTGACTGTTAATATTATTGGCAAAATGCATTACTTTACCTATTACCACCTTCTGATATTGCTATTTCCGTTAAATATCTTTTTATCTAATCAAAAGAAATAAAACCTTGGGGGCTACACCCCCAAAGCCCCTGTGTACATCTGAATGGAGTATTCTCATAATGATTGAGAATGGAAATAGAGGATCGCATACAGCTTGAAGACGGCAAATGGAAATGCAACGGCTATAAAATTGTTGAGCACACCAAGACCAAAGCCGGTGACCGTAATGTTATCTCACGGAAGCAGCGAAGGAACTGCTTGAGAAGGCAAAAGCCTTAAATTAAGCAAATGGATTCTTCGATGATGATTTTATCTTCGTAACGAAATACCATTTCTTGATTTCCAGCGACCGGACAGGCGATGGATTGACCTCCGGAATATTCAGTAGAACTTTATTTAAAATACCAGAGCTATTCCGTGGTAACAACAAAACTAGGTTATCCGTCTAGAGGGACGTTGCGTCAGTGGCTTAATGAATTTAACAATAACAGGGATCTTCATAGAACACAAAGCAGAAAGCCAAAATATACCTGCTGGCAAGATATACTTATCACCACTAATAGATTTTTTTGATGGATTGCCAGTGACATGGACTATAGGAACACGACCAGATGCAGATCTCGTAAACACAATGCTTGACAGTGCAACTCCATTACTTAAACTAGATGAAAAGCCAATAGTTCACAGTGATAGAGGTGCACACTACCGTTGGTCTGGTTGGATTGAGCGAATGGAGAAAGCAGGACTAACATGTCAAAGAAAGGTTGCTCACCTGACAATTCTGCTTGTGAGGGTTTTTCGGAAGGCTTAAGAATGAGATGTTTTATGGGCGTTCATGGGCTGGTGTTACATTAGATGAATTTATTGAGATATTAGATCGGTATATTCATTGGTATGCTGAAAAAAGAAGGAAGCTCTCGCTGGGAGGACTTAGTCCAATAGACTACAGAAAAAGTCATTGTATCTTACATGCATATAGTGTCCAGTTTATATCATGCTATAACCTTTAATGTTCCCCCTTATGCCTTCTATTGCATAAGTGGGGGGACAAGGAGGTCTATCAATTGATAAACTTATTTTCTTGTTACACTTCACCGACAGTGTCATTTAGTTAAGGTTGTGGAATAACAAATATATGTTACCTGTTATTGTAATAATATAATTTTACATGGATAGAAGCTATAAAATTTATTCCAAGAAACAATTTTACAACGACAAAAAGACAGATTTACATCTGCCTAAATCTGCTGGTTATAGTTTACCACTTACAAGGCTCGTCTTCGAAGATGATTATATGAATGTAAATTACGAAAAAGTTACAGTAGAGGGTCGGGATCATATTCAGATCATTAATACACCCACTGAAGGCTATATAACTGCAGATTTCATCTGTGAAAAAGCTGATGGGGATGTCTTTACCAATCAGACAATAAAATGCGGTGTGAAGATCATAAAGAAGGCAATTGGACTTCCTTTTTATTTTCATATGATCCGGCATACCCATGCAACAATGCTGATAGAAAACGGAGCTAATATAAAAGATGTTCAGGAAAGATTAGGCCATACAGATATTAAAATAACAATGAATACTTACTCACATGTTACACCAAGAATGAGAAAACAGACTGTGGACATTTTTGAAAAGGCGATTTTATGAAAGTGGCAATTCTGAGGCGGTTGGCACAAATTTGCCACCTAAGGCAAAAAATAATAGCTAGTCAATCTCGGAAACCCTTGATTTAACTAGCTATTTTACAGGGGCAGTAGGATTTGAACCCACGACCTGCGGTTTTGGAGACCGTTATTCTACCAGCTGAACTATACCCCTATTGATGTTGCTCATTTATACTACTATGAATTGTCTTAATTGTCAAGATAATATTAATATTTTTGTCCACTTTGTATTCATATATTTGTCCACTTTGTTATCCATTTCAATCCCATAATAGTTACTTTCCCTCCCATAGAATAATGAGGCTCCATGATTTCGATGATAATTCAGAAATGGAGTATTTACATCCCCCAGTACTTGGATTCTGTATTTTAGAACCATATTGAATCAATTGTTCTGCCAAGTGTCGATTATTTCCTGAAGAATATCGATCCAATGATCCAGAAGTTTTGTGTCATTGTTTAATTGTGTTGCATCCTTCTCGTAGCTTTTCAGTAATTCTTTCTGATGTTCATAGAAGCATTGTAATTTTACGAATATGTCTTTGCTATTTAAAAAGCTATCCCATTGATGGTTTTGAATTTGATTTTGCAAAGTTTCTAATTGTGATTTAAAATGATCAGCTGAAATCCCCATCTGTTTTTTGAAGTCGGCAAGTATAAATTGTTTTTGGAACAATTTTTTCTGTTGCCATCCTTGATATTGATCCAAAAAAATAGTTACTATGCTAGTAACCAGTGCGGTTAATCTAACATCATCCATTTGTATTGATCTATTATCTTTTCGGGGTGTATTATCTTTTTTTGTTGTATTGTCAATTATTAACCCTTCGTCTGCCAACACTTGATATGATGATGTCATTTGCCCGTTATACTTTTTCTCGTTTACGACAGAAACTGCATATCCGGCTCCGGCCAGTTCAACATCTAATATAACATCTTCCAGTGACTTATAAAAACTTTCCGGTGTAATATCCAATGAAGAAGCCACGATTTCTACTGATCGATGCGCCGTTTCTGTTATTACAAATCCGGGAGCGATTAAATATGTGATAACATCCGTCCCCGACAGTTCTTCAAATAATGTGTTGCATAGCTCTACCTGTGCAGATTTGAATATTTCATAAGCCGCCATGTAAGGGGTAACAGCTGCCGACGGGATAAAGACAATCGTCCCACCTGTGTTTTTCATAAATGGAAGAAATTTCTGTAGTAAGAGAACAGGTCCCCTCAAATTCACAGCATAACTTAAATCCCAATTAGATATTGATACCTTTTCGATTGCTCCCATTGGAACAGCAGCGGCATTATTAATAATGACATCCAGACGAGCATATTGATCCATTATGTAATTATGTAATTCTTCAATTTGCTTTTCCTGTGAAATGTCAATTTCAAAAAAGTCCACATTGTTAGTGCCATATTCTTCATTGATTCGTACCTGCGCATTTCTCCCTTTTTCAGCGTCTATGTCTGCAATGATTACCTTAGCACCCATATAGGAAAATGCACGGGAAGCTTCATAGCCTATTCCTCCGCCACCACCTGTTATTAATACGATTTTATTAAGTAACGCTGTTCTGCTGTAATTATTTTGTTCAAGAAACATGTTATTCCCTCCTAAGAATATATTCTATCAGTCATTGCCGGCCTTTAATAAATCAAGAAACCAGTGTGATTCCGGGTATGGTATGTGGGGATTCAGAGCGATCATTTCCATATATGCTTGTATAGAAAGCCAAAAGGTCAATGCCAAAGCCATAGAATCTCCTTTGCGAATTATTCCCTGACCCTGGCCTTCTTCGATCAGACGAATTGACCTCACTAAGACATCGTTTTGATCGAGCTTATCCCTTATACTTTTTGATAAATTGGGATTGTGCTGTGCCTGATTTATGAGTACAAAAAATTCCGCAGTAGAAGGGTCGGCCTTTGCCATATCAAAAATATGGCTTGCCGCTTTCAGGAAATAATCGAGAGGGCTATCATGCATGGGAAAGTATTGTCCTGTGCGTCCGGATAGCCCAATATTAATTAATTCCTCATATAAAAGCTCAATTGAACCAAAGTAATGATAAAGTAATCCAACACTCATTCCCGTCTTTTCTACAATATCATTGATTTTTGTTGCCTCATATCCCTTGCGAATAAAAATGCTCAATCCTGCTCTTAGAATATCCTGCCTTCGCTTTTCTTTTTGTTCTTTTCTTGTTGGCATCTTTCAACTCCGCTTATTAAAATTATTTTCATTGAATTTATTTTCAATAAGCGTAACATATTACCGAATATAAGTCAAATGATATTTTTCTTTGCTTGCAACTTGTATGCACACAAATATTCAATGTGTGCATTCGTTTTTCATCATTTACATTACCGGCATTGCATTGTAAAATGCATCAAAGGCGTCTTTCTCCACCTGGAAGAACCCAACTCCATGCATATATACATATCCGTCTTTTAATAATCTCAAGGTTGTAATCAGATGATCCTTTGTCTTTACATAAACAAATTTCTGGCTGTCCGAAGAGATATTTTCAATCAGCATATCTGTAGAACCCTCTAAAGGAGCCGCCTCATAAAGTTTCTTCATGAAATCTTGAAACAAGGTATCAACTGTGGCATCATTGCGTTCACTTTTACCATTGTTCCAGCTGTCAAAACTCTCCCACTGATAAGAGGCAGCATTTTCTTTTAATTTGATGATTCCAAAGAAGTCTTCCCCTTCTTTGATCTGTAAGCCACCAAAGCTGTCATAGATCTCGCAGCCAAAGCCATCCTCGTACCGGGTATAAACCATCAATCTGTATTTACTGTCATATCCCTTAACCGTGTAGACATCACCTTCTCCGATATTGGATACCAATTCCTGCTGATACTCCTCCTGTTTGCTCCATTCATTAATCCCTCCGATGGTTTTTCCCAAATAATCCCCACGCAGATTTGTCATATCTTCTTCGGATACGGTATCTCCATCCCCGGTTTCAAAAGATGTATTGTAATGAATATAAATTCTTCCCTGATAGACAAATAGCGGCAGCATATCCGCATTGACAGGTGTAGAGGATGCTCCCGGCAGTTTGATTTCATCAACCGTATAGGCATTGCTGTCATTGACGCCGGCACTCTGTTTCACAGGAAGAAAATTATTATAATGAAAAGCAAATACTCCTCCAAAGACAAGCAGCGCCGCACCCGCACAGGTAAATACAAGCTTTCTTAAGGGGAATTTATTTCCTTTGGTATTATTTTGTGTCTCTTTCATTAATTTAGCTGTTTTCATATTAAAGTCCTCCGATATTCTTAGTTGATCTATTGATTCACAATATTTTTTTTGATTCATCTCCAAACCCTCCTGTCAATTTGGTTTTTAATATCTTCCTGCCACGGGAAAGCCAGGTCCCTATCGTCCCTGGGCTTCTATGAAGCATCACCGCTATTTCATTCATAGAATAATTTTCATAATAATAAAGATGGATTACGGTCCTGTATTTGGAGGGTAAACTGAGAACTATAGCCAAAACTTCACTTTCTTCCTCCACAAGATAGCTCAGATCCTCATCCAAAGGAGCCTTAATCCGATTCCATACCGAATTCAGGCGATTCTTGCTTCTATTGATTGTCGCTCTGATCAGCCACGCTTTTTCATGTTCCTCACTGTCAAATCCCCTACCCCGCTTCATTAAGCTGATGTAAACATCCTGTACGCTATCTTGTGCATCAGGAATGTTTTTAACATAGGTAAAGGACAGTCTGATTAAAAATTTTGAGTATCTATCTAAAATATATTGTATATATTCATCGGTACCAAATGAATATTCCATCCTCATCAACTCCTTTCACTTATAATGCAATTGAAATTGCTTATATTTTTCACTAAACTTACCTTAATAAATAAAAAATAGAAATCCTCAGCTTTTTATCAACATCGATTTCTATTTAGACGACATTTATCCACAAACATATTCCAATTTCAATTCCTATTCTATCAGTCACCAATCATAAAAAAATAATTTATTGTATATTACCTCTGGTAATCAACGCAGATTTAATATCCAGTTGATTGAAAACGATGTAACCGGATAATATAAATTCGTGTAACAAAAAACAGCCTCATATTGCCCGAGACTGTATCCCCATTAACTTATATCAATCATACTGTGAATCACCTGACTGCTAAGCCCACTCCAAGGCACCTTTATTTGTGCAGAAGTTCGCAGGCTTAAGTTCTATCGAAATAATACTTCTTATTGTTGTTTACAAGAAGCAGCCATGCGCTTTCCTGCCACTTATCGAAGAAGTTCCTTCACCCTCTGTACCTCTTCTTTGCTGCACCCTTCTCTCCCATACCGTGCTTTCTCATACAAAGCGGTCAACTCCCATTCCTTTTTGGCATCCGCGGTATTCTCTGACAGTAAATGTTGTGGCTTTAAGGCGTATTTCGTTAACTGCTCCGGGATCAAATTGTCCGTAATCTGATCAGGCTTTGCATGAGAAATGATTGCTTTATAGAAGAGTTTTCTTATCTTCTCACTGTTTGTCTGACCGAATCTTATCCTTTGCCATATGACTCTGTTTTTGTGTCCTTCCTTTTTGATCTGTGATTTCCTGTCAAAGGGTGATATAAACTCTACCCGATCCGACTCATGGACCTTTTTCTTACGGTAGAACATCTGGTAGATCCGGTAGAGGCCATAGAAGATAACGGCTATAATTCCAAGCACTACGGCAATTTTAAGTAATGTATCCAGTATTTGAAAGAATACATTTTCTGCCCCACTTCCATCCGTTATCATCGGACTGTCATAATCAAATTGTGTTTCTTCCGGTTCTTCCGGGGAAGCGTGAAATAATGAAAAGAGAAAGCGCAGGATCCATGAAATAATCCGAATCAGGAGTCTTCCTAATCCTTGCAATGAAATTCTGGAAAATGCCAGCATAATCACCATACAGACACTGACAAATGACAAAATCAGCAGATGACTGGTGGACGCAAGGTGATGCCCGGAACGGTTTGCTGTCTTCTCATACATCTGCATATACTTCAGGACGTTTAGCAGATACATATTGATCAGATGCAGCAACACAAAGGTAAGCGCCATACCAAAGAATAAAAGCTTAACCTCATGTTCTCCCAGATGATTGCACAGGATACTCATAACAACAAAGGCAGTGAGATATCCCAACGGAGTATTTTCTTCCTCCGGCTTTTCCTCAATCATTCTGCGGCTAAACTTAAACAATGCCAAAAGACCGATATAAATCCCATAGACTATGACTTGTAACACACTGGAAATAATCAGAAGGTATACGGCAAAGATAAGAATATGGGACAGAAGCAGCGACCATATTCTTTTGGTATATTTTTCTGCAGCATAGGAGACAAAGGGGACAGGAAAAAGACTGAGGGAGATCCACAGGATAGACCGATCCATATAGGTATAAATTAATGCAATTCCGATTAAGGTATAGGAGACCATGAATTGCATTATGATATTCAGTATATTAACCAGTAGAAGATATCGTTTCCTGTTCATAAGACCCCTCTGTTCTAATCTGTTTTAATCTCTAAGCGCCTTGGCTTTTGCCTAGACAGTTTCCCAGGGTATGATTTTTTCCCTCAACTCTTCGCAGACAGTTACCCGAATCTCCCGGTTAATGGGTATCATCCATGTGAATTGTGCAGTTGCTTTCAATTGAACTAACAGCCTCTGCAGATCCTCCTTCTGATAAGAAGAGATAATCAGCAGATAATCATGATCTGATGAATTCATGATCTCCTGTTTGACCGCAGGAACAAAGGCCGGAATCGTTAAGTCTGTATCTATTCTTGCTAACATTTCCAATAGCGTTGTGATGTGATGATTGCCGGAACCGGAAGGGATATAAAGAATGTCCTTCGTGATCAGATCTCTTGCATTCGTGTGAATCGATACAGGAATACCCTGATGAATAAATTCCGTAGCGAAGCTGGCAGCCATTCGAATGCTTTCCTCCAGCAGATCCTCATACTTTAATAATGTCTCCGGTTCCAGATTCAGAAATATCTTTACCTGCTGTGAAGATGTATAATCAAACACATTTACCTTTAGTGATCCGGTTTTCGCCGAAGACTTCCAGTTAACCGCCTTCAGTCCGTCATATGATTGGTATTCTCTGATACTGCGAAATTCAAAGGGATCTTCATTAATAAATCGCTTTGTCAGTATGGTACCCAGCATCTTTTGAAACGGTACCTCGATTCTTGCATAATCCACCGGTTTCGGATATACATAGAGTGTAATATTAACCGGACTACATTGTACCATCTCATGACTGAAAAACAGATTGGAACAAACCAGATCCACCTGATTTATCATATAAAAGCCTCTATGAATACATTGAAATTTCAGCGTTCTTGTGAGCTTTTGATACATCATTACTGATAAGAGATCATTACGGTAATAATGATCCGAAATCTTGGAAGTATCCATATCAAAAAAAGATAAATACCTTGAGGTCATAAATTTTACTTTCAGCATTGGAAGCGGTAAAATCTTTCGATTCATCACGGTTTCGGTAAGGATCAGCTCCTCACCTTCAAACGCATAATCCTCTGAGAGGCTGATATCAACGGTAAGTTTTTTCGCCCAGCTGTGAAGATAGAGATAATTAAGGACTAGATAAAGTAAATATGCACCGGCAATTGCAGTCATAATTTCCATAGGTTAACTTACCTCCTGAAAAATTCTTCCGTAGGTACCGGTGTATCTGACAAAATGCTCTTTATCATTTCGCCTGCCGCTTCACGTTTTTGATTTGTTGTTCTGAGGATCATCCGGTGCCCCAATACAAAAGGCGCAACGTACTGGATCACCTCAGGGGAAGCATAGGTCATTCCCTGAATTGCACAATAAGCCTGAACAGCCCTTAGAAATGCCAGACTTCCTCTCGGGCTTACCCCCAGTACCACCCCTTTATGTATCCGTGTATTATGAACCAGTGCTACCATATATTCCATTAGCGATGGATGAATATAAATTGATTTGATGGTCTCCTGCATCATAAGAAGATCAGCTCTGGTACAAACCGGCTGTAGCTCTTCCAGTGGATTATCTGTAATAAATCGATTCAGGATAGCCACTTCGTCCTGAGCACTTGGCATCCCCATAGGAATTTGAATCAGAAACCGGTCCAACTGTGCCTCAGGTAAAGGAAAGGTTCCCGCAGTTTCAATTGGATTTTGAGTGGCAATTACCAAAAATGGCTGCTCCAGTTTTCTGGTTTCTCCATCAATTGTAATCTGCTTCTCTTCCATACATTCTAACAAACTGGATTGTGTGCGGGGGGTTGCCCGATTTATTTCATCAGCCAATAATATGTGGGTAAATGCCGGTCCTTTGCGAAATGTAAACTCTCCCAGAATCTGATTATAGAAGTTAAGGCCGGTAATATCGGAAGGGAGTAAATCCGGCGTAAACTGGATCCGTTTAAAATCAGCTTCCATAGATTTTGCCAAAGATTTTGCCAGCACCGTTTTCCCTGTTCCCGGCACATCCTCCAGCAGAACATGACCATTGGCAAGAAGAGCGGTTAAAATCAACTCGATGATGGCTCCCTTGCCGATGATTACTTTTTCAATATTCTCTTTTATCTTACTTACCTGATCTCTGATCTGATTAATTTCCATATTACTCCTCCATGCTGCCAATGCCCGCGAATTTGGGCGTCAGCACAAATTTGCCGTGTGAAAATTTTAATTTTCACACTACTCCTCATTTCTGAATTTTATTTCGCAATAAGGTAAAAATTCATTGATAGATTCCAACTCTTTCAATTACAATAATTATAATACAACCTAATCTGTCATCCTATAGTAAAATAGCATAAATTCAAGTCCGGAATTATAGAGATTACGCAGAAATATAGGGAATATGATATCCAGAAGATATCCTATTAGAGGCGAATGAGATATAGCGCGGCATGTAAGAAAAGAGCCGTACTTCATGGCACTAATTCACATAACCTTCAACTGATATGTAAAAAAAATTATATTCAAAACTCTGCCATCAAAAACTCAGCACAGGCCACCGCCTGATTCATACTGCCATTCATCTGGTCAAACGATACTTTGATACGATCCGTAATCTCCCGCTGACATGCAACCTCACGTTCCAGAACGTGTGAAACATCATTGGAGGCATAAGCGATATCAACGATTTTATAAATCAAATCATTAATCTGACCATAAAGTGAAACGACTCTTTCCTTTTGATCGCTGTCAAGTTTATCCTCAATCATATGATAACTTTCTTTTAGTCCCGTTAATAGCTGACTCTCTTCCTTGGACAGATTCAAAACTTTATCCGACATATTAATCGTATCAAAGGAACTTTTTTCAACAGACAGCTGTGCCTTATCCCATTGCTCCATAAGATCGGCTACATGAACCATTTCTTCTTGTGCAGAAGCGATCAGTCTTAATCTTTCGTGCAAATCTTCCATAAATTAACCTCGTTTCAGCGTTTTTAACGCATGAGCATTCCAATAACTTCCTGAATATTTCTAACTCCGATTAATTTCAAACCTTCTACCTGAATGTTTTCTTTATTTGCCTGAGGAAGAATACAGACTTCAAATCCCATCTTTTTCGCCTCAGCAACCCTTTGAACAGCTAAATTTACGGCCCTTATTTCACCTGTTAAGCCCACTTCTCCGAATAAAATCGTCCTGTTATGTAACGCAACATTTTTGTAGCTTGATAAAATAGCACTGGTAATAGCAAGATCCAGTGCTGGCTCTGTGATTCGCATACCTCCTGCAACATTCACATAGGCATCGCAATCAGATAGCTGAATTCCCAGTCTTTTTTCCAGAACTGCCATAAGGAGATTGACCCGGTTATAATCCGTTCCTGCAGAGGTTCTTCTTGGCATATTGAAATTCGTCCTGCAAACCAGTGCCTGTACCTCTACTAATATGGGTCTTGTCCCCTCAATGGATGCAGCTACGACAGAACCCGATTCTCCCTCCGGCCTTCCTTTTAGCATGAACTCCGATGGGTTTGTCACTTCTGTCAATCCGCTGTTTCTCATTTCAAATACACCGATTTCATTCGTAGAACCAAATCTGTTTTTGACTGCACGCAGGATTCGGTAAGATGCCGAATTATCACCTTCAAAATACAAGACGGTATCCACCATATGTTCCAATACCCGGGGTCCGGCTACAACCCCTTCCTTTGTAACATGGCCAATAATAAATATCGTAATACCGGAACCTTTTGCGATACGCATTAAGGTTCCGGTAGCTTCTCTAACCTGACTTACACTTCCCGGTGCCGAGGATATTTCCTCTTTAAACATGGTCTGTATTGAGTCGATCACCACAATATCGGGACGATCCGTTCTGATTACCTGCTCAATAAGATCCAAATCAGTTTCACATAAGAGCAAAAGCCCGTCGTGAAATACGCCGAGTCTTTCTGCTCTCATCTTAATCTGATTTAAGGATTCTTCACCGGAAATATAAAGTACGTTTTTCTTATGATTTACAATTTCTCTGCACATTTGCAATAGCAGTGTTGACTTACCGATACCCGGATCACCGCCAACCAATACAAGACTGCCGGCAACAATTCCTCCTCCGAGTACACGATCCAGTTCACCGATACCGGAACTTAATCTAACTTCTTTTTCCGCTTTTATCTGTGATAATTGTACCGGTGCTGTTGCTGCTTTGATACCTGCGGAGGTAGTACTCTTCTTTACAACCGGTTCTTCTACAAAGGTATCCCATTGCTTGCAGCCCGGACACTGACCCAGCCATTTCGTTGATTCATAGCCACATTCTTTACAGAAAAACACAGTTTTACTTTTGATCATCTAGAGTTTAACCACCTTTACCAATACCGCTTTCTCTTCATCTAATTCAAGACTAAATATCAGCTTTCCGCCCAAATTCGTCTTCATTTCTCCGAGTAATACGCCATTTGTATATATCTCATATTCCTTTTCAGCCTCTAATTCCAATGTAACCTGTGCATTATCATTTCCTGTCACCTCAAAGTTGACGGTTTCATTCTTCATATCAAAATGCAAGACCGTAGTACCTGGCACAGATTCATATACAAACATCCCATTTTTCTCAAGCTTCGTTATTTCATAAAACGTCTTAACCTTATAAAGATCTCCCTCATGTTCGAAATCCGATGCCTTTGATTTTTTATCCAGGGTATAATTGCCAAAGCTTATTGTATTATCACTTTCCTTGCGTATTAACTCTTCTACAACTGTCATTGTATGACCCTCCTAATTGTATTTAAATGTTACTAATTCGTGACAGATAATCCATAAACGAAGCATGGTAAGCCCTACTTGCCTGAAGTTTCTCAAGGCAGCAGTAATCTTTCCGATACATAAATTATATACGATAAATCGTCAGATTTCTACTGTTTTTATTACAAATTATTTAGCTTTTACTACCATCTCATTGTCAAGGTACTCAACTTTCACCGTATCCCCTTCTTTAATATCCCCGGAAAGTATTGCTTCTGCAAGCTTATCTTCAATGTTCGTCTGAATGGCTCTTCTTAAGGGTCTTGCACCATATTTTTCATCAAAACCGATCTCTGCGATATGATCAAGTACCTCTTTGCCGGTTTCAAGAGATATATTCATCTGTGACTTGCTGCGTTTGGAGATGGTTGAAACCATAATAGATACAATACTTTTAATATTCTCTCTGGTCAAAGAATGGAATACAATAATTTCATCAATACGGTTTATGAATTCCGGCTTAAAGATCTTCTTCACCTCATCCATGACGCCTTCCTTCATTCTCTTGTAGTCCTCTTTATCATCAATTACAGATGTAAATCCAAGCCGCTTCGGTGCGATGATATTCTGTGCACCTGCATTGGAAGTCATAATGATAATGGTGTTTTTAAAGCTGACTTTTCTTCCCTGCGCATCTGTAATATGACCATCGTCAAGCACCTGAAGGAGAATGTTAAATACATCCGGATGAGCTTTTTCAATCTCATCAAACAAAAGAACCGAATAGGGATTTTGCCGTACCTTTTCGCTTAACTGACCGCCTTCATCATATCCTACATATCCCGGAGGGGAACCGATCAGCTTGCTGACACTATGCTTTTCCATGTATTCCGACATGTCTACACGAATGATGGAATTCTCACTTCCAAACATCGCTTCCGCCAATGCTTTGGAAAGTTCCGTCTTACCCACACCTGTTGGTCCAAGGAATAAAAAGGAACCAATGGGGCGATTCGGATCTTTTAAGCCTACCCTGCCTCTGCGGATTGCCTTTGCCACTGCGGCAACCGCCTCTTCCTGTCCGACTACCCGCTGATGAAGGATTGATTCCAGCTTTTGCAGGCGTTCTGTTTCTTCTTCCTCCAGCTTCTTCACCGGAATTTTCGTCCAGCTTGAGATAATCTCTGCAATCTCATTCTCACTGACTACCAGCTGTTTTTCTGTTCTTTGCTTATCTTCCAGGAGTTTTTGTCTTGTCAGCTCTTCCTGCTTTTCTTCCTGCTGCTTCTTAATCTCACCGGCCTTTTCATAAGCCTCCTGCTTAATTGCCTTTTCTTTCTCGTCCTCTAACTGTTTAATCTCCTTCTCCAGTTCTTTAATTACAGGCGAAGAGGTATAGGTGCTTAAGCGAACCTTGGAGGCAGCCTCATCCATTAAATCAATTGCCTTGTCAGGCAGATATCTGTCATTAATATAACGACTGGATAATTTGACTGCAGCTTCTAAGGCTCCGTCGGTAATACGAACCTGATGATGAACCTCATATTTATCTCTTAAACCAAATAAGATCTGAACCGCCTCATCTTCTGATGGTTCTTCTACTACAACCGGCTGAAATCTTCTTTCCAGTGCAGCATCCTTCTCAATATATTTTCTGTATTCTTCTCTGGTAGTCGCTCCGATTATCTGAAGTTCTCCTCTTGCAAGGGAAGGCTTTAAGATATTAGATGCATCTATGGCACCCTCTGCGCCGCCTGCGCCGATAATGGTATGAATCTCATCAATAAAGAGCAATACATTGCCGTCATTGATCACTTCGCTGATTACCTTCTTAATTCTCTCCTCAAATTCACCGCGGTATTTGGAACCCGCTACCATGCCGGACAAATCCAGTGTCACCACCCGTTTTTCTTTAATGGTATCCGGTATATTTCCTTCTACTATCTTCAGTGCAAGACCTTCCGCTATCGCGGTTTTACCAACGCCCGGTTCTCCCACCAGACAAGGATTATTCTTGGTCCTGCGACTTAAAATCTGAACCACTCTCTGTATTTCATTTTCCCGTCCGATCACCGGATCTAATTTACCCTCTTTGGCATATTCGGTCAAATCCCTGCTGTATTGATCTAGGGTGGGGGTTGCACTTGCTTTGCCCTTACCTTTTGCCTTTCCTGACGGATAATCATTCTTTGCCGCGCTTACATCCACACCGGAAGCCGTCAGTATATCAATATAAACCTTTTGAATATTTACTCCCAGTGTGTTCAGCAAACGAACTGCAATGCAGTCTGATTCCTTTATGAGAGCAATCAAAATATGTTCTGTTCCTGCAAGAGGCGCTTTGAACTTTGCCGCTTCCTTATAACTTTGATCCAGAATTCGTTTTGATCTTGGGGTGAAACTGCCCCCATCCATCATTTCAACACCGTTATTCGGCGCGATCAACTGGTTCACCAGTTCCAAAACCTTCTCCACACTCACACCGTTTTCAATCAGGACCCTGGATGCAACTCCTTCCACTTCCAGTAACCCGATCAACAGATGCTCGGTTCCGATATAATTGTGAGATAACCGGTAGGCAACTTCTCTTGCTAAATTAATTGCATTTTTTGCATTTTCCGTAAATTTATCATACATTGATGTATCCTCCATTCTGCCTGAAGTGTTTTATATAATTGTAGGTAATTCTTTTCTGATATATTCAGCCCTGGACTGGTCTCTTGTAGCGCTTCCCACGATTTTTCCCAGGCTCCATTGCAAACTGCCCGGCTGCACTCCCATCATCAGCCTGTGTATATTAAACGGTCTGTCAAACTTGATCAGTCCGGTATCAAATCCAAACTTTAGCTGTGATAATAAGGTCATGGAATCATCCGAAGAAATTTGTCTTGCATATTTTAAGATACCATAGGATCGATAAACCCGGTCCTGAAGTTCATCCGAATTTACTGACAGCATATATTCCCTTCGTTTTCGCTCCTGCTTTACGACCTGCTGTACAATTCGTTTGAGATTTTCGATAATTTCCCGTTCCGAATTGCCCATTGTTTTCTGATTTGAAATCTGAAAAATATTACCCAGACTTTTTGTGCCTTCCCCATAAATTCCGCGTATGGTTACTCCGTATTTTCCCACCTCTTCCAATAACTTCTGCAGCATACCCGCGGCACTGAGTGCAGGCAGGAAAACCATACAGGAGGCTCTCATCCCTGTGCCCACATTAGTGGGACAGGAGGTTAGATATCCATATTTCTCGTCATATGCAAACTGAAGCTTTTCGTTGGTGATGTCATCGATCTGATTGGCTTCTTCATAAGCCTGCTCCAAATTCATACCGCCAACAATTGCCTGAATTCTTAAATGATCCTCTTCATTGATCATAATACTGACTGTCTCATCCTCAGATAGGATAATTCCCGTTGTCTGCTTCTTCTCAGCAAGTAAGGGGCTAACGATATGGCGTTCTACCATCGCCGATTTATCTATGTCCGTCAGCGTGCTGATGTTACAGGCATAAAACTTTCTGCTCTGGGCGAGTGCTAGGCTTGTGGTTAAGCCTTTTACCTCATTGACAAGTTCAATTGCATTCTCTTCCTCCAATTTGGCGGAAAAAAGATAATTCTCAAGATTACGGGCAAGTCTTACGCGGCTGGAGATTACCACATCACTGTCAGGAACATTTTGCTCATACCATTTAAGCATTGCTCGCTTCCTCCTTCTTCATATCTTTGATGATATCTCTAAGCCTCGCCGCCTCTTCAAATTCCTCTTTCTCGATGGCTTCCTGAAGCTTTAAGCCTAGCTTTTCCAGCTCCGTTAAACCCTTTAATATACGATCCGTTGATGAGATATAACCCTTTGGTCTCTTTCCAGTATGGACATCGGATCCTTGTATTCCCTTAATTGTTTTCCCCAGTTCATTATGAAATTTCCGATAGCAGCTTGCACAACCAAATCTGCCGCTTTGCAGGAATTCTTCATAGGTAGTTCCGCAATCATCACATATGATATCAGCTTGATTATTCTGATTTGTCTTGCTTGTGCCATCCGAGGTATAATGGCTGTCTAGCAGCGTAGCCAGCAAATCACCCAGTGTCAGTTCACTGAAGGGTTTCTCCATTTGAAAGGATGTGTAATCTGCTGCACATTCTTCACAAAGATGCTGTTCCTTCTTTGTTCCGTTTATAATCTCTGTATACAGTATCTTCGCATCTCTTTTTTGGCATCTATCACATAACATTATGATCTACCTCCTTTCAAATTCATCAAATACCTGGTCTACAATCTCGTGTGCCTCCTTACAGCTGATGTTCTTACAGATTGCTTTCGCCATAACAACTCTTAAATTGTTCTTCATATCTTCAATGGCCTGCAACTTATTGATATCTATTGCGATCACCGCACCTCTTCTACGATCCAGTTTCAGATAACCCTCCTGCTTCAATATTGCATAAGCTTTATTCACTGTATGCATATTAATTCCAATATTTTCAGCAAGCTCTCTTACCGACGGAAGATTATCACCCTCCTGAATCTCAGAAGTTGCGATTCCGTAAATAATCTGATTCCTGAGCTGGATATAAATTGCCTCATCACTACTAAAATCAATTTCTACATACATAGGAACACCTCGTAATCTACAAATAAATCGTTATATTTGTTATATACATAGTATAACAAGCCTTAAGCTTTGTCAATATCATTTCCCAAAATATAATCTACCAAAATAGTAGGAAAACACATTGCCTATATCTCATTTAATCCAAATCATCATCATGATAACCTCTGGTCTTCATGTAAAGGCGGATCAGCAAGATGATCAATGCTGCACACAATGCGCCAAGAAGTGCAATGACTATAAATGCCTTATTCATATTGGATCGATATTTTGCTAACTTAATACTGTCACTATTTGGTGTGGTAACTGGATTATTCCCGATGGAAACTGCATCCTCAGTAACAAATCGCTGCAATGTTTTTTCAATTCTGTCGTATTTATAAAATCCTTCATCCCCGTATTCGTTCTTTGCATAAATCAGAATGAATTCATTCTCCATATCCTTTGCCAGTACATAAGCGTCAATCTGGATACTGGATAATGTCACCTGCGTCTTAACATAGCCCTCAGGAATCTTTACATCACTGCCCGGAGTTACGATCTGAAACTTTCCGCTGTAAATCGCGTACACATCACCGTCCAGATTCACCAGATCGAATACCCCATGATCCGCACCTGGCGTAACGGTAGGTTCGATGGTTGGTGTAACCTCCGTCGGGGTTACTTCCTTTGTTACATCTATAGTATATTCTATGACAGCTCCTGATTCTGCAATCACGGTAACATTAATTTTATTTTCTCCTTCTTTCAGAGACTCATTGCCAGAAATTTTAACCGTGGATTTGCTATCCTCCGCCACTGCATCAATGACGAGCTTCTCTGTATCATTACCGACTTTTGCGGTGTATTTCAGTGTATTCTTATCAAAAGAAGGAGTCAGAGCGGACGGGCTGATTTTTAATGATTTCAAATTTGCATTATTCGAAGCCGTCTGAGCAGGATTAATGTTAATATTTAAAACATTTTTGGAGACTGCCATTGCGTCACCGATCTCATCATCATACAGCATAGTATTCCCGCTGAAATCAATTTGACATACACCAACATTCAATGCTTTGAATTTTAATGAATATTTTCTTTTTTTAACACCGTCTGCTTCCATATCGGATAGTTTGAGGAAACCGTTTCCACCTGTTACAACAGAATTGGTGCCCGTATATTCCATCAGATTATCATCGTATGTCAAATTAGCTTCAAATGCACCAAATACGGTATCTGAAGTTACGGTTAAATAAACAAATATATTATCGCCGACGGTAACCGACGCTGCATCCGTGGAGAGTACAACATCTGCACTTGCTGCTCTGCAAGGTTTCTCATTCAGGGCAGATCCAGCAACAATTAATATCGTAACCATGCACAACCATTTTATCAATTTATTTTTCATTCGTTACCTCATTTCTGCGCTGCTTGTGCGCCAAATCTTATCTTCTATTTCATGTCCTTAGTTCTTTTTCCCTAATTCTTTTGTTCCTTAATTCTTTTATTCCTTAATTCCTTTATTCCTTGGTTCCATAATATACAATATCAAACACTAAGTCAATTTCTTTGTCTGATACTGTAATATCCGGTCAATAGGAATTCCCACCTACAACCGGATATTATCATTCATGGCAAGGGAACGGTTCGCCTGTTCCTCCTGCTATCGTTATGTATCAGTATTATGTATCACATCTGCTGTAATCTGCATTCTTATTCTCTTACAACATTAATCACGTATTGTGCCACATCCCCATTCTCTGCACTAACCAGTATGGTAACCTGATTCGTTCCGATATTCAAAGGAATATAACCGGTTCCCGCCACAGAGGCTTTCGCGCTTACGGGGGTAGCTTTCACCTGAATGACCTCAATATCATTGCTTACAATCATACTGTAGTTTCTCTGCGACTGACTGAAGGTAGGCGTCAGATTAAGTTCTTCGCCGTTCATATTATAGATCTTCAAACTCTTTAACCAGTTATTCGGATTATATTGCACCGCAGGATATGGAGCTACTGTAGATGACATATTCACATAAACCGGGATGGAGAACACAATAGGCGAATCTGCCAGATTTTTATAAGCCGTACAGATTTTTTTGCTCTCTGCAAATGGTGCCTCCACATTTGTCATATACTGATGAAAGAACGTGGAAGCAGGTGTCACATTAAACTTCTGAAGGTAAACCGTATCCTGCCCCTTATTAATATAACTGCTGCCAAGGAAATAAGATCCTCCGACAATAGAACGGTAAGGACTCGTCCATGGAATCATATAATTTGCATTGGATGCTGCACTGGTACTTCCGTTTTTTGCATATTTCAGACCATTTGCAATGGCTCCTCCTCCCGCACTGTCATTGGCTCCAATATTATAGAAGTTATAATACCCTTCATAACCCGGATACTTCCCGGAGACACTGCCACTAAGGGTTGTGGCACCTGTCACAACTTCCTGCTTCACACGGGAGGCCAGATGATAAGGACTGACACCGGAATACTGGGCTGCCCTAATAAATGTCTGACCATATGTAATCGTCTGCGTTATTTTATTCTCATCCACATATTGATAGGTGGTGTTATAAAGAGCCGTACCCTTTAATATACTTTCCACACCGGCCTCATTCTGATAGCCGCTTTGATATCTTAATAATTCAAATTGGAAAATGCCATTCTCATTCAGGAAATTACGGGGATCCATATAATACTCTATTGCGGCCTTAGATGCAGTGACCCAATAGGTTCCGTCAAATATGGTAAAGGTATCATTTTTCCAGTTATAAGCACCTGAATCAAAGGATTTCCATTCTACGCTCTTGGTATTGGGTATGGTGTTCTTGCCAGGTATGTTCTCCTGAGCAATCATGTAGTTCCAATCCAACCCGGTGTGATATGCTTTGAATTCCCAATTTGGATGCAGTGCATGTAGCGATCTTAAGGAGGACTTATAGTCTTCCGGAAAATTCTCCATTGCTAATTTAAGTTCAAAATCCACATTGTTTAATATAGGTGTGGGGGTTGGTGTTATCGTCTGTGTAGGAGTTGGCGTTGGAGTAATGGAAGTCTGAGGTGAATTGTTCACCACCGGCGGCCATGTCATATTACTTCCCTGTGGCGGCTGATCCCCTACGTATACATATTCTGCCTTCACATAGCCAAAAATATTATTCTTATGATCCGTCACATAATACCATACCTTGCCATTCACAATAGCAGCTATATATACGGCAACTCTCTGTCCGTTCCTTAATACAATCGGATTATTGCTGCTGTCATATGCGATCGCTTCAGAAACGAAAATATTATTCACTACCGTTGTTTCCTGTACGTTACAAATATATCCTGCGCTTTCCGATTTAATATCATCATATACGGGAAGATTTGCAACGGTAAACAAACCTGGGGTTGGCGTCACTGTTGGCGTCACTGTTGGCGTGGCCGTTGGTGTTGGTGTAGGAGTTGGTGTTGGTGTTGGTGTTGGTTCTGGT
>JAEXNR010000025.1 GCA_023439505.1 Bacillota bacterium
TTTGATTACCGTTACTATCATAGATATAACCGGTTATCTTTATGATCTCATTATTGACCCTGGATGTAATGGATGTCAAACAGTTTTGATCATTATAGGAATAATTGTTTTCTGTTATGTCCGCTCCGTTTTCTATGGTCTCTTTGGTTCGGTTACCGACGATCACTTCATATTTACTGAGCTGATTTCCGGCTTCATCATAAGTATAACTATACTTTCCTGTAATTCTCAGGCAATACTTTAGCAGTTTGTCTCCCCGATCTGTCATAATCATACGCGGTTACTCCAACTTGCGGATCAATTTACTTCTTTTACCAAACATTCACATATAAATTATTTTCATATCATCACAGTATGCAACCACAAATATTGTACTGTTTACACCGTTTTGTTACATTTTCAACCATCTCTTTTTCGATACGATTTTTCCGCTCGTCCCATATTGACTTCTGATACAAAACACAGTAAAATCCCATTATATGGCAATCTAGTATCAGCTTAGAATCAACTGCACGTCTGGAATCCAATTAAAAAACCATTATTGTATTGGGAGGCAAAAATGAATTTAAGAAGTAAATTTGTATGTCTGTTTATGGTTTTGCTGATAACCTCAATATTTATGACTCAGGGGATCGCAACAGCCACGGTGACCGCTGCTCAACAAGTTAAGACTCAGGATACCGGCAAAAAAGCGGTTTATTTATCAGGTCTGGATTTAAGTAAATACAAGGGGGAGTATTATACCACGAAGAAGGAAGAATATATTGATACGACAAGATTTATCATATATCTTCAAAAAGGAATTGAAGTTCCCGTCAATCTCATTAGCTTACTGAATCATATGATGGACCGGGTAGAAGAAACCACCGGCTATCAATTTGATGTTAAGAATCGCCTCAAGTATTACCCTGACATGCGCAGTGAACTGGATTTATATTTTAGTAAGGCAGCTTCCTTAAAGAAATTGAACCATGACTATCCCAAGGTTGAAATCGTTGTGGCAGAACAGAATTATGGCATCTATTCCGTGGGGGGTGCGGGCATGTTGATTTCTCCGGATGACATTAAAGATATGAAGGAACATGCTCCTGCCCTCTTACGGGGATTCCTCTATATTGCCTGGCAAAGGTACGGGGTATATATGGGAACAGCACTTGGTGAGGGATTTGTTCAATATTATATGACAGAGATTTTGAAAAAGGATAAGGTATTTACGAGTTCCTATGATGCCTATCAGGTAGAAGGGAATTACGAGGGAATTATTACGGAGAAGAATGCCGAGGATCTGTTTTTAAATAGTACTGCCGGCTCCGGAAGTGATAAACTGGGATTTCGCCTTACCTGCTACATCTTAGATCAATATGGAAAGGAAGCTTATCGTAAAGTTCATCAAAAGGTCACAAAGCTCTATACCGATGCCGGTACTGTGCCCATGAGCCTTGTGATTAAGGGATTGAAAAGCGAATTGTCCAATCGTTTCTTCGAAGAATTCGCTCGTTGGTTCAGCAGTAATATGTATCGCTTTGGTGATGAAGATATGACCCGGTATGGGGACTGGTATATCAATGACGGTACGCTGATCAAATATCTCGGCAATGATGCAGACGTCATTGTTCCGGATACTGTAACCCGAATCAATGGGGAAGCCTTTATGAATGCCACCCTTTCTTCTGTTCAATTGCCGGAGAAATTAACCACAATCGGTGCAGGCGCTTTCTATAACTGCAAGATGTTAAAAGAGATTGTGATCCCTGAATCTGTAACCTTCCTCGGGGGGAATGTATTGGAAGAATGCTCCTCCCTAAAGAATGTTGTATTACCCGGGGAATTAAAGACATTACCTGCCTCAGCATTGATGGGATGCCGTTCCTTAACTAAAATCACGCTGCCAAAAGGACTGACCGCTCTGGGAGCAAATGCATTTTCTGACTGTACCTCTTTGAAGACAATCCAGCTGCCGGATACACTGACCGATTTGGGCTCCAACGCATTCTCTAACTGCACCAGCCTTAAAACACTTATCCTGCCAAAAAATTTGACAAAACTATCCTATGGATTATTTTCCGGCTGTACCGGACTAAAAAGTATTGTGATTCCGGGAAAGATCACCTCGATAGGGGATTATGCGTTTTCGGGTAACCGCAGTCTGAGTAGTATTACAATTCCTAAGAGTGTGAAACAGATTGGGGAGGATGCCTTTCGCCTTTGTCCCGCGTTGACCATTTATGGCCCTAAGGGATCTTACGGGGAAAGTTATGCGAAAAAAAATAAGATTTCGTTCAAGTTAACGAAATAAACAAGGATTTCTTCTATCAGGGACGAATAGAGTGCAATAGTTACTGCCTGCAAGCTCCTGACTCGTCCCTGATGGAATTAAATTATTGATACATTGCATAGATCCTTCGTTCAGGCATTCGCCTTCCCGTAACTAATCTCATCCGTACTTAATGTCTCATTCATACTTCCGGTACGATATCCCTTTAGATCCAGGGACACGTATGTAAATCCAATCTTTCTGAATTCATTGAATATCTGAGTCCTTATATCTGACTTTAATAATATCTCAAATCCTTTCTCATCTGTCTCAATGCGGGCAAGATTCTCATGAAAGCGCACCCGAACCTGCCAGATACCTAGATCCAGCAGATATTGTTCCGCCTGATCAATCATCTGAAGACGCTTTGGCGTAATGCTTTGACCATAGGGAAATCTGGAAGATAGACAGGCAAAGGAGGGCTTATTCCAGGTGGGAAGGCCTTGTTCCCTGGACAGTATCCGAATCTCTTCCTTACTAAAACCAATTTCTCTTAACGGACTGTGAATGCCTAATTCCTTCACGGCAATGAGCCCCGGCCGATAATCCCCGTTATCATCCGAGTTGGAGGCTTCCATAATGGCCTTCATCCCATGCTCCTCTGCCACTTCCTTAATCTTCGTAAAAAGTTCTGATTTGCAGAGATAACAGCGGTTTTTGGGATTCTCTGAGAATCCGTCGATATCAAGTTCTTCCGAATCCACAACCATATGCCTGATTTGATGAGCCGCAGCAAACGCTTTGGCCTCGTTTAGTTCTCTCTGGGGAAAACTTAAGGAACTTGCAGTAACTGCAATCAGTTGATCTTTCAGTGCTTCTTTTGCGGCATTTAGCAAAAAGGTTGAATCCACTCCGCCGGAGAACGCCACTGCAGCACTTTGATATCCGGATAATAGTTCTAATAATTTTTTATATTTTTCATGGGTTTGGTCCATCGTTCTGTCTCCTTTTTCGTAAACATCATATGATACCTTTTTATCATTTTTATCCTGGTATGTCAATAGGAATAGTAGTATACATATCATAAAAGAGTGCAATTTTTACGCAAACGTTATCCCTAAAATAATGACGAATTACCCCGCAACAAGACTTTTCGACTGTCGCATGTTAAGGTTCAGACAAGTTGAATGCCCGGTGTAAAAACATGGTACCAGAAAGATGATACAGGATAATTTTAAAAAGACTGACCCAAATTATGAACTGTTCCAATGGTCAGCTTATCTGAATCCGAATGGAAGCTCCCTCATAACCGGGCCAGCCTTTCTATTGATACGATTTCTACTCGCTCCTATTACATCTTCTGATCAATGGCAAGCAGGGTTTTCATTAATACATTGGCCCCCTTCAGACAGCTCTCCACCGGTGTGTATTCGATTTCACAGTGGCTGTGACCACCCACACTTGGTACAAATATCATAGTCGTTGGGATAATATCGATGATAAACTGCGCATCATGTCCCGGTCCGCTATAAATTCTTCTGTTGGAATAACCGAATTCCTGCGCACCCTTTTCTACCAGCTCAACCATCTCGGAAGTGAAGGCAACGGTCTTGCGTGACCAGGCCTCTGCGAAGCTCACCTGACATTTCTCCACTTCCTTAGGGATCTTCTTTATTATCTCCAATACCTGTTTAATTACTTCCGGGTCCTGATGTCTTGCATCCAGTGTAAACTTAACTTCATCCGGAATAATGGTATGGATATTGGGGTGTGCAGAGATCTTTCCGGTGGTATATACTAATTTGCTGTCCAACTCATCCAGTTCATCATGAAGATATTGAATGGTCTTCACAGCAGCATACAGGGCATCCTTCCTGTATTTCATCGGGGTAGTTCCGGCGTGACCCGCCTGACCGGTAAAGGTAAATTCATAATTGATCATACCGCATACCCCTTCCACTACGCCTATATCATATCCTTCTGTCTCCAGTACCGGCCCCTGTTCTATATGAAGTTCCACCAGGGCCAATTGCTTTCCCGGTTTCATACGGTTTGCTTCCTCTCCTGCAAATCCGCTGTCAGCCAGCGCTTGTGCGAAAGTATATCCTGGAAGATCCTTCGCCTCGGAGGCAAGCATTGCTGCTTTATCAAATTTACCGCAGATGACGCCGGAGGACATCATAGCAGGTTCAAATCGTGCCCCCTCTTCATTGGTCCATACGACTACCGTGATGGGATGTTTATGCGAAATGTCCTCTTTTACGATCGTCTCAACGGCTTCCATAGCGGTTAAGACACCCAACACACCGTCATAGTTACCACCCTGTCTTACGGAATCAAGATGAGATCCCGACATAATTGCGGGAAGGTCTTCGGTTCCGGGAATGGTGGCATACATATTTGCCATATCATCAGTAACAACAGTTGCACCCATTGCTTCCATTCTTGTCTTGAATTCATTTCTTGCCGCCAAAGCTTCCGGTGATAAGGAGAATCTGGTAATTCCGCCCTTGCCTGTGTCACCGAATTTGCTAAAGGTCTTTATCTTGTCATCCATTCTCTCTAAACTGCATGATACCATATGATTACCTCCAATCCTGCGCATTTTTGCGCATCGGGAATGACCTTATATATCAAGAAGATCCTTCCCTTGTTCTATAATTTATGTGATAAAAATATATAACATTAGTTTACTCGTTGCTGCCTTCCGGCTTTAATGATGCTTTCCTTACTCTGGTACCAGGGGAAATGGCCTGAACCGGACATACGGTAACACACAGATGACAACCGACACATTGAGGTGCATCCATCACCGGTTTTCCAGTGGTCTCCTCCTGTCTCAGCGCCTGGTGTCCGCCGTCATAACAAGACAGATAGCAGCGTCCGCAGCCAATACATTTGTGCCTGTCAAATCTGGGATAGCAGATGCTGTCCCTGTTCAGATGTTCTGCCGGAATAATCCGGGAGAGGGCCTTGCCCACAATCTCAGAAATCTGTCGGTACCCATGGGAACTCAGATAAAGCCTCATTCCCTCCAGCATGTCGTCAATTACACGGTAACCGTATTGCATTACCGAGGTGGTTACTTGTATATTCTCGCACCCAAGTGCCATAAATTCCGCAGCATCCACCCAGGTCTCAATCCCGCCCATACCGCTGATGGGGACATCCTTTAACTGTTGGCAGCTTCTCATGGACTGAATAAAACGAAGTGCAATGGGTTTCACTGCCTTCCCTGAATATCCGCCAACACTTGTCTTCCCCTCCACATCAGGACCGGAAGCAAAGGTGTCCAGATTTACATTCATGATGCTTTTGATGGTGTTAATTGCTGCAATTCCTGTGGCTCCGGCTTCAATCGCCGCCATCGCCGGTATCTCCATGTTGCCGGTATTGGGGGTCATCTTGGCGAGAATGGGAAGGTGGGTGCCCCTTCTTGTTGCCCTGGTATAAGCTGCAACCAGATCCGGGTTCTGGCCCACATCCGAGCCAAGGCCATTGGCTGCCATATGGGGACAGGAGAAATTGCACTCAATAAGATCCGATCCCGCTTCTGTCATAAGTCTGGCAAGATAGGTCCACTCTTCTTCGTTCTGCCCCATAATTGAAGCCACGATGATTTTGGAGGGATAATCCTTCTTCAGCTGCTGCAGATATGTAATATTTTCCTCCAGGGTATGATCCGAAATCTGTTCAATATTTTTAAATCCGACAAAGGGTACCGCTTCTTTTCGAAGGGCATCAAATCTCGGAGAGACTTCCTTTGGCACGAAAGTACCGATGGTTTTAAAGGCAACCCCTGCCCATCCCATTTCAAATGCCTTTGCCACCATTTCGTAATTACTTCCCACGACAGAAGAGGATAAGAAAAATGGATTTTCACATTGGACACCGCAGAAATTAATGGAAAGATCTACTTCTTCCGGCGTGATCTTATTTAAAACAGATTCTTCTTGAAGTGAACCTTCTTTTATGGCATCCAGACTCTCCATCATCTCGTCGATGAAAACCGGCCGGTTGATCTTACCTTTCAGGCATACTGCCATACAATCTTTTGTCTCACAGGACTTACAGGGTAATTCGTCCGGAAGTTTCCTCCTTGCGCCAAGCGGATTCTCAAAACGCACGGATCGGATGATCGCATCAACCTCAAGACCATAAGGACAGGCTTTCCTGCAGGGGGCTTCGTTACACAGGAGACACCCGCCTGCTTCCTCGATCAGTGTTAAATCCTTATATACCAAATTACTCATGCTGATCACTCCCTCTCTTACACACCAAATCTCTCATTTGACAAATCTCTTACTTACTAAATAGCTTATATACTAATTCTCTCACTTACCAAACCGCATACTGCCAAACCGCTTACTTTCCAAATCTTACTTTCCGCTCGCTTCCCGTTTGATGAATTGGCCAAATCCCGGCTCGCCTACAAAGTCACCGTTATCATAAACCAGCTTTCCTCTGACATAGGTCTGTACAGGATATCCATGAAGGGTCTTGCCTTCCCAGATGGTATGATCATAATCGGAATGCATGTTGCTTACAGAAATGGTAAACTCCTTATCCGGATCATAAAGGACAAGATCCGCATCCTTACCTACGGTAACAGAACCCTTCTGCGTACAGCCAAATATCTTAGCCGGATTGGTAGAACACAGTTCTACGGCACGATTGAAGGTAATTTTACCGCTGTTTGCAGCAGATAACATATAAGGATAGAGATTTTCAATTCCTGCACATCCATTGGGAATTTTCGTAAAGTCATCCTTTCCCCAATCCTTTTCATAGCTTTGGAACGGACAATGATCCGTTGCAACGGTATCAATCGTCCCCTGGCGGATGGCATCCCATAAAGCATCCTGGCTCTCCTGACCTTTCATCGGTGGGGAGCATACAAAGTTTCTGCCATCTTCTCTCTTATATACTTCGTTGGTAAATTCCAGATACTGAGGACAGGTCTCTATAAAAATAGGATGACCCTCCAGCTTAGCTGCTACGGCTGCTTCCAGCCCCTCCTTATCCGCCATATGAACAATATATAACGGTGCCTCCACAGATTTCGCCCAGTGAACCGCCCGCTTGTCAGCTTCTGCTTCCACGAATTCCGGTCTGCTCAGATAATGATACCAGGCTGAGGTTTTGCCTTCCTTTAAAAACTTCTCTATATTCATGTCGATTAAATCGGGATTTTCTGCGTGAATGTTGGTGATGGCACCTGTCTCTTTCGCTTTTAACAGGATTTTTACCAGCGTACCGTCATCTACCATCATGCCCTCCTTTTTATAAACCAGGAAGCACTTAAAACTGGTAATACCGTTGGCAACTGCTGTTTCGAATTCATCTAAAATAGTTCCGCCGTTTAAGTCAGTAATAATGCAGTGAAACGCATAATCCACACAAGCCTCAGGATCACACATTGCTTTTCTCGCTTCAATAATTTCCATAATTCCCATACCTTTTCTCTGCATGGGGTAATCAAATACGGTAGTAATTCCACCGCAGGCTGCCGCCCTCGTTCCTGATAAATATCCATCCGCCGATACGGTACCGCCAAAGGGCATTGCAAGATGGGTATGTGCATCTATTCCACCGGGAAGCACCAACTTTCCGGTTGCATCCACAGTTTGATCTGCTTCCATGGCAAGATCGGTTCCGATACAAACAATTTTACCGTCCTTTACCCCGATATCTCCCATAAAGCTTTCTTTTGCTGTTATAATGGTTCCATTTTTTATTAGTAAATCCATGTTCCAGCCTCCTCACACTTTATATGAACCTCTACCTTCAAACATCAGTTTCTGACGTTTAGAATAGAATTATCAACCGATCCAATCTTCTCTCTCCAACTTAATTTCTCTATCTGCATATCTAAATTATGAATTCCCGGCTTCTTACCGTATCTTTTGACCCGGTATCCTTCTTACCTCTCTTCACTGATGCCCCAATGTAATTCCCATGATCAAAGGGATTCACCAAAACGGCATGAATCAGGTAAGAAGTGATACCTTTAAGCAGTCAAAAATCTAAGTTTCGATTAGTTAATCTTATAAACAAGTACAAGTCCTGATCTTTGATATACCTGTGCAACTTCCAGTAAATCCATACCGCCTGCATTGGCAGCGATCAGATTGGATACCCAGGTAACACCAAAGTCTACCTGACCGGAATAAACTGCGGTTGTTTCACCGATATCTCCACCACCGGATACGATATTAACCTTTAAACCGGCTTCATCATAATATCCCTTATCCAATGCCACGTAATATCCCATAAACTGTGCCTGTGGTAACCATTTTAACTGGATGGACACTTCCTTCTTCTCAGGAGCTCCAAAGTTGCCGCCCACTGCATCCGTCCAATAAGAAGCATCTCTGATGTCATCTAAGGTGAGGGTCTTCAGTTTGTCAGCTGCGGTGGAGTCATCTAATTTAATGTACTGCTTAGCAAGGTCAAGGGTCTGCTGGAGTGCAGCATCCTCTAACGCACCGTAATTGGTCACGGTTGCTCCGGTAGTATCAGTTTCAACCAGTTTCTTCACTTCATCTGCCATATAGGCCTGATGTTCACTGGATACGGAAGAACCGTATTTGTAAACGATCTCAGCAGCTTCCTGAGGATTAGCGCAGGCATATTCCCAGCCCTTCATAGATGCACTGATGAATGCCTTTACCGTATTTGGATTTGCCTGGGCAAATGCCTTGGTACAGAAAATGTTATCTTCCAGCATTGCTACGCCTTCATCATTCATATCGATGTATTTTACTTTATCGCCGTAACCGTATCCGCCGTCATAGCTGTTCTTCACCAGACCATACTCATTGTAGGTCATTGCAGATGCCAGCAGAATAGAATCATCATCAAATCCGTCCATATCAAATGCCTGACTTAAATAGGAAGTGTCCTGACCGTATTTTGTCAAGAGTGCCTGGATTTCATATTCATTACCAAGGCCCCAGTTACCTACCTTGCCTTTACCGGCTGCATCCTTTACGATACTTTCCACATCAGCATCCGCAGCATAGTATGGACCTGTGGCTGCTTCCTCTGTGGGCTCTGCTGTTGCCTCAGTAGGCGCCGGCGTAGCGCTGTCACCTGTTGCCGTATTGTCTGAAGTGTCCTTCGTTGTCTTGGTCCCGCATCCTGCGAACAGAAAAGTCACCATAGTAAATACCAGTAATAATGCAAATAATTTGTTTGTTCCTGATTTTCTCATAATTCGTCCTCCTTATTATTGTTTCATGTATATATCCAGTTGAAACCCTGCCATTACCGGCGGTTCTTCAACAAAATACCTTCCGTGATCAGTAAAATCACATAGAGTATAATACCGATTGCACAGGCTACAATGATGTATGCCCAGGCAGTTGCATATTGTGCCAGCACGATATTCTCGCGGATCTGACGTCCGACTCCAATGATGTATTCTGCAAAATACTCACTTACCAGTGCACTGATTACACTTCCCGGTACACTGACTCTAAGTGCGGTAAATACATAGGGTACGGAATTGGGTACTCTTAATTTAAAGAATACGGTTGTTTTGCCTGCCGCATAAGATCTCATTAAATCCTCTGAGAAGGGCTTGAGCTCAGTAAATCCACGGTAGGCATTGATGCTCATGGACACAGTGCAGGTAATCATAACCACCAGCATTTTGGCCAGCATACTTCTTGTATTCGGATCCTTGCTGAAATCCTTGGTCAGATTATTCAGGATCGGTGCAATTGCAATGATGGGAACTGCGTTAAATGCGGAGGCAATGGTAAGCCCGCCGGTTCCCCATTTGGTAAAGGTTGCTGCAATGATAGCCAGAAGATATCCCAGGAGAGATCCCAGAATCAGTCCCCCTACGGCTACTATGACTGTTGCCTGCACATTCTTTAAGATATTGCCGAAGTTATCATGGATGATATTGATAATTCTTCCCGGCAGGGGGAGGGTAAAGGTATCTGCACCAATGATCTTATGCAGAACTTGGGTCTGCCATAAGATGACAATGAATACGCCGAATAAAACCGGATACAGCATTGTTGATATGGATTCTTTGCTCAGCCTTCGTCTTGATTTATGCTTCATCTCATCACCTTACCCTTTCCGCCGCGCTTATAAGGTGATACTGCTTTCTCCAGCAGTGACATCAAATAATAGCTTAAGATACCAATCAGGGCACTGACAAATACAATCTGCCAGAAGACATAGATCGTCATCGCATGTTTCAGAGACTGGGAGAGCATACATCCTAAGCCGCCTCCGCCCTGAAGGGTATCCACAAGGATGGATGCCGTAATCGCCATAGGTGCCGAGATCTTAAGTCCGGTAAACAAATAAGGAATACAGGATGGGATCAGTAATTTGCTGTATATTTCATATTTGCTTGCTGCAAAGGAATACATAAGCTCGTGCTTTTCCCTGGCAACGGCTTTAAACCCGGCCAACGTATTGGTTGCCACCGGATAAAAAGTTAAGATGGCAGCAATCACCACACGACTTTTGTTAATATCTTTCGTCACCGCCAATACAATGGGGGCCATACCCAGAATAGGAATCATCTGAATAATCATCAGATAGGGAAATGCTATTTTTTCAATGGCTGTAAATAAATTCATAAATAATGCCAGTACAAATCCAATCCCTGCCCCTATCACAAGCCCCATTCCGGCTCTGAGTAAGGTTACTCCGGCATTACTTAATACAATCTGAAGTGCAGTCTGACTGCTGCTGACTAGTTTTTTTGAAAATATGGATTCTATAATCTGATACAAATGCGGCAGTACATTTTCGGGGGTTCGCTTTGTCTGCCCTATGATTGTAGCTCCAATCTCCCAGACAATGATCAATCCGATCACCCATACAACCGTTACCATCTTATCTGAGGAAAGAGCCTTCTTGATACTTCTCATATAAATCCTCCATTCTACTAAACCTTTGCGACTATGCCCTGTTCACAATGCAGCTGATTGTAAACCATAGGAGAGACTCGGTTACACTGCGAAGAAGCATTGCCGTATTCAAAGTTTAATAAACTCCTTCAAAACTCTTTCTTACCTTCGCTACCATGGCACCGAACTCCGGTGTATTTTTAATATCCAGGGTTCTCGGCCGTTCCAGTTCGATATCCACAACAGCGGATACTCTTCCCGGATGAGGAGACAATACCACAACTCTGTCTGATAAAAATACGGCCTCCTGAATGTTATGTGTCACAAATAAAATGGTCTTATTGGTCTTCTTCCAGATTCGAAGCAGATCCTCGTGGAGCTTTTCCTTTGTAAATTCATCCAGCGCGGAGAAGGGCTCATCCATAAGAAGGATCTCCGGACGAATCGCCAGCGCTCTTGCGATACCCACTCTCTGCTGCATACCGCCGCTTAATTCATGAGGATATTTCTTTCCGAATTCCATTAAGCCTACCAGCTCCAGCATCTTGGTCACCCTGGCTGTTCTGTCTTTCTTTGGAATCCCCATCATCTCCATAGGCATACATACATTTCTTCTGACGGTTCTCCAATCATATAAAACCGGATTTTGAAATACAATTCCATATTTCTTCTGAAGCCTGATCTCTCTGGGGGACTGTCCTCTTACCATGATGCTTCCTGTGGTTGGCTGCTGCAGGTCCGCTATCGTACGAAGCAGTGTAGTCTTACCGCATCCTGAGGGACCCAGGAGAGAAATAAACTCTCCCTGCATAATGTCCAGACTGACATTTTTTAAGGCAATGACCGGCTCCCCACCATCCTTATCCGGAAATTGCACACCCAGATTTTGAATTTTTATTTCCACAACCGATTTATCGCTTTTTTGTGAAAAATCAAGATCAACTGCTGTGTTATCAGTTGCTGTGTTACCTGTTTTCATTCTCTTTTCCTCCTTCTATCGGGATGAACAATACTAGCTGAACCGGCAAGCCGTTTCATCAATCATGTACCATACGTTAAAAATGGCGCAAAGCTTCTCGCTTTACGCCATTGTAATTTGTAACATCTATTTCTTAGTTCTTACCACAATTTATAATAAATACGGATGAGGTCTTCCTTTGTCACCTCTTTGATGGTATTGGAAGGACTGCCGCTTGCCATTGCATCTGCTGCCATCTTATCCACAAGCTGCTCAAATTCCGACTGATTTATCCCGTATTCCTTCAACGTGGGGATATCACAGTGTTGACAAAGTCCCGTAAGCGCTTTTAAAAATGCTTTCGCCGCATCTTTCTCACTATCTTCCTCCTTTGCTGCACCGATTGCTCGTGCAATGGCGGCAAATTTATCATAGCAGCCATCCAGTGCAAAGCTCAGACATTCGCTGATTAACATGGCATTGGATATACCATGGGGAACATGAAAGAGTGCACCGATCGGTCTGCTCATCCCATGCACCAGGGTTACAGATGCATTGTTAATACAGATTCCTGCTTCATAAGCTGCCAGGGACATCTCTTCTCTCGCCTTAACGTCATTCCCGTCCCTGTAGGCTGTGGGTAGATATCTGAAAATTCGTTTGATGGCGGAGAGTGCGAATAAATCAGTCAGGGCATTGCCCTTTCTTGAAGTGTAGGACTCCACTGCATGTGTCAGGGCATCCATACCGGTTGCTGCGGTAATTCCTGCCGGAGCGGTCATCGTGAACACCGGATCTATAATTGCCAGATCAGGCAGGAGAGCATCCCCCCTCAAAAGCATCTTCACGTCCTTCTTCGTATCTGTGATAATCGTAAACTTTGTTGCTTCAGATCCGGTACCCGCCGTTGTAGGAATTAAAACCATGGGGGGAAATGTTCCCATAATTTCTTTTCCCATATAATCCGATATCCTGCCTTCGAGTACGGACATTGCAGCTATGGCCTTGGCACTGTCCAAAGGACTTCCTCCGCCGATGGCAATCAGAAAATCACATTTTTCTGAGGCAAACAATTTTACTCCCTCATCGATCATCTCTTCTGTGGGTTCACCCGTGATACCGTCAAAGGCGGTATAAGCAATTCCCCATTGCTCCAGACAGTCGGTCAGGATTTTGACTGTTCCAATCCTGGTAACGATCTTACCGGTCACAATCAATGCCTTTGTTCCAAGACTCTTTATTTTTGCTTCACTTGCCAGCAGCGCATTGCTTCCGAGGAAGCTGCTGCCCGGCAATGTAAACTGATATGCCATTTCGTCACCTCACATGCTACAAATTGTTATTGTTATATGTTTTATGTTACTAAATTTAATATTTTATTTAGTTTTATATTTTTATTCTAGATATACATTTTTATTTAAGTATTTATATTTTATCTTATATTTTGAGCTTTACTATTTTATATTTGGGCCTTACTATCCTGTATATTTTGATCTTTTACTATTTTATATTTGAGCCTTACTATCTTGTATATTTTGATCTTTTACTATCTTATATTTTAGCTTTACCATTTACTTTTTAAATCTATTGTTAAGAGAGAAATTGCTGATCCACGATTGACAGTACTTCATCAAGCTTTGCCAGCTCTTCTGTTAACTGCTCTTGCGTAATAATTAACGGGGGTGCTATAATTACTATGTTTTCATGGGTATAGGTCATAAACTTCCGTTCTTTTAGCATCCCCAGCACCTTCCCCATAATCCCCTCCGGATCTCTTCCGTAAGGTACCAGTGCTTCTTTGGTTGCTTTATCTTTCACAAGCTCCACACAGGAGAATAATCCGATATATCTTGCATCCCCCACACAGGCGTGGGAAGCTTTCATCTTCTCTAACAATTCACCCAGCAGTTTTCCTACTCTTTCTACATTTCCCAGAATATCTGCTTCCTCATAGTATTTGATACAGGCAACACCTGCCGCACATGCCAAAGGGTGTCCACTGTAGGTAAGACCGCAGGAGAGCATATTATCATCAAAATACGCCGCAATCTTCTTGGTTACCACTACGCCGCCAAGGGGAACATAGCCGCAGGTGACACCTTTGGCAAAGGAAACTATATCGGGTGTAATATCAAAATTCATAAATCCGAACATCTTGCCGGTACGACACCATCCTGTCATTACTTCATCACAAATCATAATGATACCATACTTATCGCAAATTGCTCTTACGCCCGGGAGATAACCCTTGGGAGGAATGATAATTCCATTGGAACCGGTGATGGTCTCCAGAACAATTGCCGCGACGGAATTGGGTCCTTCATATACAATTTGCTCCTCTAATTTTGCCAGATAATATCTGGTCGCATCCTCTTCAGAAGCAAATTCGATGGCTTCCCGGTAAATATAGGGATCAAAGAATTTCACGAATCCGGGAATTCCGGGCTCTAAGGCATATCTTCTGGGCTCACCGGTCAGATTGCCTGCGCCAAAGGATGCCCCATGATAACTTCTGTAACGGCTGAACACTTTGTTCCTTCCGGTTACCATCCTGGCTATCTTTACCGCATTCTCATTGGCTTCCGCTCCGGCATTGGTAAAAAACACCTTGCCCATATCATCCGGCATCAACTCTATAATCTTCTTTGCCAGCTCTGCTCTCGCATCAGAACCGAAGGAAGGTCCTACAAAACAATACTTATCCACCTGCTCTTTAATTGCTTCATTAATTGCTTTATTTCCAAATCCCAGATTCATATTTACCAGCTGGGAGGACATATCCGTATAACGGTTGCCCTCATAATCCCAGAAATAAATACCGTCTGCCTTCTCCACCGAAATCGGATTAATATTTCTTTGCTTACTCCACGATTGTAAGTTATATTCCTTTAAGGTACTTCTGATTTCCTCACCTGTCATGCTCATACTCCTGCTCCTCCTATTGTCAGATCAATGATCATTCTGTCATTTATACAAATGCACAATATCTATGATCTGCATAAAATAAGCAGCATCGGAGTTTTCCCTTACCGCTCCTTTGCTGCATTGATTTGCTATTTGATTTAACTGTATTATATACAGCACTTACAGGAATTGCAATTGATACGAGACCAATGTTAATTGTGCAGATGCACAAAGCATAACTGTTAATGCCCAATTTAAAGCCATGCATAGGATTCTGCAAATGGTTTGGAAGTGCTGGCGCAGTTCCTTCTTCAAAGAATATCTTTGATATAAAAGCCGAGATACAGCTTCACCCGGTCTTCCAGCTCCAGGGGATTATAACCGGTAATCTTTTCAATCTTCTTTAATTGATTGGTTACCGTATTCCGGTGGATGAACAGCTTTTCAGAAACCAGCTGAAGGCTGGCATTGTTCTCGAAGTAGGTTCTTAATAATTGCATCAGATCGGTCTGGTTCTTGTTATCGTAATTCTCCAGTTTTGCGATGGTGTCATGATAGTATCCGCGCAAAACCGATTTGTCATTAATGGCATATAATAGCTTATGAATGTCCATCTTATCATAGAAGTTACAGACTTCTTTTCTCTTTATGGCCATTTCCATGGCGGCATAGGCTTTCTCAAAATTCATGGCCTGCAGATAGATTCCCTGCTGATTGGAACTGATGCCCATATGAAGGGTACATCCGCTTTTCTCCTTTGCGGCAAGCTTTAAAAAATCTTTTACAAAGCTCTCAATCTCCTCATTGGTATAGCCTGCCAGCACCAGGATCAGACAGTCCTTATAAGAAAATGTTATGAATTGTTCCTGTATGCTTCTCGCTGTTTTCTCTGCATAGATTTTTACCGCATCCCGGTATTCCTGAGTCGCCGCACCGTCCTTCTCCTGCGCGTAAATACTGACAAAGCAAAAATGAGAATCTCTTTGATAACCGTAACGTTCCATCTGCAATACCTGCGTATTAAAATCACCCACTTTAAAAATAATATTTTTAATGGTGGTTGCCATGCTGTTTTCCACATGATCGCTGTTCATGATACGATGGCAGAAGTCCCTGGTCATGTCAACCATTCTTGTCTGCCACGGTATGGTAAAGAGCGGAAGATTCACTTCATTGCAGTAATCTATCACTTCTCTTGGAATTTCCCTGGTATAAGGTCCGATGTTAACAACAAAGGCACTGACCTCTGCCTCATAAAGCCGATGGGCAAAGTTTAACAGCCAGTCCTTATCATGATTGAGAATACCGGCGGTAAACACCAGTTCCCTTCCGTGCAGAAAGGAACTGACAGAATCATCCTCAATGATATGAACCCATTGCACCAGATTGGAGAGACCGTTTCTTCCTGCGATCAGCTTCATCTGATAGAGAAATGTACCGTTTTTATACAATTTCTTTACCATGATTGCCATAACTCATCCCCTCCATGTTCGCCTTCCAGCGGACTCAAAAAGGTGCTGCAATCTACTTGCAACACCTTTGTTAAGCGTAAGTCTAACATAAGTCTCATTCCGATGCAATAGCTAATATTTACAAGAAGCTGCCGACCCGCTGCGGAAGTTACATTGGCTACGTGATGCAACGAAGCGCGAGCGGCTACGCTTCGAACTCATTTGTCAAAATCATATTGATTGCCTTGAATGGGGTGAGAACCGTAACAGAGTGCTTCCACAAATGATGTTTAAGAGAAACAATACGATCATTAATGAAAAATCATGTGTCAGTCTGGAGAGTGCCTGCTCCAGCGTTATATCCTTTAACGTGGGGGTAAGGTATCTGAGCTGACGTATCTGCTCCTTCATAAACCGGAACCTGTTGCTCCAGAAATCAAAATCAGACCATTTTGGCGGTATGAATTTCCCCGAAAGATGAAAGATATTTCCTGTCAGATCATATAGAAGGAATCCAAATCCCAGCATCGTGAAGCCACCGATCAGACCATACAAGGCAAAAACCCATGGTTTCATCGACATCGCCTTCTCTGTGCTGTGCCGTGATAAGGCCAGATAGCGCTTTGCCAGTATGAGGATGCCTGCAAAATACAGCATCCAGACCGGAAGGCACAGAATGGTCCTAACCAGATCGGAGTAGAAATATCCGTCTATGAGAACATAATCCTCTGTGAGTCCATAGGTTAAGAGAAATTCCCTGGTCAGATCCTCTCCTTTCTCTATCCTTTCCCGGTCAAACTCAAACTCCAGGTTTGTAATTCCCTTCCAGTTCTGATCCGCCTGAAGAATAACAAGTGGATCCCGGGTTTTTACAATCCCCCTCACCAGATACTCCTTATCTTGATAAGTGATAAGACTTCCTGTGGCATTAATGGTACCAAAAAGCTCATACGAAGTTTTGGTATCCAGCACACAGCCGTTCTTGTCGTCCCCGGATACATAATTACCGGAGCTTAACTTCATTGGTGCTACAATCTGCATGTTACCGGAAACAATGATAACCGATAGCTTCTGCTTTCTGCGTAGAAGCGGATTGGAGATACTTTCACCTCTGATACAGGTCCATGGCGTGACCTCCAAAAAAGAGGATTTATCCTCTTTTTCCTTGTTCACGGCCTGATCCAGCCGGGACTTTGTAATCGTATCCGAATGTAATCGTACACTGACAGATTGATACTGGTCTTTGATATCGGCAGCCTCCCGGAGCTTGTTCAGGGTAAAAGAAACTGTGATCACAATAAGCAGAAGATATAATATGCTACTCTTATTCCATCTCATGAATTCTCACCCGGTCTCCTTCCGAAATATTTTTATTGCTTCCGCAAATGATCTGGTCATTTTCCGAAAACGAGGCCTCGACCGCAGCCTTATGACCATCTTTGGCAAGGATGGTGATATTCATACGAAATGCCCGTTCCTCCTTTCCAAGAACACTGTCATATTCTTTGACCAGAAGGACAAAGGTACCGGAATTATCCTGTCTGATCGCTTCCATGGGAATGCAGATAGGATAGTTATCAGAATTCTTGCTCAATTCGAATGCCAGGCTGCTTCCAATGATATATTCTCCCTCCGGTAAAACCGCCGTAAAACTCATCATCCCGTCCTGATCCGGTAATTCCATATGTTCAATCTGAGAGATCAGTTTGTTGCTGTTGTTGCCATCAGATATCCTGACTTCATCGCCCTGACGAAAATAGTTCAGTTCCTCCTTATCCGCCTTCATAAGAAGTTCGAAGCTGCCCGTGGCAATCATCAGCTTCTCCTGCCCTGACAGTAAAGTTCCGGACTCCAACTCCAGCTTTGATATGCTTCCCGCAACCGGGGAGAAGATCTTACCCTCTTGCGCAATCAGATCTTCCAGTTGATCAATCCCCTCCCTTTTTTGATCCAGCTCCATCTGAAGGATTTCCAGATCATACGCGGAAGATTTTCTATCCTTTTGGTTCTTCTTACGTTGCATTTCAATGGTATCCTCCGATGTTTTCAGTTCCCTTTCGGCATCCTTTCGTGTCTGCTCAGCCTGCTTTAACGCCTCTACTCCCGAATCGTTTCCCTGGTCGATGGCCTGCAATACGGCTGACAGCTCGGTAGCCGCCTTTCGTGCCTGTGCCCTCTTCCTGTTTCCCTCCTTTAACGTCCGGCTCTCATCTTCCTTCGCCCTGTCCAGTTGCAGTTTTGTCTGCGTAATCTTCCTCTCATCTATCTTAATTCCCTGGTAGATGAATTGATAGAGTGTGGTTTTGGACAAATCCAATGGAACAGATTCCTCCGGGTTCTCCTTAATCTCTCCCAGGGCCGCGTCCAGTTGTTTATCCACTTTGGTGAGTCTGTTTAAGGTATCCTGTGCGTCGGCAATCTCTCTGGAAGCCTTCTTCAGTTCGCTCTCCCTGTTTAAAATCTGTGTTGCATATTCTTTCCTGGAATATTCATCTCCGGTATATTGATCATTGGGATTAATGGCAAGATCCCATTTCTTCACAATCTCTTTCTGGTCTTCCATGGCTCTGTCAAGGCGATTCTTAGCATCCTGAACTTCCTCCTGATGCTTCTCATACTTTCCCTGATAATAAAAATCATAGATTTGGACCCTCGCTTCACTGATTTGTTCTTCTTCCTGATCCGATACCGCAGATTGATACTGTGTTATCACCTGTTCCAGTTGATCCAGAGGCTTACTGCAATCCTCATATGCTTCCTGTGCATCGGCCACCGCCCTGATTGCATTCTGATGTGATGCTTCCGTCTGAGCCTTCACCTCATCGTAAGCCGACAAGGCATCCTGATACTCCTTCTCTTTCAAAACGCTGACAGATTGTCTCACCTCATTCAGATTACTGAGGGCATCCTGATAACGATCATTGGCCTCCTCCTTCTTTTGAACTGCTTCCTTTACTTCTTCCCCATCGATGATTTCTGCATCTGCAATCTTTGCTTTCTCATATTGAAGCTCTGATTTTTTCAGATCCTCCTCCATTGATTTTTTCTTTTCCCTAAGCTGCTTCAAATCATAGATAAGCAGCAAATCCCCTTTTTCCACCTGCTGCCCTTCTTCCACCATAACCTCTTCCATCCGAAGCCCGGATAACAGCTCAATATATTTCCGTGCATGATCCTTTACGATACCGGTCCCGGAAATCTGAAACTTTAGTTCACCCCGTTTATAATGATCTGTCTGGACTTCAGCAACCAGAATGGATGCTGCCGCCCTTGATACAATCGTAAATAAAATCATCATTGACAGAAATAATATCATGAATTTCTTAATCTTACCTTCCATGTGTGCTCCTTTCTCAATCCTTCAATCCAAAAGCCGCAATTCCCTGCTCCAGATATTTCTGCCCGTATAAAAACAGCAGCAATGCAGGAATCATCATAATGACTGAAGCGACAAATGCTACCCCCGCCCGGTCTGCCGTTATATTGGGCAAATAAAGCGGTAACGGCCAGGCCTTCCTGTTACGGGCCAGAAAAGTAAGCGGCTGTTCAATTGCATTCCAGTATTCCAGAAAGCTGAGAATCATAATGGAAAGAATTCCTGAAGATCCCAGGGGAATCCCAATTCTTGTGAAGATGTAAAATTCTCCTGCCCCGTCAATTCTTGCTGCCTCAATGAGTGCTTTTGGTATTTCTTTAAAGAACTTCACCATGATAAAGATGGGTAGGGTAGAAAATATATTCGGCAGAATAACAGCCAGGTGGGTATCCATAAGACCCATACGAAATAATACCAGGTAACTGGAGACCATGGTAATCTGAAAGGGTAATACCATCAAAATCATATACAGGAGAAACAACACCTTTTTCCCTCGGAACGAAAAGCAGGCAAATGCCCAGGCTGCCGGGACAGCAATGCAAAACTGTCCCAACAGAATCGGAATCACCTGAATACAGGAGTTCCAAAACATCTGAAAGAAGTTCGGAGAATCCAGCAGCAGCTCCACATAGGGGCGCAATGTAGGATATTGGGGGAAAACAGACCAGTCTGCCATACCTTTCACCTGATCAAGTACAGGGCCTACCTTCTGATTCAACTCATCCGCTCCCAGGAAAGATCCGCTGACCAGCATCCATAAAGGCACCCAGGTTAACAGAGACATCAGGAAAAGCAGAAATGTTCTTATTATATTCTTTCTCTTCATGCCGGCTACACCTCGTCTTGATCCAGCTTCTTAAATAACAATATGATTCCAATAAATATGGTAACGCACATAACCGCTGCCGCGCTCATTTTCTGTATATCCAGTGAGACAAACCAGTTATTAAACAGGTGCTGGAGCAAATAAATGCTTTGATGGGGATAATCCCCCGATACCAGATAAGCCTCCCGAAACACCTTAAAGGAATTTACAAAGGATAATATCCCAATTACGAACACTGTAGGCAAAAGCTGTGGCAGCGTGATATAGCGAAACTTCGCCCATTTCCCTGCTCCGTCCACACTCGCTGCTTCAAATAGCGAGGAAGCGATACCATTCAATCCGGTCAGCCACAAGATCATATCATACCCGGTGTTCTTCCACAGATAGCTGAGAATCAAAACCACAAACGCCCAGCCGGAATTCATAAAATTAATTTTCCTCAGTCCAAGCCCGTTCAGTAATCCGTTGAATAATCCGGCTTCGTGAAATAAAAGTCTCCATAAGAGAACAACACAGGCCACCGGGATTGCCATTGGAAGCAAAAATGAAGTTTTAAAAAATTGCTCATACTTTCTTTGCCGATACAACAACAAAGAAAGCATGAGAGATATCAGCAGCAATAATGGAATACAAATTATAATAAATCGTAAGGTATTATGTACCGCCATACGAAATGCTTCATTTCTTAGCACCATGCTGTAATTCTTCAGTCCGACGAATTTCGTATTCATCGCTTCGCAAAAGGAACGACGGACGACATCCGCAAAGGGCAATAATACAAAGATCACCACACCAATCAGGCTGGGAAGCAAAAACGGCCAGGCTTTCCCGCCTTCTGATTTTAACCGGGACTTCCTTTTTTTATGTAAACTTATCATAGACGCACTACCTTCTTATTCTGACATATAGGTCTTTAATTTGATACCGATGGCGGATACGGCCTGGTCAAGGTCTATTTCACCATCCAGGTAGGGAATTGCTCCGTCAATTAAAATACCGGCTTTGGTCTGATCAATTACGATGGGTCTCGATGCCTTTAGCGTCCTTTCCTGCAATTCCTTCCGTTCCTCCTTCGTCGGCCAGTACGCGCTGATCATAATGTTATCTCTGCCCCCTATGCCAAGGGAAAAATCACTTTTTTCTTCATCAAACCACTTTTGCAGGGAGATGCTGTTTACCGGAAACCCATCATAAAGATTGGAATTTTGCACTTCCTGGGAGAATAAGAAGCTAATGAACCTATGTGCAGTAAGCTTATCCTTACACGCATGATTTAGTCCTACTTCTCCGACAGGCAGAAAGCTATCGTTGACCAGACTATACTTCATACCATAATCACCGGTTAATGCAAATAGCAGACTGGAATCAAAGACACTTTTGATTTGCATAGTGGCGGTATCATACTGAGGTATGGTAAGTCCGAAGATATCTCCCTGAAACAGCCGGAAAACATCATACAATCCATCAGACATATCCTGATCCTCTCCCTGCTCATCGCCCGTTTTTGTAGCCCCCGTGTTCTCTGCCACAACTTTCATGTTCTTAAGAAAAGTTTTTAATTTATCTTGTGAGTACGTGCCATCCTCAAATATCTCCTCCGAATATAACGTTATATAATCCTGAAGGAGTGTTTTATAACTGCCGGATTTTGAATAGGGTAAGCTATGGCTGCTTCCGATATAATCTGCAATCTCCTTTACACTGCCGATTGCCTGCAAGGCTTTCTGGTTCCCCACAACAATGGGAATGGTAAAGCGGATCGGCACGTTATAATATGCTCCGTCGCGTACGATACCTCCTGCAATATTGTTGAGGAATTCTCCTTCTTTCATGGCGGGAACGACAACATCCGACAGGTCCTCCAACACCCCTTTTTCAATATAAGAATCAACGGGAAGACCATCCAGGATTAATATATCCGCACCGTTTCCGGCCAGCAGTTCGGAATTCAGAGCTCTGATATAATCTGCGACATTACCGTCTTCTCCCATAGCAACGATATAATTCACTTTGATATCCGCATTTTTTGCCTGATACAAGGAGATTGCCTGCCTTATGGTATTGTTTTCTTTCAAGGAATACACTGTTATTTCTTTCGATGGTACTGCAGATACCGTACTGTCAAACTGGTAATGATTTAGTTGAAACTCACCTTCATTGCTGATATAGACAGCATAATATTCCTCCTGTTCCTCCCCGTAGGTAAACAGTGCATCAAAGGTGAGGGTTGGCATACTCATGGAGTTTAATGCACCATCCACCATGGTTTCCCATAAGGTTCCTCCACTTGCAAGTCTATGTATCCCCTTGTTGTCCCCCAGAAGCAAAGTACCATCCTCTTTCACCGCATAGGCCAGCTGATAGGCAAGATAATCTTTTCCGAGTTCGAATTCAATATTTTTTTCCATTTTTTTCGTTACGGTATTATAATAGAAGATGCCGCTGTCCTCATCATCCACTCCTATCACATCATCCCCTGCTGTAGTGAAATTTCGATCGCCATCCATATCGATTTTGTCTAATAGCTCCCCCTCGGCTGAAACAATCAATATCGTGTTACCGATATCATAGAGTACTAATGTCCCATTCTGTGTCACTTCTAAGTTCCTGATCAAGGGATAAATATCTGTCCCGCTGGATGTATTTTTCATGCTATTCAGACAGGGAATTTCCAGCCGTTTTGCTGTGTTCCCTCCATCCTCTGACTTGATCAGAAAAGATCTGGCTCCGTCATCATAATTTTCGAAGCTGGCATAATAATTGCCATCCTTTCCCAGGCACAGATCCGCAAAATAATCGTTTTCGTTCTTTACCGTGGCATCATTCAGCCACCCGGGGGTATCTTTCTGCCAGCTTTGGTCCTCCTGAAGCAGATAACTAAAGTAACCCTCCTTTGATTTTGTAATTAATTCAATCTTTTTATCTGGATTCTGTAAAATCTTCAGAACTTTCTCATTCTTTCCTAGTACAGGGAATTCTACTTTATGCTCCATATACCGGCCCATGATGGTTTGATTATTATCGCTCGTTTCTTTCGTCTCATTTCCTTTCGTCCCTTTGTTTGTCTGGTAATTGGCGTCCTTTCCCTTCTCTGTCTTATTGCAGGCTGATAATCCGATGATGATCATCAGAAACAGGAGCAGGATAGTAGCTATTTTTTTATACATTACGCATTTCCTCCATTTCACATTAATTGCAATATTTGATACTATCTTAACAGGGAATTCTCTAAAAAATCTTTAAGCGTCCATGATTTTACCCTCCCGTGTCTGTCACGGCAAGCCAGTTCAATTGTTCTATATAAATAACATGCCAGAAACCGGAGCAATTGCTGCTACTGTCCCTGACATGTTTGTTGTACTCCTGCTTTTCTCATTGATACCATCCATTGAAATCAATGTATTAATTATTTGTTAATGTCATCTGTTTTTCGATGTCATCTATATTTTCCGATGTCATCTATTTTTCCGATGTCATTCTGCCCGTGATTTCATCTGCATAGCTCTGACCCCTTATGGCGGGAAGGCTGATACAAAACGTTGCTCCTCCACCGGGTGTATCCTTCGCCATAATCGTTCCGTGATGAAGTTCGATCAATTCTTTTGCAATACTAAGGCCAAGACCAAAATGATGTTTATCCCTTCTTGACTTATCACCTCTGTAGAACCGGTTGAAGATCTCCGCTTTATGGTCCTCCGAAATACCCGGACCATGGTCTATCACCTCTATCATCAGTTCATTTCTTTTCGCCTTCACTGAGAGTATAATCGTATCTCCCTGGGTGGTATAGCTGACGGCATTGTCGAGAAGTACTGCCAGTATCTGTTTCACACGCAGGATATCTCCCTCGATCCCCGGAAGTATCTGCTCCTGAAGTTCTAATTTCAACTGTTTCCCCTGCTCCAGACAAAAGGGAAGATAGGTATCATAGGTATCTATGCATAAGGTATCCATATCAATTACTTCTTTTTTTATCGCCCAGTTCTTTGCATCTACCGATGCCAGCAGGAGCATATCTTCGATTAAAGCAGATAATCGTCTGCATTCCTGCTCAATCCCCTGTGAGAAGTGCCTGCTTCTCTCCGGCTCTATCATCAATGCGGAGGCATTGGCTCTGATCACCGCCAGAGGAGACTTTAATTCATGGGAAGCTGCAGCAATAAAGTCATTCTGTCTTCTCCTGCTCTCTTCTACAGGTTGCAGTGATTTCCCCACAATCCACCAGCTGATGAAAAAGAAGGCACAGATTCCGATTCCCTCTAACAGAAAAAACAACAAGATTCGCCCGATTGTGTCAGAGAAAGGCTCGGATATATATTGGAGCATCACCACACTACGATAACCGTTCTTTATAGGAATGATAAAAACCTCTCCCAGATATTTATCGTTGGCATTCCCCTTCAATTGATAAATCTGACTTTGGATTTCAGTCTGGGAGATGGGGCGAAGGTCCGTGTCAATATGATCCTTTCGTGCCAGATCCTTAACTCTATTTACCAGAATCTCACGACCGGTCGGCATCTTCCAGGCCCCCGAATATAAAAGGGCTGTTCCATTATCTTCAATATGTATAATACAACGGTTTCGGTTTTCCATCTCAGCCAGCCACAGATTACGGATCGTATGGCTATTCTGTACGTTTTTATTGACAGAGAAATATTCATTCTGAAAGGCACTGATCTTACTGTTCAATAATTGCTGCTTCATGATAAGGAATACAAAGATCAGAACTATCGTCAGAATAAGACCCGTGGAAAGGGTATACAAAAGAATTAATCTTCTTCTGATGGAATTAATCATTTTCTTTCTTCTCCAATCTGTAGCCGATACCGTGAACTGTCTTAATCACCGCATCCGAACCCAGTGCCCGAAGTCTTCTACGCAGAAAATAAATATAATTATCAATATTGCCATCCTCGACAAAACTGTCCCTTCCCCATACCCGGCTTAAAATCTGATCTCTGGTAAGGATCTGATCCCTGTTCATCAGGAAATACTCCAGCAATGCACCTTCTCTCTTCGATAGGGTAATGGTTTGGGTCTCTGAAATCAGGGTATACGTAGTTCTATGAAAGGATAATGTCCCGAACGTTAAGACATCCTGATCCTCGATTTTTCTCGGTCTTCTAAGCAGTGCCCGAATTCTTGCCTGCAATTCCTTCACCATAAACGGCTTTACAAGATAATCATCCGCGCCCCCGTCTAATCCGTCAATTCTGTCATTCAGACCATTCATTGCAGTGACCATAATCACAGGTGTGGTATTGCCCTGGCTTCGAATTCTCTCCAATATACTCAGACCATCTACTCCCGGAAGCATCCGGTCCAATATAATCACATCATGGGTAAAGCCTGACAGATAATAAGGAACTTCCATTCCGTCATGGCAGATATCAAGCGCATAACCTTCCTTTTTCAGGTGAACAGCTACGGCTTCACACAGCTCTTTATCATCTTCAATCATCAACACTCTCATAACACACCTTCTATATTCTCAGGATCTTGCCGGCAGGAAATACCGGCTTCCCTTTATTCTGCATTTACAAGAAACGTTTTAATTCCGGCAAAGGTTTCCTCGCTGATAATATGTTCCATCCGGCAGGCATCTTCCTCCGCTATCTCAGCAGTGACACCTGCAGTTTTCATTAAAAAGGTGGTTAATAGCCGGTGTCTTTCATAGACACTTTCCGCCTTATACTTTCCTGCCTCTGTTAAAAGGATACTCCCGTCCTTATCAATGGTGATATAACCCTCTTCTTTTAAGATACCAACCGCTCTGCTTACACTTGGTTTACTAAAATCCATTTCTCTTGCGATATCAATGGATCTGACCATACCGGTCCGCTTACCCAATACAAGGATTGTCTCAAGATAATTTTCACCGGATTCGTACATATAACCACTCCTATCTGTAAACTGTTTCACATCCTGAATTATGATGTGCTATAGGTATCATATCCCTTTTTCAGCAAAGTTTCCAGATATTTTTGCCGGTCAGGTATAAAAACGTTACTATTTCCTCCCCACGCATGAATGAAGCACATATATTTTGATATTCCAAGCCTTGTTACTTACTCTGCAGAAATTAAACTGCCGATTGTCCGGATGATACACTCCAATTCATGCTGTCCTTTTGGATGTGATAAAGTCTCTCATACAATCCCTTCTGTTGGATTAATTCTTCATGAGTTCCTTCCTCCACGAGCCTGCCCTCTTCAAGAGCAATGATTTTATCCGCTCCTGTAATAGTACGAAGTCTATGGGCGATAACAATCACTGTCTTTCCTTTGATTAATCTGGTAATCGCCTGCTGGATCAGCACTTCATTCTCTGGATCCAGAGAGGATGTGGCTTCATCCAGTAAAACAATGGGTGCATTTTTTAGAAGTGCCCTGGCAATTGATATGCGCTGGCGTTCCCCTCCGGATATGGTACTTCCGTTTTCTCCAAGTAACGTCTGATATCCCAATGGCATGCCTCTGACAAATTCGTCGCAGCAGGCAGCCTGTGCTGCTGCCAATACCTCCTCCTCTGTGGCATCCATGTTACCGATTTTAATATTATTATAAATAGTATCATGAAAGAGAACCACATCCTGAAATACAAAGGACATATGATCCATGAGGTACTCGGGATCAAGCGTCTTTATGTCGGTTCCTCCTATGGTTATTTTCCCTTCGTTAACATCCCAGAATCTCGCAATCAATCTTGCTATAGTACTTTTTCCGCAGCCGGATGGTCCCACCAAAGCTGTAATCGCATTGTCAGGAATAGAAACTGTCATATTCTTAATTACATTCTCTTCCTTATTTCCACTCTGTGCATAGCGAAAGCTTACCCCCTCCAGCTCTATCCGGTAATTCTTTAATTTTATTCCTGCTTCTCCTTTCATAACAGGAACGGTTAAAAGCGTTCTCATTCGCTTTACCGCTGTCTGCATATAAAAAAGTTCCGGCAGTAGTGTTAGTTCCGTCAAAATCGGTCCATAAATTCTCACAACGATGAGGAAAAACATTAACAGCGGGATTAACTGTATCTGACCTCTTGTTAAAAGGTACGTACCCGTAAAAACAGTAAGACCGACTCCGGCCTGTAATATCATCTGGGCCCCCGTAACAAAAATACCCGTACCAAGTTCCATCTGTACGGCCATTTTCATTAAACGATGCAGAGCATCATCCAGTGCAGAAAATTTCTCTCCATCCAGATTGCAGGATTTGATTACCTTAAGACCTTCCAGATATTCCTGCACTTGTGTGGATGCCTTCAGTTTGGCTTCAATCTGTCGTGCCGACAGCTTTTCCTGCCGCCTCCGGCTGATAAAGATGATAATAAAGGCTATGGGTAATGTGATGAAGGATGTCATAGCCAATCGCCAGTCAAAGATGGCAAGCATAATGCATATCAGGGTAACTGAAATGGCATTGGAAATCAACTGGGGCATGATGTGGCTTAACACATGTTCACTATTCGCACAGTCTTCCATGATATTCGTAGTCAATTCAGATAAATCCCTGGAGTTAAAGAAACTCATCGGCAGCTTACGGATATGATCTGCAATGCTGACTCTTGTGTGCTCTGCCTCTATGTAAGACGTGACATATGTCTTTTTGTAATCATTCTTACTGGCCATAAATACAAGAAGTGCTCCTATGATTCCCAATACAAAATACAGCCACATCCTTTCCCAGGATATCTCTTTCCCTAGTAAAGGCTTTAGCAATTCCGCAAAAACCTGTAAACTGACACCAAAGGGAAGCATCATAGAAAGATTGGTGATAGTGCAGGCAAATATTGCCTTCTTTAAATCCCGGTACCCTTTTTGCGTGAGCATCAGCATGTCTTGTAAATTAAGCATCCGCTGACACCTCCTTCCTCTCCATTCTCCAACTCAATGTTTCGGTATACATCTTCCACATACCATAATATTTTCCCTTCTTCTCCATTAATTCCTGATGCGTCCCCTCTTCCGCCAATAATCCCTTATCCATAACCAGAATATGATCCGCACGTTTGATGGTGGATAATCTATGCGCTATCATGATTACTGTTTTGCCTTTCATTAGTTTTTCAAACGCCTGCTGAATCAGATGTTCATTCTCGGGGTCGGTAAAGGCTGTCGCTTCATCCAATAGAATAATCGGCGCATTTTTTACGATTGCTCTTGCTATGGCAATCCGCTGCTTTTCTCCTCCGGATAGATGAACTCCCTTGCTTCCGATCACTGTATCATAACCCTGGGGCAGCCGTTCAATGAATTCATGACAATGAGCTGCTTTCGCAGCACTGATTATCTCTTCCTTTGTTGCGTTTAGATTACCCATTCTGATGTTCTCCAAAACACTTTGCTTAAACAGGAACACATCCTGAAATACAAAGCTTACCAACTCCATCAGATACTTTGAATTCATATCACGCAGATCAACTCCTCCGATTTGAATAGCTCCTCCTGTTACATCGAAGAATCTGGGAATCAAATGTGCAATGGTACTTTTCCCTCCGCCGGAAGGTCCGACGATGGCAGTGACTGCCCCCTGCCCTGCTATAAACGATACTTTTGTCAGAACCTCCTTCTCTTCCTGATAGGAAAAGGAAACTCCGTCAAAACGTATATCAAACTGTTTTACTTTTTTCTCCGTCTTCGGCTGAGACAATACCGGCTTTTGCAGTACTTCATCCATCCTTTCAACACCGCTGATAATCTGCATGCTCTTTGTATTCACATACATAATCTTCATCATAATAGATGCCACTGAGGGCACAAATATAATATAAAACAAGAAGGTAACTGCAAAGTCTTTATAGTCTGTAGCATTTCTTCCGATCCATATACCTGCAGGAATCAAAAACAGATAGATATTATTCACAACGGTTATAAATCCCGACATATAATTTTCCCAACTCAGAGTATAGGGAATCACGATTCTTGTATAATTTTGAATCGTTTCATGAAGTCTTCGAAAGGAATAAACCGTCTGTTTAAAGGCCTTTACTACAGAGATTCCCCTAACATATTCAACAGAGGCATTATTCATCTCCTCCAGAGAGTCCTGATATTTTTTCATCATCTCTTTGGCTCCATCATTACCGTAAGCAATGAATTCAATGACAAATGCAACGACAATTCCTGCAATAGCCGCCAAACCAAATCGGTAATCCACGGATAATAAAATAAGCAGCATAACAATCGGCGCCACAAAAGAAGCCACCAGATCCGGAAGCTGATGCGCGATAAATCCTTCGATCTTTTCGATATTCTCATCCATGACTTTTCGCAGCTTTCCGCTGCCCATAAGCACATGAATCCCAAGAGGCAATTTTGCTAAATGAGATGCAAAATTTACCTTAAGTTCATATAACGTACCAAAGGCCGCCAGATGGGAGCAGGCCAGCGCCGCAAAATAGAACAAAATATTACCGATGATCCCACCAAAAGCAATCCAGCCATATAATATTGTTTGATCCGTATCCAGATTTTGAAAATCCGGATATGCTGCCACGATCTCTCTCACGATGTAAAATATCATCAGATACGGTACAAAGGAGATGATGGAGGCAATTGCGGATAATACCACAGACAGTATCATCAGCGGTTTTTTTGTGGCAGCGAGTTCAAATAGCCTTGCCATCCCGGTCTTTCGTCTTTCTGTTGTTTTTCCTTCCTTCCTCATTTTACTCCGCCTTTCTTCCTATTATAATTATAGTTTCACAGAAAAAATCCCATACAGAGTACGGGTTTGCTTTCGTGATTTAAAGGTATATGATTTAGTTAGCAACTGCTAACCCAATCATATACCAATTGTTCCTGACCTATCGGCCACATTTCTCTTCCAAAATCTCACTCAGAGCGTTCCCGCTGCTGGTATGACATCTGATAATATCCGCGCTGCCACCCTGTACCTCCGTCAATACACATCGTACCATCTTATGGGAAACTGTATTGGTAAATAATACTACCAGATCAGGATTACCGATTTGGTCCTTTAGATTGGATGTCATCTGTGTGAACACCTTCGCCTTGCAATTATATTCTTTACAAATCTTCTTATACTGGCATACCATCCGGTCATGCCCTCCGATGATTAATACACTCATAGGGTATTCTCCTTTCCCCGGCTTCTTCTTGTTGGTGAATTAAATTTATGCCTGTGCCAATGCCTTTCCAAGATCACGACAATCTGACAGTGCTTCACTATCCGGTGAATTATGTGCTGTCACACCGCTTCCTCCGACCAGTACTGCTCCGGCCCCAATCATCCTCTCTTCCCAATCACGCATCCACTGAGTGTCTCCCCAGTCATAAGATCCAAATAATCCGATTTTCTTACCTGCCGCAAATTTCTCTACCTTGGAAACGAAAGGTTCCATCTCCTCTTCTTCCAGTACCTCCGCTCCCATAGCCGGACAGCCAAGTGCAAAAACATCTGCTTCTTCCAGGCTTCTTAATGAGACTGCGGATATCTCTGCAACCTCTGCAAGTTTGCCTGCTTCTACAATCCCCCTTGCAATTTCTTCTGCCATTGATTGTGTATTTCCTGTTTGTGACCAATAAGCGATTATGATTTTATCCATGTTAAATCCTCCTTTTATATGAATGATTTTTTTAATTTCTTCTTCTTTTCGCAATTTTTCTTATATGACTTTATTTTTTAATGATTATTTTTTAATGATTTACTTTTACAATGCCATCATCTGAAAGGAATCCATTTTATGCTGCCTGATCGCATCATTGTGGATTACACTGTGAATGCTCCTTCCATTTACAACCAGATTTGTCACAAGTGCCTTGGCTTGTTTAAAGCGATGAAATGTATGAAGCGCCTCCGATAGATTACCGTAGACTTTCCAGTACCCCAGATAAAGATAGTTCCTCCCCTGATTTTCCATAAAACCAATAACATCTGTAACAGGATATCCTAACAGAATTCCCATCTCGTGGGGAAAGGAATCTCTGTATTTCATATGGGAATGGAATCTTTCTGAAAACAAGCGCAGTATCTCATCCAGATCTTTATCCTGATACCCCATTTGAACCATAAACTCCTTTACCTCAGATTGATTCAGATGGCAGCTTAACTCCTCCTGCCGATACAAAAGAAACGTTATTTTATTCTCATCACGGTAAATACATTTTACTTTAATCAAGGAACCGTAAAAAATCTCATGTACTTTCTCCGTATGTTGTATGGCTGTAATTAATATATTAGATATTTTTATTCCCGTAAGCAAAGGTGCACATTGTCTTGCAATTTGCAGTTCCAGCTCTCTGCCACAGACTGCAGGATTGATCGGCACTTCCACATGTTTCATAACATCATCCTTTCTCTGAGTTAGCATTAGCTAACTTAGTTTTATCATAATCCAGTCATTCCAAAAAATCAAGTGGCTTAACGGTCAATTTTTATCAATAAAGAAAAGGGAGCCGCAAATTTGCTGCAAACACTCCCTTTTTCACAATCCCTTATGATATGAAACAACCTGATTCCATTCATTATTCGCTGCTGCTTTAAACAAGCGCAGTCTATCGATATCTCAGCTTTTCTGTTATCACAGCAATCTGCTGTTTCGTTGGAACTTCATCAAGGCTGAGATAAACAAATTGGCTTCCCCAGCAAATAAGGTAGGTGCCCCTGGCCTCTTCTCCATCATAGACCTGATAAACCTCATCCGCCTGCCAGGTAACTTGCTCTGTTCTTTTAAAATGCCTTGCATATGCTTCCATCTGTTCCCAATCCCGGTCAGCTCTGTCCAAATATTCCTTCAAGCAAAGCTGATATAAGAAAGGAACCTTCACATGAATGATCTCATAACTCAGCTCCGGTACCCGGCTGCCATCTGGAAAAGATCTCTGCCTGGCACTGGACCGGGCCAGCACAAGTGATTCGGATTTTGTCAGCTCATACGAATAATGCTCGTATTCTACATCTTGTAAATCCTCAACCTTCAACGGAATGTTATCCTTGTAAATCTTCCAGGTCATGGTAATCCCATACGGCGTCTTGGCAGTATAGCCTTCGGCATCCTTTCTCCCGAACCACCCACTCCTTACTCCACTTATAATCCCAAAGAACATTACCCCTGTCAGTACGATGGATAACACCATTGTCGTGACAATAGTGACTGTTATATTAATACCCTTGGAAACCCTGGCACGCTTTAATCGATTCTTTACCATAAAAATGATTGCCAATAACAAGGTCACATAAACAATCCCTACAATACCCGCCCATCCGGCATGCTGTCCAATCATGGATAAAAAGCCCAGCAAGAATGTAGCTATGACAAATGCCCAAATAAGAAGAGATACTCTTTGGTAACCGCCGTTTTTGATGTAGCTTATCCCCATGGCAATTGCTTTTCTGGATCTTCTATACCAGATTCCATACCCGGTGAGAACAATGATGATATGAATCAGGATAATGCTCCAGATTCCCAGAAGAGATAGCGTTGAATTATTGGTTAATTGTTCTACCGGGTTCTTGAAAATCATATAAAGCTGCATGATGATCTGAAATAATGACAAAAATAACAATGCCAGATGACCGGGCAGGAAATTCTTCTTCATTGCTTTATGGATTGCTTGCAATGTTACTGATTCCTCTGTTTCAATTGGTATCGGATCTTCCTCCCGGGTACAAAAAATCTGCATCTGTGCCCACTCTGCCACCAACTCCCAACCGGCACTCCTGCAGTAATCGTGAAATGTCTGCTGATTCCTGGTGGGATAGGGATTAAAATCTGACGCTTCTGAAAAGTAGGTAACGGTATAGTTCAGACGCTGTGGTGTGATTTTACGATATTCCCAATAGAAATTGTTAATTTTGTGGATCTGCCAGCCCTTTAACGCCATCTTCATCAGATGTTCCTCTATCCCCCTGGCATCATAAAACAAAAATTGCTCAATTCTACGCTTTCTATCCTTCATCATAATCCCTCCCCTTACCAATCACATAGTTCCGGTAATCGTTTGTCAGCAGCATCAGCCGCTGATACTCCTCCTCCAGCACCTGCATCCCCACCCCGGTAATCAGATAACTGCGCCTGCGGCCTTCTACCTTTGTTTCGCAGATCATCTCTGCCTTCACAAAACTTTCCAGCAGATGATAGAGTGTACCCGGACCGATGATAATTCGTCCCCCGGTCATCTCACGAACCTGTTCCATAATATCCATTCCATAACATTCTGATTGCAGACAGAGCAGGATATAGAACATCTGCTCGGTTAAGGTCTGAAATCTTTCTCTTGCCATATATCTCCTTCCCGGTACAATACCATGTACTGTATTAAGATTTTATAAAATACCCGTTATTTAATAACGATTATCGGTTATCTATTATCGATTGTAATTATTCATTATCCATGATTGATTATGATAATTGATTATACCTATATTATCAATTATCGATAATCGTTAATTATTGCTATACTATATTATCGATAATCGTTAATTCTAATTACAGTATATTATCGATTATCGATATTGTCAAGCAAAAGACTTCTATATCTTATTTTTGTAAAGACTTCTATTTCTTGTTTTTGTAAAGACTTCTATTTCTTATTTTTGCCGTGAACCAGATTAACAAGATGAACAGGCAAATCTGTTTCTCTTGTCAAGAATAAGATCGCCTGAAGCGATTCAGTGGTTTTTAAAGGCAGTCCTACCATAAGAATACCCTCCGCCGTGACACAGAGCAGAGGGTGAGCTCTATAAAAATCAGTTGTGCGAATGCAGATCCCTTATTCCAGCGATCCGTTGGTTTCTATTACCTTCTTATACCAATAAGCAGAATCCTTCCGTGTTCTTCTCCCTGTCTGATAATCTACATAGACGAGACCGAAGCGATCATCATAACCGTTATGCCACTCAAAATTATCAAGAAAACTCCAATGAAAATATCCTAAGAGCTTCACTCCGTCCTCCTGTGCTTTCTTTAGCTCCAGCAGATAACGCTTCAGAAAATCTATACGATCCGGATCATGGATCTTTCCATCCAGAAAAATACGGTCATTACAGGCCTGGCCATTCTCGGTAATCAGAATGGGAAGTTGATAGCGTTCATATAATGCACGAATCCCATAATGCATTACCTGGGGAGTGACAGACCATTTGAGAGCTGTACGGGGAGATCCCGGTATTCTCCTCACCGGCTGTCCATCTTCATCTACCGCAGTTCCGTTATAGATATTGACTCCAAGAAAATCAATGGATCCGGAAATAACTTTCATATCAGAGTCAGGGACGCTTTGTATGAACTTTGTATACCCTTCTTCCGAAACCACCGGATATTTTCCAAAGCAAATCGGGTCCATAAACCACGTATGAGTAAACATCCAGGTACTGTCTAAATTACGAAATTGAAAGGATTCTTTTAGGGCTGCTTCAATATTCTCCCTGGTCTTTGTCAAGGGATAACACAATCTGCCGGTAGAAGCAATCCCAATGGTGGCCGTGGGTACCGCTCCTCTTATCTTTTCAACAGCCAGTCCATGTGCAAGCAATGCATGATGGGTACATTGCATCGCATTTTCCGTAGTTAATCTTAACCCGGGCGCATGAACACCTGTCTTATAGCCAAGCATTGTAAAGATCTGCGGCTCATTCAGCGTGATAAAATGTTTTACCCGATCCCCAAAATGCTTTGCCGTGAATTCTGCGTAATCTGCAAAAGCATAGGCCGTTTCTCTGTTTTGCCACCCGCCGACAGCCTGTAATTCTGAGGGTAAATCCCAATGATATAGCGTGATATAGGGCTCAATTCCCTCTGATAATAATAAATCAACGAATCTATCATAATAATCCAATCCCTTTTGATTGAGGGCCATGTCACCCTTTGGAAAAAGTCTTGGCCAACTGATAGAAAACCGATAGGCTTTGATCCCTGTTTCCTTCATGAGAGACACATCTTCTTCCAGATGATGATAGGAATCACAAGCCACATCGCCGGTTTCTTCGCCAATAATATGGCCCTTTTCATGACAAAAGTCGTCCCAGATACTTCTGCCCTTTCCGTCTTCTTCCCATGCGCCTTCTGTTTGATAGGAAGAACTAGCCGCTCCCCAAACAAAATCTTTTCCAAACATATCAATGAAACCTCCTACGTCATCTTGTCCAATGTTATTAAATTGTGAATGCATGCTTTATCGCTTCCTGATTCAACCGTTCAATCATCTCATCAAGCTCTTTCATCGTCACACCCTTTGCAAAGCTGAGAATCCCCCGAAGCGGCATATATTGAATCATAGCATCCTTCATTTCCTGCGTAATTGCGGCGGATGCAACCTCATTGTCCTCTTTTTGCATCTCAACAAAGAGTTTGACATATGGCGCTATCATTTCCTTCGCGTAATCGTATTCCATCAAATCTCCGACGATGGTATTTCGGGTAAAGGTAATTGGAAGCGGAACCGTTGAATTAACCTGCAGTGTTTTTGACAGAACCGGCTCCGCTGAAGATTTTCCAATGATGATATCAAATTCTCCGCTCTCTACATGCCAGTCATGAATCTGCGTATTATAATATGCAAAGGCTCTCCTGCCAAGTACAAATGCGATGGTTTTCGTCTCTTTCGGCTGCAATTCCACTTTGGCAAATTCCTTTAATTCTTTCACCGGACGGATCACTTTGCTTATCTTGTCCGACACATATAGTTGAACGATCTCTTTCCCAGCCATCTTTCCGGTATTCGTGATATCAACAGTTACCGTCACCGTATCCGTATCCTGAATGGATTCTTCACTAAGCTTCAAATTGGAATATTCAAATGTTGTATAAGAAAGACCATGGCCAAAGGGGAACAATACTTCCATTTTCTTTTTATCATAATATCGGTATCCCACGAAAATCCCTTCCTTATATGATACCTTATCTCCTTCCCCCGGAAAGTTCAGATAAGAAGGATTATCCTCCAGCTTCCTGGGAAAGGTCTCAGGAAGTTTTCCACTGGGATTTACATTTCCAAACAAGATATCCACAATTGCTCCGCCGATTGCCTGTCCACCCAGATATGCCTCCAGGATTCCCTTCACGTTATCCACCCAGGGCATCTCCACCGGTGATCCGTTATGAAGTACTACAACCGTATTTGGCTGAACCGCCGAAACTTGTTCTATTAATTTGTTTTGACATTCCGGAATTCTCATATGACTCCGGTCAAAGGATTCTGATTCATAGGAATCGGGTAATCCGGCAAAAATCACCGCAACGGCAGCCTTTTTTGCAGCCTCAACCGCTTCCTGTAAAAGTCCTTCCGTATCGTCCTGATCTTCATGATATCCCTGTACGTAAGTGATATTGTCCATTCCGTTTACCATGTCCAGTGCAGAGTCTACTTTATGACTGTTGATATGAGAGCTTCCTCCACCCTGATATCTTGGTTTCGCTGCAAATTCTCCAATAAAAACGATCTTCTCGTTGGCATTTAACGGGAGGATTTCTTCATTCTTTAGGAGTACAATGGTTTCCTCAGCAACCTTCCTTGAAAGTTCATGATCCTTATCCCGGTCAAAAACAGCGCTCTTGTCTCTGTTCTCCTCGAAACAATACAACGTACCCAGTATTCTTTCCACTGCCAAATCAAGGTAACCTTCCTCCAGGACCCCCTGTTTCACCGCCTCAACGATTAATTTATCATTCTCACCTGCTGAGTCGGGCATCTCCAGATCTAGTCCGGCCGCAAGACCGGCAACACGGTCATTCACAGCGCCCCAGTCACTGACTACAAAACCGTCAAAATCCCATTCCCCTCGTAATACATCTGACAGATACGTTTTATTCTCGGCAGCATATACCCCGTTGATCTTGTTGTAAGAACACATAACCGTCCATGGTTTTTGCTTCGTTACAGCGCCCTCGAACGCAGCCAGATAAATCTCACGCAATGCTCTTTCATCAATTTCACTGGAAACGGACAATCTTCTTGTCTCCTGGTTATTCGCAAGAAAATGTTTGATGCTTGTACCCACCTTCTTACTCTGTATTCCCTGTATCAAGGCACCGGCCAACTCCGCGGCTACCAAAGGATCCTCGGATAAGTATTCAAAATTGCGGCCTCCTAGCGGGGACCGTTTAATGTTAACTGCCGGCCCGAGAATTACACTCACTCCTTCTGCCTGGCATTCATTCCCCAATGCTTCTCCCATAGTGGTCAGCAGTTCTCTGTTAAAAGATGCCGCCAACCCACAGCCGGCAGGAAAGCAAACCGCCTTGATACTGTCATTAATTCCAAGATGGTCCCCTTCCTGATCCTGTTTTCTAAGTCCATGAGGTCCATCGGATACCATAAATCGCGGAATCCCCAATCGTTCAATTGACTTTGTATGCCAAAAATCCGAACCGGAACACAAAGACGCTTTTTCTTCCAACGTCATCTGTTTTATTAACTCTTGTATTCTGGTATTAATCATCATAATTACCATTCCCTTTCATTGATCAGTGTGGATTATATTTACAGAATTCATTCCATCCTACCTATTCCTGTACGCCTATTTATCATTCATTGTTACGGCATGATTGTACCATGACCTTCCATTCCCATTCAAGCAAATAAAATGACTTATTTCTATGTCAATATTGACTTTTTTCGAATTAAATGAGATAGTTATTACATTAATTATAGGTTAAAATTTACTTACAATGTTATTTCGCCATACAATATTCCCCAACATTAAAGCACCCTGGGGAAAGGAGGTATCCTATGGATCCGCTTATCCACGAAACGATTGAGATCATGTCCGATATTCAGGTGAGATTCTCAAACTATCAAGACAGCAGTCAGCTGATCACCAACCACTGGCACAACAGCCTGGAAATCCTGTTTATTCGATCCGGCAGGATGCAGGTTTGGGTGAATGATCACCAATATCAGCTTGGCGTTAACAACTTTATTATCATCAATTCCCGTGACATTCATGCAACCAGGTGTGTGGAACCGACCAATGTTCAATTGCTCCAAATCCCGTATCATTTTCTGGAAAGCAGACTTCCCGATATTGATTATCTCCGGTTTGATCCCAATATAATTTCTGATCCCGCACAACAGGAGGAAGCTGCACTCGGAGTTTATCGCCTTTTATCCCGGATGGGAGATATCTATGATTCAAAAGAACCCGGATATGCCTTCTTATTTACCAGTCTGCTCTACGACTTACTCTATCAGCTGGTGAAATACTATAAAACCGGTATCAGCTCTACCGTTAAAACCAAAAATGATATAAATCGGAAAAGATTAACTCAGATTATTACCTATGTAAAAGAGCATTATGCCGAGGATCTCTCATTGAGAGATGCAGCCGATCTTGTATCCCTAAATCCGGAGTATTTTTGCCGCTTCTTCAAAAAGAATATGGGAACCACTTTTTTAGACTATATCAACGAAGTGAGAATGTCACACATCTATGGTGACCTGATAGAGACTGAGAATAGTATCACACAGATTCTGGCGGATCATGGCTTTACCAACTACAAATTATTTATGAAGATGTTTAAAGAAAAATATGGATGCACTCCGCTGAAAAAGAGAAATCAGATGCGTTTATCAGCGTTTTTCAAGCCGGAGAAACAAGATAAACAGTAAACCTCTTCTATAAGCAGGAGGGATCGGTAATCCGATACGATAAAAAGCAGTCAAACGACTGCTTTCTATTTTTTATATATTTTATTTCTTACAAATTATCAACTCTTTTATATTTTCATTTCTTTACATTCCTGTTTATGATATAATTTGATGCCCCAGTTACCCCCCATTTTTGGTAAACTCAGATTTTTAAATTAAAATCAATAAATCAAAGCTGTAACTTCTTCCCTTGCCGGCCGATATCATCCCTTGACACTTCCGGCGGTCACTCCACGAACGATAAATTTTGATAAGAATATATAAACGATTACAACAGGAATAATAGCAAGTGTTATCAGCATATAAACCTGACCCATATTAAACTTTAGAAAATCTGCACTACGAAGCTGTGCAATTAAAATCGGTAATGTCTTCTTTGTATTTGTCTTAATGATTAAGGAGGGAATAAAGTAATTGTTCCATGCTCCTACAAAAGCAAAGATTGCCTGAACAACAATAGCAGGCTTCATAATCGGACAGATAATCCGGTTGAAGGTATGAAATTCACCCGATCCGTCAATTCTTGCTGCTTCAATAATCTCCAGCGGAAGGTTACTCTCCATGTACTGTTTCATGAAGAAGAAAACAACAGGTGCTGCGATGGACGGCACAATCAGTGGAATAAAGTTATCCATCAAATGCATCTTACCCATCAGATCGATAAAACCTAGTGTTGATACCTGTACCGGGACCATCATAACAATCAGTATAAATAAATAGGCTGTTCTTTTAAATCTGAAATTATATGCATGGATTGCATATGCTGTCAAAGAAGAGAAATAAGTAGTTAATATGGCATTGCATGTCGAGATTAATAAGCTGTTGATGATACCATAAACAACCGGAAGATTCTCATTTTCCAAAACATTCTTAAAATTTATAACAAAGGATTTGCCGGGTAAAAAGGAGAATCCTTTCATAATATCAGCATGTGCACGTGTAGAATTAATAATCAGGATGAAAAAAGGAAATAAGCACAGAACAACAATAATTATCAATACCAGATAGCAAATAACTCTTTCCAGTTTCAGTTGGAAAACCAATAATTTTTCTCTATTATCCATGTCCGTTACCTCCTTTTCGAATTATCCCGTGTCATTGTAAAGAACACAGCAACGCTTAAAATAGCTGTCATAATAAACAAGATCACGGATAAAGCTCCGGCCATACCATAATTCTTGCTAAAGAGATGATTATTCAGATACATAATCAATGTCATACTGCCTCGATCCGGTGTTCCTCTTCCGTTGGTGAATATCTGAGGAATATCAAACATCTGAATACCACCGATCATGGAAGTAATTAACACGTAGATCATAATCGGACGAAGGGTAGGAATTGTAATCTGGGTAAATATCTTCCAGGGCTTGGCTCCGTCAATCGCAGCAGCTTCAAAAAGCGCTGTATCAATCCCCATAATACCAGCCATCAGAATAATCATTGTATTACCAAACCACATAAGGAAGTTCATCGAAGCAACCAATCCTCTTGTTGCCCAAAGAGAGGTCATATATCGAAATGGTTCCTTGAGTATTCCGAGATCAACCAGAATATCATTGACTGGTCCTCCATCGGAGAATAAGGTGTAAAACAACATGGAAAATGCTGCCGCCATGATCAGGTTTGGCATATATATAATTGTCTTAAAGAAACCGGTTGCTTTCAATCTGAGACGCAGATCCGTAAACCATACTGCCAGTAGAAGGGCAATGACAATCTGCGGAATGAATCCCATGATCCACATAATAATTGTATTCGCCGTATATTTATATAAATCGGCATTCAGAATCTTACTATAATTATCAAATCCCACAAAATTAGGTCCGATCTGAGTCAGACCCGATCTATAATTTTCAAAAAAACTGTTATAAAAGGTTGATATCAGCGGAACAAATGAAAATATGAAGTATGTAGCAAAAAAAGGAATTAAAAATATATAGCCCCACTTTGCATAACTTACACTCTTATGCTTCACTGTATGATTCCTTTCTTTTTCCATTCCTATACCCCTTTCACATGGGAACTGTTGCAAAATCAAACACCTGACCCATTGGATAGGATTTGATTTTGCAACATCCCTTTTTGGTTTAACAGCAGAACTCAGCAGTAACTGATATTCTGGTCATAAACTAAGTATTATTCTGTTAATTCCGGATACTTCTCAATCGCTGACTTATAGAAGTTAGCCAGTGCAGTATCCTTATCAACAGCACCATTAAAGTAATCTCTGAAAGCAGTCTGGAAGGACTCATTTAATCCCTGATCATATGCTGAAATGTTACTCATATCAATCTTAGGTGCTGCTTCGGAGAATAACTTGATGTGATTTTGTCCGCCAAGGAAATCAGATTTGAAATCACTGTTTGCTATTTCGTTCATTGCAGTCATATTATTGGTGTAATCCTGTGTATCCTCTGTGATCTTCTTCATTGTTACAGGATCACAGGTTAATGTCTGCATAATATCTTTGATCAAAGGAATGTTATCCGTACCTGCTGCTGCGCAGATCCATGTTCCACCCCAATAGTAGTTCTGAGGTCCTTCGCAAACTGCATAATCACCGAAGATACCGTTGCCTACTTCAAGTTTACCGCCTTCATCCTGAGATGTTGCAAGAGAGTTTCCTAACAATGTGAAGTTGATACCCCATGTTGAATAGAAGAAACCAAATACTTTACCATCAGGACCCTGATCTGCACTCCACTCCGGAGCCCAAAGACCTGTTTTATTATTATAACCCTTATCTGTATAGGTCTTCGTCTGATCAACCCACTTCATTAAGTTAGGATCAATTACGATTTTATTGCCATCTACCCATGGAGCAGAAACATTATTGGAGAAGGTACGATATGCATCATCAAAACCTGATAACATCTTGTAACCTTTGTCATGAGCCTGAGCTGCAACCTGATCAAATTTTGACCAGTCAGCCAATGCTGCCTGAACTGCATCCGGATCATCTGTTCCAAGAACATCCTTTGCGATAGAACGTCTGTAAACGAATAACCCCGGTGTTGCCTGCCATGTGGTACCCTTTTGAATTCCATTGCTATCTGTTACAATATCCTTGGTATACTGATACTGATCTTTCAGATCTGCATCCGTTAAACCGACGTCACCCTTAACATCCAGTGTATAATCTGTATTCACATATTTTAAAGCATAGTCAGCTTCGATCAGGAACATATCCACTTTATCATCCTGTGCTGCGGATTCCTGATTTAATAATGCCTGATCCAAAGCATTCTGATAAGCATTGTTATCACTTGGAGTTACAATAAAGTTAACTTTGATACCCTCCGGTAATTTACCGGCTTTTTCATAATACGCTGTATAACGATCCTGAAATTCTGTGTTCCAGCAGTAAATATTAAAAACTTTACCCTGTGAAGCTGCTCCATCATCTGTCGGCTGAGCTGCTGCATCATCCGGTGCTTTTGTTGCCTCAGGAGCCTGTGTTGCTTCCCCATCATTTTTTGTTACATCGTCAGTACCTTTCTTTCCACATCCGGAAAACATAGACATAACCATACATACGACTAACACAACTGCAAAAAGTTTCTTTTTCATCAATCTTCACCCTCCTAAAAATTTAAATATGTTCTGCTGTTTATTCAGCATAACCTTCTTATCGCCGGAGCTGCTTGGCAGACTCCTAATCATTCCTTGTATACCAGTCTCTTCACCGTCTGTCCCTCTAATAACTTACCGGGAATACGAACCTGGGATACAATATTGGTTTTTGGATCTTCAATCCAATCGATCAGCATCTTCGCAGCCTCATATCCAATTGCTTCTGAGTCCTGCTTTATGGTAGTAAGCTTAGGTCTTAAGACCTGAGATAAGAGAATACCGTCGAAACCGGTGACGCTGATATCTTCCGGAATTCGCAATCCCTTCTCTTCAATGACATTCATCCCCCCTATGAAAGAAAAATCATCAGGAAACATAATACATGTTGGCGGGTCCGCCAGTTCCAGCAATTGTCTGGTGGCTCTTCCTGTTGTTTTGGGATCATGATAATAGGATGCTTTAACATAATCCTCCGGAATGCTGATACCAAGTTTATTACATGTCTTATAAAAACTTGCCAAACGTTTCTGCGTTACTGCTGTATCCTCACCGTGAATGAATGCAATTTTTCTATGACCGCACTGATATATGTAATTTACCAAATCCTCTATTGCCTTAACATTGTCTGATACGATGGCCGTTTTCTCATTAAACACATGATCGATGGTAACGACGGGTATATTACTTTTCACAAGCTCCAGAACCATAGGGTCCGCATAATCAACACTTGCGATGACAACACCGTCATAATTTCGATACTTACAATGTTCGAGATAACTCATTTTCTGGTTTCCAATATTTTGTGAAATAAATGTAATATCGTAACCTCTCTTTTCAGACTCTGTCTTCAGATTTTCCAGTACGGATGAAAAGTATTCATGAGCCAGGCCGCTGTTCATCTTATCAATAAACAATACCCCGATATTATTACTGCGCCTTGTTTTTAAAATTCTTGCAGCAGCATTCGGAAGATAACCCATCTCTTCAGCAATCATCCTTACCTTCTCTTTTGTTTCTTTCCCTATATCATTTTGGTCATTGAGTGCCTTGCTGACAGTTGCTACAGACAACTGACATTTTTCCGCGATGTCCTTTAAAGAAACCAAGTCAAATCCTCCTATCCCTCATTTACTGCCAGAGAAGTACCAAACGAGTTACTTAATCGTTTTCGTATTCATCTTACTATAATCACCAATTAAATGCAATCATTATTTACACTTTTGTCTATTTTAACAATTTTGGCCCATACTTTTTAGTGAATATTTACAAAGTTTCATTTTATCATTTATTTTCTTGATTTTTTTAGTGCATAATAGTATGATTATTTTAACTTAAACGTTTACGTAATAAGCAAGATTTTTGAAATAAAGGAAATGAGGAATTTTAATTATGAAATACGGATATTTTGACGACGCAAAAAAAGAATATGTTGTTCAAACACCTTCTACTCCGTTGCCATGGATTAATTATCTGGGCAGCAATCAGTTCTTCAGTCTGATTTCCAATACGGGTGGAGGATACTCCTTTTACCGGGATGCGAAGCTAAGACGTATCACCAGATACCGGTATAATAATGTACCGAATGATATCGGTAGTCGATTTCTCTATATAAAAGAAGACAATGACATCTGGAGCCCCTGCTTAAAACCGGTGAAAACTCCAATTGACTCTTACAGCTGCAGACACGGTATGGGGTATTCCGTAATTTCAGGCAGCCGCAATGCATTACATGCTTCTGTTACATATTTTGTTCCTATGGAAGATAACTGTGAGATACAAAAGGTTACTCTAACCAATGAAAGTGAGGAAGATAAGTCTTTTGAGCTGTTCAGTGCATTGGAATGGTGTCTGTGGAATGCGGTGGATGACTCCACTAACTTTCAGAGAAACTTAAACATTGCAGAGGTTGAAGTAGAAAACGGAATCATCTATCATAAAACAGAATACAGAGAGCGCCGCAATCATTATGCCTTTTATAGTGTCAACACCCCTGCGTCAGGCTTTGATACTGACAGGACCTCCTTCCTTGGACCGGATAATGACTGGTCTTCTCCTGCCGTTGTGCAAAACGGTAAATGCAGCAACAGCATCGCCAGTGGTTGGTATCCGGTTGCAGCACATCAGATCTCCGTTACTTTAAAGCCTCAGGAAACAAAAGAAGTTGTATTTATCCTCGGTTATATCGAAAACGAGAATAACGATAAATGGGAATCTAATGAAATTATTAATAAGACCAAAGCAAAAGAAATGATTAACCGTTATTCCAATGCGGATGCGGTAAATCATGCATTGGATGCACTGGCAGCCCATTGGGATCAACTACTTGGCAAATATCAGGTAAAGAGTGATCTTCCACAGATGGATCGTATGGTAAATATCTGGAATCAGTATCAATGTATGGTGACCTTTCATATGAGCCGCAGCGCCAGCTATTATGAAAGCGGGACAGGACGCGGAATGGGCTTTCGTGACAGCTGTCAGGATCTGTTAGGGTTTCTCCATATGATCCCGGAACGGGCCAAAGAACGAATTATTGATATTGCCTCCATTCAGTTCGAGGATGGCAGTACCTATCATCAATATCAACCGTTAACCAAGCGGGGTAACGCAGACGTGGGGAGCGGATTTAATGATGACCCTTTGTGGCTTGTTGCCTGTACTGCTGCTTATATCAGAGAAACAGGCGATATCTCCATATTAGACGCTCCGGTTCCTTTTAATAATGTTGCAGGATCAGAAGAACCTCTGATGGAACATTTAAAGCGTAGTGTTCACTATACGATTGAACATAAGGGTCCCCATCAGCTTCCCCTCATCGGACGTGCTGACTGGAACGACTGTCTGAACCTTAACTGCTTCTCCGAGGAACCCGGTGAGAGTTTCCAGACCTGCTCCAATTTTGAAAGCGGTAAAGCAGAAAGTATTTTCATTGGTGCCATGTTTGTAAAATACGGTGCCGAATATGCAGAGCTTTGTAAACGAATTGGGAATGTGGAAGAAGCCGCCTTCGTTCAGAAGGAAATTGTCAGCATGAAAGAAGCCATTGAAAAAGATGGTTGGGATGGTTCCTGGTTTCTGCGCGCTTATGACGCTTATAGTAACCCGGTCGGAAGTCAAACCTGTGAGGAAGGGCAGATCTTTATCGAACCTCAGGGCTTTTGTGTCATTGCGGGAATCGGAACTGCAAACGGGAAAGCCAAGAAAGCGCTGGACAGCGTGAAAGAGCGTCTTACCTCAAAGTATGGCGTTCAGTTGTTAAACCCCTGCTTTACCAAATATTACATTAATCTCGGGGAGATCTCAAGTTATCCTCCGGGTTATAAGGAAAACGGAGCCATATTTTGTCACAGCAATCCCTGGATCAGTATAGCACACACTGTAATCGGTCAGGGAAACGAAGCATTTGAAGGTTATAAAAGCATTGCACCGGCCTTTCTCGAAGATATCAGCGAGATCCATTTCACGGAGCCATATGTTTACAGTCAGATGATAGCAGGCAGAGAGGCTGCCAATTTTGGTCAGGCCAAGAACAGCTGGCTGACAGGTACTGCCTCCTGGTCCTTTGTTAATATCAGTCAATATATACTGGGTATTCGTGCAGATTATGATGGACTTATCGTGGAACCCTGTCTGCCGGATGATTTGAAAGAACTTCACCTTATTCGCGAATTCCGCGGAGCAAAGTTTAATATACATGTTACCAACATGAATAAGAAGACAATTCGTCTGATTGTTGACGGAACTCCAATTGAAGGAACGACAATTCCTCTTGTGAACGGGAAAGAGGAATATCAGGTTGAAGTAGCGGTATAACTGAGGGGGTATCATCATAGAGTTTCATTACCATGGGATTTACCCGCAGCCCGGCAAGTATTCGACGGTTAATCAAACCAACCAAGCACTTATGTCTTTGCCAAAAACGGGGAATTTGACAAAACATTCAGGCTGCCGGGTAAATCACCTTCTTCGTCAAATAACCCCTGAGTTCCCCATGGTTAGAAAAGTGATAGAAACAAATGGGTCGGCTTACAATTTGCTCTGACCCGCCAACAACGTTATCCAATTCATTCTACAGGTGAATTGTTGATAAATCTGCAATGTCATGGAACAAGTCTTTCCTCACAAAAGCACCTCCTGCTGCCATTATCTCTATCCCTCAAGGCAGCGGAGGTGCTTTTGATTCTCAATTCTTCTTCTGTTTTATTGTTATCCTCTATATCCGGAGATATATTCTTCTACCGATTCGCGGCAGATCTGCAGGAATGTTTCTTCTCCCCAGGTATTGATTTTAAAAAAGACAGCCTGGCTACCGCCCGAGGTAATCGCCGAAAGAAACAGTTCTTTTCCATTGTCAATTAATGTTACATTAAGGCTGACCCTGTTCCCGCCTGCCATACTGTAACGTTCATATACCCGGACCGCCGCTTTTGTCGATCCGCTGATAAAATCACTTCCATCCTCATAGCTGGCAGATGAACTGCTTCTCTTAATATCTTCATTCAATCGTTCCAGCATCTCATAAAAATTACCACGAAATTTTCTTTCATACTTCGCCATTGTAACCCTCCATGCTGCCAATGCCCGGGAATTTGGACATCAGCACAAATTTGCCGTGTGAGAATTTTAAATTTCACACGCTACGATATCTGAACTAACCTGAGATCTGTTTACTTATAATTTTGCAGCTTGCGGATGTCGGCAAACCAGTTAAGAAAGAGACCTATGACAGTTATGACCATCAGTGTGATTTCAAAAGTAGAGATCTCCATACCGGTATGCTTTTCATAAACCATGATGACGCCCTGATAAAACAACAGAATGAATAAAATAATATGAATAAGCCCAAATATCATTCCTGTCAGCCACTTCTTCTGATATAAAAAGCCGGCCCCCGGAAAAAGAATGGAAAATACAACTGCAATCTGCTTCTGACTTTCTTCCCAGTTTTTGTCCATACTGTTCCTCCTGTTTTCTTCTTATTATCCTCTAATTTCAGTAAGATGTCCAGTATTTTACCCTTTTTTCTCCAGATACGCTATGATATCACTTGCCTTGGGTGGACATCCTTTGACATAGGATTCACATCCGGCGGTACAATTACCTACCCCGATTCCGTTTAATGTCTTACCCTGAAATCCCTGACCAATTTTAATTATATCATTTCTTCGTCCGCCTGCTTTATCAAGCGCATAGATAAGAGAAGCATAACAGGCCGAACATGCGCTGTCCTCTTCAATCATCTTCCGGTACTTCGTCATCTTACCGGAGTGCCCTAAGCTCACCTTCGGGCGGTGTTCTGCATTCAATTCCACAATAGTTGTAGTCTCATCCGCATATTTGCCGGATCCTTCTTTTTTGGCCAGACGAAGATATTCAATCTCATCGGGCAAAAACCCGATCAGTCCTGCTCCGTAAGAGTCCAGGAGCACCGGATCAAAGCCAAGCATGATTCTGTTGGCAGTTACGGGGTTCCCCCCCTCTTCAAAGGACAAATCACCGCAAACCGAATCCACGATATGAAGTGCCGGTAAAAGTGCCTTGCCAAGAGCAGCGATTGGTTTATGCAGTCCCATGGTGTGAAAACGTCTCTTCTCACTATCCGGGATACAACCTTTTAAATTTTTAATACAACAGGTCATGCCGGTCTGACAGTGCCCTTTGAGAACAGGTACATTGATCAGATAATCCACGTTCACCACACTTTCACACAGGCTCAGCGTGATGTCTCCTTCCTTCACCCTGATCACTCTATCGCGCTTTGTATCAATCAATTTCACCTGATATCGATGGGCAAGATCCGTATATCCGCAATTTACGAATGCACTCTGAGTACTGTCTCCCACCCAGGATCCTTCCATGATGCTGATATCATTGCATCCCTGAGCCTGCAGATAACTTATAATTCCCTCCACTATCTCAGGATGGGTTGTTGCACCTTCCTCTGCCCTGCGGGAGACAACCAAATTGGGCTTGATCCCAATCCGCATGGATGGATTTATTTTCTCATTTATTTTAGCTGTTTCCATTAGCTCCATGGTCATTTTCTGTAGATTTGTACCATAATTAATATAGATATCCGCCACTTCATTCCCCTTTCTTACAATGTCTCATTCCTTAATAGTTCCAGTCTCATTCATCACGATCTCTAATGGCTTGATTCGTTCCACCTTCATACGGATCCCCCAGGTTACCTCAGTTAAAGGTTCAAAGTGAAAAGAGGATGGTATGGTATGACATTTCACTTCTTTTGATGCAAGAAATATTGCAGAGGGTCCGTCACATCCTCCGATTATTCCTATTGCCGAACAGGATGCGCCGTATTTAACCGTGTTTGAAATCGGCTTATCTCCCAGGTTCCGATCCCTGATTTCAATCATTTCACGAGAAATCTCCGGGGTTATCGCATAGGTTAAGGCGGCGCCATTATCCGGAAAGATCCATTCCCGATGGGAAAAGGTCCGCTTTGGCAGCTGAAATCTCTCGCAGGAAGCCACGTGAAGATGATAAACTTCTCCCGTATCCGGATGCAGGAATTTTACATCAAAGGGATCACAGCCTACTGCTGTGGTAAAATCCGAGTTACAGGATATGAATTGATTTTCCATAGATAATGTTAATGTCAATTCATTTACCCTGGGTTTCTTTTTTCCCTTCCAGGGGAAAGCAACCCGGCAAATCACCCAGCCGCAGTCCTGATCCAGACCGTAGGCCTCCATTACCTCGTTGGATTCCTTCCCATTATGATCAGGCTGACATGGCTGCCATATAACCGAACAACTCCTCTTTGACACGCCATCGATATGCCCCTGCTGCATGGCAAAATCTACAGACAGTTCAAACGGGCTCTCTCTTTTTAGTTGCTCACGCTGTCCGCTGTCTAGCCGCTCCAGATTATCATTATCCCATTTATCATAATACGCAGAGATACTATCTTTCGATATCTTTCTGCAGATATCTGCAACCACTCCTTTTGAAGTCGAATAAACGGCAGGTATCACCCAATCATAACCCGCCCAGCAAAATGGTGATCCCTGCATGATCTTTTTTCCTGCCCGTTCATAGGGCCGATGTCCCCAGAAATTACCGCTAAAATATACCTTCCACTCTTTTTTCATGTTATTCTCCATTTCTATGCCGTTTTTTTGTAAATACCAAAGTTATCTTCCTTTTATTTTTGCCTACCCATTCAT
>JAEXNR010000032.1 GCA_023439505.1 Bacillota bacterium
GTAAATTAGTCTGCTTATGCGATGTGGATAACCTACCTGAGAAATGGCAAAACAGAGGATAGATTTCCACAATTACTGTTTTGAGCAAAATCAGAGAAATATAAAGAAGTTTACCTTTCAGAGCTGGTCTATATGGGATAATCTTTGACAAAGAGAGAAACACATGGTATACTTTGTCAATATAAATGGTGTTTTAGAATAATTGAATGAGAGTAAAGGCTGTGAAAAGAAGAGTAGGCAGTGGAGCGGTTGACAGAGAACCCCGGTAAGCTGAGAAGGGGAGATGGATGAGAATCCTGTCCAGATATTCTGGGTACGACGAAGTTGCTGAAGATGGTCTTGGAGCTGTACACCGAGGGAGAAATCCTTAGATTGTGACGGATGCAACCGTTAGATTGCGATACTGTTATAGTGCAGTAGGTAAGGCCATTGTTGTGAGGTAATGGTAAATTAAAGTGGTAACACGAGAGTCTCTCTCGTCTTTAAAGTAATTTAAGGACGGGAGTTTTTAATGTTTAGAAATAAGACCCACAGATGAATATATGGATCATTCCGGATAAGTATTTGCAGTCCGGAGGCATAAAAGAAGGAATAAGTGAAAATTGAAAATAGAAAGGATGATATGAGATGAGTAAGAAACCATATTACATGACAACGGCAATCGCATATACGTCGGGAAAACCGCATATCGGAAATACGTATGAGATTGTTTTAGCAGATGCGATCGCCCGATTTAAACGATTTGAAGGGTATGAGGTGTTTTTTCAGACCGGAACAGATGAACATGGTCAAAAGGTAGAATTAAAGGCGGCAGAAGCAGGCGTTACACCGAAAGAATTCGTTGACCGGATCGCAGGTGAGATTAAGGAGATCTGGGACCTGATGAACACGTCCTATGACAAATTTATTCGAACCACAGACCCCTACCATGAGAAACAGATTCAAAAGATCTTCAGAAAATTATATGAACAGGGCGATATTTATAAAGGAACTTATGAGGGAATGTATTGTAATCCCTGTGAGGCTTTCTTTACTGCTTCCCAATTGGTGGATGGGAAATGCCCTGACTGCGGCAGAGAGGTTCAGCCCGCAAAGGAAGAAGCTTATTTCTTTAAAATGAGTAAATATGCGGATCGGCTGATCGAACATATTAAGACCAATCCGGAATTTATTCAGCCGGAATCCAGAAAGAATGAGATGATGAACAACTTCCTTCTGCCCGGATTACAGGACTTATGTGTATCCAGAACCTCATTTAAATGGGGGATTCCCGTAGATTTTGACGATCGGCATGTGGTATATGTGTGGATCGATGCTTTAAGTAACTATATCACCGGAATTGGTTATGATGCAGAGGGCAACAGCAGCGAGCAATTTCATAAATTCTGGCCGGCAGATTTGCATTTGATCGGTAAGGATATTCTTCGCTTTCATACCATTTACTGGCCGATTATGCTTATGGCACTTGGGATAGAACTTCCCAAACAGGTTTTTGGTCATCCATGGCTGTTAAAGGGGAGTGCCAGTGATAAGATGAGCAAATCCAAGGGAAATGTGCTTTATGCAGATGATCTGGTGAAGATGTTTGGTGTGGATGCGGTCAGATATTTTGTGCTTCATGAGATGCCCTTTGATAATGACGGAATTATCTCCTGGGAACTGTTGGTGGAGCGTATTAATTCCGATCTTGCCAATACCCTGGGGAACCTTGTTAACCGTACAATTTCCATGTCCAATAAATATTTTAACGGAGTCGTGAATAACAAGGGCGTGGAGGAAGCCGTAGATGAAGAATTGAAAGCTCTGGCACTTGAGACACCGAAGAAAGTCATCGCTAAGATGGAAAAATTAAGGGTCGCAGATGCCATCAGCGAGATATTTACGCTATTTAAACGCTGTAATAAATATATTGATGAGACCATGCCATGGGCGCTTGCGAAAGAGGAAGCGAAGCAGGATCGATTGGAAACCGTATTATACAATCTGGTGGAAGGTATCTGTATCGGGGCCAGCCTGATGGAAGCATTTATGCCCCAGACCTCAGAGAAAATCTTAAAGCAGCTTTCATCAGCTGCGAGAACGGTGGAGGAAATCGGGCAGTTCGGGCGCTATCAATCGGGAACAAAAGTGACGGAAGCCCCGGAGATATTGTTTGCCCGTCTGGATATGAAGGAGGTACTTGATAAAGTGGAAGCTATGAATGCGAAACAAAGCGGCAGTGTGCCGGAAGTTAGTAATCCCGAAGAAAGTGTAGCAGAGAATGTACAGGATGTTATCGACATAGAAGAAAAACCGGAGATTACGTATGATGATTTTGCAAAGCTGCAATTTCAAATAGGCGAAATTATTGCCTGCGAGGAAGTGAAGAAGTCTAAGAAATTATTATGTTCACAGGTAAAGATCGGTTCACAGGTGAAACAGATTGTTTCAGGGATTAAGGCACATTACACACCGGAAGAGATGGTTGGTAAGAAGGTAATGGTTGTAGTTAACTTAAAGCCGGCGACGCTTGCAGGAATTTTGTCAGAAGGAATGCTTCTTTGTGCAGAGGATGCACAGGGAAACCTTTCCTTAATGATTCCGGAAAAATCCATGCCTGCGGGAGCTGAAATTCAATAGACACAGCAACCAGACGGTAAATAGAAGCAGATTAGAAGAAGCTTATATAAAAAATACGGATCCGAAGGATATGGATTTATGCATATTCTTCGGATCCGTATTTTTTGTGGAATGGACCGGAGGGAATGGAAATAGATTGCGTTATGATACATATATTTATTGGGAAGGACCATCATCAGTAAGAAGGGATACAAATGGCGGTTGATCAGAAAGGCGGGGTGTTAGTTGAAAGAATTGGATATAACCTGGAAGGACGGTATTGAGGATCCCAACGGGTACTTATTTACATTAGCAAAAGCGCTGGGGACGGCAATCAAGTGCAGTCCTTATCCGGAACAGGCAGAAGAAGTGGTTGCCACCAGCGGGTTTGCATTTCGTATGTGGGCGGCAGGTGATCTTGCAACTGAGGCAATCAGCGGATGGGATTTTGACTGCCAGAAGGCCTGGGTGGAAAATAGCGGATTCCTTTGTGAGTATGTAGGAAGATACTGGGGAGAAGAGGAGGAAGAAGAGGCGAAAAGGGAAGAAGCAATTGTAACGATCAGATCCTCCATTGACCGGGATATTCCGGCAATAGCATTTGATGTGGGAGGAGCCGAATGGGGCCTTATTACTGGATATGATGATGAAAATGAGGTGTTGAATGCAGTGGCAATCACCGGAGATAAAATCCGAATTCCATACCTGCTTCTCGGAAAATTTGATATCCCTATTTTATCGGTTCTAACAATTACAGGAAAGAGTGAGAAGTCACCAAAGGATATATGGGATGGAACACTTCATATGGCAATCTCTCATATGATGGGAGAAGAAAGCAGTGATCTGATCAGCGGTCTGGCGGTATACGAGACCCTGATTGAATTTCTTGGTAAGGAGTTTGAAAATAAACTGACCTGGAACATAGAATATCATATCAATACTTATGGGGCATTAAAATACTATGCCCATCTATATTTCGCAATGAAAAATCATACGGAATTAAGTGAGATCTATCAAAATGTTTATGAAGCATGGAAGAGCGCGTCGGAGCTTGTCACAAGAAAGGACATCAGTGGCGAGGCGGATCGCCTGCAAGTGATCAAATTCCTTCAATCTGCCTTGGAATTAGAGCAGAAGGCGTTGGTAAGGATGAAGGAAATGGTACTTTTTAATGGCAATTAGGCAGAGCTGGTTTCGGACTGAGAAGCTGCGTGAAATAATAAGTAGAAAACAAAAATAAGCACCGGAAAAACCGGTGCTTATTTTTGTTTGTTTTTTGGGCACTATTTAAATAAAAGAGTCTTGCAAATTAGGTTATATATAATATAAAAAAATCCTACGCCACATTAAGTATAATTTCTGGAAATGTAAATGTCAATTAAAAATAAACAATTTTCTATTAAGAACGTAAACAGTGTGTTACCGCTCACTCCTCATTTAATAATGAACACATTGATTTCGATAAATAATTCCGAAAAGGAGTATTTGCATCCGTAAGTACTTTGGTTCTGTATTTTAGAACCTTATGTACTGCTACGTGATACAACTAAGCGCGAGCGGCTCCGCTTCGAAATCATTTGTCGAAATCATATTCATAGCCTTGAATGGGGAAGCATAATATCATTATTTCTTCTGATCCGCGATCCATTGGTTCATGTATTTCTCAATAACATCAAACTGAGAGGGACCCATATCAAGCAGGAATTCGTGAAATTTCTTAACATTAAACTGATCCCCAAGGGCATTCTCCGCTTTGGTTCTCAACTCTTGAATTTCCAGATAGCCAATGGCATAGGGAAGATAGATGGCCGGTTCTTCTAATAAAGTATGATAGATAGACTCCGCAATATCTTTATCAACGATAAAGTTAAGGATGTAATTTACCACATCATCTTTTAGCCATCCCTGGTAATGGATCCCGATATCCGCCCTTGCATACATACATAAGATTACCTCATTGTTGGCCGCAAGAAAGTCTGCCAAATTATCATCAATTCCGGCGTATCGATAGGAATAAAACTCCACATAAGTTGCCCATCCTTCATCATAACCGATGAAATCCATAGCATTGCGGATGGGTGCAGGGTTAAGGTTGCGAAAATAAATACACTGATAAAGATGTCCGGGGTAGCCTTCATGAGCAACCGTGGTATAAATTTTAGAAAGCGTCTTCTTATCCTTTCCGTTAATGTAGATGTCATTATTTTCATAATCATCAATGGGAGGGACCAGATACATGGCCGGACTCAAATAATCAGCCAGGGATTTATCTACGTATTTAATATCACATTTTACCGGTGTTTGTGCAGGAAAGTCATTGTTGATATCCTTTTTCAGGTCGGAAAGTATTTCCTGGGGATCGGTGAGCGGGAAAGAATGAAACGACATATATTTATCCATAATTTTAGAATCGGTTAAGGTAAGGGTCGTGATCTTTATAATACCGTCATTAATTGCCTTATCCAGCATTTTTGCCATCTCATCCATACTTTTACCGGATCCGGTTTTGGTTTTTGCCAGATACTCATAATAGGCTTGCCCCTCAGGATAATAATACAGACCTGCTGCGTTGGTTCCGCTGCCTTTTAAATCTGTTAATACGTCAATCAGATTTTGGTAGGCGGGGATGACAACCTTTAAAATGGCATTCTTATTCGCTTTCTTATAAGCCCGGATTTCATCGTCAGTCAGACCTTTATAATCCAGAATCTTCTGATTGAAATAGGTGATCAGAAAGTTTTCTTCCGGATTTGCTATGAAAGCCTTACACTGCGCAATGATGCCGTCGGCAACATCATCACTCATAAACAGGCCCTTCTTAGACTTTTGCTGCTCAAAAACCTCAATGGCCTTAAAGTAATTATCAACGCAGGAGAGCAGCTGTATGTAATTATCAATATCTTTCTTACTGTAAAATCCGTATTCGGCGAGGAGAATTGGGAGCTGTGCCTGGATACCGGTGGTAGGGCCAAGGCAATCACTGTAATAGATAAAATCTCCCGCATCCAGATCCTGTTCCAAGTATTTTTTCACGATATCATAAGTGAGTTGTTGATCTTTTGATAATTGGTCATAATCGAAAGCTCTTAAACGCTTCAGATAATTTTCAGAGACTGCAAGTATCTTTCTCATATGATCCGCACTGAACTCGCCAAGGGTTACTTTATCTTTTTTAATACCGAATTTTCCAGGATCGGCCAGTGAGTAATTCAGCGATAGGGTATCAGAGCTGACTTCCTCGACAAATAGATCATTCAAAAAGGCATTAAAATTTGTCTGCACATGTTCCGGGTTCGAGTGATTTTTGCAGCTGGCGGTAAATAATGGGATGCTCAAAATCAGGATCAGGAATATAATATACGAAAATCTTTTTTTCAAATGAATTACCTCCTGAGAAAAAAATAGTGTTCTTAATAGGAAATTCTATAAGGACAGGGATAAAAGCTGATGTTTATTTATCTTATTCGGTAAGAAGCCAGCTAAGAAGTTATCCATAATAATTTCTCTTAATATGTTGTCAATAAAAATAATATCCGATTGGAAATATTTAATCAGTTAAGTTTTTTGTCTAAATAACCGACATACAAAGAGTAGGAACTCGTCTTCATAAGACAATGGAGCGCAAAGATGTTAGGTCAGGAGTTGAAATCATGAAGCAAACGATGAATCTCGATGCAGCATATGGTCCGGATCTTACCGGGCTGCAAAGGATAACACAAAAAGAAGGTTCCGGGACACAAAGCAATCCATTCCCGGATCTGCAAGAGGGCCAGCACATCACCGGGGTGATAACCTCAGTCGGTGATCCGCTAACCATTGATTTCGGAGGTTATGAAATTGCTGCATCAAAGGATATGCTTTGTGACGCCAGACCAATGGATGAGAAAACATTTGAAGTAATAAAAAACGATGGCAAAATAATAGAACTCCGGTTATGGGATCCTGAGGCTGTAAAACCGGAGCAGGGAAAGAAGACGATCTGTCAGATTACCATAGATAATGAGGGCTTCTTGGCGCAAAAGGATTATGCGGAAAGACGCCTTAAGAAAAAGAATGAAATACAGGATATCAGTGTTAAAATTGATGAGATGACAAAAAGTCTGACAATAGAAAATATAAAGGAAATTGAGCGGGAAGGATTTCCGGCAAAGGATTTAACAATAGAGCAACTATATACTGCCATGAAGCGGATGAAGGATCTGCCGGATCCATCAGATGCGAGGAAAGAGGATCAAAAGGAAAGGTCTGACGGCAAAGATATTACCCCGTATATAGCGGCAGCGCTGCAAATGTCAGAGTCAGCAGCCCGTATGGATGACAAGACAATGAGTTATTTGATACAGACAGATCAGCCTCCGACCATTGAGAATATTTATAAAGCATATTACAGCGGACGCAGTGATCAGCAGGCATATGGCATTACTGATGCAGCATGGGAAGAATTGAGTGCACAGGCGAAGGATGTGATTATTTCTTCCGGTTATGAGGTGAATGCGGAAAATTTAGATACAGCGAGATGGATTTTAGATCAGGGACTCCCCTTAACAAAGAAGAGCTTTGCCTATAAAAAAGAACTTGAAGAGGTGAAAGGGAGCTATAACAAAGAGGACGTGCTAAATCGTATCTTAAAGGGAGCCAGAGAGGGAACATTACCACGGGAGGTATCCTTGCTGTCAGGAACACCCTATGATACGCTGATGAAGGATATGGATCAAATTAGTGACGATGCGATCGAGGAAGCTGTAAAATCTGCTTCAGAAATTACCATAAGAACACTGATTCATCATCAAACAATAAAGAATTTGCCGGATGTCCCGGATCAAAACGGGAAGGAATCGGTGACGGAACCTGACGCAATAAAAAACATACAGGTCAGACGACAATTAGAAGAAATCCGGCTTAAGATGACGAAGGATGCTGCCGCAAAGCTCGAAAAAAAGGGCATTCGTATTGATACCGAACCACTGGAGAAGGTGGTTGAAGAACTAAAAGAGATGGAAGAACTTCATTATAAACAGATATTGAAAGCAACAGACCTGGAGGCGACAAAGCAAAATCTTCAAATAATGAAAGACACATCCGCTTCTGTCGCAAAATTAAAATATATCCCAAGTGCAGTTCTTGGCCGTACGATGGAGATAAGAAAACAGCAAACGATTGCCGGACTTTTATCGGAGGGAAATAAGCTGACACAGGAATTTGTAAAAGTGGGAAAGTCCTATGAGACATTAATGACAGTACCAAGTTCCGAATATGGGGATTCCCTCTCTAAGGCATTTGAAAATGCGGATTCCATGCTCACCGGGCTGAACCTTTCCCATACGAAGATGAATCAAAGAGCAGTGAGAATCTTAGGCTATAATCAGATGGAGATTACAAAAGAAGCCATTGAAAACGTAAAAAGCTATGACTTAGCGGTAACTACATTAATAGAGCATCTAAATCCGGCGGTAACGGTCCGGTTAATGAAAGAGGGAGTGAATCCCCTGCAGATGCCAATTTCTGAGTTGAATAAGACCGTTGAGAAATTAATGGAGGAACAGGGCGTCACTTCAGAGGAAAAATTCAGTACTTACTTAAGAAAACTGGAGAAATCAGGGGGGATAACAGAGGAAGAACGGGCATCCTACATCGGTATCTACAGGCTGCTTTATCAGATTGAAAAGTCGGATGGAGCCGCAATCGGCGCGGTAATTAAGGCAGATCAGGAAGTTACACTGAGTCACTTGCTTACGGCCATCCGCTCCAAAAAGGCAGATGGAATGAGTGTTGCAGTGAATGATGCCTTTGGAAGCCTGGAACAGATGGATGCTTCCCGTAATAGCATAACGGATCAGATTAATGCTGCATTTGTACAGTCAGAATCTGTATCGGAGGACATAGCAGAGCAGAGCGAGTTTATTAAAAGAATGATAAAGCAGATGAAAGACAATGCATCCCCTGAGCAATTAAGTGTGTTACAGAAGGATAATTCGAATTTGGCATCTCAAAGAGAAGGATTTAATTTACATAATTCCTCCTTGACATTCGAACCAAGGGGAATCTGGGAGTCGATCAAGGATGTTACGGTAGAGAATCTTTACGATCAGATGCAGGATCTGAAGGAGCTTTCACAGGATTTGGATGTGGAATATGACACGAAGCTCAAAGGTCTTAAACAGATGATGAAGAATTCAGATCAGGCAGTTCGTTTCCTGGAAGAGTTTAAGATGCCGGCAACCGCTGCGAATATTATGCTTGCAAATCAATTGTTAAGTAACGGTGAAACCCATATCAAAAGAGTATTAAAACAAAAAAATGAAAATATTGTCGATAATTTGGAAAATGATCTTAAGGAAATCGAAACTTTATCCGATAAATTAACTGACAAGGATTCCATAAATAAAATATATGAAAAATTGGAGGAATCTGCGAAAGAAGCGTTGGGACAGGCTATGGCAGCAGATAAAATTGATTCTGAAAGGCTGGCACAGCTAAAGAGTATCAGCACACAGATGACATTTTTAAAGAGGCTAGCAGAAAAAGAATTCTATCAGATTCCCATTCAGACGGCCAATGGTGTCACCAATATGAACTTGACCATAATCAGAGACAGACAGGCTGCAGGCAAGGTCAGTGTTTCTATTCAATCGGAGCAGCTTGGTAATACCAGAGCGGATTTTATACTAAAGAATCAGAATGTAACCGGGTTCATTCACAGTGACAGCAGCAATGGAATGGAAGTACTAAAAAAGATGTCCGAGGAATTGAACCATGCCATGCTGGAAGAAGGAATCCAGGTAAAACAGATGGAATTCGGTTTGCAGTTCAAACGCAATGATCTCTCTTTAAATCAGGAGGCTCAGGGTGTTACCGGCAAGGAAAGCATAAACCCCGATGCACAGCGAGTCCTGTATAAAATCGCAAGAACGACGGTACAGATGGTGCAAAAATCGGAACAATTGATAGCAGATGGAAAGAAAATTGCATCTTAATAGAGGGATTGTTCGGCTACATGGAGGTTGCTGATCTATTCCGGGTAAATTTTATGATTGAGCGAACCATCATTTCATGGAGGTAGATGGCTGCGAAACAGAAAGGATAACGGTGAATTTGAAATGAGAATCAACCATAATATTTCAGCTTTAAAAGCCAATAACTATCTGGCAAAAACCAATGGCCAACTGGATAAGAGCCTGGAGAAACTGTCCTCCGGTAACAGGATTAACAGTGCGGCAGATGATGCCGCGGGACTTGCTATATCAGAGAAAATGAGAACTCAAATCAGCGGTTTGGGACAGGCATCGAGAAATGCCTCGGATGGTATTTCCGTAATACAAACAGCGGAAGGTGCACTGGTTGAGGTTGAGGCTATGTGCCAGAGAATGAGAGAGCTTGCAGTACAATCAGCAAATGGAACCTATACCACAGAGGATCGCATCGCGATACAGGCAGAAATTGATCAGTTAAATGAAGAAATTCAAAGAATATCTGATACAACAGAATTTAATACCATGTCCTTATTGAATGGCAATATTGATAGAAAATCGTATTCCAGTAATAATAAAGTTGAGTTGGTTTCCCTATCCGACACGGTTGGGGTTGGTAATTATACCATTGACGTAACCCAGGATGCCAGACAGGCAGTTGTGCTGGGAAAGTCAACTGTTTTTGCATCAGCGGCACCATATCCTGCCACAACAGCGAGAAAAATTGACGCTTCAGAGGCTGGAACCATTAATATTAACGGTGAGACCGTTAATATCGTAGCAGGTGAGACAGTGGACCAGGTATTTGAGAAGATTAGAAATGCCTGTGATACGGTAGATATCAATGTGTTTGCAACGGCAACACCACCCACCAGCTCTACTACGGCCAATCTGAATAATGCCGGATATACCAGCAAACAATTCGAAGCAACGGATTGTCTTGCATTTGTATCAAGGGGCTTCGGATCTAATGAAAACATTGAAATTTACTGTGATAATCCAAATCTTAGCGATTTGCTGGGGCTATCCATACAGGGCGCGAGTGCAAAGGGAATTGATGCTAAGGCAGAACTACAGATTAATACGGCTACATCACTATTTAAGAATACAGCCACCGTATCTGTAAGCGGGAATAAAATTACAGTTACAGATCAGAATCAATTTACAATGGTGATTGAAACAGAACCGGGCACGGTGAAAACGGTATTTGATGATTATCAATTCGGAGATTTGACTCCACCGACTGCTCCAACCGGTGGCACTACCGCGGATGTTACGGTTACAGTATTGGATGCAGGACCAATGGATCTGCAAATCGGAGCCAATGAAGGACAGACAATGGCAATCAGGATTCCCAAAGTTACACCTCAGACACTGGGAATTGACAAAATAAATATCGGTACGGCAAAAGGAGCGCAGGAGGCCATTGATTATCTTGACATAGCCATTAATAAGGTTTCAAGCATTCGTTCCAAGCTGGGTGCGTATCAGAATCGTCTGGAGCACTCCATCTCTAATCTGGATGTGACTTCGGAAAACATGACAGAATCCCTGTCCCGTATTTCGGATGTAGATATGGCACAGGAAATGGCAGAATATACACAGAAAAACGTACTGGCACAGGCGGGAACTTCTATGCTTGCTCAGGCAAATCAGAGGCCACAAACTATTTTGTCCCTGTTACAGAGATAGTTTATGATGATTTGACAGAGGGAGGCTTCAAAAATGAAGAAGGAAGCAATACAGAATTACACGGCAAGAGTGACCCAGGCATCAAAAAGTGAACTCATTGTTATCTTATACGAGATGACGCTGGAGGAGATCAAAGAGGCCAGAGAAGCACAAGAAGCAGGAGATCCGGAGACCTTTGTGAAAGAATTAAAACGAGCACAGAAGTATGTAAGTGAGCTGATGGCCGTATTGGATTATCAACATCATATTTCTTTGGATTTATTGAGCCTATATCTATTTGTTAATAAAAGCATTATCACTGCGATTATGAAGAAGGATTCTGATGCATTAACAGGAGCAGAATCTGTTTTACGTAAGCTGCTGGTCGGGTTTGAGGGTGTCAGCAAAGAAGACACCAGCGGACCTGTCATGAGTAATACCCAGCAGGTCTATGCGGGCTTAACCTACGGTAAAGGGATGTTAAATGAGACATATCTCAATCCTGATCAAAGGGGCCGGGGGTTTATTGCATAAAAGCCACACTTACGAAGGATGGCATGCTACAAAAGATAGTGGTCACGAAAGATAGTACCTGCAAAAGATGGATATTACGAAGGATAGTGATTGCAAAAGATGGAAATTACGAAGGATAGTGATTGCAAAAGATGGAAATTACGAAGGATAGTACCTGCAAAAGATGGAAGTCACGAAGGATAGTGCCTGCAAAAGATGGAAATTACGAAGGATAGTACCTGCAAAAGATGGAAGTCACGAAGGATAGTGCCTGCAAAAGATGGAAGTCACGAAAGATAGTGCCTGCAAAAGATGGAAGTCACGAAGGTGTACTGAAAGAGATACATAGGATGATCAGATACAAAAGAGGAATTTCATAGATACGATTGATAAAAACTGCCTCAGGTGATTCAAATAAGGAAGGGAAACCAAACTTACAAGGATAATGCCTGGGGCAGTTTGCGTATTTATGACAGGTGAAACAGTATAGCGGATCACTTGATGGTAGTATTCGTAAGACATTTATCAACGGTTTAGCAAAAGGTCTTATCAGCAGCCTTTGCCTGACGTAACAAAAAACGATATCTTTGCTGTACGGCATTCATCTCATAGATACAGCTGTCGATCAGATCCGGGTCAACAACATTCTCAAAATTAGAATAAGCTGCCTCCAGCGCAACTTTTGTCTTATGAATCTCACTCAATAGTAAATCCTCTTTTGGTCTCCTATCGGAAAATAATTTCATATCGCCATCCTCCAGCAATCATATTTGCTCATAGTATAGCCAATTATTTTCCTGATTATACTAAAACTTACAATAAAGTGAATATAAATCTATCCGGTAAAAATCTGGATAGATACATCCAAGAAATCCTGAATAAATTTGGGACTACAGTATATAAATGTAGTAGGTTGTATGAAAAATTGGGAGGACAGGATGGACAATATACTATTAATTGGGATTATTGTAATATGTGTGATCTTTATCGCCGTCTGTCTGGTGAAACGAAGACCTGACTTAATCGCTGATTTTGCCTTGAGGGCCTTATTCGGTACAGCAGGGATAAGTATTATGGACTTTGTCTTTAAAAGCGGGGGATATGATATCTTTGTCGGTGTGAACGGGGTCACCGTACTTACCAACGGACTGCTTGGTTTGCCGGGATTTTTGCTGCTATATGGACTGGCTATTTACTATACTTTTTAACAGAACTTCTATCAAACAGACCTGAATGAGGGCAGTGTTCAGGGTGAGGTTCCCATAGCCACCCAAGTCAGGTCTGATTTTTGCGTATAAATTTCTTTCCGTATAAATGCCATCAATCGATTTGTACAGGCATATCATTTCCGCAAGGGTGACAGACTTTTTTATTTCATAATGGTTGGAATAAAGATTGAAGATTTCTTTATGCAAATCTATGAAAGAGAAATATAATATTTGTTACTATATAACAAATATTGACAGGCACATGATATTGAGATTGACAAGTTGCGGTTAACAGGTTTATGATACATACATGCAAAATACTTCAATAAATCAGTGGGTTAGTAGAACCATCATTCATGATATCTTAGTAGTTTCTTCCGTTTTCGGAGACATTCTTTTATTTCCCAGGCAGTTTTATCAGGAGGTGTGTTTGTAATTGAATAAAATATTGGCAGTACTTGATTCTGATGTGGTATATGCCTCTCGTCTTATAGAATATTTCAAGAAAAGGAATGAGTTTCATTTTGAACTCTCCATTTTTACAAAACTGGAACGTCTGGAAGAATTTTTGAAGCAGCACCAGATAGAGATTCTTTTGCTGGGAGAGGATACGCCGGCCCAAAGCCTTCTCCTGGATCGCGTCAAATATATCTATAGTTTGGCAGAAGATATCAAAGAAAGCGGATCGGTCGGTTTCAAACAGATATTTAAGTATCAGTCGGCACAGAATGTTATTGACGAGATACAATCCGATTACAAGAAGAAGATATTAGAAAATGTTCATGGCAGCTCCTCTGAGCATACCAATTTGATCACCATCTTTACCTTACAACCGGATTACGAAAAAGCGGCATTTGCCTGGTCCTATAGTTTACAAATGGCGACGCGTAAGAAAGTCCTGTTTATTCCTTTTACCCTGTTTTCAGTTCCCATCCTTTCTCCAATTGATCTTTCTGTTCAGTCAGTTTCTGAATTCATTTATTATCTGAAGTCAAATAATCCCGATCTTATGAAAAAGATGAATGAATTATCCGGATTCGTGGGAAATGTGTCCTATTTGACAGGGATAACACATGGTTTTGATTTGCTCTCATTAAATAAAGATGATATGGAACGATGGATCACACAATTGAGAGCAGCACCGGAGTATCATACGATTGTATTTTATCTAACCTTTTATTCGGAAGCGGGTATGGAGCTGGTGGGAAAGAGCGATCATGTTTTTGCCCTTCTGTCCGAAGACGCTTATGAGCAGGCGCAGTGGAGGGAGTGTCAAAGGCAGATGGATTTACTGGGGACATCTACAGATCACCTGGCTTATCATAGCCTGTCTCTCCCACAGGAGGATCGCATTCAAGGGCCGGGTGTTACCTTAGCACAATTACAAAATAGTGCAATTTGGGAGTTTGCTTCTCAATCTATCGATATTGATCAGGAGGCGGTGATATCAGATGCATAGTTTAAAAGATAAAATGCAGCAGATCGTAATGGATAGCATGGACCTTAGCAGGGAAATTACAGATTCAGAGCTCGTGGAGGTTATTGACCGAACCATTCTGGAATATGGGAAGGAGTCCTATATCCGTGTCCAGGAGAAAAGCCGGCTGAGAAAGGAAATATTCAATTCCATCAGAAGACTTGATATTTTACAGGAGTTGATAGATGACAATTCTATTACGGAAATCATGGTGAATGGAACAAATCAAATCTTTATAGAACAGCAGGGGAGAATTTTTGCCAGTGATAAAAAGTTTAATTCTATAAAAAAATTGGAGGATGTCATTCAACAGATCGTCTCCCAGTCAAACCGAATTATTAATGAAGCAAATCCGATTGTCGACGCCAGACTTTCAGATGGTTCCAGAGTTAATATTGTGTTGCCTCCCGTTGCCATGGACGGACCGGTGATCACAATTCGTAAATTTCCTGAAAAGCCATTCACGATAGAACAGCTAATTGCATACGAGGCATTATCTATGGAAGTCTCAAGGTTTCTGGAATGTCTGGTTATAGCAGGATATAATATCTTTATCAGCGGTGGTACCGGATCTGGTAAAACCACTTTTCTGAATGTATTATCTAATTTCATTCCAAACACAGAAAGAATTATCACCATAGAGGACTCTGCGGAACTGCAGATTCGCAATATCCCCAATCTTGTAAGAATGGAGGTGCGCAATGCCAATTCGGAGGGCAGTCATGAGATATCTATTCGGGATCTGATTAAGACTTCGCTGCGAATGAGACCTGACCGTATTGTTGTAGGTGAGGTCAGGGACGCAGCGGCAATCGATATGCTCCAGGCGTTAAATACCGGACATGATGGTTCTCTATCAACGGGACATGCCAATTCGCCCAGGGATATGCTTAGCAGGCTGGAATCCCTTGTACTACTGGGGGCGGATATCCCCTTACTTGCTGTCAGGAAGCAAATCGCATCTGCCATCGATATAATCATCCATCTGGGACGTCTGAGGGATAGATCCAGACGAGTACTGGAGATTGTGGAGGTACTGGATTGTATGAATGGAGAAATTCAGTTAAACCCCATCTATACCTTTGTCGAGACAGGAGAAGAAAAGGATAGGGTAAGTGGAAGTCTGGTAAGCGTAGGGACGTTAATCCATATGGGTAAGCTAAAGCATGCGGGAATATCAATCCCGGAATAAAAGCACTTAGAAATAGGCAGGGGTAGCAGAGGATATGATGGATTATAATACATATCATTTTACAAAAGGAGAAATAATAAGATACTTTTTGGAGGGCTTGATTATCATTGGAGTGGTGGGGGAGCTTTTCTATGAAAGTCTGATTGGAACATTGTTAATATCACCAATGTTATTGCTTTATCTGAAATTAAAGAGGATAAAGCATATCAAAGAGCGCAGGTGGAGACTGAATTTGGAATTCAGAGATGGTATCATTAGTCTCCTGGCAGCCTTAAATGCTGGGTATTCTTCAGAACATGCCTTTGAAGAGACGGTTCGTGATTTGGAAAATCTATATCAGAAGAATGCATTGATCATGGAAGAGTTTTACTCTATCAATAACCAGCTTAAGATGAATATTACAGTAGAACAAGCTTTAACCGATCTGGGTAATCGCTCCGGAGTAGAAGACATCGTAAGTTTTGCTGAAATCTTTGCTACAGCGAAGCGGACAGGAGGGGATCTGATTAGAGTGATTAAGACTACCTGCAACACCATTAATGATAAAATTGAGATTAAGAGAGAGATAGTAACACTGGTTACAGCAAAGCAATTTGAAGCGAATATTATGAAGTTAATTCCCGTAGGGATACTGTTATATATGAGGATTTCCTCGCCTGGGTATTTAAGTCCGCTGTATCATAATTTATCAGGGGTTCTTGTGATGACAGCCTTACTTATGGTTTATCTTGGCGCATATCTGTTAATTGATAAAATAACTGATATAGAACTGTAGGGGGGATGAGATGATATATATTAATTTTGTAATACTGACAGGATTCCTTCTTCTTTATCTTCTTACCAGAAGATCAGGAGCACTTGCGCAGGAGTTTTCAAAGAAGGAGCATAAATTATATTTGCTGTATCCCATGGCCGGTCGGATCTTACAAAAAACAGGGATTGAGAAAAGACTGTTGCAACGGGAACATATAAAAGATTCCATTCAGGCACTTTATATCACTTCTAAACCGGAAGTAATTCTAAAATTATATTGGTATAAAAAATTATCTATGGTTCTTTTTCTTATCTTCACCTTTAACCTCTTCTCACTTCTTCTCGCCCTTAGTCCCAAGGAAGCAAATCAATTGATGGAAGGAAAATATCTGATTCGTCCGCAACAGGGGCAGGGGGCTGACCTGATCAACCTTGAGGTATCCCTTGAAACCATGCAGGAGACAAAAGAAGATGGAACCGATCATTATAGGAAAGAGCTTACCATTCCTGTGAAGGAGAGGGCCTATACAAAGGAAGAACTGGATCAGGTCATGAAAGAGGTAATACGGTATCTGGATGAAATAGTTCTTGGGAATAATGCCGACAAAGACCATATTGTACAGAATCTCAATTTTAAGGAGGAAATCCCTGGTACCGGTATCGCAGTTGGTTGGAAACCGGAAGAGATGGACCTGATCGGGCGGGATGGAAGTGTACATAATGAGGATATAGATACCTTTGGTACAGATACCAGAGTAACGGCGGTGCTGGAGTATGAAGGAGAAATATTTGAACACGTATATATGTTTCATATTTATCCGAGACAATATACAAGAGAGCAGATTATATCCAGAGAATTATCCGATGAAATAGCAAAAGCATCTGATGACAATCGGGAGAATTATCGTATGGAGCTGCCGGATCAGGTAGAAGGGTATGCCCTGACCTGGAGAGAGAAGCAACAGCCCGAGGATCCAACCGTCATGGTATTGGGCGTGGTGACTGTCATATTATTCTGGATCTATGAGGATAAAGATCTGGAACAGAAAATGAAAAAGAGAAAAGAGCAGATGTTATTGGATTACCCGGACATTATCAATAAGTTCACCTTGCTGGTAAATGCAGGAATGACTGTGAAACAGGCCTGGAATAAGATCACCCAGGATTATGAAGGACGAATAGAAGCAGGTCAAATGAAAAAAAGATTTGCCTATGAAGAGATGCTGATTACCGGACGTGAATTGCACCTGGGAAAGGCGGAGGGCGATGCATATGAGCAATTTGGAAGAAGAATCAGTCTGTTACCCTATATGAAATTTGCATCCCTGATCGCTCAGAACTTAAAAAAGGGGAGTAAAGGATTATCGGAATTATTGTCGAAGGAAGCGATAGAGGCATTTGAAGAAAGAAAGGAATCAGTCAAAAGACTGGGAGAAGAGGCGGGAACGAAATTACTGATCCCCATGATGATTATGTTAATAATTGTATTTATTATTATTCTGATACCGGCATTTGTATCTTTTCATATATGAGAAAGGTACAGGTAGGTGAGAGGTACAAGTTTTATATGATATAGGAAGAGATGGATGCATTTTATATTTTGATAAAGAAAATGAACCGGATAGAAATGAGAGAACAAACGATGATTTATTTAAGAAAGGAAGCTGTTATTGAGGCGGCGGGGAAAGAATATGAAAGCTAAATTACGAAAGATATTTTGCAGTACACAAGAAGGGGTGGGTGTTGTTGAGGTGATTTTGATTTTGGTCATATTGATCGGCCTGGTCTTAATCTTCAGGCAGCAAATCTTTGGAATACTCCAAAGTGCCTTTGGAGCAATTGGATCTAATGCTTCCAAAATTAACGCTGATCCTGCAGGATTTCCGACCCCTATAGGAGGGTAACTATTCGTACTGACAGGAGAGAAAGTAGGAATGAGGAATGTTATTTTTCAAAAGTAACGGAAAAGAAAGTGAGAGGGGAACCATTACCGTGTTCTTTTGCTTAATTCTTGTAGTCATTCTCGCATTGATATTTACCGTAATCGAGGGAGCAAGGGTGAAAACAGCACAAACAATGTCCGCACGTGCGCTGACAACGGCTATGGATTCGGTATTGGCAGAGTATTACGGGCCGTTATGGGAGGAATATCATCTGTTTGGTCTGGATCTTGGATATGGAGGAAATCAGGTCAGGCCAGAGGAAATGATGAAAAGACTGGATGGTTATATGGTGGATACCTTAAGTCCAAATAGGAATGTTGTTGGACTGCCGGAGGTAATAGATCTTTATCAGATATCTTCGGACGTATTATTGGGGGATCACGCGATGCTGATGGATTATCAGGGCAGATTGTTTGTAAATGAAGCCGTGGAATATATGAAATATAAAGTGATTGGCAACGGATTAGAAACATTCTTAAGTAAGCTTTCCCTGATGGAAACAACAAACAAGGTTCAATATTTATACGCTGAGAAAGAAAAAGTGGAGTCAGAGCTAGTGGAAATTGATCGGGGGATACTAAAGCTGATGGAATATCTGGATGGAATCAGCACCAAACAGAGTGGAATCAAAACAAATCAGGATGGCTCCCTTACAACGGTTCCGCATTATGTTAAGATGATTTGCTATGGCCTACCGGATCAGGAAAAGGTTGGAATCAACCAATCCTTTATCTTTATGGCGCTAAAAGATCACTATACAGATCCTGACAATTACTTTCGCATTATGAAAGAGGATTTTCATCAGATTGATCATATTAATCTGATGGTTGCCGGACTAAACAGTTCCTATCTCCAGTTGAATGCTAATATTTCAGATACCTACCGGCAGTTAAATGAGTTGAATTCAATTCCCAAAAAAACTAAGGAGATAAAGAAGCAGATCAGCGAATTACAATCGCAGATTACCCGGATGGAGACAAGCAGAAGTCTCATCAGTGTGCAGTTATCAGAGTACGCCTTGCAAAAGGAGCAGTATCGCAGGGATCTGATTAATAATATTAACAGAGTATCGGACCTGTGTGTACAGATAAGACCCAAGATAACAGCGGCAATATCAGTTATCCGGCAGATCCTTCTAAAAGAAAGTATATCAGAGACACTGGTGAATGGGTATGAAGCATTGCTAAGGACAAGTCAGGGGAAGCTAAATGGGGATATTTATACCGGGTTAGAGGATGATCTTAAAATGTTAAAGAGATATTCTGCCGGTGGGGAGCAGAACTATCGCTTTGCTGATTTTAAGGATACATTAGAGCTGAATGCAGTGATTTTGGATGAGGTGGCTGCACTTCTCTCACAGGGGCAGATCTCCCTGAACCAGAATGCGTATGAAGCAGCAAAAGGTGTGGTAGATAAAGCTGCAGATACTTTTAAGTCTTATAGAACAGATAATCTTACCCTGGATTATAGTACGCTGGTTTTAAATAAACAAGAGGGTAAGAATCCTGTGGAGACCATAGGAGAGCTGGTAAAAGACGGGATTATGGGGTTGGTGATGGACTCAGATCAGATATCAAAGGAGCGTTTAGATGAAGATAATCTGCCTTCTGTACTGGAAGCACTCAGTGGAGAAGGAGAGGGAGGTTTTGACTTTATTGATTTCTTCCAGACAATAAGGTCTGCAGGAGAAGCGGCAGATTCTAACCGGTTGCTGCAAAGCTTGGGAGAGGAGATCGATGCAGACGCTGTTTTAGAAGATAGCATAAACAATCTGTCACAACAATTACTGTTCCTGGAATACCTGAAAGACCATTTTTACTCTTATCCGGATTCAAAGGGGGAAGTCGAAAAAAAACCATCTGCACTTTCTTACGAACAGGAATATCTCCTTGGTGGTCACAGTCAGGAGAAAGAGAATCTCTCTCTCATGATAAATAAAATTCTGCTCATAAGAACCGGATTGGATTTTGTAAGCCTGCTGGGGGATCAGGAGTGTCGCAATGAAGCGCAGTTGGCAGCAGCTGCAATTGTTGGTTTCACCGGACTTCCTGTATTGGTTACAATTACAAAAACAATTATCTTATTGGCATGGGCATTTTCCGAAGCATTGGTTGATGTAAGTGCATTGTTAATGGTAAAAGAAGTTCCTGTCCTCAAACAGAAGATAGAGCTTAAGTTTACAGACTTATTTCAGCTAAAACGTACTACCATTCAGGAAAAGGCGTCACAAATGACAAATGGGAATGGGTTCACCCTGTCATATCAGGATTATCTAAGGATCTTTCTATTCATAAAGAACCAAAAAGTATTATCCTATCGGGCCATGGATCTCATTCAGGAGAACCTTCAAATCAGATATGAAGATAATTTCTATATACAAAATTGCCTGTATGGATTTGAGGTTAAAGCAGATTATTATATAAAACCAAAGTTTATTGAAATTTCATTTGTTAAAGACTATTTCATAAACGGTCCAAAGGGATTTCATTATCAAACAGTTGCCAATTACAGCTATTAATTAATTCGGTGATTGGGATGTCCGCTCTTCAAACAATATCTTATTAACCAATTCTATTAAATCTAAAAATTTCTCTCCAAGAAATCATTTGCTTATGTGCGATAATATCAAACAAAGAAGAACGGACATCCCAGTCACCAAATGGAAGGAATGAGCAGCGTCATTCTCCCATAGATTAACGTATTGAACTCATCTGACAATCAACGAAGAAGGAAGGATTATGGAATGAGGAAGAGGAGCTGTGTAACAGAAAAAGCATCTCTTACGGTAGAGGCTGCGCTTGTAATGCCGTTCACCATATATTTTTTTCTGGCGTTTTTGTACTTTATTCAAATAGTTACGATACAGGAGAGGCTGCAGGCAGCACTTACAACAATGGGACTGAGTATGGCAAAATATAGTTTTGTTTTTGATAAATTAACGGGGGAGGAAGAGAAGGATCTTCTAAAGGAGACAGATGATACGGAGAAGTCCCACATAGGTCTAGAAGAGCTTTCGGATGCTGTATTATCTTCTGGTTTATTAAAGCTTTACCTGATCAATTATATTGACATTGAAGAAATAAATCAATCCTGTATTAAGAATGGGTATGAAGGGATAAGCTTTCTCTCCTCGGATGTTCTTGATGAGGAGGATGGGATAGATATTATTGCAAGTTATAATGTAAAAATCCCCATTCACTTTTTTGTACTGAAGGATCTGCCAATGAGGCAGCGGGTCAGATTAAGAGGGTGGACCGGGCACCGGGTCCCGGCAAAATATAAGAAAGATACAACAGAGAACGCAGCTGATGACCCTGTCGTTTATATTACGGAGACAGGAACGGTCTATCACACCAATCCGGTCTGCCGTCATATCAAGATCTCGGTACGGTCTGTGATAGGAGTTCCCTTGGGGATTAAAAATGATAACGGAGCTTACTACTATCCCTGTGAATCCTGCTGCAAGGGGACGATTGATGATAAAGCGGTTTATTATATTACATCTGACGGCACGAGATACCATTCCAAAAAAGACTGTTCGAAGATTAAAAGAACCGTAAAAGAGGTTCACTTGTCGGAGGTTTCCGATAGAAGACAATGCAAGAATTGTAAGAAAGAAGAGAAGTGAGAAAGGATATTTATGGCAGAGACAATAATAAAGGGGATTCTTGGAAGCTTGCTGTTCCTGTGTACCCTTCAGGATCTATATAAGAGAAAAGTTTATCTATGGATGATGGTATTGGCGGCAGTGATGCTCGTGGTATGTATTGTGTTCACTAAAGAACCAGTCCTTACAGACAGGATTGGCGGAATGTTGATCGGGATCGGTGTCATGATACTAAGTAAAGCAACAAGAGGTAAGATTGGGATGGGGGATGGATACCTGCTGTGCGTAACAGGGCTTGGTCTGGGGTTTTGGAGTAATCTGGAACTTTTTGCACTGGGATTATTCTTCGCGGCCATCCTGTCCATCCTGCTGCTTATATTAAGAGTCATTCAGCGAAAATCCAGCATTCCCTTTATCCCGTTCTTAATGATCGGATATCTAATTCTTCTGGCTGCACCCACAGTTTGATGAAATCATCGGGAAATCACATAGGGCAGGTCTCCGCGAAATACTGGATCCACGGTGGTACATTATATAAAGCAGCAGAAAGAAGATAACAATAAAATACTATACGGAACTGAAAAGAGAAGGAGAGAGAAGAGCCTTATAAAAAGAGAAGAGCTATAAAGAGAAAGAAGGATAAACGTGAAGAAAAAGATGGAAGCCAGTATGACCGTGGAGGCAGCTTTTGTGATGCCGATTGTACTATTTTCTGTGATAGCGCTTATTTTAATGTCATTTTATTTGCATGATATCTGTACCATACAGAATGTTGTTGATGATACACTGCACCGAACCAGTTTACAATTAAAGCATGAAACAGACAATCAGACGGGAAAAGTAAAATACGGGCAGATCAATGACCGGGGTGTGTTCTTCGCTATCTCCGGTGGGTTTGATCAGGAGCAGGAGAAGATACAAACTTATTTGAATCAAAAACTGAGCAGCGGACTATTCCTTTCCATCATAACCGGAGTTCATACGTCAGTAAGCAAAAGCGGTATTCAGATTCAGGTGGATACAGATTTAAAGATTTATCTCCCGGTATTTTCAAATCTGTTATTAAAGCGCAGGCAATTCAAAGAGGAGGCGGGCCTCCATGATCCGGCGCAGACCATTCGAATGACGGCGGTGATTTTAGAAACCGGGCAGCAAATAAAGGGAATGGACCAATTGAAAGAAATCATATCTAAGTGGAAGAAGTAAGAAGATTTTTTAACCAAAAAGCGAAGGAGAGATAAAGCATAGTGGAAGTGGAATTTCAAAAGGACATGCATCATAGTTATATGATCATTGCGAAAGAATCTGGGATCAATCCGGAGCAATATAGTATTAAGCTGTTACAGTATCAGCAGATCCAGGGGCTGCTTTCTATGGATAAAAGAATATTTGATCAAAATAATCTTTTTTATTATGATATTACCGGCAAACAGGCGCTTTCCAATGTGCTGGAAAAGTCGGCGATCTCTTATGAACAGCTGAAAAGGCTCCTTCTTGAGGTTGTAGATATCATTGAGCGGTCATATGAGTTTCTTTTGGTTGAAGATGACTTTATCCTGACGCCTGAGCATTTATTTGTTGAAGTCCCGAAGATGATGCCTTATATATGCTACCTTCCCGGATATCATAAAAGCATGAAGGAGCAGATATGCGACCTGATCGAATTTTTAATGAATAAAGTTGATTATAATAATAAGGAAGCCGTCTTAATGATTTATCAACTGTACTCTCTTGTTAAAAGGGAAAGTTATACACTCGATCAAGTGAGGGAGGGACTTCTTCATTCAAACAGGCAACTGCCGGTGGGAGGAAGCAAGATTTCAAAATATCTAAACTCAGAAGAAGTTAACGGCGTTGAAAAGCAAGTGTTAACGAAGGAAGAGAGAAAACAGAATAAAGATATGACAGGCAATAAGAGTATGACAGGCAATAAGAGTATGACAGGCAATAAGGGTATGACAGGCAAAAAGGGTATGACTTGGAATAAAGATATGACTGGCGACCAGGGGATGATAAGCGACAAGGATATGATTAAAAATATAGATATAGGGGACGATATACGGGAAAAGAAAGGTGAACTAAGAAATAATAAAGCCATCATAATGAATAAGAAACATAGAATGATACCTTTCATGATGGAAAAGGTGACGGGGGAAGAAGAGGTAACCTATTATCCGGTACGAACGTATAGCTGCACCGTACTTTGCGGACTGGGAGGGGGTGTACTTGTTGCCTTAAGTATATGGACTAAGATGATCTATATTCCTTTTGGCAATCGGATTGATGTTAGCAAACTCTTTGCCTTATTGCTGGTGATTCTGTGTGTGGAAGGTTATCTGATGAGCAAAATATGGGACAAGAAGCATAAGATGTCCAAAATAGTAAGTAAAAAGGAGTATATTGACCCCAGAGAGAAAATAGAACGTGATGATGAGGCAGGAATTCAAGAACAATTACCATCGGTGCAAAAAGAGCAAGTTATGATTTCTCCAAATTTGAATACGGAGGATGAGGAACAAGAAATAAGCGCTACCTGCATTTTAAATGAAGAGCAAAACCCAACGGTCTTATTAACAATAGAGGAAAAGGCGAAAAAAATCTTCTTAAGAGCCAGAGATAACAGATATGAGGATATTGAGGTAAAGGAATTTCCCTTCTTTATCGGAAAGCTGGGTACGAATGTGGATTACTGTCTGGAGCGGGATGTTGTCAGTCGATATCATGCCAAAATAACAAAGGAAGAAGAGCATTATTACATAACGGATCTGAATTCAACCAATGGAACATTCGTCAATCAGGAAGCTCTTGGCACTTACCAGACCAGGGAAATAATAAATGGGAATGAGATTGCCCTGGCTAATATTAAGTATGAGGTTGTAATATATTAAAGAGTTTTTAGGGTTTTGATCCCAAACTGCATTAAGTGAAGAAGGATATCAGTTAGAGCCCGGAAAGCTGCACTGCCAAAGAAAACCATTGCCTTTCTTTTTGCAATCTTATGGCTAGTGCTTTTTTTATATTTCAAATGTAAAAGGGACCCATCGTTAGAAATAAAAAAGAAAATGGAATGATATACTAAATCGAACATTATTAATTGCAATGATATATTATATACTCCAGTAAGATCAATCAGTATATTTTCTTGAGATCAAGATGTAATTGAAAAGCCGACAGAACAAAGTATCGATATAATAAGGGAAACAGCGAATTAACTTGAGGATAGAGTTCATCAGGAACAGTAAATTCACAAAGAAATGATGGATAATATGATATATTTAATATTGATTAATTTGTAAGGTCGTGCTAGAATAAGATATATCAAATAAGCATATAAATTCATAGGTGATTTGCTTGTTCGATAGTGAATATACCGGTACAATTTCCGGAATAAATTAAAGGAGAGGTATGGTTATGAAAAAGGTATTTGGTTTAGTAATGGTAATGGTGGTTTTATTAACATCGGTAGTGTCGGCAAGCGCTGCCGAAAGTGTTGCAGCGGGCTTCACCCGCTATGAAGGAGAAGACGGGAACATCGTCGGATCAAATGCACCCAATGGATTGGGTACGGATACCGGTGATCAATTCTCAAACGGCAGTGCGGCCGGTTATTTGGATGTATCCAGATGTAAATTCGAAGAATTGGATGCAACCTTTTCCAACGCAGCCCATGTGGAATTGAAGGTGAATGCAGATGCTGCCGGGAAGACAGAATTGGTGGTAGGCTACACTTGTGCTGACGATGCTGATTTTATCGCAGTGAAAGCAAATGACGGAGCACCTGTGAAAGTGGCCCTTAAGAGTGGAGAAGGCAAGTCAAGCGTATCTTTGGATCTGAAAGCGGGCGAGAATATCATTTATGTATCAACAACGATATTGGATGATACCGGCGCTCAGCACGGATGGGTTAATATTGATTATGTAGATGTTAAAAATAGCGCTTCTGACAGTGCGGCAGCGGCTGATACATCTGCCGATCTGCCAAAGACCGGCGAAGGAATGCAGCTTAGCATCATCCTCGCATCAGCAGCGGCATTCTGTCTGCTTGCATCACTTGTTATAAAGAACAAATTAAAAAAGAGTGAATTTTAATTTATCGGGTTTATTCATGGGGAATTAAGTGTCAAAAAGGGTTGCAATGGGAAATTGTCTGTTGTGGCCCTTTCAGACGGTTTATAGGGGATTGTGGTAAGGGCAAAGTACGAGATGAATACTTATAGAAATTAATTTATATAATGTCGGCCGGGGCACCCTGCATTACAGCGGGACTTACCTGAGCGAGGAGAGGAAGGGTTCTATGGTAAAAAATATATTAACTACGAACAGGTTTAAGATTTTTGTATCATATCTTCTGACAGCAATTGTGGTTTTCGTAACGATAGTTCAAATGTCCGGGATGGAGGCAAAGGCTGCAACGTCGGCATATCGCCAGATATCTGCCTCTGAATTTAACAGTCAGCTTGGAATAGAGACAGAATCCTGCAGTGAAGGCGGCTTGAATATCGGATTTATTGATAACGGTGATTATATTAAATTTAACAGCGTGGATTTTGGCAGTGGTGCCAGTTCCTTTGATGCAAGAGTTGCAAGTGCTGCCAGTGGCGGTAGTATTGAGGTACGTCTTGATAGTATAAGCGGAACGCTGGTTGGTACCTGTCAGGTTAGCACTACCGGTGGCTGGCAAAATTGGGTAACCAAAAGCTGTACGATAAGTGCAGCGACAGGAACGCATGATGTATACCTGGTATTTAAGGGCGGCGCAGGGAACCTGTTTAATTTACAGTGGTTTAGGTTCAATTCCGGCAGGTCTGCATATGTTCAGACAGCCGCATCAACCTATGACAGCCAGTTTGAGATTCAGACGGAGAGCTGTAGTGAGGGCGGTCAGAATATTGCCTTTATTGACAACGGAGATTATATCGTATTTAACAGCGTTAATTTTGGCAGCGGTGCGGCCTCTTTTGAAGCAAGGGTTGCAAGTGCGGCAGCAGGTGGCAGCATAGAGGTCAGACTGGGAAGCGTCCAGGGAACCTTACTGGGAACCTGTACATTTTCAGGAACGGGAGGCTGGCAGAATTGGGTGACAACCAGCTGCGGTATCAGCGGAGCCTCCGGGACTCAGAATTTATATCTTGTATTTAAGGGGGGGAGCGGAAACCTGTTTAATTTAAGCTGGTTTAAGTTTTTGACGACACCCGTCACAAACCCATCCCAAGGGGATGTGGTTGGCAAGCTATTCGCAGGATATCAGGGATGGTTTAATTGTTCCGGGGACAACTCGCCCCTTGGCGGATGGAATCACTGGTCAGGAAGCGGACAGCCTTCACCTAATAATACAAACTTTGAGCTATATCCCGATATGAGGGAGTATACAACAACCTATGCCACCGGTTATGCAAACTTTGGTAACGGTCAGCAGGCCAAGCTGTTCTCTTCCTATGATGCATCTACCGTTAACAAGCATTTTGAATGGATGCAGAACTACAACATTGACGGAGCAGCTCTGCAGCGTTTTGGTGCCTCAGGTCCAATGGATAGTTGGAAGACCAACAGAGACAGTGTAGCAGTAAAGGTAAAGAATGCTGCTGAAACCTATGGTCGCAAATTTTATGTTATGTATGACATTACAGGTATGCCTGACAGTACCTGGAATACGGATATTCAAAGTGACTGGACGACAAATGTGATCGGCAGCATGAATCTGACCTCATCCAGTGCATATGCCAAACAGGATGGAAAGCCGGTGGTGTGCATCTGGGGAATAGGATTTACAGATCGGCCCGGTAATTACAATCAATGCTTATCTCTGATTAATTGGTTTAAAAATCAGGGGTATTATGTAATTGGAGGTGTGCCTTTTTACTGGAGAACAGGAAATCAGGATTCAAGATCCGGCTTTGAAAATGTCTATAAAGCATTGGATATGATATCTCCCTGGTCTGTTGCCCGATATGGAACGATCAGCGGCGTTGATGATAAAGTAAGCCAATGGCAGGCAGATTTAACTTACTGCCAGCAAAACGGCATGGATTATCAGCCGGTAATGTGGCCGGGATCCGCATGGTCTAACCTGCAAAAGCACCAGGGAAATGTGGCACCTAAGAATGAAAATCCAAGACTGCACGGAGACTTCATGTGGAAACAGGCATATGAACTAAAACGCCTGGGAGTGAATACCGGATATGTTGCCATGTTTGATGAGTATGATGAGGGTACTGCAATTGCCAAGATTGCAGAAAACAGCACTATGATACCCACCAATGAGTACTTTTTGACGCTCGATGCAGATGGTGTGGCCTGCTCCTCAGATTTTTATCTCAGATTGGCAGGGGATATCAACCGGATGTTTCAGGGTGTAATCCCTACGGTACAAAATCATCCTACCAGCCATCAATAAACAGCAATAAGTTCAAAACATGATATTGACAGGCTTACACAGCTGCAGCATAGAACCCGGGACTAATGCCTGACTAAAAAGGCATCAACCCGGGATTCTATGGTAAATGTTGAAATATTCTTCCTGAGATGCTAAAATAATATATATCATATCAGACAGACTGAAAATGGAAGGGAGTAATACTATATGAGAATGGCGATTATCGGTGCGGGTTCTATCGCAGGAAAGATGGCGGATACAATCAATGCACTGGAGGGTGTGGAGGCTTATGCTATCGCATCACGTGATTATGAACGGGCAGTAGAATTTGCGGGGAAGAATGGATTTGAGAAAGCCTATGGCTCTTATGAAGAGATGCTATGCGATGAGAAGGTGGAGTTGGTTTACATCGCTACCCCGCATTCCCATCATTATCAACATGCAAAACTTAGTTTAGAGCATAATAAACATGTATTGTGTGAGAAAGCATTTACCGTAAATGCTTCACAGGCGCAGGAGTTGGTTGCCCTAGCAGAAGAAAAGAAGCTTTTACTTGCGGAAGCAATCTGGACAAGATACATGCCATCAAGAAACATGATCAGTGATATCATCGAGCGGGGGGAAATAGGAACACCGTACTCCCTGATTGCGAATCTAGGATATAAGATAGTCGGAAAAGAACGTATTATCCGCCCGGAACTGGCAGGAGGAGCCCTTTTGGATCTGGGTGTTTACCTCATGCATTTTGCAGGGATGTTTTTTGGCACGCAGGTGGAAAGAATTGTAGCATCTGCAGCCATGACGGAGACGGGAGTGGATGCTCAGGACAGTATCACACTGCATTATGAGGGTGGAAGAACAGCATTTTTACAAAGCAGTACGTTTACGAATCTGGATCGCAGCGGGATGATCTATGGTACGAAGGGTTATCTTAAGGTTCAGAATGTGAATAATCCTGAGAAAATCACCGTGTACAATGAGATTCATCAGGAAATGGCGGCTTATTATCCTCCGGAGCAGCTGACAGGCTTTGAATATCAGGTACTTGCCTGCAAAGATGCAATTGAAAAGGGCAAAACAGAATGTGATGCGATACCGCATCAGGAGATCGTAAGAATTATGAGTCAGATGGATGAGGTTCGCAGACAAATAGGATATGAGATACCTTGACAATATTTAGATAAATGATATAATAACTAATTATAAAATCATATAATATATAAATTTGATATATGGATAATAATATACCATTGAGCCGGTGATTGTGAAAGGAATTCAAAAGAAATAGAATGAGTGAGAATAATCTGCTATATGAGAAAATAATTAGTTATTTGAAGGAAGAAATTGAAAACGAGAAGTACAAACAGGGAGACAGGATTCCTACCGAGAAAGAGCTCGCCCAGCAATTTGGCGTAAGCAGAATCACCTCGAAAAGAGCACTTGAGGAACTTAAAGCCGAGGGTCTGATTTATCGGGTTCGTGGCAGCGGCAGTTTTGTATCCAGTCTGGAGAAAGATTCGGATAAGATATTTAATGCGCCAATTGGCGGACGGGCAGATTACAGCAGAGTTGTATCGATTGTTCTTCCTTTTGATGTCTCTAATGGAGGCATTATGGATCTGGTAATCGGAGCATCACGTGTGATGGATGAAAAAGGTTATATTCTGAGCATTCAATGCTGCAATGACGATTCGATGGAAGAGAAGAAGCTGTTGATGAGTCTGTATGAGAAAAATGTAGCAGGCATTATCCATTATCCGATCTCGGACAGGAAAAATCTTGAGGTCATGAATTATCTGTATTTAAATCGATATCCCATTGTCACCATCGATAAATATTATGAGAGCATTCCCATCAGTTATGTTGTAAGTGATAATGAGCGGGGAGCCTATGATGCGGTTCAGTTTTTGATCAGCAAGGGACACAGACGGATTGCCTTTGTATCAGACGGTAAGATTGAAGATGCAACCTCAATACGAAATCGATATTTTGGCTATTGTAAAGCACTCAACGAGAATAAGATTCCCATGGATGAAAAGATTGTGAGAAATGGTCTTTTGGAGGTGGGGATTCATCAGGATGGAGAGATCTATACCCGGATTCTCAAAGAGTTATATGAGGATGGGGTCACAGCGATCTGTGCAATTAATGATTATGTGGCATCTGATATGATGCGACGTACGGTTGATTTGGGAATCTCCATTCCAAAGGATCTGTCAATTATTGGATTTGACAATCTGGAGTTTAGCAAATACCTGTCGGTGCCCCTAACCACAATACAGCAAAACTTCTATAAAATCGGAAAGGTAGCTGCACAGATGCTATTGGAAAGTATAGAAGACGGGGAACATAAATGTTTTAAAAGCGTGATTCCTACAAAGCTTGTTGAGAGAGAATCCTGCGCAAATGCAATAATACGTCAGGAATCGTAAAACCAAAAATAAAAATATAGAATAAAATAAGAACATGCCGTTTTCGACATGATATGGTTTGGAATATTTATTGTAAACCCTGTCATGGAGAAAGTGGCTCTTTTTTTGTCCTTCTTTATACAAAGATAGATATGATATATATATGGTATATTATTTATTGACTTATTCGAAGAATTATGGGATAATATGATATATCATATAAAGTCCGGGAGGAATATCAGGTATCGATTTGGTATAAGAATGGCAATAGAAAGGGCATGGTTTTTATTATGAAGAAAAGAAGGTTATGGTTGAGTGCGGTTATTGTGGGGGTACTGCTATTCATCTTTGCAGGGGGTTACCTAATTATGGAACAGCGAAGTCCGGAGAAGGATGGGGCACAGAACACATCAGAACAAATGGAAACAAAGGAGGAGGGGCAATTTGTTATGCCTAAGGTTAACTGGCGGATTGCACCTGCAAAGTATGAAACAAAAGATAGTGTGGTAATGGGGTTTGATATTCGTGATTTTGGCGTGGAGCCCGATTCGGGTGTTGACGTTACAAACAAGATCCAGGCAGCACTAAGTGTTCTGGGACGGGATGGCGGAGGCACTTTGTTTTTGCCGGAGGGACGCTATATCGTTAAGAGAACGCTGAGCATACCAAAAGGCGTCACCCTCTGCGGGGACTGGAAGAATCCGATGGAAGATCCAAAGATAAAGGGAACCATCCTTCTTGTCTATAGCGGAAGGGGCAATGCAGAGGGAGCACCTTTCATTACGGTTCTTCCCAACGCGCAGGTAAGAGATATCACAATCTGGTATCCGGAGCAGATGCCGGATGGTATCACGCCATATCCGCCTACCATTCAGCTTTATGACCCCACGGTATGGGGAGCTGATTATACCCATGTTCAGAATTGTACCTTTGTTAATTCCTATATCGCAATAAAACAGGGTCCCAATGCCAGCAATAGTCCAACGGTACAGAATGTATATGGTACGGCTTTGTATGAGGGGCTTAACGTAGATGGATTAATCGATGTGGGGCGCTTTGATTATATTAACTTCTCTCCTGATTTCTGGGCACAGTCCGGACTGGAAGGTGCACCGGAGTTGGATGGTCCTCATAAAGGCTATATCTATGAGAATGCCACCGGAATATCAGTTGGCCGGGTGGACTGGTCCTATTTTACAAATACCAGGATTGATGGGTATCACACCGGAATCCGCTTTCGATCCTCTGTCAATGCAGATACGGGAAAGGAAGATCATAACTTTCCCAACGGGCAGGTTTTTCGCCATACCTATACCAACTGCCATACTGCAATTTTGATTGAGGGGCTTGCATCCGTAGGAGAATCCTTCGCACAGATTAAGATTGACCAATGTGCCATCGGTATTCAGACCACAGCCAATCCCAATGCGATGGATACCCATGCACAGTTTTATGACAGTGAAATTAATGCAGCGGAGTATGCCGTCAGGCAGGAAGGATTCGGTAAGATCCAGCTGCTTGGTTGTACCATAGACAACGGCAGTGTTTACTCAAATAACGGTATCGTTGCGTATACGAATTGTGAGTTTAATAACGCACCGGAGCAGATTATCCTGGATACGGGAACCGCTGGGGCACTACTGACAGGAAATCGATTCAAGGAGAAGCAGGTGATTAAAAATATAGCGTTATGCAAGGCTGAGATAAAGGAACAGGCGGCCGAAATCGCTCCTCTAAAGGAAATTCCAGAGATTGAATACAAGGTCTGTAAGCCCTCCAGGGAGGAATTGTATGTGGTGGACGCAGATAAGACAGGAAAAGAGGATGCTTCCGGCATTATTCAATCACAGCTTTTGAAAGCGGGAGAAGAAGGCGGAGGAATTGTATTTCTGCCTCCGGGAAATTACAGACTGGAGGAAAACCTTCGAGTACCGACGGGCGTTGAGTTAAAAGGTGCAATTGACCTTGGAAGAAATCCCATCAATATGGGCACAATTCTGGAGGTATATGGGGGTGTAGGGGATCCCGGAGGAGCCCCTGCTGTTTCTCTGGAGGCAGGAAGTGGAATCAGGGGATTGGTTTTTAACTATCCGGAACAAGATTACATTCGCATAAAGCCCTATCCTTACGCTATAAGAGGGGAGGGAGCAGATATTTATGTGGTAAATATTGCTTTTCGTAACGGTTACAACGGACTTGATTTTATGTCGGAGCGCTGTGATAACCATTATATCGAATATCTGGCTGGGATCTGCCTGAAGAATGCTGTTAAAATTGGAGGAGGAAGTGAGGGTGGAATTCTGATCAATGCGCAAATGAACGGTAATTGCCTGACTTCGGGTAATGAGGACAAATTCGGAAAATGGCCAAATTCCGTGGCAGGCGGCAACGTCAGTGAGGAGGAAAACAACAGGTCACTTCATAAATACATGCAGGAGAATCTGGAAGTATTTCGTATCGGTGATGTAAAGGAGGAGATGCTGTTTAATAATTTTTCATTCTTTGGCGGTAAATCCATGGTGTTTGCAGAGGATAACAAAAGGGGCGCTTCCGGCTGGTGCGTTGGACAGGGAATCGATTATTCCTCCCAGGCAATTGTCATCGAAAAAATACAAGAGATGCAGTTTGTGAATACCCAGCTGGTCAGCTTCAAAAAAGACGGGGTTACCACCGATTATTTATGCCAGATTCATCTTGATACAGACTTTACCGGTAATGCGGATTTTTATAACTCATCTTTTTGGGGAGGGGCTGATAAGAATCTGATTGCGGGCGGAGGGAATCTGAACCTGTATAATGCGGTAATTGTTAATGTTTCAACGCCTTCCCTGCTCGTTGACCATAACGGATCTGCCGATTGCGTCAATCTTTCGTATTGCAATGACGGGGAGCTTAACATAGCGCAGGAAAATATGGAGCGGATTAAAATAACCTCCATGACTTATAAGAATAATCTAAGGACAAAGACAGGATTTGCCGCCCTTGTACCGGTTCTGAAATTAGGAGAGCGTTTTTCGGTTCCCACAAATTCCTTCTCTATGACGCAGGAATCACAAATCCTATTTGCTGAGAATTTTGAAGGCTATCCGGCGTCAAACAGAAACGGTGTAGAGAGGGCGCTGGGAATCACGGATAATTTCAGCGAATTCCAGCCTCCGGCGAAGGAGGCCTATGCGGCACTGGCTGTGGATGAGGATAATACCTGTGTCCGATTATATGCTGATGGTACGGCAGTCCAGTCCTATTTATATAACCATTCCATGGCACTCCCGGTTGGAATGGAATCTTCTTCCTATACGATGGAGACCAGGTTGAAGCTAAATGAGATCAGTAGAAACTCCGGTGCAAGATTATTTTGCTGTATGCACAATGTGAAGGAGGGAGCAGAGACCGGTACAGTTCTTTTGTTTAACTTTAAAAATGATTTCAGCTTTGAGGTGGATAATAAGTCCATAGGAACCTGGAAAGAGGGAGAATGGTACCGTATTAAAGTAGAGTTGGATCTTAGAAATCCTGCAGACAAAACATATACCGTCAGTTTGTATGATGACACCAACAAAATGCTAACGGAGTCAGACTGGATTCCATTAAACAGCAGTCTTCAAAACAATACAGATGACTTTGGTGCCTTGATCTTCGGAGCACTTAGCGGAACACAGGGGCAAAAGCCCGGGGCGAATGATATCTTAATTGATTATGTCGCTGTTTATCAATAAATAATTACTTCAAATATTACATGTCATATTACTAAAGGAGAATACCTATGCTAAGTGAAAAGCAGATAGAAAAAATGTTATCCAAGCTCAGACGATTCGAGGATACGCTGGCTGCGATGATGTTTCAGAAAATAGATGAAATAGAGGTGGGAAAATACCAGACCATGGATCAGCTGCACCAAATCCCGGACGATGCATTATTTACGCCTTGCCACAAAGGGGAACAGTGGGATGGTGAGGGCAGCTACTGCTGGTTTAAAGGATCGTATACCGTACCGGAAGGATATGAGGGAAATACACTGTTTGTATATCCGAAGATCGAAGGATATGAAGCTATGTTATGGGTAAACGGGGTACCGTTTGGCACTTTTTGCAGCAAAATAGTAGTTACGGGACATGGAAACCATTATTGTGATATGTTGAAACAAAATGTCAGGAAAGGAGAAAGAATTGAGATTGCCCTGGAATATTATGCAGGACATTATGTAAAGGGATGTGAACCTTTTTCCGACAGCCCGAGAGAAAAATACAGTTACATATTTGATTCTGTGGATATCTGTCTGAAAAATGAGGAGGTCTGTGGATATTATTTCGATTTACGGACGTTAAATCAGCTGGTAAAGGTGCTGGATAAAAATAGTTTTCGACGTGCCGATGTGATTAATACCCTTGAGCAGGTGCATGAACTCTTATATTACTCCTATGAGGATGTGGAGCATCAGGTGTTCATGAGTGCATTAACCCGGGCCGGGAAATTGCTTCGGGAAAAGCTTCTTATGGTAAATTCCGCGACAACCGGTTATGCGGGGCTGATCGGTCACTCCCATATGGATACGGCATGGCTGTGGCATCGGGGAGAAACGGTGAAAAAATGTGCAAGAACCTACTCGAATCAGCTAAACCTGATGGAACAGTATCCGGAGTATAAATTTATTCAAAGTTCAGCTTACCACAGCGAAGTAATTCGAAAATATTACCCGGAGCTATTTGAAAAAATAAGGGAGAGAGTTGCGCAGGGAAGATATGAGCCCAACGGCGGAGTGTGGATTGAATGTGATTGTAATATTACAGGTGGAGAACCCATGATACGTCAGTTTTTATGGGGACAGCGTTTTACAAGACAATATTTTAATTATACAGCAGACGCTTTCTGGCTTCCGGATACCTTTGGATACAGCCCTTCCATTCCCCAGATCATGAAGGGCTGCGGGGTGGATTATTTTCTGACAACCAAGATGGGCTGGAATGATACGACAAGCTTTCCCTACGATACCTTCTACTGGCAGGGAATCGACGGAACCAGAGTACTTACGCATTTGAACCGGACGCATATCTGGCCGGATTGTGAGTCGGTGGTGGAATATGTGGCTAATGGAGAAGATAATATCAAGGAGAAAACCGTATCTGCTATGAGGCTGTTATCGTACGGCTTTGGAGACGGAGGAGGGGGACCTCAGTTTGAGATGATTGAAATGTCCAGGAGAGTGAAAGACCTGGAAGGAATTCCAAGATCGGAGCATGTCACGGTAAGTGATTTTATGAAGAAGCTTGAGGCATCTCTGATTGAACCGTCGGTTTACTCAGATGAACTTTATCTTGAGCTTCACCGGGGAACTCTGACCAATCAGCATGAGATCAAGCAAAATAATCGTATTGCGGAGATTATGCTTAGAAATCTGGAATACGTTACGGTAAGAAATGCAGTGGAAAAAAAGGAAGCTGCTTCGGCAGATGCAATTCATCCACTGATGGAAAGCCTCCTGATCAACCAGTTTCATGATATTCTCCCCGGCACCTGTATCCCCAGGGCACATAAGGAATCAAAGGAGGAAATGCGTCAGGTAATAACAGATGCGCAGAAAATGACCCTGGAGAACATAACATCCACGCCGGCAGAGAGGGAAGTCTCCGTAATTAATACCCTATCCTTTGAAAGAAGCGATGTAATATATCTGGATTACAAGGAAGGCTGCAGGGTGGAAGGAGATTACAGACAACAGCTGATAACGGATATCCATGGGAATAGAAAGCTGGCGGTAGCCGGTGTGAGGATTCCCGCCTTGGCCAGCGTGTGTCTGAAACTCACCGAGGGAACGCCAAACACTGAATCCGCCTTTCATCTGGAGAAAGAGCTGCTGGTGACCCCCCATGCCAGAGTAATATTTGATGAGAGAGGATTTATTGCGTCATTCTATGATAGAAAGGAAGAAAGAGAATTAACGGGCAAAGGATACCCTCTTAATACCTTCCTGGTTGCCGAGGATGTTCCAAATGCATGGGATAATTGGGATATTGATGCAGACATAGAATTTAAGTTCAGAGACAGTGCTAAGCTCGTACACCGTGAGGTTGTTTCTGAGGGCTCAGTAGAATACAGAATCAGAAGTCGTTATCAGCTGACAGAAAAGTCAAGTTTGCTGCAGGACATGATTTTTTATACCGATAGTCCTGAGGTACGTTTCGAGACGGTAATGGACTGGCAGGATGACCACCGGTTCCTGAAAACAGCCTTTGATACTTCGATTTTTACTGATACGGTAAGGCAGGAAGTTCAGTTTGGCTTTATGAAGAGAAAAACGACCAGAAATACCCCGGCAGAAAAAGCGAAGTTTGAGGTATGCAATCATAAGTATTCGGATCTTTCGGAAAGCAGATATGGGGTAGCAATTCTTAATGATTGTAAATATGGAATATCGGTTAAGGATTCGCAGATGCGGCTGTCCCTGCATAAGGGAGGAAATCGGCCGGATTATCATGGGGATAAGGGAATGCATGAATGTGTTTACTCCTTTTACCCCCATAAGGGTGGGTTCTGTGCCGATACAGTTATCCGGCCTGCCTATTGCCTTAATTATAAAACCTTGATAATTCAGGGGTCGTATGAGAGGGCCGCCTTTGCCGAACTTAACAGCAGTAATATCCTGATCGAGGCGATTAAACCATGTGAGGACCAGGAAAGGGCATTTATTATGAGACTTTATGAGGCGGAGGGAAGCTATACGAATACGGTGTTAACCCTGATAGAGGACGCAAAGGAGGTCGCAGTGACCAATATGCTGGAGGAAACAGTGAGTGTACTTCCGGATTTGAATAACATCAAGCTTGTTTTCCGGCCCTTTGAGATAAAGACAATCAAGATTAGTTATTCGTCAAATTGATGGTTATGACGTGCGTTATGGCAATGCATTTTCCTGGCTGACATACCGGGATTTCTTATATTAAAGTAGGAGGAAGGCTGCTCGTTATAAATCAGGCAGCCTTTTTTGCATTTACCGGTTGTCATACGTTTTCATAAAGGAAAATATCAAATCATAGGTAGAAAAATAACAAAAAAATAAAAAAGAAAAAATAAGATATATCATATAAAGAATATATACAAGTTGTATTATAGTAAACTGGTAGAAAAGTATAAATACAACAGATTTAAACATAACAATTTGTTTAAAATATTGACATTAGCTTATTTATATGATATATTAAATTGAAATAAGATATATCATGTTTAATGCAAAGGGAATATACACATTCAAAGCTTTTAGCATATCAAAATGGAGGTTTATACTTTGGCTGGTCATCAATCTTATAGCAGAAAAAAAAGAGTTATCAGATGTCTTGTGGCATTGCTCCTGTGCAGTAGTTTCATATTATCCGGGCTACCGGCTTTGGCTGATACGATTCCGGATGGGCAGACACAGGCAGAGGAAAATTCCGTGAGGGATGAGGTATTAGAGGAGGGGAGCTATGAGGCTTACTTAAGGGAGCATGAAGGGACGTTATTCGCGAATACAGAATTTACAGTGGATGCGATAAATTATACAGCCACAGATCAGGTACCGGAAACCTTTGATGGCTATGAGGGATCATCAAAAAAATCGGTGCTTACCCCGGAAGAGGGTTATATTGAGTGGGAATTCCGGGTTCCGGAATCTGGAATGTACAATATCAGCATGACCTATTTTCCTTATGGGGGGAAGGGAAGTGCCATTGAACGGATCCTTACGATTGATGGAGCAGTACCTTATAAGGAAGCAAATTACATAGTATTCCCCAGAATGTGGAGGGATGTTTACGGTAGCGTAAGAAAGGATCTTGACGGGAATGATATCCGTCCCGGGCAGGAGGAAATCAAGAAATGGATAACAGCGGATGTGAAGGATGCCTCCGGGTTTTATCCGGAAGCCTTGTCCTTCTATCTGACAGCGGGCAGGCATACCCTTCGTCTGACGTCTGATCGCGAGCCGTTACTAATTGAGGGTTTACATTTTTATCACAAGGAGTCTGTGCCAGCTTACAGTGAAGTAAAAAAAGAATATGAAAGACTGGGATATCAGGCTGCCCCGGGTGATCTTGTCTATATTCAGGCGGAAGATATTTATGAAAAAACAGAACGGTCGAATTATCCGAATAATGACCGGTTCTCTTCCTATACGCAGCCCCAGGATGTGAACCATATTGTACTAAACAGCATCGGAGGAAGCCGGTGGCAGACAGCAGGGAGTTATGTGTCCTGGAAAGTCAGGGTGACACAAAGCGGATTATATAAAATGGCGCCCAGGTTTCGCCAGAATGTATATTCCGGTGTTTATGTCAGCCGTAAATTATTGATTAATGGGGAGATTCCATTCGCCGAGGCAGAGAATCTGCAGTTCCAATATGATAGTGACTGGGGCTGCGAAGCGCTGGGAAATGGTACGGAGGATTATCTTTTTTATTTTGAAGCAGGCAAAGAATATGAGATTGGGTTGGAGGTTGTACTGGGCGATATGGGGGATATCCTTCGAAGAGTTCAGAATGTGGTTGTTCATCTGAATGAAATCTATAGGAAAATTCTTATGATAACCGGAGCAACTCCTGATAAATACAGAGATTATGGATTCGAGAAGTTGATTCCTGATACCTTAAGGGAAATGGATCTGGAAGCGGACGAATTGGATAATCTGGTAGAAAATCTGACAAAACTGACAGGATCAAAGGGAGAGCGTGCCTCCCAGCTGGAGAAGATGGCTTTCTTACTGCACCGTATGGTGAAAGACACCAGTGAAATTGCAGGGAAATTCACCTACTTTAAAGACAGTATTGCGGCACTTGGAACATGGATCCTGGAAACTTCAAAGCAACCGCTGGAGCTGGATTACATCGCGCTGATCCCTGAGGGAAAGGGATTACCCAGGGCGAACGGAGGTTTTTTGGGCAATCTGATTTATTCCGCAAAAGTGTTTTTGTCTTCCTTTACCATGGATTATGATTCCATCGGAAAGACCGGAGAAAGCACCGGAGCTAAGGATACAACCATCAAGGTATGGCTGGCAACAGGACGAGACCAGCAGACGATCTTAAGAGGTCTGATTAATTCAGGCTTTACGCCTCAGACAGGCATTTCGGTAGACCTGCAGCTGGTAAACCCGGGAACACTTCTTCCCTCCATTTTATCAGGAACAGGACCGGATGTCTCCTTATCCAATGCGGTGGGTGATCCGGTAAACTTTGCGGTACGTAATGCCGTTATGGATCTTCGCGGATTTGAAGGGTATACGGATATAATAAAGCGGTTCCATGAAAGTGCCATGATTCCCTATGAATATCATGGTGCCACCTATGCGCTGCCGGAAACGCAGAGTTTTAATATGATGTTCTACCGAACGGATATCTTTGAGGAGTTAGGGTTAAAAGCACCAAAAACCTGGGAGGAATTCGACATTCTGATTCCGGAACTTCAGAAGAAAAATATGTCTGTCGGATTACCGCATGATTTGAATACACTTTTGACTTTTATGTATCAGATGAATACGGAGCTTTATATTAACAATGGGGAACGTTCCAACCTGGATTCCCAGGGTGCGTCCCTCGCCTTTACAAAATTAATGAACTATTACACCCTTTATGATTTTCCTAAAGAATACGATTTTATCAATCGTTTCCGATCGGGAGAAATGCCATTGGCTATTGCCGATTATACGCTGTACAATCAGCTGTCTTTGTTCGCCCCGGAGATCAAAGGGTCCTGGGAGATGGTAACAATTCCGGGTTTGGAGGATGAGAAGGGGAACATTAACAATACCAATCCGGCAGCAGGAACCTCTGTAATGATGATGAAGAATACAAAAAATCCGGGTGCGGCCTGGGAATTTATGCAATGGTGGACCTCGGCTCAGGTTCAAAGTACCTTTGGTAACGAAATGGAAAGTGTTATTAATGCGGCAGCGAAACAGCCTACTGCCAATATGGAGGCACTCTCGATGATGTCCTGGTCATCAAAGGACTTAAGAAATATCCAGGATCAATGGCAGTATGTCAAAGGAACGCCGGAGGTTCCCGGAGGATATTATACCGCAAGAACGCTGACCTTTGCATTTAACAAAGTTGCAAATGAAAAGCTGGATGCGGCGGATACCCTGCAAACCTATATTGAATCCATTAATTCGGAGTTAAGGCGTAAAAGGCAGGAATTTGGGATTGAATGATAAATTGGAGGAAATCACATGAACTCGAACACTGATTTGGCGGGAAGGAAAAAAAGAGGGCGGCTGACAAAGGATAAATGGAAGCAGTACGCCATCTGCTATGCATTTTCATTACCCTTTTTTATCCTGTTTGTTATCTTCACAGTATGTCCGGCGGTTATATCCATCCTGTTTAGCTTCACAGATTTTAATATGATGGAACTGCCGCACTTTATCGGGCTGGACAATTATAAAAGATTATTTCTGGATGATGAAGTTTTCATTCTTGCAATCAAAAATACATTTATTCTTGCGGCGGTCACCGGACCCATCAGTTATTTCATGGCACTGATTATTGCATGGATTATCAATGATTTGAGACCATGGCTCAGGGCATTGGTGACGGTAGTCTTCTATGCACCCTCCTTGTCCGGCAACGTACTGCTGATTTGGACCGTACTGTTTTCCAGTGATCAGAATGGATGGGCAAATGGTATTCTTATGGAAATGGGACTGTTAGATGAACCGGCACGTTGGTTTACAGACGCAAAATATATGATGCCGCTGGTGATTGTGGTAGTATTATGGTCATCTCTTGGAACCGGATTCCTTGCATTTATCGCGGGATTGCAGGGAATTGATAGAACCTATTATGAGGCGGGAGCAATTGACGGAATCAAGAACAGATGGCAGGAACTCTGGTTTATAACGCTGCCGAGTATGCGGCCTCAGCTGATGTTCGGTGCGGTCATGAGTATATCCAGTGCATTTGGAATCGGATCCATCGTAACCGGACTGGTAGGATTTCCGAGTACGGACTACGCTACCCATACCATAGTAAACCATTTGGAGGATTATGGTGGTATCCGATATGAGATGGGTTATGCCTCTGCGATTGCAACGATACTCTTTGCGGCTATGCTGCTCACAAATTATATTGTTCAGAAGCTGCTGAATAAGGTTGGAGAATAACGGGGGAGAAGGAGCATGAAACTAAAAAAAACAAAGAAGAAACAGCTGAATCGATCGGCGATCGGCAATACAGGAATCTATATCATTCTAACCTTGTTGGGGGCATTTATGGTACTTCCTCTGATTTACACCATATCCTCCTCCTTAAAGCCGTTGGATGAGTTATGGGTATTCCCGCCCCGATTTTTGGTAAGAAATCCAACACTAAAGAACTTTCAGGATCTGTTTCGGGTAATGTCCGGTTCTGTTGTGCCATTTTCCAGGTATTTATTCAACACCATACTCATCTCGGTGGTGGGAACCTTCGGGCATGTAATCCTGGCTTCCCTGTGTGCCTATGCCTTATCAAAGCACACCTTTCCCGGATCAAAACTAATGTTTCGGGTCATTGTAATTACACTGCTCTTTAATGCGGCAGTTACGGCAATTCCAAACTTTATGATGATGACCTGGCTGCATATGCTGGATACTTACTGGGCATTGATCATTCCGGCCTTTGGTTCCACCCTTGGACTCTATCTGATGAAGCAGTTCATGGAACAGATGGTTCATGACACTGTACTGGAAGCGGCCAGGATTGATGGTGCGAGTGAGTGGGTGAACTTCTGGAGGATCGCCATGCCTATGGTAAAACCGGCCTGGCTGACCCTGATCATCTTTTCCTTCCGGGATTTATGGAATATGGGAGGTACAACCTATATTCACTCAGAGGAGCTGAAAACATTTAACTATGCCATGGGTCAAATCCTGGCAGGCGGTATCGGCAGGGCCGGCGTAGGCGGAGCCGCTGCAGTTATCATGCTGATTGTCCCTATTTCCGTATTTATCTTTACCCAGAGTAATATTGTTGAGACGATGGGTGCATCCGGAATGAAAGAGTAGGTGGAAAAATTGCATAACTATATTAAGAAAATGCCAATATACTTCATAATTCCAGCGGCAATTGTCATTAGCCTTCTGATAAGTACCAGAGCATATGCCTCCTCTATGATTCCTTATACGACGTTTACTTATGATAAGGATGGCTGGGCTTCGGACGGTCCCAATGCTTACGAGCCGGTGAGAGAGTATGACGGGAGGACCCTGGGAATTACCAGCCTTGCGGATGCTTCCGATCTATTTGTAGATAAAAGAAACAGAATATACATCGCAGATACGGGGAACAGCCGTGTGGTGATTCTTGATGATAATTTCAATAAAATAATAGATTTTGCCATGTTTATTAATCCGGAGTTGATTGGAAAAGAGATGTCGGACGGTTCGGTTAATGAGTTTGGAATCGATAAACTAAATGGTGTCACCGGTCTGTTTGTGACGGATGACAACCGGTTATTTGTGGCAGATACTCAGAATAGCCGGATCGTGGAATTTGATGAGGACTATAACTATGTTCGCTGTTATGGAACGCCGGTATCGGACATTCTTGGGGAGGAATATTCTTTTAAACCCAAATCGCTGGTGATTGATAACGCCAACAGAATGTACGTCATGAATGAAAATGAAAACCAGGGGATTCTCGAACTGGATGGTGAGGGGAATTTTATTGGATATTTTGGTGCCCAATCAGTGAAAAGAACTGTATTTGACTGGATGAGAACATTGTTTATGACGGATCAGCAGAAGATGAGAATTGCCCGGATTATCCCAAGGGTTTACAGTAACATTTCCATTGATTATGAAAATTTTATATGGCTCACCTCCAACTCGGGGGATATCTATACCAGACTGAGTTATCTCAAATCAAAGGCGAAAGAGGATGCAACTGTCAAGAGGATGAATCCCAACGGAAATGATGTACTGGTACGCAATGGTAATTTTGCACCGGGTGGGGATTTGTGGGAGGCTTCCTCTCTTGTGGATGTGGCGGTAAAAGATAACGGGATCTATACGGTGCTTGATGATGCGTATAACCGTTTATTCACTTATGATGCCAGCGGCGAGCTGCTCTATGCCTTCGGCGGATCCGGCTCTCAGGACGGTGGATTTAAGCTGGCTTCTGCCATCGCTTATCTGGGAGATGACCTTCTGGTTCTTGATAAGGAAGATGACACCATTATGCGCTTTCAGTGTACAAACTACGGTAAATTGGTAGAGAATGCCATTAAAGCCGACAGGGAACATGACTTTGATGCTTCAATTGCCTGCTGGTCCCAGGTTTTGAAGGAAAATATAAACTATGATCTCGCTTATAAGGGAATGGCTAAGAATTATCTGAAAAACGGCAATTACAAAGAATCACTTGTTAATTACCGGATGATTGAGGATAAAGCCGGATATTCCAAAGCTTTTCGGTATGCAAGGTCCCAGTATGTAAAGGATCATTTTCTCCTTGTTATTTTCATTCCGGTTATCGTTCTGATTCTGTGGATGACATTCACGAAGTGGGCAAAACGGGAAAATCGTAAGCTCTATCCGGTAGGTACAAAGTTTACGCTAAAGACAGAGCTGGTATATGCAATGCGCTTAATCTATCACCCCTTTGATGGCTTTTGGGAGCTGAAGAGAGAAAAGCGGGGAAGCATGCGTGCGGCATCCATACTTTTGATTATGGTGGTTCTGACTTATATTTATAAATCCATGGGGACAGGATTTTTATTCCGATCCACTGACATTGAATACGTTAATATTATCAATGATATTTTAAATGTAGTGCTTCCTATGATCTTATGGTGCCTGGCCAGCTGGGGACTGACAACGCTGATGAATGGGGAAGGCAGTATGAGAGATATTTATATCATGACCTGTTATTCCCTGACGCCGCTGATTATGTTGAACATACCTGTGATTATTGCCAGTAACTTTCTGGTGGTGGAAGAGGTGCAGTTCATGAGCTTTTTTGTAACACTTGCCTATGTGTGGGTAATAGGACTTATCTTCTTTGGCTCTATGGTAATCCATGACTATCATTTTAATAAGAATCTGCTGACCATGGTTTTATCCGTTATCGGAATGGGAGTAATGCTGTTTTTGGCGCTTTTGTTCCTTACCTTATCACAGAGAATCTGGGAATTCATCATCGGAATTTATGATGAGATCATCCTGCGGTTATAAAGGGGAACAGTGGACGATAGAAATGGCAGAAAGGAAGGAGATAGCTCTATGAAAATGAGACAATTGTTGATGATCATCCTCTGTGTCACCTTAACCACAGTAATTGCCGGTTGTGGTAAATCCGGGGAAAAAGCTGCGGGATTACAGACGATAGGGCAGAGAACCCCGTCGGCAGATGAGGTGAAAGGGGAAGCACCGACACAAGAGGAAGATACCCGGCATGGGATGTATGATTCGGCACAGGAAAGACTGGCCACGATGATCAAAGTGGCAGAAGATGAGGGGAAAGAACTGTATTTTGATAATTCCTATGCAGAAATAGCGGTGCTTGATAAGAGAACAAAGGAAGTATGGTTTTCCACACCCTATGATTATAAGAAGGACTTTAATTCAATGGATACGCTGACCGTCGGGGATGATGTAAAAAGCAAACTGGCATCACTTCTTAAAATTACATATTACGATGCAAAGATGAAAGTACTGTCAATGAACAGCTATTCAGATTGTGCAGCAAAGAAGGAACCGCAATTTACCATGCAGCCGATTCAAAACGGGATTCGGATTAACCTTCAGATGGGACTGGTAAGAACACAGATGGTGCTCCCGGAAGCAGCAGAAGCAGCACGGTTTGAAGAAAGGGTAATCAGTCAGCTCGGTGACAAGGATGCCCGTAAAATAAATGCATATTACGAAAAAATATCCTTGAACGATCCAAAATTGATGGAGGCTGTAAAAAAGGACTACCAGAAAAATTATCCGGGACTGGCGGAACACGATTTTTATATTCTCAGACGGGTTTCAGACAGAGAGAGAAGGATGATAGAAGAGATTGTAAAAAAGACCGGTTATTCCATGGAGGATTATCTGGAAGACCAGTCTCTGAGCGGTTATGTAAGCGAAGAGGGGGCAACGGCACTGTTTTACATACCGGTGGAAGTCACCCTGGATCAGGGAGATCTCGTAATGAAGATACCGGCAGACGAGATTACATACGATAAGGAAAGCTTCGTATTGTCCAGTATCACCCTCGGTGAGTTTTTTGGAGCCGGGAATACCATGAACGACGGCTGCCTCTTCCTGCCGGACGGGTCCGGAACCCTAATAAAATATAATACCGATAAAAGCAAATCAATTCTATATACCACCAATACGGTGTACGGAGAAGATTATGCGCTGACCAATCAATGGGCCTATACCAGCCTGAAACAACAGCTCTATTTCCCGGTATTCGGAAATATGGAAAACCGGAAAGCCTTTCTCGCCATATTGGAAGAAGGAGATGCCATGGCGAAAATTTATAGTGAAAGCGGTAATCAGCTGACCTACTTTGAGACGGTATTTCCTGAATTTAATTATGCCACCACCTATACGGTTAATTATCAGGATGAGACAAAGATGAGAGGGATGTACACCTATTATGACCGGAATTATTATCAGGGAAATTATAAGGTAAGATACCGATTCCTCACCGGAGAGGAAGCCGGATATGTAGGTATGGCCAAGGCTTATCAGAATTATCTGGTGCAAAAGGGTGACTTAAAGAAGCAGGAGAAGATAAAGGACAATACACCGCTGTATCTGGAAGCTCTGGGAACGATTGATAAGAAGGACACATTCCTGGGATTTTCCGTTGATAAGGCAGTTACCCTGACGTCCTTCTCTCAGGCACAGTCCATTCTTAAGGAGCTGGGCCAGGAAGAGATCGACAACATCAACTTGAGATATAAAGGATGGATGAACGGCGGACTGAATTATACTGTTACAGATAAAGCCAGAGCAGAGAAAAATCTGGGCGGAAAAAAGGGACTGGTAAAGCTGTCGGAATTTATGAAAGATAATCAGTACGGATTTTATCCTGATGCGGATTTTTATATGGTTCGTGATAATAAGAGATTCGATTCTTATATCCCCTCCTGGGACTCTCCCAGGACATTGTCCAGAGAAGAGGCTTATATGCTCCCGCCGGAGGAAGCATCGAACATGACCTACCTGATGTTTGTATTCTATGCTGTTTCACCCAATAAGTTCAGTGAGAATATGAAGGACTTCTTCACAGACTACAATAAGCTGAAAACAGAAGGAGTATCCCTTGGTAATATGGGAACCATGCTTTATGCGGACTACAAGAAGACGGCTGCAATAAACCGTCAGCAGGTGCAGGAGACGATAACAAAGAACCTGGACAGCTATGTACTTGGAAAGAAAAAGTTGATGACGGACGGAGGAAATGCTTATTTGCTCAAATATTCTCCTGACCTTGTGAATGTACCGTTAACAGACAGCGGATATACCCTTTCTGATGAGAGCATTCCGTTTATGCAGCTGGTGCTGCACGGATACCTCAGCTATGCCGGAAATCCCTTGAATTCCTCCGGCAACGGAGAGGATGCATTCCTTAAAAGCATAGAATACGGCTCTAACCTGTTTTACGATATTGCATATGAGAACACAAAGGAACTCAAACAGACACCTTATTCTATCTATTATTCCGTTGACTATGACAATTGGAAGAAGACCATTGCGGACCAGTATAAAACCTATAATGAGATCTATAGGAATCTTCAGGACAAGTCCATGACAGACCATCGTCGTTTGAGTGATAAAGTCTATCAGACGACCTATGAGGATGGAACAAGAATTATCGTTAACTATAATGATACAGCAGTTACAGTGGACGGGGCAAAGGTGGAGGCAAAGGGCTTTGCCGTATTACATTGACCGGCGCAAAGCCATGCAGGAGTGAGGTGAATCATGAGTAAAAATAATAAGAAAAGAAAAATACATTTATCCTATGCAAATCGCCGGAAGCTATCCTATGCTGTATTTTTGATTCCGTTTTTGGCAGGATTTTTTCTCCTGTTTCTCGGAATCTATATCAATTCCTTCCGGTTTAGTCTTAATGAACTTGAAATGAAAGGTGCACAGGGGTTTGAACTGCATTTTACTGGCCTTTCCAACTATAAGTATGCATTATTTACGGATCCTGGTTTTCTTGTCAATGTCAGGGCTGCGGTGAGTGCCATGTTGCCGAATATTATTCTCGCCATTTTATACAGTCTGATGATTGCGGTGATACTAAACACCAAATTTAAGGGACGTACCGTGTTTCGCGCCATCTATTTCATACCCATCATACTGGCCACCGGCTTTATGTCAAGAGCAGACAATCTAAGTGCAATTTTCAGTCAGCAATGGAACAGCATGTCCTCGGATTCCTCGACGATGGGATCCGTGGCCAATGGTCTGATCGATACCTCTGATCTGAGAAGCTTCTTTATGAACTTAAGTTTTAGCCCGCAGCTGGCCAGATTTGTAATTTCGGCGGTGGACCAGATCTTTAATATTGTGAATATTGCGGGGGTACAGATGCTGATCTTTTTGGCAGGTCTGCAATCCATCTCCCCCTCTGTTTATGAAGCGGCGGATATTGACGGCTGTTCCACCTGGGAGAAATTCTGGCTGATTACATTTCCGATGATCAGTCCCATCATCGTGGTAAACGTAATTTATACCATTGTGGATACCTTTACGGATGCCGAGAATCCCATTATGACTCAGATACGGGAGCAAAGCTTCAAATCCAACAGTATGGGAATTGCTTCAGCTATGGCTTGGTTTTACTTCGCGGTAATTGCGGTTTGCATCGGAGTGGTTACCTTGATTATCAGCAGGTATGTTCACTATCAGCAAAAGGACTAGGAGGTAGGAAGGGTGAAATCAGAGAGAATCACAACGAAGCAAAGGAAGGCCAGGAAAAGAGACCGCTACTGGATCATCAGCAAGACGAAGAAATTTCTGACCAGATTGTTTATTTATACCTTATTGGTCATTATATCTTTCATTATCCTGTTTCCTATTATAAGCAAGCTGTCAGCTTCCTTTATGAGTGTTGAGGATATGTATGACCGTACGGTTAACTTTATTCCAAAACACCCTAATCTGGATATATACAAGATCGTAATAAAGGATATTAGTTATGTAAAAACAGCGTTTCATTCATTTTCCATTTCTTTTGTCTGTGCGCTTTTACAAACCATCATCTGCGCCTGTACAGGATATGCACTGGCAAAAATGAAATCAAGAGTTGCAAATTTTGTAATGGTACTGGTGATTATGACCATTATTGTTCCGCCCCAGGTGCTTCTGGTACCATTATATTTAAAATTCCGTTTCTTTGATGTATTGGGAATTGTAAAGCTGTTTACCGGGGGAGAGGTTAATTTGATGAATAGTCCGTGGGGATTAATCATATTGTCCATAACCGGAACAGGGCTTAAAAACGGAATTTACATATTTTTAATGCGGCAATTTTATAAAGGCGTACCGGAGGAATTAGAGGAAGCGGCAGCGATTGACGGGTGCAGTGTGTTTAAGACCTATTTCAAAATTATTTTGCCCATCTCCATTCCCATGATGGTAACAATATTTATACTTTCTTTTGCATGGCAGTGGACGGACACCTTCTATTCGGGAATATTTTTCAACAGCAATGCAGTACTATCCAATGCGGTATTCGTCATTAAATCGGCATTTACCGATGCCTATGGCGGCGGTCAGTTCTATAAGACAGCCGTACTTCAGACAGGTGTATTAATGGCAATCGCACCATTAATCATCATGTATATCTTTTTACAGCGTAAGATTATTGCCGGCATAGAACGCAGTGGTATTGTCGGTTAATAATAAGAGAGCAAAAACTTAAAATTAAGGAGAGGATGGAGGAAAATGAAACATTATTTATGGAAGAAGATTACGGCACTTATCATGGTCGCAGTGATGGCAGGATCTTTCGCTGCCTGCGGAAAGAATCAACCGGCAGCACCGGCCAAAACGAATGATGATCCCGCCCTGGAGCAGGAAGACAGCACAAATACCGTGGATACAGGGGAGGAAGCGAGTCCCTTTGCTAAGTATATAGAGGGGGAAGAGACGGTTGATCTGGATGGCTATGAGTTTAAAATAGTGGATTTCCACGATGACAGATGGGCGCCGGAAGAAATCAAGAGCCCTATGGATCAGCTTGTGGTTTCCATTATTGAAGACGTGGAAAAGAAATATAATTGTGATATTGTGTATGAACATGTATCACCGGATGTCCTTTTTGAGACCGCACAGCCGGAAATCATGGCCGGAGGCAAATACGCCGATCTCATCGGTACGACGATGTGGGCATTTGGTAATATGTTGGGCGGAAATCTCCTGGCTGATGTAAGCACGATTGAAACACTGGATCTCAGTCAGCCTTATTTCAATCAGGGAGTGGCAGAGTCGGCTACATTTGGCGACAAGACCTATGCTTTCGGCGCTCCATTTGGTTCCCATATGGGTAATTATTGGCTGATATTCTACAATTCAAGAATCTGGAAAGAGCTTGGTTATCCGGATCCTTATGAATTGGTTCGAAGCGGAGAGTGGACCTGGGATAAGCTGGTAGAGTACGCGAAGGGCGCACTTCGGGATAATGATGGGGATGGTGTGGTCAGTTCCGATGCGGATCGCTGGGGCGTTACCTGTCCGGGCGGCGACTTAATCCAATCCTTCTTCTTTGGTATGGGGGGCAAATATTATAAGGCAAATGATACGGGATCGGTTCGTCTTGCATGTATAGATCCCCAGTCCGCAGAGAAAATTAATTTCATGTATAAATTTTACCAAAAGGATGGGGTTTTGTTCAAGAATGAGAACATCGGTTATCTGGATATGTTCGCTGCAGGAAAAGCCCTGTTTATGCCTTACGGGAATGATGCAAACGATACCTTAAAGAATATGGAAGATGATTTTGGTATCCTTCCAACGCCTAAGTGGAGTAAGGACCAGCCGGATTACATCAATGCGCCGGATCATAACGCACCGGTATTTGCGATTACCAATACCAATACAAATTTGGATAAGACAGGCATCATTATAAATGCACTTGCAAAAAGATATCAGGCAGTGGAGGATCAGAAACTTCAGGATTATGTGGATACCTTCTGGCGCTTCGATGAGGATGAGGAGATGATGGAGAACTATATTTTAAACCATGGCGCTTACGATATTCTGAATATGATTAAGAATGCCAATCCTCAATTTGCAACACCGGCACGTGCATTGTTTGAGGGCTGCTATAACAACGCCTATACGGATATTGTATCCCAGATCAGCGCGATGGAAGATCCGTTAAACATTATGCTGGATGAGTTCTTTTCGAACCTGAGCAGGGATTAAACCGATGCCTGCTGTGTTCATAATAATAAAACTGCTAAAAGTTAATAAACGCAGGAACTAGATTTTAAAATATTGAAAATTAAAGTTAAAAAATAATGAAAATAACCAATTAGAGAAGGGGATCACCATGAATAAAAAGATAACGAATTTAATGAAAAAACTGACCATTGGTCTTGCAGCAGTAACACTGTTTAGTGCTGCCACTCCTGATACTTTCGTACAGGCAGCCGTTAAGGGCTATAACATTCCAAAATTTTCTACTGCTCCCACCATTGACGGCGCGGTAACGGACGGAGAATGGGGAAGTAAGCTATTCACCGTGACAGACAAAGCAGATGGAGTGAAGACAATCGCGGAAGGCGGAACAGGTGTTATGCCTGCACCTATGACAGCGGATATTTACCTGGGCTATGATGCGCAAAAGATCTATATTGCGGCTGTGGCTACCTATGACAGCCACAAGAATGAAGTATTGCTTCCTTCTGATCTGTGGCAGGGTGATTGCATGCAGGTTCAGATTTCTTCGACCGTCGGCACGGATCGTAATGAGCTTGGCTTTGCATTAAACAGCCTGACCAACGCTGCTATGGCAAATGCCTGGATGAGTACAGGTAAATTTAATCTGGAAGCAGGCAAGGACTTTACCGTAGTTCGTGACGGAAAGACAACAGTTTATGAAATTGCACTTCCCATCACGGCTTTTTCCACGACATCGACAGAACTGTCTGACAATATGATGATTCCGTTATCACTCTCCTTCCATATGAATGCAGGCGGCTTCTATGAATGGGCGGATGGAATTGTTCAGAATAAGGATATCTCCCTGGCAGGAATCTTTGGTCTTGGTGCGGAACCGGATGAAAATGCAATTACCGCGGCAGCTCCTGCAGTGACAGAAGCTCCGGCTGCCGAAGAACCTGCAGTAACAGAAGAGCCAGTGGTAACAGAAGAACCCGTTGCAACAGAGGCACCGACCCAGGAGCCTACCATAGCGCCGACGCAGGAAGCACAGGAAGCGTCTACAGAGGCGATAACACAGGATAGTGCAGAGACAGAGAGCAAAGGAAATACAGGTATGATTATTGGGATTATTGCAGCCGTTGTTGTCATCGGTGGAGCAATTGTGGTAATCATCAAAAAGAAACAGGCAAAATAACAGAGTAAACTGGAACAAGAATAGAAACCCGGAGACGCTTTGCAGTGCGGATATGAGGGAACATATGAAACAAAAAATTCTATTGATACTTGTACTAATCCTGGGAATTACAATACTGACAACCGGAGGTATGCATATAATGCGGAAGGAAAAACAACAGCAGCAGGAAGAAATAACCAGCACCAAAGCAACGGATGAGGCTGTGAAAGAGACTAAAAATGAAGAAAAGGTCATAAAGGAAGAAGAAAAGTTAACGGCTGGCAACCCGCTCATAACCAGTATTTTCACTGCCGATCCTTCTGCTCATGCATGGGATGACACAAAGATTTACATCTATGCCTCCCATGATATGGATCCGGCGAGAGGGTGCGATCTGATGGATCGATATCATGTATTTTCTTCGGAAGATATGGTTCACTGGGTTGACGAAGGCGAAATTCTCCGGGCATCCCAGGTTTCCTGGGGAAGGCCGGAAGGGGGATTTATGTGGGCTCCCGACTGCGCCTATAAGGACGGTGTTTATTATTTTTATTATCCGCATCCAAGCGGTGAATGGCAGACAACCTGGAAAATCGGCGTAGCTACCAGTACAAAGCCGGCATCGGATTTTACAGATCAGGGTTATATAGAAGGGCTTGGCGGAGATGCCATGATTGATCCCTGCGTCTTTATCGATGATAATGGCAGAGCTTATATGTATTACGGTGGCGGAAGCAAATGTCAGGGCGGTGAGATGAATGAGGATATGATGTCCATGAAGACTCAGATGATTGATATGGTGGGACTGGAAGACTTTCACGAAGCCACCTGGGTATTTAAAAGAAACGATATTTATTATCTAACCTATTCGGACAATCGGCAGGGCGCAAATCAGATGAGGTATGCTACCAGTAACAATCCGCTTGGACCCTGGACTTATCAGGGAATCTTCTTAAAGCCTACCGGCTGTGATACCAGCCATGGCTCTGTGGTCGAATTTAAGGGACAATGGTACTTATTCTACCACAATCAGAAAATATCCGGTCAGGGGACGCTGCGCAGTGTCTGTGCAGACATATTGAACTTTAATGAAGACGGGACAATACAGATGGTGGAGCAGACGGCAGAGGGGCTTAAGGCTGTCTCGGAACCTCCGAAACCCAACCCTTCAAGAAAGAAGTATGGTGCAGAAGCGGGTGTACTTGGAGGGGGCGCAGTTTTAGGAACCAAGCCCGGGGATTCCGGGGAACAGGTGATTAATAATCTGCATCTGGAGGGCGCTTATTGCGAATTTGGCGGAGTCGACGGAGGGAGTGGCGGAAGGTCAGTAATTACCATGCATTATGCCAATGGTTCACAGCTTTCCAAGCTTAATCTGATGGTGAACGGCGAGGACTATTCCCTGCTGAATGCCGTATCTACCTGGGGATGGCAAAAATATACGGGAACCGTTTCTTTTACAGTGAAGTTATCTGCCGGGACCGATAATACCATACGGCTGACCGGTGGCAGCGGAGGCATCAATCTGGATTATATTACGGTAGAGCAGCTGGACTAATACTACCCTGTAACTAATAAAAAAGTACATAGACATAATCAAACAGGAAAGCAGCTGATGGAGTTAACTCCATCGGCTGCTTTCTTTTCCCTTCCAACCCAGGAAAAGGAGCAGCAACACTTATTCATGCCTGACGGAATTCTTTTGATAAAGATATTCTAAAATCAGAGCACAAATGGTACAATAGATTTCATATAGAATTTACAAGAATAATTCATTATGCAATTTTTGGAAGGAAAGAGAAAAATACGATTAAACTTAACGGTTAACAATTTGAGGGTGTAAGAGAAAAGAAAAACAGGATAGAAATGGGGGATAAATGATGAAGCAGTATATCATGGCGCTTGATCAGGGAACGACCAGTTCCAGATGTATTATATTTGATAAGCAGGGTAAAATGAAAGGTGTGGCGCAAAAGGAATTCACACAGATCTATCCGAAGCCCGGCTGGGTGGAGCATGATCCAATGGAAATATGGTCCAGTCAGATTTCCGTTGCGACAGAAGCTATGGCTAAGCTTGGAATAGAGGCACAGGAGATCGCTTCCATCGGTATCACAAATCAGAGAGAGACGACGATTGTCTGGGATAGAAAAACGGGTCAGCCCGTATATAACGCCATCGTCTGGCAATGTCGAAGAACCTCAGATATGATAGATAACTTGAGAGAAAAAGGGTTCGGGAATTATATCAGGGAGACCACAGGATTAATACCCGATGCTTATTTTTCCGGAACAAAGATAAAATGGATTTTGGATCAGGTACCCGGTGCAAGGCGAGAGGCAGAGGAAGGAAATCTGTTATTTGGAACAGTGGATACCTGGCTGATCTGGAATCTGACCAAAGGAAAGACCTTTGTCACCGATTATACCAACGCATCCAGAACCATGCTTTTTGATATCAAAAAATTAACCTGGGATGAACGCATATTAAAGGAACTTGGGATCCCGGTCAGGATGCTTGCCAAGGTGATGCCGTCGAGCTGTGTTTATGGACATACGGACCGTTCTCTGCTCGGCGGGGAGATACCCATTGCGGGAGCTGCCGGAGATCAGCAGGCAGCGTTATTCGGACAATGCTGCTTTAACCAGGGTGAAGTGAAGAATACCTATGGTACGGGATGCTTTTTACTGATGAATACAGGCAGGGAAGCCATAGTGTCAAAGCATGGGCTTTTAACCACCATTGCGGCAACTACAGAATCAGAGGTTTCCTATGCCCTGGAGGGAAGTGTCTTTGTTGCAGGGGCCGCCATACAGTGGCTGAGGGATGAGCTTCAACTTATCCGCACGGCTGCAGAAAGTGAAAAATATGCCCTTCAGGCAGAGAATACCAATGGGGTCTATGTAGTACCTGCTTTTGCAGGACTGGGGGCTCCTTATTGGGATCAGTATGCCAGAGGAACAATTGTAGGAATTACAAGAGGCTGCAACAGAGACCATATCATCCGGGCTACCCTGGAATCCATCGCTTATCAGACCTATGAGGTACTCGAGGCAATGGAGCAGGATTCCGGTCTTACGCTATCCTCCTTAAAAGTGGATGGAGGAGCCTGCGCCAACCGCTTTTTAATGCAGTTTCAGGCCGATATCTTAAACGTCAGGGTGCATAAGCCGGAGTGTATTGAGACAACTGCCCTGGGGGCGGCATATCTGGCAGGTCTGGCGGTAGGGTTCTGGAAGGATAAAGAGGAAATCAGAGCAAACTGGGCGCTGGCTGAAATCTTTGAGCCGAAGATGGAGGAGGAGGAGCGGGACACACTGATACAGGGATGGAAAAAAGCAGTAAAACGCTCCTTTGGATGGGAAGCTTAGGATTTTGGAAAGGGAGTAAGTGCGGATGGTAGAGGATAGAATGATCAACAGTCTGTCTCAGGAAGGTTATCGAAGGGTGAATTCCAATTCTGACGGAATATATTATTATTATCAGATACGCAATCATGAGGCCTTTATCGTCTCTGTTTTTCACGCAGCCTCAGGATCAGAATTTACGGTGGAGCTATATCGTCATATTATCGCTCAGATGAAGAAGAATGCGCTGTCAACCGGTGTGAATGGTGTATTCTTACTTAGCCTCATTTTCACCGAAAATCCCCATCAGGCGAAGCAATTTTGCATGGAAGAGGATCAGCACTGGCTGATTGATCTGAAACAGTTACAGCTGATCATTTACGAAAACCAGGCTTCCGATTATATGGGACTTCATGATGTCCTGTTACAGGCACTGGAGGAAGAGCGGAAACAAACAGAGCAATGGAATAATCCGAATAATCCGAATGATACCAATGATACCGATATGCAAAACGAGAGCTTATACGCTTACAAGAGAGGTAATCCGGGGCGTCGGAGGTCTTCCTATCCGGCACAACTATTCACCCCGGTTAACACGATAATTATCGTGCTGAATATCATCGTCCATATTGTAGTGCATTACACGGGAATCTTTGGAGGAACGGTAGCCTTACTGAAAGCGGGAGATCTATCCTGGATGGATGTGAGAGGAGAGGGGCAGTACTACCGTCTCTTAACCTGTATGTTTCTGCATGGTGACCTGGGTCATCTTTTCAATAATATGATGGTCATGCTTTTTGTCGGGGATAAGCTGGAACGAAGTGCGGGAAGAATGAAATATCTTTTTATTTATTTTGGTGCCGGAATTATTGCAGGGATTACCTCCATCAGTTATAATATGATGCAAGGAAATTATATTTCATCCATCGGGGCGTCCGGTGCAATTTTTGGACTGGTGGGTGCTATGTTATACATCTTACTAATTAACCGGGGACAAATTGAGAATATGAACAGCAGACAGATGATTTTGTTTATCATATTCGGACTTTATGGCGGATTTGCCAATGCGGGAATCGATAATGCCGCCCATATCGGTGGATTTATATCAGGTTTTGTTTTTGCCGTCATTTTATACCGCAGGCCCGGTGAAAAAAGGTTTGCTGTCAGGTAATATGCAGACGGATGTCAGAACACAGAAAACGATGTTAAGGATGTCATGGCGGGAGGAAAGGGTAAGCATATGAAAATTAATATCTATTATGGTGGACGAGGGCTGATTGAAGACCCTACCATTTATGTGATCAGTAAGCTTACTTCTGTACTGGAGGAAATCCGGGTACAGGTAACAAGATACAACCTATACGAAGAGAAGAATGGAATAGCCATGCTGCCTAAGACGTTGAAAGAAGCGGATGGTGTCATTCTCGCTACAACAGTGGAATGGATGGGGATCGGGGGACTGATGCAGCAGTTTCTGGATGCCTGCTGGTTGTATGCAGACAAAGAAAAGATTGGCAAGCTGTACATGCTTCCCATTGTCATGGCAAGCACGTATGGAGAGAGAGATGCGGAACTTACCTTAATCAAAGCCTGGGAGATGCTTGGTGGTATTCCCTGTAATGGTTTGTGCGCTTATGTAGAAAATCACGTGGAGTTTGAGACGAATCCGGACTATGCCCATATTATTGAGAAGGAGGCAGAAAACTTTTATCGGACCATTCACCAGAAGATGAAGATGCTCCCTGTGAGTAACACAGCCATTAAGCAGAATGTACTTCGCAATACGTCCATTGTACTCACGCCTCAGGAAAGTGAGCAGCTTTCCATGTATGTATCTGATGATACTTATGTTAAGAAACAAAAGGAAGATATTGAAGAATTAACCCAGATATTTAAAGAAATGCTGACTTTGGGAGAAGGAGAATCAGGACAGGAATTTATCAAAAATCTAAAGGATAATTTCCATCCTCTGGGAGACTTTTCGGCTTCTTATTCCATAACCCTCACGGATACAAAGAAGACGCTGATTGTAGAGATCAATGACAAGCGTCTGAAATGTTATTACGGTGAAAAATCAGATGTTGATGTGATTGCAAAGACAACCCATGCCATCATGAACAAGCTGGTTCTTGGCCGTACTACATTCCAAGGCGCGTTTATGTCGGGAGACCTGACAGCGAAAGGAAACTTTAAGACCCTACGTACCTTTGATCAGGTATTCCAGTTCAATATATTATAGGATTTGCGGCAACAGCAAGCGAATATCCTCCGGGTGCTCAGGATACAGACTATAAGGGTAATATGATGGTAAAGCAGGTCTCCGCTTCATCGGAAGTAACACCAATACTGCCAAAGTGGAGATTTACAATCTTTTTCACAATAGCAAGACCTACCCCGGTTCCGCCTTTTTTATATGTAACAAATGGAGTGAAGATATTTTCCAGTTTGTCCTCCGGTATTACCGCACCATTATTTTTAATTTTAATATAAAACTTGGTCGGTATCTGTTCTTCCAAAGCAACGGCGGCCAGTTCAACATTAATATAATTCCCGGGTGCCACAGCTTCAAAAGCATTTTTAATCAGATTGGAGATAGCCTGCTTCATTTTGATAATATCGCAGTAATAGGAAGAAAGAAGAGCTTCACAATCCGGATGTATATTGAGTGTAAAATCTATCTTCTGCTGCGATGCCTGAGGCATAAAGCTGTTGCTAATCCCTAAGATCAGTGCGATGAAATCAGATTCTTCCTTATTTAAACCATTATAGGTGTTTAATTGGGAGGCATCGGCCATCATATGCTCCAAGTCATGGACCAGATCCTGCATCTGATCCCAGTATTTGAACTCTCTGGTCTCCGGATGCTTGGTTTCAATATATTGAATGGTACTCTTTAACAAAGATAAAGGATTTCGAAGTTCATGGACAAACATTGATGTTGTCCTCTTATTATCATCAATAATACTTTGTATGATTGTTTCAACCTCGGGATTGGATTTTACTACATAGGCAATAGTATCATTATCTAATTCTGAAAACATTCATTTTCCCCCCTTTTCACATAATTTGCGGCAATAAGATAGTATCAAAAAATGGAAAAAAATGCAATATATATTGTTAAACATTTATCGACAATGGAGGTGCTCAAATGCAAAACGACAACTGTATCTTTTGTAAAATTATCGCGGGAATCATTCCCTCTTCCACTATTTATGAAGATGATGACTTTAAAGTGATTATGGATATTTCACCTGCGGCCAGAGGACATGCGATTATTTTACCCAAGAATCATTTTGAAAATCTTTATGAAATGGACGATGAGACCGCTTCTAAGGTATTACTGGTGGCCCGAAAGGTAGCATCCGCAATGAAAGAAGAGCTAACATGTGACGGCCTGAATGTGCTTCAGAATAACGGCGAAGCCGCCGGGCAGACAGTCTTTCATTACCATGTTCATCTCATCCCAAGGTACCGGAAGGACCAGGTCAATATTAACTGGGAATATGGAAAATATGAACAGGGGGAGGCAGAGCAGATTGCAGAGGCAATCGCTGCCAGAATCGTGTAAGCTCCGACCGGAAGGATTTTGTATTTCCATGGGAAAAGCAGCCATGGCAATAGGATAGAAATAAGGATACTGAGGAACAGGAATAACTTTCTTGTTTGCAGTATCCTTCTCTTTATGTAATTCCGTCACAGATTTAGATCTGGAATGTAAATGATCAGATCATAGCTGCGTTGCCTTAATCAGACCAACAATGGTATCAATAGCATTATTCAATTGACTTTTATTCATAGTTTCCATATACTGCCGGCGGGATGCCAAGGCAGATGTTATTACCTGAAGAAGGCTTGCTACACTAAGTTCCTCTTCCTTAAGAACAGCAGAAAAGCCCTGATGTTCAAAGGATTCTGCATTTAAAATCTGATCGCCCCGGCTGGATCCCTGTGAAAGAGGAATCAAAATATTTGGTTTTCTGAGGGCGAGGAGTTCACAGATTACATTCGCACCGGCTCTTGAGATCACAAGGTCAGCACAGGCGTAAAGATCACTCAGCTCATCCTTAATGTATTCGAATTGGACATATCCTGTGGTGTGGTTAAGTTTCTCCTCCAGATTTCCCTTACCGCACAGATGTACCACCTGATAGTCTCTCAGCAGCGTGGGAAGCATACCACGAATTACTTCGTTAATTGCTCTGGAACCGGTGCTTCCGCCAATAATCATAATCACCGGCTTGTTGGCTGTGAAATGACAGAAATCGAGTCCCCTCAGCTTATTACCGGAGAATAATTCCTTACGAATGGGGGTCCCTGTAAGAACTGCCTTGCCCTCCGGAAGATATTTTAGTGTCTCCGGAAAATTGGCACATACCTTTTTTGCCGCGGGAATCGCAATTTTGTTGGCTAAGCCTGGGGTCATATCGGATTCATGTATGATCACGGGAATATGATGGTGCTTTGCGGCGAGGACCACCGGAACGGTTACAAACCCGCCTTTGGAAAATACGATATCGGGTTTTAGACGTTTTAATAATTTGCGTGCTTCAAAATAACCCTTCACAACCTTTAAGGGGTCGGAAAAATTCTTGGGATCAAAATATCTTCTAAGTTTACCGGAGGAAATACCGTGATATGGAATATTCAGTTCTTCGATTAACTTTTTCTCAATGCCGTCGTAGGACCCAATGTACTGGATGTTATAACCGTTTCTTTTTAACTCCGGGAGCAGGGCAATGCAGGGGGTAACATGTCCGGCAGTACCGCCGCCGGTTAAAACAATTCGTTTCATTTCGCTGACCTCCATTTCTTTAATGCCTGAGCCAGCTGATCAGGGCAGGAAGTCGGCCGAAAATCGCAGAGGGTTCCTTCCAGTCTTTTAATTACTTCATCTACCGTCATACCGACGACCAGACGGGAAATTCCGCTGGAATTTCCGGAGCATCCGCCTGAAAACTGGACGGAGGTTATGGTATCTGTTGTTTCATCTATATCGAATGTAATTTCACGGCTGCAAACGCCGGTAGGTTTATATTTCATACAATATCCTTTCTGATAACGATCTATATTCCAGTGTATGTGTGGCCTTTTATAATCGAGTACATTGTATCTCAACTATTTCATTTTTGCAATTGTTTTCATTTAAAAATTGGGAGCTGTTTATCTGTGAGCAAGAGGAGAGCAAAGTTGCTCATTGCTATTTACAACAAAATAAGTTAAAATTATTCTATATTTGTAAGGATTGGAACGAGAGGTGCGAATGAAAAAAATAGGAATCATCGGCGCGATGGAGGAAGAAGTAAACATAATAAAAAATCTGATGCAGAATGCTGCAATAAAGACGGTAGCCTCTATGGATTTTTATGAAGGAACGATAGAAGGAAAACAGGTAGTTGTTGTCAGAAGTGGAATCGGTAAGGTGAATGCAGCAATCTGCACGCAGATTCTTGCGGACTTATATGCCGTTGACCTGGTAATCAATACCGGAGTGGCGGGTTCCCTTCGCAGTGAAATAGAGATTACAGATATTGTATTATCAACAGATGCGCTGCAGCATGATATGGATGTTTCCGGTTTTGGCTATGACATAGGTGTGATACCCAGAATGGAGCGCTCGGCATTTCTGGCACAGGAAGAATTAATTACGGCGGCTAAGGAGATCTGCCGGAAGAGACTCCCTGAGGTAGGCGTGCATGTGGGCAGAGTAGTCAGCGGAGATCAGTTTATCTCAGATAGCAGGAAAAAGGAGTGGTTGTTGCAAACTTTTGGAGGTTATTGTACGGAGATGGAAGGCGCTGCAATTGCTCAGGCGGCATATTTAAATCACCTGCCGTTCTTAATCATACGGGCGATCTCAGATAAGGCGGACCACAGTGCTGAGATGAACTATCAGGAATTTGAAAAGATTGCAATTAATAATACAGTAAAATTGGTAAAGGGGTTGATTGCAAGCGTGTAAAACCTGACAGGCAGACATAGTAATGACATAGTGAAAAGCTTGAAACTACACCGGGTTATTCATACGAGCATGCGAATATATTTTGTTTCACGATGAGAGAATTACGAGGGCTTTTATCATCATTGGGGGAGGGTATTTATGGAACACCAGAAACGATTGAATGAAATTATGCGCAATATGGAACAGGTTATTGTAGGGAAGAGAGAAGTAGTGGAACATGTTATGATTACACTTTTGGCGGATGGGCATCTTCTGCTGGAGGATGTGCCGGGAGTGGGGAAGACGACCCTTGCAAAGACGGCGGCGCAATCCATCAACTGCGGTTTTACCAGAATCCAGTTTACACCGGATACGCTGCCAAGCGATGTGACCGGGTTATCCATTTATAATATGCAGACGGGGAAATTTGAGTATTCCCAGGGGGCAATTGTGAATAATATTATCCTGGCAGATGAAATTAACCGGACATCGCCCAAGACCCAGGCAAGTTTGTTAGAGTCCATGGAGGAAAAGCAGGTCACGGTAGATGGAGTGACCTATCCACTCCCAAGACCCTTCATGGTGATTGCCACACAAAATCCCATTGATTATCTGGGGACCTATAACTTACCGGAAGCACAGCTGGATCGTTTTCTTATGAAGATATCCATTGGTTATCCCCAGTTAAATGATGAGAAAGTGATGGTAGAGCGTTACCTTAGCCGCCAGCTTTCAAGAAAACTGGAACCGGTTGCTGAGGCAGAGGACATCCTTCAGATGCAGAAGGAGGCAGCAGAAGTTAAGGTTAATCAGGACCTGATCTCTTTTGTTACTAAATTTGTTCAGGCAACCCGTAAACAAGAGGAGATATCCCTGGGAGCCAGCCCCAGAGCTACGCTGGCACTGATCCGGGCTTCCCAGGCCCTGGCATATATCAGCGGGAGAACATACTGTATCCCGGATGATATCTTAAAAATGATACTTCCTGTTATTACCCATAGGATTATTTTGACTCCCGAGGCAAGACTCGCGCAGGTAAAGATAGATAAAGTTTTGAAAGGTATCTTATCAAAACTTCCCATTCCGGTATTAAAATAATTCATAACAGGAAGAGAGCATATGAAAATAAATCGTTTAATATGGTTGTTATTTATCATAGGCAGCGGCGTGTTTACCTCCTTTTACGGAGGTAACATTTCCTATGCCCTTTTTTATTTGGCAATATTTGTCCCCCTTATTTCTATTTTTTATACGTTATATGTTTATTTGAAGTTTAAGATGTATCAGACGATGGCGAACAGGATCATTGTGAAAGGAGACTGGACGGACTACTCCTTTGTTATCGCCAATGAAGACATCATTACTTACAGGAACGTAAAAGTAAATTTTTTAAGGGATAAATCAACCCTGGAGACCATAGGGGATGCAATGCGGTATAATCTTCTTCCCGGTGAAAGAGAAGGGGCTAAGACGAGGATAAAATGTAATTACCGGGGGGAGTATGAGGTTGGGGTCGCATCTATAGAAATTACCGACTTTTTTATGCTATTTAAAATTACATATCCGGTTCGGAGCAGATTAAAGGTCATCGTACTTCCAAGGGTGGTTCCCCTGGAGCAGCTTAGGCTGGCTCCGTCCCAGGCGGATGTGAAGAATCCCATCCTTTACAGTAATTACTCAGAAGAGGAACTGGATATGGAGATTCGAAGGTATTATCCCGGTGATAATAAGAAGCGGGTGCACTGGAAGGTCTCGGCTAAGCTGAGGGAATTGTTCTCCAGAAAATATCAACATAAGCCAAAGACGCAGATCCTCCTGTATATGGACATGATGCAGATTAAGGAGGAGGAGCACAAGGTAATCGCTGCAGAGGATAAGATCATGGAAAGTGTACTTGCAATTGCAAATTTCTATGCAAACAGAGGAACTCCCTGCCAGATCGTTTATGATTTGAACGGCAGGAAAAAGATTGATATTCATTCTAAGGATCAATTCAATGCGTTTTATAAGACCTGTGCAAAAATGGAGTTTCAATCTGTCGTGGCGGTGAGTAAGCTGATGGAGGATGAGCTGTTTCATAACAAGGAAGGAGTATTTCATGTGGCAGTAACTCATTTTCTTAACAGGGAAATTTACCGGTCAGCACTGAGTGTTCTGGCACAAGGAAATACCCTCTGCATTTTATTCATCAGCGATGACGTATCGAATCAGACGAAGGAGTTAATCAGTGCAATGAAGCTGGCAGGTATTGATCTTTATCAAATCATGTCAGGGGAAGAACTGCGTGAAGTCCTTTCATGATATGCCGGAACTGGGGAAGATAGATTAGAATTAATCATTGATATTCTTATCAAGGGGGGAGTTAGGAATGTTAAGGAATAGAGATAACATATATCAGGCATATCATGCATTGCTTAGCATGCTGTTAACCTGTGTGTTTGCGTTTTTACTGGATCAGTACTTTCAGTTGAGGGTCAGTGGATTATTCTGCGCGTTTATTTCCCTTTGTCTGGCTGTTGGTATCTATACATTTGATTATTTTAAGAAAAATTCAGTAAGGTATCTGGTTTTGGTTAGTTTACTGCCTATTTTTGCCTTTATTTTTTGGGTATACCGATTGAATCCGCTGCGCCTGAGTTACGACTTATATCAATGGTGTCAGAGTTATAATGGAGCGGAGGATTTGTATGTTGCAGCATACGCGTATTTTGTTGTGACGGGAATTGCCATGGCAGGCTCTATCCTCTTTTATTTGTTGATGAACAAAGAACTGACAAGAATTATACTGGCTGTCCTTACGCTGCTTCTTTTAATTATTCTGTGTGTGGGCAAGACAAATATAAATAAATGGATTGTCGGTATTTGTGTGTTTTATCTGGTACTTATTTTAATTGAACTTTGCGGAATCTATGACAGCAGGAAAACTGGTACGCAGGAGAAGAAGACCGGTATCCTGTATCTGGTACCGGTATGTCTTTTGATTACCATCATCTCTGTGGGATTACCATCTAAGGAGGAGCCGATCCAATGGTCCGGGGTTAAGAGAATGTATTATGATGTGAAGCATCAGTTCGAGTTATGGAGAACAGATCTTGAATATTATTTTACCAAAGGCGACAAAGAATTTGCTGTCTCTCAGACAGGATTTACAGAAGACGGGGGGAATTTGAGTGAGGGTAATCTAACGCAGAGTGATAAGGTTTTTCTAAAGGTTAATGGTAAGGCGGATGATAAACCCATTTACCTGACAGGTGCTGTCAGCAACAGATACACCGGCGATGGATGGGAAAAAAGTGGAACAGGATACATCGAAGAGAAGGATGAGTACCTCCTGGATTATATTGAATTGATTGGTCTGCTTTCCAGACAGAAGATCTCTGATTTGGAAGAGCAGTCATTGGTGGAGCAGGAGACACTAACCATAGAATATGCCAATGTTAAGACGAAGACGTTGTTCTATCCGATCAAAAGCAGTGCATTTTCGTCAATGGACTGGAACACCGAGCTCCCACTCTTGTCCAGGGATTCGAATATTAAGTTTTCAAAGGCAAGGCGGGAAGGGGATGAATATAAGGCCTCATTTTTTGATATGGAGTTGGAGAAGGATGCTTTTTTGGAGCTTTTGCGGGAAAATGATTCCTTTTCTTATCCATCCGGGAACTGCTTTCAGGATACGACATTGAAGTGGATGACAGAAAATCTCATTAGAAATGATAGTGTATTTCAAATGAATCAAGAGGATGCGTATCGCCGAATGTTAACTAAGAGAGCAAAAATGATTCAGGAGGAGTATACACAGCTTCCGGGGGAACTGCCTGACCGGGTGAAAGAGTTGGCCCAATATATCACGGAGAACTATTCTGCCAAGGTTGATAAATTAAAGGCAATAGAGCAATTCCTAAAGGGATATTCCTATAACTTACAGCCGGGTTCTGTGCCAAAAGGAAAAGATGCGGTAGACTACTTCCTTTTCGACAATCAAGAAGGATACTGTACCTATTTTGCTTCTGCCATGGCGGTACTGGGAAGATGCATCGGGATACCCACCCGATATGTGGAGGGATTTGCCGTTACCTTTCAAAAGGAGAACAAAGATCCGGACTCCTCTACCACCTATCTTGTAAAGAATAATCAGGCACATGCCTGGGCGGAGGCATATCTGGAAGGCGTGGGATGGATTCCCTTTGAAGCAACACCGCCCTTTTATGATCTAAGATACACAAAACGAAAGGAAAAGTCCAATGCCAACCCCCAGTATTATCATGGAACGGATCCCTATGGAAGTACACCGGGTGAAATACCGGAGTGGCTGAAGAATGCAGAAGACGGACAGGAAAGCGATAGGAATCTGCAGGACAATAACGGAGTGGGAATTACCATCACAATAATTACTCTTGCTGTGTTATTCATTCTGGTGTTGTGCAGCATTTGCTATTATTATATTGTTCGCTATCAATATCAAAAAAATTTTCAGAAGGCAGATTTCACCGGCAGGATGTATATGCTCTTTCTTCGGATCCTGAGGCTTTTGAAACTGGAGGGTTACGGCCTTGAACCACAGGAAACACTTCTGATGATGGCAGGGAGAGTAAAAGGCGAATACTGCTTTGAAGGAATAACCTATACGGATATCGTTTACATCTACATGAAGTATCGTTATGCCCAGCAGGAGATTACGGAGAAGGAATTAAAGAAAACGACACTATTTCTGAAGGGACTGGAAAGCAGGCAAAGAGAAGAACGAAGCAAATTTGCATATTTCTTAGAGGAATTCTTATTCCTTAGTAAGAAAAGTTATCGCTAATCTGCCTCGTCCAAACTTGCCAGCTGGACTCCGGTATAATAATAGGTCAGAATATCTTTATAATGGGAGCCATTCACTGCCATTGCATTGGCACCATACTGACTCATACCGACACCATGGCCCACACCATTGCATATAATTCGTACGTTACCATCATAGTTGTCAATATAGAAATGATTGGAACTTAATCCCAATACCTTGGCGAATTCTTCTCCGGATACGGACAGATCGCCAAGGTTCATTTTCGTGACATAATCGGCGCTGTCCCGCTCCGTAACTGTAACTTCCTGAAAGAAGTTATCTTCTGTTAATGTAACCTGATAAGCCTTCTCAAGGGTATCGATTACAGAGGCTACAGATTCCTCTTTAATTTTCAGGTAATGGGTGGAGGTAACATCCTGTTTGCTTGGAACACTTTCCAGATAGGGAATATCAACACCCCATGCTTCCTTCGCATTTCTGGTAAAACCACAGCTCGTATCAAAGAATACAGGCAGGACCAGGCTGTCCTGATACATCATGATCTCCCCTTGCGTCCCGTATACGGCATTCTCTATTTTCGAAAAATAATCAAGGTAATCTTTTGTACCCCAATATTGCTCCAGGCTGGAGAGACTGATATAGGTCAGTCCGAGTTCGGATGTCGTATACTGGTTATTATGATTGCTGTCCTCTGACAGGAGGGAGATATTGTAAAGGGCATAGGTCCTGGCAATTACGGCTTGTGCCTTAAGGGCTTCCATATTATATCCGGCAGGCATATTGGCGGCAACAACACCCATAATATATTTTTCAAAGTCCAGCTCTTCCTCTGTTCCGTTTGCTTTATAGTAGATCTGAAAATTTTGAATTCCCAAAGACCTGGTATCATTTTGTTTCGAGAGAAGGAGTGTCAGGAGAAACGGCAACAGCAAAACCACGGTGCACACAATCAGAGTTTTTATTAATATCTTTTTCATGCAACCTCCCTTATGACAGTCTGTAATTAGTATATTATATTAATAGGAAGGTTGTTTATGTATGAAGAATTCGTAACGAGACGGCCTCACCGGAAGTGCTGTTATAGACCCCTGATCAAATGAAATGAAAAGCGGAGGCGATCAGGATGAATACGCCCGGGAATATGGTGGCGGGAAACCCTTTATACCCTGCTCTTTTTCTCATATGGAGGATGCAGATAATATTAGTGAGCTGACCGGCACATAAAAGGAATATCGCAGTTAAGGCATCCATATCACTGGCGGATCCGACAAAATAAGTTGTGATGAAAGAATAATAAAACATATCTCCCACACCGATAATTGGTTGAAGACCGGGCCGTTTGGGTACAGGCAGACAGATGGATAAACGGGATAGTGCACTGCGATTGGCAACCAATTTTGCGTTCAGGGTATGCCTGCCTGCTCTGGTAAAGCTAATGACATCCATAACTGCAATTGCTGAGACGACTTGCATTACTGCATCAACAGAGGTGATAAAGTGTGAGAGCAGAAGGTGGGATAAACAAAGGGGAAACAGCAGAAGCAGCAAATTATTGAATAATAGAAGACGTCTGGTTAATGTTCTTCTCCAAATTAAAATCATCCCTGTAAGGCTAATGAATAAAAGAAAAAGCAGAAATAATTCGGGAATGGGGTAGCAGATCAGGTTAAGAAAGCAGATGAGGACTGTTAAACCTATCATATAAAAGTACATCCATGTAAAAACAGGGTCAGATTTTTGACGCATAAATAACCTCCTGACTTATATAAGTCCATTTTTATTGATTGTTTCCGGCTCCAGCTCATCCAGAGAGAGATTGACGGGAGCCTCGGGAAGATCGTAGCTAAGATCCACGTCTGTTGGTGTAACATCGTCTCCGACTACTTCAAAGGAGATGTTATCCAGCCATAGGGAGCCTGTGTGATAAAGAAGCATACCGATATTGATGATGGAACTGTTCTCCGGTACATCAAGAACAATGGAGTAAGAAGTCCAATCTGTATTTCCCCGGATGGGACGGTTTTGCATATTATCAATTTTAATAATAGTAGATGTAACGCTGTCTATTCTCATCCACAGACCCCCCCATCCGGCCACCTCCTGCGATTTGATCATACCGGAGAAACGGATTCTCTTTCCGATGAAATTTTTTGCCTTAAACTGCTGCAGGATCGTACAATAGGAGGAAGCCTCCAGGTCAAAACGACTGTTTTGCATCAGGATGGATCTTAAGCCGTGAAATTTTACGGTTTCGTCAAGCTGTACCTGATATGCCTTGGGAGTATTTCCTGTAAATATCCAGCCTGGGATGATTTGTTTACCTTTCATAATTTGAGACTCCTTTTTCATAATAAGTTGGAACATGGCTCTTCGGTATCTTCCGGGGGGAAGGAAAAAGACCTTTTTGAAAGCGCGTGTAAACGCTTCCTGAGAGTCATACTGAAACAGGCAGGCAATCTCCATAATGGAGAAATCGGTGGAAAGGAGCAGCTTTGCAGCTTTTGCTAATCTGCGATTTTGAATATGCTCTGACAGTCCTTCTCCTGTTTCATTTTTAAAAATACGCAGAAAATGATATTTGGAGAAACCGGATCGTGCGGCAATGGATGTCAGGGTCAGTCTATCACAAAGGTGCTCATCGATATAAGTGATGGATTCGTTGATGATCTGAGTATATTTCATAGGCATATCCTCCAGATATTACATTACCATAAAATACGTTTCTTTTCTTGATTAATATTGCTATATTTCTATATCCCTTTTCAACGATACAAAAAATTACGAATAACAACACGTTCCTCGGTCATATTCAGGTCACAAAGTGAGGCTATAGTATCACCATCAACTTGTGAAACCAGAAAGGAAGAGATAAATGAAATTAGCATGGAAAGAAATTAAATATAATAAAACAAAATATATTCTGATTGAAAGTATACTGGTTCTTATGATTTTTATGGTGATATTTTTATCAGGATTAGCCAACGGATTGGCCAGGGCAGTCAGTCTGGCCATCGAGAGGGCAGATGCAGATTATTATGTGCTCAGTGAGGATTCGCAGAATATGATCCCCATCTCAAATGTAGCGGAGGAGCTTATGACCCAGGTAAGAAAGGAGGTCAACGGCGATGTGACAGGACTTAATATTCAAAGATCAACTCTGGCATTAAAAGGCACGGAGGAGAAGATGGATATCACTTATTTTGCCATAGACCCCAATGGTTTTCTAAAACCGGGTATCACACAGGGAGTACCTCTAAAAGATTCTGGAACCGACGCTGATGCAGGAAATAATGGAGTGGTACTAAATGATTCCTTTCGCGATGATGGAGTGGCAGTCGGAGATATTCTGATTGACTCTGCCTCAGGAATCGAATTAACCGTAACAGGATTTACTTCCAATGAAATGTATGGTCACTCTCCCGTCGGATTTATTACAAGTAGTACTTATACAACGATGAGCAGGGAGCTTAATCCCAATTATGAAGTGAAATATCATACACTGGCTGTCCGGGGCACTGTTTATGATCCGGCTCAAATCAAGGGATACCATGTGGTGGATAAGAAGACGATTATCAGTAACATTCCCGGATATAGTGCAGAACAGTTGACCATTCAGATGATTCTCTGGGTACTGCTGGTAATATCAGCCGCAATCCTTGGTGTATTCTTCTACGTAATCACCATTCAGAAGCAGAAGCAGTTTGGCGTAATGAAAGCAATCGGTATGGAAATGAATCAGATTGCGGCAATGATTGCACAGCAGGTATTTCTTCTGGCAGCCTTTGGTGTGATCATCGGTAACCTGATTGCCTTTGGGATGGCATCCATGCTGCCAAAGAGCATGCCATTTTATCTGGAGCAGCCCTCTGTAATTTTAATCAATGTGGTATTCCTTGTCATCTCTCTTGTCACAAGTCTGATTTCCACAATAAAGGTTGCAAAAGTTGATCCAATTATTATAATAGGAGGTAATGAAGAGTGAAAGAAATATTTCAGCTGCAATTAAATCATATATCAAAGACTTATCAGGATGGGGAACAAGTAAATGAAGTACTGAAGGAAATCTCCCTGAAGGTTAAGCCGGGAGAATTCATTGCGATTATCGGCCCCTCCGGTTCAGGAAAAAGCACCTTCCTATCCATTGCAGGAGCATTGCTCTCTCAGACCGATGGATATGTTCAGATCGGTGATGTTAAGCTTGATTCCGTGAAAAAGAAAAAACTGACAAAAATCCGAAGGGAAAAGATCGGTTTTATCTTTCAGAGCCATCATTTGCTTCCGTATTTAACAGCAAAAGAGCAACTCCTTTTAGTGGCGGATATGAATAAGAAGAGAAAGCAATCCATCCCGGATGCGGATGAGATGCTTAATGACTTGGGCATCCTGGAATGTGCCCATAAATATCCGGCAAAAATGTCAGGCGGAGAGAAACAAAGAGTAGCCATAGCAAGAGCCTTTATGAATGACCCAGAGGTAATCCTCGCAGATGAACCAACCGCAAGTCTGGATGCCATCCGCGGACGTCAGGTAGTTGAAATGATAAAAAAAGAGGTTAAGAAGCATAATAAAGCTGCAATCATGGTGACTCATGATGTTCGTGTCCTGGACCTGGTGGATGCTTATTACAGACTGGAGAGCGGAGAGCTGAGACAGGTGATCAATGCGTAGAGAAAGGAAGGCTGGGGATGTTTTCTATTCTGGTAGTGGAAGATGATGCAATTTTAAATAAAATGATCTGCGTTAGGCTAATGCAGGAGATGTATCATGTATATGCTGCTTCTGACGGAGAGGAAGCATTGGATATCATGGACCGGGAGCATATTGATCTTATGATCAATGATATTATGATGCCAAATATGGATGGTTATCAGCTTACAAGAGAGCTTCGCAGGGCTGCCTATCCAATCCCGATCTTAATGATTACAGCCAAAAACAGGATGGAGGACATGGAAAAGGGCTTTCAGGCAGGAACAGATGATTATATGATTAAGCCAATTAATCTAAAGGAAATGGTACTGCGGGTGAAAGCCTTATTGCGCCGGGCGCAGGCGGCCAACGAGAAGAAGCTTGTGGTGGGAAAGGTTGTTTTGGATTACGATGCATTGACCGTTACGACGGACATCCAATCGATTGACTTGCCTCCGAAAGAATTCTATCTGCTATTTCTACTTCTTAGTAATCCCAATAAAATATTTACCCGTCAGGCATTGATGGATGAAATATGGGGCATGGATTCTGAAGCAGATGACCGGACGGTGGATTCTCATATTAAGAAGCTGCGAAGAAAATTTGAGGATCGCGGTGAATTTGAGATCATTACCATTCGGGGGCTGGGGTATAAGGCGAAGATATAAAGCTAAGATATAAGGAAAGGATGTCATATGTGGATTAGAAAGTCAAAGCTGTTCAATGAAAATGTAAGGGTCTCACTAAGACTGAAATTAGCGCTGGGTTCTATACTTACCATCAGCTATATTTGTATCGTCTCCTGTGTATTGGTCATCCTGGGCTTTCATTTTCTCTATCATAAACCGATTACGGGAATGGTTGCAATCATTATGTGCCTGATGATCTGTGGGCTTACCGTGGTCTGGAGTGGGTTTGCACTCTGGCATGAAGCACTCTATGTGACCAATCCCCTGCTTCGAATTATTCGTGGGGTGCAAAAGGTGGCCGACGGGGATCTGACGGTTCAGATTGAACCTAAGGTACAGTTTACTCACAGGAGGTCTCATCCTAAGGAACAGTATCCTGATGAAATTGATGAGCTTGCCAGGAATTTTAACGTCATGGTGCGGGAACTGGGGGCCATGGAATATATGCAAAAGGATTTCATGAGCAATATCACCCATGAGATGAAAACACCCATTGCTGCGATCAGTGGGTTCGCTGAGATTTTATTGACAGGGGGTCTTAGTGAGCCGGATCAAAAGGAGTATCTGAATTATCTCTATGAGGAAGTACATCGCCTCTCCAGACTCAATGACAGTATGCTTCAGATGTCAAGGCTGGATTATCAGAATATTGTAGATAAGAAACAGGACGTGGCGGTAGATGAGCAAATCCGGTATTGCATTATTCTCCTGGAGGAAATATGGACAAAGAAGGAGACAGCGTTTGATTTGGAGCTGGAGAAAGTCATGGTTTCCAGTAATTATGATCTGCTTTTTCAGGTATGGACGAATCTGATCGAAAATGCCATTAAATATTCTAATCCGAAAGGTCAGGTATGGATCAAAGCCCGCCGGGAGAAAGAGGGAATTACGGTTGAGATCCGGGATGAAGGAATTGGGATCCCGGTTGAGCAGCAAGACAAAATCTATGACAAATTCTATCAGTGCGACGAATCCCATAAAAGAATGGGCAGCGGTCTTGGGCTATCCATTGTAAAGAGGATAATTGAGTTGCTGGAGGGACATATTATGTGTGAGAGTGAGCCGGGTAAAGGCACCAGCTTTAAGATATACCTGCCCGGATGATATTGAAAAGGAGGTTGATACGATGAAAGAAATTTATCTGGCGGGAGGGTGCTTTTGGGGAACGGAGAAATTCCTGGAAGAGGTAACGGGAGTGATTGCTACTGAGGCTGGCTATGCCAACGGAACCACAGAACATCCGACCTATGAGGAGGTCTGTCGTCATAATACGGGACATGCAGAAACCGTTAAAGTGATTTATGATGAAAATCAGATCAGTCTGCCCTTCCTATTGGATCTGTATTATCAGGTGATTAACCCGGTGAGCGTCAATCGTCAGGGTGGTGATACGGGTAGCCAGTATCGCACCGGTATCTATTATGTTGACAAGCAAGAGGAAGGAATGATACAAAACTCCATCGCAAAGCTTCAGAGGAATTATAAGGAGAAAATTGCAATTGAGGTAATGCCTCTTAAGAATTACCATCGGGCTGAGGAATATCATCAGAAGTATCTGAATAAAAATCCCAATGGATATTGTCATATCGGAAAGGATAAATTCGATCTTGCAAGAAACGCGTATGATGCTGATTTACAGCATGAGAAACAGGCTTAAATACAGAAAATCAGGGTATTTCCCAATGGAATACCCTGATTGATAAAATGACAAAGGATGGCGTATCTTTTCAGATGAAGGTCTAGTCAGTGGCATTATTACCGGACTTTAGTATGATGCATTCATAGGGAGAGAGAACAAGCGAGTTAGCAATTATCTCGCCGGTTTCCAAAATGGAATATTCCCTGTTCAAAATAATTGTTTTGGTGGTGCGGTTAAAGTTTTGAACAAAATATAAAGTGTCATCCCCAACCCGTTTTGTAACAGTAACCCCGTAAGGCAGTATTTCTCCCAAACCTCTTTCAATCCCCAATTCTTTTAATCTATCGCTGTAAAACTCCTGATAAAAGCGATACTCATTACGGGAGGCGATATAATATGCCTGACCCAGACCATAGGTATTCTTCGTCAGCGCCGGCGTATTCTGGTAATAATCATCCGTATAGCGACCTAAAACACTTGCGCTGTCTGCGTGTATCACCTCACACAGATCCCCGGTTTTATAATAGGTACCCTTATAGGAGACGGAGTTTTGATAAAAGACAGAAGGTGCATCAATTTCTTCTACGCGGATTCCAAAAACCGGGTCAAGAGGACTGCCACCTAAGAAGCAAAGATCGTTCTCGTCAACCATATTGCTCCAGTAACCTGATACATAGGTACCGCCTTCTCGGACATATGCCTTTATCTTATCAATAAAGGGAGCCTTTAACAGATACAGGACAGGCGCAACTACCAGCTGATATCCATCCAGACGTTGATCCATGTCAATGAAATCAACATCAACGCCCATTTCCCAGAAGGGCTTGTACTGTTCTAATACTCTCTGTAAATAGGCTTTCTCTTTCTTTGGTCCCTGCGCTTCGTCAATTGCCCACCAGTTTTCCCAATCGAAGATGATGGCAATCCGGGCCTCATTACAGGTAGAATAAATAGCATCCGTTATATTCCTTAAACGTGCACCAACCCTGGATACCTCTTTGAATACCCGGGTATCGCCTGTGCCGTCATGACCCACCACTGCGCCATGGAACTTCTCTGAAGAGCCCCTGCTTTTTCTCCACTGAAAGTACTGCACACTGTTGGAACCATGCGCCACCGCCTGCATGGAAACCAATTCATGAAGGCCCGGGCGTTTTGGAGTGCAGATATCCGCCCAGTTAGTCATAGAGGGTGTACTTTCCATCAACAAAAAGGGTTCCTTCTTCAAACTGCGCATTACGTTATGAAAAGCGGCATTAGATACGGCAACGTCTATTTCATCCGTTGCGGAATGCCAAAAGGGATAACTGTCCCAGGAAACAATATCTACGGCATCCTGAAATTTAAAATAATCCAGATATTGAAAGAAGGGCATCATATTCGTAGTAACCGGAAGCCCGTTACTGTATTTTTTTACAGCTTTTACTTCTTCCAGATAGAAGTCCCTCATTTGCCAGGTTACAAACCGCTTCCAGTCCAAGACCAGACCATGAAGATATAACTCACCTTGCTCCACTGGACTATGGAGCTGAGACCAGTCCGTATAGGTATGTGACCAGAATTTCGTCCACCATGCGGCATTCAGGGCATCCAGAGTACGATATTTCTCTTTCAGCCATGTTCGAAAGGCCTCCTGACAGAGAGGACAATGACAGGAAGCATCAGCAAAATTCCCCCCCAGCTCATTAGAGATATGCCATAAAATAACTCCTTCCTGTGTCCCGAAGCGTTTTGCAAGTGAGGTATCTATTTTTCTTGTCATCTCTCTCATGACAGGGGAGGTATAGCAAAAGTTATGCCGTTTTCCCGGCAGGTTTCTGACAAGGTGATGATTTACCTGCATTACTTCTTCATGCTTTGAGGTTAACCAGTGCGGCATGGCCCCAGTTGGAGTTGCAAGAATGGTATAGATACCTTCCCGGTATAAACGATGGATGACTGCTTCCAGCCAATCGAACTGATACGAGCCCTCCTCAGGTTCCAGCGCGGTCCACGCAAAAATTCCCAGGGATACGCAGTTCACATTTGCCTTTTTCATAAGAAGGATATCTTGTTCCAGGATATCCGGATATTCAAGCCATTGATCGGGATTATAATCCCCCCCATGGAGCATCTTTTCCATGGATTGCTTCGCCAACGATTTGAAACCCGATATTCTCCCAATCTATCATCATTTTTATGGAAGCTCTGTTCATGGTATCATCATCAGCAATTATCACATTATACATGATTACCCTCCTCTAAATTATTTAGTATTACCGGTAAAATCATAGTAGTTTTCGTATATTGCCCCAATTTACTCTCAATGGTAATTCCATATTCCTCTCCGAAATTTAGCTTAATCCTTCTGTGCACATTCGCTATTCCGATATTTTCTGTGCTCTGTGTATCTCTTTCCAATAAATGCTTGATTTTGTCCTCCACGATACCGCAGCCGTCATCGGTGACAACAATATAAACCAGGTCGTCCTTTCTGCTTAGATTGACTTCTATTGAACCAATGTCCTCCTTGTCCTGTAAACCATGTGAGATAGAATTTTCGACAATTGGCTGGATCAGCAATCTGGAGATCAGGCAATCCATACAAGCTTCATCCGTGTGAATTCTAACTTCAAAATTCTCTGCATAGCGTATTTTCATAAGATAAATGTAGCTTTCCAGCATTTGTATTTCTTCCCGAATGGTATAAAGACTGGTTGAGCTTTTAAACGAGCAGGAGAGAATTTTCATAAGTGCTTCCGCCATGTTTCTAATTCCGTCATATTTTGCAGCTTGTGCCATGAAGCGGATGGTATTCAGTGTATTTACCATAAAATGAGGATTGATCTGGGATTGCAGTGCTTTAATTTCTTCTTTATGTTTTTCTTCTTCTTTGGCTTCATTGCTTGCGATCAATTCTCCGATTTGGCGGACCATCTTATTAAACGAATGAATCATCTTGCGTATCTCCAGAGCACCATTGGGCTGTACATGAGTATCAAGATTTCCTGTCTCCATTTGTTCCATTCCCTGCTCCAGATCATTGATCGGAGAAATAATATTTTTAAGAAACAACCTGGTAAAAAAATAAAACAGAATAAATAAAAGGACGGCAATGGAAATCAGTGCCAGAGTGATATTACGATATATGGTCAATAAGGGGCTGCTTTTTGAAATGGTGATCAGCTTCCAGTCGGAGTTAACGACATCCTCAACCAAATATCTCAACCTCTGGCCATTTATCTTTTTCACGTGACTACCGGTATCATTTACCGCAAGCTGGGGAATGATAGCATCGTTAGCAGCGTCTGACTTAACTATGATCGTTCCGTTTTTGTCTATCAGGTAAACACTCCCTATGGTTGTCCATTCCCTATAGGTTTCAATCAGATGAAATGACTGGGCATTTATGTATAAGGTGACGGTTTGAATCCGCCGGTTGATATCAAACTTATCCGGAGCAAAGGCAATCACCAGCATATGATTGGACTTGTTGGTAGCTCTTCTGGCCAATAATATATTTTGCCGTTCATAGCCAAGGGTTACATTATCTTTATTTGTGAGAGTTTCCTGATACCAGATGCTTTTACTGATTTCACTCATGGGAATATCCAGATTATCCTTTAGATCGTAATGCGTTCCATCTTTCATATAAAAGTGCACCGCCAGGATATCGGCTTTGGGAATAAACAGGGATTTAAAGGAGGTTGTTAATTTGTTACTGTAGATGAATTGCTGATCTTCATCCCCTTTATTATAATCAGATGCATATTCCAATACTTGATTGTCATTTGTTAAGAGAAAATGACTTAAGCTGATAAAGCTGTCTTCTATTTCGCTATCCAAAGCTGTCTTAATATTATTTTGTGAGAGTTTCATTGTCTCAACCAGGGATGCCTCTGATTGTTTTATTACAAAAACCATGGTGGTAATTATGATAACTAGAATTGGGATTACGATTAAAACTATGAAGTTAGAATAAAAGATAGTGCTTAAATGTTTTCTCCGAAACATAGTATCCCCCCATTATATTATTAAGATAACTATAGCATGGTTTTTAAAAATCGCACATGTACATTCTTCACTTTCGTTGACTTATTTACATATATTGAGGCACCATGTCTTTCGTGGCAATATGGACTTTTGCGGAAAAGAAGATTGCATGGCGCTGTATTTAAGGGTATGATTAGCATGTAAATATAGCGATCGTTTCCGGCACAAGAAAAGCAGCAATGATGAGAGGTAAAAGATGAGAATATTAGTAGTAAATGATGACGGAATCCAGGCAGAGGGAATCATCAGACTTGCAAAGATGGCACGACAGTTAGGAGAAGTATGGGTGGCAGCACCGAAAAGTCAATGCAGTGCCATGTCCCACCATATTACAGTCTTTGGAGAAATTGAGGTGGAAAAGGCAGAGTTTCCGGTAGAAGGAGTCCGGGCATATAGCATCAGCGGAACACCGGCAGATTGTGTAAAAGTCGGACTGGGATATCTGATGTCAGAGAGGCCTGACGTGGTTTTTTCAGGAATTAATCATGGCTATAACGTGGGATATGATATCGCGTATTCCGGTACGATAGGAGCGGCCATGGAGGCGTTACTTAATGGAATACCTGCCATAGCGTTTTCCTGCGAGATGAATGGATTATATGATGTGGTAGAGGAGAATCTTCTAACAATTACCAGGGAGCTCTTGGATCGCAGTATTGCAGGAAACGAAATCTGGAATGTGAACTTTCCCGGATGCACGGCTGCAGAATGCAAGGGAATACTGGAAGATCGTGTCCCGGAACAGGGTCACTTCTATCAGGACCGTTATATCAAAACCGAGACTGCACATGGTGGGTTTCGTCTGATGGCCTGTAATATAGCAAATACGGATCGAAATGAGGGTTCGGATCTGAGGGCTGTTTGGGAGAAGTATATCTCTATCGGAAGAGTGAGATGTACCGTATTAAAATAAGGCTGCCTGACCGCAGAAGCCGTTAAGAAACCCTTCCGGCGGGTAATAATTTGGCAACCAGTTCCGTACGGGATTTCACTTCCATCTTAAGGAATAACCCAGCCATATATTTTTTCACGGTGGATAATCCGATATACAAATCACCGGCGATTTCAGCATTAGATTTGCCCTTTAATAAAAGAGATATAATTTCCTTCTCACGGGAAGTAAAGGAGTACTTATTGATAAGATCGTCTGTGCTCCTGTCACTTCTCTCTAATACATTTTCTGTTACCAGCATCTCATTTGCCTTCTCGATGAATTGTTCCGGCGTAAGGAATTTATCCTTCAGAATATGATATCCGATGTGAACCTCTATTTTAACAGGTTCATTTTCTATGTTGAAGTTGATATTTTTTATCCGTTCTTTAATATGATTACAGTTGCGTCCCACCTGATTTTCATTCAATCCGTACATAACAAGAAGAAATCGTAATCCATGGTAGTTTGAAATCCAATCATTTGAATGTCTTGGAAGACCCCGCAATGCCGTTGCAGCTTCAATCAGGATCTGATTGCCAACGGTGTAACCATAGGTACTGTAAATGTAATCCATATTTTTGATCTCGATTACAAATAAAACAATAGTTATCTTCTCCTTAAAAGAAGTATGGATGTCATAGGGAAGTCGTTCAAAAACGTATTTGTCATGATAGATATTTGTTAATACATTCTTTACGATGGAGACATTTTGCTTTTCTATCAATCGGGTCATACTGCTATACTTTTTGTTAAGTGCAAAATATTCGGGGGGAATGTTCTGCATGAATTCAATTACAACATTTTCTCTTACCGGAACAGCTGTGATAATAAAAATATTAGATGCATGACATTCAACCTTTGTAAAGGATTTATGATGTAGATTTGCGCGCATGGAAATGCAATTTTCACACACACGTTCCTTGACCCACAAGTCATAGCAGGCATCATTATCGTTGGTGGGATGATTGAAATCCTTGATAATGGTAGCCACTTTTTTTTCGACAGGATTTACGATTCTAACGCAATCATATAAACTCTCCAGTAAGTTAAAGTCTGAAATGATGTCTTGAATTACGTCATTATTTTCCATATGTATTCTGTATGATATATTCCAGAGTAATTACCATACATTCCTTTCCGTATAGTTTACATAGTTACTTACACTGCAGGTAGATTCATTGCAAAGGTTATGAAAAGTATACTTTTGACCCATGCAATTTTACGAAAAGCTATTATATGATAGGGGCAAGGATATACTTAAGTTCCCCATCCCGCTACCGATTTTATTATATCATAATTCATCATAAAGTACAGTGAATAACAATGAAAATAACGACCAAGGCGTTATTTGGCGGATGGGATAATAAGAGGGAAAGAAATAGAACTTTCACTCAGCAAGTTTGCGTCTGCGCTGCGTACACAAACTTGGGAAATGCAAAAGCGGCGCAGAAATGGAGACAAGTATGAAGATAAGAGGAAAAATTTTGAGTATTGTATTAGGATCTTCAATTCTGATCGGGGTGGCTGCAATTATTTTCAGCGGCAGTATTGTAGAATCTGACATTAAAGAACAAATTAAAAACCAGCTGAAATCAGTTGCTTATGCAGCTGAGCAGTCTTATGAAATGGCAGGCGTGAAGGATGAAGCACTGCTTAATGGTATTGTTGATAATTTGCATGAAAACGGGGGGCTGCATGCTTCCATATTTAATGGGGATGTCAGAGTCTCCACCAGTATCAGGGATGAGAAGGGAAATCGTATTGTTGGTACCAAAGCACCCTCAGAGGTAATAGATACCGTAATAAAGCAGGGCAAGGATTATTTTGCCAACAATGTTATCGTGAACGGGGAACATTATTATGCTTATTATCTGCCTGTGAAAGATGCGGCTTCAGGGAAGGTAGAAGGAATGTTTGTTACGGCCCATCCCCAAAAGGATGTGAAGGAGGCGTTCCAAAAGGTGGTGATAAGATTAATTATCGGAATTATACTAATTTTAATCATCGTGGTTGTACTTGAGAATTTCTTTGTAGTCACAATGACAAAGGCCATCGGACGAAATGTGGCTATATTAAAAAGTATATCCGAAGGTGATTTAAATACCATGGAAAATGAGAAAGATCTGAGAAGAAAGGATGAAATTGGAGAGCTGGTAAAGGCAACTGTAAATTTAAGAGAATCTCTGACGAACATCATAGCAGGTATTCATCATTCCGCATCCTCTTTGCTTATGGCATCAGAAGAATTGGAGCATGTGGCAGAAGAGACTGCGATAACAACGGAGGGAATTGAAAAAGCCGTGGAAGATATGGCGGCGGGGGCGATGTCTCAGGCAGATGCGACGGAAGATGCGGCTCAGAACACGATGATTATGGGTGAGAATATCGAAGAAATCTCACAGGTGGTTCAGGTGCTGCATGATAAAGCAGGAGACATGAGCCTCTCTAATAATAGAGCAATGGAAACCTTAAAGGATTTGGTTGATATCAATGAGAAAACCAAGTCGGAGATTGAGAGCATCTATCAACAGACAAACAAGACCAATGAGTTTGCCAAAAAGATAAAAGAAGCGGCTAATTTTATTACAGCAGTTGCCAGTGAAACAAACTTACTGGCCCTGAATGCCTCCATTGAAGCTGCCAGAGCTGGAGAAGCAGGAAGAGGATTTGCTGTTGTGGCCGGCCAGATTAAGAAACTTGCGGAGCAATCTAATTCTTCGGCAAAACAAATCGAGGATATCATACAAACCCTGATGAGTAATTCAGATAAGGCAGTAAATACCATGTATGCCGTAAAGGAAGTTACCGAGCAGCAGACGAAAAACCTGGGCCAAACAAAGGATAATTTTGTGGTTGTATCTGAGGGGATTTATACGTCCTCGGAACTAATAGAGCAAATTTCCGGAAAGGCTGCTGTCTTGAATAAGGCAAGGGTGAATATCATAGACATTATCAGTAATCTAAGTGCAATATCGGAAGAAAATGCTGCCAGCACGGAAGAGACATCAGCCTCCACTCAGGAACTCTCCGCTGCGGTTAGCGATGTGGGCAGAGAAATCGTTGCATTACGCGAATTATCTGAGGAAATGGCAGATTCCATCCGTGTATTTAAGTTATCATAACATATCTATCTGCAAAGCGTTGTTTGAATACAATTGCCCCCCCCTGAAAGGGGGGTGCCCTCTGAAAGGGGGTGCCTGCCATCCCTTCTATTGGGGGGATTCAAGCAGCAGCTTTAGTGCAAGGCTTTCCGGAAAGGACGGTTCCAGCCGGAGGGACTCCTCCAGATACGTCATGGCCTGTCCGGCTTCCTGCATATTATAATAACTAAGCGCAATCTCATAATAGATTCCGGCATCCTCGCCGTAAAATTTAAGAGAGGAGAGGAATAGACGGATCGCATCGGTGTCCTGTTCAAAATATCCCAACAATGAACCAAGGCAATAGAATAAATCGCCCTCCTCCCCAATAGGAAAATAGTATTCTTCTATATGATGAATGGTACGGATTAACTCCTCCTTGGGAAAATCCTTCTCATTTGAGATTCTTTCAAGTAAGGTGTTATAGAATTCAATAAATGTTCGTTCATCCCAGACGGTATACCTTAAAAATGTCAGCAGTTCTCTTGTCGTAAATGACTTATGGTGAGAGACCACTGCTTTTTTTATGGTATAAAAATCATCCGGCCCGATGCTTTCAATAATTTCATGGAATGCCATCCCTGTTTCCATAAAGGAATGAGAGCGTGCACTTAACAGGAACAGGGACATGGTTACATTCTCATGTTCATAGATACTGTGTATCGCCTGGCCGCCCAGGCGTTGAAAATATAGCTCCATCGCATGAAAGTTAACCATGAGGGAGATAGAACCATGTTTTGATAAAAAAGGATGATAGTTTTTATGCATGGAATGCGTGTTCCGATATCCTTTATCTGTGGAGATCAGTACCAGATCATCGCCGAAAATCTCATTTAACCGGCGGAGGGAATGCAGGGCTTTATTTGGCACAGAAAAGGCGGTATCCTCAAGACAGTCCTTATAATATAGAAGGATGTCATTCATATTCTTATCTTCATAATAATCGTTACCCTCTATGGGATGGTCCTGATAGGAATAATTAAGACCCGCCAGAATGGACTTATCCTCTGCATCAGCGCCGGTATCGCTTGCTGTAACTGTGATCAGACCTTCATAAAGCATCCCTTTATTTACGTAAAAGGTATCCTGGGGAAGGCTGTCAAAGGTATAATTGGCAAATAGAATAAGCGGGTTCTTCAGGCAGTCTTTCTTAAGCAGCTTCCTGCTGTTTCTTAACAGGAGTTCCTCGTCCTTTGTCATATCAAAGGTGGCACAGTCAAGAATTCCGCTTTCAAAATAAGGTTTTAAGTAACTGTGATTTTGCCAATAGGAGACGTTTCTCTCTGCAAGATCCGTGATGATATAATGAAACTTTAGTCCTTTGAGAGAGGATTTCTCCAGCAAAGAGAGAAATTTCTTAAGAAAGGTATAGGTAAACCGCCCCACACCAGCCGCAAGCTCCATGATATAGATGGGGGTCTCTTTATCAAACTCCTTGCAGGAGGCAATATCTCTGCAGTATCCAAAAACAGTTTTTGCATATAGGGTAGCGATGTAGGGATTGGTGGTGATATATTGGGGCACAACGCCCTTACTCCATGCCTCCGGGCCCTGATTGGCATAGAAATCGGCCTGTAACTGCCATATCATGGATTGGGATAAAGGCCGGTCCGCCTCAAGGATTGTACCCAAAGCATCTGCAGACTCAGGCTTTCTTTGTTTACTGATTGGTTGTTTTCTATTGATACTAGTCAAAATAATTCCTCCCAAATGGAAATGTATCTTTATTATATCATACGAATACAAATTCAGGTAAAGAAAAGGACAATAAAGTGATGATAAGGTGACAATAAACGGATGGGACTATGGTAATTTATCCGGCGGGAACAGGTAAACGGGAAGTGTTATGATCACATGATAGAGGTTATCGTTAATATAAGAAAACATCTCACCGGAATGCATCTTAATGATTTCCTGACAGCTAATGATTCCTACCCCGTGGCTGTCAGGCGGATTATTGCCTAAGATATGATTTTTACCGGTGATACACAGAATATTATTGTTAAAGGTCGCACAATAAAGGATGGGTTCATTTTTACGGGCATATTTAATCAGATTGCCTTCCAGATTATTAAACACTCTTTCAATCTGCATGATATCAACCTTAAGAAAAAAGTCATTGGCCAATTCCAGTTGAAGAACCACATGATAACCTTTGTCTTTGAGACTCTCCTCCATACTGTTCAGCAAATAGGTGATAAATTCATTTCCGATGACGATTTCATAATGATATTCAAAATCTTCATTTTGGTTTATAAAATGAGAAAAAAGATTATCGGTTAAATCGTTAATCAGCATGGATTTTTCTTTTATCTTTGTCAGATACCGGGTTAACTCACGATCGTCAGAATATGTGTGCCCGTTAATCAAATCGATATAGCTGTTAATAGTAGTCAGAGGGGTTCGCAAGTCGTGGGAGATGGAGGTGACCAAATCATAATTTTTTTGACGCAATGTTTCATCATCTTTTCTCTGGTGATCCAATTCCTTACTCATACGGTTGATGGAATTAACCAAATCAGTAATTTCATCCTTTCGCTTTGAGTGAATTTCATAGCTCAGATTACCGCCCTCTAAAATCTGAATCCCTTTTTTGATCTCTAAGATGTCCTTTACCAGCTTCTTAAATTCGGTCAGCAGGGAGAGGAAAAATAGAAGGATGCAAAAGATTCCAATGATATAATCCAACCGTTCTTCCAACCGTTGCTTATACAATATGGTGACATAGATGTTTGCCTGTCCGTCACGAAACGTAATTGTCTGAGAAGGATATGGTGTTGTCTCATAATAAATATAAGATACTTTTGGTGTAATGCGTAAAAGATAATCCAGAGAATCATAAATGACCCGGTTGTCTTCCACCAGTTTAATGTGCATTAGATTCTGCTTCTTATCCCAGGCCTTAATTGCATGAACATCTTTTAGTGAAACATCATTCTCAGTGATATAATTTTGAAAGTCCTCACAGGCATTCACGACATGATCGTAGTATACCTGTGAATCCACATCCAAGTGATCAATATAATATACCACCAAATTGATTAAGGCAGTATAAATCAAAATACAGATCAAACCGGAAGTGGCCACCTTAAGCATCATTTTAAATTCCAGCTTAGAGAACTTTATTCGTTTCACCCACATAATACCCTCTTCCCCACATACTTCTGATATACTGCGGATTTTTTGGATCCTGCTCGATCTTCTTCCTAAGATTACTGATATGGACAACGATGGTGTTATTATCCAGATAAGTATAATTCTGATCCCATATGGATTCATAAAGATTTTGAATGGAGAATACTTTATTCGGATACTGCATCATTAAACGCAGAATATCATACTCAATTGGTGTCAATGTAATCGGCTTCTTATCCACCATAACAGACTTTGTATTGTCATCCAGGATAATATGATCAATTTGGTATACATTTTTCTTCTCTTTGCTGACGGGCTGATATTGATAACAGCGCCGAAGCAAAGCCTTCACCCGAAAGATAAGTTCCGCGTTGGAGAAGGGTTTGACAAGATAATCATCTCCTCCGGCAGAAAAGCCGATCGCTTTATCTGATTCCAGGGCCTTTGCAGTCAGAAACAGAATGGGCGCAATAGAAATGGTGCGAACTTCTTTGCACACCTGAAAGCCATTCTTCTTCGGCATTGCCACATCCAGAATGATCAGATCTATTGTCTCATCAACTAATTCAATTGCCATTTTTCCGTCGTTAGCCAAAATAACATCAAAGCCCTCGGCTTTCAGAAGAATCTCAAGAATTTCTCGAATGTCTGCTTCGTCATCTGCGATTAAAATTTTAATTTTGTTATTGATCAAAGTCATCACCTCGGACTGATTGTTTGGTCGTTCTATAATAAGTAAGGATATAAATCATAAGACTAAGCAATAAAGGAAGATAAAAGCTTATGAAACGATTGATTAACATAGCATAGGTAAGCATCTCCTTTGGGAAGTAGGCATCAAACACCTGCAAAAAACCGCCCTGTGTCACACCTTCTGCACCTGGCAGCGGAATAGCCGAGACAGAGATTGTCAATAGCGACTGGCAGGTAAAGAGCTTTGCAAAATCCGTTAAAGGATATCCCATGCTTAAGTATACCAGAGAGGGTATGGAATTTAAAGATACCATTTGGATCAATGTTATCAACAATATCTTGATAAATAACCGGGTATGGGTTTTTAAGATCAGGGATTTTTCATGAAAAGAGGTCAGCATCTGATCAAATTTACTTTTTAACTGATCCCCATTTTTAATTATTCTTAACCTCTCTCCTGCTTTTATAATAAGCCTGGTAATAAAGGGTACTGCCTTATTGGAGAACATGAAGGTAAATAATAAAAAGATGACCAGGGTATTCACGATTACTCCAAACAGGAACAGGTAGTTCAGTTTATGAATGAAATCAACAGCTGCAGCATACTGCAGGAAGGACATGATAATCCCGAATAATATCATCACAATCTGATAAACGTATACAATAAAAAATATCGTAATAGAAGATAGTGCTACAGGAATGTTATCCTGTTTCATGTAATAGATCTGGGCCGGCTGACCTCCGCTGGCGGAGGGGGTAATGGAACTGAAATAAAAGCCGAGGTTGGAATACTCAATGCATCTGATAAAGGGTCTGGGGCTTCCCAGTGCTTTGAGGATAAGAGAGATATTGATTGCTTCGCATAAGACAAAGAGGACCATCATACCAAAGCCTGCACCAAGATAAGCATAGTTGGCGTTCTTTAAACCATTCCATAATTCATGAAAGGAGTAATTTCTTAAATAAAAGAAAAAAGTAATGGCGATTAATAAAATTAATACCAGAATACTGATTATCTGCTTTTTGACTTTTATACTTTGATCATGCATGCTGATAAAATTCCTCAACGGTTACGAAGGTGTAACCTTCCTCCTTTAATTTGGGGATAACTATTTTAAGCGCACCTATGGTATTGGAGGGAGCACCCTTAGCGCCTCCATACTTTTCGCAGCCATCGTGGAGACAGATCACTGCGCCGTCAAAAACTTTCTTCATGATCCGGTCTGCCAGTATCTGAGGGGTTAGCCCCGCCTTCCAGTCACCGACCATAACATCCCACAGGACCATCTGCAGATGATATCTTTTTACAAAGCTTCCGGTGAAAATATTGCGCATGCCCCAGGGCGGACGAAAGTATGTTATTTTACAGTTGAGTTCTTTCATAAGTTCCATGGATTTGAAAAAATCATGTTTCATATAGCGATAACTGCAAAATAAAGCATTTCGATGCTCCAGAGAGTGAAGTGCGATACCATGCCCTTCCTTCTTCATTCGGGTAATAATCTCGGGGTGTTGAACTGCATTCCCGGCAACGACAAAAAAAGTCGATTTTATCTTTTCTGCTGCAAATAAGTCCAGTAATTCCCGTGTATAAATTGAGGCTGGTCCATCATCAAACGTTAAAACTAATCTTTTCATTTCGATTATAATCCTCTCTTATCGGATGATAGTTTTTCTGATATTCCATATGCTCTAAGAAGGTTTCCTCAGAAAGTATCATTTCCAGAAGGGTAATTAAATTATGGTTGTAGATATGCTTTTTCAGCTGATGGATATTTAATTTATAATGATTGATTTGAGAAGAATCCAACAGCGTTTGTATTTCCTCCAGACAATGAATGCTGTTACCCTGGATGATGGTACCGATTCCCGTTTCCTGTATGAACTGAGCATTGTATAATTCCTGCTGCATGGAGGGATTCAGTGCTAAAATGGGAACCTCGGCACAAATCGCTTCAAACGTGGTAACGCCACCCGGTTTGGTGAGAATGACATCGGACTGACGCATGTAATCACATACATTTTTCACATACCCAAGAACGTTGATCTGATGATACCTGCCGGAAAGGCGTTGATATAACTCTGTGTTCTTCCCCGTAATAATGGTTGTCATTGTATTGGGCAGATGCTCCAGTCGGTCATAGAAATCAAAAGTTCTTGGAAGCATTCCTAACCCGCCCCCCATAATCAGGATATGACGCATGGCATTGCCATCGATCGGTTCCTCCTTTTGACTTACCTTAAGGAAATCCAATCGAACCGGCAGCCCTGATACGATGATCTTCTCCGGAGGAACACCTTTCAAGCGAAACCTGGCGGCAACCGATGCCGATCCCACAAAATAATAGTTCGTATTCTTATTGATCCATTCGGAATGTCCTGTGATATCCGTAACAAAGGTAATGAAAGGGATGGTGGATTTGGTTTCCTCTTTGTATCTGGATATGATTTGAGAACACAAAGGAAGGGTGGATATGATCATATCCGGGTGCTTCTCCTGCATCAACTTAAGAAAATACTTCTCAAAGAGCAAACGCAGCTCCGGCTTTTGATCTGTCTTTTTGTTCTCCAGAAACCGATACCTGGCATTATAAAATCTGCTGCCTCTCTTTACTAAGAATTGGTAGAAAGAATAATATCTATCTGCAAGCCTGGGAGAGCAATAATCCAGCCAGTCAATGACCTGTGTCTCGGCATCAATCGGACTATCATCAATGTGCTGCTTAATTGCTTGTGCCGCCATCATATGACCCATGCCAAATTTACCTGTTAATATAATAATCTTCATCTTACATACCCCTCTTGTCAGAACTACATATTTAGAGTATAAGAGTGGAATGTTTAGTATTTACAAAGCAAATATTAAGAATTATTAAGATTGCCCAGGAAGAATATAGTTATCACAGGTTCTTTTTAAAGCAAATTAGGATATTTTAAATCCTGCTAAAGTGTGCTATAGTGGAAAGAAAAATAATTATCTGGCTTATACAAAAGGTGTATCAGCAGCATGGGGGTCATATGAGAAAAAGCGTAGAATTAGTTTTAAGTCTGCTGTTAGGACCGGCGTTGGGAGCGGTGGCATTTAATTGCATTATATTGCCGAATCGTTTACTAAGCAGCGGTGTGGGAGGCTTGGCTATTCTTATAAATTCACTTACCGGATACAATATGCAGTTTCTGCTAATCGTATTATTTCTGCCGATTCTTATCTGGGCGGTGGTGAAACTAGGGTATCGGCAGATCGTTACGGCAACCGTATGTTATGTGGTATTCACCGTAATGATGGGCATTGTTCCTCATATTTTGCCCGAGTATCAAACAGACCCCATCGTCGCGGCGATGACATCCGGTGTCTTGCTTGGGATCTCCGGAGGTATTGTGTTAAGGCTGGGCGTTGCGAATGGGCCTGAAGCACTGATGGGAGTATATCTGAAGAACAAATACAATATCCAGATCGGTTCATTTCTTATGGCCTTTAATGTCGTGATCATTGCGATTTCACTAATTAATTCAGATCTCACATTGGCCTGTTATTCCATGGTATCTATTTATATGTCAGGCAAGGTTACCGACCGGATCATTATCGGCTTTAACCGGTATCTGGAGGTAAATATCATTTCAGAAAGCTATATTGAGATCACGGAGTATATCCAGAAAGAGTTAGGCAGAGGTGTGACCTTTATCCAATGTATGGGAACCTATGAACTGAAGAAAAGAATGCTTTTGATTACTTTGGTAAGTAATGTTGAGATAATGAAATTAAAAGAGTATGTAAATTCTGTTGACAAGAATTCCTTTATCTACATCAATGAGAGTGCGGAAGTGATAGGAAAAAGATTTATAAGATAATGTTGCAGATAATACTTTTGGGGGCTAAGCCGGACGGATACACCATATCTTGGAATAATAGGATTATGGCCGATGATTACAATGGGGATGTCTTTATTGGCGCAATTCATCTTTATAAGGATTCTTGCGAGAGATTTCCGGAATTTGAAAAGCTAATTCATACACAAGTTTGTGTCTGCGAAATCCTCAGTTCAAACTTAGGGTGTATGGGAGCTGGCATGGCTGATTATTTGAGATGCCGCGCTGTGGTATTATGCCTGGAAGTGTAAGATAGGGACAGCTATAAAATGACGTTGCAATACAACGATATTTTATAGCTGTCTTTTTTATCCTATGCGGAAAGTATATATAGTGCACGAAAAATATATATCGTGAGTTCCGGCATTGATCAAAGGTTTGTATAATGAAATCAAATCAAAGCGAAAAGAGGTGAAGACAACGATGATCATGAAAAAACAGAAAGAAAACAGCTTATTGTCCGGAAATAAACGGCTCTCTTTGCTAAAGAAGCAGAAGGTTTTGCAGTTTATGTTTTTGGGTGGACTGATCTGGATGTTGATTTTCTGCTTTTGGCCAATGTTCGGATTGATCGGAGCTTTTCAGGAGTACAACATAACAAAAGGTTTTATCAAAAGTGATTTTATTGGTCTTAAGAATTTTAAAGAGATGTTTATGGATGATCTGTTTATAAAATCTCTGATTAATATGCTCGGATTAAGTTTCACGAAGATTGTTTTTGCGATTAGTATGCCCATCCTATTTGCTATATTATTGAATGAAATTCGTAACCCCAGATTTAAGAAGATTGTACAGACGGCAAGTTATCTACCTCATTTTATATCCTGGGTTGTCGTGGCCGGATTGTTTACCATGTGGCTGGATAAGAGTGGATTGGTTAATAATATATTAATGCAAATGAAAATTGTGGAGACCCCTGTTTCCTACCTGAATGAGCCGAAAATGTTCTGGCTGCTGATGGCATTTATCGATACATGGAAAGAGACAGGATGGTGGGCCATTATTTACCTGGCGGCAATTGCGGGCATTAATCATGAATTATATGAATCTGCAATGGTGGATGGAGCCGGACGGATAAGAAGGATATTAAGTATTACCTTACCATCCATAAAGCCAACCATTATGACGGTTACAACCCTTAGCATCGGAAGTATGATTTATGGCGGATTATCAGGATCAAATATGCAGCAGTCGCTGCTTTTTGGAAATCCCCTGAACTATGACGCATCCTCAATATTAGAGACCTATGTAATACGAATGGGCATGAATCAGGGAAGATATTCTTATGCTATCGCAGCTGGGCTGATTCTGGCAGTGATGTCTTTTGGACTATTTAGCACAGCAAATGCGGTCAGCAAAAAGATATCAGGGGTGTCGATCTATTAAGCCGGGAGGAAGGTCATGAAAGCTAAGACAGAAAATAGAATTGTAAATATTGTAGTAACAGTAATTATGGTGATCGCAGTGCTGATTTGCGTATATCCGTTGTGGTATGCATTAATTAATGCGTTGAATGATGCCAATGATATTGCAGACAATGGGTTTATCTACCTTTTCACAAGAGTGTTCACGTTAAAAAACCTATCCTTGGTTTTTGAAGAAAAAACATTATTATATGCCTTTGGTGTAACCGCAGCAAGAACAATCATTGGAACGGTTTTAAGTGTTGCTTTTACCGCAATCGTGTCCTATCCTTTATCAAGGGGATATTTGGTGGGCCGAAAGATCTATATGAGAATTGGTGTCATTACAATGTACTTTTACGGAGGTTTGATTCCTACCTTTCTGGTATATAACCAACTGCGATTGATTGATACTTTTTGGGTATACATATTCCCAACCATGTTCTCCTTCTTTAATGCGGTCATATTTATTAATTTTTTTAATTCCATACCTGCTGCGTTAGAAGAGGCAGCTAAAATTGACGGAGCAGATGACTGGAAGGTATTTTCTAAGATTATGATGCCATTATCAAAACCGGTTGTTGCAACGATTGCACTATTCGTGGGTGTCAATCAATGGAATTCGTGGTTTGATTCGGCGTATTTTACAACATCACCAATTCTGGCAACCTTGCAGCAGATCCTATATGGAATCATCAGTCAGAGCCAGGGTGCTGTAATTGCAGCGCAAAGACTGGGTGCCAGCAACATTAATCTTAATCTAATTGATGCCATCAAATATGCAACCATGGTGATATCAATTCTCCCCATTGCCTGTATCTATCCTTTCCTGCAGAAGTATTTTGTCGGAGGAATGATGGTTGGTGCAGTGAAGGAATAGGATCATATGCCATCATGGCATTTGATATATAAAAAGGTTTACAATCAGGAGGAGGATATTAATGAAAGTCAAAACAGCAAAAAGAGTAATGGCGGGTTTCCTTTGTATGATCATGATCGCGGGGACACTGCTGGGGTGCTCAAAATCGGGATCAGAAAAAGAAAATAAACCCAATGATGAGAAGAAAGCTACTACCGATACGGACGGATCAAAAATACCGGAGGAGAAGGAAAAAGCAGCCAAGATTGTGCATTTCTACAACTTTGACTGGGCGGACGATAATTTTCAGAATACCGATATTGGCGTTGAGCTTCAAAAAAGAACCAATACAGAATTAACACTTATGAAGTCTCCAACTTCCGATAATACGAAGTTGAACGTGATGCTTACCTCAGGACAGTTACCGGATATCATAACCCTGGACAGAAATGACCCTATGGTTTCCAAGTTAATTGAAAGCGGTCAAGTATATGCATTATCAGATTTAATTGACGAATATGCGCCGCAAATGCGTGAAACAAGTGAAAAAGAATATTATGAATATTATAACTGGACGGATGGAAAGCAGTATTATTTTCCTAATTTCCTGATCACCGACTGGGATATTCAACAGCCCAATTGTGATCCTGTAGCAAAATCATTCAATGCTTTTCGCAGTGATGTGTATGAAGCAATCGGAAGTCCGCAAATTAAAACAGCAGATCAGTTATTTGATGCATTAATGGCTGCAAAGGAGAAATACCCGAACCTTACACCCTGGTATTTCGGACCGTTTAATCAGAACAATACCTTCTTTAAAGCATCAGAATTTAACGGCAATATGTTTCCTGCGACTCAGTTTGGTGTGAAGCTGTATGAAGTACAGGATGGTAATGTGGTTTCCGGTGTTCGAACAGAAAAGTTCCAGAATTTCATTAAATTCATGAACAAGTGTTATACCAATGATTTACTGGCAGCAGAATCCTTCGCAGATACTTCGGATATCTCTGTTGCAAAACTTGCTGAAGGAAAGTTTGCAATGGTAACGGGAGATCAGAATACGTTACCGGAAGGGGTTAAGATCCAAGACAGCGCCAAAGCCTCCTGGACACCGATGCCATATCTGGAAGGAGCCGAATATTTTAAAGATGGTGCAGGATGGACAGCAACCTTCATAACAAAGAACTGTAAAGATTTAGAGGGCGTAATGCGATATGTATCCTACTGCGCTTCGGAGGAAGGAAGATTACTGATTTCCACCGGTATCGAAGGGGTGCACTGGCAATACGAAGAAATAGACGGAAAGAAAGTACCGAGATTTTTACCGGAATGGGATGAATTAAGATTATCAAACTGGAGTGAGTTCACCAAGAAGGGCGGTTTTACAAATAATTTTGCTTTCGAAGATAATTACATTCACAATGTAGCATATACAAAATTCACCAGTGAAAAATCTGATTACTATAAGAAGTTAGATGAATATTATAAGCCGTTTATTAAGGCGGATATCGCAATAGGATTAATCAATCCTTCCGGTACGTCGGAGGAAGGTACCATTCAGTCAAAAATTTCCGAGCTCTCCATCTCTTACTATCCGAAGATGGTAATGGCCAAGAATGAAACAAAGGCAATGGAAATCTATCATGATTTCATCGAGAAGCTGGATGAATTTGGCCTTAAGAAATTAGAGAATATATGGGCAGCCAATTTAGCAACCGCAGGTAAATAATAAAGAGATAGAAGAGACTACTGAACATGAGGCAGTCTCTTCTTTTCCATGAATAAAATGAATGAATCCGGAAGTCTATGAACGGGTTTTCATCTTGTTTGTGAATTGGTGTTTGGTTATAATTGATAATATAAATTCAGTATAGCGGAGGAATTCATGAGAATTCGGCATAATCATAAAATGAAATTACAGCCCAAAATGATGATATCATTTTTATTGTTATTATTTATTCCGGTTATTGTGATCGCCATGTTTGGATACAGGCAGTATGTTCATTCCGTCATAAAGGAAGTGAATGAGGGACAGGAGTACTCTCTGGCTGAGTATGGTACGAATGTAACGGATATCCTCCTGCAGGTGGAAGATATGACTTCTAAAATTGCTATGAATCCGGTGTTGGTAAACTATTTTTATGATGAGAGCTTTACGGATCTGGATTACATAGAGTTTTCCAGGCAGTATTTTGCCAACTTTACGAACTGGCTTGAGAATTTCGGTACGAGAAAGACGAGGCTTCATTTTTTTACCAGAAACCCGAATGTTTTTGAAAACGAATATGTAAGTTATATCCCGTTTGAGACAGAACAGAAGAAATGGTATCGGAATACCGTCCTGAAAGCAGATAAAAAAATATACTGGGAACATGGCGTCACCAGAAGCGAGAAACATTATGTCATAGAAGAAGATTCCAACGATAAATTTACTGCTTATTCGGCATTACTTCCAATGAATGACTCCGCATCTAAAACGATTGCGTCAGTATCTATTCCTTATGAAGAAATATTAAAGGAACATCCCTTGGTAGAAGGGATGTTATGGTATGTCTTCGATAATCAGGGAGCGCTTCTTTATGCTACGGGAAAGGTCTTGAATACAGAACCGATGAACGGAAGGATTGTGACCATTGAACAGGACAGCTATCTGATCCATCAGGCTGATTTAGGGGATTACGGCTTGCACTTATATGCCTGTTATCCCCAGACGCTTGCACAGAAAAGCATCGCAAAGGTCAGAGACATCTTTATGATGTCATTGGTTGGGGCTGTCATACTTTTGGTTTTTGTCAGCTATATGCTGTCAAAGAGTCTATCAAAACGCCTGGAGCGATTGGCAAAAACAATGCATACCGTTCAGAAAGAAGGTCTGGAAGTTAGAGCAATCGTAGATGGAACAGATGAGATTGGGACGCTGGCGCAGGAATTTAATGAAATGGTAAAAAAGATAAAAGTGCTTACAGATCATTATTACAAGGCGGAAATATTGCGTCGTGATGCTATTGTTAAGGCTTTGGAGGGGAAGATTAATCCACATTTCTTATACAACAGCCTAGAAACAATCAGCATGATGGCGGAAATAAAAAATGAGCTGGATATCTCAGATGCAGTATCCTCTTTGGGCGAAATTGTAAGATACAATTTGTCCCAGGGGGGAGATATGACGGAGCTTGGATTGGAGATAGAACACCTCAGATCATATTGTGACATTCATAATCTGATGATGAACAGCCGGCTGCATTTAAACGTGGAGCTGTTGGATCATACACCGACATGCTCCATAATGAAGCTATTATTACAGCCGGTGGTGGAAAATTCCATCCTGCATGGGTTCAAAGATTATGGTGGCATATGTGAGATAAATGTGCGTGCCTGGATTGAGGGTAATCACATTTATATCAGTGTTAAGGATAATGGAAACGGTATCGATAAGAAGCAGCTGGAGGCCCTAAATAATCATATGGAGGAAGAGGAAGACCATATGCTCCCTTCTTCGGGGAATGGGATGGCACTACGAAATGTCTACCAAAGGATACGTCTGAAGTATGGAACAGATTATGGTATGGAAATAGAAAGTCAGGCAGGTGTCGGGACAAAAGTGTTATTGATACTTCCGCTAATCAGATAGGAGATGATGTTGTGAAGCTATTATTGATCGATGATGAAGAGATTATTCGGAGAGGTCTTCGGGCTATGATTTCAAGATTCCCGGAATTCTCCTTTGAAATATTTGAGGCGGAAGATGGCGTAAGTGCCTGGAAGCTGGTGCAGGCACTGTCACCGGATATCATAATCCTGGATGTACGAATGCCTTATTTAGATGGGATCGATTTTTTAAAATTGTATGCGCGGGAGAGAGTGAAGGGAAGGGTCATTGTACTGTCAGGATATAATGAATTCAATTATGCACAATCCGCATTGAGGTATGGAGCAATTGATTATCTGTTAAAGCCCGTAAAAAGAGAATTGTTGTTGCAAACCTTATCACGTGCTGTCGATAGCCTGAGAGAAGAACAACATTTTCTTATGGCAGAGGAACGGCTGAATAAAGCCCTCACAAATCTGCAGAAAGAACGATTAAAGAATGTTGTTCTTCTGGCAGGTCAGGGAAAATATGGATTTGATGAGTACCTGCAGCAGTATGATTTGCATTTTCCGTATGAAACCTGTGTGGTGATCAGTGCCGTGATGAAAGACTATTCAGATGCTGAACTGGTACCGGCAAGTATCTCCTTATTGGAAGAAAGTCTGCTGGAGCGTTTCCCTTCCATGCTTTGCACACCATACAAGGATAATATGCTGTTTGGGATTATAGGATATGATCGCCTGGATAAAAGACGACTTCAGGACGACTTGGAGGAGATCTGTCATAAATTTCATACCACCGGAACACATCTGGTAGTTGGGGTCAGCGATACGGGATCTACCGCCAGCCAACTAAATAAACTGTTAAAGGCAGCAGAAAATGCATGCTTAGAACAGCTGGCACAACCGGATAACGATTGCTTTTTTGCAACAGAAACTGATCCGGAGACCTTTGTTGAAATCAGCGAAGCAGATGTTTTTACGTTGGAAAGATATGCAAAGCAGGAAGAAACGGACAAATTGGAGTTGTTTCTGAACCAAAAATTCAAGCGGATGGAAACAGTAAAGGCATATATTAACCTTCTCTTTAGCTATGCCATGGAGCTGGCCGTCAGAAGAAATGAGAATGTCATGAAAGAGCATGCGAAGGCAATCCTACTGGGACGATTTTCAGAAGGAATATCTTTTTGTGTTTCTTTAAAAGAACTGAATGAATTTTATATGGATTTAATTACACAGATTGTAGCAGGAAATCCGGTAAAAATAGATGATGCAAGCATGAAAAAAGCAATCTTAATTGCCAAGGAATATATACAGAAAAATTATGCGCAGGACTTGACACTGGCTAAGATTGCTGACTATGTTGGAATGAATCCTTCCTATTTTAGTGTTTTATTTAAAAAAGAGTGTAAAATAAGCCTGATTAACTATTTAAATCATATCCGGATTGAAAGAGCACTCAGATATTTACAGGACCCTCAGTGCCGCGTATATGAAGCCGCTCTGGCGGTCGGTTTCCATGATGAAAAGTATTTTAGCAGGATATTTAAGAAAAATATGGGTATATCGCCGAGTGAATACCGGGAGAAATGCTGACAGGGATACGATGCCACAGATCCTTCCATATTTTTTACGCTAAAAGTAGATATATTCAGTTCCTTATTTTCTAAGAGTTGTTATGATTGACATGTAAAATATGATTGCTCTTCTATCAGTTTTAGCGTGTACTTCTGGTGGATTAGAAAATAGGAGGTCTATATGGTTAAATGTGGTGAATTTTTGAATGAGAAGGAATATTTATTAAATACGCCGAACATAAAACGGCCAATGTTAAATTATTTCTGGAATCGTAATATTTTAGCGGGTGTGAATCAGACGGGCGGAGGAAACGGAGCCTATGGCAGACGGGCTTTAACCTATGTTGATGGTGAGGATAAGGGAAAGTGTTCGGTCATTCGGGACGGCAACCGATATTTCTATATCCAGGATGCTGAGACCGGAGAGACCTTTAATCCCGGCTGGTACCCATCGAGGACCCCGGTGGAAGATTACAGATGCATTCATGGATTGGGATACTCCTTCATAGAAAGTAAACATGGTGGGATAAAAGCCGGTATCCGGGGGTTTGTAAATGAAGAGGATCCCTGCGAGATCTGGACGGTAACCATTACAAACATGACGAATCGGGTAAGAAAGATGAACGTATTTTCCTTTGCCGATTTCCAGCTGGAGGGATATGAACGATATAGTGATTACAATTCCTATGTCTATGCGGACTACGATCCTTCCAGGAATTTATTGTTTTTGTCCAATGATGCAATGGAAAAACCCCATCCCTGGTATCATGCATTTATGGCGAGCAGTAAAAAGCCGGCGACATTTGATACATCAAGAGATCAGTTTTTGGGGGTATATGGCAATATACAGATGCCGGATGCGGTGGCAGCCGGTGAATGCCGCAATAGTCTTGCTGCTTGTGAATGGATGGTAGGTGCAATGCAGCATGAATTTGTCATGGCAGCAAATTCATCAGAAACATACTATATTCTGATTGGAAGTGCAGATCATAAGGATACCGCTATTTCCATAGCAGATAAGCTGCTGTTTTGTAAAGGTGCAATTGAAGCGGATTTTCATGAACTGACGAAGATCAAGGAGAACTTAAGTGAAAGAATCCGGGTCGAGACACCGGATGATAAGATAAATCATTTTGCTAATTGCTGGTTGAAGCAGCAAATACAATTATGCGCCGAAATTGGCCGCGACGGATGCAAAGGTTTCCGGGATCAATTACAGGATGCCTGGGCAGTCGCCTCATTTAATCCAAAGCTGGCCAGGGCTAAAATAATTGAGACCTTGCGCTATGAATATTCGAATGGGAAATGTGAGCGGGGGTGGCTTCCTGTAACCCATCATATTTATTCTGATGCTCCGGTCTGGATTCCGTTAACCATCAATGCCTATATAAAAGAAACCGGGGATTCAAGCATATTGGAAGAGGTAGTTCCTTATCTGGATCAGGGTTGTGCTACAGTGCTGGAACACATGCTGGTTGCGCTGCGTCAAAGTGCACAGGATCTCGGAGAACATGGCCTGGTTCATGCATTGGAGGGAGACTGGAATGATTCCCTTAATATGATCGGCAACGGAGGAATCGGGGAAAGTGTCTGGACTTCCATAGCACTGGTATGGGCTTTGCAAGATATGGCGGAGTTGGCAAAAGAAATATTAAACGATTCCCTTCTCGAGAAAGAAATGCTGGAAACACAAGAGAAGTTGTCAGCCTCCATCAACCGCTTTGCATGGGATGGTGACTGGTACCTGGCAGCATATAATGATCAGGGAAGAAAGGTTGGTTCCCGGGAAGAACAGGAAGGTCGGATCTATCTGAATTCACAGACCTGGGCGATCCTGGCCAATGTTGCACGGGGGGATAGAAAGGAAAAATGTCTTGCGGCACTGGATACCCTGCTGGACTCGGAATATGGACCGCTAACCCTCTATCCTACGTATACGAAGTTTAATCCACAGATTGGACGATTAACAAGTTTTGTCCCGGGGATCTGGGAAAATGGAACCCCTTATTGTCATGGAGGTACGTTTAAGATTGTGGCAGATTGTATGAGCGGCCGTGGAGATCACGCATATGAATCCATGCGAAAGATTCTGCCGGATAGTGAGTGGAATCCTTCTGAGGCATCAGGATGTGAACCTTATGCGCTAACCAATATGTATTTCGGGCCGGATAATAAACGAAAGGGAGAAACGCTATTCGGCTGGGTGACAGGCACGGCAGGATGGATGTTTCGTGCAATAACCCAATATATGTTAGGCTTTTATCCCGGACATGGCACCATCCGGATTGATCCATGTATTCCGTCCTCCTGGAAAGAGTGCAGTATGAAGAGGGAATTCAGGGGTGATTTATTTACCATACGGATTCAAAATCCTGAAGGAAGAAACAAAGGGGTAAAGGAATTATTATTGGATGGCAACAAGTTATCCGGTAATGAATTTCCGGTTCCGGGTGACGGGAGGGAACATGAAGTCATCATTGTTATATAATATCGTAAATGGCGGCGGTGATGAGAAGAAAGCGGATGTTGGGAAAATGGAGCAAATCAATGATTACATTAGAAGACAGTCGGTACAGCGTGGTAATAAAAGAGGGGATTATTCGTAAATTCATGGATTTAAAGGGGCGGGATACAAATCTGGCAGATGCCAAGGGAAACTTTGGCGCCGTTAATTATACACTTTTGTCAGAGACTATCAAGGATCAGCCCGTGAAAGAGAAATTCTGCCAATATGAGCCCCGATACAGCAAATATAATTTGGTAGAAAAAAATAATCTGCAAGTAGTATGTCATGACACCGACAATGGAATCAGGACCACATATGAATTGAAACAGGGGCTGATCCTGAGAGCAGAGACATCAAATGCAGCAATATCCGAGTTTGGTATGACCCTTGATCTGAATTTTATGGGGAAAAAAGAAGGCACCTGGAAAAATCAAATCCTGCCGACCTCTCCCTATACTTCGGAGGATGGAAAGTATATGTATTGCATGATGGCCATACCGGATGGCAGATTTCTTGTGGCGGCGGCAAAAAGCGAGTGCGATGGATGGAAAATCAAGTATTCTCCATTTTCCTGGGCTCATTACATCAGAAAGTTCTATTTTCTTGCATCCTTTGACAAAATCTATGAGGGAAGCTTCAGAAAATCGATTGAAATTGAGTTGAGAATTACGGACAGTATCGAGCAGGCTTATGGCGTAATTCATGAGATTTATAACGTCCCTTACTGCAGACCTTTGATCAGCGGCAATTTTAACGGCCAGGCACTGATTTTATGCTCGAAGGATACAAAGCAAATTGAAATACGCAATTCCATGGGAAAGGAGACCATAAGCTATCCTGATGCAGAGGGGCTGGCGACTGTGAATTTGCAGGAATACGGTCTCTATACGGTTACCCCATATGGAATGGCGGGGAAGGGAATGAATACCACAATCTGGAATGGCAACAGGATGCAGGAGCTCTTTGATAAGAGCTGCGAGACCATCAGGAAGCCATATCATTGTGATGATAATCTGTGTGAAGGTGGTTGTTTCCTTTGGGCAGAGATACTGAATATGCTGGAAAATAAGACGCGAAGGTATGATGATACGGTAAGAGAAGAGCTGGCAATTATTATGGCAGGGCATGGTGAGTATGTGGACAGGAAAACGATTCTTCCTTTCCCCAGAGATCCATATAAGGCATACCATATCGCCGGATCTGATCGGATTCAGGAGCAATTCTTTGCAAGTTCGATTTTGATGCATGCATATCAGTTATATGGAGAAGATGGAATTCTGGAATATGCCGTAGCCTCTTTACTGGAGCTGATCAGAAACTGGATGAAGCCCGGGGGCATGATATGGAACGGAGTAGATTATACGTCTGTCTGCGCTCCTGTAATTGCGATAGTGGATATGTCGAATACCCTGACAGAGAGGAAGGACAGAAGGGCAGAGGTGTTTCGGGATGCGGCAATAAGAATAGCAGAGTATCTTCTTCAAAGGGGATTCGAATTCCCGACTGAGGGAATTGTAAGTGAAGAAGCCCAGCCGGAGATGGAAGAGGGATCCATTGCATGTACAGCACTTTCTGTATTATATGTTTGTGCAAATTTACAGTTTGATGAACGATACATAGAATTTGCAAAAAGAATTCTGGACTTACATGAAGTATGGGTAATTCAGTCTGCGGATGCAAGAATGTATCAATCCTCCTTCCGTTGGTGGGAAACGATCTGGGAGGGAGATGGAGAGGGACCGGCAATCTGTGCAGGTCATGCATGGACAATCTGGGGGGCAGAGGCATTATATTATTACGGAATACTAACCGGGGACGAGGAAAGTCTGATAAAATCCTGGAATGGATATATAACAAATTTTTCAAAGACGCAAAGAGATGGAACCATGTATTCCTGCTATGAGGTTGATTATATCCGGGGAGGCGGCTGTGCTGAAGTCAAAGACAACCTAAAGCAGCTACACAAGCAAGTGGACAAAAATCCAGCATTTACAATTGCACACAGTTATCCTCAACAGGATGACCGCTCTCTTTCAAGATATGTATGGATCAGAAATCAGTCCACCTGGCTGCACACCTGTGCAATCGTGAAGAAGGGAAATCATATGATAGGGATTCACGTATGCAAAGAAAACGATGCGTGGGTCCTGGAAGAGAAAATCAACTGTATATTTCTTGGAAAGATACAGGAGAAGCTTAAGATCTGCTGCAATCGCAGTATCACAATTATCTCCCTAAACAGCCTTCAAATTCTGAAGGGAGAGTGTGCCGGCGTTCTTAAAAGCAATTATTATGTTATGCCGTCTGAGGGGTCAATCGTGCTTCGACAGATCGAAGAGAAGATCAGGGATTAGGAGGATAGTAATACCGCTTATCTTATCGAAAGGATGGGCGGTAATTTTTATGTTCTGTTTTTAGATGGGAATAATAACATTACTGTGAAAGTCATTGGCAGGAATACGGATAGAAGCGAGACTTGCGGATAAACAGATAATTAAATAAATATTCACATATGGTAATATTAGTAGACAACATATTGAAAGTTTGGTAACTTAATTATATGGAAACCAGTCATTTAATAGAGCACACAAAAGGGGGATTTCTATGCCTATTAAAGCGAAATATACCGACTCAGCCAGATATAAATGTTTGGAATATCGAAAAAAAGGATCCTTTGACTTATACCTATGTTACTGCGGATCTCATATATGCGGTTCAGGACATGCTTATGGTCCTGAGATACGAACGGAATATTTAGTTCATATCGTTTTGAGTGGGGAAGGCTATTATCTGGTAGATGGAAAGACCTATGAGATTGGACCCAATATGGCATTCCTGATCTACCCGGGTGTTAGTACCTATTATTATGCCAGTGAAGAGAACCCCTGGACTTATATCTGGGTTGGTTTCAATGGGATTAAAGCGGAAGCATCTTTAAAACATGCCCATTTTACCAAAGAAAACCCCGTTGTTAAAATTCAGAATGTAGAGCCCTTTATTAATTCGATTAACGGAATGCAGACTTATCGTCATCTGACATACGCCAATGATTTGGCCAGAGAAGGCTATTTATATCAGTTTGTATCCTCACTCATTCAGGATAGACAAAGTCAGAATAACATTGAGGAAGTGCATGATTATTCCTATCAGGTATATGTTGATCATGCCCTGGAATATATTGAACATAATTTCTACAAAAACATCAAGGTTCAGGGGATAGCGGATTATATAGGAATTAATCGCTCCTATCTGACAAACTGTTTTAAGAATTCACTTAATTTGTCCCCGCAAGAGTATATTCAAAATTACAGAATGAACCAGGCGGGTATTTTACTGATGGAAACCAATTTACCGATTAGTGAAATCGCAACGAAAGTTGGTTATGATGATGCTTTTAATTTCTCAAAAATCTTCAAGAAAACCTATGGCATAAATCCCACCAGCTACAGAAATTCGCCAGAAGTACTGGAATTCTCGGACAGGGACATTCATTTAAAATAAAAGACAGCTTATCGGTGGATTGGCGTTATTGTTCTTACCACTCACTTTTATTGAACTTAGCGCAGATAGCTTTATACCAATCAACTCCGGATAATATCGGGCATTCCTAACCCATCCTCACAACTATCGACTACGCATATAACACATAAAAAGAGCATCAGCTTTCGGGCAGATGCTCTTAATCTTTTTACAGCGGATAGACGGAAAAGTCTTGCCATAAAGCTTGGCAAGGTTATGTTTTGAAACGCTGCGTATTTTTGATAGCTGTTAATGATAAGGGTATAATTTCTTTCCGTTTTTTTTCTGTAAACTAAACTTTTCATAAATAATTAACTATGATACGATTTTATCATCACAATTGTGTAGTTTTACTAAAAAAATTAACGAAGTGGAGGAAAAAATGTTGGAAGATAACAAAATATTGTTTTTGGATATACCAGCGGGCCCGGCGATTTGGGGTGACGGTTCAATATTGAAGCGATATCCGGCTCCTGTGGATGAGCGTTTTGATAAAAATACGATTTCATCGTTGTTGGCATTTTCGGGACATCCATATATATCCAATACGATAAAAAACGGGAGCCACGCCGGAAAAAATTTGCACGATCTTTATCATATTGAGCCGGATCTATTCGGAGGTGAAAAGGAACGCAGATGGGAGATCGTTCCTATACAAATGGCGGTTTGCCATGCTTGTGAAGATTTGAGTATTCAGGTCCATCCCCGGGAAGAGTATGCCATGAAGTATGAAAATTCCCATGGAAAGTCAGAATGCTGGTATATTGTAGATGTTGATCAGGAGCCTTCAAGTGTGGTACTTGGTCACAATGCAAAATCTATGGAAGAGTTGGAGGATTACATCAAAAGAGAAGCTTACACTGAACTGGTAAAGGAAAAGCCAATCCATAAGGGATCGTTTTTCAACCTGAAAGCTGGTACGCTTCATGCCCTGAAGAAGGGAACAACGTTCATAGAGGTATGTACATCCTGCCTTTTAACCTACCGTTTTTTTGATTATCACAGACTTGACAGAGATGGGAAGGAAAGAGAAATTCATTTGGAAAAAGCGAAAGCTAATATTCTGATACCCTATGAGGAAATGACCTATCATATCATGGACTCTTATTATGGAGGAGTTCATGAGAAAGAACTCACGGACAATCCGAATTTTTCCGTAAGAATTCTGGATGTAAACGGGAAGGGCAATGTTTTGAAGAAAAAGCCGTATTATGCATGTTTTGTTATTGAAGGACAAGGATACATTAATGAATTTGAGTTAAAATCCGGAGATAATTTCATGATAACCAGTAATTTGCAGGAGTTTTCGTTAGATGGGAATATGAAGATTCTTGCAGCGCATGGCTGATGTTCCTTAAATGGAGGAAATATTAATTCACACGTTGAATTTATGCGTGCAAACAAGCAGCACGCATGGGCGGCAACATGAGATTTTGGATAATATCACAATATGACGAAAGGTGAGAATTTATGGAGAAGGCAAAAAAATTTATTTTTGTATGCTGTGGGGCAGGAAAATTGACATCATACATGGCAGCGGAGGGAATTAGTGCGGGTTTAAAAAAGCGTGGTATCAAAGACGTTGATGTCAGGCATGGAATGATAGGAGAAATTCCACGTTATGAGGATCATATTGATGTATTGGTTTGTTCTACGAATTATACTTCCAAACACAAGTTTCCTGTATTAAACGGGCTTCCCTTTGTTGTCCAGGATGAGGAAGGTAAAACGAAAGTGATAGAAGAACTCATTGAAATCTTGAAAGGCTGATATGCATTTGATTTATTAATATACTGAGTATTTGCGATACTTCTATTGTGGATACTGGTTTAGAAAAAATAAAAGTTAGGGTGCATAAACGCCCTTCGGAAAAGAGGATAAAATGGGATATGTTAATTCGGCTGTCATTTGGATTTTGACTTTACCTGGCCCGGTTTTCGTTGCACTTATCATGGGATGTATTTGCCTGATTTTTGGCGGTGGTATCAAAAATGCGTTAAGAAGTGCCTGCCTTTTTGCAATTGGCTTAGTCGGAGTTAATCTGGTCATGAACTATTGTATTGGTGAAATGCAGAATATAGCAACAGCTATTTCAAAAAGATTGGGAATTTCATTATCCGTAGTTGATGCGGGTTATGGGGTAGGCGGTGGATTGATGATCTATCCGGGGTTTCTTTTTGGTTTAATTGGAATTCTGGTCATCAATGCAATATTTATATTGCTCAAGTGGACAAATACCATGTGGACGGATATTCATAACATCTGGCACGGCGTCATCATTGGTGCCTTCATATGGGCACAGACAGGTAACTTGGCCTTAAGTATCGTAATTTCGTTGGTTATGTTAGTGCTGATGATGAAGCTGGCTGATTGGACAGCTCCAAAGTTCCAGGAATTTAACAATATGCAGGGTGTCGCTGTTGTTGCAACTTCCGCAACGATACCGGCTATATTTGCAATGCTGGTAATGAAGGTGATCAACAGAGTTCCGTTTCTTAAGAAAATTAATGCCACCCCCGATAGCATCAAGAATCGATTCGGTATCTTCGGTGATGTTATGGTGTCCGGTATGGTCATTGGTATCATACTTGGAATATTGGGAGGATATCCGGTAGCGGGGGTACTTTCCCTGGGAGTTGTTATGTCTGCAACCATGACTTTATTCCCTAAAATGGCGGCACTGCTTTGTGAGGGAATTGTCCCATTATCAATGACGATCACTACGTTCATGAAGAAACGCTTTAAAGGCAGAAAGTTAAATGTGGCTTGTGATCCGGCGATTCTGCTTGGTGACCCCTCGGTTATGGCGTCTTTTATCGTTATGGTACCCATATCAATCATAATTTCATTTATTTTACCGGGAGTTGCTTTTATTCCGATTGCCAGTCTGGCAGGTATGCCTTATTGGATCGGTGGAGTGGCACCCTATACCAAGGGTAATGTCGTACATAACATTATCATAATGACACTTTATGTTGCAATAGCAAGCCTGATCGCAAGTTCAATGGCAGATGTAATTACGCATTTTTGCGATCTTACGGGAATGATGACTGATGCAATCAAGGCAGGCACTAAGGTTACCTGTTGGGATGAAGGCTCGAACATCTTTGGATTTTTATTCAAGAAGCTGTTTGATATGCTGGGATTAAGTGTTATCTAATTCAAAGCAATCGGATTAAGCCATGAAATGATCCATAACCAGGTTATGGATCATTTCATAAAATCAGACGATTGACAACTAAACCACAATTCAGAAGATTTGCGAGGTATTGAAAATGTATGAAGAGAAAAGAACACCGAATTTTGAAGTCAACCCGATTACTCCGATCAAAGATGTAATATCCTATAAGGGCTACGATCAGATAACCGATCAGCTACTGGACAGAATTAATAGGGAGAGAAAAACCAGGGAAAAGCTTATTGTAGTATTTGATCTTTATCATGGGGTAGACCAGAATAAACTCTATGAAAATGTAGTTAAGAAGCTGGGTGCCAATTTGATCATTTGTTCGGAGGATGCAAGGCTGCCAGAAGAGGTTATCTTCGAGAGTTTCAAAAAATTTATTGTTCCTGAGGACAGGACCTATGGAAAATACAGTGTTAGTAAGGTAGATGAATACTTTGATGAAAAGCTGGTCGACGGATTTAAAAAACAAGTAGAGAGTGCTGCTGGTTTGATTGTTATTTACGGAATTGCTTCCAGTATTATCAGCAAAGGGGACATTCTGGTATACGGAAATATCACGTATGCTGAATTGAATTTCAGACTTGCGGCCGGACTTGATAACTGGGGTGCTAAAAATTATGAAGAAGAACTCCTTAAGAAACAGAAAAGGGGATCATTTATTGAATGGAGGATGCTGGATCATCACAAACGACCATTATTAAAAACACTGGATTACATGATTGATTTTGTAAGTACTGAGGAGCCTGTTATGGTTACCGGTGATGGTTATAGAAAAGCAATTACGGATATAACGAACCGCCCGTTTAAGCCGGTTCCAATCTTTATGAAAAGCATCTGGGGAGGAAGCTGGATTCAAAAGGTGTTGGGTGCTAAGACCGATTGGGAGAATGTTGGTTGGGGTTTGACTGGCATTTTAGAATTCCAGTCAATCAAGCTTGGCTGTGGCGACAATATTCTGGAGATTCCATGCAATGACTTACTATTTTATAAGCCAAAAGAAATTCTGGGTAATAAGATTTTCTATTTCTGGGGTTACAAATGCCCTGTCCATGTGAATTATCTTGACACCTGGGGTGGCGGAAACCTTAGTCTTCAGGTACATCCCACAACAGATTATGCCTATGAGGTATTCAATTCCTCATATGGGCATCATGAGAGCTATTATATTATGGATGCAACCGATCATTCATCAGTATATCTGGGGCTAAAGGAAGGAACCAAGGTTTCCGAAATGGTCGATGCACTAAAGAATGCTCAGAATCCCGGAGTTAGCTTTGATGATGCAAAATACGTAAATAATATTCCGGTTAAAAAGCATGATCATGTATTCATACCCGGCGGGACAGTACATTGCTCAGGTGAGGGTACCGTGGTATTGGAAATCGATTTATTCTGTTTTGCTACATTTAAGCTTTGGGACTGGGACCGCGTTGACTTTGATGGAAGACCCAGACCGATCAATATTGATCATGGACAGCATAATATTCAAGAGAATTTTCAGGGACAATGGGTGTACGATAACTTGGTTTCCAAGCAAAATGAGGTAGACAGAGGCATTGGCTGGCGTGAAGAAAATAGCTCCACCATGAGCTATGAACCAATGACTATTAACAGATACTGGTTCACAAAGCCTATTTGTCTTAAGACAGATGATACAATTATCATTCATGTGTTAGTTGAGGGTGAGGAAGCGGTTATTGAAAGTCTGGAGGATTCCTTTGAACCGTTGGTAATTCACTATGCAGAAGCTGCTTTCATTCCGGCGAATGTCGGACAATATGTAATAAAGCCCTATGGAAAATCCGAAAATGAAGAGCTTGCGATACTGCAGATATTCTATCCGCAGAAGTAGCTGGTTGCATTATATAAGATTGGATAGATAGAGTGAAAATTAAAATTTCACGGCAAATTTGTGCTGACGCCCAAATTCGGGCATTGGCAGCATGGAGGATGAATATGACTGAAAATAAGTTGGTGGTACATTTTGGTGCCGGATCACTTGGAAGAGGGTTTGTAGTGCCTATTTTAAAGGAAAGCGGCTGTCGGGTAATCATAGCCGATGCAAATGGGGATCTCATAGGTAAACTAAAGGAGACACTAAGCTATAACCTGTTGATTGCAGACGAGGAGGAAGGTAAGCAAGTTAGAAAAATCGAATTTGACGGAGCCTTATCCGTTGTCAGTGATACGGAGGAATTGAGAAAAATTCTTAAAGAGGCAAGGACGATTACAACATCAGTTCGTCAGGAGAATCTGGTGCATATTGCTAAAACCATAAGTGAGGTATGGAATGACGAGTTTAACAGTGACAGGACAGTTATCTGTTGTGAAAACCTGGAAAACGCTTCCCGCTATTTCAAAAGCCTCTTAGCAGGTTTTGCAAAGGATGAAAGGCAGAAAGGATTATTTGACTTAATTAAGGTTCCGGATACTATGGTAGACAGGGGCTGCTCACAAGCGAAGGACGATCCCATGACAGTATATACGGAAAGCTTCTATGAAATAGGCGTTGACAAGAATATGCTGCCGGATACGGGTATCAGGCTGATACCGGCTGTGGATGATTTACAGGGACATTTTTTCAGAAAGAGATTTTTATTAAATACCTGCGTGGATTCCCTGGCTTTCCTGGGATTGTATTATGGACTGAATAATATGGCAGAGGCGGCTGCCAGTAAAGATGTCCAGAAGGTACTAGAGCCATATTTTACGCTGGTAAAGAAAAGTCTGATCATCGGCTATGGAATGACAAAGGAAGAAGTGAACCGATGGTCTGAGTTCTACTGGAAAGAAAGAGGTAAGAAAGCGACAGGAAAATCAGTGGCCAGTGAAAGAAGTCTGGATGATGTTGCAAGAGATATGTGGAGAAAACTGGAATACGATGAAAGATTCATAAGACCGCTGACGATATTAAAGGACAAGGGCTATACGATAGACAATGGCTTAGAGTTGATCAGTATGATGGTTGAATTTCTGGCAAGACAGGATCGGCTTGGTAAGCAGGAAGTAAAAAATCGTCTGGAACAGATGTGGTGTGTTGATGATACCGGAAAATACATATATGGTTATGTTACGAAAGCAATCAGTATATGATAGAACATAGTGAGGTAGAGCATGCTTGATGAAATATTTTTAACAGAAGGAGAGGCTGTAGATTGGGAAGCAGCAATTCGAATAACCTCTCGCATATTGGAGTTGGAGGGGTGTGTAAAGGAGAGCTTTTATAAGGCCTGCGTAGATCGAGAAAAGCTGTACCCAACCGGCTTACCTACAAAGGTTCCAATTGCATTGCCACATACCAATGAGGTACATGTTATCAGACCCGGGGCATGCCTATTAAGATTAAGTGAGCCTGTCAAATTCAAAAGTATGGAAAATCCGGAGGATGAGATTGAAGTAGAATTTGTGTTTAATATCGCTATCTCAGAGGTTAAGGATCAATTAAGTGTTCTGGGCGCAGTCTCCAGGATGTTTCAGGATATGGAGTTTTTGAAAAATATAAAAAGCATGCCAATTGATGAATTTAAGAAAGTATTTATTGATAAATGGCGTTCGTGGCAATCGTAATCATTGAGAAAGAACACAGCAAGAAATAGTGTTGTTGATTCATCCGGTATCGTGTAATATATCTAATATGGAAACGTAATTGAAAGGATTCATTTGCTTGATGAGTAAACACAGTATCTGTTCGGATGGAATAATTGATTTGGTGTCAAAGGAAATAGACTGGAAGAAATACCGTTTTCCCGGTGAAATAAGAGAGGTCCATTATTATGAGATCCAAAAAAGCGGAACCTCAAAACATTATGGACATTGCTATCTTCTCGTTAATGATGAAAAACCCAGTTACATGGGGAATATTGGTTTTTTCATTCGGGAGGAATACCGTGGCAATGAATATGCAGTAATGGCAGGCGCATTATTATTTCAAATAGCGGAGACAATGGGGATAAATACATTATTTCTTGCGGTGAATCAAGATAATAAAGCTTCGAAAAGAGTATGTGAAAAACTTGGCTGCAGTTATCTGGAAACTACCAGGTGGGACGAATCCGGATCGCCATGCTCTGAAAGCTCACCGGAAAGAGAACTATATATGCGGAAGTTAAAGTGAACTTTGTAAATTTTTGTTATACTTAGAAGGGGATAGCAGCGATGAATGAAAGGGTCTATGAGATACTGTATTTTTTACTTACAAATGGTAATCGAGTGGTTCCTATTGATATTCTGTGCAAGAAATTTGATGTTAGTGCCCGAACAGTAAGAAATTATCTGACAATCATGGAAGACTATGTTGATAATACGAAAAGCAGCATTTTTCTGATTAAGGGAGAAAATATCCTGATTAACGGAACACCTGAACAAACCTCTGCCATACTGAACAAGGCGCTGAGAGAAGATTTTTATGAATATAAGCTCTCACCAAAGGAGCGCAGATTTATCATTGGCATATCACTTCTGTTGGCAGATGAGCCGATCACTCTGTCACAATTAAATAATTTGCTGTATACAAGCAGGGCTACGCTTATTAAGGATATTGCTGATGTCTCAGATAGTTTTCGAGATAAAAATTTGCAGTTTTATGAAAAAAAACACAAGGGCTTTCTCCTAAAAATAACCGAGAGTAAGCGTAGGGACGCAATCTTATCGCTGGTCATGGATGAAGGCATTCCGGTGATGGAGCTTTTTGATACAAAGAATTTTAATATATGTTCAAAATTCCTTCGACAAAAGATTAATATTGACTTTTACTGGAAGGGTGCGGAGGCAGCCGTAACACTTGCCGAACAGCATTTCAACTTTTCCATGGCTGATTCTGAATTTTATGAAATCGTACTTGTTCTATGTATCACCATGGGGAGGCTGGCAAATTCCAGATATATTGAGGAAACTTTTTCGCCCGGATCTGACTCGAATGAAATCGGTATTAATATCGCTGAGAATATATTAAAAAGTTCTTGTAAACTGGATGCCTCAATGAAGATGGATGTTTTATATCTGGCATATAAGCTGAAAGAACATACTCTGATTAATTCCGAAGATGCGGCCAATGAAAAGATGATAAATTTCTATATTATTATTAAGAGCTTTTTATATAAACTCTCCCTGGCTTACGAATTGAATTTCTTGAAGGATTATAAACTCCAGGAGTTTCTGACGGCACATGTCACAGGCCTATACAGGCGTCTACAGCGGGGGGAGAGGATTAAAAACCCTGATACAGAGCAGATCCTGGAAAGATACTACAATGACTTCGTAATTCTGAATGAAAATATTTCAGTGTTTGAAGAGTACATGGCGATTACACTGACGGATGACGAAAAATGCTTTGTATTAATGCACATCATGGCTGCACTTGAAAGAACTAGGAAAAAAACAGTTTACCCAAATGTCATTATTGTATGTGATTCTGGTATTGGGACCTCTGTGTTTTTGTCAGAAATGGTTAAAAAATATTTTAAGGTTAATATAGCGGGAGTCTTATCTTTCCATAGCCTGAAAAAAGAGCTGATCAATCACCATAAAGCGTTTACCAGGAATTGCGACTTTATTTTAAGCACTATACCTCTTAACGGGATTACGATACCATGGCTGCAAGTAAGTGTAATGCTGACACTGGACGAGTTGAGCAAAATTCATTATTTGATAATTGAGACAAACGATAAGAGGCAGCCGGATTCGGGGGAAATAACAGCCGAATACAGTCTGAACACGGGGGTTGTCTCGGAACAGCCTGTTATTGATCAGAAAGACTGCACGCTGTCCGATCAGAAGGCAATGATAACTGAGGGCTGTTTTTTATGGGAGCTTTTGTTACCCGAGTATATCCAACTGGATAAGTCGGCTGCTGATTGGAAGGAAGCAATTAACATAGCAGCCGCACCATTGGTAAGAAAACAAAAATGCACTGAAAACTATGTGCAATGCATGATTAATAATGTAATAACACACGGTCCGTATATTGTTTTTACTCCCGGTGTTGCCATTGCGCACGCTAATTCGCAGGATGGAGTCATAGAATTCGGGGTATCCGTCTTACGGTTATCAGTTCCTGTAAAGTTCGGACATAAAGACAACGACCCGGTTGATATGATTATTGCATTATCTCTGGATAACACGAAGCATCATAAAGAGCTGCTGTTTAGATTGCTGAATATTTTCTGCAATCAAGAGGCACTGAAAGAACTGCGTGCTGCCGTCACCTATGAGCAGAGCATAGAGATTTTAATGAAATATGAAAGGAAAGCCTTTCATATGAAGTCGAAGGAGGAAGAGGATGTACTATAAAGGAAATCCGGTGTCTCGAGGCATTGGGATAGGAAAGATTCATCTTTACAAACCATTTATTCCTTCCATAGCTAAAAATGCGATTGGACCTGAAGATATCTCAAGAACGATTGAGATTTATGAGAATATAAAGGAGAGGGCGCAGGAGGAGTTAAAGGACATCTGGCAGAGGCTGATGGCAGAGGATGAAGAAAAGGCGAAAATTTTCGCAACACATATCGAGATATTGAATGACCCTGCAATTGATGAAGACATACGGGCATCCATAGTAGAGGATTGTATCAATGTGGATTGGGCTATTCATACAATATTTGAGAAATATAGTACTATGCTGGAAAAGGCAAAAGACATGCTTATCCGGGAGCGAGCTGCCGATCTAAAGGATGTGAAGCTTCGCCTTATTCGGTGCTTTTATGGTTTGCCGGAAAAGAGTCTGGCTTCGATTCAAACGCCGGTGATCATAATAGCCCATGACTTGCTGCCGTCAGATACGGTTATGCTTGATCCTTCGAAAACACTTGCAATTGTTACTGAGATAGGAGGTTATACCTCACATAGTGCAATTATTGCTCGAAATCTGGAAATACCCGCTTTGCTGGGCGTCAAGGAAGCTACTTTGATTCTAAAGCAATCACAGATAGTCATTGTGGACGCGGTGGAGGGAATGCTTATTACAGAACCTAATAGGGAACAGATAGACAGTTATTATATGAAACAAAACAACGAAGTCAGGTACGCCGCAGAGGTTAAAAAATACATGAACTGTAAACCTGTAACTGCAGATGGAGTGTCCATTGATATAGATCTGAATATTAGCTCCGCTGACCCACGTGAACTGGAGGGAGAACAATTTACAGATGGAGTTGGACTTTTCCGGACAGAGTTCCTATATATGGGACGTAATCGCCTGCCAACTGAAGAGGAGCAATACGAGATATATAAAAAGGTACTATTAACCTTCGGTTTACGACCCGTTACATTGCGGACACTTGATATCGGTGGTGATAAAACACTGGAATGTCTTCAACTACCGAAGGAGGACAATCCGTTTTTAGGAAATCGCGCATTGAGACTGTGCTTTCATAATCCTGATATTTTTAAGACGCAACTAAGAGCAGCACTACGGGCATCCGTTCATGGTAACCTGCGCATTATGTTTCCCATGGTGTCGAACATGGAGGATATATATCATGCAAAAGCGCTTCTAAAGGAGGTTCAAAATGAGCTTGATAATAAAAATATCCCCTATAGTGATCAAGTTAAGATCGGCATTATGATCGAAATTCCCTCCATTGCCATAATCGCTGATTTGGTAGTTAAGGAGGTTGATTTTGCCAGTATTGGAACGAATGACCTGACCCAGTATATGATTGCTGTTGACAGACAAAACCCAAACGTTGCAAAATACTATCAGGTCTATCATCCCGCAATCCTTCGTGTGATCGGTTTTGTAATCGGCCAGTTTGTAAAGGCAGGAAAGCCAATTTGCGTATGCGGCGAAATGGCCGGAGAGGTGCATTCAGCGGCGGCTTTGATTGGATTAGGGATACGACAGCTATCAATGAATATCTCATCTATTGGACGAATTAAGAAATTGATTAATTCGCTGACGATAAAACAGGCAATAGGCATTGCCGAAAATCTGAAGAGTTCTTTGACAGCTGCAGAAATCGAAGAATATCTGAAAAAATCTCTTACGGACATCTTATGATATGACTGCCGTATTAAATAACATGATTTTGGAGGCTACATTATGTATGTAAAAAATACAAAGATAGTAAATCGCTCAGGTCTTCACGCAAGACCGGCATCCGATTTTGTTACATGTGCAAGAAAGTTCCAATCCAAAATACGGATTAAGAGAGCAGGAGAGGACAATGAGGTTGATGCAAAATCCATTGTTATGCTGTTATCACTGGGGCTTTCACTGGGTGAGGAGGTCGTAATAGGTGCTCAGGGAGAGGATGAGGTAGGTGCAGTAGACGCGCTTATCAGACTCGTGGACTCCGCCTTTGGCGAAGGATAAATGATTGAACGGAGAGTAATACAGGGCTATCAGCCGGGGATTACAAGGTTGAAAAACTACCGTCTATGCTACTTATAGTTAATACATATAAATAAAAATAAGGAACTACACCACAAAATGGTGTAGTTCCTTATTTTTATCTAAGCGGGTAATGGGAATCGAACCCACACACTAACCTTGGGAAGGTCATACGCTACCACTACATCATACCCGCATCTTGATTTCACAAGGAATTCTCCAACGAAAAATATTATACCACTGGCCTGACTCTGTGTCTATAGTAAAATTAATTTCGTCTGCTTTTGTATGCAGAGCATGTTCTTTTTTATAACTTTATTGAAAAATGTCAAGAAGCAGAATTTAAATGGATTAAAATTTTTTTAATTGGAAATAATATTTCAATAATGGATGAATGATATGTCATCCGTTTAAATTCCAGATAAAAGCAAACTTATCATTCATTTTTACTCTGCTATGAAAGGAAAATATTATACTTTGAAATTGGATTTCTTTGAATAAGGATGGAATAAAAATTCTTAATATCCAAGGAAAGAAATGAGGTATAAATAATTTATTATCTGAGAACAATAAAGTTAGAGGTGATAATAGTGAAGAAGAAATTTGCGGAATTTTTTAAAGGCAAAGGTTATTATGTGCTGTTATTTGTCGGTGTCATAGCCATCGCTGCAGTGGCGCTAATCGGTACCAGATTATCTTCCCAACAAAATAAGGATGATAATAATTATGTGGACTTAAACGATACGGACAATAACATAGCCCAAGGAGAAGACACTCAACTTCCTGATAATAACCAGACATCAGAGGACCTTGCCAATAATGAAGACAACGGATCCAATGATCTTGCAACCAATGATAACGGCGTGGATGTAGCAGATAACGACAGCCTATTAGAGTATGATATTTATTCGGGAGATGGACAAACGGGAGATACAGCACAGTCTGAAGATGAAGCACAAACAGCCTCTGCAGATGTTACCCCTCCTCCGGCGGTTGAAACTTCCGGACAGGCAGTACAGGCACCCGATATCAATGCAGCAATTGATAAACTTTCGTTCAAAACCGACGAAGGTTTAATCTGGCCCGTTAACGGCAATGTGATCATGAATTACAGCATGGATCACACAATTTATTTTGCAACATTAATGCAGTTCAAATGTAATCCCGCAATCATTATAGATGCTGAGGTGGGTACAGAGGTAAAAGCTGCAGCAGATGGTATTGTTAGTGATATTGAAGAAAATGAAGAAACAGGCTGCACAGTAACAATTGCAATCGGAAATGGTTATTCTCTGGTTTATGGACAACTGGATAAGAGTAGCCTCGGATTAGAGGTTGGAGACAGCTTAAAAGCAGGAGATAAGATAGGCAGCGTTGCTGAACCTACAAAATACTATGTCGTAGAAGGCAGTAACTTGTATTTTGAAATGTTAGAAAATGATCAGACCGTAAATCCGATGCTTTATCTTCAATAAGAAGGAAATATCCCTCATTAATTTTGTACTTCTTCATCTGTTAAATGATAAAAGTTAAAGGCATGTGGAACCAATCGTTCTGCATGCCTTTCTTTTATGATATTAAGTAGTTTTTATCCCGAAGGGCCTGTTCAATTCGATTCAGGGCGTCTTCTGTATCCGCCTCTATGGTGTGGGTATGGACACCGTCAGTTAATTCTTTTAAGGGGACAATTTTCTTTTCCTTTACGCTCTTAACAAATTCATATACGTCCTGGCGATTGCGGATGTCCAGGGAAGTCGTGATATCACCATAGATTTCATGGGAAACCAAGACATTCAGGAGTCTTCCGCCATTATCAACAATGGTACATAATTCATCCTCTATCTGCTCGGTTGAATGCTTTACTTTAAAATTGCGCTTTATTTTCGGTTGATCGGTACGAAGGATCAGATATCCTCTTGTAGTGGAATAAATAGTTACATCAACAGCACGGAGTAAAGCGATATCTTGTACAATGACTTGTCGGCTGACACCTAGCAGCTTGGACAATTCGCCTCCGGAGACCGGCTCGGTATTACTGTTTAATATCTGGACCAGTTTTTCACGACGTTTCGTTCCTTCCACAAACACACCCCTTTCAATGCTGAAAATAGCTTCCCATTTTCATTGTAATCCGATATAATGAGATAAGGATATTATATAATGGCAGGTTGAAATAAGCAACATATTTCCATTTGCCTGCGAATTGAAAGAGGACCGGAATGTTTAGATTATGGGCAAAAGTATTTAAAGATAATAGAATGATGAAAGATATGGTTGTCTGCAATGAGGACAATGATATGAGAAGAACGCAGAAGATCTTTGCAGCAATAGAAGAAATCTGCCACAGTTATGACTTGTCAAAGCCAATCTGGCTGGATGTAACGATTACGGATTTCAAACGGCATGATAAGACAAGGTTTACACAGGACAATTTTATAGAACCAATTGATTTTGATTATCTGGAGATTCATGTGATTGAAGAGGATTAAGAATGGATAAGAAGGGATTATCAGGATATTCCAACCGAGGCTGGTTCCATATTGCAGGAACCCTGCTTGCGGCATGCTCCCTGGCCGCCTGCCAACCGGCTGCGACATCGGGGAGTGCTGCGGATGCCAGGGTCTCTCACGAAGAATCTGTTGCAGAACAAGTACAGACAGAGTCCGGCTCGGGAACAAAAGAGGCGCCCTCACAATCGGGTCAGAAACTAGAGGAGACAATGGAAGATCAGAAAAACCAGGCAAATAATACAAGTTCCCAGAATACACTGATATGGAATGAGGAGAAACAGGAGCTGATCCTGCCCTCAGGGAATGAGGAAGTCATGGATAACGTGATAAAGCAGATATCGGATTATCCCTCCGGTACGGTACTGGATCTTACAGCGGTGAAGAAAACGATATGGAAGAAGCTGTTCTATGAACAGGAGATTCCGGAGGAAGTAAAGGAGCGCATGAAGGGTAAATCCTATGCAGAGAATTGTGATGTTCCCTATGATGAACTGCGATACCTGCGTGTCCTTTACAGAGGGTTCGATGATCTGGTGCACCTTGGGGAGATGATTGTGAATCAATCCATTGCTGAGGATATGACAGAGATACTGCTGGAATTATTTGAACAGGATTATGCCATTGAACAGATGGTGCTGGTGGATGATTATCAGGCGGATGATAATGAATCCATGGCCCATAATAATTCCTCCTCCTTTAATTATAGAAATGTAGATGGTACCACCAGACTATCTCTGCACAGTTATGGTTTGGCGGTGGACATTAATCCTCTATACAATCCTTACGTCAGAGAAATTAATCATAAAACAGTGATCCTTCCGGAAAATGGGGCCGCATACGCAGACCGGACCCTGGCATGCGAATACTATATCAGAAAAGGGGATATCTGCTACGAGGCGTTTATCAACAGAGGATTTACCTGGGGAGGAGACTGGAAGAGCAGCAAGGATTTCCAGCATTTTCAAAAGGATATTACCGGATAACGGGGAACCTGACATTGCGTTTCAATGTCCTCGATGTTATAATGACAAATGATGTTGCCAATAGCAGAAATTAAGGAGTATTCATATGAAGCATGTCTTATTAATGGATCATGATTCAGCCGTTCTGGAATCGACAAAACAAGCCCTGAAAGAAAAGTATCGCGTGTCATTACTGTCAAACGAAAGTCTGACAATTGAGGATGTTAAAAAGTTAAAACCTGATTTAATAATTCTTTCTGTATTTGATGAGTATAGTTTGAATCTTTTTGATATAATAAGGAAGGAAATGGATACCAAAAGACTTCCTGTCATAGTTCTGGCCAAAGACTGGACCACCGTCAGCAAAACAATCTCCCTGGGAGCTGCTGATTTCCTGACGATACCGTTTATTACAGAGGCTTTGCTGCTTCGGACAGAACTCCAATTGGAGCTGAATTCTTTCCGTTATGACAGATCGGAAGCTGAGAAATTTCAGGATGCGATCTCCGTCAGCTTTGCCGAATTGGTAGAATTTCGGGATGAAACGACCGGAGGTCATATTAAGAATACCACTCTATATTTTCGGATTCTGCTGGAGGCGCTTTTGCAGGAGGATAGATATCGGGATGCCATTTCTGTTGAGGATGTTAAGAATCTGCTTCGTTCCGCTCCGCTGCATGACATCGGAAAGATCGGCATTAATGATGATATTCTTCGCAAAGCAACCTCCCTTGATTATAATGAATATGAATATATGAAGACTCATACAACGCTTGGTAAGCAGGCCTTTGATAGGATTATCCAGGAGGCCGGAGGGACAGATTGGCTCTACCTTGCAAGGGATATTGCCTACTGCCATCATGAACGCTGGGATGGTACCGGCTATCCGAATGGACTGAAGGGGGAAGAGATTCCCTTCTATGCAAGAGTGTTAACCATTGCGGATGTTTATGATGCACTAACCTCCAGAAGATCCTATAAGGAGGCGTTCTCCCACGAGAGGGCCGTTGAGATTATACTGGAAGGGAAGGGCACCATATTTGACCCGGAATTGGTGGATTTGTTTAAAAAGGCAAGCGATTGTTTTGAACAGGCGTTATTACATATGGAGAATGCCTCTAAATAGAATGGAAGTGAATGTATATGTCATACACGGCACTATACCGTAAGTTCCGCCCGGATCATTTTAATGATGTTAAGGGACAGGAACATATCGTGACAACCTTGAAAAATCAAATAAAAGCAGGAAGAATCGGACATGCCTATCTGTTTTGCGGAACCAGAGGTACGGGCAAAACTACAGTGGCAAAGCTTCTCGCCAAGGTAGTTAACTGTGAAAATCCGGTTGACGGAAATCCCTGCAATGAATGCAGAATGTGCAAAGCTATCGCCGCACAGTCCTCATTGAATGTAATTGAGATTGATGCCGCCTCCAATAACGGTGTGGACAATGTCAGAGAGATTGTAGAAGAAGTAAGATATTCTCCGACAGAGGGCAGCTATAAGGTTTATATCATCGATGAGGTTCATATGCTTTCCACGGGTGCCTTCAATGCGCTTCTTAAAACCATCGAAGAGCCCCCCTCCTATGTAATATTTATTCTGGCTACCACTGAGGTCCATAAGATCCCAATTACCATTCTGTCAAGGTGTCAGCGGTATGATTTTAAACGAATTTCTATTGATACGATTGCCCAACGCCTAAAGGAACTGATGGAAACAGAGCAGATCGTTGTACAGGAAAAGGCCCTTAAGTATGTTGCAAGAGTTGCGGATGGTTCCATGCGTGATGCCCTCAGTTTACTGGATCAATGTATCTCCTTCTATCTTGGAAAGGAGCTGACCTATGACAATGTTCTTGATGTTCTGGGCGCGGTGGATACCCAGGTGTTCTCCCGATTGATACAATGTATACAAGGGCAGCAGGTAGCGGAGTGTATCAGACTTCTGGAAGATATGGAGAGCAATGGCAGGGACCTGGGGCAATTTATTGTGGATTTCATATGGTATCTGAGAAACCTCTTGTTGATAAAGACCTCGGAAGATGTGAAGGATATGATAATTGAGGTATCAACAGATCATCTGAAGCTGCTGCAGCAGGAAGCACAGAAAATGGAGGAGCAGGCCCTGATTCGATATATCAGGATATTCTCCGAACTTTCCAACCAGATACGATATGCGTCAAGAAAAAGAGTACTGATTGAGATCGCAATTATCAAGCTTTGCAAACCGGAGATGGAACAAAATTATGATTCGCTTTTTGAACGGATCAGACTTCTGGAGAAGAAGATGGAAGGTGGAATAAGCTTTGGCGTAACAGAAGCTGCGCCGAAAGCAGCGGCAGCTGAGCCGGAGAAAACGAAGGGAAAGCCGGCTGTTTTACCGGAAGCACTTCCGGAGGATTTGAAGGACGCAGCCAAAAACTGGAAAGGCATTGTCGGTCAGATAGGAAAGAAAGCACCGGCACTTGGGTCCGTTCTTCATGCATCCACACTAAGCATTGATGGAGCCAATGGCCTTCAGGTTGTGGTGACCAATGAACTTGATAAGGACATCATTGAGCGGGAAAACCATATGAATTTGATGAAGGACACCATTGCTCAATTGATTCACAAGCAGGTTCAGCTCTCAGTACGGTTTCTGGATAAATCAAAAGAGAGAATGGATGAGGTTGTGGATCTGACAAAGCTGATCAATATGCCGATAGAATATGAAGATTAAAGGGAAGACGCCCCGGATGATTGGATATAATTGTGATAAGGGTAAAGTAAAGGGTATGAGAATGATCATTTATATGTTAAAATAGACTGTAATGTATGGAAAGGAGATATAAACATGGCAAAACATGGTGGATTTCCCGGCGGTGGATTACCAGGGAATATGAATAACTTAATGAAACAGGCGCAAAGAATGCAAAAGCAGATGGAGGAGAAAACCAAAGAACTTGAGGACAAGGAATGGGAAGCCAGCGCAGGCGGCGGTGCCGTAACAGTTAAGGTTTCCGGCAAGAAAGAGATTTCTTCCGTAAAGCTCTCCAAGGAAGTCGTTGATCCGGATGATATAGAGATGCTGGAAGATCTAATTGTTGCAGCAGCAAATGAAGCACTTAGAAAGATGGAGGAAGAATCCTCCTCCGTGATGGGGCAGATTACCGGAGGCCTTGGCAGCAGTCTTGGCGGCGGGTTTCCCTTCTGATTCACTGAATGAAAATATAGGCGTATGCAGGTTATCGTACAGATAACTTATGCATACGCTTTTTGTTTTGGGGCGTAAGATCAGTATTGACTTTTATTTTGGAAGGGGATATAATATATTTGTGCAAACGTTTGCACAATAAGGAGTGGTTTTATGTCAATTACAATTAAGGATATTGCGAAGAAGGTGGGGGTATCACCCTCTACCGTATCCAGAGCTTTAAACGGAAATACCCGGATATCGGATCTCACTACGAAGAAAATTCAGGAGGCTATGGAGGAACTTGATTATCATCCCAATAGTCTGGCAAGAAACTTTGCCAACGGACTCACTTATTGTATTGGTCTTGTGATCGATGCGAGGGATGAGAACACCTTTGCAAATGCCTTCTTTAATCGAAGCGTATTTGCCATTGAAAAGGTACTTCAGGAACATGGCTACAGCCTGATCATAACCAATGACAGAAAAAAGAAAGAGAAATCCATGGTGGAAAATCTGATGTTAGAGAGGAAAGTGGATGGTTTGATTATGCCCTCTTCCATTATCCGATCAGAATTAATTCAGGAGCTGAATCAGGTGGAATTTCCTTTTGTGGTTATGGGAGAACCAAAAAAGTATAAGGCGGATACAACCTGGATTGATGTGGATAATGAGCAGGGCAGTCACTGTGCCGTGGAACATCTGATCGGGCAGGGATATTCCAGAATTGCGCTGATTACGGAGAACACAAATACGGTATTCTCCAGGAAACGTCTGGATGGATACATGTCCTGTCTGAAACAGCATGGAATTGCGATTAACCAGGACTATATTCTGGAATATGGACAGAATATAACGGAGGAGAACAAGCGTATTGAGGAGCTGGCCCTGGAAAGCCATCATCCGGATGCTTTTTTATGCGGCAATAATATCATTGCATTTAATGTTTTAAAAATATTAAAGAAGTTAAATTATCAGATTCCTGAAGAGATAGGAATTGTTACATTTGATAATTATCCGGTTGCTGAATATACGGATCCTCCTCTGACAGCAGTTGATGTGGATACCTATGGTTTGGGAATTCAGGTGGCAGAGCAGCTGATTCACAAAATTCAGGGAAGCGGGAAGGAAACCAATCATATGTACATTCCGACAAAGCTTTTGATCAGAGAATCTTCAACGAAAGGAGAAAGATGAAACAATGATAAAAACGGTGGTGCTTCATAAGAACACCCTGGATTATGTCTATGTGAAGGCCAGAAACAAACTGGTATTAAAACTGGAAACTGCCAAAGAAAACTTTATAGAATGCAGACTAATCTATTGGGCCAGAACAGAAAGTGATATCGCAAAGCGGCAGACAAAAGAAATGGAGCTGCGCTACAGGGATAATATGCTGGATTACTATTATGCGGAGGTTGAATTCCCCAGGGTGGCAAGATACACAAAGTACTTTTTTGAGCTTAGGAATGATTTGGGAGAAACGTATTATTATACCGAGTATGATCTTACCGACGTTTATCCGAAGGATGGCTTCTTTGAATATCTATATGCCAATCCGGAGGATGTGATTAGGATACCGGAATGGGCCAAAGGAGCGGTATATTATCAGATATTTCCGGAACGGTTTTTTAACGGAGACAGCTCCAATGATCCCAAAGGCAGTGTTCCCTGGGGCATGCAACCAACCAGAGAGAATTATATGGGAGGAGATATCAAAGGAATTATTCAAAAGATGGACTATATCAAAGACCTTGGAGTTGACTGTATTTATCTTAATCCTGTATTTCAGGGTGATTTTAATCACAAATATGCGACGACGGATTACTTTCAGGTGGATGAGAACTTTGGTACCAATGAAGATTTAAAAATGCTGGTGAAGGAATGTCATGAAAGAGGGATGAGATTAATACTGGATGGGGTTTTTAACCACAGCGGCACTGGTTTTGCACCTTTTGCAGACGTGATGAGCCATCAGGAAGAGTCGAACTATAAGGATTGGTTTCATATCACAAAATTTCCGGTTACTATCACCCATAGAGACTACGAATGTGTAGGTGCATATAAATGGATGCCAAAGCTTTGTACCTCCAATCACGAGGTAAGGAAGTTTATATTGGAGGTCATGGAATTTTGGATTGAATACGCCGGTATTGACGGCTGGAGACTTGATGTGGCGGATGAAGTAGACGCACAGGTATGGAAAAGCGTCAGAACGTATCTGAAGGAGAAATATCCGGATATCCTTCTTCTGGGAGAGACCTGGAGTTTTGGAAGAAAGATGCTGGCAGGGGATCAGATGGATAGTGTGATGAATTATATTTTTCGTGATGCAATGCTTGACTTTATCGCTTATAAAACCATTGATCCGATACAGCTGAATGAGCGGCTGCATCATATGATGGCAGGTTTTTATGGAGAATATAATCATGCAATGTATAATCTGCTGGACTCCCATGACACACCGCGGTTTTTGCGTTCCTGCAAGGATGATATACAGAAATTAAAGCTGGCAGCGGCATTTATGTTTTGCATGCCGGGAGCTCCCGCGATCTACTATGGGGACGAGGTCGGTATTACGGGAGACAATGATCCTGATTGCAGGAAGGCTATGGTATGGAAGGATGGGGAGCAGAACCGGGAGTTGATGGCGTGGTATCAGAAACTATCTTATATACGGCATCAGGAAGAGGTTATCCGCAAAGGAAGTTTTAAAACGGTACTTACAGACACACTACATAATATCTACGGATTCGAGCGCAGTATTGGGAAGGTGCACATCCGGATTATCATAAATAATTCAGAGAAAGAATCAGAGATTGCAGTAACAACCGATTATAAAGTGGGGCAAAAGCGAATTATTCCTTTACAAGGACAGGAAAACAGGAACTTTTCGGAAAACGGAGACAGGAGTTACTTGAAACTGGAACCATATTCCGTTAAGATAATAAAATTTGAGGAGGTAGAAGATGATGAACAAAGCAAAAAAAGTACTGGCAATCCTACTGACAGCCGTTATGTGCCTGGCAGCTCTCACAGCTTGCAGTAAATCACCAGTAGTATCTGAACCCAGCAATAGCGGGGAATCAGCAACAAAGGATGCGGATACGAAGGTATCGCAAACAAAAGAAGTAACCATTAACTTCTGGCATCATTACAGCGCTCAATCTGCTGAGAATGATACCCTGACAAATGTATTAATTCCAAAATTTGAAGGTGAGAATCCCGGAATTAAAGTCAATGCAGTATCCCATGAATGGGCAGATCTGCATGATAAGATTTTAATAAGCGCCCAATCAAACACATTACCTGATGTGGCACGACTGGATGCCGCATGGATTCCTGAATTTCAGGCGGCAGGTATTCTGACCTCACTGGATGAGCAAATGTCTGATTTTACAACAGTATCAGAAACGCTTCTTGACAGTGCCATGAGTACGGCCAGGATAGGAGATCACTATTACGGCCTGGCGCTGAATACCAATACGAAAATATTATTCTATAATGTGAAAGCCCTCGAAGAAGCAGGTTTAAATCCGCCTCAGACGATGGAGGAATTTATCAGTGCTGCAAAACAATTGGCAGGTACCAATGAGAATGGCCAGCAAGTATGGGGCTACGAAGAACCGGCATTGGCAGGATGGAATCTCTGCCCCTTCATCTGGAGCTTTGGTGGCGAACTGCTAAATCCGGAACAAACGAAGGCCAGCGGATATCTTAACAGTGACAAAACAGTAGCGGCTATCCAGATGTACGCAGATCTTTATAAAGAAGGTGCGATTACCGGATGGAACAGCGGAGATATTCCGATGACGGATGGCTTTGGTACAGGACGGTATCGTATGATTCTGGAAGGTCCCTGGAAAGTTGCTGAAATGGCAGGGGCTTATCCCGATTTTGAATATGCAACAGTGGGTATGCCTGCCGGTGACGGTGGATCTGCCTCCGTACTGGGAGGAGAAGATATCTCCTTATTTCATACCTCAGGCGATGCAACGGCCCAAGAAGCTGCCTGGAAATTCGCTAAATTTATGACCGGGGAATATGCACAGACAGAGATGGCGAAGTGTGGGCAAATACCGGTTAATAAAACAGCATTGGAAAGCGACACAGTCAAAGGCGCGTCCTTCGCTCCGTTCATTGAAGCGATAAAAACCGCCAAGTCCAGACCTACCGTAGCGTGCTGGTCTGAAATAGACAGCGAATTATCCGTAGCAGTAACCTCTGTCGTAAATGGTGATAAGACGGCGAAGGAAGCCATGGATGAACTTGCCACCAAGGTGGACGGTTTATTGGCAAAATAACTCCAAAGTCAGGTGAGCAAAATTAAAGATGCAATAAGGCTCTTGTTTTGTTCACCTGTATTGCTACAAAATTTATTATAGTATATCAAATTCGACTATATTTATCAAGATAATGTTGGCAGCTCACGGAGGCAGTTTATGAATTATAATACCATGAAAAATAAATTACAAATAACCATGTTATTGATACCCGGGTTGCTGATCTTCGGTTTATTTACCATATATCCAATTATCAGGCTGCTTTTGATAAGCTTCTTTCATTGGGATTTCAGCTCCATCCTGCAGCAACCTTTTATCGGATGGAATAACTATATCACAGTAATTCGTGACCCGTATTTTCAGACGGCTTTTATCAATACGCTGGTATATACCTTTGTCACAGTTCCCGCGCAAATGCTTCTCGGATTGATTGCAGCGCTCCTGATCCATAATATCAAGCATTTTAAAGTCAGCTTTCGTGTACTGTACTATCTTCCGGTAATTACCTCATGGGTAATCGCATCTCTGGTTTTTAAATATATATTCAATACGGAAGGGATGCTGAATTATTTTTTAAAAGATATTCTGCATGCAGTCGATCATAATATCCGTTGGCTGGATTATAGATGGAGTGGTCTTGGGGTCGCTATGATTCTGGGATCTTGGAAAGGAATCGGTTGGAATATGGTGGTCTTTTTGGCGGCGCTGCAGACAGTCCCGTTAGAACTATATGAAGCAGCTTCCATAGATGGTGCGGATGCACTGGTCAGATTCTTTAGAATTACCTTACCGGGCATTAAGGGAACAATCCTGTTTGCGCTGGTCATGCTTACCATCGGCGGATTTAACGTATATACCTCGATCAAGATGATCACAGGAGGAGCGCCCAGTCATCAGACAGAAACTATTTTGTCCTGGATGTATTATAAAGCATTTAGTACAGGAGATTTCGGTTACGCGGCGGCACTCTCTTTTGTCACAGCCGCTGTACTGGGCCTGCTGGCAGTGGTGCAATTCAGGCTGATGAAAAACAAGGACTGACGGAGGGGAAGGTCGAATGAAAAAAAATACCATATTACAAATCGTGCTTTATACCATATTAATCGTGTTGGCCATACTATTTACATTACCAATGATTTATATGATCAGCACATCCTTAAAACCAAACGGCGCATTGTATGAATATCCGCCCAGATTCTTTCCTGCATTAAAGTCCATAACCCTGGAGAATTATTCTTATATCCTCAATAAGGGTAAGTTCTACATTAACTTTCTAAACAGTGCCCTGGTTTCTACATTATCGGTAGCGATTGCAGCCATGGTAGCTTCCGCGCTGGGATTTTGTATCGGAAGATTCCGGTTTTTCGGGAGAAATCTCTTATTCTCCTTCATAATATTAACCATGATTGTCCCGGGGATGACCTTAATTGTTCCCCAGTATGAACTTGCAGTAAAAATGAATGTGATTAATAAATTGCTGGGACTGGTTCCGTTTTATGTTGCCTGGGTAATCCCTTACTCCACGTTTATGATCAAAGGGTTTGTGGAAAATATCCCAAGAGAGTTTGATGAAGCGGTTCATATGGATGGCGGGAGTATATTCACTGTATTCATACAGATTATTTTACCGTTGGCAAAGCCGGGAATTGCATCCATTTCTATTTTTAATTTCCTTACTGCCTGGGAAGAGTTCCCATGGGCCAATACGATCATTAATGATAATCTGAAACGCACGTTGCCCATTGCCATATCCGGATTTTTCGGACAGCATCAGTTTACTCAGTGGGGATATGTGTTTGCATTGTCAGTACTTAGTCTTATCCCCATACTTATTGTATTTATCTCCTTCCAAAAGTATTTTGTTACCGGAATTACGGCAGGAGGAGTCAAGGGCTGATCTTTTGAATGCAAATAAACTACTTGAAAACAAGCTCCCGATCAAGTATGATATTGAAAGGTAAAGGAGCTTAAATCAATGGATTATTATAGCAGACAAATCAGCAAACTAATAGAAGAACTGTCAAGGCTGCCGGGGATCGGGGCCAAGACGGCGCAAAGGCTTGCGTTTCATATAATTAATATGTCGGCTGAGCAGGTAGGCAGTCTTGCCGACTCAATGGTAGAGGCAAAGAAGAATATCTGTTACTGCAAAGAATGCCTGACTCTTACAGATAAAGAATTGTGTCCCATCTGTTCCTCCCCGGAAAGAAATAAACGACAGATCATGGTGGTGGAAAACCCCAGGGACCTGGCAGCTTATGAGAAGACCGGAAAGTTCAATGGGGTCTATCATGTTCTTCATGGGGCTATTTCGCCGATGCTTGGCATCGGACCGGCTGACATCAAATTAAAAGAATTGATGCTGCGCCTCCAGGGAGAGGTTGAGGAAGTGATTATAGCTACGAATTCCAGCCTTGAAGGGGAGGCCACGGCCATGTATCTGAGTAAGCTGATCAAGCCGGCGGGTATTAAGGTAAGCCGGATTGCCAGCGGGATACCGGTTGGCGGTGATCTGGAGTATATCGATGAAGTAACGCTGTTAAGGGCGCTGGAAGGAAGAGTGGAGTTGTAGAAAATGAAATAGAAAATACCGTGAAAATCTCGCGAAAGCATCTAAAAATTCAGACCTAGATAGGGCATTAAACCGCCCCGTCGCAGGTCTGTTTTTTTGTCCTTTTAATTACAGACCACGCATAGCTTCTAAAAATTAAGCAGCAGAAAATCCAAGAAAAAATAAAAGAAGAATTCCAGAAAACATCCGTGTTTTCAAGCTTCTCCGGTCTTTTCGCCTTTTTAAAATGAAGAGGAAAGAATGAAGGTTTTTACAGATACAAAAAGAAATTTGAAGAGAGGATGGTATAACGGAGTGTCTGATAAAAATGAAAATAATGAAGAATTTTTGACCCGGAGTGGTTGCAGCAATATATTAAAGAAAATGAAGATTGCGGAAATAAAATAGTAGAAAGCTATAAAAAAGGTTGTGATGAGGGTTATAAAATCGGAAAACGAAAAACGCAGGTTCAGGTCATCAAGAACATGATGGATGATAATGTGTCGGCTCACTATGTCCAGACATTTTTGCCCGAATTGACCGAACATGAAATTGAGGAGATTTATAAAGCAGAGAAAATAAAAAATGAAGAGTTAATGAAATTCAGCAGAACAGCTGTCTGGAAGCTTCTAAAAAATGGAGTAGCGGTGGAAGTCCTAAAAGATGTTTTCCCTCTGAAAGAGCAAGAAATCACGGACATTCTATAATCAGTTAAGTCTGACAAAAAGAGAGATTTGGAAATTGATATGATGAGGAAGTATATCGAACAGCATTCAAATGAGGAGAATGTTATTACTCAATATTTAAGTGATTTTGATGAGCAATTCATGAGAGATGCACGAATTCTTTTAATAAAAAATATGAAAAGGTACACACCAGTTTTTGCAATAGCAGAATTTTTTGATGATATTTCAGAAGAGGAAATTGAACAAATCTGAGGAGGTGTAATTTTAATGACCGAAAATAAAAATGCAAACCCTAAAAGAGAAGTCCCCGTTTTGACGCTAGAAGAGTATAAAATGATAATTAATGAAGGAAAACGGCTTCCTAAAGGAAATTTTAAAATTGCAGAAAAAGACAAAGATAGATTTCTGAAGGATGTAACGATGGGAGAGGAGGGGCGCTGATTTGAGTAGTGATTCTGAATTCGGCCTCAAAGATAAAAACTGGAGAAATTTTTCAAGAAAATATTATGCTGCAGATAAAGAAACAGGTTGGAAAATGCTTCTGGACGAATATTATGATGCGAAAAATAATATGGAAAAATACGACTACGTGAGTGAGGACTCCATAACTAGATTTGAAAATCGAATCAAATTTCTTACATACAAGAATTACATTGAGGATTTAGGCCATGAAATTTTGAAAATTGTAATGGAGGAAAACGGCTACAAATAACAGTATTTTATTCACCCTCGTATTCATCTGATTTATCCCATTCATCTTCAGTTATCCATTCATCATTTTTCTGAATTACAGGACATCCTGCCTCGTCGATAGGTGTGTTCTGTGATGCAAAATCGTACGCTGTTTTCTTGTTATTCTGGATATAATCGGATAATTTGCTCATATTGTTTCATCCGCTACTTTATATTTTTCATAAAGAATATGCCGTATGTCGTCGCCGGTGATTTCTCCGTATTTTTCTTTTTCTACTAACTCTAAAAAATAATCAGATGGTTTTACGCCTTCCGTTTGTACAATACCAATTGCAAAATACCAAGTTTCTCCATTTGTCGCTGTTGATTCTCCTTGACCTATTATTTTTTTCTTGAATTCTAATATTCGTTAATAAATTTGTAAAGAGCATCTACACTATTTGTCAGCTCAACCTCGCAGCAATCACATAAATAGTCCTCAAATTCCGCCCAAATCCCGCTTTCCTGGTCTATCATAAGCTTATAAATTTCCATATCCATCAAATTTTTACGTGCAGTTTCTTCATCCAATCCATCTCTCAGCATGATATATTTAGTCATAATTTTTGTATTTATTTGTTTAACAATTTCAAATTTTTCTTCAGATAGAGCCATGACGGGTTCCTCCGTGAAATGTTTTAAATTACAGATTATCATACATTATTTTTAAGAGGTTATCAAGAACACCACAGTGTCACAAGACGAAGCTCCTAAGCAAAAGAAAAGAATCCTTGAAAATATCAGGGGCACAAAACATGTATTATTGTGTTACTCTACCGCGGTTAATTTATATTTTTGCATGATAAATTTTGTCATTGCATTTATACTGCTAGCAATTGCAATATCAATTTTATTTTGAGATAATACCATTTTGTATCTCACTCATTTAATGCTATCAAGATATGACTCTAACTCTTCGATATAACTAAGTTTTTCCTGCATAGCTAATTTCGGAATTGCGTTAAAACTATCATTTTTAACATCAGTTTCTATTTCTTTTATCAATAATGTCAATTCAGTTTCGCTAAGGTGAGCATATTTCATAATTTGCTTAGAAGACACCCCGTCTTTAAGCATTTCTTCAACAAATACTCTTTTTTCGTCTTCTCGGCCATTCTTATAAAGAGCTTCCATTAGTTTTCCCATGGCCATCCTCCACAAATTGATAATACAATTATTATACAATGTTATGAAAAGTCTTGCAACCGACACTATAGTGTCACAACGAGGCTTGATTTAAGAAGAAAAAACGTCTCAAAAATCTTCGATGGCTTAAAAGGATTATCTAATACAATTCAAAATCATCATCTTATTAAACAAGATTTCTATGAATTACGTATTTTTGGTGTAAGTTTCATTCGAGACAGCATTGATTTTGCTCCAGTGGTTAATTGATATACGAAATTCTGTCATAGTTGTTTTAGATGAATGACTTTTAGGATGAAAAAATGCTATTGTTAGCCAAAGAAAAAGAGTCCTCGTTGCTGGGCAATGGGAGCTCTTCTTCAATGTAATTAGGTTGAATAGCAGAGAATCGGGTAGGAGGTCCGTTTTCCCTGTTAACTATAATATGATTGAAACAGAAGTGTTATATTTGAAAACAGTGATTAATCATAGATACATCCAAAAAAATTAGATATGAACTTTGGAATACCTTTCAATAGTAATAGTTGGAACCTTTCTGCAATTGAATGATTATGGAAAATTATAAAATGGTCTGTAAAAAGGAGAATTCTATTTTTGTATGTGAGAATAGCTGTGGACTATCATAAAATTATTGAGAAGCATTTGATTTTGAAAATGAGTATTCTATAATTTTTCAAGTTGAACCCTTTATCAGAATAAAAAATGCTCCTATCCAAATACAATTGACGGAGCGATTGTTTTCAATAATTAGCATTAAAAACTTGTTGAAGCTAGTAAAATCAAGGGTTCTAGAGATTGAGCTGTTTTTGAATACAGAATTTATGCTATAATATAAAGATAAAATAGATAAACTTTAATCTCTATAGAAGAATTGAGATAATCTGTAATCTTAATAAAAGGATTATAGAAAGGTTTGTGCTGGCAGATTATCTATTATCATGCAGCTGTTTATGCTCTAAAATCATACTGGACTAGAGAAAGCTGTAATCTATTATAGAAGCTATATTAATAAAATAATTATGATTTGGTCAGATATATATGAATTCATTAAGCGTTATATATTGTGAAATTTATATTGTTGAATTAATGGAATACCATATTGGCTGATATGGAAATTAAGTTATTCGTAGAAATATGGATAAAAAATGTAAGCATATCTGTTTACTTTTCGACAAGAAAATGGTAAAGTAAGTAATGAGTAAAAGTGTGGAGGCATTATCTAATGGCTGTAAGAAGCAAATTATCAACAATTATGGGCGAAAACCGTTATAATATGCAGTTTATTCACGAGAAAACAGGACTTTCACGAGCTACGATTTCCAATCTCTATCACGACCGTATGGAGCGGATAGATTATGAAACTTTAAGCAAGCTCTGTAAGTTGTTTAAATGTGGTGTCGGTGATATTTTAGAGTATTATGAAAAATAACCTTTTCTCATAGGATACCCAAGATAAGGAGGTGGATTTCTTGTGGTGCAAAAATTGTAACAGAGAGACGGATAACGATAAATGTGAGCTTTGCGGTCATGCCACAGTGCAAGACATTCCGGTTGAGGTTTATTGGTGTAATGATTGCAAAGTGCCTGTTATTAAGCAGGCAAATAGTATAGATAAAAACATTTGTCCACTTTGTGGTGGCAAAACAGAGTATCTTTGTACTGACTTAAGACCCGTATTTCCCGAAGAAAGGCTTTTGCTTGAGATATTGACGGCAAAGCCATTTGCTTATAAGAACAACACTGTTTGGGCATCAAATAACCGTTATTATATAGACGGCAAGCCTAAGACAGTAACGAAAAGCTATTATAGTAAGCACCCTGCGGAAACTGTGTTAAAGCAGCTTGAAGAACATAGAGATGAAAATGATTACACTTTCTTTAACGAAAGTATTGTTAGATTTATTAGAGCCAATAAAAATAGATTGAACTATCTTTTTGAAGAGGCAACAGAGTTTATTAAGAAGTCAGCAAAAAATTATCAGCAAGAGCAGATTGTTATATCTTTTTCTGGAGGTAAGGATTCGACCGTTGTTGCTGATTTGACAATTCGAGCATTGAATAATGCGAGTTTGGTACATATTTTCGGTAACACAACACTGGAGTTTCCTTTAACCCTTGAATATGTAGAGCGCTACAGGGCAGATAATCCTAAAGCAATAATCAAAAAAGCTTGTAACAATGAACAAGATTTTTATAAGGTTTGTGAAGATATCGGTCCTCCGGCTCGTATGCTTCGTTGGTGCTGTACGATGTTTAAGACTGGCCCGATTACTCGTACAATGAATAGATATTACCGTGATTGTGATGTGCTTACTTTCTATGGAATACGCAAATGCGAGTCGGTTGCTCGCAGCAAATACAACCGTATTGAGGGCAAGGCTGATACAATAAAAATACGGAAACAAAAGACAGCTTCCCCGATTTTCTTTTGGAAGGACATAGATATATGGCTCTACATATTAGCTGAAAATATTGATTTTAATGAAGCATATAGACTCGGATATGACCGTGTTGGCTGTTGGTGCTGCCCAAATAATAACGAAAGAGCACAGTACCTTTCTCAAATCTATATGCCGGAGCAGTCACGCAAGTGGCGAGAGTTCTTGATTGATTTTGCAAAGCGAATCGGAAAACCTGATGCCGAGGTCTATGTAGACACAGGTAAATGGAAAGCTAGGCAAGGTGGCAATGGTGTTGCAGCTGCCGAAGATGTTAAGATTAAGTATACAAACTGCACCGCAGAGGAAAATGCAAAGGTATATGAACTTTTTAGACCTCTTGACGATGATTTTATCGAATTGTTTATTCCTTTTGGAAAAATAGCAAAGGAACTGGGGAGAAAGTTAATAAACGAAACAATTATCGTTGATATAAAAACCAATGTACCTATTTTATCAATACAGCCGTTTACACAGGAGGGTTATGCTTACTCAGTGAAAATAAAGACAATGAATGTGGAGAAACATGAGGATTTACAGAGAATGGTATCTTATCAGGTACGAAAATTCAATGCTTGCAGAAAATGCTTGAAATGTGAATCATTGTGCAAGTTTGGGGCGATAACCATTATCGGCGGTGAGTACCATATTAGTGATGAGAAATGCAAGCGGTGCAAGATGTGCGTTACTTATAAGTATTTAAACGATGGGTGTTTGATGAAGAACTATCTTTCAACAAAAGAATAGGGGTTAATGATTATGTTTCCAGAGATTAGTTTTAATAATATGGATATAACCAAAGCGGGAAAAACATTGGCTAACATTAATAGCAGTTTAGATGACATTCAAGAAGCCGAATTAATAATTGGTGATTGGAGGAAATACCATTATTATCCTATACTAACTATTCAAGGAACGCTCCGCAACCATGTTAGAAGAATGTCGGACACCCAATCAATTGTGGTGCAGAGATTAAAAAAGATGCAAACGATAAAAGACAAGCTTAGGCGATATCCGACAATGAGACTACACACAATGCAAGATGTAGGTGGTTGTAGAGCGATTTTTTCTAATTGTGAATTCGTATATGAATTATACAACAGACTGAAAAAATCATCAATGAAGCATGAAATTGTTAATGAAAAAGATTATATTGAAACCCCAAAAGAATCGGGGTATAGGGGAATCCATCTTATCTTTGAGTATAACAGTTTGCAGAATTCATCATACAACGGACTAAAAATAGAAATACAAATTCGTACTCATTTACAGCATTTATGGGCAACAGCAGTAGAAACCGTAGGAACATTTACAAATTATTCTTTGAAGTCAAGTATAGGTCCTGATGTATGGTTGCTTTTTTTTAAACTAATGTCATCTCTTATTGCAATAGAAGAAAATTGTAATACGGTTCCTAATGTTCCGAACAACAGAAATGATATAATTAGCGTACTTAATGAATTAAACAGAACGCATTCAATATTAGAAAAATTATCCACAATTAATGCGACTTGTGATTATATTCAAAACAAACGAATAAACACAAGAAAGTTCTATGTAATCGTTATAAAGGAACAAGGCAAAAAAGTCGATGTTTCGGACTATAAAAAACTTGAAGAAGCAAATGCACAATATATTGAAGCGGAAAAAGATGAACAAAACAATGCGGTTTTAGTTTCTGCTACATCACTGGATGCCTTAAGAAAAGCGTATCCAAACTATTTTATGAACATTTCTGGTTTTTTAGAATTAACACAAAAACTTATGGCAGGAGATAATTTATGAAATTCAGAGCTCATGATACCTTTTTTATACGAAAAGGTTGGTTATATAAAGGAATGAAGAATGTAGACCATGACCCTGCTGTCTTTATGGGGGTCAACGGAAACCCTATGGATATTTTGGGTATTGGTGCAAATATGGTAAAGGCTTTGCGGTATTGGCTGCAAGCAGTAGGATTGACTCTTGAGCCGCCTGTTGGCAGAAAGACACAAGCACTTACTCCCTTTGGAGAGCTTGTTTATGAACATGACAAATACATTGAGGAAATGGGCACATTATGGCTGCTGCATTATAAGTTAGCATCTTTTCACGAAGATAGGGAAGGTGTGGAAGATAATGCTACAGCTTGGTATTATTTTTTTAACGAGTTTAAGCTAAATGAGTTTTCAAGGGATGATTTTGTTGTGCAACTTAATAGCTACATAAGATTGAATGATAATGAGGTGTCCGAGCGTTCTCTGGATGATGACTTTAACTGCCTCATCAGCACATATGTACCTCGTATTAAGTCAAACCCTGAAAAGGTAAAGCCTGAAAGCAACATCGACTGCCCTTTAGGAGAGCTTGGGCTTATTGATATTATCAGCAAAAAGGACAGGGTGTATAAGAAATGCGCTCCAAAAAAGGATACGCTACACCCTTTGATATTGCTTGCTGTTATTTTAGATAATGCAAATGGCGAGAAGGAAATTAAGATTTCCACAATTCAAAATGACAAGAACAATGCAGGGAAAATCTTTAACTTGGATATTATTACTCTCGTGAATTTGTTGAACAAGATAGAGCTTTTAGGCTATATTAAGGTTATCAGAACAGCCGGACTTGATATTGTGCGCATCGAAAGAGAAATAGATTTTTTAGGGTGCGTCCGTGAGTATTATAGAGTTATAAACAACTGACAAACTCTGAAAGGTTGGAAATAGATTATGATAAATGAAATGATTGATGTAGTCAAAGGCTTTCAAACCTCAGTTAATATTGCCTATGACCTACATAATAACGATAAAATTAAGAACTTTATACCTACGATGTCCTCTATTGACATTGTGGAAGATGTTTTGTACAGTGCTTCGGCTTCTGGTACTAGTAGAGCAAGATTGCTTGTAGGTTCTTACGGCAGAGGTAAATCTCATATTATATTTGTGCTGATGTCACTTCTTTTTAAAAAGGATGTGGCTTTGTTTGATACGCTTTTGAATAAAATCAAGGAAAACAATCCAAAGCTCTATGAATACACTTTGGAATACTTGAAAAGTGATAAGAAACTGCTTCCTATAATTGTCAGCGGAAACAATACAAGTCTGACCCAATCGTTTCTGAATGCATTGCAGCAGACTCTAAAAAATGAAAATCTTGATGACCTGATGCCAGAAACAAATTTTATAGCGGCTGTTAAGGCTATAGAGCTTTGGAAAAAGTCTTATCCGAATACCTATGCAAAGTTTTCTGAATCTCTCAATGAGCCAATAGAGACATATCTTGTGGCTCTCAAAGAGTTTGATGTTAATGCTTATAGCAAATTTATAAAGCTGTATCCGGACCTTACATCTGGAAGTGAATTTAATCCGTTTGTTGGATTTGATGTTGTAGAGCTTTATGAAAAAGTCGTCGATGAGCTTTGTGATAAAGGTTATAATGGCGTATATATTATCTATGATGAATTTAGTAAGTATCTTGAATCGAGCATTGCCTACGCAACAGTAAGCGACACTAAACTATTACAAGACTTTGCCGAGAAATGCGACCGTAGTGGAAATAAACAAATGCACCTTATGCTTATCTCCCACAAGGATATAGCAAATTACATTGATAACAACCTTCCGAAAGAAAAAGTTGATGGATGGCGAGGGGTTTCGGGTAGATTTAGGCACGTTACTCTACACAACAATTTTTCACAGATGTATGAGATTATATCTGCTGTAATAAAGAGAGACGCAAAACTTTGGAGTAAATTTTGCAAAGACAATGAGATTCGCTTCTCTGATATGGAGGAACGTTTTATCTCAAATGGCATCTTAGAAAAAGAAATAGCAAAGATTGCTGTTAGGGGCTGCTACCCCCTTCACCCTATTTCAACTTTTATTCTGCCACGCTTATCTGAAAAGGTAGCACAAAACGAAAGAACGCTGTTTACATTTTTATCATCGGAGAATAGGCACACCCTTTTCGCATTTCTAGAAAATGCAAAGGGTGGTTTTCCTATGCTTACCCCTGATTATATTTATGATTACTTTGAGCCGTTATTGCGTAAGGAGCACTATACAAGTGATACTCACAGGCTTTATAAACTTACAGCAAAAGTCCTTGATAAGTTAGACCCAAAATCATTAGGAACAAAGATAATAAAGACAGTTGCTTTGATATATATTATTGAGCAATTTGAAAAGCTGCCGCCTATCTATAACAGTATAATAGACATATTCCGAGATAGTTTTGATATATCCGAAATTGAAGAAACCTTACAATATCTGATTGAAAAAGAATGTATCGTCTATCTAAAACGTAGTAATGGGTATTTGAAAATCAAAGAAAGCTCTGGTATTGACATTAGGAAAGAAATTGAAATCGCTATTGAAAAAACAAGAAGTACACTTAGTATGAAAGAAATACTAAATGATTCATCGTTCGATAACTATATGTATCCAACTGCTTATAACGATGAAATGGAAATAACGAGATACTTTAATTTCTGGTTCATTGACAGCACTGAGTTTTTTGCTACCGATAATTGGGATAAAAAGATTGAAAATATTGATGCAGACGGTGTTGTTTATGCTATTATCCCTATAAATGAACAAGAAATCACAAAGTTAAAAAAAGATTTAGCTGAGGAAAAACACAACCATGATAGGATTGTTTTTATCATCCCGGACAAATACATTGATATTGAGAAAATATGCTTTGAGTATAGTGCTGTAAAACTGCTTAAAGCAAACGCAAAAGATGATGAACTGCTATCTGATGAGTATGATATTTACATTGAGGACTTAGAGGAAGTTATCAGCAGCTTTATTTTTTCATATACAAGACCTGAAATAGGGAGTGCTGAATATTATCACAATGGCGAAAAACAAAATTTCAAACGAAAAGCACAGATTTCCGCAAAACTGTCGGAAATCTGTCGCCGAACATACCCGTATACTCCGGTTATCAATAATGAAACAATAAATAAGGATGAATTGTCCAGCCAAGCAATCAATAGCCGAAGCAAGCTCCTCTCCGGTTTGCTTGAGAATGAGCTTGATATTAATTTAGGACTTACAGGTACAAGTCAAGACGTGTCTTTTATGCGTAGCACCTTGATAAAGACAGGGATACTGCAAAGTGAAACAATAAAGCCCGTGATAAACCTCACCCCTGCTGATGAAAATATGTGTGCAACACTTGGAGTTATAAATGAGTTTTTAGGGAGTGCGAGCGACCATGGAAGAAACTTTGGCGAGCTTTACGATATATTAACCTTACCGCAAAATGGCTACGGATTGAAACGGGGTGTTATACCGATTTACATTGCGACAGTCTTGCATCATTTGAAAAAATATATTGTTATAAAGAATAAAACCGATGAGGTCAAGATTACTGTTGACCTCTTAAACAGCATCAACGAAATTCCTAAAAAATATACTGTATTTTTGGAGAGCTGGAATGAAGAAAAATCGCAATATATTGATGGTATGGCTACTTTGTTCGCTGATTTTGTGGTTGAGAAAGAAAAGGACTACAACACATTCTCCTACATAGCTCTTGCGATGAGCCGTTGGTATATGGGACTTCCGAAGTATGCAAAGGAACTTAAGGAAGTATATGTCGGCAAAGACGCAAGTCCCCAAAAGAGTAAGACCACAGCATCGCATATAAAGTTTCTGAACACACTAAAACAGCCAAGTATAAATGCTAGGGAGTATTTGTTTGAAAAATTGTTTGATATTTACGGCTACAAAAATTTCACGGTCAACATTAATGATAACATCAAACAAGCAAAGGAACTATTTGACAATGCAAAGGAAGAGCTTATCAAAGCACTTGTTGGTGATATAAAGAAGGTTTTCAACGCAAAAAACGGAGCTACCCTTTCATCTGTCATAAAAGATTGGTATGAAAAATTGAAGCCGACTACTGTCAATCACTTGTTCTACAACAATGAGGAGAAAGTATTGCAGCTGATGGCGAGTATCAATAATGATGAGAAAACCTTTATAGAACGGCTTGCTAAGAGCATAACAGGACTTAGGCTTGATGATTGGGATTCAGGTAACATAAATGAATTTTTGAAATATATAGAGCAGTTTAAAAAGACAGTAGTTGAGTTTGATAGAAACACGAATCAAAAAACCATCGGAAACTCTGAGATATATAAGTTGACTTTTGTGGATAAGTCTGGTCAAGAGGTTGTTAAGACATTTGAAAAGTCCGAATACAGTGAGAAAGCAAAGTTACTCGTTAATGCGATTACTACAGAGCTTGAAGAAATGGGACAATCCATATCAGAGCAGGAAAAACGGCAAGTGCTTATGGAATTGCTTGAAAAAATGTGCTAATAAAATAAATTGAGATAGTTGATTTGCAAAAGTATATTGGCATTAGTGCATATCAAAGAAATCAGGAGGGTATCATGATTAGATTTTCCTTAGTAATAAAAAATAAAAAAGATGAATACCTCATCTGTGAATGCCCGCAATCTGATACAGGAATAGGCAGATATGAATTTCTAGGCGGTGATATTGATATAGATACTCTTCCTGATTTCGAATGGCTAACACGAAAAATAGTTTCTTTAGCAAATGAAAAAGTAGGTGTTGATATTGATGCTGTAGAAAAGTATGAAATGTATTGGGTGGATAGTCCCCATCTTTGGGTACATCTTATCTTTACAGCGGCAATAAAATCAGGTAATTTGCAAAAAGGATTTTATACAAAATTGCTTTGGCAACCAATCGATAAAATTAATGCTAACTTGTTAAATATGTATGGAAAGCAAGTTTACAAAAAAATAAGCGAATGTAGTTATTGCCATTTTATTCATAATATCAGAAATCAAAGTGATATATTTTTCAATAATTTTTTATCCAAGCAAGAAGAAAATATTTCTATCTTGGAAACATTGGAAAATGCAAATGAAGATAATCCAGTATATATGCTTGCATTTAAGCAAGAAATGATACATTTAAGGGCTTGCTTTATAGAAAGTACAAACCTAAAAAAGAATATTACTATGCAAAACTATTTTAGGCTATATAACAGAGAGGATTTGTCAGAAAGAATAGATGCAATATTTCAAATGAAAGTTAATGAAAACTTATCTTTAAGAGATATGGTAAAAGAAAGCGTTGATAAATATATTGCTCATTATGATAAACCATCATATGAAAGCGATGAGATTTATAAATTTTGTATTCATGTTTTTTCTGAAAAGGGTAAACTTCCCCTAAAAAAATTCATTCAGTTTTTGAATGGGTACATAATGGCACTTCTTACAGAAATGTGGTATGACGCTGGAGAACTTGGGATAACAATGAGTGAGTGCTGCACTGAACAAAGAAACGTCATTGTTGATTTTGGTAATGATTACGCTTGCAAATTAATTGAAGCATTAAGCTCAGCTACAGTTGTAGACTAATATTCTGCAAGTAAGCAAATTCATAAAAGTTGATGTAAGGAGATGACATATGCCATATTTTGATAACGCTGCTACAACATTCCCTAAACCCGAAGCTGTTTATTCCTTTACTGATAAATTCTATCGGGAATATGGTGTAAATGTCGGGCGAGGACAACATAAATTAGCATTTACCGCAAGCAGGCTTGTAAGCGAAACAAGAGAAGATTTACTCGATTTACTGCATTGTCCTACAAAAAAGGTGGTCTTTACACATACAGCTACCGAAGCACTCAATATTATTTTACGTGGGATTGATATGACAGATAATTATAACATTTACTTATCGCCATTTGAGCATAATGCGGTGACAAGAGTGTTGCATTATCTTCAAAGCATATATAGGCTGAATATTCACACGCTTAGGGTTAATAAAACTACTCTTACATATGACCTTGAAAAGATAAAGTATCAGTTTGCAGAGAACAAGCCTAATCTTTTGGTTGTTAGTCATGCAAGCAATGTCTGTGGTGTAGTTGCTCCAATTAAAGAAATATGTGAACTTTCAAAAGTTTACAGTGCTATTAATGTGATTGACATGGCACAAACCACAGGGTTGGTAGATACTGATTTAAGTAGTAGTATATATGATTTTACCATATTTGCCGGACATAAAACGCTATATGCACCTTTTGGAGTTGCGGGATTTATCTTGAGTGGAGAAATAAAACCAAAACCCCTTATCTTTGGCGGGACAGGGATTGACTCAGCGAATCAGGAACTTCCGCAGACTGTTCCTGAAATGTATGAAGCTGCAAGCCCTAATATTATGGCTATTGCGGGACTCCATGCCGCTTTAAAATGGATAAATGACACAGGGATTGAAAACATCTACCGCAAAGAGCAGGAGAATCATGCAAGATTGTTAGGGATTTTAAGTGAGTTTGACAATATACGACTCATCGTTCCACAAAATATGGAGAACAGTATTGGGGTTGTTTCCTGCTTGTTTGACGGATACAGCAGCGATAGTATTGGACAAATACTCAGCGAACAAGATATAGCCGTGCGGACAGGGCTTCATTGTGCGCCGTATGCACATAAATTTTTAGATACTTTTCCTACTGGAACGGTTAGGTTTAGCGTGAGTTATTTTAATAATGCTGAGGATTTTGGTAAGTTGCGAGAAGCATTGCAGTATATTTCTGAGAATAGTTAGGAGTGAATCGAATGAGAGAAGCGGATTTTGAAAACTACTTGCTTACTGACGAAAAAATCGTTAGCAAAATAAAGGCTGTACGCTCACGTGTGAATAAAGCTCGAATGGTGGAGAGGCATTTTAAAATATCGCTAGACGATATTGTTTGCGATGATGAAACTACTTATAAGACTCTACTCATTATAAAAGCAGAGATGAAAGATACCAATGGTAATATCTCAAATGCTTTGAGAAAGTATTATGTATTCGCAAATAACAAGAGATTTCCGGCGTTGGCTGATTACGAAAATAGATAGGTGGTGAAAAGGTTGAGCTTGAAAGAGGTAGAAATTAAAAATGAATATAGGTCGTTAATTGATAATGTAGCAAAGGATTTTTATATTCCACTGCTTAAACAGGCAATTTATTACAAAAGAGCAGTCGGTTTTTTTTCATCCTCTGCGTTGGTGGAAATCTCAAAAGGGATTGCAGGGCTTATTGAGAATGGTGGAACTGTTCATCTTGTTGCTTCTCCATATCTCTCAGAGGATGATGTGTCGGCAATTAAAAAAGGCTATGAAATGAGAGAAAAAATAATCGGCAATGCATTATTAAGGGAACTTCATGAGCCTACCACAGAGTATGATAAAAAACGGCTCAACCTTTTGGCAAACCTGATTGCTGAGGGTACATTGGATATAAAAATAGCTTTTACCGAACAAAACAGTGAGTTTGGAATGTATCACGAAAAAATGGGAATTATCCTTGACTCTGAGGGTAATAGAGTAGCATTTTCTGGCTCTATGAATGAGTCTGCAACAGCGATGTTCATAAATTATGAAACAATTGATGTTTTCTGTTCCTGGAACGATGAGGACAGAGTGGCGGCGAAAGAAAATGCTTTTTCTTCTATTTGGAACAATTCTGAGCCCAACATTGAAACGATTGATTTTCCAATGTTAAAAGAAGAAATTATCAATAAATACAAGAAGGCCGCACCTGATTTTCAGATTGACGCAAGAGAATATGAGGATACAGAGGCAACGAAAGTTAAAGAGGCGACTAATTATAAGTACAAAGTATCTTCTTATGATTCAGAGGCTGTCACAGCAATACCCGAGTATATAAAACTGCATGATTATCAAGTAGGCGCGATTGATGAGTGGGAAAGGAGAAATTATCGCGGTATCTTTGACATGGCTACGGGGACAGGTAAAACCTATACAGGACTCGGTGCTGCTGTAAGATTATCTGAGAAATTGACGGGTAAATTGGCGATATTTATTGTCTGTCCATATCAGCATTTAGTTGAGCAATGGGTCGAGGACATTGTTGCTTTTGGAATGAAACCCATAATTGGATATAGCGCATCTACTCAAAAGAATTGGAAAAAGCTCCTTGAAAATGCGGTGTTAGACCAAAAACTGCGAGTTAGGAACAGAGAATTTTTCTGCTTTATCAGTACCAATGCAACCTTTGCATCTACTTATGTGCAGGGGTATGTAGAGAAAATACGAGGTAATGCTTTGCTTATAGTGGATGAGGCTCACAACTTTGGAGCAGCGTATCTCAGCAGAACATTATCAAATAAGTTTCCTTACCGACTTGCTCTGTCGGCGACCTTGAACAGGCATAATGATGAGGAAGGTACAGCTAAATTATTTGACTATTTTGGCGAGAAGTGCATTGAATATCCTCTTGACCGAGCGATTGCAGAAAAGAAACTCACCCGTTACAAATACTATCCCGTTATAACGACCTTAAATGAAGCTGAACTTGCAAAATATACTGAGCTTTCTTATGAAATTGGCAAATGCATCATCAAAGGACGAAACACTAAGACAAAACTAAGTGAAAGAGGAAAAATTCTTGCTCTTGCACGAGCAAGGCTTGTAGCTGGAGCTGAGGATAAGATTATTAAACTACATGATTACATATTGCCATATGTAGATGACACGCATATTTTAGTTTACTGCGGTGCAACAACGCTTCTTGCAGAAAACCAAGAATACTCAGATGTGGATACTGAGGATTTAAGGCAGATTGATGTTGTAACTGACTTGCTCGGAAACAAGCTTAATATGAAAGTGTCGCAATTTACATCGAGAGAGGATATGCCTGAACGAGAGATATTGAAACGTGAGTTTGCAGTTGGAGATAACTTACAAGCCCTTATTGCTATTAAGTGCCTTGATGAGGGTGTCAATATTCCTAAAATCAAGATAGCATTTATCTTAGCAAGCACTACTAATCCCAAAGAATATATTCAACGCAGAGGGCGTGTATTGAGGCTGGCTGAAGGAAAAGACTTTGCAGTGATATATGACTTTATAACCCTTCCAAGACCACTCGACCATGTTCATTCATTGACGGAAGCACAAATGAAAAGGGATATTTCACTTGTTAAAAATGAGCTTTATCGGGCACAGGAGTTTGCTCGGATTTCGATGAATATGGCAGAAGCGGAATCAGCTATTGATGAAATTAAAGAAGCCTACAACATACAGGAAAGCTATATTACTTTCAAGGAGGATTTGGGTTATGAGCAATGAAAACAAGATAATGGTCAACGGTATTGAAATTGATGCAGAGAAAGCTGAAAAAATGTTAAAAAAGCTTATTATGCGTGAAGCAACAAATATCAAGACCAAAGAAAAAAATGATGGGCAAATGGTTAGCATGATTAAGAAAATGATTGAGGAGGAAGTACAATGCTATTAAAATCAATCAAACTTAAAGACTTCCGACAATTCATGGGTGACCAGCCACCTATTGTCTTTTCTGTTGACCCTCAAAAGAATGTCACCGTTATCATGGGAGAAAACGGCTCTGGTAAGACTACTCTTGCCCAAGCCTTTACTTGGTGTTTGTATGGAGATACCGATTTTGCAGACCAATTGGTATTGTGTAAAGCCACTGCTCAAAAAATGTTACCTAATAGTGAAGAAATTGTCCGTGTCGAGCTTTCTCTCATACATAACAATATTGACTATACTATTATAAGAGAACAGAGGTATTCAAAGGATGGAACAGGCAATCTTAAACGGCCAAACAACACAGTGCTTCACATTGCATTCAAAAATAATGACGGACAGCGTGAATTTGTCAAGGATAGTGAAACTGAATGGCGCATGAAAGACATTTTGCCTAAAGAATTATCGAAGTATTTCTTTTTTGATGGTGAGCGTATCGGCAACATGAGTAAAGAGATTCGTAAAGGCAGGAGTCAAGAATTTGCACAGGCAGTCAGGGGACTTTTAGGGCTTAATGCACTTATAGCAGCACTGGAACATCTAAAAGCAAGAGCACCCAAGATATCTGTCATGCGTAGTTATGACGAAAGTTATGATGCAAGAAGCGATGTAAAGTTTGCTCAATATAATCGGGAAATTGAAGAATACGACAATAAAATTGTAAAAATTGAACAGCGTTTGGCTGAAATTGAAAATGAAGAACTCTTATCGCAAGATAAATGTACGGAGTTAAATTTGCGTATAAAGGATAATGCTGAAAGTGAGCCTTTGACAAAGGAAAAGGACAGGCTACGACAAAAGCTTAATGGCTTAACTCAGCAAAAAGCAAACAGTTCATCAACTATGCTCAAAACTTTCAACAGCAGAAGTCCGGCATACCTTGCAAAGAAGCTGATGAAAGATGCTCTACAATCATTATCTGAAGCAGATAAATTGGATAAGGGTATCCCTGATATTCACAAAAGGACAATTGATTTTTTAATCAACCGTAAAACTTGCTTGTGTGGTACACATATTGAGCCTGAAACTGATGTTTATGGCGGGAACAGTGCTTATAAGACATTAAAAGAAGTGCTTGACTTCATACCGCCTAAATCTATCGGCTCTCTGATTGGTCAATTTGTACGTGAATGTGAGATAAAAAGCAACGGAACAGATACCCTTTTTGAAGAAATTTCTGAAAAATACAGTGTTATTAGGGATTTTGAGGAAAACTATGCTTCTATGGAAAATGATATTAAGATGATAGAAAGCCGCTTGAAAAATATGGAGAACGTCGGTGAACTTCAAAAGGACCTTATGAAGTACGAACGCCGTTTAAGAGAGCTTAAAGCTGAACGTGACTCGCAAAATCAACTCAAGGGTAGTTTGGAAAAGGATAAAGAACGCCGTATTACTGAGCGACATGAATTAAGCCTAAAAGATGAGAACAACAAGCGAATTGAAGTATATAAGGCTTACACGCAATATATGTATGATGCCCTTAATAACTTATATACTGCAAAGGAAGCTGAAACGAGGGCGGAACTTGAAAGCTCAATTAACGAAATATTCCGTAGCATTTACAACGGAGGCTTTTCATTAGCAATTGATGAAAAATATAACATTCAAATTATTGTTAATGATTATGCCGGATATACAGATGAAGTAGAAACCTCAACAGCGCAGAGCATTTCTGTGATTTTTGCGTTTATTGCAGGAGTTATAAAAATGGCACGAGAGCGAAATCTGGAGAGTGAAATGCTAGTGTCAGAGCCGTATCCTCTTGTTATGGACGCACCTTTATCAGCATTTGACAAGACAAGGATAAAAACAGTCTGCGATGCTTTGCCCAAGGTTGCGGAGCAAGTTATTATCTTTATCAAAGATACAGATGGAGAACTTGCCGAAAATTATATGAGTGATAAGGTAGGAAACCGCTATGAGTTCGATAAAAAGAACGAATTTGAAACTTACTTAATAACGAGGTGAACACAATGTTTGATAAAGAATATTCATTCCGTGGCTCTCATGCCGAGAAAGTTAATAGACTAACAGCAGAGTTTGATAATAAGGGAAATAAGCTCTTTACAAGAAACTATGATGTATATCTAATCGCACCTGTTGTCGGTTTTTTATATGGAGTAAAAGCTGATTTGGATAAAGATGGTGGCAAGGACACCAAGATTTTCGGTGATATTTTAATAAAGAACAAAGATGACTTGCTATTTAACTATCGATTGATTATGCTACTTGACAAGAATAATGAGCCTAATATTGACGAAAGAGTAAATAAGGCCTTTCGCTATTACGGCGATGAAAAGGCTAAGTATGATGAGGAACTATACGAGCAATATGTTCGTGGTGGTGTTGACAAGTTGTATGAAAAACTAATTGGAACAGCAAAAAACAGCGAGGATTATTTGCGTAATCTTTACTATTTCATGGACGAAGTCGATGATAGATACAACCGAGCAATAAGTGCGGATAGTATTCTTGACTTATGCAGACTTAACAAGAATTAGTATGTGCTGGAAGTAAGGAGTGGGAACGTGCATCAAAAGATTATTGACAAACTATATAGCATATATAAAGAGAATGGCTATGTTAGCGAAGATAGTGTTTATGATGCACTTGATGAAAACAAATTGCCGTTGGACGAAGTAAACATCCTCTGTAATACTCTTCTGTCGATGGGAGTTATCATAAAATTAGACGATTATGATGAGGATGCTGCTGTGTATGACCGCAGCCAAACCGATTATGAGCAGCTATACGATGAAGCAATTTCTATTGACCATTCGCTTGCACCATTTATAGATAAAATAAAAGAAATCAAACCTCCACAGTACAGAGAATGGCAAACACTTATGCCTTCTGCACAAAGTGGTAATCTATATTCAAGAGATAGGATTGTATCAATGTATTTGAGGTTAGTGGTAAAAATAGCGGTAGGGCATTATAAAAAATATGGTATGTCACTATCCGATGCAGTACAAGATGGTTGCGTCGGATTGGTTGTGGCTCTTGAAAAATATGAGGCTGGGCATCATAACAATTTCGTACAACATGCCTCATTATGGATACGGCAGCATATAATGCGTAAAGCTGACCCTGCTAATTCCCTGATTTATTATCCAGCGCATTATAAAGACCGCTTATTCTCTGCGTATGAAATTTACAATGTTCACGATTGCGAAATGTGTGGAAGTAGTTTATATTGTCCAAATTTGCTTGGTCTAATTTCCGATAATTTATGTTGTGATTATCAAGAAGCAGTTATGCTTTTAACTCGGTTAATTCCTATGAACAGCATTGATGAAATCCTTGATACAGATGATGGGCTTTTTACGGATAGAGGTAAGTTTACTGAGCAATTAATGGAATGCGTTACTTATGAGGAATTATGTTTTGGCGTTGATAACATCTTGAAATCGCTGAAAAAACGTGAGGAGGAAGTGCTGCGGCTACGATATGGTTTTTATGATGGTGGAGTTAAAACATTAGAAGATATTGGGAAAATATACAGTTTAACACGAGAGCGTGTAAGACAAATTGAAGTAAAAGCACTACAAAGATTACGAAATCAAGAAAGCGTTAAGCGTCTCGAGAGTTTCTAGTAAGAAATGAATTAGCTTTATGGAAAAAATGTCTTAAATGGGGGCAATACATAGTAAGAGTTCCCATCATTGGCTAAATACGAAAGCAAATAGGAGATAAAAAAGTGGATACATCGATATTAAAGAGCTGTATGATGAATTTCAGCTTGGAGTCACTAAAGCGGTTTTTAGGCATGAGTTTAGTAGATACTTTGCTTGAATGGACTTCTGATAGTAAAACACCATTCACTAAATCAAACTTAGCAGATATGATTATTACTGTTCATGGTCTTAATATATTGAAAAGTAATAGTTATAGGAAGGCATTGTTTGCGACATTTCAAAAAAGCGACCTTATTTCAATTGGTCGCTTGATGGACATTTCTGGAGGTACAAATGCAGAATTATTGATGATTATTGATAAAGCCTCAAGTGTTGTTTGGCGAAATAGCAAGGTCAATCAGGCTGTATTAGAAATTCTAAATATTAGTGTCGATGTGTTTGAAAAGACTACTGTTGAAGATTTAACATTATATACTGTTACTTCTGCGGATAGATTTTATGAATTACTTGATTATCAATTTGTAATTAAGCAGCGTATTTTGAACGAACTTAATGCAAGTTCAGAATTGAGTCGTATGCTTGTTCATATGCCGACAGGAACCGGAAAAACAAAAACAGCTATGCACACCATTTGTCATTATTACAACTTTAATTTAAAGAAATCTGGTTTAATATTATGGGTAGCACATACTACGGAGCTTTTACAACAAGCATTTGATACATTTAACGTAGTGTGGAAACATTTGGGCAGTGGTAATGTCGTTGCTTGTAAGCTATGGGGAACACATTCAATAAATGAGTCAGAATTTGATTATGATGGTATTGCTTTTTGCGGAATACAAAAACTTATGAGTATTTCTACATCGTCCCCCGATATACTAAGCAAATTGATTGAAAAATGCAGACTCATAGTTTTTGATGAAGCTCATAAGGCTGCCGCATCTGAAACGAGAGACATCATCGAAAAATTTATGATTAAGAAGCATGATATGTGCGATAGGGCTTTGTTAGGACTTACCGCTACTCCCGGACGATTTACTGAATTAAACGTAGGAAATGATTTATTGGCTTCGATGTTTGGCAACAAGATAATTCAAATTGATGCTGAAATTATGAACTATATCAATATGTCAAAGATTGATGCCTTAAATACGGAAGTGGAAGACGATATAATAGCTTATTTTCAAAAGAAGCGTATTTTAGCTAAGGTGAAAAAAGAACAGTTGACTTATCCCGATGGTCTTAATCCAAGAGAATTAAGAAATATCAAAATAACGGCTACACAAAACGGATATGATGATTTCACTGATAAGGCACTTGAAGTAATTGGAAGAAATAAAAGCAGGAATTTGGCAATAATGCAGCGGTTGTGGGAACTAAATAGCCAAGATATACCGACAATCGTATTTGCTTGTTCTGTTGAACATGGACAACTCTTATCTTCAATGCTTTCCATTGAAGGAATACCGAATACTCTTGTAATTGGTGCTATGCTTCCACAGGACAGGGTCAGTGCAATTTCAGCTTTTAAGGATATCGACAATCCAATAAACATTTTGATAAACTACGAGGTGCTTACAACAGGTTTTGACTCTACAAATATTAAGTGCGTATTTATTGCAAGACCAACTCAGTCCGTTGTTTTGTACAGCCAGATGTTGGGCAGAGGGCTTAGAGGTCCTCAAATGGGCGGCAATGAAGAATGTCTACTCATTGATATTAAAGATAATCTTGAAAAATACAATGAAAGTCTGGCTTTTAGCCATTTCAACAACTATTGGAAGGTATAGGTGAAAAATATGGCGCACGAAATAGTAATGATTCAACAAATGGGAGATGCCCTCAGAAATACCGGATATAAAAGTATTGAGAGTGCTGTTTCGGAAATTATTGATAATTCAATAGAAGCAAATGCAAAGGATATTTTCATCTTAGTTTCTGAATCAACTGATTCTATAACTGGTAGAAAATATGTGTCTGAATTTGCTTTTCTTGACAACGGAACTGGTATGGATATTACGAAACTAGAATCGTGCTTGGGTATTGGCTTTACAACTCGTGCTGACAGGAAAGGGATGGGGCGATTTGGAGTCGGACTACCGCAGTCATCTTTGCACGTCTGCCCTACTGTGGATGTGTATTCTTGGCAAAATGGTTATCAAAACTGTCATAAAGTTTTTCTTGATATTAACCTTGTGAGGTCCGGAGACCAAAAACAAATTGATGACCCTGTTAAAGCGCCAATACCAAGTATATATGAGAAATTCATTCACTATAAGACATTGGACAAACAGTACGATTTTAGTACAAGTGGAACTTTGGTACATTGGAAAAATTGTGACCGTGTAAGCCCTAAAACTGTGCATTTTCTGTTTAAAACTTTGGATTTTGCATTGGGGCAGAAATTCAGGTATTTAATTAAGGACAAAAAACACAATGTAAGACTTATTCAAATGGGAAATGAAGAATTTGCAGATGACATAATGCCTAATGACCCATTATTCTTAATGAAACCTAATTATGTTTTGGGCAATCCTGATGACCCTGAAAATATAAGCCCTCGAAAAAATGAAAATTGTAGTGAGCCATTGTTTGAGCCTTATTCTAATGACGAATTTCCACAGGGAATTGTTACAATACCGGTAAAATATCATGACAAGGATACCCGTGAGACAAAAGAATCTATTGTAAAAGTAACTTTTTCTAAGGTTAGAGATATTTTTTATGATAAGACGGCAATGACAAAAGAACCAGGTGGTACTCCTACTGGAAAGCATGTTGCTAAGATGGAGGGCATTTCTGTTGTGAGAACCGGACGTGAGATTGATTTTGGTATGTTTGATTTCTATAAGAATATTAATCAACCGCAGCATCGCTGGTGGGGTTGTGAAATCAGCTTTAATCCTGAACTTGATGAGGCTTTTGGTGTTGCAAATAATAAGCAACACGTTGAGCTAAAGGAGTTGAATCCGACAGATTATGTTGATGAAGAAGTGCAACCTATGTGGTTACAGCTCTATTCGATTATACATAACACCATCAATAAAATGTATAACGAAAACAAAGTTACGAGAGATAAATCGCGTACTGTTGAGGATATCGTTACCCCTGCAAGTACGATAGTAAATACTGTCGAGGCTACAAACGAAACGGAAGGTGAAACTGATAGAATAAAAAATGAAACTCCGCAGGATGAGCTTATTGAAAAAAATAAAGAAGCTCTTAGTGAGCAAGGAGTAGAAAATGCGAGCGAGGAGCAAATTGTCGCTTATATGAAAAACAAGGTTAACATTGTTTATAAGGACTTAGGCCGAGGCCCGTTTTTTGATTATTCATTCAGTCTTGGCAGTTGTCATATAGATATCAACCAATCGCATATTTTTTATCAGAGATTTTTAACTGCGATTGAATCAAATACTGATATGAAGACAGCATTTGAATTGTTCATTGCCTCTTTTGTTAAAGCGGTTGACGAAAGAGTTGGTAATCCAAGAGAAATCTGTGACGATTTAGTGCAGGACTGGAACACAAAGCTCAGAAAATATATCAATGAGCAATATGGTTACGGAAAATAAGAGGACACGATGAATTTGTTTCATGGTGGAATAAAGGGAGTTTTGCATAAGACCTTAATAATACTCAATCTAGTTTGTATATTATAGTAATATATTACAAAAAATATGAGTAATTGTTTAAGAGTGTGTGATGTCTGTGTTATAAAAATGTTGAAAATTAGTATCTTATTTATTATAATAATCATATGGTCTGAACTACTATGTCCCGAGGCGCCTCGTCTTATCCTTGCGGTAACTAGAATTATCCTCGTCGACAGTAGAAAATGAAATAGAAAATCATGCGAAAGCATCTTAGAAAACAGACCTAGATAGGGCATTAAACCGCCCCGTCTCAGGTCTGTTTTTTTGTCTTTTCAATTACAGACCACGCGTAGCTTCTAAAAATTCAACACCTGAAAATCCATGAAAAATAAAAGTAGAATCCCCGAAAACCATCCCAGACTGCCCTGTTTTCAAGCTTCTCCGGTCTATTCCCGATTTTAAAAGAATGAAAAAGTAAATGAAAGCAAGAAGGAAAAGAAGAGAAAGAGAGAAGAAGGAATGAAAGAAAACCAGAAGGATGAAATGAGCTTCCTCGGAAGATTGTTGAGAGAAAACCTTAATGAAGATGAGCTTCGTTTGAGGATAAATGAGATTGCCCCGACGAGGCTAAAGAGAGTTACCCCACGATAAGAAAAACATGCGAAAGCATCTTCGCAAACAGACCTAGATAGGGCATTAAACCGCCGCGTCTCAGGTCTGTTTTTATCTTTTCAATTAGTTACCATGCGTAAATAAACTAATTAATACTGGAACGGATTTGGTTGTAGTATTATTGGTATGCGATGAATAACATACCGTATTGTCCAGTACCCCTTGGTATCCAAAGTCCTAAATCGGCAGTGGTTCATGCTTTTTCGCTGTTATGTTTTCAACATCAATCAAACCTGTACAATGCTCCTTTATAAAATCACTCCATGGAAGCAACTGTTCTACACCTTCGGGCTCATTTTTGTAGTCCGGCATATATAGAAGTACCATGTAAAGATACTGGAACACGTTCAAGTTGTTTGCTTTCGCTGTTTCAATTATGCTGTACATGACAGCACTTGCATTTGCCCCAGCAACCGATGTATGAAATAGAAATGCCTTGCGTCCTATCGCATAGCTCTTCGCTCTGCGCTCGGCCGCATTGTTTGAAATCTCACATCGCCCATCTTTCATGTAATTACAGAGTGTTTCACGGTGATTCAGGGCATAGTTCACCGCTTTCTGAAGTTTGCTTCCTCCTAATGGCTGCATGGTGTCAAGCCAGTTCCAGAAACCGCTCCACACAGGTGTCTCTAGTTCTTCACGCTTTGCTTTTCGTTCATCAGTAGGAAGTCCTTTTAAATTCCTCTCGATGTAGAAAAGCTTATTGCAGTAGGCAAGACCGATTGCAGCAGGTATCATATGTTCCTGTTCAGTCTGATCCGGAATGACTGGGTCATCCATCCTGGTTTTCGAATTGATATCCAGAAGCTGAATGCTTTTTCTCCGTTCCGCCGGCACTGCCTCATAAAACTTTCTGCGGCAATGAGCCAGACAGCAGACCAGAATAACATCAGCCACCTTATTATATCCTTGGTATCCATCGCATTGAAGAAGACCGGTAAATCCATCTAGAAAATCCCGGGCATATTTCCCGGCACGCCCCTCTGCATAGTCGTAGAGGATGATGGGCGGTAAACTGTCACTTCCGGTCAGAAAGATCCACATATAGGAGATGGATTCTGCACTTTTTCCTTCCTCACGCAATACCTGACATGTAGTTTCATCTGCATGCAGTATATCACGTTGGATCAGATGCTCATGCATCCTTTCATAAAGCGGATAAAAATAATTCTCTGCACAGTATATGAACCAGTTTGCCATGGTCTCCCTTGGAAGGCGAAATCCAAGCTCCGCCATGCCGGATTCCTGTCTATAATAAGGCATACCCATAAAACACTTATCAAAGATGATATAGGCGACAGATGATGCAGATGCCGGACTGTGTGGAAGTAATGCCTGGTAGACCGGAGCCTTTACAACGGTTCCATCCCCATCCTTTTTACATTTTGGGCAAATGGCAACTTCCTGCATCAGACGAATTCTCTCCACTTTTGCAGGCGTAATTCTGATTTCTTCCCTGACGGATGTATACGTCATCGTTATCATGTCACTGTTATAGTAATCACAGCGGCGCTGCTCCTCTGTTAGTGGAATCTTTACTTCTCTGATCGGAAGATTTGCGTAAAGGTCATCTCTTTTTGATTTCGGTTTGCGTTCCCGTGTATGTTCTTTTACTGTAACTGGTGATTTTCTCCCAGCAGGATCAATTTCAGTCACATCTTCCTTTTTAATGAGGGTTCTTTCGGATGCGGTACCAAAAAGCTGTCGTTTGAATTCACGAAGTGTTTCCTCCAGATTTGCTCTCAGTGACTGGAGCTCACCAACAAGCTTGCGAAGTTCAGCGATGGTTTCATCTTTCTCTGCCATACGGGCATCTTTTTCAGCCACAAAAGCATTCTGTGCCTGTATATAATTCTGCTGCTGCTCGACAACCGTCTGCAACAGTTTCATTTGTTGGTAAGCGATGAATAGCTTACTATTATTGCGTCAGCTTGTCATGTTAAGGATTTCTTTTTTCATGATGGGTTTTTAAACACTGTCTGCAATTAATAGTAGAATTCATTAAGAATGTGGTGTAAAATGGAAATTATTATCAACAAAAAGCATTGAACCTTTAGTAGAAGTATTAAGTAATTTATTATTTTGAATGCTGAAAAATGGGAGGCATTTGAGGGGAGTAAAGATGGATATGGAAGTCTTGGTTCATGAAGTGCTGTTAGAATATGAGTTTGAAAATCCACTGCTTACATTGATACGTCATAATGAGAATATAACCTATATGGTTCAGGATAATGGTAATAAATATGTTTTACGTATTAGAAAGCCTGTAGATGGCTTTAATAGTGATATTTTCGATTCAGAATACTCTTTATATGAGCTGATGGAAGATGAAGTAAAGATAATTAATCATGCGAGAACGATGTCAGGGCTTAAGCTCCAAAGACCAATTAGAAATAAAAGAGGCGAATTGGTAAGTAGTCTAAGTGATGGATATCCTGCCTGTGTTCTGGAATGGATAGAAGGCTGCGTGATAAATGAAAAGAGCTTCACTGAGGAAGAGGCAAAGTCTTTAGGTGCAATGGTAGCACAACTGCAAAAAGGTTTGAAAGGATTGGAAAGCAATCTAAAGAGGTTTACATATACCGAAAAGCTTATTATTCCTATGAAGGAACAGCTCGCGAATGCAATTTATAAAGAACAGCTTTTAGAAAATCAGGCAAACCTGATGATGGTAGCGCTTGATGTAATAGGGGAAAGAATGCATGAGTTAGAAATGATACCTGAGGCATCTGGAATGATACACGCAGATTTAGGTCTATCAAACATTATCATATCGGAAGAGGGATTTACCCCCATTGATTTCTCACTATCAGGATATGGTTATTATTATATGGAAGTTGCAATGATGATGAGTAATTTTAATGATAAGAAGATTCGTAGCTTGATTAAAATGGGATATGAGCAGGAAAGTGGTCAGGAAGTGCCAGTTTGTTATATTGATGCATTCTTTGCATTTTGTGTACTTTTGTACATTTGCTCCCAACATGATAAGGCCTATAAGGAGGATTGGTTTTCGGGAGCGATAAATCGTTGGTGTAATACAATTTTTACACCGCTTATAAATGGAGATGAATATGTTCTATAAAATATAAAAATGATTCTCTAAAGTACAGACAATAGCGGGAAATATTTTTAGCAAGAATATTATCTAATACTTCGATATATTAAATTCCATAATCCCCCTAATAGAGAGTGCTGATTTTTTTTCTTGAGGCATTAAATGATAAGTCAGAATTTGAAAGCGAGCTATAATGATGAATATAGAATTTAAGAGTTTCAGTAATTTTTCAAGAGGAATATTATATAAACAACTGGTAGATAGTTATTCTTTTGATAGTAAATGGCAAGAGTACTTTGACAAAGACTGGAAAGACTATGATGAATTCTTCTACGATAATTTACAATTTACTAATAATTGTGGTTTTGTTAGCACTTTGAACGGCGAACCAATAGGGCATATTTCATGGGATCCTAGAAATTTGCCCGAATATGTAGCAATAGGTCATAACTGTATTGCATCTAAATATAAAGGAAATGGCTATGGGAAAAGACAATTACAAGAGGCGGTTAATAGAATTCGACAGTATGATGGGCTGAAAAAAATAATTGTTGGTACAAATAGTAATCTAGTCGCACCACATAATTATGAGAGTGTTGGTTTTAAGCTTTGTCAAAGAAGGAAAAATGAAAGCGATACTTTATTTTCCGGTGATTATCTTGACTATGAAATAATTCTATAACATGATGATAAATTCCAGGTTATAAAGAAGATTAGCTCGCATTCGTCTTGGACTTTGAATATGTCACTTTGTATGTTAAGTGATGATACATATAGTTTGTATGAAAAAATAATGAGAGGAATGGAACAATGATAGATATTCCGATATACGACACTTTCTCTAAAATTGAGCCGATTACGAAAGGTATGTCAGGAGATAAAAAATATTATATTGAAACAGTGGATGGAAACTATTTATTACTTCGTATTGCAGATTCTTCTGAGTATGTACAGAAAAAGACCGAGTATGAAGTAATGAAAGAAATGTATTCACGAAATGTGCCGATGCCTTACCCTGTTGATTTTGGTATTTGTGACAATGAGAAATCTGTGTATACACTGCTTAGTTGGATTGAGGGAGTTGAAGTAGAAACTATTTTACCTTCCTTATCACCTAAAGAACAATATCAATTAGGTTTAGAATCAGGTGAAACACTTAGAAAGATACATACAGTTCAGGCAGGAGATGCTGTTTCTGACTGGTCTGAGCGATACTACACTGTTATAAATCCTCGCATAGAAGCGTTTCACTCCGAAGGTGTTCGCTTTCCTGGAGACAACATCATTTTAAGTTATCTTGAAAGGAATAGAGAATTACTGGACAATCGTCCTCAATGTCGTCATCACGGAGATTACCATATGGGCAATATGATAAAAACTGCATCCGGACATTTATCGATTATTGATTGGCATACGGTTGATTTTGATAATTATGGAGACCCATGGTATGAGTTTAACCGTATCGGTACCAAGTGTGCGGAATTTGCATCAGGGCAGATTAATGGTTATTTTAACAATGAAGTACCTGAAAAGTTTTGGAAACTATTAATGTATTATCTTTCTGCAAGTGCTATAACTTCTATAGTATGGGCAAAATATTTTGCTCTGGATGAACTACCTGCTATTTTAAAGATGAATACAGACATACTGTATTGGTTTGATAGTATGATAAATCCTGTTCCAACATGGTATCTTAAGGAGTTTTGCTGAACAAAGTTATCATTGAACCAGAAATCAGTATTTGATGTGCTGGCAATGTATATCGGGAGGAAGGTAAATTTATGTCAATAATTAAAGGGTTGGAATGGACATTTAATACAGAAGCAAAAAAGTATGAAAAAATGCGACCAGGATATGTTTCGGAGTTGTACGAAGATATTTATAACTATATTCCAATTGATAAATCCAGTAATGTTGTTGAAATTGGTATTGGAGGAGGACAAGCAACGTTGCCAATTTTAAAAACTGGTTGTACGTTAACCGCCGTGGAATATGGTAAGAATTTAGCTGAATTATGCCGTCACAAATTCAATGAGTTTTCAAGCTTTTCGGTTATAGCAACAAAATTTGAAGATTTTGTATGTGATAATAATTTATGTGATTTAATCTACTCTGCATCTGCGTTCCACTGGATACCAGAAGATGTCGGATACATGAAGGTATATAAAATGCTGAAAAGTGGCGGTGTCTTTGCTCGTTTCGCTAATCATCCATACAAGGATAAAGGCAGAGAAGAAATTCATGAAGCACTTCAAAGAATATATGCTAAATATATGCCCGGTTCTCTTGCCACTTACGAATACAGTATAGATGATGCGAAAAAGCGTGCAGAGATAGCATTGAAATATGGGTTCACTGACATAAGCTATAAATTATATCATAGGACAAGAACTTTTACGGCAAAGGATTACATATCACTTCTAGGTACTTATTCCGACCATATTGCGATTGAGGAGAATATAAGAAATAAATTTTTCTTGGAAATAGAAGAAGCGATTGATAATTTAGGCGGTCAAATCACAATATATGATACCATTGATTTACAACTTGCAAGAAAACCATAATTTTCTGTTACGAGATTACGACCGAAAATCATGATTATGTAAAGGATAATACTTATGACATTAAATGACTATACCACAGAAGTGCGTGAATTCCTGTCAAAGATGAATTCAGATAATGAAAATAGTCAGCAAAAAGTTGATTGGTTAAAAGAAAAATTTGATCTGTTACAATCAACTTAAGAAAAGGCGGACATGTCTAAAATGCAGCATCAAGTTCATGATATGATGTTGATTTTGTTTGAAATCGTAGCAGCTAATAACCTTGATTTAGATTGTGAGTGGCAGGCAGGTATGAAAAGAAAATGTGAAAAGTATCTGAAGGAATAGACAGATTGCTATAATGCATAATCAAATAGCTGGGCTGGTTTCCATCGATTTTGGTGGTGATAGCGAAATTAAAAACTAATTTGAAGTTGTAGGAGGACATATATGGGGAAAGTTATATTAATATGTGGCAAAATCTGTAGTGGTAAATCGTATTATGCGAGAAAACTAAAAGAAAAAGAAAATGCAGTTATTTTATCAACAGATGAAGCAGCATATGATTTAATTAATAATGAACAAGGTGAATTTTATAACATTTTTTCAGAAAGGGTAAATCGTTATTTGAGAAAAAAAGCAGTCGAAATAAGTCATGTGGGAGTGAATGTTATATTGGATTGGGGATTCTGGGCAAGTAAAGATAGAATAGAGATTTCTGAATTTTTCAAGCTAAACAATGTTCAATATGAATGGCATTATATTGACATAGAGTCCGACAGGTGGAAAAAACAAATAGAAGAAAGAAATAGAAGAATTGAAGAAGGCAATGGTGGTTCTGACCAATATTTAGATGAAGGTTTAATGAATAAGTTGTTGTCCATATTTGAAGAACCAAATAGAGAAGAAATCGATGTTTGGTATATAAACAGTTAATAGATAACTTCCAATTTGTCGAAGGGATGAATCATCCGCTGTTGTAGACTGCGTGGACCAAATGGTTAATCAGAATTTTTGGAGGTATAGTTATGAATGTTTTACTGATGAATTGTAGCCCTGTAAAAAATGGTGGTGTTGCGGTCTTTCTGTTTTATATAAATGCAGTCATGAAAGGAGGTCAAAAATGAACGCTAATGCAATACGCACAGGAAATAAATTCGGTTTAACTGTTGATGAAGCTGCCGCTTACACAGGCATCGGCAGAAATACATTGAGAATGTTAATTAAGCACGGAAAATTGCCTGCACTTTTTATCGGAAGAAAAAATGTCATCCGCACAGATGTGTTGGAGCAATTTTTGGCGGCTAACCAGGGGATAAACCTCTTGGATATGGAACAGGTAAAAAATATATGACAACGACAAAATGGAAAGTTGTGCAATCCGTGTTTTACCTTTATAATAATGGTATCACATTGCAACAGTAACCTTTGCCGTGATGAAAGGAGAATTTATTATGGCAAAAGGGTCTGTTAGAAAAAAGGGAAAGAAGTGGTGCTATCGGTTTTATGTAGAAGATGCAAGCGGCAACCGCATACAAAAAGAAATGCCCGGCACTGAGAGCAAAAGCGAAACTGAAGCTCTGCTCCGAAAGCTATGGACGAATATGAAAATCAAGCATTTGTTGCAAAGGCTTCTAATATCACACTAAACGATATGTTGGATATGTGGATTGAGGAAGAACCTGCACCAAGCAAACGTAGTAACGGAACTGAACGGTCATATTTGAATACAGCAAACGGGTTAAGCAGCATTCCCAAAGCAACGGATTACTTTTAATCCTATGCAGTATGCGGTGCTTAGAGGAAATCAAGATGATTTTGAGATGTTCAGCAGTGATGCAGATGGAGAAACGGACAAATCTCCTGTTGTTTCCGATGAGCAGTTTGGGCAGATGCCAGAGTATTTGCAGAGAACAAACAACCCTGCATTGCTCCCTATACAAATTGCTTATTACACAGGATTAAGGCTCGGAGAGGTTTGTGGCTTGACTTGGCAGGATATTGACTTGGAGGGAAAATACTTAACAGTTAGGCGTAGCATATGCTATAATAATACTCGAAAGGCTATGACAATCGGGCCGACAAAACGCAAAAAGATACGCAATGCTCTGAGAAAAAGAGTTGACGGCTTGGAGGAGTTCCACTTTCATCAGCTCAGACACACATACACCAGTAAGCTCCTTGCTAATGGAGCTGCACCAAAAGATGTACAGGAGCTGTCAGGTCATTCAGATAGTAACACCACCATGAACATCTATGCCCATGCCGCAAGAGAATCAAAGCGGAACTCCGGGATGCTTCTCGAAGTGGCTACGGTTTGACTTGAAAACACATTTTCCCTTGTAGATTTCTGATAAGGAAATAAGGGACAAAAACCCCAAGAAAAGCTGGCTAAACGCAGTGTTTTCAAGGGGTAACGCAAACGGGGTAAAGATTATTTATATAATGTGGGGTGTAGGATAATGAGAGATGTCCATGTGCATTTTTTACATGGAAATGGTGGCGGTTATAATATTGAATTTTTTGAGGGGTTTATCAAAGTCGCTCAAAATAAAGGGCTTGATGAAATATACTTGCTTGAACATACCCACCAATTCATTGAGTTTGAGAACGTATATGAACCAATAAAGAAATACAACGATTATCAGCGTAACTGGATATGTAAAAAAATGAACAGTTCGATAAAAGAGTATATTAATTTTATAAAAACGGTAAAGGATACTCAATACCCTGTAAAAGTTAGATTTGGTCTTGAAGTTTGTTATATTCCTGAAACTGCTGACGTACTTGCAAGCATTCTTGACGAATATGAGTTTGATTTTCTTACAGGCTCAGTACATTGGATTGATGGTTGGGGATTTGACCATACAGGACAGAAAGAGCTTTGGAAAAGTATGAACGTAAACGAGGTTTATAAAAGGTATTATAGCATAATGTTTCAATTATGCAAAAGTGGTCTTTTCACTGGCCTTGCGCATCCTGATTCAATCAAATGCTTTGGTTATACACCTGATATTGACTTGACAGATTATTATAATGAATTATCTATTCTTTTATGTAAACATGGTATGTATGCTGAAAATAGTGGTGGACTAAGGCTAAATTATTGTTCTGATTTGGAATTAGGTCTGAATTCAAAATTGCTTTCTATTTTTCAAAAAAATAATGTAGAAATTTCTACAGCTTCTGATGCGCATAAACAAAGCGATGTTGGTGCAAATATTCTTGAGCTTGAAAATATGATCAAAGATTAGTTTACACGAGTTATTTACACCTCATTTTGAATTATTGAAATCAGAAAATATAGGAACGGAATTCCAGACACAATTCAAGGATTAGATTTTATGTGGACATGCTTATTTAGAATTTAGATTGGCTCACTGTTGGTGGCAACTGTAACTTAGAAATTTACATTTGTTAAATAGAAATAGGTAGATTATGAAAGAAGTAGCAAAAATGAACAAGAAGCTAGTAACTCAATTTTTAGTATTCACCTTTATTATCGCACTCATTGGTTGGGGTGGGTTGTCTGTATGTGAATGGTTTGGATTCACGCTTGATGAATATCCTTTGTTAAACGCACTTTATTTAATTGGTGCTTGGTCGCCAGCAATAGCTTCATTCATCGTGTTAAGAAAAAATAACGAAGTATTAGGCATAAAAGAATGGCTGAAAAATATTTTTACATTTAAAACATCTGTATATAATTATTTGTTTGTCGTAGCCTTACTTATTATCTATATGGTTTCGCTGATAGTAACCTCTGGTTTGAATAAAGTAAATCCCTTATACCTTTTTTTTATCTACATACCTGTAGCTTTATTGGCAGGTGCAGGTATGGAAGAAGCTGGTTGGAGATATATTTTGCAGTCTGAGTTGAATAAAAAATTTGGTTATTTACTTTCATGCCTAATTATTGCCCCAATTTGGCTATTATGGCATATCCCACTAGGGATAGGAGGGCTAACTTTATGGAGTGCAACGAATATATTTGGAATAGCTTTTGCAATGGGTGCAATTCATAAAATATCGAAGGGAAATATATTTTTGTGCGTGCTTTTTCACTGCATGATTGATGCAGCAGCAATGACGATTGTATTTAATCAGACTACATTAGGCGCAATTATTACAACTATCATTATGGTCATCGTTTCAATCGTGGCAGTTTCAATAAATAAACATACCTCAAAAATTAAGATTTAATTTATTAAATAAATTACAATTTGTCGAAGAATTGATAATTCGTATTCGTTGGTTAAGGTGAACTAAAAATTATTTATATTTATACGAGGAGGACGTAAAATGAATAAAATAAAAAGAACAGAAATAAGCGATGAATGGGCACATTCCGGAATTGTTGAAGCGGGAGATTGTGTTTACATAAGTTATTGTATGGGAAATGAAGGGCAATCAATTGAAAAGCAAATAAATGGTGCATTTGATGTTTTAGCTGAAAGGCTGGGAACAATTGGTTTGACATTAGAATCAGTTGTGAAAATGGATTGTCTATTCAAGGATATTATGGATTTATCATTTTTAGGAGAAATCATTAAGGAACGATTTAATGGAAAATATCCTGCAAGAAAAGCATTTGAAACAAAATTTATTAGAGAGGGAATTACCTTTCAGATTGATGCAATAGCATTCAAAGGATAGTAAATACAAAATAAACATTTTTTAGTAAATTTCTTACAAAACATTTCACGATTGTAAACTTAAAAAATGAAATAGAAAAACATATGAAAGCATCATCGCAAACAGACCTAGATAGGGCCTTAAATCGCCCACGTCTCAGGTCTGTTTTTTTACCTGGAAGCGATTCCCTTCCTGCTTTCAGACCTGACCACGCGTAGCTTCTACAAATAAACAGCTTGAAAAAATGATGAAAATAATGATAATATCCCATAAAACCAGCCCAGATACCCTGTTTTAGCTTTTCCGGTCTTTCCCCAATTTTAAGAGAAAGAAAAGGGAACAGAAAGAATAAAGGGAATCAAAGGTAGATACATTATTTAATACGTACGGAATCTCTTTCAACTATTCTGCAAGGAATATAAATGCGTTGCTGCAAAAGGTTACTGTTGTCAATACGAGAACGAAGTTGTGCATATGATCTCTCTGCAATTACCTTTGTATTAATGTCGATGGTGGTTAGCTTAGGGGTTGAGTTTTCAGCAAGATCCGTATTATCAAAACTAATAATGGAGATATCTTCAGGAACTTTGATGTTCTCCATATTAAGTCTCTGAATCAGAAAGTAAGCAGATCTGTCACAATGACAAACAAAAGCTGTTGGCAATACCTTGGGTAGCACAGTTTCAAGGCTATATACACCTGTAATATGATTGTTATTAGCCAGGTGCCAGGCGGGATTGTAATTTAGGTTATTGGAAACCAGAGCCTTCTGATATCCGAAAAAACGATCTGATATGTTGGAAGTTTGACTGGGAATACCGACAAAGCCTATATTCGTATGGCCTTTTTCGATCAGGTAATTTGTAGCGGTATATCCGTTAAAGAAGTTATCTACGATTACAGTATCATAGTTTAAATCGGGTTTATTGAAGTCTATCAGTAGAATTGGTAAACCAAGTTCTCCAATGCTGTTGATGTATTTGTCCTTCATTTCTCCGGCTATAAATATCCCGTCACATTCATTTAAACTTGAAATATTTGGTATTGTACAATTGCTTTCATCCTCATTGTTTATTACATATAGAGACAATATGAGGCCATCGTTATGACAAGCTTTATTCAAATAGTAAAATATTGTGGTATAAAAGTTATCGTTTTCAAGAAAAAAACGTTTCGGAACAATAAATGCAAGACTATTGTTCAGCGCTTGATTTTTGTTCGCGGTTTTTAGGTATCCTAACTCTTTTGCTGTCTGGATAATTTTCTTGCGCAATTCATCACTTACATATTGTTGATTGTTAAGCGCTTTATAAACAGTGACTTTTGAAATGTTCAGGTAATCTGCTATTGTCTGCATAGATATTTTATTATTTTTCAAGATGCTCCATCTCCTTGTTTCAATGCTAAATATAAGATATCTCTATTATACAGGTTAGTTAACGAAAATACAATATCAAGAAATTGTTAACTAATGATGAATCGTTGTGATAGGACTCATATATTGAATTTTAGAAGTGTTATGAGTTTTAACTAATAATATATAATATATTGACATATAGTTGTTACTTGTGTATAATAAATTCATGGTTTACGTTAGCTAACGATAAAACAAAATAAGAAACAAAAATGCATTGTCGAAAAGAGGAGAAAAACCAGGAGTTTCAAATCGGGAAACATGCCACAGCACAGTCTCTGTCGGAGCAAATGCTGCATTTTTATTAGGTTAAGAATTAATTGTAAGAAGTGAGAAGTTTATCCTGGAGCCAGTGAAAGACGATGAAGTAAATGGTTTTTTCATAGGACATAATGACTTCATTTGAATGAAAGTAAAATCTTGTAGCAATTATTAAAAAAGTAGGAGGAAAATTATGGAGAAAGGAACAAAAAGGATAAGAGAGGTTTTCGAGCCGCTAAAAAAGGTGACTGCGTATTTATTGGTCATTACACTAATATTTTCAACATTGTCATCCCTATCGATCACACCGGTATCTGCAGCGACTCTGTCAGATGAGGAGAGCCTGCAAATAATCAAGAATAGGATCAAAGAAAACTTTTTAGGCAGTGATGCTTACCGGGTGGTCAGTGGTTCTGACATTTTCGGGTATATATCAAAGTCAATGGAGTATGCAAATTCTATTCAGCCAAACGGAAGCTGGTCGGATGTAAATTATGCAGATCGTACCAATAGTGCAAATGGTACTTTGTGGAGTCCATATCTTGCGTTATATCGTATAACGGCAATGGCAATGGGATATAATCAGCAAGGGAATGAAGCATATCAAAATCCTGTTATAAAGGATGCGATAGAAAGAGCATTAACTTATTGGAACAGTGTTAAGCCTTCCTCCACAAACTGGTGGGAGAATGAAATCGGACAAGCCATGTGTATGGGTGTGACAGGTATATTTATGGAAGGCATTATAAGTAAAGAGTGTCTGGACATATGTGTTAACTATAATCAGGGCCGTCTGGATACAGTTGGCGCAAATGGTGTCTGGAGAACCCAGGATTATTTATATAAAATGCTGGTACGCAATAATTATCCCGAAATAACAAAAGGAATTTCAACTCTGGCGAAAACACTGGCAGTTGATGAAGCAGGAACAGCGAGTGAAGCGGTTCAGGCAGATTCAAGTTTTTATTGTCATGGTGCAAAATTATATAGTGAAGGGTATGGAATGGCTCAGTTTAACATGGTTGCAATGTGGGTCGGGTATACCAGCGGAACTAATTTTGCTTTTTCTGAAGAAGGCTTAAAGGGATTAGAATTTTACATACTTGATGGTACCAGATGGATGATCAGAGGAGAGTTTGGGTTCCTGTACCTTGGATATCGAAGGTATAATACGATTGAAGAAGTCGGCAGCTATGCAGCCGATATTCTCCCCGGGATGATGATTATGGCACAATATGATACCGACCCGGATCGCAGAGCCGAATACCAGAAGGTGGTTGATAACATAAAGGGCACGTCTACTACAAACGGACTGGTTGGGAACAAACATTTCTGGCGGTCGGATTATAGCTCACATATGCGTGATAATTTCGGAATTATGACGAAAATGAGCTCAAACCGTATTAACGGTGGAGAATACCGTTCCACGTTCCGCTCGTCTGTAGGAAATGAAATATATTGGAATGCGGCAGGTACGACGGCAATCTTTGTAAATGGACAGGAATATACGGATTTGGTTCCGGCATTTGACTGGTCGCATTATCCGGGTACAACTGCTCCTTATGAAAAGATGCCATACTCTTTGGAATGCAGATTTAATGCAAATTCAAGCTTTGTAGGCGGAGTATCCGATGGCATGTATGGTGCATCCGTATTTACGCAGGATATGGATAGTACGGTAGCACGCAAAGGATATTTTTACTTTGATAACGAAATGGTGGCTTTGGGTACAGGAATATCATCAACGCGTCCTGTTGAGGTTCATACCACAATTAATCAGGGAATTGCAAAGGAAAACGCATCGGTTGATGGTGTACTGGTTCCAAAGGGTACCGCTCCGGTAACATATACAAATCCTAAATGGGCTTATAATGATCAGATAGGATATGTATTTCCGGAGAACTCCAATGTAAGTGTCTCGAATATGGATCAGACGGCTAACTGGTTAGACCAGCCAGCGCAAACAAAGCAGGCATTTACACTTTATTTTAATCACGGTATTAAGCCAAATAATGTATCGTATGAGTATATTGTTGTTCCGGGAAAAGATTCAGCTGAAGTTGAAGCATACTCGCAAAATATCCCGGTTCAAATTTTGTCTAATACAACAAACTTGCAGGCGGTAAGAAATGAAGGTTTAAAGCAGACACAGATGATCTTTTACAATGCCGGGAGCTTTGAATACCGTACCGGTGCTACCATAACGGTAAATCAACCTTGTCTGGCTATTGTTGATGAGAGTTCCGGAACACCAAAGGTAACAGTATCAAATCCTGATATACCTGGCTTGGTGGTTGACGTGAGAATTGATCAGGCTGCTGATGAAACATTATATGGTAGATATAATTTGGGCAGTGGAATTCATTTAGGAGAATCGATTACACAAACGTTAACTAATGTTCCTCTTACTGCTAATAATATTGTTGCAAGCTCTTTTTTACCCGGATACGCCTCTTTTAATGCAGTAGATGACTCTATGGATACATCATGGCGCTCAGAACCAGACGAAAGCCAATATCTTGTCTACAATTTAGAAACGGCTAATTCTTATGTTGATAAAGTCACGATCAATTGGGGTGATAACTATGCAAAAGAATATATAGTTCAATATTCTATGGATAATGTAAATTGGACGGATGGATGTTTGCAATGGAATGGAAGTGGCGGACAGGAAGTAATTAATCTGCCCTATGTAAAAGCAAATTATATCCGTATTTTATTACTCTCAAGCAATAATAAAACTGGATATGAGATTAATGATTTAAAAGTAAATAATTATGTAAATAGAGCATTGTCCAGAGCTACGACATCAAGTGGATCAGCAAATTCAGGACAAGTAGCGCAATATGCAGTTGATGGTACTGAAAGCTCAAGATTTGCGGCTAATAACTCAGCTACTGCCTGGTGGCAAGTTAATTTAGGACAAAAAACACCGGTTAGAACAATTAGAATCTCATGGGAAAGCACTTATGCTACCAACTTTATCATTCAAAAGTCAGATGATGGATCTAAATGGACAGATGTAAATTCCTATACCTGCACGAAGCCGGGTTGGCAGGTTTTGAATATTCCTGAGGGCAGTATTAACTCACAATACATTAGATTACAATGTGTAAGCAGGGTTGGAACTACATATGGTATGTCATTTTATGAATTTGAAGTATTTTCAGAGCCTGACATACCTGTCCCGTTACCAGATTATGCAGGAAGAACAAACCTGGCTTATGGTAAAACAGTAACAATGGAGTCATATTGGACTGGCTCTGCTACGGTAGAGTCAACTAGGACTACAACAATTCCTACCGATGGTAATTATGGTACAAAGGACAGTACCGGTAGAGGAACGGCAGGTACAACAACACGTAGTTTTTACATTGATTTGGGCGAATCGAAACAAGTGAATGAAGTGAAGCTTTACTGGGAAGTAAATACTGCAGACGTATATTTACAATATTCGGATGATGCAGTTAATTGGGTACCGATTACTCATGTCGCAAGAGCATATGCCGTAAACAGAATTGACGATATAATATTCAAACCAGTGACAGCTCGTTATTTACGTGTTTATGGTGTAATTGCAACACAATATGGGTTAGGTATCTATGAGATAGAGGCATATGGTGATTACTCGTATAAGCTGAACAATCATTCTATTACATTGAATAAGGGAGAAAACTTTAATTTAGACGCTAATTTGTCTCCCTATGCTGCCTCGGACGTTATTGAATTTAAATCATACAATACAGATTCTGTAACTGTTACTACACCTGAAATTACAGGAATGCCTGAAACCGGAGAACAAGCAACGTATTCGTCATCGCTTAATGCTGTTTCCGGAGGTACGTCTGTTATTATAGCCCGCCATTCGAATGGTACGGAATATGATTTATGCACAGTAAAGGTAAACACATATAAAGGTGAGCTGCAGGCACTTTACGATACAGCAGTGCTACTAGACCAGAATGACTATATTTCTTCTTCATGGTCCGACTCCAATATCGATGATGCTTTAGTAAATGCCGGTACTGTATTAAGTGACAAGGATTCAACACAAAGGCAGGTTGATGCTGCGAAACGAAACCTGCAAGGCGCATTGGATATGTTGAAAGAAAAAGCAATGAAAGATTCCTTAGTAACGGTTATGTCTCAAATAAAAGCATTAAAACAAGAAGATTATACACCGGAAAGCTGGCAAAGCGCTGATTTTGAAACCTTACTTACCGTGGCTGATGCAGTTTATTTTAATGATAGCGCTACACAGCAGGATATAGATTCTATTGTAGATTTGTTAACTGCAGCATGGAATGGGTTGGTTAACAATCAAGGAGAGGTAACTGGAGAAACAGTAATTACAGGCGACAGACAGTTGACCATCACCTGGACGGATCCTGTCGATAAAGATTTTGATCACGTTCTTGTTACAGGAGACGGAATAGCTGAACAGTCTGTGAATAAGGGAACACAGAGTGTGACCCTGACCGGGCTGACAAACGAAACTACCTATACAATTAGACTTATCGCAGTTGATACGAATGGAAATACATCAGCCGGAGTCAGTGTAAGCGGAACACCGACTGAGATAATAATACCTGATACAACAGCACCTGCAGAAGTTACCGGAGCAACAGTGGCAGCTGGTAATGGGCAGCTTACCATAACATGGATCAACCCGACTGATTCAGACTTTGACCATGTTACAGTAACCGGACCGGCAATCACGGCACAGTACATAGGAGGAGGAGCGCACAGCGCAACAGTCACCGGACTTACAAATGGAACAGCCTATACAATTATTCTGCAGACAGTTGATACGAGCGGAAATACATCAACCGGAGTAAGTGTAAGCGGAATACCGACTGAGATGATAATACCTGACACAACAGCACCTGCCGAAGTTACCGGAACAACAGTGGCAGCTGGCGATGGACAGCTTACCATAACATGGATCAACCCGACCGATTCAGACTTTGACCATGTTACAGTAACCGGAACAGCAATCACGGCACAGTACATAGGAGGAGGAGCGCACAGCGCAACAGTCACGGGACTTACAAATGGAACAGCCTATACAATTATTCTGCAGACAGTTGATACGAATGGAAATACATCAACCGGAACCAGTATCAGTGGAATACCTGTGGCACCTATTTCGGTCCCTGTACCCTCACAAACATCAAATCCGCAGCCTGTGACGGCAGTTGTTGAAGGCCATACTATAGTAGTAGATGCACCAGTGGTGGATAAAGCCACAGGAATAGCAGCTGCAGTAATAATACAGACGGAGGAGCTTAATAAAGCTCTAGATAATGCTATAGTTAATAGTGATGGAACGAAAACGGTTGCTATTGAAATACCTAAAGCAGATGGTGCGGTGAAATACACTGTACAGCTTCCAAAATCAATACTTACTTCTGATAACAAAGAAGTCAAAGTTGAAATTAAAACCGAGTATGGAACAATGGTAATACCCGAAAACATGCTAAAGACAGTTGACACGTCTAAAGCAAGTAAAATAGAGATTAGCATTTCTAAATCCGATCTCCCTAAACTTGACAGGGAAGCTATAAAAGCGATTGGAAATCGCCCTGTGATTGACCTGGAAGTGAAATTAGATGGCAAGGCTATAGCATGGAAGAATACAAATGCACCAATAATTATTAAGATACCATATAATCCCACATCGGATGAATTGGCTAATCCGGAATATCTTGTAGTCTGGTATATTAATAATGATAAGGTAGAACAAATTCAAGGAGCTGAATACGTTGCCGAAGAAAAATCGGTTGTCTTTACTACAACGCATTTTAGTAATTACACAATAGCCTTTATTAAAAAGAGTTTTAGTGACGTGAAGAAAAAATCATGGATGGAAAAGCCAATAGAAGTACTTGCGTCAAACGGAATAATTGAGGGTAAATCAGAAACAAAGTTTAATCCAAATGATAGTATATCAAAAGGAGAGTTTGTAGGATGGCTTGTAAAGACCCTCGGACTTAAAGCAGAATTTACTACAAATTTCATTGATGTTAAAGAATCAAATAAATATTACAATGAAATAGGAATATCAAAGGCTCTGGGAATTACAACTGGCAATAATGGTAAGTTCAGTCCCAAAGATAACATCTCCAAACAGGATATGGCTGTACTTACCATTAAAGCATTGAAGGCTGCTAAGCTGACACTTAAAGTCGGAAAATCACAAGACTTAAGTAAATTTACAGATGCAGAGAAGATTTCAAAATATGCAAAAGCTGATGTGGCGACAATGGTAAAAATGGGTCTTTTAAAGGGCAGCAGTAATCATGTTTTGAACCCTTTGAGAAAGTTGACAAGAGCGGAAGCGGCACTGGTACTGTATCGGATTTATTCGTTGAAATAATTATAAATATCGATTTATCGGCTATAATTATAATGCCGATGGAGTAAAAGCTGCCGGCGTATAGGTTCAGATTTTTCGAATCTTACGCCGGTTGCCTATTCTTTTTTTACAGGTGAAAAATCCCTTCCTGTATCAGAAGAAACATGGAATTCATTCCAACTAATGAATGGTCACCCTGACATTTCTGTTATTTATATGATTTGGATAGTACTCTTACATATGAAATCTTAAATTAAAAAATTAGTGATTCTTTCCTATTGTATATATACAAAAAAACAGGGTTAGTGTTTCGTCTAACCCTGTTTTTTCAAGTAAATATAAGATATCTTAGTTAGGAGATACTTGCAAAAATACCAATAGATTATTGTGATATTTTTTTTGATGTTTTTGTTAAGTTAATTACAATACTAATCGTATGACATATAATTGCCAGGTAAAAACCAATATAAAATGTCGATAAATAATAAGCTTTTGCCAATTAATAGTAGTATTCTTTAAAAATGAGGTGTAAAATGGAAATTATATCATGAAAAAAGCATAAAATACGGAACCGTTTTTAGAAATCTTTGATTTTGAAAGAAATTTATATGAAAAACAGTTGTATATAGGTAGATGATATCAATTCTGAATATGACATAATAGTCGAGTTAAAAGCTGTTACCGTATCGAAGAGCTAAGGTGAAGAAAAAGGGGCTTATGAAATTTTCTACACCGGAGGATATAAACTCTGATCTCTATGGAAATTAGGAGGATACCGATGATAGAGAAGGAATTATCAGAAATGACACTAGAGGAGCTGTGGGAGCTATTTCCGGTTATACTAAAGAAATATAATACAGAATATCCAAAATGGTATGAAATAGAAAAGGAAAAACTGGCAAAGACATTTGACGATGGGACGATGGTAAGAATCAATCATATCGGAAGTACAGCAATTCCGGGACTTGTATCAAAACCAACGATAGATATTCTGATGGAACTATCGTTCGAAAGTAATATAAGCCAGATAACAGATAAACTAAAGTCAATGCAATGGGTGTTGATGAATTATACCGAGAAACCGGCGTTCAAACAAACGTACAATAAAGGATATACAAAATATGGATTTGCAGAAAAGGTATATCATCTCCATGTACGATATGCAGATGATTGGAGCGAGTTATATTTCAGAGATTATTTGATTGAGCACCCAGAGGCAGCAAGGGAATATGCAGGGCTTAAGATGCAGTTAAAGGAAAAATTTGAACATAATAGAGATGCATATACGGATGCAAAAGAGGAATTTGTAAGCCGGTATTCTGAGATAGCCAAGGTACAGTATGGACAACGATATCAGCCGTAATAGAGGACGCCTAACAATGATAGAGGAACAAATTCCATATTCGGGGACAATACTTTGATTGCGAGGTAATCATGTAGAGGTAAGAGGAGAAGAATATGATAGAGATTAAAACCTGATTTAGAAAGGAGAAACACAGATGCTCAGATATGTGCATACCAACATTATTGCGAGGGATTCGCGGAAGTTAATAGAGTTTTATAAGAATGTGTTTCAGTGTAAAAGCATAGGCGAGACAAGAGATTTGCGGGGGGAATGGCTTGATCGGTTAACGGGAATTACAGACGCCCATATCGTAGGAGAGCATCTGTGCCTGCCGGGATATGAAAGTGACCATCCTACGCTTGAAATTTTTTCCTACGAGGTGATGGAAGATTCCTGCAGTGCGATTAATAAATCCGGGCTGGCGCATCTTGCTTTTGAAGTAGATCATGTGGAGAACACGTTACAGTTAGTACTCCAAAACGGCGGTGGTCAAATCGGAGAATTAGTGAAAACCGAATATCCGGACGGAAGGAAAGCGGTTTTCGTCTATGCAACAGATTGCGAAGGAAATATCATTGAATTGCAAAGCTGGTCTTGAAGCACTTAAGAAGCGGCAGATAAAAGAAAGGGGCATGGTAATTATGATGAAGCTGGGGGAAGTGGGATTATTAACCAATGATGTGATAAGGCTGGCTGATTTTTATAAAACATTATTGGGTATTGACAATAACAGTAATGATACAATACATCAAACAATGATAGCAGAGGAAACCATGTTAACGATTTATAATGATGGTACGATAAAAAATAATGAGAATCAGAATATGTGCCTTGCATTTACGGTAGATGATATCAATTATGAATATGAGAAAATCGTTAAAATGGGATTGGATGTTATTGAGGAGCCGAAACGTCGTCCATGGGGAACATGGAATATGAGCTTTCATGATCCGGACAACAATGTGATCTATCTGAGAAGTTTCAATCAATAATTACTGATAGGATAAATAAAGGCGTAAAGCAAAGGACCGTAACCATGTAATTGTACTTACTGAAGGAGAATACGATGAACACAATAACTAAACGAATGATAAACGGTATGCTGGCATGTTTCATGATAATCAGTTTGCTGTCCCGGAATATGGTCTTTGCAAGTGCGGCCACAGACGCAGCCAAAACCACAGGCACAAACGCGGCTGTATATGAATATTCCCCAATGCTGGAGAAGGGAGGGAATATTTATTATATACAGAGAGTGGAGGGCAGGGAATACAGCTATGACATATACCGGCTGGAGGTCGACACGGGGAATATTACCCGGTTAATATCATCGAAGAGTGATATTCTGGGAATGATGTTTCATAAGGATACCCTGTATTATACCTATTATGACGAAAATGATGTCTATCGGACCAAATCATATTCCATAAATACCAAAGAAGTAAAGACGATTTGTAATGGATATTTTATAACGCTTGATGATAACAGCATTTATTATACTGTGAGCAAGGGAAAAGAAACAAAGCTTTATAAAAAAAATTATAACAGCAAAAAGGCTGTTTTGATTTATACCGGCAATATGACCCTGCAGTTTGTGAAAAACCTGGATAACAACTTGTATTTTTCTCAATATAATGAGGGGAATTCTAAATTGACGCTTTACACACTGATGCCGGGCAATACAAAGCTCACTGCGGTAACCTCGGATAAGATTAAGCTGGAAGATACGAGACCCTCATATCCTTTTGTGTCCGATATTGTTAGGCTAAATAAGGATATATACTATCAATACGGCAGGTTGGAAGGCTCCGGTAACTATTGGTATGGAACTTTAATAAAATTAGCATCCCCCGGCAAAGTGAAATCCGTGATAGCGGAGCAGATGTATGAGGAGCAGATTCATCATAATGGCAGCAGTATCTTTTATATTGGAAATGAAAGCAGCGGGAAACAGTATCAATACAATACAAAGACCAATAAGACTTCTACCTATACTTATAAAACCTCAGGAACGGAAACCTTCAATATGATAGGAGCTGAAACGTATAGCGCAGGAGCGGATGGAAAAGAATGGATTACGGTATATCGCAGTACTTCAGGAACCATCCGGAGTAAAACTGACAAACCGTTCATCCGTCTTTCTTATCGGCAGGAAGAGGAATATGACTACTATGCCAGTGTAAGAAGATACGGAGACTATTTGCTGATCCCTGTGACCTGCATGGATTATCGTGATAACAGCAATGGATGGAGAGGGAGAATTGTCGGAGTCTCCTGGTATGTATATGGATCAGACGGTAAATTGCTGGCTCAGTTTCAATAAGGAAGGAATGTAAGACAAAAAAACTCCATCATTTAATCGTAAAATGATGGAGTTTTTTTCGTTCTAAATTGATAGAGGAGTCAATAGTCCCAGCGATTCGATGGCGTGGGCGATTCCGTCCTCGTCGTTTGACAGCGTAATATAATCAGCGGCTTGTTTAACGATATCCCTTGCGTTCTTCATGGCGACACCAAGTCCGGCGTATTTTAACATAGAGAGGTCGTTATAGCTATCACCGCAGGCCATAATATCCTTCGGTTCCAGGTTGAGATGTCCGGCCAGCATACTAAGGGAATAAGCCTTATCAATACTCTTGGGCATAATCTCGAGAAAATAAGGTTCTGACCGGAAGACATTAAAACGCTCTCCAAGGGCGGAGGCTATGATTTTTTCAACCCCGGCCAGATGTCCCTCCTCCTGAACTATGAGACATTTGGGAATGGGAAAGTCTATGTATCCGGTGAAGGAATCAATCTGTTTTACCTTCATCTTTGTAATGAAAGCTTCTTTGAGTACATAGGGATCATCGGGGGTCTCCGTTATAATAGAATCCTCCTCGTAGGACAATATATTGCAGTTATTGTCTTTGGCCAGAGGATAGAGAATGCCTGGAGCATTCTCATCCAGCAGATCCTGATAGATGACCTTTTGGCTGCCAACATCCTGTACATAACCGCCGTTGAAGGAAAGAATATAGCCGCCATAGACATCCAGCTTAAGCTCTTTTGCAAGGGGAAGCACTCCGTAAGTGGGACGGCCGGAAGCCAAAGCAATTTTTACTCCCTGCTTTTGCAGCTGAATCAAAATATTTCTGGTTCTCGTTGTAATTATTTTATTGGAATTAGTCAAGGTCCCGTCAATATCCAAAGCTAAAAGTTTGTATCTCATCAGTAATTTCCTCGTCGTTCTCTCTTTTCAAGTTGTAATGATACCCTTAACCGGTCAAAGACGGTGTAATATGTTCGTTAATGGACGGTCATGGGCGAAATGCTTCTTTATTATATCAGAATCCGCGAGAAGTTCAAATTATTGTTTTATGGAAATGCAGGAAAAAAGCCTGTCATTTCATCATGTTTCCATATTATACAAATATATGGAAGGGAGGAAGAAAAAACAGCATCTATCTTGATTCTTTGGTGATATGTTATAATAAAACCAGAGATAAAAATTAAAAAATAGATTGATTATACAATAAGAAGTAGATATAATGAGGGAATGCGTAAAATGACAACCCTAAGTGGAATTACCTTTCAGCAGAGGAGCTGGTTATATGGACCTTAATTATTTTGTAACGTTAGAGCAAAAACAGCATATGGCCCAGTCACAAATTCAATCCCTTGAAATACTTGCACTGTGTAATGCCGAGCTGGATTCTTTTTTACAAAATGAATATATGGAAAATCCGCTGATGGAATATTCGGCTTCAAAAGAAGTTCCCGACAGAGAAGATGAATTCCATGACCGGTACGAGAAACAGGCAGCCGGAATGGAGGGCTATGAGGAAAGAGAAGATAAGGAACAGAGATCTGAGATAGCGGCACAAGAAAGCATAGAGATTAAAAATTATCTAAAGAGTCAGATAGACCATAAGAGATATAATCAAACTGAGTTAAGCACCATAGAGTTTCTGTTTGACTGCCTGGACGACAACGGATTTTTTACCACGCCTGCACAGGACATTGCAAACATGATTCATGTAAAAACAGAAATTGTAGAGAAGTGTCTGTCAGAGTTACAGCAGCTGGAGCCCTATGGCATATTTGCACCCGACCTCTCCCAATGTCTGTTAAGACAACTGGAAGTACTTGGTGTTGATAATGAAGAGATTCGGCTGATGGTCAGGAATCACTTAGCGGATATTTCTGAGGGAAAGATAAGTAAGATCTCCAGAGCCTTGAAGCTCTCCTCCTTACAGGTTAGAAAATATATAGCCCTGATTGTGAAGCTGCATCCAAGACCACTGGCAGGGTTCCAATCGGAAAAAACAATGTATATTATTCCGGATATCATATTTTCTTATCAGGACAGAGAATGGAAGATTGTTTTAAATGATAACTGGATGGGAAATTACAGCCTGAATGATTATTATCTGAGAATGATGCAGGAAACAAAGGATCAGGAATTGCAGGAGTATTTTAGAAGCAAGCTGGAGCGGGCCAGATTTATATTGAATTGTATGGAACAGCGTCGGAAAACATTGCTGCAGATATCAGAAACGGTATTAGGGATGCAAGAAAAGTATTTCATGGGGAAAGAAGAAGCAAGACCGATGACGATGAACGAGGTTGCAAATCGTATGGGGATTCATGTGTCCACGGTAAGCAGGGCGATGAAAGGAAAATACATTCAATTTCCCAAAGGAACGATAGTCTTAAAATCACTCTTTGCAACAGCAGTAGCAAAAAATAACAATGAAGAGGCTAATACCCCGGCACAGATTAAGCTAATCATTAAGAAAATGATTGAGCAGGAAGATAAGAAAAGACCCTATAGTGATCAGACCTTAATGCAATTACTTAAGGAAAAGGGAATCTGTGTGTCAAGAAGAGTGGTAGCAAAGTATAGAGAAGAGCTTGGTATCAAGGGCAGCTTTGAAAGAAAAGATATATAAATAATGTTATCTCGGTTATGTCAATGACTGTTGTAGGTAATCAGCTTCGGTTTGATTATTTACAACAGTTTTTAACATTATGAAACAAAATGAAACATAGCAACAATTTGAACAGTAAATGAAACAATTTATTGGGAATGTAACACGGATATGAAATGAAAATCAAAGATACCAAACAGGAAAGGAAGCACCTAACGAATTAAATTGGGATTTCATATGATTTATTCCACAAAAAAGTCAAATAATAATAGTTGGCATGACTTTTGCTTTATAGCTATGTATAAAGATTTTACCGAGAAAGGAAGTAAATATGAACAAGAAACCAATTATAGGAATGATTTTAGGTGATGCCGCGGGCGTAGGTCCCGAGATTATAGCAAAACTTGCCGCTGAGAACTTTTATGAAACATATTGCAGACCGGTAATACTGGGTGATTATCGGGTCTTTCAAAGAGCGGAAGAGATCATTGGGGCAAGGATTCCGGTTCAGATCATTGATCAGGTTGCAGATGCAACCTGGGAAGAGGGGATTCCGGTATTGGATCAGAAGGATCTGGACCCTGCGGATGTGCCCTTCTCAAAGATCAGCTGTGAAAGCGGAAAAGTGTGCCTTGATTTATTAACACTTGGTGTAAAGCTGTATCAGGCGAAAGAAATTGACGGTTTTTGCTTTGCGCCGCTGAATAAGGCTGCGATGATCCAGGCAGGCTGCAAGTTCGAGAGTGAACACCACTTCATGGCTAACTTGTTTGAGCATACCGCACCATTTGGCGAGATTAATGTGCTGGGAGATTTATGGACAACCAGGACAACCAGCCATATACCGATTGCCAAGGTAAGTGAAGACTTAAGCGTTCGAAGCATTATGAGAGCGATGACACTTGCTAACACCACCTTAAAGAATTCCGGTATCGAGAAACCGAGATTAGGAGTTGCGGCCTTAAACCCCCATGCCGGAGAAGGCGGCAAGTGCGGAAGAGAAGAAGTGGATGTCATTACACCGGCGATTGAGGAAGCGAATAAGAATGGTATTGACGCAAAGGGCCCCTATCCTTCAGACATTTTATTTATAAAAGCATTTGAGGGTGAGTTTGACGGAGTTGTTACGATGTATCATGATCAGGGACAGATTGCTCTTAAGTTAAAAGGTTTTGATCAGGGAATAACAATAGCTGGAGGACTTCCGGCACCAATTGTAACCTGTGCACATGGAACAGCTTATGATATCGCCGGAAAAGGAATTGTAAAAACATCAGCATTTGAAAATGCCGTGAAGATGGCATCTAAGATGGCACTACATATTCGAAGAGACTAAAGAAAGGCAGGAGAAGGTAAGTGAAAGGTATTCAAACTAAACGGTTAGTACCGCTGATCTTCATTGTTATGGGTGTGGTTTACGCGGTCATGGGATTTACCAAACTCGGATTTTGGGATTCGGTTGATGGGCCAAGGCCAGGGTTTTTCCCATCTATTATGGCAGTAGTTATGGTGATCACCAGCCTGGTTGCATTGCTGCAATCCTTTAAGAATACAGAGAAAGTAGTTTTTAAACCGGAAGAATTACTGGTGATTGCAGGTGGAATCGGAATATTTGCTGCGACATTTATCATTGGATTAATTCCGACCTTATTCTTATATGTCATACTGTGGCTGAAGATAGTTGAAAAGACGAGTTGGAAGGCAACGCTTATTATTCTTGCAGTTGTTGCTTTTATTACCCTGGGTGTGTTCGGAATGTGGCTTGGCGTTCAGTTTCCCATGGGGCTGTTTGAAAATATCTTATAAGAAAGGAGGAAATGATCAATGGAAAATTTGGAACTATTATTCAGAGGATTTACAGTTGCACTAACACCGGGAAATGTAGGAGCTGCCTTGATGGGTGCCATATTGGGACTTGTGGTAGGTGCCATGCCGGGGATTGGAAGTTTGGCAGGAGTAGCCCTATTGCTGCCACTGACGTATAAGTTTAATCCCACTACGGCAATTATTATGCTGGGTGCACTTTATTATTCCAACATGTACGGAGGAAGTTTTAGTGCCATCTTATTAAATATTCCGGGAGATTCCCCGGCGGTTATGACGGCGCTGGACGGATATCCCATGGCTAAGAAGAAGAAACGGCCCGGACAGGCTTTGTTTACTGCCAACATGGCATCCTTTACCGGGGGTACGATTGGCATCATCATTCTTACCTTTGCGGGTCCGGCCCTTGCCAATGTTGGGTTAAAATTCGGTCCGTCTGAGATGACTGCAATCTTATTGATCGCCATGACATCAATCAGCTGGCTGGTTGGAGAAAACCCGATCAAAGGTGTTGTTATAACCATGTTTGGTATTTTACTGGCGAGTATGGGAATGGATACCTTGTCGGGAGCACCCAGATATGACTTTGGCAGTATGTATCTGCTGGGTGGAATTCCGTTTACCCCCTTTGTTATCGGTACGGTAGGATTCTCCCAGGTAATCAGTCTGATCAATGAAAGATATGCTGAATCAAAGCATGAAAAGGTCACAACAAAGCTCTCCATACGCTCCAGTTTGCTGACCAGGCATGATTTTAGAAGATTATTGCCTCCGGCAATACGTTCAGGTTTTCTCGGAACCTTTGTAGGCGTGTTACCGGGCGCAGGAGCAACAACAGGCTCTTTTATGGGATATGCCGTACAAAAGAAGTTTAAGAGTGAAGAACCGTTGGGAACCGGAGCCGTGGAAGGAATTGCGGCTTGTGAAGCGGCTAATAATGCGGCAGCGGCAGGCGCCTTCGCACCGCTTCTGGCACTCGGTATTCCGGGATCCGGAACAGGAGCTGTATTGCTTGGTGGATTAATGATGTGGGGACTAAATCCAGGACCTCTTCTGTTCCAGAACTCACCTGATTTTGCCTGGGGTCTGATCGCATCCTTATTCTTATCCAATATATTGACACTTGTTGTAGCGATTTTGGTAATTCCCTACTTATTAAAAATATTGTCCGTACCTGTAAAGTACATGATTCCGATTATCACAGTGGTCTGTGTTGTTGGATCCTATAGCTCCAGCAATTCCATGTACGGCGTATTGATTATGTTTTTATCCGGTATTTTAGGATATTTCCTGATTAAGAATGATTATCCTACAGCACCGATGCTATTGTCCTTTGTACTTGCTCCGTTGTTGGAGTCAAACATGAGAAAAGCATTTATTATATCGGGAGGAAGTCTTAACATCTTCTTTACCAGACCGATAACCTGTGTCCTGATGATCTTCTTCCTTTCGCTGATTATTGTACCCATCATAAAAAGTGTGATACGTAGGCCGAAAAAAGCGGGGAAAGAGCAGACATAATAAAGCGGCGAACCTGTGTTTTATTATCCTTATCGAGTTATTTTAACAACGAAACTATATAATTAAACTTTGGGAGGTAACTATGAAAAAGAAGGCAGTAGTTTTATTGGCAGTATTAATGGTTTTATCAACAATCATGACGGGATGTGGAAGCAAAAGCGGTTCCAAGGAATATAAACCGTCATCCACAATCAATTGGACGGTAACAAGCAGTCCGGGCGGCGGAAGTGATATCTTCACAAGAATGATCGGTGACATCATGACCAAGGAAAAACTGGTTGACGGAACAATCGTTGTAACCAACAAGACAGACGGCAACGGTGAGATTGGAAGAAATGAGACTGCAAATTTAAAGGGTGATAAGGCGAATAATACCCTGTTAACCTTTAATAGCGGAGATTTAATGCCCATGGTAGAGAATACGAAAAACCGGTCCTCTAATTTTAAGATCATTGCCATTATGGCGGTAGACAAACAGCTTCTCTTTAAACATGAGAAAACAAAATATGCTGATTTCCAGGCGGCTATTTCTGCGGCAAAGAACGGGGAGACGATTGTAATCGGTGGATCTAAGGGTGATGATGTTGCTACTTACACAGCGATGATTAATGAGATCGGAATTTCTCCGGATGTGATGAAATATATTACATACAATTCTACCGGAGATGCGATTACAGCAGCACTTGGCGGACATGTTGACTTTGTTATTTCAAAACCTGCAGCAGCAACGGAATACGTGGCAGCAGGTTCTCTGATCCCTGTACTGGCACTTTCCAATGAAAGATATACAGGAGATCTTGCAGACGCACCTACGCTTGGCGAAATCGGCGGATATGATAATGTTGAGGTTCCGATCTGGCGCGGTGTTGCTGCATCTGCTGACATGAGTGATGAAGCGGTTGCATTCTGGACAGATGCACTGAAGAAGGTATCCGAATCCGATCAATGGAAGACGGATTATATTGAGAAGAATAAGTTGATTCCTAACTATTTGGATGCTGCGGCTGCTACAAAATACGTAACAGAGTATGAGAAAGATTATATGGATGCAAAAGGAATAAAGTAAAATAAAAAAGGCTGCCCTTCTGAAATGAAGGGCAGCTTTTTTTTAAAAGTTCGTTCTACCTTATCAGAACCATAAGAGAGGTACAGAACACTTAGTCACAGGGTTGACAAAAGCGCAGAAAGATGGGTGATCCGGATATGCAGTACGGCATTGGCAGTATGGAGGATTATGATGAAACGTTATGAAACACATTTGAACGCTTAATATGAAACATTATGAAACATAAAATAAGAATGGAACATATGCGTGTAGGAACCATCACAATCTGAAGAGAAACAGGGAGGATTTTAAGTACCAGGATTTGAAGTGAGAGGTTGGCATGAAAATTGCTTATTACATAATATAAGATATAAGAAACAGAGAACGACAGATAAAAGAAAGGATGTGCCGTAATTATGAAATTATGTTACCAGGTGGCTACACCGGATGTAGCAATTGCGGATTCCGTAACTGCGTATCAGGGACCACTGGAACAAAGCTTTTCCGATCTGGCTGCGCTAGGATATGACGGAGTGGAATTGATGACGCTGAATCCTTCCGCGCTGGACTGGGACTTTGTGAAAAATTGTGCCATGAATCATCACTTGAGCATCGCCTTGGTTTGCACAGGGGAGATATATGGTCAATTGGGATTAAGTTACACGGATCCGATACCGGGAAAACGGAGGGAGGCCATTGACAGAACGAAAGAAATCATCGATTTTGCCGGTTGTCTCGGGGCTAACATTAATATAGGAAGAATCCGCGGGCATTATTGCCCGGAATTAACAAGAGAACAGACCGAACAGTATGCAGTGGAGGCTTTCCGGGAATTAAGTGAGTATGCTAAGCCGGGAAAGGTTCAGATTGCACTGGAGACTGTTACCCTGATGCAGACCAATTTCATTAATACGCTGAAAGAAGGCGTCAAGATGGTGGACCGGGTGGACAGGGATAATTTCAGGCTGATGATGGATATTTTTCATTTGAATCTTGAAGAAAGAGATGTGATAGAAGCGATTAAAAAATACAGCTGCTATAACATTCATGTTCATCTGGCGGATAACAACAGAAGGTATCCCGGTCATTGCGGACTGGATTTTGAAAAGATTATCAGAACCTTTAAAGAATGCGGTTATGACGGAAACTTCTGTACAGAAATCTTTCAGATACCGGATATGAAGGCGGCAGCAGCAGGAGCCATCAGCCATCTTGGACCGATCCTGTCCCGGATTTACACATAAGGAGAGTTCAATGAAAAGCATTATCTTAATCCATACGGTAAAAAGTGTATTGAATACCTTTGAAGTAAAGTTAAGAGATCGAATCACGCAAGAAATCAAGGTGCACAATGTATTGGATGAATTCCTGGCAGATCATCCAAATGAAGTCGGATATTTTTCCATAGAGAACAGGAACCGTTTACTTATGGATCTTAAGGCCGCCGAATTAACCGGAGCGGACCTGATTGTTACAACCTGCTCTACACTGACACCAACGGTGGAGATGATACGTCCCTTTATTAAGACCCCTATCATAGTCATTGACGAGGCTATGGGAAAAAAGGGAATTACCTATGGCAATCAAGTACTGATTCTGGCAACCGCCATGAGTACCATCGCTCCGACAACAAAACTATTAAGGGGAGAAGGAAGGAAGGCGGGAAAAGAAATTATTGTGGACAGTATGGTATGCCAGGATGCGTTTCGTGCAATGAAAAATCAGAATATGAAAGAGCATGATGCCATACTAAGGGAGAAAGCCGGGGAAATCTCAGGATATGACTGTATTATCCTTGCACAGGCTTCTATGGCGCACCTGGAAACAGACATTGGACAAATATGCGGCTGTCCCGTTTTATCGAGCATGAATTTATGTATCGAACAGATAAACGAAGTGCTTAACGCTTGATGCGAATAATTATTAGAAGAAAAGAGGAGAAGAAATGAAGGCAGAAAGAAAAGAAGAACTGGAGATTCTTTGCCATAAATTCCGAAATGAGTTGATTGACTTACTTCATGATATTCAGACCGGTCATCCGGGAGGTTCCTTATCCTGTACGGAGATCGTTACCACACTATATTATGAGAAGATGAATGTTAATCCGAAGGATCCCAGGATGGAGAACAGAGATAAATTTATCTTATCCAAGGGGCATGCTGCCCCGATTCTGTATCTGGTGTTAGCGCACAAGGGATATTTTCCGGAGAGTGAATTAAAAACGTTACGACAAATTGACAGCAACCTGCAGGGGCATCCCTGCGTACATAAGACAAAAGGGGTTGACCTTTCTACGGGCCCCCTGGGACTGGGACTCGGAGCAGGACTTGGAATGGTGCTGAGTGACCGCCTCAAAGGAAACGATGCATATACTTATGTGGTTCTTGGTGACGGAGAGAGTCAGGAAGGCGCCATTTGGGAAGCTGCCATGTCGGGATCAAAATTTGGAGCAGACCACTTAATTGCAATCCTGGATCATAACGGGGTCCAACTGGATGGAACCGTGGAAGAAATTATGCCTATGGGCGATATTGCAAAGAAATGGGAAGCATTTGGCTGGAATGTGCTGATCTGTGATGGTCATGATGTAGCATCAATTTCCGAAGCGGTTGATCAGGCCAGGGAAAACAAGGGGAAACCCAGTATTATCATTGCGGCAACCATAAAGGGAAAAGGTGTTTCCTTTATGGAGGGAAAAAATATCTGGCATGGTAAACCCATCGGAGATCAGGAATATGCATTGGCAAAGGAAGAATTAGGAGGTGCAAGATAATGGCAGAAATCGCAATCAGAGATGCTTACGGAGAGGCGCTTTTGGCTCTGGGGAAAGAAAATGAGAAAATTGTAGCATTGGAAGCAGATGTAGGCGGATCAACAAAAAGCGCTGTATTCGGAGCGGCTTATCCGGAACGATATTTTAATGTGGGAATCAGCGAATTAAACATGGTAGCTATGTCAGCCGGCTTTGCTTCTTCCGGATTGATTCCCTTTGTGAATACCTTTTCCGTATTTTTGGCAGGCAGGGGAGGAGATCCAATCCAAAGCTTAATTGCCTATGATAAATTAAATGTAAAACTGGCAGGGACCTACTGCGGATTATCTGATTCCTATGATGGAGCCAGTCATCATGCAATTACAGATATGGCCTACATCAGATCGATTCCCAATATGACACTGATCAATCTGTCGGATGCGATAGAAACCAAAAAGGCAGTATTCGCAGCGGCAGAGTTTGACGGGCCGGTTTATTTAAGAATCAGCAGGGCGGCGGCTCCTGTTATCTATCCGGAGGATATGGAGTTTCAGATTGGTAAGGGAATTGTATTAAGAGAAGGAACGGATGTAACCATTGTAGCCACCGGAACAATTCTTCATCAGGCGCTGGAGGCAGCACAGTTGCTGGCCGGTGAGGGAATTGAGGCAACCGTTGTGGATATGCATACCATTAAACCCATTGATCAGGAGCTGATTATCTCCTGTGCACATAAGACAGGAGCCATGGTGACGGTGGAAGAACACAGTATCTATGGAGGGCTTTTTAGCGCAGTGTCAGAGGTTGTGGCGAAGGAGTGTCAGATACCGGTAAATTATGTGGGAGCAACAGATTTTGCAGAATCCGGTGACTATAACCAGCTGCTGACAAAGTATGGCTATGACGCGGCACATATTGCGGCAGAATGTAAAGCGGCAATCGGAAAGAAACGAGGAAATGAATGAAAGAATCATTCCGCGGATATATGAAGACCGGTATTATACTGCATATGATTTACGACGGTTTGGCAACAGGTGAGGGTCCGATTCTTGAGTGTCTGTCAAACATTGTAACCGATGATTACTTTGATGCAGTGGAGATTACCCAGATTAAAGACAAGGAGATCAGAGAAAAAGCCACCCGAATGATAGAAGCGGCTCACATGACAGTAGCATATGCCGGTCAGCCCAGATTACTTACGGCAGGGTTAAATATCAATGATCTGAAAGAGGATGAAAGAAGAAAAGCACTGGATTCCCTGAAGGCAGGGATTGATGAGGCATATGAAATAAATGCCGCGGGCTTTTCCTTCCTGGCAGGAAGATATGAGGAGGAAACAAAGGAACTTTCCTACGCCGCATTGATCCAATCAACAAAAGAACTTTGTGCGTATGCAAAAGCAAAAGGTGAGATGCCGGTACTTTGCGAAGTTTTTGACTATGACATGGATAAGAAATCCTTAATCGGTCCGGTACAGCTGGTTAAAAAATATGCGGAGGAAATATCCTCTGTGTATGATAATTTCGGACTGATGGTGGACCTTAGTCATATTCCCATGCTTCATGAGACATTGGAGGAGAGTTTGCTGCCGGTGAAAGAATATATCAGGCATGCCCATATGGGAAATACTGTGATCAAAAGCCCGGAATGTGAAGCTTATGGGGATCAGCATCCCAGATTTGGATTTCCCGGCAGTGAAAATGATGTAAAGGAATTATCCGACTATCTTCAGATTTTGTTGGAGATCGGATTTTTAAATAGAGAAAACAGACCGATTGTGAGCTTTGAGGTGAAGCCCTGGAAGGATGAGGAGAGCGCTGTGGTAATTGCTAATGCAAAACGCACCCTAAATCTTGCCTGGGAATTGGTTTGTGACAAAAAAACAGGTAAATAGAAATGCATTGTGATGCAGAAAAGAGGGAACAAATGAAAGATCAGATTCAAAAATATTTTCAAGTCGGAACAATCCAATGGATGAGTCATCCCCCGGTCAGCTATGAACTACTGGATTCCGTGAAACGAATCGCCTGTGATGAGTACTTCGACGCCATAGAAGTGACAAAGGTTGCGGATGATGTGACCCGGGAAAAATTAAAGAAGATGCTGGAACAATCACACTTAAAGGTTTGCTACGGTGCACAGCCAAGATTGCTTGGACCGGGACTTAACCCCAATGATATTGACGAAGAAGGAAGAAAAGCTGCCCAGGCCACACTTTTAGAGGCGGTGGATGAAGCAGAATATCTGGGTGCAAAAGGAATCGCCTTTTTAGCCGGAAAATGGAAGGAAGAAACCAAAGATACGGCCTATGTACAGCTGCTTAAGACAACCAGAGCCGTATGTGATTACGCAGCAACAAAGGGAATGATGGTCGAGCTGGAAGTATTTGATTACGACATGGATAAGTCCGCGTTAATCGGACCTGCGCCTTTGGCGAAAGCATTTGCGGAAGATATGAGAAAGACCAACAATAACTTTGGACTTCTGGTTGACTTATCTCATTTCCCGACAACCTATGAGACATCCCGTTTTGTAATTGAAGTATTAAAGCCCTATATCACACATTTACATATTGGAAATGCAGTTGTGAAAAAGGGCTGCGAAGCCTACGGGGATCAGCATCCCAGATTTGGTTTCCCGGACAGCGCCAACGATGTGGCACAGCTTACAGAGTTCTTTACCGTATTGAAGGAGAATGGATTCTTTTGTAAGGAAAACCCTTATGTGCTTTCCTTTGAGGTAAAACCCTGGGGCGAAGAAGACGGAGACATTATTCTGGCAAATACCAAAAGGGTAATCAACAGAGCATGGGCATTGGTAGAAGACTAGGCCACAAGAAAAAGGAGAATATATCATATGAAAATAGTAATATTAGACGGTTATACAGAAAATCCCGGGGATTTATCCTGGAAGGGATTTGAGAAATTAGGAGATTTAACGGTTTATGACAGAACCTCACCGGAACATATTATTTCCAGAATTGGAGATGCTGAGGTGGTATATACCAATAAAACACCCATATCAAAGGAAACCATACAAGCCTGCCCGGGTATGAAATTTATCGGGGTATTGGCAACCGGATATAATGTGGTGGATACTGCTGCGGCAAAAAATGCGGGAATCATCGTATCCAACATCCCTACTTATGGAACAAATGCAGTTGCCCAATATGTTTTTGCACTTCTCCTGGAATTATGCCACTACGTTGGGGAACATTCGGATTGTGTCAAAGCAGGGGAGTGGACGAATAACAAGGATTGGTGTTTCTGGAATCATCCATTGGTGGAATTGGCAGGAAAAACAATGGGTATCATAGGTTTTGGAAGAATCGGACAGCTGACAGGATCAATTGCAGCAGCCTTTGGTATGAAGGTGTTAGCATATGATGAATATCCGAATCCTAATCTGAAGCTGGATAACTGCAGATATGCCTCACTGGATGAAGTACTGTCAGGCTCAGATGTAATCAGCTTGCACTGCCCGTTATTTCCTTCAACGGAAGGCATGATTAATAAAGATACCATTGCCAAAATGAAAGATGGTGTTAAAATCATTAATACCTCCAGAGGTCCGCTGATTGTGGAAGAAGATTTAAGAGATGCCCTTAACAGCGGTAAAGTTGGCGGGGCTGCGGTGGATGTAGTATCCAGTGAACCAATTAAAATGGACAATCCGCTTCTCTCGGCGAAGAACATGATCATAACACCTCACATCGCGTGGGCACCCAAGGAATCCAGACAAAGACTCATGGATATCGCAGTGGACAATTTAAAGGCATTTGTGGAAGGTGCCCCAATTAACGTAGTAAATAATTAATCAGATGCTCCCTTCATGTTTGATTCTACCCTTACCTTAAGATTGATACCGGAAGATGAAACATAAACCTATTTTGCATACTGATTTGTGTTATACTAAAGATAGTGGCGCTGGTATGACATACAAAATGTTTCGGTAATAAAGCAGGAGGAGTTCTTTGTGGTTAAAATATTAATGTTTATCCCACATCTGAATATGCGGGAAAATTTTGAAAAGGCAATTAAAAAGGTACCTTTAAAAGAAGATATTAAAATTGAACTGATTCATGTGTTTGGGACACCTCAGTCCCTCAAGGAAAACAGCGATGCAGATATCATTGTAGCCAGAGGAATGACCTACGACAGGCTTCATAAGCTTTTTCCGAATAAGCACGCAATCGAGATACAGTTAACAGGTTTTGATATACTGGATGCCCTGATTGAGTGTAAGCAGGAATTTCATCCGAAGAAAATTGCGCTCTGCCTTCCAAACTTTGATATCAAATCGCGAAAGAATCTTGAAGACTTATGTGAAGCCAAAATAGATGTATATGATGTGTTTGATGAAGAAAGTGCCTGTATGGCACTGGAAAAGGCAAAAGACTGTGAGGTTTTTGTCGGCGCGGGAACGGTATGCGGGTTATGCGACCGGCTCGGGCTTCCAAGAGTTCACATTCTGACGAGAGATGCGGCCATTGAACTGGCTCTATTTGAAGCGGTAAAAACAGCCAATACCATTAACCAGGAGCGTGCCCATTCCAATATGTTTCGAACCATCATTAATCATAATGAGGATGCCATCATATCGGTAAATGAAGTCGGTATTATCCAGGCCATTAACAATCAGGCATACCGGACGTTCCAATTATCAACCCTGGAAGACCGGCAATATACCCTGGTGGATAACATATGTAAGAATTTGAAATGGAGATACGCAAGGGATATCAATACGCCATTAGAAGAAATCCTGAACTTTAACGGAAACAATTATTATATTCAATACCGCCCGATTATTGTAGATGATCAGAATGTGGGAACGGTGATTATCACCAAAAACACAGAACAGATCAGGGAAGCTGAGACAAAAATACGTCGGAGTCTGGGGAAAAGAGGCTTAACAGCCAAATATACCTTTAAAGATATCATCGGCACCAGTGAGTCCATCAAAGAAACCATTCGGATGGCAGAACGGTATGGAGGTGTGGATTCCAATGTCTTGATTATCGGAGAGACAGGTACCGGGAAGGAATTATTTGCTCATAGCATACACAATGCAAGCAGAAGAAAGGACCAGCCCTTTGTCGCCCTAAACTGTGCGGCACTTCCGGAGAATCTTTTGGAAAGTGAGTTGTTCGGATATGAAGAGGGAGCCTTTTCCGGTGCCATAAGGGGCGGCAAAATCGGTCTTTTTGAGCTGGCCCATAAAGGAACCATATTTTTGGATGAAATCGGTGAGGTGCCAATCACACTTCAGGCCAAACTTCTCCGTGTTCTGCAGGAAAAGGAGATCCGCAGAATCGGAGGAAATACGGTTCAGCCCATTGACGTCCGGATTATATCCGCTACCAACATTAATATTGAGAAACAAATCAGAGAAGGAAAGTTTCGCTCGGATCTTTACTATCGTTTAAATCTTCTGGATATTGTGATCTCACCTTTAAGAGACCGCAAGGAAGATATCCAGGAAATGGTGGATTACTATCTGACCCGGTTCGCCTGCGAAATGGGAAAGCCCATTGCAACCATGGAGAAGAAAGCCGCCAGCCTGCTAATGGAATATTCCTGGCCGGGAAATGTGAGAGAATTAAGAAATATCTGCGAGAGACTTACGGTATTAAATGAATCCAGTGTAATAACGCTGGCAGATATCAAGCAGCTGAAGATATTTAAGGACCAGGAGGAGCAGGCGGCACAACCGGCACAACCGGTAGAGACAGCCATTAAGGCACAAGAAGAGATGATGCAGCGAAAGCCCAGAAAAAGAAAGCAGGATCTGGCGGATGAATTGGGGATCAGCAGAACGACCCTTTGGCGCATTATGAAACAGCAGCAGAAATAACACAGCAACAGAAATAAAACAGGATAATGCAGCTGGAAGACGTCCGAACTGCAATCTGATGGGAGATACTTATGCAAGAAACATTAATTATGTTAGGAACAGGAAATGCCACCGTTACCAAATGTTATAACACCTGCTTTGCAATACAGACAGGAGAGGATTATTTTCTGGTTGATACGGGCGGAGGTAACGGTATCTTAACACAGCTTGAGAAAGCGGAGATCCCGCTTGATAAAATACATGATATTTTTATCAGTCATGAGCATACGGACCACATTTTCGGTGTCATCTGGTTAATCCGTATGATTGCAGCCAGAATGAAGCAGGAACATTATCAGGGCGATCTGGCAATTTACTGTCATACGGAGCTGGTGGATACGATTAAGACCATATGCAAACTAACAGTGCAGGATAAGTTTTATCAATTCATAGGAAAGCGCATCATGTTCTACCCCCTGGAGGATGGTGCAGAGACCTTAATATTGAATTATCAGATTAAATTTTTTGATATCGGTTCCACGAAAGCAAAGCAGTTTGGCTTTGCAACCGTGCTCAAGAATGGGAAACGCTTTGTTTTTCTGGGGGACGAACCCTATAGGGAACAGGAATATTCCTATGCATACCAGGCAGACTGGATGCTGCATGAGGCATTTTGTCTGTACCGGCATAAGGATATTTTTAAGCCTTATGAAAAGCATCATGGGACTGTCATGGATATATGTAAACTGGCAGGCGAACTGAAAGTAAATAATCTGCTGTTATACCATACCGAAGATAAATATCTTGAGCAGAGAAAGAAGCTGTATCTGGAAGAAGGACGAGCTTTTTATAGCGGAAATCTGTTTGTACCGGATGATCTGGAAAGGATTGTACTATAGCTCGAGGGAGATAATTATGATTTCATTTCGTAAACTGACCCGTAACATACCGGCAGGAAATATGATCCTGCCTTTAATCGCAGCCGTATTTATTAATACGGTATTTCCAACCTTTTTTACCTTTGGAAGCTATAGTAAAGTGCTGTTTTCTGATCAGGGCATGATGACCATTATGTGTCTTACATTATTGTATACCGGTTGTCAGTTAGATATCAGAGAACTGCCCCAGGCGCTGAAGCGGGGAGGAAGCCATGTACTGTTTAAATACCTTGCAGGCGCCGGTTTCTATTTGGTGATTTCCCGTTATTTCGGAGCGGATGGGATTCTGGGTGTATGTTCTCTTTCTCTGTTATGTTCTTTAACAAACTGTAACAGTAATCTGTATATGGGGTTAATGGATACCTACGGAGATTCTGTTGATATGGCGGCAAGACCCCTGTTTAACCTAAACTCGGGACCCCTGCTGTCCTTAATCACAATAGGAATAGGAGGGATGGAGGGATTTCATCCAATTGATATATTGTCCTTACTGCTTCCCTTGATGATCGGTATTCTATTATCAGTTTGTGACCCGGAGATCAGGGAGAAAACAAAACCCGCAATCAAGCTGCTGACACCTGTGTCTGGATTTATTATCGGCTCCAATATTAATCTGATTCAGGTACTCCATGCGGGCATTGGCGGAGTTTTACTGGTGATCATCGTTATTATGGTAACTGCACCGGTTGCACTTGCGGTAGACAGGATTTTGCTTGGAAGACCGGGATATGCAGGGATGGCAACGGTATCGGTAGCCGGCAATGCGATTGCGGTTCCGGCGATGGTTGCGGCGGTGGCGCCGGAATTTAAACCCTATGTAGGAATTGCTATGACACAGATATCGGCGGCGGTAATTCTTACTGCAATCCTGTGTCCTATTTTAGTAGATCAAATGTATAAGCGATTTGGAACAGAAGGAAGAAAGAAAAGAAAAATGAGGCTATGCTCCAAAGGCATACCCGGGAATAGAGGCGAAGAATGAGATTTTTTATTGATACAGCCAATGTAGAAGAAATAATGAAAGCAAATGAAATGGGTGTAATTTGCGGAGTTACAACAAACCCGTCTTTAATTGCTGCAGAGGGCAGGGACTTTACCCAGGTAATCAAAGAGATCACCGAGATTGTTGATGGTCCGGTAAGCGGTGAGGTAAAGGCAACAACAACAGATGCACAGGGAATGATAGCAGAAGGTATCGCGATTTCGGGGATTCACCCAAATATGGTGGTTAAAATTCCAATGACCACTGAGGGATTAAAGGCAGTAAAGGTATTGTCGGATCAAGGGATTAAGACCAATGTAACCCTGGTGTTTACAGCCAATCAGGCATTGCTTGCAGCCAGAGCCGGCGCGACCTATGTATCCCCTTTTCTTGGCAGACTGGATGATATATCACAGCCGGGGACGGAACTGATCCGGGTAATCGCAGATATATTCAAACGCTATCAGCTTAAAACAGAGATTATAGCCGCGAGTGTAAGAAATCCTGTTCATGTTACGGATTGTGCATTGCTGGGTGCGGATATTGCGACCGTCCCTTATAAAGTGATCGAACAGATGAGTGTTCACCCTTTGACACAGCAGGGAATCGTAAAGTTTCAAAAAGATTATCGGGAAGTGTTTGGAGAATAAATCAGTGAGAGTGTCTGATTCTGAACTGCCGCAGGTTTGCGGCAGTTTTTTGATGCTTTATCATGGGAGATAGATAAGTGATAGAAAATTCAGGAGAGGTATATTCGCAATAATAGTTACAAACGATAGTTAAAACAGAGGTGAGACGTATTTTGGATTCGGAAGTATCCAAATAGGTGGAAGTATATGCGTTTTTATGGGGTCTCATGTGAAAAAATGTTATATGCAAATGAACACTTTTGTGGTATCCTAGAAGATATATGGAGAAAGGGAGGGTATCAGGAATATGAATTATTTGTTGCAAAAGGGCAGACGTCATAATTATATTGTATTCCTGCTTTTACCAGTCTTTCTACTGTATCAGATGTCATTTTATTTTGAATATACCGGGAAAATAAATATAAATCCGAAATCTGATTTTAACAATATAAATGATCCGGTTCATATTTATGTTCCGGAGGAAGGCAGTCTCGCTTTTCTTGTAGTTGCAACAAATAATCGAAATATTACCAGCCCTCAGCGTTATTTTTTTCCGGGGTATTATGTTATACTTCCTTTGTTCGTCTGTGGATGGAAAACTTTTATTTCTGAATTTTATTTATTTTTATATATCATTCGTAAATCTGCATTCAGCGTGTGGATACTTGGAGGACATTCTCCTCCGGCATTAACAATAATTTAAGTAAAATCAGTACAAGCTATACAAGGATACAAATGCTTGAAAAAATCTATTATTTAGAAAAGGATAACAATATGAAGAGTAAGAAGCCAGTATTTTTTGTAGTATTAGTGATTACGATTATAATGACGTATACGGCTCTTTTTGGAGTATCGATTGGCTCATTTAAGATCAAGGGCGGACCCGATATGCGTTACGGTATTGACATCCGTGGTGGCGTGGATGCTGCATTTGAGCCTCAGGGACTGGACAGAAAGCCCACAAGTGACGAGCTGGAGGCAGCAAGATCAATCATTGAGACGCGTTTGGATCAGAAACAGATCCTGGACCGAGATGTAACAATTGATAAAAACAATGGATATATTATTGTACGTTTCCCATGGAAAGCTGATGAAACCGAATTTAATCCGGAACAGGCTATGGCGGAGCTGGGAGAAACCGCACAGTTAACCTTCTGTGATCAGGATGACAAAGTATTTCTGGAAGGCTCTCATGTAATAAAAGCACAGCCTCAATTTAATAAAGAGAAAAATCAGTATGTGGTTGGCCTTACCTTTGATGAAACAGGAGTTAAGGCGATGAGAGATGCTACCGGTAAAATGGTAGGGAAGAATCTGAAGATTTATATGGACAAGACCTTAATTCAGACCGCTCAGGTAATTGAACAAATACCTGATGGAAGAGCAGAGATAACGGGTATGGAGAATTACGATGCAGCAAAGGAATTGGCTGATAAGATCAATTCCGGTGCATTGCCATTTTCTATGATAACCAAAAACCATTCTACCATCAGCCCCACCCTCGGTTCCGGTGCACTCAATGTAATGCTGGATGCCGGTATCCTGGCGTTTGCAATTATATGTGCTCTGCTTCTGGTATATTACCGTCTGCCCGGATTTGTCGCTTGTATTTCCCTGCTGATCCAGGTCTCGGGACAGATTCTCTTACTATCAATACCTCAGATGTCACTGACACTGACCGGTATTGCCGGCGTAATTCTTTCTATTGGTATGGGTGTGGATGCGAACGTTATCGCATCAGAACGTATCAGTGAAGAGATTAAGTCAGGAAAGAGTCTTCGCTCCGCTATTACGGCGGGCTTTAAAGGCTCCTTCTCCTCCGTATTTGATGGTAATATTACCGTATTAATTGTTGGTGTGGTTTTATATATCTTTGGATCAGGTTCCCTTTTGTCATTTGCTTACACCTTATTGGTTGGTATCGTATTTAACTTTATTGCCGGTGTTACGGCATCAAGGTTAATGATATGGTCTTTAAGCGAATACAGCTTTTTACGTAAACCTGCTCTGTATACATGTAGATCAAGGAGGGTTACGCTATGAGTAAAGGAACTGGTCTTCATCAGTTTTATAATAAACGTTGGGTTTATTTCACAATCTCAATTGCAATTATGGTGATTGGAATTATATTTACTTTTGTTAAGGGCGTTCAGCTGGATATTCAGTTTAAGGGCGGCGCACTATTAAAGTATACTTATGAAGGAGAACTAAATGAGAAGTCGGCAGAGGATAAAGCGTCCGAATTATTAGGGCGTCCGGTAACAACACAGCTGACATCAGATCTTGCTTCAGATGAGAAGAAATTAGTAATAAATATTGCAGGTAATTATGGCGTGGAAGCATCTGAACAGCAGAAGTTCGATGATTCGCTCAAAGAGGCTTTCCCGGATAACAACCTTAAATTATCCGAATCCTCCATGGTAGAGCCGTTCTTTGGTCAGAAGTTTTTAACCAACGGAATTATTGCATTGGTACTGGCTTCCACACTGGTAATGTGTTACGTTTGGATGAGATTCAGAAAAATCGGCGGTCTTTCTGCCGGTGTAATGGCAATCATTGCACTTGTTCATGACGTCATGGTAGTATTTTTTACCTGCGTTATATTCGGTATTCCCATCGGAGAATCCTTCGTTGCGGTTGCACTAAGTATTATCGGTTATTCTATCAATGATACCATTGTTATCTATGACCGTATCAGAGAGAACAGCAGAACTTATACCAAATTACCGGTGGATCAGTTAACTGATTTATCCATATCCCAGTGTATGATGAGATCAGTAATGACAAGCTTTGCCGTATTTATCAGTGTTACATCTGTATATGTTTTGGCGTTTGCTCATGATATAGAGTCGATCCAGAGCTTTGCTCTGCCGATGGCAATTGGTACCATCAGCGGATGTTATTCCACCATTTGCATTGCCGGTCCTCTTTGGGTATCCTGGAAGAAACATAAGGCAAAGTTAAAGACATCAGCAGCGTAAACAAAAAGTGAGATCCGCTTAACTGAGACGGATTCATAGAGAAATAAAAAGTGTGTGATACTTAAGACGCCTTAAGTATCACACACTTTTTTATTCCGGAAGAAAAGTCCTCAGGTAAGTTCAGGATAATGTCTGTACAGTATGGTGCTTTAACTGATAGATGCAATAATTAATGGCGAGACAAATATGGTCAGCCAATGACATCACAACATTTAATCTGGTTGTCTGGAGCAGCATATGGTCTAAAAATCCTGAGAAGTTAACAATCCCGGTAATAAACAGATCGCCGACTTCGGGTAAGTCTTTATCCACTCCGGCGCCGGGTTTTAGGGGACCCTCACCCAGCGTAATATACCCCACGTGATCCGACTTGCCAAGGGAAGCGTCAATAGCGATGATAAACGCGTCCTCATGCAGTGCATAGATCATATCAATGGTGTCCTTTAAATTCTTCGCATGCACCGGTTCCTCCAGTGTACCATATACATAGAAATTTTGCTGCTTTTGATACTTAGATAACTTATATCCAATAATCGGTCCCAGGCAGTCACCTGTGGCGCGGTCTGAACCAATGCATAAAAAGATAATGGATTTATTGGAAACGACATGTTCTCGCATTAAATCAGTTAACATAGCGCCCAGTTCATAGGCGGAAGTTTTTTCTGCGGAGTTAAAATAGTTTATTCTGTTCTTGCTCTTGGTAAAAATACCCATAATAATCCTCCAAGCAGCCGATCCCCTTAAATGAGGTCAACGGCACAATGATATGCAAAAATAAATTGCCAAGCTTTACGTTAAGTATTACCAAAAACTAAAAATATAGACAGTTGTAAATGAAATAATTAAATCTTGTATAATTAATAAAATATTAAGGAAAGGCAGATGGGAGAGAAGAATGACGAGATAGAATTATTTAGTTCGATAATGCTAAAAAATGGAAGAAAATTGAGGATAAGTTTCTGTTCTATGATAACCGAAATTGACAAAAAGTCTGTCCATACTATGCTATGATTGTTTATATTTGGAAATTTAAAACAAAGTATAATTTTCACACGTTGGTTTGTGCGTGTCAGCAATTAGCACGCGTGGATACTAGTATGAATTAACATAGATAGGAGCGGGGGATATGATAGAATCAATATACAGCAATGAAAATAAGGAAGCGGATCACACGAATCGGGGACAAGCTGCATTTAAGATGCCAAAGAATATCAGACAAATAGGAAAAAACGGTGGGACTAAGCAAATTTATGCAGAGGATTATGTGATGACCTTTATCAAGCAGCTTGCCGGAGAAGATTATTCCAACTGCAAGATTGCCGTACTGGTTGGGGAGATTGTGAAGATAGACGGGATCCGTAATATTTTTATTGCAGGTGCAATCGAAGTGGAGGATATGGATACTTCTAATGATATCCTGTTCACCAATGATATATGGACTGGAATTTATGATAATATAAAAAAATATTTTGTGAATCTGGAGATTGTCGGATGGTTTGTCGGGGGAGCAAGTTATCTTCTGGAGGATGAAGATAAAATTTTAAAGGCTCACGTGGATAATTTCGCAGGGCAGGACAAAACGCTGCTTGTATATGATAATATGGAGAAAGAAGAAGCCTTTTATCTATATGAGAATAATCATCTGAATAAGCAGACAGGTTATTATATCTATTATGAAAAAAATGAAGATATGCAAAACTATATGGTCAATCATCACAAGACCCAGAGCGAAGAAGAAACCTATGATGACCATGTTTCCAGAGAAATAAGAGCGGTAATTCAAAATAAGAAACCGCCGGTGGAGCAAGAAACCAAGACGCAGCCTAAGCTTATGTATGCAGCAGGAACGCTTCTTGCAATTATAGCCCTGGTGGTTGGGGCCGCCATGCTTTCGAATTATGATCAGATGAAGAATATGAGAAGTACCATGGATTCTTTATCGAGTAATTTTGAGAAGGTGGAATCGATCCTGAACAATGGTAAAGTAACACCAAAACCTACGGAATCGCCAAAGACGCAGGTCCAGCAGGACAAAGCAGAGGATCAACAGCCGGAAGAGGCAGGAGCATTGACGGCTGACAATAACAGTCTCGATATACAGGTGGTACCAGGTAATGTAGAACCGCTGGCAGATGCAGACAAGGAAGAGGTTCAATCGCAGGATGATCAGGAAGAGGCTGCAGCTGCACAGGAGCCTACACAGGCACCTACAAAAGCACCAAAACCAACAAAAAAACCGGATAAACCAGCAAAGGCTCAGAAGGATGACGGCAGCGATACGGTTGAGGTACAATCTCCGGAGCAAATAAATTATTATACGGTAGAAAGCGGAGATACGTTGGTTGGAATATGTGTGAAGTTATATCATTCAACCAATAATTACTCCAAGATATTAGCCTTAAATAATCTGGAGGATGAGAACAAGCTGGTGATCGGACAGAAATTAATAGTTCCATAAGATTAAAAGGGGAGGAGAACTCCCCTTTTTTCTTCCATGTGCTTAAGAGGGAAGTTAAGATATGCCGTGTATTGGATCATGACGCTTTCAGGAAAAAGAGTGGTCAGAAAGTACTAGGAAATAATTCATTGTAAAAAGATAGTGCCATAGATTCGAAAATGAGGTATAATCTAGAATAAATAACTGCAACAGGAGTAAGCAATGGCGAGGGATAATGAGGGACAAACCTTAAGAGAATATGGAAACCGTAAAAAACGGTATCGAAGGAGAAGGGCATTGATTGTAATTACGCTGCTTTTGATCCTTGTTATTGCAGGAGGAATATATCTATACCGGTTATTTAATAAGAGCTATGACAGCTATCAGGTAATGAAGTCCGTCTCTAACATGGAGGGAACCGCTTCCGGATATTTAAGTTATGGGGGGGAGATCGTAAAGTATGGAAGGGATGGGGCAATCGCGATTGATAAGAATGGAAATACCATTTGGAACGGTGCCTATGAAATGGCAAATCCGATTGCGGACACCAGTGGTAAATATGTGGCAATCGCTGATAAAGGCAATAGAACCGTATGTGTTTTTGACAGATCGGGTGTTGCCGGTGGCTTCACAACATTACATAATATTGTAAAAATAGAAGTGGCAAGTCAAGGCGTGGTTGCCGTTCAGATGGAAGAGGGAAATGTAAACTATATCATTGTGTACGAAAAAAACGGAAAAATAATTTATGAAAAGATGATGGAACCAGCCGAGGAAGGATATCCTGTTGATATCGCCTTATCAGAGGACGGAAGAAAAATGGTCTTAAGTTCTATTGTGATAAATTCAGGGAAGCTGACAGAGAACCTGGGCTTCTTTAATTTCGGAGAAGTAGGTCAAAGTTATCGGGAACGCCTTGTGGGCGGATACAGTTTTAATGAAGATATCTTGATTCCCCGTGTGGTATTCTTGAATAATGATAAGGTTTGCATCTATAAAGACAATGGATTAATTCTCTATTCCTTTAAGGAGAAACCAGATATTATTAAGGAATTACCGCAACATAACCCGGATGATAAAGCAGAGCAGAAGATTAAGAGCATTATATTTAGCAGCGAGTATGCCGGAATCGTATGGGACGGGGAGGGAGTAAAGGCTAATCAGCTTGTATTATATGATCTGGAAGGAAATAAAGTGCTTGATAAGAGTCTGAAATTTGAATATAGTAAGATTTCTATGTCAGGAGAGGAGATCCTGATGCAAGATGGAACCTCCTGCGTTATATTAAAGATAAATGGGAAAGAAAAGTTTAGGTATACCTTTGATTCCAATGTGGATGCACTCTATCCCATTAATCATCTGGATCGGTATTTTTTAGTTAATTCCTCGGAAATTGCAGAGATAAAGCTGGAAGATTAGGGAAGGAGGAGGTTACCTGTAAAATCATTCATTGAAACCAAGCATCGACCCAAACGAAGTACATGTTGATGCGGGCATAGCCGCTTGTATGGAAATAAATATATGTTCCATATTAAATTTATGCGTGGGAGCAGGCAGCGCGCATGGAAGCTAGCTGGAAAAATAAAGGGGGATATTATGAATTGGCTTTTGGTAGTAGTCGCGATCATCTTAACAGGCAGTGCCCTGGTAGGCAGGCGGGTAGGTTTTATTAAGACCGTATTTTCGTTGTTTTCTTTAATTGTTGCGATATTTGTCACCATCTGGATTCATCCTTTTGTGAGTGATTTCATGAGAAACAATGAGAAGTTAAATGAATACATTGCACAAAAGGTAGAAAAGGTGTTGTTGGTTGAAGCGGATGATAAGGAACCAACCTTAAATGAGGAAGTATCCTATATTGAGAAATTACCTTTACCACAATCCATCAGAGATACGCTGATCCAGAATAATAACAAAGAAGTTTATAAAACATTAGCAACTGACACGTTCAAAGACTATTTAAGTAGTTATCTGACAAGAATTATTATCAATGGATTGTCTTTTGTTGGTACCTTCTTTGCAATACTTGTGATTTTGTGGGCGGCCTGTTTCGCCCTTAATATAATCAGTAAGTTACCTATATTAAATCAGGTTAATAAATCGGCAGGATTATTGGCCGGACTGGTTCATGGACTGGCCATTGTCTGGGTCTTCTTTATCGTTATAACGGTATTTGGAGGTACGGATATTGGAAGGGATGCACTTCGTATGATAGAGGAAAATCAAGTATTAAGTTTTATTTACGACAACAATTTATTGCTTGGCTTCGTTACAGGTGCTGTGAAGATATTATTCTAAAGTCTGTTTAAAGGTACGGTTTAAAGATAATATATGAGAATAATGTTCAAAGATATAATAACAAGAGACAAGCAACCCCTGATCTTCACTGACCGGAGTTGCTTTTGTATGTCAAAGCAACGGGGCGGCAGTTGGGAGAAAACGTACTATGATTGTTTCTTTCTAATACGATATGTATGATTAAGTTAAAAATGGATATGATATAAAAGGGTGAATGCTTTCAATTGATTCTAACCTTTGTGAGAATGATTCTTAGCCTTCGCGGGTCTCTCATAAGCTTTTAAAAGATCGATTTTATATGTATTATTGTATGTTTTACATGGATTTTATAAGTTTTCTAAAAAATCTCAAAAAAGTTTTAAAATCATACTTGACTTTTACCTGTAATGGTAGTATTATGTAACTCCGGCGTCGTTGAAACAACCATGAAAAAAGGAAATAAAATAAAAAAAATGAAAAAAGTGGTTGACATAAGACGGACGGCATGATATACTAAAAAAGTTGACGGCAAACAGCTGACAACAACAAATGAAATAAAAGACCAACAGAACATTGATAATTGAACAGTAAAACAACCCTGAAAATTCTAAAAAATTGAAGGCCCATAAAGAGCAATCGGAATGGACTTCAAAAAAGAAATTTTCATTAAATGAATCGACAGCCGAAAGGTTGAAGATGCATTACGAACTCGTATTGATACGAAAGTATTGATACAACCACAAAAACAGTAAAGATAATGGATTAGCGATAAGCTAAC